>NZ_LJJE01000092.1 GCF_001854765.1 Vibrio sonorensis | reverse complement strand
ATATAAGTATTCACACAAGTAAGCCGTGGATGCTTCAACTTTAAGGTCAAACGATGAGTTGGCCTCAACTTCAAACGATTCACCACTATTAAATGTCATCCAGTCGCTATCGGATTTGCGCCTAATTGTTAACGCTCCTTTGACGACGGTCATGCGCTCAGCCGCTTCTGTACCAAAAGTGTATTCACCTGGCGCCATAACACCAACACTTGAGTTGTCCTGACTTTGTGTGAAACCTAAGGATTGTACGCCACCTTGAAAATAAACATTGTGTTTTATCATTTTACTCTTCCTTGAATACCGCGCTAATTCAGCGCAACAACTTTAACAAACAACAACTTTTACCGTAACTTCTTCTTTTCATCAAGGATAATAGGAACTCAGACGACTATTCTTGCTGGGTAAACTGATATAAATGATGATTAGAAACGTATACATCTCTATGATTCAACTAGAATGTTTACTCCGAGACTATCAACCGATCCGTTGGTACAGTTTCAATATGGGCTTTCCTATCTAAGCCACCATGAGGCTAAACTCGCGATAGGGGTTTGATAAGACGGTATCACAATGACAAACAAAGCATCGAAAATACCCACTAATAGGCTGTCCAGGTTTGGAAAAGTCGCCTCCCTTGCCACTCGAATTGGCGGCAATATAGTCAGTCAAGGGACCAAGCAATTAATCAAAGGTCAAAAACCGAATACAAAGGACCTGCTCCTTACACCCGACAATATATTAAAAGTGACCAATCAGTTGGCCCACTTACGGGGCGCGGCTATGAAAATTGGTCAAATGATCTCTATGGATTCAGGGGATCTGATTAGCCCAGAGTTAGCCGACATACTTGCTCGTTTAAGAGCCGATGCGAATCCCATGCTCCCTAGTCAACTCACTGACACCATGAGCAAGGGGTTGGGGCAAGAGTGGAAGAGCCAGTTTATGGCATTTAACTACGCCCCCATAGCCAGTGCGTCCATTGGTCAAGTGCACAAGGCAATAACAGATGACGGAGTTAACGTTGCGGTAAAAGTACAGTACCCCGGAGTAAAAAACAGCATTGATAGTGACGTGACCAATGTAAGTACCTTGCTCAATATCGTCGGCTTGATCCCAAAAGGGGTTGACCTAGAGGGGTTACTTGAAGAGGCGCGTCATCAGTTGCACGACGAAGCCAACTACCAGCGCGAAGCTGCAATGCTCGAAAAGTTTCACTCTTACTTGGGCAGCAGTGAACATTTTGTTGTGCCAAAACCGCACTTAGATCTTTCTAGTGACACCGTACTAACCATGAGTTTGGTCGAAGGGATCCCGATAGAATCTATCCAGCGATGCGAATTATCAACTAGAAACCATGTTATGACTCAGCTGTTAAATTTGCTCTTTAAAGAATTATTTGAGTTCAAGCTAGTACAGACGGATCCCAACTTTGCCAACTATCTCTACAACACGGATACGGGCAAAATCGTTTTACTCGACTTTGGGGCAACGAGAGAATACAAAACCTCATTTAGCGATGGCTATCGTCGCGCTTTTCAGTCCGTGATCAATCAAGATATGCAGGGCTTAGAAAAGGCACTCTCCACGATCGGCTTTTTTAATCAGCAGATATTAAGTGAGCAGAAAAAGGCCATTTTGGATCTTGTTTATATGGCTTGTGAGCCTATGCTTCACAATGGGCAATACGATTTTGGCAACAGTGACTTAGCCACTCGTTTACGCGAGGCAGGACGAATTCTTAGCTTTGAGCAGAACTATTGGCACACACCGCCAGCTGATGCGCTTTTTCTACACCGAAAAATAGGTGGGCTATACTTATTAGCATCTAGGCTTAATGCGAAAGTTGATGTAAGAAGTCTCGTACTGGCTTATCTATAAAGCATTGACTTTCATAACTTTTGGCACAAGATCAAACTTTATTATTAGAGGATTGCAATCATTTCAGTTCTACAGCAACCTACAATGCACAAATGATGTAGTTTAGGTAGTACTTAATATGATGGCGAGCCAAGGCAAGTTTAAAACCAATGTGAAAAGGCATTCGCTGATGACGAGAATCACTTTTTATAAGTATGCCTTTTCTACCGCTTTCGCCCTTTTAGCCGTTGGCTTCTCTCTTCTACTCTATTTCAGTTATCAAGATTACGTGCACCCAAGGCATGTGTACGGAAAATGGATAGAAATCGGGACCCCCAAATACAACACCGAAGTGCTCACCCTCAACGCAAACGGCGTGTGGCGCAATGGACGATTTGTCACCACTCAGTTTGACTTTAACGGTCAAGAGATAACAATTCAGACGGGAAATGGGATAGCGATATACCAACTTTCCGGTACATTTGAATCGCCACAACTCAAACGAGTAAACCCTAAAATGCCACTTCAGCGCTTTATTAAGCAAGGCTATGAACACACGGTGGATATGGAAGGCTCTGGCTCTGCGAATAATCGCAGAGCTGTTCTGTCTCAGCACTTTAAAGAGAAGTAATCAGCCCGTTAACACTGAATCTCGCGGATATTTAATGATCGACGGTTCCGGTCGAGCAAGCATATAAGCCAATGTCAAAGGGCCTATTCGCCCGATTATCATTACCACAATCATCACATACTTCCCTACTTCCGAAAGCTGCTCAGTCAGTCCCACGGTGAGGCCAACCGTTGCAAATGCCGAAATAGTTTCAAACACCACTTTTTCGAATGGTGCGTTTTCACTGATCATTAGTACAAACATGGCAATGGTTAACACCGCCCCACTCACGACAATGATCGCCAGTGATTTAGTCACTGTCTCCCAGCTTACACTGCGTTGAAACATCACTACGTGCTTCTTCTGGCGTAAAAATGCCCACGTGGCCACAAATGCCACTGCAAACGTCGAGACTTTAATCCCGCCACCAGTAGAGGTTGAACCCGCACCGATCAACATTAAAACGATCATAATTAACAGCGTAGGTTGGGTAAATTGAGCTAAATCGACACTGTTAAAGCCAGCCGTCCTCGCACTGGCCGACTGAAAGAATGCCGCTAGCCATTGTCCACTAGCATCCAGTGAGCCCAATGTCTCAACATTGCTGCGTTCTAATAGGTAAACGAACAAGGTACCCGCAAGCAGTAAAGCGGGTGTACCCACCAACATGATTTTGCTGTGCAGTTGTAAACTTTTGACCCCCCTGCGCCAGTTTATGGCAACATCACCAACCACAGTAAAGCCAAGTCCTCCCATGATAAACAGCGCGGAAAGCGCAAATATCACCAGACCAGAGTCAGCAAAATTCATCATACTGTTTGAAAACAGTGAAAACCCAGCATTGTTGAACGCAGAAACCGCGTGGAATGTTGCGTAAAATAGCCCTGCTGCCACCCCATCTCTGGAACCCACTGAATCGCCAATATCACCACACCAATCGTTTCGGCAATCACTGCAAATAAGATGATTTTTTTTACTAAGCTTCGAAGATTGATCCTGACATCTTGCCCCAAAGCGCCTTTGGTTAAAGCTTGCTGACGAAGAGAGAGTTTTACTCCAAACAAATAAAGCAGCACAGCGGACAATGTCATTTGTCCAAGCCCACCCACTTGCATTAAAAGCATCAATAACAGTTGACCGGCAAAGGTGAAGTGCTTCCCAGTATCGACAACTCCTAATCCCGTTACACTAATGGCAGATGTCGCAGTAAAAAGCGCATCAGTGATGCTCAGCCCAGTGACTGAAAATACAGGCAGTGTCAGTAACACCGAGGCAGGAAGAAGAACGGCGAGAAAACTGAGCAAGATAATCCGCGGCTCAGAGCCTTTCTTACTTTTGCCCTCTAGCTTTAAGGCGTAAACGGAAGCAAAGTTAGAAAACATAACTACAACTGCTTTAACGTCTGAGACAGAGTTAGTTGTGGCCCCGCAACAATCAAAACATCACCAATCTCTAATGTCCTGCTCATATCAGGTACACTCTCTATTTCCGGTCCGCGTTTAAATCCGAGTAGCTCAAATCGCGGTTTTTACAAAGTGACAGTTCGCCCAATGTTTTTCCCATTTGCGCCGCACTGATAACAATTTCCGTCATAGCAACACCAGAACCAAGTTGATGAAACTCCAGTACTTGCTTGTCTAGCATTTTCCTCGCGACACGCATTCCCATATCTCGCTCAGGTAAAATAATGTGGTCGGCACCGATTTTTTGCAGGATTTTGACGTGATGTTTGTCGTTGGCTTTTACCCAGACCGACTTTGCACCTGACTCCTTTGCTATCAAGGTAGTCAAGATACTTGCGTTGACATCAGTGCCGATAGAGACCATAACCATATCGTAATCGCCTAGTTTTAGCTCTTCGACCACTTCTTCACTGGTGCAGTTTGCAACTAATGCTTGAGTTGCAAACCCCATAGCCTCGCGAACTTTATCTTCGTCGATATCAATCGCTAATACCTGAGCCCCCGCATCCACCAGTTCGTGACACACTGTAAGCCCAAAACGCCCTAAACCGATTACGGCAAATTGTCTTCTCTCTGGTTTCATTATTGACCCCTTCTTTTTCTGTCTCTCAATCAAAACGATCGCGTAACAATAAGAGTGCATCCACCATAGGAAATATCTCGATGCTTGTCACCGAAATGACCTTACAGAGTGCTCAAAATTGTGCGCCTGTCTAAACTGTTATTCAAATGGTAAATACCCGCTCTGACAAAATTCTGACCGAAATTGATATCGCCGCAATATCAAAAAGTTACTCTGAGCCAATCTCACTAGATCTCTGGTTAAGAGTCGCGTAGGGTTGTATTTCGCTCCTAAACTAAATTACAGAATATTTCGATGAATGAATGGCTAACCTCACTGACTGAATTTATCCAGCGCTGGGATACCAATGTTTTGTTTATAACCGCTGCGAGTTTTTTCGCATGGGTACTCTGGCGCATTGTTTATAACCGATTAGAAATCCTAACCCAGAAAACCCCCTTTAAGTGGGACGATCTCATTCTCGCTGCACTAAAAACCCCGATCAGTACTTTGATTTGGTGTTGGCCCGCAACGATTTCTATTGGCTATTTACTTCAGCAACAGATGGGCGATGAACTCAACTGGTTAAGCACCTTAAAAACGATCCTCATTATTGGTATTTTTATTTGGATCATGATGCGGCTTATCGAAAACATCGAACACTATGTTTTAAGTGAAAAGAAGCGAGATGAAACCACCGTTCAAGCCATTGCCAAAGTAGCCAGACTATTCTTTACCGCTATCGGTATGCTGAGCGTTATGCAAGCCTTTGGATTGAGTTTATCGGGCTTACTGACCTTTGGTGGTGTCAGTGGTTTAATTGTCGGTTTGGCAGCAAAAGACCTACTGTCTAACTTTTTTGGCGGTATGATGATTTACTTTGATCGCCCGTTTAAAGTCGGTGACTGGGTGCGCTCCCCTGACAGGCAGATTGAGGGTACGGTAGAGAGAATCGGCTGGCGCATGACCATCATTCGTACTTTTGACAAACGACCGTTATACGTTCCCAACTCTGTTTTTAGCAATATTGTAGTCGAAAACCCTTCCAGAATGCTCAATCGTCGTATCTACGAAACCATAGGGGTGCGCTATGACGATGCAGCAAAAGTAGAAACCTTAGTCGATGACATCAAGGCGATGTTGTCCGAGCATCCCGACATAGATACTAGACAAACCTTGATTGTAAATTTCAACGGATTTGGTCCTTCATCACTAGATCTGATGGTTTACACCTTTACCAAAACAGTAAACTGGATTCGCTATCACGAAGTAAAACAAGATGTGTTGCTGAAAATTATGACCATTATTCACCAACATGATGCGGATATTGCCTACCCTACCCAGACTATAAAACTGGATCCGCAAGTCGCTTCACAAGCAGAACCACAGATCCTTTCCTAACCCTTTAAAAAAAAGTAGAAGAGACATTGCGTCTTTTCTACTTTTTCATCCGCCACAAGTAACGTCAGCCTTGCAAACTAGTTTTGATTTGCTGTCTCTCTTTCCACTGTATCTTCCGTCGCTTCTGCTGCTTTGTACAAGATCGCCATCACGGCACAGAGAAGTACACAACTACCAAATAGCCAGTTGGCGTTTAAGCTTTCGATCACGATCCCCCCCAATAATGGAGCAGCGGCAAAACCCAAGGAATAAAGGGCTGCAGCACCAAAATAAGAGCCTCTTAAGTGGGCAGGAGCAAGTCTATCTATTTGAACATTTAAGGTCGGAAACGCAATCACTTCTCCTAGGCTTAAAACAAAACATGCGATCCCCCAGCCAATAGGCCAGTCAACCGGTGTGAGCATAAAACCAACCTGAGCCGCACCCATCAAAAGCATCCCTATTCGGGTACGTGTAAATAGAGGGACTTTCTCCAAAAGCTTTAACATCGGGAACTGGAACACAATAATGGTCAGCGTGTTCACCAGCACTAGTCCCGCGATAATCGATGCTGCTTCGTCACCCGTTGAACGTACAATCACCTGCGGAATTGATGAATCTAACTGCGCGTAAACAAACATCATGATGAAGTTTGCCACCATCAACAGCATAAACACCCTATCTTTGCGGATGACATTTAGCGTCGCTCTAAAATTGGGCAATTGAGATAGGTCTGGCTTTTTGAACTTCCCTCTGCGCTCGATGCCAAAGAACAGCCAAATACCGTAGATAACATAAGTTACACCCGTTATATAAAACAGATCTTGGGGCGCACTCAATGCTAAAGTTACACCTATAAGCGGGCCAAAAGCACCACCTAAGTTCAATAGAAAATAGCGAATATTGAGCGCGAGTTCTCGGTCGGTTAGGTTTTGTAAATTGTCACCTATTACCGCTTTAGAAGGCGCTTCGATCATCGGCCTCATCAAGCCGCTCATCACAATAAGAACAAAAAACTGCCATGCTTGGTTCGCCATGGCAATGCCAGAGTATGCCAGTATCGCAATCAAGACTCCCGCCATCATCACCACTTTGCGGCCAAAACGGTCAGAGAGGTACCCAGTGTACAAACCGGCGACAGACCCAACCAAGGCCGAAGTCGCTAGCATTGCACCCACGTCTATCGCAGAAATACCATAATCTTGATACAGAAACACTATCAAAAAGGGCCAAGCCATAAAGTAGCTGGTTCGGGCAAGTAGAACGCCACCTAAGACCGTCCACACCGAAAAATTAAACCGTTGGATTCGTTGCCATTTAAACAAACTGGATTCACTTTCCATCTTAAACCACTCCTTACTGACATTGACGACACTCCGATACCACTGGGGATGTGATGGAGTTCAAATATTTTCTCTTTTTTGTCAGTATACGAATTTAATATAGAAAAGATAGCCCCGCTTCCTTTCACAAGGCTAAGCGGGGCATTTTTATATGTTATTGAGTATAACGTTCTAATTTATATGCCGATTTAAACTCTAATTCTGGTAACCAAGCTGAGCTGATGCCAGTTTTATCTCTGGCGTTTTCCACCAAAATGTCGTGTTAATATCATTTTTATAGTCAATGGTTTCTCCCACCATTGGAGTGACTAAATGAGCGCCTGTTTTCTCTGATTCAGCAATCAAATCGTTGATAGGTTCATCCCAGCGGTGAGCAAACAGCTCGTATGTCGACCAATGTACGGGAAACAACATATCAGCGTTTAGATCAACATAAGCCTGCATGGTGTGTTTTGCTTGCATATGTCCCCAATTTTCTACTGGATAACCTTTGCCTTCTTTAACATTGGCCGCCACTTCAATAAAGGCCAAGTCAAAGGAACCAAACTTATCACCGATTTGCTTAAAGTGAGTGTCATAAGCGGTGTCACCACTGTAAAACACGCTGTGCTTATCACTGCGAATAACCCAAGAACACCAAAGCGTAGTATTGGCGTCAAAACCTTTTCGGCCAGAGTTGTGATTAGCTGGTGTGGCCGTTAGTTCTACACCGTCGACATTCGCCGACTCCCACCAATCAAACTCTTTTATCTGTTGCGGGGCCACGCCCCAGTTTTCAAGGTGGCGACCAACGCCTAGTGGAACGTAAAACTCAACGCCTTTCGCCGCGAAATAGCGAGCAGTGCTCTCTTCAAGGTGGTCATAATGGTCATGCGAAATCACAATAGCATCTGGTAATGGCAAATCTTCTCGGGCAATTGGCGCGGACACATTTCTCAAAAACAGTCTTTGAGCGATCCAAGGAGACGCATATTCAAAAACGGGATCAATCAACAATCGTTTATTGGCCATTTCAACAAACAGGCTTGAATGCCCGAGCCACGTCACCCTTAGAGCCTCAGAGCGCTGCTCTAACGCAACTGGGTTGATTGGCTGATATGGTAAAGGCTTGGAAGGTTTCAGTTCACCTCGTTGTGATACAAACTTCCACAACACGGTTGTCATGCTTTCATTGGTATCAACACTTGGCATTCTGGTGATCGCTTTATTGCCGGAAAACTGTTCAGATTGAGCGATCCGTTCTTGCCGTATCGCTTCACTTTTCGTTAGTTCATTGCCGGTATCGGCTCTCGACCATTGGTGGGCACCCATGACTCCCACAACAGAGAGGATTGAAGCTTTTAGAGTATTACTCATTTTCATGACCTATGTGCTATCCAGAAAAGTAAACGATGGTGTATACTTTAGTAATAATAGAACCAAAAGTAAACACCATCGTTTACTTTTCTATCTAACGGACATTTAAATGGTTAAAGTAAGTGATATAAAACAAGAAGATATCATCCGTTCTGCCATAGAAGTTTTTTCTCAAAAAGGCTTCGAGCAAGCGAGCATGGAAGGTATTTCCAAACAAGCAGGCGTATCCAAACGCACACTCTACAAGTACTACCCAAACAAAGAAGCCCTGTTTGAAGTCATTGTAGACAAGCTAATATGTCGCTTTGATGACCAATGTAGACTTCAATTTGAACCTTCTGTGTCAGTGCTAGAGCAGTTGGTGGCTTTTACGGTTCGCCAAATGGCTTATATGACGACAAGCGATTTTCAGATGATGGCCCGCTTGGTAATGACCGAGTGCATGAAATGCCCTGAGAGCTCGAAAGTTTTGATGGCGAGGTTTGCAAGTATTGAAGACTCATACGGACTGAAATGTTGGGTTCAAGAAGGCATAGAAGCTGGGGTACTCACCGTTGATGATGTGGCACTCGCTATCGAGCAATACATCGGCAGCATAAAAGCCGTTGTGTTTTGGCCTCAGCTATTAGGTCACCTTCCCCCTCCCACTGAACCAGCGGTCAGACTTGCTGTTGAGTCCGCCGCCGAATCCTTTGTTGCTAGATATCAAAACGGTGAATAATCTCAGCCCGCACTGCGGGCTTTTACTCTCTAAAACAAACTGTTACCAACACTTCAACACAAGCAACTACTATCTCTTCCAAGTTTGTCTCATATACGAGACGTCTCATTTTTGAGACTTTATTTTGCAAATAAAACAGATATCGTGACTGTTTTCTAACAACCTAATGAAAAGCAAGAATTTTTGAGGGATCTGCCTATAGTGTTCAGATCCGCGTTGGCTAACGATATGTTGAATGCAATGAATAGAGTGAGTAGAAGGTTTCCTTCAATGAATGAAGCTTTTGGCTATTTGCCAAACTTGCTTCCCGTTGTGTTGATTTTCTCAGCCGTGTTTGTGCTCTCTTTTGTCGCCAATATCTTTTTTACTGAGAAAAGCGTTCAACGTCACGGCCAATCATCGGTCCAAACTTTGGAAACTTACCTAACACAAAAATCCAAAGACCTATTAAGGCTAGAGACTCAATATTCCAATCAATGTAGTCCCCTAGATGTCACTGGTTTGCGTTCATTTATCTTTGATTCTCATATGGTCAAAGAAGTCGGGCTGTTTAAAAACGGTCGTGTCTATTGCAGTAGTAATGGTGATAACACCCCTAGAGCAATTCCAAAAGATTTACACCAACGTCTGCAAGACTCCACTGGGCTAAGTACGGTTTCACTGGCACATCCCGCACAAAAAATTCAAGCACTGAGTATCTTTGCGCAAAATGGAAACGACTCCGGTGCGTATGCGACGCTTCCTATTCAACAATTTGTCGACTTAATTGTCCCTGCTCTCACAGAGCGTCACTACGGGTACAAAATTGAAGTACTCAATCGGGTCATCGCAACAGAAGCTGGCACCGACCAAAGCGGGTTTTCCCAGCAGGCATTCACCTCTGAAAACTATCCTATAGCAGTAACTCTGTATTTAAACGCAGCAACCTACCAACACTATGCCACTAATAATATTTGGCAAACCATTATTCTCGCTAGCTTACTCTCGCTGTTTTACTTGTTAGTGCGGTATAAGACTCTTGCAAAGCGATCGATGGAGTTCTCTTTGTTGAGTGCTATTGAGCAAGACCAAATTGATCTCTACCTGCAACCCATCATAGATTCAGATACTCATGCACTTGCCGGAAGTGAAGCTTTGGTCAGGTGGAATCACCCTACTCAAGGTCAAATCTCTCCTGAGATTTTTATTCCATTGGCTGAAAAACTGGGGGTAATTGATCAGATCACTGAAAGAACTATCCAGAAAGTCACTGAGTTTATTTACATCAACCAAGCGCAGATAAAAGGGAAGTATATCAGTATTAACCTAAGCCGTTCCCTCGTGCTTTCTCCTGAGTTTATGGACTACCTCCGCGGCTATGCTTTTAAACACCCGACCGTGGTTAAACAGCTCTTGTTGGAAATCACCGAAGATATTCACTTCTCTCCGCGTCAACTGGATACCGCATTAAGAGCGTTAAGGGAGCTTAATGATTTGGGGTTCAAAATTGCCATTGACGACTTCGGAACTGGCTATTCAGGATTAAACTTTATTCGTTTGCACTCGTTTCATGTGATGAAAATAGACAAAGTATTTATCAAGGCGCTACATTCAGACGCCTCAATCACGCCGGTACTCGCATCAATGATACAGCTAGGCAAAGAACTGGGAATGAAGATCATAGCTGAAGGCGTAGAAACCGAAGAGCAGCTTGTTCAACTGAAAAAGCTAGGAGTAAAATACATCCAAGGCTTCTACTACTCTTACCCCGTCAAACCGGAAGAGTTGCTCAAACTGGGCAACAACTTGGTAGCGCCTCAGTTAGAGCAAGTAAGAGTTTACCAGTGATGGTTAAACTTGGATTGCATTGCTCGGCTTATAGGTAGCTTTTCTTCTCCGATAATCAAAGACATTTTGCCGGTGAGCTCTTTTTTCACTTTAGAGATGGCAGAGACATTCACTAACGTTGAACGGTGTATCTGCCAGAATTGCTCAGGATCCAGTTGAGTCATCAAATCCTTGAGTGACGTGCGAAGAAGAAACTCTTCTTTACCGTGAATTCCGGATTTAAACAAAGAGACGTATTTGTCCTCTGCCTTGAAGTAAAGCACATCGTCAACAGAGACCAAAAGAATATCGTCACCCTTGCTGACTCGTATCCACTTAAGGTACTCAGGGGCTTTACTTGAATTAACCTGATTTAACGTTTCAAGCAATTTGCCGAGGTCGGTGTTTTCTTCTGTTTGATCTAGACGGCTTTTAATTTTCGCAATGCACGCGTCCAAACGCTTGTCGGAAAGGGGTTTAAGCAAATAGTCTATTGCGTTGTTTTCAAAAGCCTTCACCGCATATTCATCAAACGCAGTGATAAAGACAATCAGAGGTGGGTTAGGAAGCTTTTGCAACTCAGTGGCAAGCGACATACCGTCGAGCTCCGGCATTCGAATATCGAGAAAAGCAATGTCTGGCTCTTCGCAGGTGATCATTGCCAAGGCTTGCCCGCCATTTCCCGCTAATCCAACAACCTCAAGCTCAGGCCAAGCATCGGCCAACTGCTTGTTTAAGTGATGACGCAACAAGGGTTCATCATCGGCAATAATAGCGGTTACTCGTTTCATACTACATTCCATTGTTAGTTTTTAGTGTTTTCAGCGCTTGTGCATTAATGGTAATTTCACTGACTACTCCAGTGCCACATCCCTCTTTTAGCTCTAACTCTGCTTGTCCATCAAATAGGGTTTTTAATCGTTGGCGAATGTTGTCTAACGCCACACCATTTCCCTTTGTCGAATAGGCGCAATTAAACCCAACCCCAGTGTCTGCTACTACAATTTGCAACGCCTGCTCATCACCTTTTACGGAAACACTAATATGCCCGGGTTTCGCACTTGGCTCTACGCCGTGCTGAACGGCATTCTCCACCAGCGGCTGAAGCAGCAGTGGTGGTAACATAACGTCGGTATTATCTACATCGGTATCGATTTGATAACTAAGTCGTTCGCTTAATCTCACTTGTTGGATGCCCAGATAAGCCTCGACCAAATCGAGTTCGTCTTGCAGCGTCACCAAATTGGAACGACTTTTGTTCAGCGTGGCACGCAGTAGGTCTGTCAGCTTTTGCAGCATCTTTTTTGCTGAGTCGGGATCGGTTTCGATCAATACGCTTATGTTGGCTAGTGTATTAAACAAGAAGTGTGGTTCAATTTGACTCTGTAGTTGGTTTAACTTGCTTAGAAGCAGTGTTTTTTCTTGGTCAGCCTGTTTGCGCTTCGACACTTCGAGCTGTTTTTCTGCTACTAATTTTTGCTCGTGAGCATAAAAGTAAAAAAAGCACGCTAACGTAAATATGAAACCCAAGATTATCACGGATTGAAGATCTGAAAATCCATTAAACTGATCAAAGCGGTTTAGCCAAAAATACGCATTCCCCGTCCCTAACGTCATAGCCCCCGCTACGGAAAGTAAATTGAGTTGCCTCAACGTGATATTGGGGAAGCACAACATCAACAGGTGCGCAGATGCAACAGCGCTGTAGCCGTACCCTAAACTGATCACAATGTGATGAAACCAAGCTCCACTCCAAATCATTTTGGTGATCACTGAAATGATTAAGCAGAAAATGGTAGTAAAGAACAGGCTTCTGCCCGCGACTTTCAAACTTCTATTTAAAGGTTCCATCAGAATTTTCCTTTTATATTAAAAAGAATCATATACTTATCTCCAATGCTTGAGTAAGCAGATTCTGAGTTTCCGCCGTAAAATCGTGCTGCAACTTCCATTTCTAACGATGCATCACCACTGTCGTAACTGTTGTATTTTAACCATTGAGTGACAGACACTCCGCCATCCTGCGGGGAAATCATCACATCTAGGGTAGGGGTTACATCCGATAACCAAAGGTAAGACTTACTCCAGTCCCATTGACTCCATGCACTGCTATCCAAGGTCCAATGGACCAACAAGTTATGCTGAACAAGATTGTAATTTCCGTAACCTCTCGCATAGGAGCTTGCCAACCGGCTAGTCACTGGCGACGTTCTTAGGGTCTGAGCACGTTGCCTTGCCTTATCCCAGTCATTCTTGTCCCAACTGCGACTGTCAAACCAGTATTCTGCAATTACCGTTTGCCCAGACGCACTAGACCAGTTTACACCAGCTAGCGCTTGGTAGCCGTGGTCGCTCTGTTGCAGACTAACAGGAGAATAACTGTCTTGAATTTCAAACGCTTGATAGTGGCGCTGATACAAACCAGAAAGATGAAAAGCGGTTGTGCTACCAAGTACCCCAACTAAGGTGCTACCAACAAGCCCATGTCGTACATCGTCGTAATAGGCGACCCATTGCCATTCGTAGTCTCCCATCAAGGCGTAGCGTCTTAAGCCGATGCCTTGCTGTTGAGTTGCTTGCGAAAGCTCACTCGCTTGCTGATCTACCCAGCTTGAATCTGTGTAAACCACACTCCACTCCGCGTCGGCTGAGAAGTATGAAGCGAGAAGAGTTCCCGCCCCCTCTTCTACTTGTACGCCAACGGGATTTCGGCGATAAGGTTTAAAGATATCTAAAGGGCGATAACCGTAGCCAACACCCCAATCTAAACGCACCTTACCAATGGTGTAATCAATTGAGTAATCACCAATGTCTAGCCAATTCTGATAAAACAACTCCTGAATTACCAGCTCCCCTTTGTACTCTGCACCATACTTATTGCTGATAAGGTTTTCACCTTTGGCTGCGATTAACGCCGTCCACTCCTTCCAGTTAACTTCTACATCGATCACGGCGTCCAGCGATTGTGACTCCGACTCAACTGGCTCGCCACTCCACGGTGACGAGCGATAAGTTTGATGACTCGCGCTAAGTGTCATATCCCAATTGGTAGACAACTCATTAGCACTAAGTCCTGTGGTCGTGACTAACAGTAAAGGGAGCAAGCGTTTCATAGACCTAACTCACTGTTTCGAGTTAGGTACGAAGGGTTGTAAAACTTGTCGTCCAGTTTATACGCCTCAACACTCTGATACTCAATCACGGTTTTCTTCGCTGGCTGGATCTGATCTAACAGTGTCATCGCAATCACATGAGTTTGATTGTTGCGCAGACCAGAGGTAAATACCGCCTGTTTAGCAAGCTTCCCAGAGCGCAAATAAAGATCCGCTTTAACCGGAAAGTCATTGTTCCTATCTAACCACAAAGTAATGGTTTGATAGCTGGCACCACTGGTTTTCGCTTTCAATTCTAATTGATTGGTTAAAACCGTTTGACTGCCTACGCTGATTGCCGTTTCAGCAATAAAAGTACCATTGTAGTCTTCACTCCAAGTCAGTGTAGAGATGTCACCCACTGAGGCTTCTCCCAGCAGCTTCTGCATTGGCGTGATACGGATTGGACGGCGGCTCTTGGGCATAACTAGCCAATAGTTGTCGCCCAACATCAACATTTTTTGTCCTGCTTCGGTTTTAGACTTAAACAACACTAAAGACTCGCGGTTTTCACGGGTATAAACATGGTATTCATTGGACTTTTCAAGCTCGCCATTTTCAAAGAGCTTGACGGTAGAAACCACTTTTGCCGTGTCTTCCCCCAACCTAAATTGATCGGCGTTGAATAGCATCTGCTCAACATTGGCAGCGTAAGCGAAAGAAAGTGTTGCACTTGCTGCCCAAATTAGAAGTGTTTTAAACATAAATCAGTGCCTCTGTAATTGGTTTGTTCACCCCTTTGCGCGCTGAAAACCAGCCGGCAAGTAGGCAAATTAAGACCACGCCGAATGTGGTGTACATAAACAGTTCTGGTGAGAAGTAGATATTTAGTGGATACCCTTCAGTACTTCCTGGAGGAGGTGGCATTTGAACATCGAACACCATTAATGCCACGCTGGTTAATGCCGTTAGCACACCGCCAATCACAGCCCCTATCAAGGCCATTAGGCTAGATTCGCGCACAAAGCCAGCAATGATTTCATTAGGGTAAGTGCCCAATGCCGATAAGGTGCCTATTTCTCTGGTGCGCTCAGTCACAGACATCGTTAAGGTGTTAAATAGAGAAACAAACACCACCAAACCCATCACTAGACCCAAAATTCCAAAGATGCGGTTGTAGAGATCTTTTACCTTTTCGTAGTAGAAAGCGCGCTCTTGCCAAGGTGTTACCTCAACCACTTCTGCTAAACCCATTTGTTCTAATAGACTTCGCACCTTTGCAGTCATCGATTCCGTCTGATCCGTATCTAGCAAGAATACCGACAAAGTGCTGACTTTATCGCTAACCAACATCTCTTTTGCCGAGTCGATATGAAGATAGAGTTCGCGTTTATCAAGCTCAGGCATTCCCGTCGAATAGATGCCTCTCACTTTGAAGTCCAGAGCGTTTAACGCGCCCTCGCTCGTGGTCGCTAAAATCGTGATCCAGTCGCCAATCGTAACGTTCAAGTTTTTCGCCAAATCTTTAGCTAACATGACTTCTGGTTCATCTGGATTGTACCTAGTACTGCTTGTACTAGAGAGCGTTTTGCCTTCTCTTACATCTAAAAACGGCCCTTTCATATCAAATTCGCGGTCGTTGACCCCTTTGCCCATAAAAATGGTCGATTTACTTCCGTTTGAGATAAGACCGTTGAACTCAATTTTGGGCTGAACACCACGAACTTCTTTTAAAGAGATCAGTTTGCGAACAATTTGCTCTGCATCAGCTAGACCGTTCGAGAGCGGCATCTCTTCGTCTTGTTCGAAGTAACCATGTTTGTGAAGCGTTAAGTGGCCAACATCGCGAGCTGTCGATTCTTCTAGCGATTGGTAGGTATACAAACCAAATCCACCTGCGCTGGTCAGCGCAAATACAGCAATGGCTACGATGGCAATAGAGAGTGCGCTCCGACGGCCATTTCGACTGAGATTTAAAAAAGCGATTTTTACCGATTGAGGTATTAGCTTGCCCATTGAATCGTCTCCTTAACTAACTGACCATCCACCAAGTTGATTGAGCGATCACAGCGAGTTGCCATACGGTGATCATGTGTGGCAACAACAAATGTCGTTCCCATCTCGTGGCCTAGCTCTTTCATAAGGTCGATAACAAGATTTGCGGTTTGGCTGTCCAAGCTAGCGGTGGGTTCGTCCGCGATAACCAGTTTAGGGTTGTGAATAAGCGCTCTAGCAATCGCCACTCGTTGTTGCTGACCACCAGACAAACGATCTGGCCGATGATTGATATACTCTTCCAGCCCCACTCGGCAAAGGATCTCTTTAGCTCTGTTTTTCTGTTCAGTTTGATTAAATCCGTTTAACATCAGTGGGTAAGCTACATTTTCCAAGGCAGACATCACTGGAATTAAGTTAAATCTCTGAAATACAAAACCCAGATTGGTACGACGCATAGACGCCGCTTCAAATGGTGTTTTTGGTGTAGGAACACCATCGAACGTCACCTCTCCTTGATACTCCATATCTAATAAACCAAGAATGTTAAGTAGTGTACTTTTACCGGAACCAGAAGGACCACAAAGCGCTACCATTTCGCCATTTTCGATTTGTCCATTCACGCCTCGTAGGGCGTGAACAGATTGGCCACCTAGCTGATACTGCTTTTCGATGTTAGTAAACTTAATCATAACGCCACCTTAAGCTGCTTTATCCAATAGCGCTTGAGCTTGAATCGTCATTGGGTTGTCACTGCCTAGTTGCTTCATCTCTTCCAGCCATTTCAGACCTTGTTCTTTATCTTCAGCTCTTAGAGATGCTTCGATGGCGTAGAAATAAATCCATGACGTTGCTTGGAAATGCTGCGCTTTCATTTCAGGCTTAGCCAAGAGTTCAAGGAACAAGTCATAACCGCGTTCAAAGTGGTTAAACATGTCTGGCAGTGCTGTGTACGTCGCTGCAGCCAGTGCTTCTGCTAACAGATGTTCTTGCATGCCTTGGCGGATCTCCTGAGGAGCATCACTTGGTTGGCTTTCCAACAACGCTAAGCCTTTTGCAATCGTCGCCAGACCTTGTTCCGTGTACTTCATTTTGTTCCAAGGAAGAAACGCGTCACGGCCCATTAGGGTTTCTGTACTGCCTAGATAAACTAGGCTTAACGGCTCAGCACCTTCTTCGTTAATCAGCTGACTCAGTGCCTGATGAACTTGTTCTACTTTGTCTTCGTCGCCCTGCGCCGCAAGATTGTAATCATTGATTAAAGCTTCACTTGGCGTCGCCATTACCGAACCACAAAAAAGCATTGAAGCAATCACTGATTTACATACTGTCGAAATACCGTTTTTCATAATCTTGTCCTGTCCTAACTGTTTGGAATGAGTACAAGTTAAACAACTTAGAGTTCCAGTTTTGGACAATGTGATAAACGGTAGTTATGGGGAGTAAACTGCAATTCCATGGCGTGAATGGTTTGGAAAAAATCTGAGTGGTGAAAAAACGGCGCGAATGGTTTCAGCACTGGGGGGCTGTTAGACCTTCAGTTAAACTTCATTAGGTATAGGGGTAGCAACTTAGAAACTCATTGCATCTTTCGTATTTGCCCTATACTCAATAAAAAAGTTGGCTAACTTATGAACGTATTTGCAATCGTATTTTTCGGCTTGTCTATGACTAGTCTTGTGTTAAATGAAATGGGTAAATGTCCCCTCAAACTTGCAGACCCCGTCGTTTGCCCTTTGTTGCTCTCAGTGTGTTCATCCGTGTTTGTATTTGACCTTATTACCATAATAGGCGACGCCGTCATCTCGCGTTTCAATTTGCCTGAATTACTTTGTACACCTTGTTGCATTGGACTGCTACTTAGCTATATCACACTGCCTTTCTTGCTAGTCTTCTTAGGAACACAAACCATTGCTCGCCTTAAAAAATAGCTAGCTGACTCAACAGCATACCTTTTAAGGAGTACGGACAAGCCGCGCTATTTAGATGATTCATCACCTTGCGAGTGCTCTGGATTATTCATTTCATGTATTGCAAAGCGTTGTAAATGTTGAATAAAGCTTGGGATTTTTTTAGCTAGGTGCTTTCTCGACGGATAAAAAACGTAGAGAACTAAGTCTTCGGGCTCATGTTCCAGTATCACTTTTTCTAATTCACCTGATTCGATTTCAGCTTGGCAAAATTCAAGGGGAAGAATTGCAAGGCCCAAGCCTTGTAAAGTTGCCTGCTTGGCAATTTGCCCACTATTAACTTTGAAAGCAGAGCGAACCCGTTGGGTAACAAAACCTCCTAAACTGTTTTTAAACACCCAAGGCATACCATTTATCGCGGTAAAGCTATTGATGCAGGGCAGGTATTTTAAATCAGTGATCTTTTGAGGTTTTCGCTGTTGTTTTAACAACTTCGGGGACGCCACCACCACACTCTGCCAACGCAGAATTTCCTTAGCAACCCAACTGTTGTCAACCAGTTTTCCTCGGTGGAAACTCAGCACAACATCAAACCCATCTTGCATATCATCGGTTGGATTGGCGCTAGTATCACAGCAAATTGAAATAGCAGGGTTTTGAGAGCAAAACGAGATCAATGCCTGCCCGAATATGGGCGAATCTGGCATAAGAACTTTTAACTGTCCTGACACTTCTTGAGACTGGGAGGTCACCTCCTCCAAAGCATCGCCGAGTTTTTCCATTAATGGTTGGGTTCGCTGATATAAGTGCTCCCCCGCCTCTGTCGCCGTTACTCGTCTAGTGGTTCTATTAAATAGCCGAGTATCCAAACTGTCCTCCAACTGGGCAATATGCCGACTGACGTTGGAAGTAGGTAAATGCAGAAAGTCCGCGGCACGCTTAAAGCTGCGATTTTCATAAACACAAAGAAAACTCATTAGCCACTGCTGCTCAATTTTATCAAGCATTCATTATCCCTTTAATTTGGATTATATAACCCATAATCGCCACTTTATTACCAAATTTGGGCTTATACAATGTTCACCTTAAATATCATTAAGGGATCTATATGAGTTGGTTAGAAAAACTTCTGGAAAAAAAGAACATCATTACAACGAAACGAGCTGCCATCCCCGAAGGTATTTGGACCAAATGCCCAGCCTGCCATCACGTGCTCTATCACCTTGCTCTGGAAGAGAACTTACAAGTCTGTCCAAAATGCGACCATCATATGCGGATGTCCGCAAGAAAGCGGTTAAACAGCTTTCTCGACAAAGAGAATAGAATCGAAATAGGCTCGGAATACCGACCAAAAGATTTACTCAATTTTAAAGACAAAAAACGGTACGTCGACCGTCTAAATATCGCGCAAAAAAACACTTTGGAGCAGGACGCACTATTGGTTATTAAAGGCACCTTGCAGGGATTGCCCGTGGTTGCCTGCGCATTTGAGTTTGATTTTATGGCAGGCTCAATGGGCTCCGTCGTCGGCGCCCGGTTTGTGCGTGCAGTGGACGAAGCCGCTAAACACCAGTGCGCCTTAATCTGTTTTTCCGCAAGCGGTGGGGCGCGAATGCAAGAATCATTAATGTCGCTAATGCAGATGTCAAAAACCAGCGCAGCATTACGCCGCTTCTCAGAAAAAGGGCTCCCTTACATTTCGGTGTTAACGGATCAGACACTTGGTGGCGTATCGGCCAGTTTAGCCATGCTAGGAGACATCAATATTGCCGAGCCCAAGGCGATCATCGGTTTTGCAGGAAGCCGAGTCATAGAACAGACCGTGCGCGAAAAGCTCCCAGAGGCTTTCAACGCAGCGAGTTTCTATTAGAGCACGGCGCGCTTGATATGATCTTAGACAGGCGCGATATGCGTCAGCGCATTGCCGGAATTATCGCAATGTTAACCAATAGCACGCTAGCCCCTAAGCCTTCTAGCTAAATCTCATCAACCGATTGAGGTTCTCTGTTCTGCACCCTCTTCACACTGTAAAAAAGCATGCATGCTGACGCAGCAAATATTAGGGTGCAGATCAATTTCCACATAGAATCAATGCCAAACTTTTGCGCAAAACCACTGAGCGTTATTCCCACCAAAACTCCACCCACATTGGCCGTTAAAGACAATAGCGATATTGCAGTAGCTCGGTGTTCATCTTGGCAGCATCGGTGCATTAAGATAGAGAGGATAGGCTTAACCATAAATAGCACCAATCCAAAGTTCATATAAACAAAGACAAATACGATTGGGGACTGGCTGTTGGCCATTACTACCACTAGCATTGATGTCAGTATAAACATCGCAAGCACTTTCCTAATACTCGTTGCCATAGAGGTCAGTGCCACCCTATTAACCAAGCTCGAAGAACAAGAAGCCAAAGCAAAAAACAGCGCAGACACTGTGCCAAAAAGCAAAGTGTTTACCTCTCTATCTACCAGTTGATGTAGCCATGGTTGCCAATAGGTTTGTACACTGGTTAAAAGTACTCCAAACATCAGTTGTAACAACAAAACCCAGCGTAGTGGCAAACTGCTTAGGCAATGCTTTAACGCCTTTATAAGCACCCGTTTACTATTGGGATTTAGCTGATTTGATTGATGCTCTCCCTCACTAAAAAACCAAGGGCAACTCAGCAAAACAGATAAATGCATGACCAAGCAGAACGAGAGTACCAACAGGTAACCGACACTGTAATCCGCTATTTCTCTGCCCAATTGAACTAAGGCAGTGCCAAGTAACGATCCAGTTGCCATCGCAAATAGCATCCAGCCATGCGCTTTACTCAGTAAAGGTTTTAGTTCGTGATAGCGACCCGTCTGCTTTAGTCGCTGAACGTACCATGCTTCTATCGTTCCAGACCCCAATGCCCGAGCCACCCCGCCAATAAAAGAGGCTAAATAAAGCGCGTAAACAGCATCAAAATAAATAATAAGAAGAAAGTTTATTCCATCAAACACCTTACTGATCTTAAACAGTTTGATATGTCCAAACTTATCGGCCCACACCCCAGAAGGCACTTCAAACACCATAATGCCAAGAAAGTAGACACCGAAAAAAATGCCAATCTGGCTTAAATCCATGCCTTTGTACTGGCAAAACAGAGCAATAACTGGACTAAAAACACTTACCGTTCCAATGTTGAGCGCTTGGTGAAGCTTGTATCGAAAATCTATCTTCATTTCTGGTATCTAGGTTATTTCCACAACCAGCATGGTACATAGGGTCGATTTTTGATAAAAATAGATAAAGAAGAAATTTAAAATAGATAAAACAGATAATGAATTATAAAGTCCTCCCTCTGCTTAAGTATTTTCACGCGCTTTCACAAACGGGTAGCTTTACCAAAGCGGCTGAACAACTGTCTATTTCCCAATCTACCGTCAGTACTCAGATTCAAAAACTGGAACATTATTTACAGGTAAAACTGCTGACGCGAAAAAGCAAACATCAGTTTACTCTGACGCAAGAAGGGCAGACACTGGCGGAAGAGGTGGCGCACCTACTTGGCAGTTTAAACAATCAGCTTGAGCAGTTGCAGCAAGTCGAACCTAGCCATGCAAATCTTACTATCTCAGCTTCAACTTCAGTTGGCACTGCAGTCTTGCTGCCGATCATCGCCAAACTACAAAACCGATACCCTGATCTAATGCTACACCTTCAAGAAAATGCTAGCAAAAAGCGTTTTTTTGAAGACGGTATCGATATTGCCACCAACTATGGCGTGGCAGATGAAACTTTCCATAGTGTCTATTTAATGGAAGTGAAAAAGTATCTGGTATGCAGTGCGGGTTATGCTTTAAAGCACGGATATCCGACAGACTTAAAAGCAGTAACCAAGCACCGATTAATTGCACAAGCAGACGGAAAACACGAATGGCACTCTCTGTTCGCCAGAAGCCATATTGAAATTGGTCATCCCCAAATTCAACTAGTGTCGAGTAACTTAGCTAAACTGGAAGCCATCAAGCTCGGCCTTGGTATCGGACTCCTGCCCCACTACTTATGCGACCCCAACAGAAAAGATCTCCTTGTTATAGAAGAGATTGATGTCTCTTGCCTCAATGAACCCCTCTATTTAATTTGTGAAAAGCGCAGGAAAAACGAAGGTAAAATTCATTGGCTAATGAGTAAACTCGAACAAGAGTTCAGCGAGCAATAACTCCAAGTATCAAAGTTCTGAACTTAATATCTCCAATAGAATAGTGTCTAACGTGGCTATCATTGATTGCAAATCATGGGACAATGACTTGGCACTTATTGTGTAGCCCTCTACAAATGGGATCAATACTGACACTGCCTTAGACAAGCTAGTCTCACAAGCGGCCAACGGGCGAAGCTTGTCTTGAGTAAGCGCAACCATAGAACAATAGTACTCACGCAGGTAGTCATCTACGGTTTCATTTCGGGTAGAGATTGCCCAATACTCTCTAAAAATCCTACACATATCAGAAAGCTCATGTCCATGAGACAAAAATCGAGCCAGTAGCGGCTTTAGATCTTCTTGCTTGTCGAGAATAGGATAGCTAGCGACCTCTTCTAAGCACTGCTGAAAATACCTATCCGCCATCGCTTTTAGCAGCTCATCCTTAGTTTTGAAGTAGTACTGAACATTGCTCAGCGACATATCAGCGATACTAGCAACCTTTCTCATAGTAACGCCATAATCCCCTTCGCTGCGCAAAAGTTCGATGGCGACATCTAGAATCATGTCTACTTTTTTTGATTTTTTAGCCACTTAGCGAGTCTCCACGTTTAGTATCCGGCGATCTTTATGATCCTATTGCAAATCATCTGTTGACATTCTAGGTCTACTGACCTAAATTTTCAATAACTAGGTCATATGACCTAAAAATACAAATAGTCAGCAGGAGAAAAAACTATGAAAGTTATGAACCTTGTATTTCATCCAAACCTTGAACAGTCACGCAACAACCAAACTTGGAAACAGCAATTAGAGGAGTCGGGCAAAGTCACCACAAGTCGCGATCTCTATGGCGAATATCCCGATTTTCAAATCGACGTAGAAAAGGAGCAAGCTTTGCTCAAGCAACACGATCGCATCGTTTTGCAGTTTCCTTTCTACTGGTATTCAATGCCACCGCTACTAAAAAAATGGTTAGATGACGTTTTGACGTACAACTTCGCTTTTGGACCCGAAGGTGAAGAGTTAAAAGGAAAAGACCTTCAGTTAGTTGTCTCTGTCGGCGGTAGAGAAAAGTTCTATTCAGGCTTTGATATTTTCACCTCAGTTCCTGATCTACTGCGACCCTTTCAAATGACCGCCAACTTGACACAGATGACTTACTTACAGCCCGAATACATGTTTAACTCGGAGGCGGCTTCTGACCAAGAGATAGAAGCATTCGGTGCCCAGTTGGTGGGTAAAATCAGCGATCCGAAGCGCTCAGATCCAAGGCAGTATCTGTACGGAGGCGAGATATCCGAAGCCAGTTAAATACACCATTAATAACGAGCCTGTAGCGAGTTTCCCGAGTGTTCCCACTCACTCGGGTTGTTCCCTAACAAGCTCGATATTGCCAAAATAGCATTGCTACTTTTCGATAAATATCAATGCTATAACTTTACTGCCCAGTACCTTTCTTATACTCTTTGCAATGAAAACAAGGTGATATAGTTACTCCCTTGCCTTCCCCAATACTCCTCGCCCCAACAAGGCTCACTGACAAAAAAGAGTAAACAATGGACACCACTACTATCATGCGCCAGTTCAACGAGTTTGAGCGCAAACACATTAGTCTCGTTAATGGAGTACAAGTTAGCGAAGACGGTCTAGTCAAGTTCGTGTCTAACGGCACCTATGGTAGCTATATCTCTTATTTTGACTTTCCAGAGGACGAAGCCGAAAAAAGAGTCTTAAGGGAAATCGAGTATTTCAAGAAAAAAGGCGTCTGCTTTGAGTGGAAAACCTACACCACCGATACGCCTAGTACATTAAGCCAAGTTCTGTTGAGACATGGTTTTGTACAAGAAGAAACCGAATCTTTTATGGTGCTCGACTTAAACGACTATGACGCAAAGCCTTTTAATGATAGCGAAATTACTCAAGTCACAGATGCTCAGGGCATTCGCGATGCCATCGAAGTTCAACAGCAAGTGTGGGGGGAGACTTAGAATGGCAATACAATGCGTTGCTAAACCTCGTCACCGAGTCACCAGAGGCCGTATCGATATATGTCGTCTACCAAGATGGAAAACCTGTCACCTCGGCTTGGCTCACCTTTAATGGTGACAGTCCATTTGCAGGTATTTGGGGCGGAAGTACCTTAGAAGAGTATCGCGGTCGAGGTTACTACTCCAGCTTATTGAACAAGCGGATTGAAGAAGCAAAAGCGCGTGGTAAACAGTATCTCATTATCGACGCATCCGAGATGAGTCGTCCAATAGTCGAAAAACACGGTTTTAAGCTCGTCGCCCAAACAACGGGATACTCTTCTCCCGACTAACACGTCGCACCAACCTGCCGATACGTGGAGATTAAATAGGGTCAGACATCTCTGACCTTGTTTGGATTCTTACTGCCCACTCATGTATTTGGCGTGAAATTCCAAGTGTTCATCAATAAAAGTTGAGATGAAAAAGTAACTGTGATCATACCCAGATTGCATTCTTAACTTAACGGATGTGTTACTCGTACTTGCGGCGTCCAATAAGGCTTGCGGGTTGAGTTGCTCTGGTAAAAAGTCATCGGCATCACCCTGATCAATCAAAATAGGCAGACAGGCGGTCTGCTGTTTTAATAGTTCACAGGCGTCGTACTTTTTCCAGTGTGACCTCTCTGCCCCTAAATAGGCAGAGAATGCTTTTTCCCCCCACGGGCATGCTGAAGGATGGCAAATTGGGCTAAACGCCGAAATCGACTTGTACTCTTGGGGATTCTTAAGCCCAATAATCAATGCACCATGCCCACCCATGCTATGCCCAGCAAGAGACTTAATACTCGAAACCGGGAAATTTTTTCCGATGATCTCTGGCAACTCACTGCTTATGTACGAATACATCTGGTAGTGCTCTGACCAAGGTGACTGCGTAGCGTCGACATAAAAGCCCGCTCCCTGACCTAGATCGTAGCTTTCATCGTCGGCAACATCATCTCCTCGCGGGCTAGTGTCTGGAGCGACAATGGCGATACCTAGTTGTGCGGCTTTTTTAAAAGCACCCGCCTTTTGCATAAAGTTTTCGTCGCTACACGTAAGCCCTGACAGCCAGTAAAGTACCGGTACAGGGTTGTTTGAAGACGCATTCGGTGGAAGAAAAATTGCGAATCGCATATCGCATTGCAAGACATTGGAATAATGCCGATATTGCTTGTGCCAACCACCAGCCGTCTTGTTGTGACTTACATTTTCAAGTGTCATAAGATAGTGCTCTTAACGAAAAGAGAGCGCCGCCACAACCCTTAGTTACAACGGCTACTCTGCAGTTACTTGTTCATATGAATAACGGAACGAATACTCTTACCTTCGTGCATTAAATCAAAGGCTTGGTTGATCTCTTTTAGACCCATGGTATGGGTTATAAACTCTTGCAAACCGAATTCTCCCGCCATGTAGCGCTCTACTATTTCAGGAAGCTCAGAGCGACCTTTTACCCCACCAAATGCGCTGCCACGCCAAACGCGTCCTGTCACTAACTGAAAAGGTCGGGTAGAAATTTCTTGTCCCGCTCCCGCAACACCGATAATAACCGATTCTCCCCATCCCTTGTGACAACACTCTAATGCTTGACGCATAACATTCACATTGCCGATACACTCAAAAGAGTAATCCACACCGCCATCGGTCATTTCTATAATGACCTCTTGAATAGACTTATCCAACTTCTGAGGGTTAATCACGTCGGTAGCGCCCAGTTGCTTGGCAAGCTCAAACTTACTTTCGTTAATATCAATACCTATGATTTGGCTTGCCCCTGCCATCCGTGCGCCAATGATGGCCGACAAACCGATACCGCCGAGACCAAACACAGCGACCGTATCCCCTTTTTCTACTTTTGCAGTATTAAGTACAGCTCCCATCCCAGTGGTCACACCGCAGCCAAGCAAACACACTTCTTCTAGCGGTGCCGCTTTGTTCACTTTTGCCAATGAAATCTCAGGCAACACCGTATATTCAGAAAAGGTAGAACACCCCATATAGTGATAAATTGGCTGACCATCTTTATAAAAGCGCGTCGTACCATCGGGCATCAGACCCTTGCCCTGAGTTTCACGAACCGCCTGACAAAGATTCGTTTTTCCCGATTTACAAAACTTACATTCGCCACATTCCGCAGTGTAAAGCGGGATCACATGGTCGCCGACTTCTACGCTGGTGACACCTTCCCCTACCATTTCAACAATGCCACCGCCTTCATGTCCCAGAATAGAAGGAAAGATCCCTTCTGGGTCATCACCAGAGAGGGTAAAGGCGTCAGTATGGCAGACACCAGTGGCAACAATACGAACCAGCACTTCACCTTTTTTGGGAAGTTGCACGTCCACTTCTTCCATTTTTAATGGTTCGCCTACTGCCCATGCGACAGCGGCTTTTGACTTGATAAATTCTTGGCCTGGTTTGATATCTAGTGACATTGCGTTTTCCTTTTTGCCGTATTTGCTTTGTGGCCTCATCTCTACGGGGTGAGGCGAAGCGATTTGAATAGCGGGAAGTTTAAACTTTCTCTTTTATTTGATAATCCGCCAAATTTAATAAACACTTTTACCTATTTGTAATAGTGCTAAAATCGGCTCCAGAAAAGTATAGAGGATAAAGTGATGGCAAATTGGGAAGGGGTGTCTGAATTTGTTGCAGTAGTCGATACCAATTCTTTTACTCAAGCGGCACAAAAACTCAAAACTTCGGTCGCACAGGTCAGTCGACGCGTCGCCAACTTAGAGGATAGATTAGCGGTCAAACTTCTTGTTCGAACCACAAGAAAAATATCGGTGACTGAAGCCGGTCAAACCTATTATTTACATTGTAAAGGGCTGGTTGAAGGCTTGGAAAACGCCGAGTTAGCCGTGACAAAAATACAAAGTGAACCCAAGGGGTTACTTAAAATTACGGCTCCTGTGGCGTATGGTGAATCTCATATCATGCCATTGCTCACCGAGTTTTTAACCGCATACCCAAAGGTAGAACTAGATTTAAACCTGACCAACAACAAGATAGACCTTATTGAATCTGGTATCGATGTTGCCATTCGTCTAGGTCGCCTTGAGGACTCAAGTCTTATCGCCAAGAGGTTAGCAACCAGACAACTCTATGTCTGCGCAACCCCTGAATACTTTGAAAAACACGGTGTTCCACAAACTCTTTCGGAATTGAGTAATCACAACTGCTTGGTAGGATCTTCCCACTATTGGCGCTTTAAACAAGACCGACAAGACAAAGCGATTAGAGTATCGGGTCGCATTCACTGTAACTCGGGATTTGCGCTTCTTGACGCTGCGACGAAAAACTTAGGATTAATCCAGCTTCCTGACTATTACGTCAATCCATTACTAAAATCAGGAGAATTGGTGGAGGTATTAAGTGATTATAGGGAAGAAAGTGAAGGCATCTGGGCGCTGTATCCAAACAATCGCAACCTATCTCATAAAGTTCGATTACTGATTGACTTTTTAGCGCAAAAAATGGCGGAGACTACACCACTAAGCTAGCAACTTAGACTACAAGCAAATAGACACGGGCTCCATCTTTAAACAACCCATTCGGTTGGCTCCCGCGTACTTTACCCTTAGCTCTAGGCAACCAAGTATATTTAGCTTGGTTTTCGCCCTAACCCGCCGTTACTTGATCTTGTAATGAAGCATCCTTGCCGAGTACTTCACCACTGGTATCAGTTTCATTAGTAGTACTTTAGCCCAACCAACACCCTTCCATTCTGGGAAATCGCTATATAGCTTAGTAGAAATGTGTTCTAACTTGTTTGACCAAGTAGCCATCTCTTGGTCGTCATCACATCCATAAACAAATCTGGCATCCATCACTTTTAGCGAGTCGTGACGATGAGAGTTGTTTCTAAGCCAAGTGTTGACGACATCAAACAGAACTTCACTCTGTGAAAAACGCTCAGCCATGTTCTGGAACCACTGCTTTACAATATCGCGCTCAAAATACATCAATACGCCTTCGACTATAAACAGAAAGTTTCCTTCAGGGTGTGCTTTAGCGATGTCATCCATCCATTGCGTGTCAAACATCGACGAAGAAATTAAGCTTTCATTCTCTTGCGGCGGGATCAGATCCTGCCTTATTTCAATCACTTCAGGCACGTCTAACTGGTAAAACGTCGCTTTCTCCCTTGCATAGCCAATGCGTTCGTACCGGCTGTCTAAACCAGTTCCCAACAGTACAATAACTGGATTGTTCGACTTTTCGATAAATGCTTTAAGCGTATCATCAAAGTAACGAGACCGAATGGCAATTCCGACTGAGCTGGCTACGGCTTTATCGAACTTGGAGAAATCGTAATCAATCTTCTCAACCAACTGACAAGCCGTTGTATCACTGATGATTGGATCGGGCTTTTTTGATTCCCTCGACTTCATATATAGGGTAATCAAAAGGGTTTCGCTTATGTCATTCTTTATCACTAACTCATCATTAATCATCTCACTGTTAGACAAGCAAGACTTAAAACTGAAAAATTCGTGCCACAAATCGTACAACAATTACGCTAAAATACAATATGTTGCATAAGGATTCCAATTTATCCATATGAAACATAAGTTCCTGATATTAAGATAGTTTTGTTTAGTCTTGCCCACGGGGTTTCACCTTTTACATTTGCAAGGCTCGACTCCTCAATGGCTTTTGCGTGGCTTCTTTTTGAAGCTATGCCACTTTTCTTTTGTTAATCATTGAGTTAACCCCTTCAATCAGCTAACGTATCAAGGCTAAATTTGACTATGCAGCGCAGTCATCGCATTGCGAGTATTAGGAGCGGATTAATGAGATATGGGCTGAGTTTACTGTTGGCGACGTTGCTTGCCGCAAACTGCTGGGCGAACGAAGGTGTAGTGAGAGAGCTCACTGCCAAAGAAAGTGAGCTAAAACAGAAGAGCATTAAATGGGGTAACGACATCGTGACTCATTACTCTACTTCTGCCCCAAAAGAAATCACTCCTACGGTTCTCGATGAAGTGTACAAGTCGTGGCTGGCCGATGAAGGAGAAAAATTTGAATCAATCAAAGTAACTTACGGCTTAGGCGTGCTGATTTCCGAATATATTACCCATTCAAAAGGGGCCAAGCTGCAAGTTTTTGTCGATTCTCAGGGAGCGGATTTCGTAATTAAATGTAAACTCGACGAGGAATCAATCCACGTGTTCCCCGTAAATTACGTGCTAAAACGCGTTAGGTCTGAGCAAAAAGAAGTGGACTTTTTCGACCACTTTTACAACCTAATCGACGGTTATGCACCTAATGGATGCTCGTAGCAACCGTGCCGTAAACTTTCAACGCTGACCCACCCGCTTAGTTTCCTTAAAACTAAAACGCTGACATGGTTAAAAATACCAATAGATCCAGAAAATAGAGCGAGTTAATTCTACAGAAAACTCATTAGTGCACTAGACTTTAGAGGTGATTATTGAACGAAGAGTAGGAATCGATTCAAATGCCTCATGTTAAACACCTCAAAGTTATGGTCGTGGACGATGACAGACTGATCTTGGATCAAGTCGAGATAGTTTTAAACTCTATCGGAGTGCGCTCGATTCATAAGTTTAATCGTGGGGAAGAAGCGTTCAAATGGTTGGACGATGGCAATTCGGTCATGGTTATCCTTCTCGATTTAAATATGCCCGATATGGATGGCATCGAGGTACTCAGGGGATTGGCCACCAGACAGTTTTTCGGCGGCATTATTCTCTTCAGCGGCGAAAACATTCGAGTATTAAAAACGGCGCAAAGCTAGCAAGTATGTATGAGCTAAATGTTCTAGGCGCGATTCCCAAGCCAGTCGATAGAGATACGATGAACTCGGTACTTCATCAATACAAGCCTCAATACGTTAAGTACTACCACAACTCTGAGTATGTTTTGTCTGCCGAAGACGTTTACAAAGCCATCGTCGACGATTACATACAGCCGTACTATCAACCCAAAGTGAACACCCATGACAAATCGGTACACTCAGTTGAAATATTGGCCCGATTGATTCATCCAAAACACGGTGTTATCTCCCCTGTCTCATTTATTCCTATCGCTGAAAAGCACAATCTTATCGACTTGCTAACCGATAAAATCCTGACAGTAGCGTGCCGTGATCTCGTGGAGTGGAGAAAATCTAATTACGACTTTGCTCTCTCTTTAAACTTATCCGCCAAAAGCCTTACCGAGGTGGTATTACCGGAAAAGCTCGAAAGCCGAGTATGCGGAGCGGGGCTAAAGTGTGAAGATGTCATTATAGAAATTACCGAAAGTCACTTTATGCAAAACCTCACTAGCGCATTGGATATCCTTACGCGCTTGTGTTTAAAGGGATTTACCATCTCTCTTGACGACTTTGGTACGGGTTACTCGTCCATGGAACAGATCAAAAACCTGCCTCTTAGCGAGATCAAAATTGATCGCGCCTTTGTTCATACTCAAAAAGACGACCCTGCCGCACTGGCCATTTTGGAGTTTAGTGCATCACTAGCAGAAAAACTCGGAGTCAGTATTGTTGCTGAAGGTGTTGAAGAACAGCAAGATTGGGACCGAGCTGTCGAACACGGTTGCAGTTTGGTTCAAGGTTATTTTATTGCCAAACCTATGCCTGCAAACGCCTTCACCTCTTGGCTTAAAGACAACGCTCCCCTATAGAGATAACGTGAGATGCGTGAATGGAAAACAGTCAAAATCGATTCAGTGGTACCGTCTTAGTCGTCGACGACAACACCAATAATCTCAATGTCACTCAATCCATGCTTCGCAGTGTGGGGTTCAAAGTCCGTGTGGCGCTGAATGGGGAGGCTGCTATTCAAAGTACACTTGCTTCGCCACCAGACCTCATCCTGATGGATATCCATATGCCTGTTATGAATGGATACGATGCCTGTGAGAAGTTAAAGCAGTTAGAAGAAACACGTGAGATACCGATTATCTTCGCCACGGCTCTAAACGAGGACTTTAACAAAGTAAAAGGATTTGGGTTGGGTGCCGTAGACTATGTGACTAAACCGCTTAGCATGGAAGAGTTAATCGCTCGAATAAGTGTACACATCAGCTTAGCAAAGAAAAATCGCGAGCTTGAGCTTGCCAAAAAAGAGGCCGAGCTAGCCAATGTCGCAAAGTCTAGTTTTTTAGCTGCCATGAGCCATGAGATCAGAACGCCCATGAACGGCGTGGTTGGGATTATCGATATCCTAACACAAAGTGAACTAACTCCAGACCAACAGCAATTAATTAGTACGGCCAAAAACTGCTCGCTTGCCCTGTTGCAAATCATCGATGATGTGTTGGATTTTTCTAAAATTGAGTCAGGGGAACTAAAGACTGAAATTATTGCTTTAGAGCTTGGAAGCCTTATCGAGATGGTTGCCGAAGCTCTATCCGTCGCACTAAAAGAGAAGAAGTTGACGCTCCAGTGTTGCATTGAGCCTTCAACGCCACGTGTTATCTACAGTGATCCGGTTCGGATCCGACAAATTTTGATTAATTTGGTTGGCAATGCGATCAAATTCACCACGAGTGAAAATCATCAAATCGGCAATATTATTATCCGCAGCCACACTGCCACCCAACAAAACAGTCAGCACGTTATTATTGAGGTTGAAGATACTGGCGTAGGAATGAGTAAAGACTTTACGCAAAATCTCTTTGAGCCTTTTATTCAAGAGGATATCAGTACGCATCGCAAATATGGTGGTACTGGTTTAGGGCTATCGATATGTAAGCAGCTAAGTGAGTTACTTGGTGGAGCCATTCAATGTCAAAGTACACTCGGCGTTGGTAGTCTCTTTACAGTCAGTCTCCCTTTAAATCGCCAAAAAAGCGACATAGAGCCCGATTCAACCAAGCCGCTATCAGGACTTACCACTTTGGTAATGAGTAATAATCGTCAGATGTCAGGCTACTTAACACGCTTATTAGGACATCATGGCGCGAACGTATCTACGCTTGATAGTGAACGCTCAATTGAAACCGTCACTTCTCTTCGAGGCCTTCAAGAACCAGTCATAGTGGTCACCTATGATATTGAAGAGTCTGAACGAAATCACCTTGTGGATACCTGTTCCACCCGTGACGATATCGATCTTAGGTTGGTTACCCTTTGCAATTTCACACAAACACAAGCTCAGATCCCAGATAAGAACGCAATTGTATGTAGTGCTAATCCCCTCTTACCAAGCAAAGTGGTGCATTGGATCGAAGTCGCGAGCGGAAGAGCGAGTCCCGACGTCCTGCACCGAGAGCATTCAGATAGCGAGAGCAATAAAGCACTCACAACTCCAGCCAGTGACTGTCGAATTCTGATCGTAGAAGACAATGACATCAACCAGAAAGTAATAAAGAGACAATTGGAGTTATGTGGTTATCAATCAGACGTTGCCAACCACGGTGAAGACGCGTTAGCAATGCTAAGTAAAAAAGAGTTCCATATAGTATTAACAGATTGCCATATGCCTGTAATGGATGGCTTTGAGTTGACCAGTAAAATCAGAAGTAGCCACGACCCAAATATCGCCAACCTCACCGTCATTGCCATCACTGCTAACGCATTAGAAGGGGAAGAACAGCGATGTTTAGCCGCGGGAATGAACGACTACTTAACCAAACCAATCGTTTTAAAGAAGCTCAGCAAATGCTTAGCGAAATGGATACAAGATCAACCCCGCCAAGAAGGCGAACAAGATGAGCAAACCGCGATACCAACCCGTGATTGCACTATCAACCCTCAGTTGCTCAACCAGTACTTAGGCGAAGACCCAGAGGTCCACAAACAGTTTTTAATGAGATTTAGCCAGCAGTGTTTAGAACACAAGGAAAACTTTAAACAAGCGAGAGAAAGAGAAGATTGGCAAAGCATCAAATCCAACGCACACCAATTAAAGTCCTCGATAAAAATGGTAGGGATAGAGAAGGTGTCTGACGATTTAAAAGAGCTGGAACACTTTGCGTCTAACACCGATTTACTTAAGGCCAGTACACAATTTGACTATGTGATGGAGGCATTGGACGAAGTGCTTATTGTGATTGATAAATACCTCGACGGACGCGATCAGAAACCATAGGGGGAACGCGATGTTTAAATTGATTTGGCCGTTACAAAACCACTACTCAAAACTGCGAGCGTTTACCCTAGCAGCCGTTTGCTTACTGACAGTGGTATGGTCAAATTTTTCCAGCGCGGCTTACTCCAAATCAAGTATCTTGTCTGCCTACATATATCGATTAGCGGAAAACATACAGTGGCCTTCCGCTTCAGGCGAACCACACTATACCATCCACGTTATTGACGACAATTCAAAGATTTATGACACGCTCAAGCAGCTTTCTAGCAAAAGTCGCCTGCACGGAAAGCCGTTTAAAGTTTCGCGCTCTCACAGCGGGCAACTGCCCTCATCCGTCGATTTGGTTTTCATCTCAGAGCAGAAAGTCGCTTTGTATCCGTCCGTTCTAGCAAAAACCGTTGGGAAAAATGTATTGATCGTTTCTTACGGCGCGACAAACCAACGTACCTTGATGATCAACATATTCCAAAATAAAGACAACAAGCTGGGTTTTGAAATAAACAAGTCAAATGTTCTCAATCGAAACTTGGGGATTAACCCAGATATCATTCTATTAGGTGGTACGGAGATTGATGTCGCTCAGTTGTACAAAGAAGGGCAAATCCAGTTAGCAGACCTTGAAACAAAAGTCTCTAGGCTTGAACAGCGAAGGTCGCAAATGGAAGAAGCTTAAAAGCATTCCAAGTACAAGAAGCAAACCTAAAAACCAAGCTAAACGAACAACTCAAACGCCTGTCAGAAGAAAAGGAGTTACTGAACCTAGCTAAGCGTGAAACGCAGACTCAGAAAGAAAAGTTAGAGCAACAAAAGCTGTTTATCGAACAGCAGAAATCGACCATTGCACGACAAAAACAGCAAGTCAATGACAGCAGAGCCTTGTTAGAAACTTCCAAAGCAGAACTCGCAACTCAAAATCAGCGCATCGCTAAACAAGCGTCACAAATTGAGTCTGAACGCCAAAAGTACGTTCAGCTCGCCAGTGATATAGAAGGGCTCGAAGCAATGATAGAGCAACAAAATCAGCAAATTGACGCCCGCGTAAAACTCGTCGAACAACTGGACACAAAAATAAAAGCCAATGAATTGCTACTAGAAGAGAAAAACCAAACAATAGGGAATCAAAAACGCACATTATCTATGTTTGCGATCGCCGTTCTGCTCGCCATTAGTCTTGTGGTTGTCACTCTACTGAGTTACCGAGCTAAAAAACGAGCCCATACTCAACTTAAAATCGCAGCATCTTTTATTAGAAAAAAGTGCAATAGAACTCACCAAAGCCAAAGAAGATGCTGAAAAAGCAAACAAGGCAAAAAGCGTCTTTTTAGCTACTATGTCCCACGAGCTGAGAACGCCCTTAAACGCAATTTTAGGTTTTTCCCAACTCATTCAACGCAGTCCAGAACTCGCCACCAGCCTGAGAAACAAAGTGTCCATAGTAAACAGCAGCGGTGAACATCTGCTCGGTTTAATCAACGATGTCCTCGAAGTTTCAAAAATTGAAGAAGGCCGAGTGGAGCTTTCCAGTACTGTGTTCAATTTGAGGTCTGTTCTCAACGACATGGAAGCGATGTTCAGTTTGCAAACCCACCGAAAAGGCGTCGACCTGCAATGCGTAAAATCCGATTCCGTTCCGGATTACGTCGTTGGCGACTTGGGAAAAACACGGCAGATCCTAATCAACATTATTGGCAATGCAGTAAAGTTCACCGACAGTGGTCGGATTGAAGTAGAGGTTCAAACCTATTCTGAATCAGGGGCGTTGGCCATTTTCCCCTCAGAAGAAGTCGCGGCTTCAATAGAGCCTAGTAGCTTATCCATTATCTTCAAAATACAAGATACAGGTGTAGGCATGGCCGAAAGTGAGTTTGATAAGGTGTTTAAGCCCTTCGAACAGGGCTCTGTCGGAAGCCAAAAACAAGGAAGTACAGGACTTGGTTTGACGATTAGCCGACACTATGCCCAACTAATGGGAGGAAACATTCGCTTTACCAGTAAACTCGACGAAGGTACCTGTTTCTATTTTCTGACCAAAGTCGGTACAGCTTCTGAGCAACAAATTCCGCCAGTGGTATCACTGCCAGAGATCTCTGGACTAACCAAAGCGTACAGAGGGCTGAAAGTTCTGGTGGCCGACGATGTAGAAACCAACCGCATTGTGATAAAAGAAATGCTGGAACCATTGGGCTTTCACATACTAGAAGCCAGCAACGGGAGGCAGGCAATAGACGTTTTTACCCGTGAAACTCCTAAGCTGATTTTAATGGACTTAAAAATGCCCGTTATGGATGGTTTTGAGGCGATCACCAAAATACGCGCCTTACCCAAAGGTGAACAGGTAACTATCTTTATCGTTTCGGCGAGTGTATTAGACACACCACAAGACATCATCAATGCCAATCAAGTCGACAGTGCGATCAGCAAACCCATCGACATGAGAAGGTTGCTAGAAGAGATTAACCACCATTTAGACATTAGCTTCGACTATGTCAATGAAAGTGAAATACAAAGAGGGAGCACTTTGCCGTCGGATCCGGTCAGCTTCGTGCAGTTACCCGACCATATCCGCGATAAAATCCACCATGCGGCTCTAATTGGTGACACCGCCCAACTGCAACAAATTAGCGATATGCTCGCCAATGACAGTTCAAGGGAAGCCAAGCAGTTACAACAGTTGATCGACAACTTTGATTTAGCCGCTATCCTTCTGCACACCAAGAAACCGAGCAGCGACTCTTAACCATCATTAGTTGAGATTAAAACGTCGTATTAACGCTAATTACCATCGCTGTTGCCTCTGAACGGTAGTCACCAAATGTGTTGTAGAAGATGCGTTTATTGTATCTATCGTCCACCAAGCCCATAAGGTTGTAAAAGTTTACGTTCAGTTCAGAGTTGTCTAGCCATTGATAACTCATACCTGCATTTAAAAAGACTTGCTCTTTAACCCCTTCGCTCCAGTCTTGTGCAATAAAAGTGAAGTTATCATCGCGTCTGCGATCCCAGTAGTCTTCTACACCAGGAAATCCCCAGTAGATCCGTAACGAACCGTTAAAGCTCAATTTTTCCGTAGACTGATAATCGTATCGCACTTTACTGATATGGTTGCTCCATGAGTGCAGATCGTTTCCGTAGCCGTATGATTCAGCAGTAATCAGGGTTTCACTATCTGGGTTTGCTAGGTCAAAATCCACCAGTTTGGTAAACGCATGAGACAGAGCCAAGCGGTGCGCATCAAATTCTCTTTCCCACTCTAATTCAACACCCCACTGGTTCTGTGTTCCAGTAATCTGACTTTGTCGGAGTTTGTCGTCCCAACTCAAGGCTTCTAGCTCTAAGTAGAACAAACTCAATGCCGCAGTAGTGTTATTGGTGTAATACTCATGACGCCATTCGATACTATCAAGCACTTCTGGATCTTGAGTCTTTTTACCAGCGAGTTCACCTGCTCGGTTATCATCCGCAAAGTTCATGCGTTGAGATCGGGTCAGCATTAACTTTGATACTTGTGTTGCGCTCATTTGCCACACTAGGGATGCTCTCGGTGAAAACAGCAAATCTGTATTAGTGTGTCGATCAACACGACCACCCAAAAAAGTGGTCCAATCTTTATCGACACGCCACTGCCACTCGCCAAACGCAGAGTACGTCACTGTTGACCAAGAGTCGGTATTTTTCAAACGACTCGTATACACGTCGGCTTGATCCCCTCCCCACTCTTTTAAACCAAAGGTTTCAAAGGAGACCTCTCCACCGAGAGCGATGTCAGACGTGTCACTTGCTCGCCATTGCGCCACTACTTGACCAAACCATTCATCCTCTCGGTGATTAGGGGAATCGCGCTCTGACCCATAAGGTAAGATTTGTCGATAGTGAAGCATGTCATAACTGAGCGCACTTTTGATCGACAGCGCTTCCGTCATGTCTGCACTGTATTCCCCATAAGCCGTCAACTGCTTGTATCGAAAATCTAAATGATTTCTTGGCACTGGTGTCGGCGAATCAACCACAAAGAATACGTCGTTAATCTCCTTTTCGCCCGCTTGAGTGTATCGCAGCCAAAACTCTGAGTTATCAGCGCTGATCTGTGCGTGCAACTTAATTGGATGATGACCATCGGGCTGCTGCTGATCATTCACCCCTACAGGGAAGGGATCTCCTCTTCGTATCAGCTCTTTCGTAGCCAGACTGGTTTGATCGCTACCTATGATGAGCGGTGCATCTTTCTCATCTGCACCGCTCATATCAGAGATACCCGCATAAAGGTACAAACCGATGTTGTTGTCGTAAAGTTTGCTAAATTGCCCTTCTGCCGCCAGAAACTCATTACCAGCCCCAGCTTTGAGATCTATGCTATTACCACTGTGATTGCGCGCATTGAATGTCTTGATATCAATAACCATGGATACTGCACCAAGCCCATACAAAGCTGAACCAGCGCCTCGAATCACACTTATATGCTCGATATCTCGTAATATAGGGAAGTTTCTTTCGGTTACAGCGCCAGAGCGTGTTCTCTCGTTCATCACTCGGCCATTAACACGGATAACAATCTTATTTTCCCTGTCGTTAATAATACCGCGAGTACCAATATGTGATGGTTCCCAGTGATGCCTTGTCCATTGGACACCCGGAACATAGATATCGAGTAGTTCGTGTAGGGATCTAGCCCCTGATACCTTGATGTCTTTTGCTTGAATTCGAGTTACCGCTGCGGGTGTTGTTTCCAGTGAAGTGAGAGTTAAAGAGCCATCTTCATAGAGGTTGATTTGACTCAACTCTTCTAGACTCAACTCCCATAGTTCCTTTTGACCTTCTTCTGCGTTCGCCTGCATAGATATACAGGCGACCACTGTCATTGCCATTGCTCTATAACTCATCGCCGACCCTAGCTTTGTGTTGTTTATTGAGTGCTATAGAGGAGTGTAGACTTTGATTGGGATTTTTGATTACTTTCTACGTCAATACTTTAATCAATACGCCCGCCAAGATGACCTTAACGGGCGTGCAAATATCACATTGATGATTGGCGGTAATTAAAGACCTAGGTTTGCTGGCCAATTCGCCATAACACTCCACTGGGGTCGACCAGACAAAATTCTAGCATTCCCCAGCGCTGCTCTGAAATATCGGTCACACTGGTTGAATACTCTTGTTCTAAGTTCAACTCTTTGATTTTGTTAAACCAAGCCTGCGCGTCTTCCACCAGTAAATGCATCATGGTGTTGTTCGCATGCTCTTCTTGATAAAAGTTTTGCAGCATAAAAGCGCAGCTTTGATACTTGAGATAAGCGGCATTTCCAAAGTCCGCCATAACGTTAAAACCAAGCGCGTGATAGAAGTCTATTGATTTTTGATAATCCTTTGCTGGGACAAACGCTTTAATCTCTAACAGGTTTAGATTCATTTTTTACTTTCCATGTAGCACATCTTTTCTTATTCTAGATGATAACTATTATCATTAACGAGATCGTGTTCACAACGGAAATAAAGCGAATACTACATATTGAAACGGTGTCTAAAATCCGAGGGCGTCATGCCTTTTTTGTCTCTAAATTGACGATTAAAATTAGACAAATTGTTGAATCCCGACTGCTCCGCAACTAGCGCTATTGGCGCTTTAGAACTGATTAACAGCTCACACGCTTTACCAATTCGAAAGCTTTTTAAGTGCTCGCTAAAACTTTCACAGAAATGGCGCTCAAACAACCGATATGCGGTACTTTCGCTCATATGTAAGGCTTGGCAAAAGTCACTTATCTTTACGTTGCGATGGAAGTTATCTTCGATAAACTGACGAGCGGCCTCCACTTTGCCATTATCGCTCTCTTTTTCATTGTATTGAGTAATAGAGTAAGGGGTGGAAGAGAGTTCATGAGCCGTATTATCTTCAATCATCAGTTGAAAAACCTGCATTAAATCTATCAGTTGACGATGCTTGGGCTTACTTTCCGTCTGGTGGAGTAGACTAAAAGCGATTTCTGCGTTTTCTTTACTGAACTTTATCCCGCGCGAACTGCGTCTTAACACGTTTTTCAGGGCGCGAAGTTCTGGAGCAACTTCAATTAAACTATCGATCCAACTTGGAGTGAACCACAATACAATCGAACGATGATCCTCTCGCTTCTTTGCGTGATAACGGCCAGATACCATATGAGGTAAACCCGGTCCGTACATCATCATCGTTGAGTCTTGCCACGAACCATTGTGAATGAAATCGCCGACAAAACAGGTGACTTCCTGTCCGTCTGTCATGCCTTTATAGATAACGACTTCATACTCTACGTGGTAATGCCACGGACACATAAAATCACCAACGTCGCTCTTGCATTGGTACTCGGCTACGCGCCAGTTAAAGCCCGTGTGATTGTCGACTTTCTCTATTAAAGGTTTCATATTGGCATCCACTTGTTTTACTTAGCATACAGTACTAGCGTCTGTACTTTACTGTCAATTACCCGCACCCATGTGAAGGAAAAGTACCAGACAACGATGGATTAATACCAGTGTAAATTTAGATATCCATTACACTGTTTAGTGTCAAAGAGTGGCCGCTCTAACTCATTGTTCCTTACTAGTACCCAAGTCACCTCTAGGTGCTTGGGTACGCCGCAGTTCGTTGAGGCGTATTATGCTTAAAGATAAAACCGCAATCATTTTTATATTTACCACTTTCATAACGGGTTTGTGTGGCGCATTTTTCTATCCGCTTTCCAGTATTATGATCGTCGAAGGCTTAGGCGCATCTCCCGCCATGTTGAGTATCTACATGGTGCTTTGCGTATTTAGTGGCGTTATTGTCGCCCAATTTATCGCTCACCACTCTGACAAAAATTGGAGTAGAAAAACCATCATGCAGGTGGGTTTCTTCTGCTACCTGATTACCGTAGTCTGTTTCTCATTCATTCGAGACTACTACCTAGCAATTAGTATATCCGTTGTGTTTGGCAGCGTGAGCGGAGCGATTGCCGGGCAACTGTTTGCTTTGGGTCGTGAGTATGCAGACAAACACTTAAAAAGCGACTCTGGTTCGTTCCTTTCAACCATGCGCGCTGCCATGGCTCTCGCTTGGGTGTTTGGTCCACCTTTGGCATTTACATTAAAAGGGTTTTACGGTTTCTCGGCTGCATTTCTAACCGCTGCTGCATGTACTGTCGTCGCGATTATCGTCATTCACTTTTTTATTCCCGACGCCATTAGTTCAGAAGAGACAGAAAGTGACTCTGAAAACAGTACACTTCTACCGTCAACCAAGTCAGCGTGGTATCAACGCATAGTCGTACTTATGTTTGCAGCTTGTCTTTTAATGGCTTTTTCTGCCAACAACATCTACGTCACGGCGATGCCACTTTACCTCTCTGTTGAGATGCAAGCCGATGCAAGCTGGGCCGGTATGCTTTTTGGTTTAGCTGCACTGTGCGAAATCCCCATAATGCTCGGTGCAGGCTGGCTCGCCCTTAAATTTGGCACACGCAACATGCTCGTTATTGGATTGGCCTCTGGCGTACTCTTCTTTTGGGGTATGTTAAACGCAACCGAGCTATGGCACATGTTAGCACTACAAGTTCCCAACGGCGTCTTTATCGGTGTGTTCGCAACACTTGGTATGGTTGCTCTGCAAGATATGATGAAAGATCAATTGGGCGTGGCTTCAACCTTGTTTACCAACCTACTGCAAATAAGCATGTTGGTGGCCAGTGTGTCGATTGGATTTTTGGCGGAAATGCACAGTTACTTTAGCACTTTCTATCTAGCACTCCTTTTTATTGTGCTGGCGCTGGTTTCCTTGCTGGCAGCATCATTGCGAAAAGAGAGCGACAACGCATTGCGAACGGCCGTCACCGAGTCATAGCAGATTCCCCTCTACCGCTACAACACTGCTTTTTCACAATAGTTACTTCTCCTCCCCTTGAAGTGATTATTGTGACACCCTCCAGCTTTTAGGGCGTAGAGCGCAAGAATGATGTAGGAATCATTTCAACCACTTATCATCAGTCGTAACATCATAGCGACAAGGATGAAATCATGCGACATCACCTATTAGCTTTGGCAGTGGCAACCACCGCTTGCAGTGCCTATGCCGATCCGACATTGACTCTGTCGACCTCAACCACTAGTCGAGACTGGCCTCTGACTTCTGGCGAAGTCACCATTAATCTTTCCAAGCAAACCTATCAACTCGCCATTAGTGGTATCGACTCTGGATGTAAGGATGTATTTGCAGACAAATTTCGCTTTAGTAAGCCTTTGCCATTGAAGTGTAACAGCGATACCGAACTGGAAATGAAGATACGTTTCAGTGGCGACTACACTTTTAGTTATGATGCATTAAATCAAACCATAAGAGTTGTACGGCAGGCCAAAGTCAGTGAAAACAGCACTTTCACACGGCCACTGCCCCAAGTTCAGTGTTTACAAAACAGCGGAAAAACTATCGATATTGGTGTCGGGGATACCTTCGCTGACGGAGAGGTGGTGCGAGAAATCTTTTCAGGAAAAACCTATCGAGTTAAAAATGGTGCCGTTAAGCTAACGCCTCCTGTAAGCAGTGGTGGGCTGGTGGCTTTTGAGAGCACCACAATGACAGAGCATCCGTTCACTTATCAAAACGCCAATATTTACTTTGTCATGGTGGACCGTTTTAACAACGGTGACAGTAGTAACGATCAGAGTTACGGTAGACAAAAAGATGGAAAGCAGGAGATTGGTACGTTTCACGGTGGCGATCTCAAAGGGGTAATCAGTAAGTTAGACTACATCCAAAGCCTAGGGACAGATGTCATCTGGCTATCGCCAATTGTTGAACAGGTTCATGGATTTGTCGGCGGTGGAGATAAAGGTAGCTTTCCGTTTTACGCTTACCACGGTTACTGGACAAGAGACTTTACCAAGATAGATGAAAACTTTGGTAAGGATGAAGACCTACAAAACTTAGTACAAGAAGCGCATAAGCGCGGCATCAGAGTATTCCTCGATGCCGTTGTCAATCACGCGGGTTACGCGACCCTTGCAGACCTTCAATTTGATAATTTGCCCGTCGTCTCCAATCAAATAAAAAATTGGATTCCCGATGAGAATCAAAACTGGCATAGCGTTCACCAGCACATCAACTACCAAAGCGAGCATTGGCTTGACTGGTGGGGTAAAGACTGGGTGCGAGCGGGCTTGCCAAACTATCAAAAACCAGGAAGTTCTGATACCACACTCAACTTAGCAGGTTTGCCCGATTTTATTACTGAGTCAGACAAAGCGGTGACACCACCTAAATGGCTACTGAACAATCCCGGCACCAGAGTAGAGCATCGAGACAACTACACGGTAGCGGACTATCTAATTGAGTGGCAAACCGATTGGGTGAAACGGTTTGGTATCGACGGTTTTCGAGTCGACACGGTAAAACACGTTGAAGGCGATGTATGGCTGTCGCTCAAGGCACAAGCGAGTCAAGCGCTTAATCACTGGCGCGAGAAACAAGCCCAATCAGGTCAAGATTTTTGGATGATGGGCGAAGTATGGGGACATTCAGCTTACCGTTCACCCTATACCGACCAAGGGTTCGACGCCTTGATCAACTTTGACTTACAGAAAAAAATGGACAAAGCGGCAGTCTGCCTTAGTACCATGGATGAAACTTACCAGACTATTCGGATTCTGTTGTTGCAGATCCAAGTTATACGCCCGTGAGTTATATGTCGTCCCATGATACCGAGCTGTTTTTTGCCAGATACAACTCCATTGCCTTGCAAAAACAGGCGGCGAATGCACTTATGCTGACTCCGGGTGCGATTCAAATCTATTACGGTGATGAAGTTGCACGTGAGCTGGGGCCCTACGCCGACGATTTCCACCAAGGTACGCGCAGTGACATGCTATGGACACTGGATCAAGAGCGACAGGTTCTGTTAGAACATTGGCAAACAATGGGCCAGTTTCGCCAGCGACATCCTGCTATTGGCGCTGGCAAACATACGGTTATTCCACAAAGAGACGCTTATGTCTTCTCTCGCCAATTAGGTGAAGACCGAGTGGTCGTGGCCTATTTGGGTCAGTAACCCTGACCTTTCCCTGAGTAAAACAGCAAAAGGCCGCCAATATCTATTTTGGCGGCCTTTTTCGTCTTCGCTACTACAGTTATTCGGCTATAGAAAGCTCACTCAACTTATCTTTTGCTGGAGTGTAACCATTTTCCGACGATTTTTGGTACCACTTCGCCGCTTCGTTAACGTTTTTCTCTACCCCTTCACCATACTCGTATAGCTGTCCTAGCATATATTGGGCGTAAGCATACCCATTGGCCGCTGCTTTCTGGTACCAAACCTTTGCCTGATGGTAATCTTGCATAACGCCATGGCCGCTGTGATAAAGCCAACCTAAGTTAGCTTCAGCTCTTGCGTACCCTTGTTCCGCCGCTTTAACGTACCACTGTTTAGAAGCTTGATAATCTTGCTCCACACCTAAACCTTCGCGATACATATACGCTAAGTTGGTTTGTGCTCGGGCATAACCTTGCTCTGCTCCTTTGCGATACCACCGTGCTGCTTGCTTGAGATCTTTAACGATGCCATTGCCCGTTTCATAAAGCCAACCAATATTGGTTTGTGCCCGACTATCACCTTGTTCTGCGGCTTTTTCATACCAAAGCTTCGCCATCAAGAAGCTTTGATCGACGCCAAGCCCCGCTTCATACATGTAACCTAAATTAGTTTGCGCTCTGGGGTAGTTACTTTCTGCTGCTTTGCGATACCAGAACACCGCCTCTAAGTAGTCTTGCTTTACACCTAGTCCACTTTGGTACAAATAGCCCAAATTGGAACTCGCCACTACGCTGCCCTGTTGCGCTGCTTTAGAGTACCATTGATAAGCTTGGACATAGCTCTGTTTAACCCCTATACCAAGCTCATACATATAACCCAACTTGTTTTGAGCTTTGGGATAACCTCTATCGGCTGCCTTTTGATACCACTCAATGGCTTTAGGAAGATGTGGCTTTGTTCCCAATCCTTTTTCATACATCAAACCCACGTTAAACACCGAGCTAAGGTTGCCCACCTTGGCGGCTTTTTTGTACCACTCCAGCGCTTTGACGTAATCCCTTTCTACCCCATAACCAAATTGATAGAAGACCCCGATATTGTTCGCCGCACTTTCATGGCCTTGTTCCGCAGCTTTGCGGTACCACGCCAGAGCTTTTGTATAGTCTTGCTCAACACCCAATGCCTGATGGTAGATAGCACCAAGGCCAAATAGGCCATCTTCGTCGTTCTGTGCCGCGGCTTTTTCATACCATGATATGGCTGTATCAATATCCGCTTCGACGCCAAACCCTTTTAAATACATAAAAGCAAGGCTGGCTTGTGCAGGAGCGTACTCATACTCTACCGCACTTCGATACCACTCTAGCGCTTGCTGGTAGTTTTTCTCTACAACGATCCCTTCGCGATAAAAGTAACCCAAGCGATTTTGCGCATATAAAGAACCTTCACTCGCTGCGACTTCATACCAGTACAATGCCTTTTCGTAGTCTCTTTCAAAACCTCTGCCGATTTCGTATAACCACCCTAGGTTAGCCATCGCTAAAGGATGTCCACGCTGAGCCGACTCTTCAAAAAGTTGAATCGCGATCTGCTCGTTCTTTTCAACGCCTAAACCGTCGAGATAGAAACCGGCCAAATCGATCATGCATCGGCGCTCTCTTCATCAACCGCCAATCGGTACCAATATGCACTCTGTTCGTAATTTTGCTCGACGCCTAAACCAAACTCATACAAACGGCCTAAGCGATACATGGCAACCTCGTACCATTGACTGGCGGCTTTTTCATACCACTGCAGTGCTTGCTTGTAATCGACATCTACGCCATAGCCTTGCTCGTAGATAAAACCTAAGCTGGTTTGAGCAAGGGCATGATCTTGTTCAGCTGCTTTCTCATACCATTGCATAGCAATCTCATCACTCTGTTTGAGAGACTGCTCGCCACTTTGATACCAAGTTGCTAGCTCGTATTGGGCTTGAGCTTCGCCCGCTTCAGCTCGGTTTTTAGTTTGCTGAAATTCCGAACTGGAAGGGGTCGACTGACATCCGACAAGGAGTAAAGTACCTAATGCTGCTACTAATATTGCCTTTTTCATGTTTCGCGCTGATTCTTAAACTTGTTTAGACGTTACCATAGAGGTAAATAGGAGATGAGATTGAGATCTGAGGAGGAGAGATAGCTCTCAATCTGGATTGAATTACCACTGCTAGTTGGGCAAAGTGTAATCAGTTGCCTATGGCTCATACTGTGGCAACATAAGAGTCAGGCGCTCAATTTCTCTCTGCTCGCTTTCAGCAGCGATATGCACTAACACCATCCCTGTATTGCGAATCCCACATTTGATATCACAAGGTTTTACGAGATCAAATTCTAGCGGTTGCTCAGAAGGCTCGCTATCTACTAGAAGTACAGGTGGAGTCATTTCGGTATTATCCGGCTCGATCTGATAAATAAATAGCGATGCATCATCGGCGTAAGCACTGCCGACGGCGAACAAACTCATTAAGGCGATCCAAGCTTTCATAATCATTTCCTCACTCTATACCTCTCTAGGTTAGCATCAAGGTAAGCCGTGTCAAACAACACTGCGATTTTCACTGAATAACAGCCACAAAAAAGCCCTCCGAGGAGGGCTTTAACAAGCGATAAGTTTTATCCTTGACGGCGCTGTTTTACAGCATCAGCAACTGGCGAAGTACTTTTTCACTGTCTTCCCAGCCGATACACGCATCGGTAATTGACTGACCGTAAGTTGGCGCTTTGCCATCAACAAGATCTTGGCGACCTTCAACCAAGTGAGACTCGATCATGACACCAAAAATAGCTTGTTCACCACCCGCAATCTGGCTAGACACATCGTCGGATACTAGCATCTGACGTTGGTACTGCTTAGAGCTGTTTGCGTGGCTAAAGTCGATCATCACTTTTTCTGGAAGACCAGAAGTCTTTAACTCTTGCTTAATAGTGCCGACGTGATCCGCACTGTAGTTTGGCTCTTTACCACCGCGAAGGATGATATGGCAATCTGGGTTACCCGCAGTTTCAACAATTGCAGAGTGACCGTACTTCGTGACTGACAAGAAGTGGTGAGACGCACTTGCCGAGCGAATCGCATCAGAAGCAATTTTGATATTGCCGTCTGTACCGTTTTTAAAACCGACTGGGCAAGAGAGACCAGAAGACAACTCGCGGTGAACCTGAGATTCAGTAGTACGCGCACCAATTGCGCCCCAGCTAATCAAATCGGCTACGTACTGAGGCGTGATCATATCTAGGAACTCACTCGCCGTTGGCATACCCATATCCGTTAGATCCAGCAGTAGTTTACGCCCCATACGCAGGCCGTCGTTTAGCTTAAAGGTATCATTTAGGTATGGGTCATTGATAAGACCTTTCCAGCCAACCGTAGTACGTGGCTTCTCGAAGTAGACTCGCATAACGATTTCAAGATCGTCTTTTAGTTCATCGCGAAGCGTTTTTAAGCGCTTGCCATATTCAATCGCCGCTTCAGTATCGTGAATAGAACAAGGGCCAATAATAACCAATAGACGGTCATCTTCACCTTTTAAAATTTGAGAAATCGCCTGACGGCTTTCAAAAGTGGTAGAAGAAGCGGTTTCGGTTGCCGGAAACTTTTCTAAAACTGCAATTGGTGGCAATAACTCTTTTACTTTATTAATTCGTACATCATCTGTCTGGAACATCGCTTACTTCTTCCTGTATCTCTTGGGTTGAACATCTTCTCACCAGATTGATGAAACAATGTTCATTGGTTCTTTTGTCTCTTTCCCGTAACTTATCTATTAAAAACCCAAGGCGCAAGCACTATTTTTATTAAAAGGCAATATTTCTGCATATTTTACATTTTACATGACGTGTAAATTTTAAATTACACCTGTTTGATTATGTGCGAAAAACATAACAAAACAACTCCACAATAAACCATAAGATTATGATTTTATAGCCCTACCCTTTCATAAAAACATCTACCAAAGGACAAATAAACCGATCGAAACGCAATAGTGACGACAATATTGAAATAGAGATAAGTCACACTAATTTTTCTATAAATTAGCGAGGTAAGGTTAGATGGACAACATCGAATCGCGCTGTAGGGAAATATAAAATAGAGTGTTTCTCTCTTTCTCTTGTTAGGTGTATCACCCGCCTTCCATAGCAGCGCATAACTTTGTCTGTTAGCCGTTCGGTTTTACTTTATAAATATTGGGAAAAAGGCATAATACGCAGCCTGCAAAACGCGCCAATACTAAGGACACGCTTGTGACTAACGCTTCTTTTTCAACATTGCCACTTAAAACTGAGTTGCTTTCGACATTAGACTCACTCGGCTACACATCTATGACGGCCATTCAGCAACAGAGTTTACCAGCGGTTCTGGAAGGCAAAGACGTGATTGGTCAGGGAAAAACTGGATCGGGGAAAACAGCAACTTTTGCTCTGGGTTTGCTTAGCAACCTGAATGTAAAACGTTTTCGAGTACAATCACTTGTTCTTTGCCCAACAAGAGAACTCGCCGATCAGGTGGCCAAGGAGATCCGCACTTTAGCTCGCGGCATTCACAATATTAAAGTTCTGACACTTTGCGGTGGAATGCCAATGGGTCCACAAATTGGTTCATTGGAACATGGTGCGCATATTTTGGTGGGTACACCGGGCCGTATTTTGGATCATCTGACAAAAGATAGAATCAATCTTGATGAACTCAATACGCTCGTGCTCGATGAAGCGGATAGAATGCTAGAGATGGGCTTTCAAGAAGCCTTGATACCATCATCGCTCATGCACCTAAAGATCGCCAAACCTTGCTGTTTAGCGCGACTTTTCCAAAAGAGATCGAAGCTATCGCCGCTAACATTATGCAGCAGCCACAGATGGTTAAAGTGGAGTCCACTCACCAGACGAGTACGATTCGCCAAGAGTTTTACAAGTTAGAGAACAAAGAGCAACGCGATGATGCCCTTGAAGCTTTGCTACTAACACACAAACCCGAATCTTCCGTGGTGTTCTGCAATACGAAAAAAGAAGTGCAAAACGTTACCGATGAATTGGCGCACCGCGGGTTTAGTGTTATCGAACTGCACGGCGATATGGAACAACGCGAGCGAGATCAAGCGTTAACTATGTTTGCCAATAAGAGTATTTCTATCTTGGTTGCCACCGACGTCGCAGCCCGCGGATTAGATGTCGATAACCTTGACGCCGTATTTAACTTCGAGTTGTCACGCGATCCTGAAGTACACGTTCACCGTATCGGTCGTACTGGACGAGCAGGTTCAAAAGGCGCGGCTTACAGCTTCTACAACGAGAAAGAAGCGTATCGCGTCGCTCGTATCGACGAATACATGGATATCGCCATTACCCCATCCACTCTGCCAGAAAAGCCAGTGGAAAGGCCTTTTTACCCACGCATGCAGACCATTCAAATACTTGGCGGAAAAAAGCAAAAAGTACGTGCTGGTGACATTCTTGGTGCACTAACCAAACAAGCGGGTATCGATGGGAAAAAAATCGGCAAGATCACTATCATGCCAATGGTGGCCTACGTCGCCGTTGAGCAAAATGTAGTGAAACGCGCTTTAAAACAGCTTCAAGATGGCAAGATGAAAGGCCGTCAGTTTAAAGCAAGGATTATCAAGTAGCACCCTAACCCCTTGACTCAATGGCTTGAAGTTAAGTTTGAAGACTTCAAGCCGCTTTGTACTTCAAGTCGCTTTGTAATACACCCTGCCTCCACACCTTATTGCTCTTGCGCCAATTGGATATAGTTTCCGCAAGGATCATAGAAACAAGCGTCTTTCAATTCTTGAGGTGTGTGTTGACGTGGTCACTTTATCCTTAAACTCATTACTCACCCGACTCCACCATTTCTTTAATCTTCCATGCTTTCTCAAAATGGTCGAGTTTGTGTGTCTGAATCCACCACGTTGCGGCTTCCATCAATAACTCTGGGTCATCATTTTTGTTAGCGAAAAAAGCATAAAAGGATACACCAACGTTTTCTCCCTTTTGTTCCAACTTCTTTTGGCAGACTTCGATTACCTTACGCCTTAAAGAATCACGCATGTTTAACACCCTAATTGTGATTGCAAAGCACCGCATCAAGTTAGATTCAAGCAGAATAAAAGCGATACTTGCCGTCAGTTTCAAAAATTCTAAATCCGCGTCCTGTTTTAACTCATGTGCAAAATACAAAAGTAAATCACTAAAACACGTATACTTGTTAACTAGAATAAACGTTAACTTAACTAATTGTAAAATATTGATTTAACGTCACTATATAGGCTAAGTTAAACCTATAAAAAAAAGGCTCAACCTATTGTTGAGCCCCTAAGCAAAACCCACTTGTTAATCTATTTTACTAAACACCAAACTCACGTTAGTGCCGCCAAAACCAAAACTATTACTCATAACGGTTTTAAGCGTTCTGTCGATGCGCGAGGTAACTAAGGGTCGGCTACCTACTTTCGGATCGGCGTTGTCGATATTGGCAGAGGCCGTGACAAAACCTTGAGACAGCATAATCAAACTGTATATGGCTTCATGCACACCAGCCGCGCCTAATGAGTGGCCGGTAAGCGATTTAGTAGAGGAAAAAATTGGATAGCCCTGCTCTGCAAATACTGTATCCATGGCTTCCAACTCAACGATGTCTCCAGCGGGTGTGCTAGTTCCGTGGGTATTTACGTAATCAATCGGGCGTTGCGCTTCTTGTATCGCCAGTTTCATCGCGTTTGTCGCCCCTTCTCCTGACGGCGCGACCATATCGTATCCATCCGATGCGGTACCAAACCCAACCAACTCTGCGATTATTGTTGCATTGCGCGCTTTAGCCATTTCGTACTCTTCTAAAATCAACACGCCACCGCCGCCAGCGATAACAAAGCCGTCGCGATGTTCATCATAGGGACGACTCGCTCGTTCTGGCGTTTCGTTGTATTGAGTGGAAAATGCTCCCATCGCATCAAACAAGCAGCTTTGTGTTACATGCTCCGCTTCTCCCCCACCGACAATTACTCTGTCTTGTTTTCCCCATTGGATCAGCTCTGCACCATAACCGATACAATGGGCACTGGTAGAGCAAGCCGACGACATAGATACGTTCATACCTTTGATACCTAGTGCCGTTGATAAACATGCTGACACTGTACTTCCCATTGTCGAAGTCACGCGATAAGGGCCAACTTTTCGTATTCCTTTTTCTTTTAGCAGCGTGTTTGCGACCACAATGTCTTCTGTTGATGCTCCACCAGAACCCATCACTAACCCCGTTTTAAGGTTCTGCATATCTTCTGGAGTTAAACCTGCATTTTGAATCGCTTCTTGAGCGGCCACATAAGAGTATGCCGCTGCCTCTCCCATAAATCTAAGCTGCTTGCGAGGAATTTTTTCTTTTAAATCCAAGCCTTCAATGCTCCCCGCGATATGGCAACGAAGCCCAGCTCTCTCATATTCTTCTTGATAACGAATGCCCGAACGACCCAACTTAAGTGATTGAGTCACCGCTGCTAAGTCGTTTCCGATACTTGAAACGACACCCATTCCCGTAACAACAACACGACGCATACTACTTTCCTTAAGGTCTCTTTAAGAGACCACATACTAGATCGATTTTACGGGTATAATCCACTCCAACCAGTTAAATTTTTATACAACAGGCAGGCTGATGAAGCGTTCCGATTTCTCTTCAATGAACTGTTCCATTGCTCGGAGCTTGAATATTTTCGGCGAGTGGTGGACTCTGCTGATCGTTCGCGACCTTTTTCTCGGCAACAATCGTTTTAATGGATTGCAGAAAAACCTAGGCATTTCAAAAAAGGTGTTGGTCGATAGGTTATCTACGCTGCTAGAAGAGGGGGTAATAGAGAAGTGCGAAACCGGAACGAACCGTCATTTCTACAAGTTGACAGAAAAAGGTCTGGCGCTAGAACCAATCCTTCTTTCAATAATGCAATGGGGCGACAAGTGGCACTACGAAAACCAGCCCCCAATTATGCTTAAGCACAACTTGTGCGGAGAGATCACCGAGCCCGCTTTGCAATGCACTCACTGTAAACAGCCGCTGCACTTTAAAGATGTCACTGGTTTACGGGGACCCAGCATGTCAGATGAACGCTACCAACACTGGCAAGATTTTAAGTTATGGATCGCGAAAAACAGTGAAGACGCATAACCCAGCGCGCTTTGTTCAAAGGCTTGAAAAAGCGTGACGCTCTCTTCTTCAAGCCCGCCTCATGTTTTTTTGCTTAACGCTCTACCAGAAATAGTGATCCACCAGTAACGCAACAAACAGCAACATCAGATGGTAAATGGACAGCTTAAAGGTTTTAATAGCGGTGTCAGGCTGCGGTGTATATTTAAGCTTCCATGCACTGATAATAAATGCCGCACTTAGCGCAGTCACGGTAATTAAATAAAACAAACCACTCATTCCAACCAGCACTGGAAGCAAGCAAATAACCGCGAGCAAGATGGTGTACAAGAGAATCGAGGTTTTGGTGTATTCCTCTCCGTGGGTGACAGGCAACATGGGTATGTTTGCTTTGGCATAATCTTCTTTGCGATGGATAGCCAGCGCCAAAAATGGGGGGGTGTCCATATAAAGATGATCATCACCAATAGCCAAGCGTTGGAATGCAGCTCTCCGGTTACCGCTGTCCAGCCAAGAAGCGGCGGCATTGCGCCTGCAATGCCGGCAATTACTATGTTTTGTGGCGTTGCACGTTTGAGGTACAAGGTATAAACCACTGCATAGCCGAGCATACTAGCCATTGTCAGGTAAGCCGTTAAGGCATTAACACCCGTGATTAATATGGCAAATCCCACAACGGCTAACGCACTGGCAAATAAGAAGACTTTAACTGGAGATAAGTCCCCTGAAGGCAAGGGCCTTCTATAGGTACGGGCCATCAATGAATCGATTCTTCGGTCAATCAAATGATTATATGCTGCCGCTGATGATGCCATTAAGCCAATGCCCAATACTCCAAGCACGGCTTGCTGCAATGGCAACTGCGCTGGTACGGCCAAGCACATACCAACCAAAGCTGTAAGCAGCATTAACGCCACTACTTTAGGTTTGGTTAAAGTAAAATAGTGCTGAAACTTAGACCTTTCGCCTGAGCTAGATAAGCTAATGGATTTACTCATCGCGCACCTTCCTTGTTTAAACTCATGCTTCTGCTGGATGCCAAACCAAGAAATTGATGTAAAGTACATTCACCAGTAATAGTGCAGCAACCAAGTTATGAGCCACCGCCACTGGTAGTGGGAGGCTAAAAAGCACATTACTTATGCCAAGTGCGATCTGCACAACTAAAAACGCGAACGCCCACCAGCCCGCTTTAGAGATCTCTCTATCACCTTGTTCAAAAGATTGGAAAACCAAAAAACTCACCAACACGGCAACGACAAACGCGCCAAATCGGTGAGTGACGTGTATCGTCATTCTCGCGCCATAGTCTAAGGTGCCAAACTCATAACTTTCCTGAACTGGCTGTATCAACTGAAAAGCGTGTTTAAAGTCGAGGTGACTCACCCAATCACCTTCGCATACCGGTAAGTTAGTACACATTAACGCAGCGTAGTTAGAAGACGTCCAACCGCCGAGTGCTATTTGTAGACCAATGGTGATGAGGGCGACAACGGAGAGTAATCGAAACATTGGGGTGACATATGAATGGTCAACAATGTCTTGATTCGCATTTAAACGCCAATAAATCACACTCATTAAGCAAAGCAGTGTAAAACCACCTAATAAATGCCCCATCACCACCACTGGCATAAGCTTCATGGTCACGGTCCACATTCCCAACAGCGCTTGAAACACTATCGTGAATACGGTCAAAACAGGTAATGTCGGAGACATTCGCTTTTGAACCACACAACACACACTAATAAACAGAACCAGTAGACCAAGCGCGCCCGCAAAATATCGGTGAATCATTTCTAACCACGCTTTCTCTGATTCAACGGTTAGGTTGGGATAGAGCGTCTTAGCATTGGCGAGTTCTTGTGCACTGTTTGGTACGCCAAGCTGACCATAACATCCCGGCCAGTCGGGGCATCCCAACCCAGCATCAGCTAAACGGGTATATGCGCCCAGCACGATAACGGTCAAGGTTAGCAACAAGCATAGTCGAACCAAGATGAGTAGTTTCATTGCTGCCTCCTCGCCTTAACCTACTCGGGAAAGTTTTAATAACTTTCGCAAATCCGCAAGCAATCCTTTAGTTTGCAAAGGTAACTGCTCGCTTTGTTCTGTACTTGGGTAGCGCATAACGAGCTGCCCCAAAGGATCGACGATTAAATACTCTGCTTCATCGATTAATTCAGAAAAGGAATCGTTAATCGGTATGGTAGCAAACGGAATTTGTGCCAAAACTGACAAGTCACTTTTCGGTGTCACTAAAACAACTGGGGTAACTCGCTGCTGGTACTTTCCCAGTGCTATATGGCTTTGCTGCAGCAAGTGAAGTTGCTGTCGACAAAGCTCGGTACAAACCTCTGGTATGCGATAGGCTAACTGCCAACTCTGCTGGTGATAAGGGTTGGCAACCCCAAGTGTTTGATAGGTAATTCCTGAGTCAATCAAGGTGCCTTTGTTGGTAACACCAGATTGATACCAGTTCTGATTGAGGATCACCTTAGCGGCAATCGCTGGCATGGCGAAAAACAAAACCAGTGCCAATAGAGTGAGTCTTCCTTTAACTTTGGCGTCCATTTTTCTGTCCTCTTTTAAACCATTTAAACGCAACAAATACGCTTAGAAATAGGAGTGCAGTCGCCATTGCAAACCACTGAAATGAATAGCCAAAATGCTTTTTGCTTTCCATTGGTATTGGTTGCCAAGGTTGCGCGTACGGCCAGTTTTCTTGCTGCGGCTGAAAAATGTAGGGTTCCACTTCAAGACCCCATAACTTAGCCAGCCTTGTTAAATTAAGATTTTGCACTCGCGTTACGTCACCCGGTTCTGGGCTCAATTTGTCGCTAAGTGGGTTGCGAGACTTTTGGTAGATCCTTCCGCTAAAATTCGTCGTTTGTTGTAGCCAATCAATTTCGGGTAACTTCGATCGAGAGAGCGGTGCTTTAATAAATCCTCTCTCTAATAAGAGTAGCTTGCCCTGCTCGGTTTTCATTAACTGATAGGCCAAGTAACCCACTCTGCCTTCGTGTACTTGGTTATCGAGCAACAAGTAGTAACCAGCAAGAGGCGAGAGTTTAGCTTTGACCTTGATACCAGTAACAAAACCTTGGTCTGGCAATTCTGTTAAAGAAATTTCCTCCGCTCTAGCACGTTGTTTTAGTTGATTTTCTAGTATCTGTTTCTCATAACCACGGCTTTGCTGCCACAAACCCAGTTTGACCAACGCAAAAACTCCACCCACAGTTAACAACACGAACAAACAAAACCATACAATCCCATAGGAGAAAGCAATGGTATTCTTGTTTAAGTTGGTACTTGTTCTATTACTGCTGTTTATCATTTTTAACCTGGTCCGAGCCTTGTTCGAAATGGTAACTGGGGACGAAGAGGAAGAACGAGCCGACTCTATGAGTCATTTCCTCGGTCGTCGTGTTGTTCTCTCTGCCCTCGCAATTGTTCTACTTGTTGTTGCACTTCTCAGCGGGTTTATCGAACCCAATAGCCGCCCTTATTAACGGGTTAGAGCACATAGACAAAAACAAACAAGCACAACCAAACCACGTCGACAAAATGCCAATACCAACTGCCTGCCTGAAACGCAAAATGGTCTTTTGGTGTAAAGTGATCTTTGGCAATTCTAAATAGCAATACGATTAAGAACAGAGTCCCCAAACAGACGTGTAAGCCGTGAAATCCAGTCAGTAAGAAGAAAGTGTTGCCATAGACGCCCGATTGAAGGGTCAGCCCTAAATCCTGATAAGCGTGGATATACTCAACGCCTTGGTAATAAAGAAAAAATGCGGCAAGTACTATGGTGATCTCTAACCAGACGATAAGCGCCATACGTCTGTTTTTCTCCAGACTCGTATGAGCCAAATGAAGAGTAACTGACGATATCAGCAGAATAATAGTGTTAGTTAACGGAATCCCTTGCCAGCTCATGGCAAGAGTGGTGTCTCCCGCTGGGGTAAGGGTCAGTGGCCATATGGCTTCAAAAGCAGGCCAAAGCACCTCATGGGTCATTTCGTTGTTACCGCTTCCCCCTAACCAAGGCACCGAAATCATACGCGCGTAGAACAGCGCACCAAAGAAAGCGCCAAAAAACATCACTTCCGAGAAGATGAACCAGCTCATTCCCTGTCGAAACGAGCGAGAAAGCTGCTTTGAATACAAGCCAGACATGGATTCCGACACCACATTGCTAAACCATCCCGCTAACATGTAGAGCAAGAAGATAAAGCCCGCCGTCAAAATCACTTTGCCAAACACATTGGCGGCTCCGCCTTCTTCCATGGTCTGCACGGTTAATCCTGCCCCAACCGCGACCAAAAACAGCGCAACAGCCCCTACGATAGGCCAGCTACTTTGCGGTGGAACATAATAGGATGGAGGTTTCATACTCATGGTGTCACTCCCTGTGCACGTTCGGTCGCTTTCGCCACCTTAATATCTGCGCTTTCTTTACTGGTGATGTCATAGAGGGTGTAAGAAAGGGTCAGTGTATGTATCTCTTTCGGTAAGTCGGGCTCAATGTAAAAAATGAGCCCCAGTTCAGCTGTTTGCTGACTATCCAAGGGTTGTCTGTTGAAGCAAAAGCACTCAATTTTGTTGAAGTAGCTTGCGCCCATACCCGGAGAGACCGAAGGGACTGCTTGGCCTATGATGGTCTTATCGGAGCGATTGAAAGCGCGATAGGCGGTTTCTATTACCTCCCCCGGATGAACGTCCAGTACGGTCGTCTCCGGCTTAAACTCCCACGGCATAGACGCATTTTGGTGCGCGATAAACTCAACTCGAACAGTTCGAGATTTGTCTACCGTTAACCCCGATGGCTGCTCTGCGGCTTGATTACTTGTTTTTCCATTGATACCCAATGCTTCACACATCACATCGTATAAGGGCACCAAGGCATACCCAAAACCAAACATCGCAAGCGTCGCTCCCACCAATTTAAGTGTTAAGGGTCGATTAGACTTTTTCGCTTCCATGCCATATCCCCTTTAATCAATCTTGGGCGGCGTGCTAAAGGTGTGATGTGGCGCTGGGCTGGGCACTGTCCATTCAAGCCCTTCCGCTCTTTCCCAAGATTTCGCTTTGGCCTTTTCACCACCGCGAATGCACTTAATAACCAGCCATAAGAAAATCAGCTGAGACAAGCCAAATGCAAAACCGCCAATCGACACAATCTGGTTAACGTCAGCAAACTGAATGGCGTAGTCTGGAATTCTTCGCGGCATTCCCGCCAACCCTAAAAAATGCATTGGGAAGAATAAGACATTCACTGAAATCACTGAGCACCAAAAGTGCCATAAACTCAGCTTGTGGTCATACATATGGCCAGTCCACTTGGGTAGCCAATAATATGCCGCTGCCATAATAGAAAAGACAGCACCAGAAACCAGTACATAATGGAAATGCGCTACCACAAAGTAGGTGTCGTGGTATTGGAAGTCCGCTGGCACAATCGCGAGCATCAATCCAGAGAAACCGCCTATGGTAAACAAGACGATAAATGCGATAGCAAATAGCATAGGGGTTTCGAAAGTCAGTGCCCCTCGCCACATAGTCGCAACCCAGTTAAATACTTTTACCCCAGTGGGAACCGCAATCAACATGGTGCAATACATAAAGAAGAGCTCGGCAAATACCGGCATCCCCGTTGTAAACATATGGTGAGCCCACACGAGGAACGAGAGCAATGCAATACTCGAAGTGGCATACACCATAGAATGGTAGCCGAAGAGCTTTTTACCGCTAAACGCGGGAATAATCGCTGAGACAATCCCAAATGATGGCAAGATCATGATGTACACTTCAGGGTGCCCGAAGAACCAGAAAATGTGCTGGAACATAACGGGGTCGCCGCCACCTGCAGCATCAAAGAAACTGGTACCGAAGTATTTATCCGTCAACACCATAGTTACCGCACCTGCCAAAACAGGCATGACCGCAATCAACAAGAAAGCCGTAATTAACCAAGTCCAAACGAACATTGGCATTTTGAACCAGCCCATTCCCGGTGCTCGCATATTTACTATGGTCACAATCACGTTGATTGCCCCCATGATGGAACTGATACCCATAATGTGAACGGAGAAGACAAAAAGTGCCGTGCTATCAGGGCCATAGGTGGTTGAAAGCGGCGCGTAAAAGGTCCAACCAAAATCTGGGCCACCACCGGGCATAAACAGAGACGATAGCAATATCAAAAATGCGAACGGAAGGATCCAAAAACTCAAGTTGTTCATTCTCGGCAATGCCATATCTGGCGCGCCAATCATCATGGGGATCATCCAGTTGGCCAATCCCGTAAACGCTGGCATGACAGCGCCAAACACCATAATAAGACCATGAACTGTGGTCATTTGATTAAAAAATTGTGGTTCGACTAGCTGAAGACCCGGCTGAAAAAGTTCCGCACGAATCACCATGGCCATCGCACCACCAACCAGGAACATGATAAAGCTGAACCACAAGTAAAGGGTGCCAATATCCTTGTGGTTGGTCGAATAGATCCAACGTGAAATACCACTTGGGGCATGGTGCTCGTGATGGTCATCCACAACTGCAGTGCTGTTTGCACCACCCATTTCAGCATCGGTTACTGGCGCCGACTTTGATGAATCTTGTTTGGAGATACTCATTTTTCTTCCCCCGCACCCTGCAACTTAAATGCATTGACATCGGCGGCTTGAACCATGTCACCGACCTTGTTTCCTAGACCGTTTCGCTGATAGGTCACTACCGCCGCGACTTCCTTATCGCTAAGCTGATTGGCAAAAGCTTGCATTGCCGTCCCTGCTCGACCATTGACGACAATATCGATGTGTTGATTAACATCGCCAGTAGCAACGGGACTACCAGTAATAGCAGGAAAGGCTCCGGTGATACCTGCCCCATTCGCTTGGTGACATACTGCGCAGCGCTGGGTGTATACTTCTTTGCCCAATGCCACCAACTCTTCCATAGATAATGAACTTCCCAACGCCGCTTGGGCTTCTTGTTTGGCTTTGGCAAGTTGAGCTTTTTTATCTGCTAACCATTGCTCGTAATCCGCTTCTTCCATTGCGTGGACCACTACAGGCATAAAGCCGTGAGCACGACCACACAACTCGGCACATTGGCCTCGGTAGACGCCGGGCTTGTCGATTTTGGTCCAAGCCTCGTTGATAAAACCGGGTATGGTGTCTTTTTTGACCGCAAAATCAGGAACCCACCAAGAGTGAATTACGTCGTCGGAAGTCAGTAGAAAGCGAATCTTTTTGTTGATGGGAACCACCAAAGGCTCATCAACTTCGAGTAGATAGTGAGCGCCTTTTTCTTCCACACCATCGATCGCTTTTTGGCTGGTCGCCAAAAGACTAAAAAATTCCACCTCTTCGCCGAAATAGCTGTAATGCCATTTCCATTGAGATCCGGTAATTTTAATTGTCAGGTCAGATTGAGAGGTATCTTCCATCGCAATCAAGGTTTTGGTCGCGGGGATAGCCATGCCGATCAGGATGAGAATGGGGATCACCGTCCAAATGACTTCGACTTTGGTACTCTCGTGAAAATGTGCGGCCACCGCACCTTTCGACTTGCGATGATGGTAAATGGAATAAAACATCGCACCAAACACCACAAGGGCGATAACACAGCAGATGTAGAAGATCAGCATGTGAAGGTCATAGACCTGCTCGCTGATCGAGGTGACCCCTTTGGTCATATTAAAGGATTGTTCAGCAGAGATAGCTGGCGCAGCAAATCCGACAAACATAAGATCCGTTAATAGCCAAAGAAAAAGCAGTAATCTTTTCAAAAGACTTCTCCCTTGCCCAGTGCACTCACAAGTGTCCTTTACTTCTCAAGGCAGAAAAGTGCTACAGCCTTAGTAGATAAAGGTTTCACGACACATTCCCTAATATCGCGATTTTGTTACATTTTGTTATATTAATGTTAATAAAAACTAGTTAAGGATTTTAGAATGTGCAAGAAAGTACCAGTACATTTTATGTACCGATCTAAATGCCTTGTGTCTTTTGCCTATTAATCAGGACGTAAAACGAATGGCACGATCAAGGCGACGAACCCTCCAATGGGTTCTAAACTTAACAAGAGAATTTAGTGAGTTTTAGCGATTGCGTTCTCGCTAATGATAATCAATATCAATTATCATCCTAAAACAAAGAACAAACAGGTAATGACGATGAAAGACATCCTTTCTCAATGGTTAGAACGCGACCCAGATCCACGTACTCGTGAAGAACTGCAATATCTGGTCGATGAGAACATGCAAGACGAGTTGAAAGACAGATTCCAAACCAGATTAGAATTTGGCACGGCAGGGCTGCGTGGCAAAGTGGGTTGCGGCTACAATCGAATGAATCGATTAGTGATTCAAGAGACGGCTGCTGGACTGGGCCATTATCTTATCGATACTGTTGATAAAGCGTGCAAACGCGGTGTTGTCGTAGGCTATGACGGTCGCACCGATTCTAAACAGTTCGCCCATGACACGGCATCAGTATTAACAGCACTAGGCATCAAGGTTTACCTAACTCATGATGTCGCAGCTACACCAATCGTTGCATTTGGTATTGAAAAATTTAACGCAGCGGCCGCTGTGGTTGTGACCGCTAGTCACAATCCTCCCGAATACAACGGTTTCAAAGTGTACTGGGAAAATGGTGCTCAAATCATTCCACCCCATGATCTCGGTATAGCGTCAGAAATTGACATTGCCGCGACACGAGCCATTCCCCTTATGTCGCTAGATGATGCTCATTCGCATGGTTTGTTAGAGTGGCTAGGAGAAGATTACTATCAATCCTATCGCAAGACCCTAGGTAATAGTGAACTTCTAGCCGGTGATTCCGACCCTTCTTCGATCACCATTGCGTATACTGCTATGCACGGCGTAGGCGCGAAAATGGCAGAAACACTTCTGCACGACGCTGGATTTAAAAATGTCTTGAGCGTAAAAGAGCAGAGAGAACCAGATGGCACTTTCCCTACCGTAAACTTCCCCAACCCTGAAGAGGCGGGAGCCATGGATATGGTAGTAGAACTAGCAGATTCGGTAGACGCTCAACTTGCTTGCGCTAACGATCCCGACGCGGATCGATTTGCCGCTGCCGTTCGCTTACCCGAAGGTGGCTACAAAATGCTAACGGGTGATCAAGTCGGCGCTTTGTTTGCTCAGTATCTACTAGAAAGAAATGGCGAAGCTCCTAGTCTAGTTGGCAACACCATCGTATCTTCTAGCCTGCTGGGTAAAATTGCTCGCGTCCACGGAGCGCAATATTACCAAACACTAACTGGATTTAAATGGCTCACTAATGTCGCCATGCACAAGCAAACCGATGACTTACCTTTTTTATTTGCTTACGAAGAAGCGCTTGGTTACACCATAGGAAATACCGTATGGGACAAAGATGGCTTGTCTGCTTTGGTTGCTTTTGCTCAACTATCCGCGGAGATCTATAGCCAAGGCCAGACTATTTGGGACAAGTTAGAAACCTTGTATCGAGAACATGGATTTTATGTCAATGCACAGCGAAGCATCGCCCTATCACCAGATACACCACCAATTGGCGATCAACTCAGAGCCAAACCGCCAAAAGTGATAGCGGATCGCAAGGTTGAAGTCATTGAAGATCTCAAGGCGTCTTTGCGCTTTGATATGGTAACAGGTGACACCGATGCTATTGCTTTGCCTGCCAGCGATGTACTTATCTATCACCTTGAAGGGGGTGCGCGTGTCATCGTTAGACCGTCCGGTACCGAGCCTAAGATCAAGTGTTACTACGAAGTAGTTGAAAGCTTTGAGCAGACGGAATCTTTTGAAAAAGCGCAAAAACGCGCTCAAGTAGCCATGGATAAACTCATCTCCGAGCATCAGGAGAGTTTGTAAACTAACAAAGCCCAGTTCAATGAGCTGGGCTTCTATCTTGGGTACAGCGTGAAGGCTATATTGTCTGTGCTTAAACAATCGCCTTTTGCAGGAAAATCTTATCGACGCCCGCGGTCGGGAAGCCGCGATATCTACCAACCACTTCAAAGCCCAACTTTAAGTAAAAGCCTTCTGCCTGAAAGGTATAAGTATCTAAGTACAAGTGGGTAACTCCACGGGTTTTCGCTTCTTCTTCCATCGCTTTCACAAGCTGGCTACCTACACCTTTACCACGTAAGCTATCATCCACCCAAAGATATTCGATAAAACAAGTGTTGGTGTAGATTTCTGCGGTAAGTCCACCAGTTATCTTTCCTGATTCATCCTTGTGAACACAAGCGTATTCTACGACATCCTCTGCAGGGAGGTGGCGCATGTTATAGCTTTTTAACTCATTGTAAATCGTATCTTTAATCGCTTTATCCGGCGATGCAACGAGCTCAATACTCATAAGGACTCCTTTCTGAAATGATCATATCGAGTGAGATAGTTTTTTTGGCTAGTGCCTATTTCTTTAAAGCAAATGTGAAATATCGATCGAACTTAACACCCAAACCGCTAAGCCAAAGAAAACAACACCCATCACCTTGTGTTGGTACATGCGAAAACGCGGGCTCTCCAACAGGGGCTTACCTAACAGGCCCACCAAAGCAACCAGCAAGAGATTAAACAACAAACCCAATACATTCAATAACAAACCTAAAGCTAGCATCTGTTCACCCGAACTTGCGTCGATCGCAGTAGACACAAACTGGGGTAAAAACATAACAAAAAAGACCAGAGCTTTAGGGTTGAGAAGGTTACTTAACAATGCGCGCTGATAAAAAGACTTTGCCATTGTCGAACCGCTGTTCATAGACGGTGCCTGTTCTGCTTGCGCTCGAATACAGCCCCAACCTAACTTCATCAGATACGCCCCACCGAGAATGTTTAGCACTAAGAGCGCGGTAGGACTCATAGCGATCAGTGCGGATACACCCAAGGCCGCTAATAGGGTTAAGATTATGCCAGAGGTCGCATTGCCTAAGCTGGCAAAAATACCCACTCGTTTTCCGTAATTAATACTAGAGCTAGCGATAAGCAGCATATCTGGCCCAGGCAATAGGAGAAGAGCGATAACTGCCGTCAAATACAGTGGCAGGATAGAGAGATCAATCATTCGTTTTTTCGGGAACGGGAACAGGGGCGCGATTGTCCGATCAACATGAAAAAATTTCAATATAAAACCAATTTAATTGATTTAATTTCAATCAATAAACTTTTACCCATAAAAATTCATCGTTTAATGGGCAATTTTGTACAAAAAAAGTGATAGCGAATGCGTTACACTGAATCTTCAGCACCACACTCAATGGCAAAGGCATGAGATGACTCAGAAAAAACCAGCGAAGGAACAAGCGCGATTTCAGATTGCCAGCGAGCTGGGTGGCCTTGAGCTTTTGGATGCCAGTTATAAAAACCAAAACTTCTCTCGCCATAGCCATGAAGGATATACCGTTGGAGTTATTGAGCAGGGAGCACAACAGTTTTATCGCACTGGGGGTAATCATGTCGCCCCTCAAGACAGCATCATTTTAGTCAACGCGGATGAGGTACATAGTGGACAGACGGCCACAGAAGGTGGCTGGTCTTACAAAGCGATGTATCCCCTCCCTGAGCAGTTTGCCGAAATTACCCGTGACTTGGGTATGGCCAACTCTGGTATTCCCTATTTTCCTGATCCGGTGGTCTACGATGCCGAGCTCGCAATGCAACTGAGACTGGTCTTTGAAACCTTGTCCCAATCAGACAATCGCTTGTTAAGAGAAACTCTGGTCTACGGTACGCTTGTTAAATTAATCAGCCGACATGGAAGAACTAAAAAAGCCCCACTGGAAGTGACGGGTACCGCCCAACGCTTGCATCGTGTCAAAGAGTTTCTAGATGATTTCCCCCAAGCGGATGTCTCTCTTGAGGAGCTAGCTAGACTGGCGGGGCTTAGTCCGTTTTACATGGTGAGACAATTTCAAAAGGCTTTTGGTTTTCCTCCTCATGCATACCAAATCCAAAGTCGCTTGAGAAAGGCAAAATCGTTAATGAAAAGCGGTCATAAGATTGCCAGTGCTGCAATGGAAGCTGGTTTTCACGACCAAAGCCATTTCCATCGCCACTTTAAAAAAGCAATGGGCATTACACCTAAGCAATTTTTGCAATCCGCTGATAAGCTTCGTCTGTAACTTAGCGCAATTTTGTGCAATCTAAACACTTTTATCACAACTAGATTAAAGACATTCTTCATCAACCGTTGTGATTCACATGGAAACTCAAACATTGAACTCAATACCAAACTCATCTCCAAGGGGGAAGTTGTTCTGGCAAGGCTGTGTTGCGATGACTCCACTTAGTATTGCTGTCATCCCTTGGGGTCTACTGGCCGGATCGTATGCGATTGAATCTGGGTTAAGTATGTGGGAAAGCCAAGCGCTCTCCGCTATTCTCTTCGCTGGCTCGGCACAATTGGTGGCTACGGGTATGCTCAAGGCGGGTGCTAGCTTAATGACTATGTTGATCACGACATTTTTCATAACCTCACGTCACCTGCTTTACAGCGTCTCTATGAGAGAGAAAGTACGTTACATGCCGCTTAGATGGCGCTTGTCTTTGGGCTTTTTACTCACCGATGAGCTGTTCGCTATTGTTGGGCATCAATCAGAAAAACAGTTCCAACCTTGGTACGCTCTCGGCGCTGGATTGAGTTTTTATCTCTGTTGGAATGCAGCCACCTTAGTGGGCATTTTTGCTGGTCAATACATTCCCAACATGAATGAGCTCGGTCTTGAATTTGCGGTTGCAGCGACATTTATTGCGATTGTGGTACCCAATATCAAGGGCCATCCCGTGATCACTGCCGTGGCTGTTTCTTTAGCTTTATCGGTACTTTGCGCCCATTTCAACATTGAGGGGGGACTCATCATTGCCAGTTTAGGTGGAATGTTGGCGGGCTTTGTTACAGAGAAAGGAGTAAAGTCATGACTCTGTTGTATATTCTTGCCATGACCGCGTTAGTCTTCACCAGTCGTTACCTGTTCTTAGAGCCTAAATTACCGCTCAGATTAAACGCTCAAGTACAGAGATTACTGCAATACTCCAGCCCTGCAGTACTAACCGCCATTTGGGCACCCATTGTTTTTCTACCTGAGAACGAACTCTGGTTGTCACCCGCGAACCCGTACATTCTGGGGGCTATCTTGGCTGCACTTTTGGCATGGTTCACTAAAAATGTTTTACTGACTACTCTGGTCAGCATGGGAGCGTTTTTGATTTTAAACTACTACTTAACCTAGTCGCTTTGAAGTTGAGCCTAGCGAACGTCGCCTTAGGCTTACCTCTTTTACTCAGCTAGCCACTCGACTTCTATCAAAGTTTTTTCATCGCTTTTCAAACGCGCTAGGAAAACATCACCGCGGTGAATTTCACCGACACCTTTTGGCGTTCCTGTCATAATGATGTCGCCGTCTTGCAGCGTCATATAGCTCGACACTTCATCTAAGATGACGAGTGGCGGATACATCATTTGCTTCACCCCGCCTTTTTGCACTCGAACGCAGTTAATAAAAAGCTCTATTTCTAAGCTTTCTAGAGGGATATCAGTAAGGGGAACGAAGCGGCTGAACACCGCACTACCGTCGAAAGCTTTGGCTTTTTCCCACGGTAAACCCTGCTCTTTTAAACTTGTTTGTAGCGTGCGCTTGGTTAAATCTAGTCCTAAACCAACTGCATTCAGGGCTCCGTCTTTGACGACAAAGCAGATTTCCCCTTCATAGTGGAGCGGTTCTTGATGGTAGGCGGTCAATGTATGAGTGATGGCCGTTGAAGGTTTGTTAAAGATGACCATTTCTGAAGGAACAGCATTGCTCAGTTCGTGGATATGCTCTAGGTAATTTCTACCAACACATACCACTTTTGATGGGGCAACGGAATACTCCCCGACTCTCACTGTTTGCATATTCTCTTCCTTGACCTTCGCTTGGAGAACAGATTTTAGCCAAAACCCGTATCAAGAAAATAAAAACTATGCTTTCAATGATTAAAGTGAGTCGGGGATCTTATTTTGCTTTAACTTAGCCTTTATTAAGGCATGACGTGCTTTATAAGTCAGTGCTCGCTTAGCCTTGCTCAGCAAACTGGATGAGCGTGTCGCCATCCATGCGGTAGCTGATCCACTCATTTTGAGGTTTGGCGCCAATGCTGTCATAAAACTCAATGGATTTTTGGTTCCAGTCAAGAACTGCCCACTCAAAGCGACCACAATCTTTCTCTACCGCAATTTGTGCAAGATGCTTCATGAGCGCTTTGCCCGCACCTATTCCTCTTTGTTTTTCAGTGATATATAGGTCTTCTAAGTACAATCCGTACTTTCCTACCCATGTCGAATAGTTAAAGAAGTAAACGGCAAAACCAATCGCTTCACCCTGATATTCACAAATCAAACCATGAGCATGTACTTCTGAACCAAACAACCGCTCTTCTATTTGCTCAACAGTGTTAATAACCGAATCGGCTTCTTTTTCGTAAATGGCCAACTCATTAATAAAGTTCAAAATGGTTGGTGCATCGGCTTTGGTCGCTTTTCTAATGGAAATGGTCATCCGTTACGTCTCTCTAGATGTATTAACTGTACAAAGCTAAGTGTAAAAGGAATAATCATATGAATGAAGTGCATTGTATTCACACATCAAATGAAGGTCGTACATGATTAATTTTTCAAACCTAGATCTTAACTTGCTCAAACTTTTTGTAAGCTTATACCAAACTGGCTCAGTGACGCAGACCGCCGAAGCGCTCAACCTAAGTCAGTCTGCATGCAGTCACGCCCTCACCCGTTTAAGAGAGAGACTCAACGACGAATTGTTCGTGCGAGTGGACAATCAGATGTTGCCCAGTGAATACGCGAACCAACTTGCCGCCGATATCGTCCCAGCGTTCAACGCTATCAAAAACGGAATTGAAACCTCGCATCCTTTTACCGCCAGTGACAAGCATACCTTCCGTATCGCTGTCACTGATTATACTTCTTGGTGTATGCGCAAATTTGTCGCCTATTTAAGTCGCCAATTTCCTAGTGTCGATATTGAGTTTGTCCAGTTGGAACAAAGGCTTCCTGAACTAGCGCTAAAGGAGGGAGAAGTAGATTTGGTGTGCGGGTTTGCTCATCAACAAGAGTCGAGCGAAGCACTATCGAGTCTTATCTGGTTGACCGACTCTTATGTCAGTGCACGATGTCAATCTCACCCTGAGCAGGGAGATTTGCAGTTAGAGGCTTTTCTTTACTATCAGCACATTTTAGTGACCCCTTGGAATGAATCCAGAGGCATCATTGACCTATCTCTCGCCAAGGTGAAGAAGAAACGCGATATCGCTTTAAAAATGAACAGTGTATTAGCCGCTGCTCATTTTCTCCCTGACACCACTTATTTGCTATCCATGCCTTCACTTTACGCCAGTCACATAAGTAGCCGCTTGCCCATTTTGCTCAGCGATTTACCTTTGCAAGTTCCAGACTATCAACTGAAACTTTATTGGCATAAAACTCGCGACAAATCCGATAAGTTAAATTGGTTTATCGACGAGTTTTCGCGCTTCCATCAATGTTAATCAAAACAGACGGACGCCCATCGCGCCAAACCGGCCGTCACCGAACCAAAGTAGTTGCCACTGACAATTTCGATGTTTGGCAAAATGCAGCTTACCGATTGTCTCAGAATGGGGGATCGGGCTGAACCTCCTGTCATGTAGATGACATCTGGCACAATGTTACTTTGCTTTACGGCTTCCTTGACGAGCTGACTCACTTTTTCGGTCGGTGTCGCTATCGCCTCTTCAAGTTCAGATTGAGTGACAGACACTGCTAGCTGTTCGTGAATAAGATCTAAACGTGCGTCAAACTCTTCAACGCTTGCCAACTGGATCTTGGCCTGTTCTGCTTGCCTTACTAAGGCATGGCCTAAAGTTTCATTGTGAAGCAACATCAAGCGCGCCAGCTTTTTAGGTTCTGTGGCGTCTTTGTAAAGCTGTTTCAAAACTTTGTAGTTGTCCAGGGCGTAAAATGCGCGCTGAGCTTGAACATCGTTAATCGCGATTGGATTCCAAAATTGCGTAGTCGGCATCTCTAAACCTGATTGCTTTTTAGAACCAAACCCAAACTCTTTCATAAAGGTTTTAAAGGTTAAATGGATATCCAGATCATTACCGCCAACTCTTTGCCCTGTATGGCCAAGTAAAGTGGATTGCCGCTCTTTTTTACCAAGCCACGAAGGTCCCATTCGAATCATCGAGCAGTCAGTCGTTCCCCCGCCGATATCGACGACTAACACGTTTTTGTCTTCTCGAAGCGTCGCCTCAAAATCTAGTCCTGCGGCTACTGGCTCGAACTGAAATTCCACTTGTTCAAAACCTGCGCGCTTTGCCGCCCTTGTTAAGATCCCTTGAGCTTGAGCGTTCGATTCTTCACCGCCCCGCCCGAGAAAGTTCACCGGCCTGCCAATTACCGCTTGATTGGCTTTTTCTCCAATCTGTTTCACACAAGCTTGGCGAATGTTTGACATCATTGCGCATACGAGATCTTCAAATATCGACAACTGCTCTGGGCGAAGACCCGCTACGCCTAAAAAGGATTTGGGGGATTTGACATAATAAGTGTCTTTAGGATCTTCAAGGTATATATCTAAAGCGGTTTGTCCAAATTTGATATCCTCATCTCCCACGTCAATACCTAAATCCTTATTGGTATTAATCGCTCTACGCAACACGCCTTCACCGATTTTGTCACTGGGTGATATGTTCAAACATCGAAAGAGATATTCTGACACCGACTCTGCCGTCGGAGCACTTAATGACGAACTTATGTAAAGCGATTCCCCATCAATAGGTAACGGAACCACTTTGCCCTTTTCTAGATAAGCGACGGAACAATTCGCCGTACCATAATCAAAACCTATCGCCATTACTCCTCCTTATTGTGAAAACTTTGGGTGCTCTGTTTTCAATGTGTCACTATTACTGCCGTCAACCAACTTGCCGCTAAGCCCTAAGGCTGTCCATCGAAAACTCCAGCCACCACGTCTTTGGAAGACTAAAGAGGGCAGGTAGCTCGCAAAGTCGAGTCGACAGGCTATTCATGGAATATTGAGATCCTTTGATTATGCAGTGATAAGCAAAGAAAAAGGTCGGGCAGTATATAGATTAAGCAAGTGTTTGAGAAGCACTTTGGCAAAGTTAGCGGGGGACGGAACTTCCTTGTTCCCATTGAGTCTGTGAAAACTGGTTAGGTACCTACAAACTCGCAGGTACTAACAGGTTCAACGAACCTTGATTCTCTTTTAAAGCAAGCACATAACTCGCCAGTTTTTCTTGTTTGATTCGCTGTAAGAGCTCTGTTTTCGCTTTTTCACCAAAACGGATATTTTCTTTTTCTAATCTTTGAAGATCAAAAACGTTAAAACGAAGCACTTCGCAACGAATAAGCTCCTTAGCTTCGGACTTAATCAACCTTTATCAGCTAATAGTGCCATTGCCATATTGTACAACGTTGTGTAGTCCATTTGATTGCGTCCTCTCAGTAAAGTCGGGGCAGAGTATAGAGCCTCTCTATGACAGTTTTGTTTACTCATCATGGCTAAAATTACTCAATTCTGATATTTGTTGATCAGACAAACTTTGCAGTGATGTCGCTTTTTCTACCAATCCCGATACACTGGTTGCTGTCGCTTTAATCGAGTCCGAACAAAGGACGATATTTTGCGAGATCTCACCCGTCACATTTGCCTGCTGCAACGAAGCTGATGCAACCATTGCATTGATATGGTTGATGTTTTCGATTTCGCTAATAATATTTTCAAAAGAGCGATCGGCTTCTTCATTCGCCTGAGAGCTGATTTCCAATTGCTCAACGGTTTTCTTGATTTCTTCCGTCGCAACAAAAGACTTTTCCTGTAAGCGACTGATCACTTCCTTAATGCTTTCTGTTGACTTCTGTGTTTGGGCAGCAAGCATTCTTACTTCATCTGCCACCACCGAAAAACCTCGTCCCTGTTCACCAGCTCTCGCCGCTTCAATGGCCGCATTCAACGCCAATAGATTGGTTTGCTCTGAAATGTTGTGAATAACATCGACCACTTTACTGATTTCATTGGAAGACTCGTGCAGCTCGACTACGATATCATTGCTGGTCAACACGGCTTCTTTCGTCAATTGACGACTCTCTTTGGCGTTCTCTAGCTCTCGTTGTCCAATTTCAATCGCATTCACAACTTGGCTTGCACACGCCTCTGCTTGAATCGCTTGCTCACTGACTTCTTTAGACGTACTAGCGAGCTCAGTTGTAGCCACGCTGATGAGTTCGATTTGTTCTAGTTCTTTATTCGAATTTTCACTCAGTGTATTCACCACCTTTTGCAGCTCTTGACCTTCTACGCTCAATGAACTGCCTATAGTTCTGAGGTTACTCACTAACGTTGCAAGTGTTGTTCTAAAACTCTTGAGGGACTGACTGATTGATATAATTTCACTACTACCAGACAGGGTCGGTGCATTAACCAAATTTCCGTTAGAAAAGGACTCTAACGTTTCAGTGACTCTAGTAATGGGCTTACTCAATTTGGACAAGTACAGACTAAACAGTATTGCGGCTATCATACTCAAAGTAAGGGTAATACCGAGCGCTTGGGCAACCGCGACTTCCCGCTCCTCACCAGAAAACTGAAGAGAGACATCCACCCTTTCACTCAGTTCTTGAGTAAATGCCTCCAACTCTCCAATCAAAGCTTTTGCACTTCCGTCAACTTGGTTTAACCACTTATCGTATTCGTGTTTACTGATGGTTTTGTACTTACTATAACCATCTATGTAGTGCTCGAATTTGCCTACGGTTTGGTAATACGCTTCAAACAGATCTTTCCGTTTGTCAGCTCCTGCCGTTCCATCGTCAATAAACCCTTCAACTATGCCTTTATGCCAATTAAGCAATTGATCACCAAACTCTTCTTGCGTTATACGGTTAGAAAGCATCTTGCTAAAGCTAAGCCGAGTCCTCCAAGTAGACATTACTTCATACTCATAGACGTTCTTAATGTGGTCCGCTGCCATTCCAATACGCTGATCGGAATTAGAGGCGACTTTATCTAAGTTCATTAAAATCAGAGTTGACGACGCCGACAACAAGGCACATAAAATCAGCACCATACTCACTATCTGCTTACTTAATTTAATGTTTGCTACTTTATTTAATATTTTCACACTGAGATTCTCATACGAACATAAGGTGGCACCCATAGTAACCAATTAACTTTTTTTATTAACGGCAATGTATTTTATATAAATAAACCACCTGCCTATAAAAATATAAGAAACCTCCTTAAAATATGTAGGAATAAGACTACACACGCTAGTAATTGCATTACATATTGTATTCCCCTGACCTAAGCATGACATAACCATGACTTAAACCTAACCAATAACAACAAATATAAAAACTCAAACAAACGAAAATTTAGGGTATAAATATGACTTTATTTAGTTCTATATTAAAACAGGGAAGGAGTATTAATGGACTGACTCAGCAAACCTTATTAGATAAACTGGTTGAATATTCGGAGTCCTTTGCAACTCTTAACCTAACAACTCTATCGCGCTGGGAAAGAGGGATTACCACGCCATCTCCAAAACGCCAGTCTTTGATTGCGAGATGCCTAGACATTGACGAAGAAAAAATTCTTAAGCACCGTAGCGATTGTCCAAGTGCTCATCCTATAAAAACCAATGCTCGCGAGGTGTGCGAAAGGAGCTACCACCAACCATATTATGATCTTGACGATATTTTGCACGTAAAGGTTTTAACTGAGTCTGAAAAAATAGAAGACTATAAAAATGCGATTAATCATTACGTCAATAAGTATCTAAAAGCTGAAATAGAAATGCCAAGTTCCGTTGTGAACAGCACCTTAATTTATTCAACGTCTTCACAATTAATCGGGCATATGATTGCAGGCGTTGTTGATTACAATGATTATTTAAAATGTAAAAGTCACAACACTCAATTAAAAGATCTCGTTCAACTTATAAAGCCTTTCGACACCATGAAAAGTGATAGAGAGTATACACTGGTTATTCCCTGTTCACATGCAATGGATGCCAGAGCACGAGCACATATGTTGTTATATATCTACGACACATTAATAAAAAATAGAAATATAAGAAACTTAGTTCGAACCTGTACGTCTCGTATCTACTTTCCAATATACTGCAATGACCTCAATGCCAAGGTGATAGGTGTAGGCATGCCAATTGAATCGTTTAATGGAGTGAAATGGCGGAACAAAAGGTATTCTTATACGTTATTAGACATTGATGCTGCTGACGTCACGAGTAACAAGGGAATAAAATACTGCTCAGAGTGTAAAATTAACTTTGACGCGCCGATCACAAGTGAAATACTTAATTATCAATCACTGTTAAACTGATAAAAGTAAGCGCCCTTACTTATGGGCGCTTACTATTTAGGATATCAAACTTTCTATATTAATCGTTTGATTTTTTGAATAAAGCTATGGTCCTGAGGACGTTCAATCACATTAATTTTGTCATTTACTCGATAACCAATACCTCGTTCGGTCATTATAATGTTATCGATTCCAATTGATTTAAACTTCCTTCGCAACGAGTGGACGATAACATTAACATGATTGTATGTTATCGCCCGTCCATTTGCTTTATTCGCGTCTGCTATATAATCTCGATGACTTGAACTCGGATAGTTAGTTAAAATTGAGTTGAGCACGCCAATTTCTGTAGCAGATAGCAAAATTGACTTAGCTTCTGACGAAAGTAAGTGTCGGTTGGTATCTAGGGTAATTTTCATGGCCACCTGTCGCTATTGTTGTTAAAGTAAATAACACTTCTAATCTAATTAAGAAGTGGTCAACTTTAATATTATGAAAGGCTTAACCTACCAAAAAGAGCATTAATAAATAAAAACCATATTAATGCCTATTAATTATAAACGATAAAATAATCCTGACTGCATCTTAATATTAGACTTATCAGCCCCTTATGATATTACGGTTTGTAAATACTCCCTTCGACTTAGTTTATGGCTGTCTTCTGGAGCAATATCGTGTTCCAAGGTCTTATCAAGCTGCTTTATCAGTGTGTAAAGGCTCGACTTCTTTAAAACCATATGCTCATCATCGAGATACAAGTGACTGCAATAACAACCGTCCTCCAAAGTGATCATGACTCTTCGATAATAGTATGCATAACCCTGAGACAACATAACTTATCAACCTTATTACTTTCCGATATTTCAATGAAAGAAAACCACCAGCCTAGGGCCAGTGGTTTTCTTAAGTAAGAACAGCAACAATAAGATAAAGGTTAGAACCCCACATAATTCCCTACCACCTAACCTCATTGTCTCTGTTCTTTGCTAGCGGTAGAAGGGCGGGATAAATCAAAGCCAAAGTTCACTTACTACCTTGCTAAGCCTCTTCAATTTAGATTTGTTGCCTAACAATTTACAGAGCATTTTCCGGCTCTTTCCCAAAAATTGTGACATTGTCTTCCGATTATCAAAGTGATCACTTCGCTTTCATTCGCAGTTAGATGTGATGAATATAAAAATGTGTTTCATTCAGGGGGGTGTATCTTTACACAACGAGTTACAGCTCATAGGAAAACCCTTCGTAAATCGTATTTCGAACATAGGAAGACGCGTACATTGCAAATAACACCATAAGACTGAGTAACGAAACTAAATATCCCACGGCCATGGTTTCGTAGGAACGATAAGCCTCATCGAGCGTCATAGTCAGATTGCTATTGATCTCTCTGACAAATGCTTGAAGCAGATCTTCTAACGTATTCGCAGAGTGTTCGGTTTGTTCAAACCAATCATTCAGTTCAGTAATATTAATTTCGCCATTTTGGTATTTGCCGAGTTGTTTAGGTGAGTTTTTCAGGTGAAAGTAGTAATCATTGATCACTTCCATTCTTTTATCTGCACGTATTGAGCCATCATCGATAAAATTTTTAACTATACCTGTATGCCAAAGTTCTACATCTTCGATAAAGGACTCTTTGCTTAACGTAGAGCCTGAGTTATACAGCAGATCTTTCAGTTTTAATCGAACATCCCAAGTGGTATTCATTTCAACACTATAAACTTGCATCACTTTTTGAGAAGCCAGATCGATAGCTTGATGGCTGTCATCCAATGAGTTCATGACATAAGCGAACCCTCCTCCTGCAGCAATAATGTAAACAGCAGTCATAATCACAATGATATTTTGTATTCTCTTCTTCACATATGGAATTTCATTCACCATTTTGAGCTCTTAGTAAGTTGTGGGATTTAATACAAATTAACCAAGCCCAAAAAGAATTTTTATAGCCAAACAAAAAGGATATTTTATTGGGAACGCCAATTTCACTGGATAAGTAGCGAGGACGTGTGGCCACTGCTAGATCAATAAATTCAATCCAAAGATATTTACCACTAAAAAACTTGAGCCAGCACTCTTTTGAGCTCTTGATCTTCGATGGGCTTTCTCAAGTAATCGTGACAGTATTTTCGAATCTCTTGCTCTTCTTGGATAAAGCCGCGTGCAGTAATGGCCACAATGGGCAAACTAGGCCACTTAACTCTCACTTTTTGGCTGAGCTCAATCCCATCCATTTTGGGCATTGAGATATCCGTCAGAACTAAATCAAATGTTTGTTTTTTAAGGATCGATAATGCCTCAACGCCATCTTCAGCCTCCTGAATCACAAAGCCAAACTTCTCGAGTTTTAACTTAATGACATCGCGATTAAACCCTATATCATCCACAACCAATACCCTTTTGTTCGCCAAAGCTTTCATGTTGGTCACCAGTGGTTTTTCTTTAGCAATCTCAGCTTCCTCACATGACGAAATTTGATTCAACCTAAAGCAAAACTGGCTTCCCTCATCCACCGAACTTTTTACTTCTAGCTCACCGTTCATTGAATGCACTAATCGTTTAACGATTGCTAAACCCAAGCCGGTGCCCGACAGCGAATCTTGGCTTTTAACTTGCTCAAACACGTTAAAAATTGTCTCTAGTTCAGATTCTGGTATACCTCGTCCAGTATCAGAAACGCAGAACTCTAAGTCCCATTTTCCGCTTTTCTCCTCCCCTTTGATATCCAATACAACCGTTCCTTTCTCGGTGTACTTAACCGCGTTACTGGTTAAGTTGGTTAAGACTTGATTGATACGTATGTGATCCAATAAAAGGAAGTCTGGAAGGTAGGGTTTGACAAAGACTTTGAGATCAACCCCTTTAGCCGTAGCCTGAGCGCAAAACGTGGACTCTAATCCAGCCGCAATATCCACAAGTGAGGTTGGTTTTACAATGATATCCAATTTGTCTTCGTCAATTTTAGTGAGATCAAGCAAATCATTGACTAGATAGAGTAAGTTTTTTCCAGATGCGGCAATAGAATCAACTAAGTGGCTATCTCGTTCACCGTGTTTTCTTTCTTTAAGTACTTCCGAAAAACCTATGATTGCATTGAGTGGGGTGCGTAATTCATGCGATACATTCGCCAGAAAACGTGTTTTCGCTTGATTCACTCGCTCAGCTCTATCTCTTGCTTCCGTTAACTCTTTCGTTCTCAGCTCTACTCTTTTTTCAAGATTATTGACCAACTCTGAAATGTGTTTGGACATGTAAATAAAGGCCCGTTGCAGCCGCCCCAACTCATCCTTTCGCATTGTTGATTCATCTTTCGAATCTATGATGTATTCACCGCTAATCACCTTGTTAGCCCACTTTTCTAGCTCGGTGATTGGATTTGTAATGTGCTTGGCTAGAACCGAGAGTACTATGGCTAAGAGCGCTGAAAAGATTAATGTCCCAACAAACAAACGCCTCAACACCGTGCCAGACACCATTTCGATAATATCGAAAATTTTGTCTAACGAACTGATAAGATAATTTTCGTGTACTACAACAGCCAACCGCCAGTTGATGTTATCGACGGGTGCAAAGCCGACGACTAATCCACCAAGGTCTGTGTGAACGTCTGCAATACCAAACTCCCCTGCCGTTACTCTTTTTAGCGCATCAATCATTTCTGAGTCTGTCACTAATCCGTTGTCGATTTGCTGTAGCTCTTTTTTCAAGTATTCACGAATACTGTTATCACTCGCGATAAGCTGAGCTTCGTCATTTATAAGAAAATAGCGAAAGTATTTGAGATCTTCATCGCTCAATATATTGTGTAAAAACTGGTCCATATTTATATGGACTTCTATCACGAACCTCTGTTGATCTCTTTCCGTTACAGGAAACCTTACCGAGAGGCTTTTAAGTTCGTTAGAGTGAAAACGACGGATAAAGTGATGATCGGCGTCATCTGGCATAGATTGAAGAGACTGGTATTGATTATAGCCAATAGGCGTGGTTAACATTCTCGGCAAAGAGACCTTTGACTTATTTTTTAAATCGAAGACCACTATTTCACTTACTAAATCATAACTAATGCGGCGAATGCCTGCCAACAAGACGCTATTGTCATAATTTCCATTGAACTCCGAACTATCGACCAACTGCCGCAGTTCGTTTATCACCACTCCCACCTGAGAGCGGGCTAATTCGACTTCTAGCTCTATTGACTTGGTCTTAGAGTCAACTAACTGCATGATAAAGTCGTGACTCAACCCATAGAGCAGTTTACTGCTCTCCTCTTCCAGAGCTTTAGCAGCAAACATGATGGCATTAACGGATATGACGATCGTAACAATGACATACACTGTCATAGTTGAAAAAATCACACTACCTATCTTTTTGGCCAACCTCATATGGTTATTCCTCAGTCAGCAGCAAGGAGTCGAGTTCCACTTCCAACGAAGCAAGAGCTTGTTCAATCGGTAAATCTCCAGAAATGGCTTTGCTAATGTAATTGGCAAACACCTTGAGTAATTCTGGGGCTTTTTCATGCTTAAACCAGAGCTGAACTCTGGGTAGAACTTGCTGCTCAACTTGTGCTTTTTCTCGATTGTAATCTTGATAGGCCACGCTATTTAAAGTTAAGGGCATAACGGGATCTGTACCAGAACTTCCATACATGGTGTTGAGCTTTAAACGCATCGAAGGTTGGAATGCGAAGCGAACAAAAGCACTTGCAAGTGCCTGATTGTCAGTTTGCTTCGATATCCCCATCGACCAACCAGCATTAATTGGATAGAGTTGGTTCGAATAGAAGTTCGGCAGAGGTGCTATTCCCCAGTCATCTACGATTTTGGAACGGGTTTTATCATTAGCCATATTCGAAACATCCGCCCACTGTTCCACCATGGCAACCTGACCATCCAAAAAAGCATTTACACTGTCAAAAAAGGTCATTTTGTCCGTTGACGCATCGCCGAGGGTTTTAAGTCAATCAATTGTTGAATAGACTGATGAGCGACACTCCAATCAAAAACGAGGTTTTTATTGGAATCAAACACTGCAGCACCAGAGGCAAAATATCGATTAAAAAATCCAGACAACACCAAAAAATCACTGGGAAAAGCCATAATCGTCGTTCCGTAGGCTTGTGGGATTTGCCTTTCAATGGCTTCGCTCGTCTGGTTAAACTCCTGCCATGATCTTGGAGCTTCAATTCCGAGTGATTCAAACCAAGAGCGTCGATAGATGATAAAATGCGTGTCTCCATCGAATGGGATCGCAAACAGTGAGCCATCAACGATATTTGATTTCCAAAAATTATCTAAAAAATCGACTCTTGATATTGGTGCTCCTAAACCACCTAACTTAAAAAGATCAGGATTGTTATCCAAGGCCAATAACCATTCGTCTTTAACCAATCTTTCGGTGTACAGAATCGGGAAAACAATTACATCTCCCTTACCTTTTAGGTTATTTAAATCAAAGCTTTTGTAGTCGTACCGTTGAATAAGAACAGAGATACCCGTTAATTCTTTAAACTCTTTTGCGAGTAATCGTCCTGCTTGCACATGGGTGTAGGGAAGCAAAACAGAAACCACTTTATTGCGCCGTACTGAGTTTCGATATTGGATTTTCTTTGTCGGTTTACCTGCATCGATTTCTTTACTTACCAGCGTTGAAGTTACTGCACCACTCGCTCTTTCAGGCAAAATTGTCAGCACAACGACCATTGCCAAAGTCAAGAACGACGATAATAGGGGATAGTTGGTTTTGACAGTCTCTTTAAATAACATCACACGCTTCTCCGAATAACCTTTTGAAGCCCAAGTTATCTTCAAATATTTGCCCACCCCGTATAACTACCTTTCCCCGACTATGTTGATTGGCTTATCACTTTCGACAACCTTGTGCGACTTACCACTAACGGTGTTCCAATAATAAAAAGGTGTTAGATTCGATTTCTCGCTTTAAGACACGGGCCGAATAAGCTGGGTCAACGACTTTACTGTATCTCTCAAGAGATAGGCTGATCTTTGCTAACCGAACCAAGCCCGCAGTATTCGCCACTCCCTTCACTCCGTGTGATAGCGCTTTTAGATCATCTGAGGTACGTACTGGAACACCAATAAAGTCCACTAAGGTGAGTGCTAATTTTTCGACCAACATTAGACCCGCTTCGCTACTTGGATCGCATCCAGTATTTAAGGTAAAGACCTCACAATCAAACCACGCTTTCATCGCGATTCTCCAACACGTCTAGCAATGCATGCATAGGAACAGGCTTTGAATAGAGGAATCCTTGGTGAAAGTTGATACTCATTTCTTTGAGCAATCTGGCTGTCGTTTCGTCTTCTACCCCCTCTGCTACAACCTCTAAACCATGTTTTTTACAAAAACCGGCCAAAAGTTTCACTAGGTCAAAGGCCTGATTATTACTCAACATGTTTTGTATTAAATGCTTGTCCACTTTTAGCGAATCAAAGTTCATGGCTAACAAGCGGTTCATATTAGAATGGTCAGAACCAAAGTCATCCAGCGCGACAAGGGTTCCTGCTCTGCGAAGTTTATCAACACCTTCAAAAAAGACGTTCTGGCATAAATTCATCTTTTCTTCCGTCACTTCTACGCAAAGGCGATGACTGTCAATTGAGTCGTTGAGTGCGATGATCCTTGCTATCACTTCTCCATCGCACAACAAGTTGGGAGAAATGTTAAAAGCGATGGTTACTTCATGATTTAAATGGCACAAAACCTTATGGTAATCAGATTCTAAGGTTTCGATCACGTGCAAAGAGAAGCGTTTAAACTCGTTTACCTTTTCTAAATGGGGTAAAAATATATCGGGAGAAACCACACCTCCGTCTGCGTCAAACCAGCGTGCTAACGCTTCAACACCCACCATTTTATTAGATCTTGAATCAAACTGAGGCTGATAGACGAGGCCGATTGGCATCTTTTCTTTTAACGTGTTTGGTGCCAGATTGTTGTTAAAGTTCACATCAAGTGACAAGGGATCTTGAATAGACTTAACGATTGAAAATAAGGTCTCGCTGTTCAAGGGCTTTTGAAACGCACCCAGAACTCTTAATCCATAGAGCTTTGATAAATTAACAACGGACCGAATGATAAAACCCTCTGCTGAAGAGCAATACACGATATCAGGTGGCTCTGGCAGTTTGCTCAGTTCAACAGTCAGTTCCACCCCGTCTTTGTTTGGCATCATAATGTCGCAAATGACCAAATTAATGCTGAGAGACTTAATGGTTTTAATCGCCTTTTCAGCGTCCTCCGCCTCAAATATTTTCAAGTTGCTATCAGCTTTAGTTAGGCTGTGTTTTAAAACTTCTCGAACAAACAAGGCGTCATCTACAATCAGGATACTCTTCATTTTTTGCTCCTTAGTACCTAGTGGTTTCTAAGCTGCTAAGAGGCGAGCTTACAATGTCAGTTTTTGTAATTTGATAAGCTCTAACTCTTTCTGCTCCTATCACGTATACTTTTTCATACTCGAACCCGAGCTTTTCCATGTATCGGTGCGTATCGTAGTATTCAGACATGACCGTTGCCCTACAGTCGACAAACGGCAACGCGATAAACTCGTACACAAAGTCGCCCAACACAGAAAATAGGCCTTCCCCATCGACAGAGAAAAAACTCATCACTGTCATTTCATTCTTATTAAATTCAACCTTTTCATCACCAGAAATTATTTTTGACAAATCAGACTTATTACCTAAGAAATAAAAAATGTGTCCTATAATTTGCAAATCATCAACAACGATCTTAAGCCTCGCATTTAAGTGGTTTATTGCCGTCGTTACTAAAATCTCTGGGCTCACATTAAGATCTTGGCTTAATTCATTTAACATAAAAGAGGTGTTAAAAACTTTGTTTAACACAGGTCGGTAACACGGGTCATTATTAATAACGGAAGATATGCTATTACTTTTATCTATTAATAAGCTTTTTCGTCGACTTAAGTAGGAAACATCCGTATAGATGGCACCTTTAGCAGTAAAATTTTCTACCTGCATATCGCTCAAGCACGAGCGTCGTTCAAATTGAAGTATTTCTGATAGGCTATACCCCAAAACCTGAAGTACATCATTTTGCCGCTTTCTTGAAGGCAAAGTAACACCGCGTTCCCAGCGGCTTAAGGTAACCATATCTAGCTTGACTAAAGACTCGCAGCTATTTTGTAAAAGCTCCACCATTTTGCTTTGGGTGATTGCATTTTCTTGGCGAAAAGATTTTAAAACAGTTGAAAAGTTTTTCACGTTCAGACTTGCCCTTGTTATTGACCGATAGCACTTTTATTTGAACAAAACTTTATTTGCTTATGGACAGCCGGTATATGGCACAATTAAATATAAAAATAATCATATGCCTTTGGACGTATAAATTTGAATACAACCGTATGATTATCATTAAATCCAACTGGCGTATTTATTTTTTTATAAGGGAACAAAAAGACAATAATTATCTAAATCGTAAGGAGGAGTGAAATTATTATTAGTAGATAATAATAATAATAAATTAAGTAAAACAAATTTGGTTCAATTTAATGTGTAATGTTAGGTTTATCAATCACTAAAATAATAGAGAAAGAAAATAGCTCGATATGTCGTCATCGCAGTAGCTAATAGAAACTTAGCGGAAGATAGAACTCTAACTCAAAACACTCATCGCCCTCCAAAAAATGGTTCTTGTGATATTCAACGTAGGCAGGGGTAGAACGCATTTTTAGTCCAGAAGTCGGTAGCCACTCTTCCATAATTTTACTCACTTGAGGTAGCAACTCACCGTATTTTCCTTGTAGTGAAAACACGCCGTACAAACCACCAGGGATCACTAGTTCATTGACTTTTCCACGGTGAGATAAAGAACCTTCGATCTCGATACATGCGACGTACCTACATTGATCTAATGGTATCCAAGCCGGATTAGAATGATGGAGCCCAAATTGCCTGTCAAAACATCTTCCTTCGTGTTTGGCCCAAGCCTGAAGCAACAGCCAAGCCTGTTTAATTGAACGTCCATAGCCTTTGTGTCTAACATAAGCGACTTTTCTTGCCTCAACCTCTACTATACGAGGTTCCGCTAGGGGGTCTTTGGCTACCTTGCGATAACCCGCCGCTATCTCACTGTCTGAAAGGTAAGGTTTATCATTGGTTTCAATGTCGCCCTTACGCCACTCTCCCGGGGATACTTGGAATCGCTTTTTAAATACTCGGCTAAATGATGATACAGATTCAAAGCCGCAGTTATTTGCCACTTCTAGCACCGTCAAATCAGAGGAAAACATTAGTTGATTAGCTGCATATTCAATGCGAACTCTACGAATATAAGCAGCCACCGACTCCCCAACTACATCTTTAAATACTCGATGAAAATGCTGTTCAGAATAGGCGGCTATTTTTGCTAGCTCTCTAGCACCGAGATCACTGCTGATATCTCGATGTATATGATACAAGACGTCGTTGATTCTCGACTGCGCGTTTGGCTTCATAATAAATAGCATAAATGGACATGTTCAACAGCATAAATGAACACTTTTGTTATCTCAATATTTTCTAATATAAGAGCAACTATTCAGTTCTTTGGAAATGCAAAAATGGAAATCGCCACCAGCTTAAAACAGACGCCAAGTTCGTACATTAGAGAAATACTCAGTGCAGCTACCTCGCCAGACGTTATCTCTTTGGCCGGAGGCCTGCCTGACGCAGCATCATTTCCAATGGACCTGATTAAAGCGTCGCTAAAAAATATTGCGGATACACCGTCCCTGTTTCAATATGGAGAGACTCGCGGCTATCCACCGCTATTGTCACTGATTAAACGCCAATATCTGCTAGATGAATCTATCGAAGTATTGGCGACAACAGGTTCACAGCAAGCCTTAGACCTGATCGCTCGCGCCTATATCAACTCTAGTGACACTATAGTAATGGAAGCGCCAAGTTACTTAGGGGCACTTCAAGTGTTCAACATGGTACAAGCCGATATCCAAACCGTTGCTCAAACGGAAGACGGTCCAGATCTAACCCAATTGGAACAGATATTTGCAACTAAAAGTCCCAAACTTTTTTACGCAGTACCGGATTTTCACAATCCAACGGGTTTGTGTTGGAGTGAAAACACCCGCCGAAAAGTCGCGCAGTTGTGTTTGCATTACAAGGTGACTTTGGTTGAAGACGCGCCATACAGGCAGCTGCGCTTTAATGGAAATGAACTCCCTATGGTTTCTGAATTTTGCCAAGACTCTGCCATTGTACTGAGATCGTTTTCCAAAGTAGCTTCTCCGGGGATTAGAGTGGGTGTGGTTCACGGACCTAAAGCTTTTGTTCAACCACTGATTCAAGTTAAACAGAGCGCAGATTTGCATTCCAGTGTGCCCATGCAAGCCATGCTCAGTGATCTTCTTAGCGCACCAGAATTCCCTCACCACCTTGAGAAGGTAAAATCCATTTATAGGGAAAGACACAACATCTTGCTCAATGCACTTAGACAGTTCTTGCCAGATTCATTTGATGTTCAGTCAGTAGACGGTGGAATGTTTCTTTGGTTAGACATTCCTAAATGTGACGAGTTTGCATTATGTAAGCGTCTATTAGAACGAGGGGTTGCTGTCGTACCGAGTTCTGTTTTCTACCCCGAACGCAACCAACAGAAATCAGGCTGAGATTAAACTTTACCCACGCCAATAAAGACAAGTTAGTAGAAGCAGCTAAGCGATTGGCGCAAACACTGGCTGACTGCGTCTTGCCTCATGAACTGATACGCTATTGCGCATCAAAATCTAGGTAAGCGGACATGTCTTCTTTGGGCACCATACTCCCTCCGGTTGCCCAAACAACATGTGTCGAATTCTTAAGGGCCTGTTCGCTATATCCTAGCTCCTGTCCCATAGACATGGAGACCAGACTCGGGCCTTTAAATCCCGCAAGTGCAGAGGGTTCTAACTGAATCTGTTCCGTCTGGTTTAACAGGTTGAGCAGTTGCAGCATAGTGTTATCACTTAGGGTATAGAACCCTGATAACATGCCTTGCATCGCTCGGCCAACAAAGCCTGAAGCACGGCCGACCGCAAGTCCATCGGCGATGGTATGGTTGTCGATACCGATATCTTGCACTGATATTTTGTCGTGTAATCCACTGTATACCCCTAGTAGCATACAAGGTGAGTGAGTTGGCTCTGCAAAGATACAATGAAGGTGGTCGCCAAACGCGAGTTTCAAACCAAAGGCCACGCCACCGGGCCCCCCTCCGACACCACAGGGTAAATAGACAAATACCGGATGATCTTGGTCGACTCTTCTACCTTGCTGCTCGAACTGAGCTTTTAGTCGCTCTCCCGCAACAGAGTAACCGAGAAACAGAGTGGTTGAGTTTTCATCATCAATAAAAAAACACCTTGGATCTTTATCGGCTTGACGACGCCCTTGAGCGACAGCTTGTCCGTAATCTGAATCGTATTCAACAACTTGTACGCCGTGACTTCGCAGTTTTTTCTTTTTCCATTCTCGCGCATCTGCCGACATGTGTACGGACACTTTAAAACCCAGCTTTGCAGACATAATCCCGATGGACAAACCTAAGTTACCTGTCGAGCCTACGGCAATCTTGTAGTCAGAAAAAAACTCGCGAAAGCGGCTATCAACCATACAGGCATAATCGTCATCGGGTGAAAGTAGCCCTGCCTGAAAGGCCAGTTGTTCGGCATGAGTCAGCACTTCATAAATCCCGCCCCTCGCTTTAATCGAACCGGATATTGGCAAATGACTATCCAGTTTAACCAGTAGTTCCCCTTGGATTTGATGCCCGAATTTCTTCTCCAAGCCTTGTTTCATCGCTGGTACTTCAACAATTTCAGACTCAATGATCCCACCAGAGACAAAGGTCTCAGGAAACACTCTAGCCAAATAAGGAGCAAATCGAGTTAATCGCTGTTTAGCATCGGCTACATCTTTTTCTGATAAACCAACCTTGGGTAATGCCTGAGCCATTGACGTTAAATGCGAGTTCATCCAACTCAGCTCTTCTAACTGGATTAGCTTGTTTAGTAGTGGGAAATCCGTGACTAAATTTTCTAACTCTCGGCGCGATAACATTCATCTGACCCTTTTGTCTACCAGCCCATTACGACATGCAAGTATTGGCAATATCTTCTGCCAGTTGCTCTGCTAATGCCTTATCCAGCTTAACGGTTGTGATCCTCAAGCCCGATGATTGATGGTCTACATCAAACATATTGCCCGGACGCACCAACCACCCCAGCTTAGACAACTCGTAGGCACAAGCTTGTGCTTCACCTTTAACCGGTACCCAAAGGTTTACGCCTTCCGTCATATAAGAAAGCTTAAATCCTCTGTTATTTAACGCATCAATCAACAAATGCAGACTCTCTTTGCACTCAGTCGCCGCCTTTTTCAATTGTCTTTCAACGGTGTTTGACGCTAATGCCGTCACCACCATAGCCTGCAATACGCGACTTACCCATGTCATTCCTGGCATTAAACGGCTTTGTAGCCTCTCTGTCGTAACCAAGTCAGCGGCAACAAATGCCAACCTAAGATCAGGCCCTAGCCCTTTGGAAACCGAGCGATAAATGGCCCAATGATTGGTATTATCGGGAACGATTGAGTAAAACGGTTGCTCAGACAATAAGGCAAAGTGGTCATCAACTAAAACCAAGACATTGGGGTATTGACTAAGTATTTCTTTAAGCTCTTTGACTCTTTCTTCGCTGTAGCAACACCCCGTTGGATTCTGGGCTCTAGGCGTAAACAGCACTGCCCTCACTCCTTTTTTAAGAGCGGCTTCCAGTTCACTCGTCACCATACCTTGCTCATCAACACACGCCCCGACTGCAGACATACCCGCCAGTCGAATGGCGTTGGATGACCCCAAATAGCACGGGTCTTCAACCAGTATTTTATCCCCCGGTAGTAAATGTGTGACAAGCAATCGTTCCAGTGAGTCAACGGCGCCGCTGGTCAGCGTGATACCAAAAGCATCCGGGCACTGCTTAGAAAACCATTTCACTCCAAAGGTATGGGCTTGCGGCAATATTGGGGATTCACCATAGGCAAACTGTTTAAAGTCACTTGATTGCGCAATATCGTTAAGATCGGGCAACCATTCTCTCTTTAAGTTTCCATCAGCCAAATCGACTAACTGAGTATCAGTAACCCCATCTTGTTGACCTGCTGCTTGTCTGGCCTTGACTCGTGTTCCCAAGCGTCCTTTTGTTTCGGCAAGCCCTGCTTTCACAAGCTTTTGGTATACGCCTGCAACAGTGTTTCTATTGACACCAACTTCTTGTGCTAACTCCCGAACAGGGGGAAGTGCACTGCCTTCAACTAGCTCGCCTGAGGCGATCAGTGAACGAACAGACTCAAACAAATCTTGTCCTGTCTGCCCTTTTATCTTGATTTTCATGTTTGTCCTATGACAATATAACTATCGAACTATGACAATAAATATTTAGCACTATGACAATGATAACACTCTCCCACTGTATTGGCAGTATGAAAAGTGTGCTCTTTGCAAGGCTTCAAATATTTATTCTTTATCAAAAATGCAAAATGGAGTCAGCGATGATGTTTACTGGAGTAAGTGCTTTTCCAATTACCCCTCTTAACAGAGATACCTTTAGTCATAATCACTACGCAAAAATAATTAATAGAGTTGCTGATGCGGGTGTTAACTCTATCTGCGCGATGGGTTCTACTGGACTTTACCCATATCTCAACCATGCTGAAAAACAGAGTGTTATCCAAATTGCCGTTGAACATTCACAAGACATTCCTGTACTTGTGGGAATAGGATCACTGCGCCTCAGAGAGGTTCTAGAGAATGCAGATCAAGCTCAACGTCTTGGTGCGAAAGGTCTGTTACTCGCTCCAATTTCCTATCAGCGTTTATCAGATGACGAAGTGTTTTTTCTATACCAAGAGGTGTCACGTCACACTGACTTGCCCATCTGCGTTTATGACAATCCCGCCGCTACTCACTTTACTTTTAGCGACGAACTTCACTTCGAGATCGCCAAACTAAAAAACATTGCTTCCATCAAGTTTCCGGGAATGGCCTTCGATATCAATGGAGAAGAAAGAGTAGAAACGCTGAGAAAGCAACTTCCTGCATCGGTAAAAATTGGCGTTAGTGGTGATGCATTCGCGGCGAGTGGTATTCAATCTGGTTGTGACGTGTGGTATTCCGTGCTTGCTGGTTTGTTCCCGCGGACCGCTCTGCATCTATATCATCAAGCTAAGCAGTGTACACCGACTCAGGCCATTGCTTTGTCTAAACAATATCAAGACCTCTGGCAATTGTTTGACCAAAACATGGGAGGCATGCGCGTGCTAGCTAGTGCGGCTGAAATACTGGGGTATGCGGAAAGTCCCTGCTTACCAGCGCCTCTTAAGGGCCTTGATTCTCCTTCTATTGCTCAACTAGAAAAGCTTATTGAAACGCTAGAACTCATTTAACCAAGGAACTTATTGATGACAAACAAGGCCTACGATAATTCGGCTCTGGATGGAAATTCGGTGTTTCTAATGCGATTTGCCCTTACCGCCAGTCTGGCCCGCACGACGACAGGTGCTTCTATCGTCGCAGTGCTAGTGCTGGCAGCAGAAAGCGAGCTTTCTGGCATGGTGTTGGGAGGTTTAGCCGCTTGCCTTACCGCACCGCACCTTATCGGTCCCGTTTGGGGGCGGTGGCTGGATAGCGCCAATGACCCTCGGCGACTCATCGCCATCGCAGGTATTGTTTACAGCAGCGCATTGGTATTGGTGTCTCTTCTGTTTCCTATGCTATCGACTTACCTTATCGCAGCGCTACTTATCATATGTGGAGGCTGCGCCCCATTTCTTATGGGAGGGATCAGTGGTCTGCTAAATCAAGCGTTTCAGGGGCAGCCTAACGTTAGACGCAAAGCGCAAGGTTGGGATGTCGCGTGCTATGCAATAGGAACGACTATAGGGCCAATACTCTTTGGGATATTGACCACCTTAGTAAATGCCCAATCTGCACTCGCGTCCATCGCTTTGCTTCCTCTAATCTCTTCCATACTTGTGACGTCCTTTCCTAGCAGTGAGAGCGACGAAAGCAGTGGAAAGGGCAGTGCAACTATTTTTGATGTCGCGAAGACAATCGCGACGAATCCAGCGCTCTGTCGCACTCTCTATTTAACTTCCGCCACGTCCTTTTCACTTGCGGCACTTCCCGTCTGCTCTATTTTCTTGGCCCATACATGGAGTGAAACCCCGGCAGCAGCGGCCAACCTAGTCAGTAGCTATGGTGTAGGAAACTTGCTTGGCTCGCTGTTTCTTATTCGAAAGCCAAGTCAGAAAGCGGCAGACTCTCTGATGTCGCTTAATGCTCTTGCTGTTATCGCTGGTATCGCTTTTGTTTCCGTTTCCAATAGCTACGCTGCTGGACTGATTGCGTACCTCGTCTGCGGAATAGCAAATGCATTTTTCTTCGCTTCGACATTAGCAGCAAGGACAGAATACGCCCCACCGGAAAGTGCTTCTCAAGTGTTTATGTGGATAGCAGCAATAAAAATTGGCGCGGTATCTTTGGGAAGTTTTGTCGCAGGATGGCTTAGCGAGAAAAGTTTAACGCTAACGCTTATGCTCAGCCTTACTATTTTGTTGGTCTCAACCCTATTAAGCGTCTTCCACCGACACCTTAAAACCTGAACTTTTCACCACCGATACAGAGGATCCAGATAATAAGAACCTGCAAATTATTTGAACAACACCTTCAAAACAAACCAGTAAACATCTCGATGCACAATCGTTACACTGATAAACATCTATCACTGCGCGCATCGCTTATTGAGGATAAAAATGGTTAACTCCAACGACACACTTCAAAACCAGAAACACACGTGCCCACTGAATCTTGAAACTCCTGCCCCACTGGAAGATTTGCAGTTAATTATTGCGCAAAACAACCTTTTGTCTTATCGCCAGTCCATTCAAAATATTCAAACCGGACAAATTTTCGGATACGAGTTGCTGGTTCGCGGGCCAGAAAATTCCGAATTGCATCGACCAGACAAGCTGTTCAAAACCGCTGCGGCTTTTGACAAACAAGATGAGTTAGAAAAAGCGTGCCTTAAAGCACATCTTCAAAATGTGTCTCTCTCACCTGAAAAAACCGCATTTACTGTAAACCTTTCACCAAAAATGCTGTTTGATAACGAAGTCCTAGCCTTGCTGTCAGAGTGCGCCTTTGCCCATAGGGTTAAGCTTGAGCTTACTGAACACCTTCCCGTGGATAATTGGAAACCGATACTCGCTAAAATGGATGAACTGAGAAAATATGGCTTCCAGTTTTGGCTAGATGATGTTGGATGTGGATATTTTGATCTAGAGCTTATCGACACAGTAAAACCGGAGGTCGTAAAGCTCTGTATTTCATTAATGAATCGTCTTAGTGCGGGAGATCTTTTTATTGATGAGCTTTCCGCCGTGATCAAAAAAGTACATCAATACGGTGGTTGTGTACTGGCTGAGGGCATTGAAAGAGAACAGCAGCTTATCGTAGTAAAAGAGTTAGGCGTCGACTTCGCCCAAGGATTTTACTTCGACCGACCTACTCCGATGTCATCCATCTTGTAGAGCATTTGGATTCGTACAGTGGTTACATGTTATCACTGTACGTTTCTCGTCGCAGTCCCAGCATCAGATTGTCCTTTTAAGTCAAAAAATCGCTTTCCAAAGTCAATATTTCCTCACCAACTGTTTGTAACCTGACTTCTCAATCACACTATCTAAAGATAATAAGAGGTTCGTTATGAGCAAACACGTTGTTCTCGGTGGATTTGGCCATGTTGGCAGTCATATCGTTAAAAAACTTACTGAAAGGGGCTGTGAGGTTATTAGTGTAAGTAGAAGCCCTCATAATGCACGCTACCCACTTGAGCAAACTATTACTGGTGATATCACCGAAGAAGGTTTTCTGTCCAACTTAGTCAATAACCAAGACAAGGTTTATCTGTGTTGCGCCCCTTCATATCAAAACTGGGATACGGATTTTCTACCTATGATTGAGCGGATATCTCAAGAGCTTAGCGATAAGCATATCGTTCTTGTTTACGCCGACAATCTCTACATGTATGGTCCTCAAACTGGGACATTTTGTGAAAACACTTCACCTTCAACGTTGGGGCCAAAGGGACAAATTAGGTTTGAAGCCTATCATTCATTGGTTGAGAAAAAAGGGAACTGGAACATCGTCACATGCAGAGCGGCTGATTTTTACGGACCTGGGGTTCATCAAGCCTTGATGGGTGAACTTGTTTTTAAATCTGCTCTCGAAGGAAAAAGTGCCATCTATCTAGGTTCACTTTCCTCAGTCCATAGCTTTACCTACATCGAAGATTTCGCGCAAGCTATGATTACCCTGGCTGAAGACAAACGAGCCTATGGAGGCATTTGGCATGTCCCAATGCGATGCCAATCAGTCCTAAAGCCTTCATTGACGAAGTATTTAAACAAGTGGGTATTAAATCAAAAATCAAAAACATATCAGGTTGGAAAGAGACAGCATTAAGCCTCGTTATACCCTCAATACGCGCCGTCCAAGAAACTAGATATCAAAGAGACATGCCGTTTATCGTTGAACATGCAAAATACGTAGAAACCTTTGGTGATCACTCCACACCAATGGATGAAGCCATTGCCAACACACTCAACTATTTCATCTCTCTCACCTCAGAAGTTCGTCCGTCAAATCAGGAGAGAGAACAATGAAACTAGCGCTATTTACACTGATGTTTACAGTCTTGTTATCTACTCTCGACTTCGTGATGATGATACCAATTGGCCCTCAGATCGCCATTGAGCTTGGGCTAGAAGTAGAGAAGTCAGCTCTACTTATCACCGCGTATCCCATTTTCGCTGCTATCGCGGGCGTATTACTCGCCCCATATGCCGATAAATTTGGGCGAAAGACTATTTTGATTATGTTATTGCTAACATTAAGTTTTTCCGCTTTTGGCACAGCCTCTTCCGATAGCTATTTCAGTATATTGATTTGCAGAGCAGTAGCAGGACTATCTGGTGGCATTCTAATGCCTACGCTATCGCCTATGCCGGTGACGCTTGGTCGGGTAAAAGGCAAACTCAAGCCATTACTTGGATTTTGCTGTCTATTCCTCTAGCGTCGACAGCTGGCGTGCCGCTAGCCGCATGGGGTTCTCAAACTTTAGGTTGGGTAACTGTATTTAACCTTGTAGGCTTGGTTAGTTTATCTCTGGCACTTATCTCCATGTTACTGCCACATTTAAGGCCAACCAGCCAACGATATTCATCCTTACAGCAATTGAAGCAGTTTTTCTCTTTGTGGTCAGTTCTAGAACTTAGGCAGCTGTTTATCATTGAGTTTTTACTCGTTTCTATTACCTATAGTTTGGTTCCTCACCTGGGTGCATGGCTCACACTCAATTTTTCAATGACAACAGCAGATATTGGTGCTGCAATGCTTATCGGTGGGTGTGGAGCCATCATTGGAAATTTGACCGCTGGGTTCTTTGTAAGACGAGGAGCGCGAGTAGCCCCTATTGCGTTGGGCTCTTTGCTACTCGCCTTTTCGATTAGCATAGCGGTTACTGAATGGTTACCCGCAATGTTTATTACGTGTTTGCTCTTTGCCATTATGGCTGGCGATGCAGGGCGTTACCCTTCCGTGCAAGTACTGCTCAATGAAAATTCAGACCAAGCAAAGCGAGGCAGAGTACTTTTAATGAATATTGTGGTCACTAACATTGCGATGGCATTTGGCGGCGTCTGGAGTGCACCATTCGTAGAAGAAGCGAACGGAAAACTTTATGGCCTTCACAGTGTTACTCTAGGCATTGCCATTCTTACATCATTGGTGCTTTTCTTACTCTTTCGCTTTAAGCAGAGCCATCGTTCTCAAGAAACAGTGCAAATACTACAAAACTAGTTTTTGTTGAAAACTTCAGTTTTCCTTTCTCGATACAGACGAGGTGTACAACCAAACCATTTTTTGAATGCACGGTTAAATGCACTTTGTTCAGAGTACCCGAGCAAAAACGTCACTTCTATAAGAGACATCTTCTGGCTGAGATATTCCTTAGCCAGTTGCTTGCGCACTGTGTCAAGTTGTTCTCTGTATTGTGTGTTTCTTTTGTTCAGTTCGCGCTGAAGACTTTTGCCACTCATTCCAAGTCGATTGGCAACACCTTCAATTGTGAATTCACCTTTTTCCAACTGTTGCTTAATAACGCGTTGGACGTTAGCAATCCAAGAGGAGGTTTTTGGGAGTTCGCCAAGCAGTTGCTCAGCGTGCTGAGACAAAAAGTGATGGATTCCCGTATCGTTGTTGAGTGAGATATCTAGCACTTCTGGATACAGCGATATTGCGTTAAAGGGCGCATCAAACTCAAGGTCGCATTTAAAGAAATTACGATAGTGTTCTAAGCAATCTGGTTTGGGATAAATAAAGGACACTCTCTCGACTGGACTAGTTTTAAAGCCTTCACCGAGACGCGACAACATGATGTATGCCGTCGCAATGCTTGCTTCGATCATAGAGTGAGGAATATCGCGGCCAATTGTTTGAAAGTCATGAATGAGAAGGGCACCCTTTTTGTCCTCTTTCAACGTTAAGTGGTTAACATTAGAGAGTAATTTATAGTAACGAGCCGCATTCTCAATAGCGCTTCGTATAGTCTCACTGTTGAGCGAAATATACCCTGCGATACTGTATCGCTCTGAACTTCTTTCGGCGAGCTTCAAACCCAAACTGTCGATATAAGTATCGCCGTGATCATATAAAGAGCAAATCGTATCGACGTCACTAAATTCCTCGGGGTTGAGCGTATCAACTACTTTCGCATGGAGTTGATGAGAGCACCCAGCCTCTACTAAAAAGTCATTGACGAACTGTATTGTTGCATTGGAAATGTAATACATTTTGGTGCTGTAGTTCACATCATAATCATTCGCAGGGAAGAGCGATGGTAACGCGATCAACTCATATAGTAAAAATATGTCGCCTTGTATTGCGATGTATAAGCCTATCTCTGCGTTTAACTATGGTCTCCGAGAAATAGAGTGCCGATATTGGTTGATGTATAAGTACCGGTGTTGAGCATTATTCTTGTTTAACCCGTTTCTAAAAATTATCGCTACCGAGGCGTGCCTGTCTTGCTTGTGCGATAGTACATCCCGTTTCTTCCATTAACTGATGTAAGGTGATGCCGTCATTCTCAGCGATAAGTCGAGCGAGCTTGGTTTCTAACGGTACAAGCAGATCCCGATTCGCTTCCAGTACTGGTGCGACTTTGTCGATAACAAATCGAAAACCCGACGCATCGAGTTTAGCTAGTTCTGACTGAACACTATCGATGTCTATCAGTTTTCCCTTTAACGTCCAATTTCGAGAACGTCGAACCCGTTTAACTTGGCACTGATATTGAAGAGCTATCGCTTTTAAGTCTTTAGCTTTATCGCCACCAACTCGGTGTATCAATGAAGGTAAAGCCACGGTAAATAGGGTTTCGGACATTACTGACCATCTAGAATAGGAAACAGTAACTGTTCGCCAATCAGGCTTTCAATCATTGCTTCGCCTTCTGGCCAGTCACCATAGCCAGCATCGGTGTGAAAATGGCTAGCGCCTTTTTTAACAACAATATCACTGCCCCATTGCTCTGCCGTTTCTTTACTGCGAGAAAGTGACATATGTTCATCGTTGTCACTACACACGATTAGGGATTTAAATGGCAGCTTTTGTGTCGCCATTGGTCGTTGCACTTGGATTTCTGAAATGGCTTTCTCTGCGTCGATATCTGCTGGGGCAACAAGCAGCGCCGCTTTAACTCGGCTGCTATCGTGCTTTTCTGCCCACTGAGCGATAACATTGGCACCACAGCTATGACCAACAAGAACAATATCTCCTTCTATAGAAGAGATACAATGCTCCAAACCGGCAATCCATTCTTCCCGCTTCGGACACTCCCAATCCTTTTGTTCCACTCGAACAATATTCTGGTATTTGCGTTCAATAAACGTCATCCAGTGTTCTGGCCCTGCGTTGGTATAACCGGGAGAGAGAATAATTGTAGCCACTTCATATCCTTAGTTGTTGAGATACCCAAATTCGGATTACGTTATACCATGTCAGTAGTACAACGACCACAATGCCGCTAGCCTTTAAAGCCACTGTAAGTCTTTGTAGGGTAGATCTTTGAGTTGATCCAGCCGTGTTTGCAGACTGCCAACATGTATTTCAAGCTTGTGCCCATCAGGGTCTAGAATGTAAATGGATTCTCCCTCACTGGAGTTTACTTTCCACTCTTTAACAGAGTGACGGTCAAGCCTCTCTTTCATTTTTAAAAAGTCAGCTTTCTCCACGTCAAAAGCAATGTGCGTATAGTCCTTCGCTGGATTTGGGTCATCTATAGAAAGACAAAACCACTGCTCCCCTACCGTAAGATAAGCACCAGCCGCCCACCTAACGTGGCCTGTCATTCCCAAGACGTTTTGATAGAAATGCAGTGACGCGTCTAAATCGCTGACCGCGATGGTGATATGGTTGATCCCTTTTAACACTTTCCATGTTTCCTAAGCCAAGATTGTTGGTCGCTAATTTTATCAAAAAGCAAGATATAGAGATAATGTTAAAAAGCCTATCGGCAAAGATAGGCTTAAAGTTGCTGACAATTGATTACATCTTAGACAAAGTAAAACTGTCACCTAAGTCGTGTACCTGATAACCCGCTTCGACGATTTTATCTCGTAACTCATCGGCTTTAGCAAAGTGACGCTCTTTCTTCATTTGCAAGCGTTCGTCCGCCAGCTTCACAATATGTTGTGGAATTTTCTCTTCCAACTCTTCTTTGTCCAGTTCCAAACCGAATACCTGATCGAACCACAATAAGGTCGCTTTTTTATTCGCCGGCGCCACGTCACTGTCCAACAGTTTCCAAACCAGCGACAAAGCTTTCGGCATGTTTAAGTCTCGGTTAATGTGCTCAAAAAACTGCTTAACAAAACCATCGTCACGCTTACCTCCATCGGGTAACAAAGCGATCTTTTTCTTTAATCTTCGAAGCGCAGTCTGAGCACCGCTCACCCCCTCCCAAGTAAAATTTAGGTGGCTGCGATAATGACTGGTCAGAGTCAAATATCGGTAGGCGAGAGGGTTGTAGCCTCTTTCCAGCACACTGTCCAAACGCATAGAAACACCGGATTTAGATATCTTCTCTTTGTTGAGTTGTAAAAAGTATCCATGCATCCAATAGTTAGCTTGAATAGTGCCATTCTTCGCCTCACATTGAGCGATTTCATTGGTATGGTGAACGGGTATGTGGTCTTCGCCCCCCAAATGAATATCAAAGGTCTTACCCAAATATTTTTCCGCCATAGCTGAGCACTCTATATGCCAACCGGGAAAGCCCACCCCCCAAGGACTAGGCCACTCCATTTGCCTCTTAGTAGAGCCGCTAAACTTCCACAAAGCAAAGTCTGTTGGGTTTCTTTTCTCTGCCATAGCTACGCGAATACCCGCTTCTAGTCCCGCTTTATCTAATAGAGCGAGCTTTCCGTAATCAGGCAGTTTTTCAGTATCAAAATAAATACCGTCAGGCGTTTTATAGGTGAATCCTTTCTCTTCCAACTCAAGGATAAATTCGATTTGCTCTTGGATGTGTTCTGTCGCTCGGCATACAACAGTCGGGTGTTTAATATTGAGTTTTTTAAGGTCTTTGAAAAAGGCTTTTTCGAAATAGAGCGCAATTTCCCAAGCCGATTTGTTGAGTTTTCGCGAACCTTTCTCCATTTTATCTTCGCCAGTATCTCCGTCGGACACCAAGTGACCCACATCGGTAATATTCATTACATGTGTGACATCGTACCCATTCATTTCAAGCACTCGCCTTAGAGTATCCACTAGGATATATGTGCGAAGATTTCCAATATGGGCATAGTCGTAAACCGTTGGCCCACAAGCGTAGAATCCAACTTTGTTTTCCTCTATGGATACAAAGTCAGACAGGGTTCTTCCAAGTGTATTAAAAAACTGCAATCTCGCTTGTGTCATTTTATTTTCCTTTAAAACGAAAAAAGGCCGTAGATGTCATCATCTACGGCCCTAGAAACTCAGGTATACGCGCTATTTAAAAACTGTCAGGTACACTAGCGCCGCCGTAGATCCGAAGACAACAGCAACAACAAGTTGAGTTAAGAGTAAAAATAACGCTTTTCATATCGTCCACCATAAGTGAGCACTGTATAAAAAGCAACCCCACAACAAATTTAACCGCGATCTTCTATCTTATCGGGTTTGAGTTAACAGGCACGTCTGGCTCAATGTTGACTTCTATAGGTGAAAGGTGGGAGGGGATACCACTACCCCTCACCCAAGTTTGCTTGCCATGTAAAACATTCAGACATGCTCGTATCCATTCGCCGTGAGAAACGACTATCAAAGTTTGGCTGTTGTATTGAGATAGATCGGACAAAAAACTGCCAATGCGCTGTTCAAAACTGACTTCTGATTCCTCGCCAAATGAGCCTCCAAGCAGCGGCTTAGAATAACGTTGGTGATATTGTTCCCACTGTTTTTCTAAATTCGGAACTCGGTCTATCACTTCACCGTCTAACACGCCAAAGTGCCTTTCTCTCAACCGCTTATCAAGGTGTACCGGTAGCGACCGCGCATTAGCTATTAAATTGGTCGTTTCTACTGCTCTACCGAGATCGCTACTTATTATTTGTGCAGGTGAACTGACTGGCAATTGAAGCAACGCCGCTTCTTTTTTACTAGAAGAAGTAAGGCCGCTATCTAGCCAACCGTGGAGCCGTTTTTCAATGTTCCAGTGTGTTTGTCCATGACGAACAAAGATAAGTTTTAACGGACTACTCATTGGTTTCGTAAACTTGTTGTAAGGCCAATTCCAACTGTTGCCATTGCCACTCATGCTCAGGTAGCCCAAACCTTAGTGCATTACCTTCATCACAAAGGCGGGTTAACACCTTTGCACGGCAAAGTAACTCATGCACCCTTGGAGCGTTGTCGACATAAGCCGTAACAAAGAGACTAGAAGCTGATAACTGACATGCCAACGTATCACTTAACAGGCGTTCAAGTCGCTGGCCAGTTTGCAATATCTTTTCTCTTGTTTGGCTTTGCCAAACACTATCTTGCATTGCGGTTTTAACCACAAAGCGAGACGGCCCAGTTACCGTCCAAGGACCTTGGTACTCGGCAATTTTCGACAATACATTCGGAGATGAGAAAACAAAGCCCGTTCGCACTCCAGCTAATCCAAAGAACTTCCCAACGGATCGCAATACCACCAAACTAGACAGGTTTTGTACCTTGTTAAGAACCGAGCGTTCTGGAGTGCAATCCATAAAAGCTTCATCAAGGATCAGAAACCCTCCTTTGCGGTTCATTTGGTCACGTAGGTTCACCAAAGATTCTGCAGCAGTATCGACACCAGTGGGATTGTTGGGATTGATTACTAAGACCACATCACTTGCATCAATATCTGATTGGGTAGGGAAATCATCGTAAAAGATACACCGCCACGAACCACCGTCTACCGAAAACTCTTGCCACGCATGTTGATGCTCTTTATAACCAACACGAGGTAGCGCTATGGTTCCACACTTTCCTAGCGCTTGGGTGATCACTTTGGGTAACAGCATGATCGCCGCTTGGGATCCCGCGACAGCGATTGGTTCAATGGTAGAGTTATAGTAGCTTGGGCCGTTCTTTCCAATCCATCGTTGACCTCGGGTAAGCGATTCCATATTTCTGAAGGTATCTCTGGTGCTGGATAGGTAAACGGACTCACCCCTGTAGATAAATCAACCCACTCTTTCGCTGTACCACCGTACTCTTCTATGGCGCGAAGAAGCTTTCCTCCGTGTTCCAATGCCATTAAAAACTCCAACCTAACAAGGTAATTAACCAGATATAACTCAACCCAAAACTCCCCTTAGAGACTAGCGCATTTGCTTTAGGTATTACTTGCCAATTTGCTGGCTCGCCCATCCCCATTGGTTTTTTATCTTTGAGGACACCATCGTAGTAGGTAGGCCCACCAATTCTAACCCCAAGAGCCCCTGCACCAGTCGTCATAACCACACCACCATTTGGACTACTGCATTCATGGGCTTGGTTTTTCCAGCAGGTTAACCCATCCATAAAGCGCCCTTGAAAAGCGTATACAATCGCTGTCAGCCGAGCCGGAAACCACCCTAAAAAATCATCGGCTTTGGCCGACATATAGCCAAATTTTAAATAGCGCTGATTTTTGTATCCCCACATGGCATCCAAGGTATTTGCTAACCGAAACAAAACCGCGCCCGGCGCTCCTAATAGAACGAACCACAACAGTGGAGCAAAAACCGCATCATTGCCATTTTCCAGCACAGATTCTATCGCCGAAGAGGTTATCTCTTTCTCATTCATCGTTTCGGTATTTCGACTTACGATCATTGACACGGCAACACGAGCGTTATCTAGGTCTCCTTGTGACAGAGGACGATAAATGTTGTCCGCATGTTCTATTAAGCTGCGTCCGCCAATGGAGAGATACAAAACAATGCAATTGATCAGAAATGCCAATAGCGGAGAGACCTGAAGTGCAACCTCGACAATAACAAATGTCGCAAATGTCAAAGGAACAACAGCCAGTAGCCAAGCGAGAACACCTTGAGACTTTTCGTTCAAACTCTTACAACCGCGAAGTACTTTTTCTAGTGTGTTGGCAAGCTGACCAAATCCAATCAGTGGATGATACTTACTTGGTTCTCCTAGCAAGCGATCGAGCCAAAGAGCCGCTATTATCGCGACGGATCCAATTAGCAGTTCAGAATTTAGATTGTCCATCGTTGTTTACTGTCTTCCCTAGCAATAGACGCCTAGGATAGTGGTGCTAGCGAATAATTGGAATACCCGCTAACGTCTAAAATTCCGTACTAACAAACTAGTTCACGAAAACAAATACTCTTGTTTAAGCTCCTGATCACACAAAGCAAATAGGGTTTTAGGTATAAATGGGCAGTTAAGCTCATTGACTAGGATGTAAATAATGAAAAACTCGTTCCAACACCCAATGCCAAATAGCGATGGTTACTTTGGTGAATATGGCGGCAGCTTTATCCCGCCTGAGCTAGAAAAGATAATGAAAGAGATTAATGCTGCCTATGAAGAGTGCAGCCAGGATCTAGAATTCAAAACTGAACTTGCTCGTTTGTACAAGCACTTTGTAGGCCGCCCTAGCCCCATCTTTCACGCTGAAAACCTTTCCAAAAAATATGGCGTCGACATCTATCTAAAGCGCGAAGATCTCAACCATACGGGTGCACATAAGATTAACCATTGCTTGGGCGAAGCCATACTTGCCAAGAAAATGGGAAAAACTAAATTGATCGCAGAAACCGGCGCTGGTCAACATGGCGTTGCACTTGCTACCGCTGCTGCACTGGTTGGCTTAGAGTGTGATATTTACATGGGTGAAGTCGACATTGCAAAAGAACACCCAAATGTCGTGCGCATGCGAATTTTAGGGGCGAACGTCATTCCAGCGACACACGGACGCAAAACATTAAAAGAAGCAGTAGACGCCGCATTTGAGGCTTACCTAAAAGATCCTCACACACAACTTTACGCTATCGGCTCCGTCGTTGGCCCTCACCCTTTCCCTAAAATGGTACGAGATTTTCAATCAATTATTGGCAACGAAGCTCGTGTTCAGTTTAAAGAGATGACAGGCGAACTCCCTCATAACCTAGTCGCGTGTGTGGGAGGCGGGTCGAATGCTATGGGTTTGTTCAGCGCATTCTTGGAAGATAAAGACGTTGCTATTCACGGAGTAGAACCCGCAGGTCGAACACTTGAAGAAGCAGGAGAGCACGCTGCCACCTTGACACTTGGAGAGCCTGGCGTCATGCATGGGTTTAAGTCTTACATGCTAAAAGACGAGCAAGGCGAACCTCAAGAAGTGTACTCGGTTGCCAGTGGTTTGGACTACCCATCCGTTGGACCACAACACAGTTACCTAAAAGACGCGGGTAGAGTGAGCTACGGTACCGTCACTGATAAAGAAGCCATTGATGCCTTCTTCGAACTATCTCGGGAAGAAGGGATTATTCCTGCTATCGAATCGTCCCACGCGGTGGCCTATGCATTAAAACTTGCTAAGCAGGGTTTAAAAGGAAATGTTCTTATCAACCTTTCTGGTCGCGGTGACAAAGACATTGATTTTGTCGTTGAAAATTATGGCGCTGATTACGGCATCGAATCCTTGCTTTAAATAGAACTTAAGCCGTCATTCAACTGGCGGCTTTTTCTATCTTATTTGCCTACATTGCCTTTTCAAACTCTAGAATATCCGAGTCTTTACAAGCTGGTTTTTGTTCAAAACCCAACTTGCTTAAAACCGCGGCACTCCTACCATTCCAATGGTGTACACCAGCCCATAATTTGCCTTTAAAGCCCGACTCAATCAGGTGGTTTATTAAAGCGTTACACATTTGAGTGGCGATTCCCTTTCCCCAAAGTTGCGGATCTATCCAATATGCCACAGCGCTATGCTCAGTTTGAGGAATCAACGACACTTGCCCAACGACCTGCTGATCAGGGTTTCGACATAGCCAAACAAAACCCTGACCACGTTTCCAATCGTCTGCTCGATCGCTACACCACTGAATCGCATCCTGCTCACTAGCCAACTTTCCCAATGGTAGCTGTTTGGGGAAATCAGGGTGCTTACTGCCTTGTATAAGTGAACACCATCGGGTGCACAAATGGGGTCAAACTGTAAGCCGAGATGCGAAAATGATTGTGCAAAATTCAACTTAATCTCCCAAATCTATTTAAAGTTGTTTTAAAGATTAAGCCTGTATCTAAACAGACAGTCAAGCCAACATATTGATTAAACACGAATTCTTGGGTCTAGCCATGCATAAACAATGTCAATAAACAGGTTACACAAGATAAAAATCACGGTCATCATCAGGGTAAAGCACTGAATCACTGGATAGTCGTTGTAACTGATGGCACTTAAAACATATCGACCAATTCCCGGCCAAGCAAAAATGTTTTCCACAACCAACGCGCCACCAATTAGCTCACCAATGTGCATACCTACCGCTGTCACCACGGGTAATAAGCTGTTTCTCAGAATATGACTTCGTTCGACCCTTTTTTCTGGGATCCCGCGAATACGAGCATATCGCACATATCGCTGCCCTTGTATTTCCAACATGCTCGCGCGCAGTAAACGAGCATTAATACACAAAGACATAAACGCGATAGCAAAGCCGGGTAGGAGCATATGGCTTAGCCCGCCATACCCCATCGCAGGGAGCCAACTGAGCTGCACCGCAAAGAGAAAAACAAGAATAAAAGCCAGCCAAAAATTAGGAATAGACACACCAATAAAAGCCAATCCTCGAATGGTGAAATCAGGCCATTTATCCCGATAGCGAGCAGCCCATACAGCTAACGGTACCGATAGTGCTACGGTAATAATCAATGCGAATGCGGATAACTTTAAGGTTGCTGGTAAAAAGTGCAAAACATCTTCCCAAACAGGACGTCCTGTCATGTAAGACTGACCAAAATCCAACTGGAAAGCACTGGTTAGCCAATGGGTATATTGCTCCCATACGGGTTTATCCAGACCAAGATGACGCTCGGCCATCGCAATGGAGTCGGTAGTCAAAGGAATGTTGCTGCGCGCAAGTAAGCTAACGCAGGTTCAGTACCACTAAACCTCAAAAAGAAAAAGATAAACAGAGAAACAGCAAAAACCAATGGAGGAAGCATCAACAAACGCTTGATAATATAACTACGCATATGAGTTAACCTTGCTGCAAGCAAACAATCGCAAACAAAGGTAACGACTCGTGGTAACCCAATCTACGGTATTTCGAACAACATTAAGTCGATTCACCAACGCTTGTTTTTTAAGCCCAAAATCAGATACCCCGTGCCCATTACAACCACAATAACCACGGTGAAGCTCTAAGACTTTTACCATAGTGCTTGGGATAGCAATACGAGCGGTGCATCCACTTTCGGTGAAACCCGTTAAAGAACCAAAAATCATTTAATATTAGTATGTTATATCATATCGATTGGCGTGATTATCGATACTTATTCGTGGTGTGTCAACACAAATGCGAGCTATTCCTATTTGATAACTCAACAAGGCTAGGTTTTTGTTTTATTGAAGTTTTTTAGTAACCCAAGCCTAATGCCTCAGTTTGAGAACACACGCCCGTTAGATGTGAATCTGGGTACTTCCAAAACTTAGAAATACCCAGAGTTTAGTGTTTAGCGGAGTAAACTTCTCTGCCCAATGGATTGGTAACCAAAGGGTGAGGATTACCTAATTAGCAATTTTCATCTCCTCGAACGGAACGTAATAGGTCATATGCGCCATATCAAAATCGGCCACCCGCTTACCCGAAATAGCCACCGAACCAGAAAACGAGATCGGCAAATAAACGGCTTTTTCGTGCAGTTCAGTTAATACGATCTTATAGTTTTCTCTTCGAACATCATCATCCGGCGTTAGTAGCGCTTCGGTTATCAGCTCATCAATGTAAGATTTATTTTCTAAGCCTTGCTGAGCCTCATAATCCGCATTATTTTTTCGCGTCATGCCACTCATAAATACATGCGGTTCATAGGGAACACCCCAAGTGCGGTTAAATACTAGGTCAAACTCTCCTTTATTTTGCAAAGAAAAGAACACAGACCTTTCTTGGGCAACTAAATTAATCTTAATACCAATTTTATCCAAAGAGTTTTGAACGTACTCGGCAATAGATTTCATTACGGCATCTTTGCCGTTATATAGAAGACCAAACTCTAGAGTAACGTCACCTTTAGATCTCACACCACTTTTATCGTCCAAAATCCATCCGGATTTATTCAGCAATTGCTTCGCCGTTTCAATATCAAATGCATAAGGCTCTAGTGGTATATCGGCATAAGGTACCGTTTTAGAAAATAACGTATCTGCCGTTGTATAAACCCCGTTAAGTACTAATTTGTTAAAGCTGTCTTTATCCACTGCGTGGTTAATTGCTTTCCTAACAGCTATATCATTCAGCCCAGGACGAGTTGTATTAAATGTAATGGTTCTGGTCGCAAATGGCGTGGAGAGTTTAACGTCGTAATCCGGATTACTTTGCAAACGTTTAAAAGTATCTGGGTATACTTGTCCCGGCTTACCGTACAGCAAATCAACCTCACCAGTTTCTAATGCTAGTGCTCTGGTATTCGGATCACCGATAATTTTAACGATCACTTTTTGAATATCAGGCTTGTTACCCCAGTAGTTTTCGTTTCTAACAAAAGTATCTTGAGCACCTAACTCCGTTGACTCCAATACCCAGGGCCCGGTGCCGATTGGTGATTTAATGCCGTCACCCGTATTACCACTCTCTGGAATTTGAGAAGGGGCGATAAAACGTATTGGACGAATCAAGGTAAGCTCTTGTAAAGCCTGAAAATAGCTGTCTTTAAAGTAAATCTTTACCGTAAAATCATCCACAACTTCAGTGCTTTTTAGCATCTTCATGATCTGAAGCCATTTCAGTTTTTCGGCATTTTTAAGCAAAGCATCAAAATTAGCTTTAACAGCAAGTGCATCAAACCTTTCACCATTCGAGAACGTGACATCTTCCCTCAAGTGGAAAGTGTATTCTGTCGCATCCTGATTGATCGACCAACTCTTTGCCAACCAAGGCTCAATTTTTCCTTCCTTGCCATACTTTACCAAGGATTCGTAAATCATAGCTTGGGCATACATTTGGTTTGGAATAGTTTGATGAGGGTTAAGCGGTCCGGCATTCTTTTCCCAAGCAAACGTTAAAGTTTTATCACTAACTTCTGTAGTATCACACCCAGAAACTAGCAGTAAAATAAATAAAGAAAATATCATATTTTTCACTTTCCGATTCTCCACATAATGACTCTCCGATCGAATAACATAATCTATTACAAGCTTAAAAATCAGAGATTAAACTACTCTCTAACTTTTAAAAAATCAGATCAATATCATTAATGATAATCATTTACAACACGAAAAACCTATTTAGTACTAATGACTTAGGTGGAATTTAGTAAATATCCATGTCATAAATCCACGAATCACCGCTAATTACAAATAAATCATTAAAGGGATTGCTGAACAATACAATTATATTATTTAATATAAATAATATATTTAAAAATCATACAAAAACCAAACTTCACAAATTTAAAATACAAACTAAAAGTCCATAGAAATAATATATTTGGACTTTAAAAACCAAAATAAAATCAAAATACAAAAAAATAGAGGCACAAAAAACATAGTGTTAAGAACAGCAATAGTACGAGAAAAAAAACCTGAAAACAGAAAGGCTAGGACTGAATAGCCTAGCCTTGAAAAGGGGTATAACTTTACATACCAAAGCACAGTCTTTACGGTATTATGCATTAGGTATTTTGAGGGAATTAGCTAAACGATTATGCACGCTTATCAATAATCGCCCGTTAAAAGCAGACAAGGCAGCCGAGTAAATCCCCTTCTCTATTATCTCTATTTTAGTGGGTCGTTGTCTGGCAACGCATTGTGGACCCAAAGCGCCAGCCTGTGCTTGATGCTTGCGCCATCAAGTTTGCTTTCAGGTAACGGCGTTATCTGTTTAGCGTCGACCAAAAATAGATAAATTGCTTTGACTCTTAAAGGCTGTGGCGACTGAGGGAGATCAAAGCCTTGCATCTTTGCCATTTTACCGCCAATTTCCAGTGCCTTCTTAATCAGTTTATCTTCATTGCGTAGCTTAGATGTTTTTGACATCGATAGAATCCTCTTTTGTCTTTAAATCAGAGTACATTAAGTGTCACCGATAGCATGTTAATAAGCTCTCAATTTGATAAATTACACAACGACATCTTGCGGTGGATTAAAAGGCCATGTCCCTTATGTTTCGCTTTTATTTCCTTTTTTCTATTTCATCTTTTTCAGCAACTTCACACTACTCAAAGTCTTGATTGATATACGGCAATAGTCCGAATCTACATGTAAGTTCCTGCATCGACAAAACCCCGCAGTCCTAACATCATTTGATGAAAGAATATCCCCACATATCGTACATTGATAACTCAAATCTTTCCCGACTGGGTACCCTTCCGATTCATCAAATTCGACTTCAGAGTATTTCATCTATTTTCAACCTTATTAATATTAGAGGCCTGAATAACCAACAAATCAGTAGACACTTTTTAACTTGATTTCATATTGCTTTTCATACTCTACTGGTAACGATTGATTATTGGAACCAAGTCGGCGTTTAATGCTGTAGAACATCTCATATGTTCGAAGATGTCCCTACGAGCCTCTTCTCTCGTGGTATAGAGCTTCCGCTTAGGGTTATAAAGGGGTCAGTCGTAAAGGGGTTAGGCCCGTATTACTTGCTTTTACTTGGATGCTTTAACTTTATCGACGAAAATACTTGTTGACGATGGCTTCGTGGGTACCATTTTCTTTTATATTGCGAAGTGCCTCGCGGTACTGTTCAACAAGATCATCTGGTGTGGAGAGTTGAAAAGCCATATGCTGCCCTTGTGGAAGTTCATCTAAAGTATAAACAATGCGCAGTTTCTCATCTAGGTTTTCATCTTGCTCCAGTAGAATCTGGTAAGCGAGTAACAAAGATATAGACCACAGATCGATTCGTCCTTTTTTCAACTTTTTGTAGTTACTGCTATTGGAATTTTCAGAAAAAAGATGCTTTTCCAAATACAACCCACGCGCCACGAGATATTTCTCACGAAAGGAACCTCGATGAGTACCAATGGTATAATTTTTAAGATCTTGGAAAGATTCAATATCAATATCTTCCCGCCCTTTTAAAGCCAATAGAACTGGTGGGCTGGAAAACACTTCTCCTACCCATTTAAATTGAGGACTGCGCTCAGCGGTTTTTGCCATCGTACAAATCATGGTGTATGGACTCGTTAAGCCCAACTTGTATACTCTATTCCAAGGATAGATCTCTATTGGGTTCTGTTTTCCCATGTCATCGAGCATGGACTGTACCATTTCAACCACAACCCCTTTAGGTTCGCCGTTTTCTTGCCATGAAAAAGGATACATTTCATCTTCACACAAAATCCTTACTTCAGCGCTGTAACTGAGAGGAGATAGCATAATAGAAACAAGTAGTATTACTCCAACCAGTCTGTTCATTTTTGGTCCTTTACTTAATATAAACAGACACTTAAACCTAAACATACTGTTTTAGCGTCTTATTACTCAATCGGAATTCAACTTCAACATGCACTACAAACAGTATAGTTGTTAGGGAAATAAAAGGGGTTACAACTTCCGGCTGTGTTTTTTGCTTGTCACTCTAACTCCTGTTCAAGCTTCAATCTCATCTATAGATCTATTCCCCATGCATGAACCAATACTTGAAAACGATTTGAGTACTCTTTTAACCAAGTAAGGTAGGCTTTCATGTCCTCTTCTGTGGCGAAGATAACCTGACGGTTATTCCCTCGTTGAATTACATGCTCGCAGACTCCTGCGACTGATAATCTCGGTTTTCTTGGCATAACAGTTCCCTTCTATTTCTGCCCCCAAGACTAAAAACTATTTAAAACGGCTCTGACCCCTTTTATTCTTTACTCTTTTACCCAATTAGGCTCTATATCACCATACCCTTCTATGTAGAAAATCATTGTTTTTTGAAAATAACCATAAAAATGACTATATTTTACTGTAACCTCTTTACCAATGTAATTTATCTTATCTTCAACATAGTCCTTACATAGTTTATCTTTAGGCGGAAGTGCAAATTTTCTGTAGAAATCGCCATTATTAACTAAAAGTTGCAATCCAATATCACTCTTACCATAAACTATGCATTTGGCATCTACAATAACCCCATTAAACTCTACATTATTTCTACTGCATATATATAAATTAGAGATAACTAAAATCAGAATAAAAAATATAATAAAATCTTTACTTTTTTTCATCATAACCTTTTAAATAGCTTTTATTCTTCATATTCTACAATTGGCTCATCAAATGAAAGAACTTCTACTATGTCATTTGGAGTGAAAAATAAATAATGTTTGATACTTCCTGAAATATGTGTCGAATAACTTTATTCGTTAAACCAAGATATGTATTCAGAAGAAGAAAGAATATATAAAGACCATTTCATTTGCCCTGAAGTTTAATTTAAAAACTTCAACCTATCTCCTTCATCCGTATTACGATAAGACAAAGTAGAATCAAACTTAACATATAACACAGGTGCATCGGTTTCACCGACCAACCTCAGACAGAGTCCATGCCCACTATCAGACAGTTCTGATAGATACAATTTATCGGGAATTCCTGAAATTGGCTCCCATTTTTCTAATTTTTCAATACTCATAACTACTAAACATCAATCCTCATATCGAGCAGTAAAAGAGAGTAAAAGGGGTCAGAGCCGTTTTAATCTTCTGTTATTTTCTTCTTCCAACCCAACTTCCGGCCGCGCTTTTTACTTTCCGCTCTCACACCTGTTAAAGCTTCAATTTCATCGATAAATTTATCACTGCCAAGAGCGACACCTTTATTTGTTGCCTCTACTATGCCTAACACTACTTTGGGGGCTACTTGCGCTTTGAACAAGGCACGATAATTTGATTGCCTCTCTTCGAGTGTTCTCCCTAGCTCTAAATAGCGTTGATGAGGCGTGACCAACGTACTTCCTTCTCCATAAGCATTACATTGGTGACTGCTCCAGTTGTAATCATCTGGATACGTGACCATGTTCGCTCTGACAGGGTTCATTTCTATATATCGATAAAGTTCAAACAGATAAGTATCACTCTCTACCAAACATGAACGATACCTCCCTTCCCACAAGGTGCCCGTTCTTTGATAAGTGCGATTAAAGTACATCACATACATGCGTCCTAGAGACTGCATCATTTTCGATATACTCTCTGGTGAAGATGGTGTGCAGAGTAAATGCACATGGTTGGTCATGAGCACCCATACATGAATCGATACTTGAAAACGATTTGAGTACTCTTTTAACCACGTAAGGTAGGCTTTCATGTCCTCTTCAGTGGCGAAAATAACCTGACGGTTGTTCCCTCGTTGAATTACATGCTCGCAGACTCCTGCGACTGATAATCTCGGTTTTCTTGGCATAACAATTCCCTTCTATTTCTGCCCCCCCAAGACTAAAAACTATTTAAAACGGCTCTGACCCCTTTTATTTGCCTTTTATTCGCTTTTATTCGTTTTATTCGCTTTTTACTTTTTATTGTCAATTTCCTTATAAAAACTAACAACACATTTGCTTAATAATAAATAACAAATGAAAGATACCGCAAGGCTCAAGTAATTATTAAAAAACCCACATAAAACTATAAAAAATGAAGAAATCATCAAATACCATTTGAATTTTTCATTCTCTTCCATAACTTTTCTTATTGTATTACTAGTAAAATAAACAACATAAAAAGGGGAATAGAGGATCAATAAACCATATGCCTCGTTATATATGAAGGTAAATGAAAAATAGACTAAGAAGGCGATCATGCCTCCAAACTTGTACAAACCAAAATAGTGACGATTTTCAGTCATCTTGAACCTCTTCTGATTCTATATTGTCTACAAATGCATCAAAGCCTAGCCCATATAAAAAGTTAATAACATCCAGAGTAACTTTTCCTTTAGATCCAAATCCGGGCATATCTGCGATAGTGTCAGACACTCCTAACCCAATTAGGCCCATTGCAGGTTTTCCCAATTTATAGTCTTGCTCCCAGTTCTCATAATCTATGTTGCTTGCTTCTGTTGCAATTTCTAGTCCTCCAAATACATAAGCACATTGACCAGCGCTCAGTACTGTACACATTCCTGCTATTGCTGTAACAGCATTAGACGGCAAGTTGTTTACAAGTTCCTCCTCTGCCAAGCGTTTTGAACCATCAGGGTCAGCGAACTCTCTGTAGATATCATTCAACTCCCTAAGTGCTTCTGTATCATTTAAATAATCAAATTCACCTTCGTAAGATTGATAGTTGGCATTAAGTAATGCGTGTAAAAGGGGTCAGAGCCGTTTTAATCTTTCTTTGCAAGCAGCATAAAAGGGGTCAGCAGCATAAAAGGGGTCAGAGCCGTTTTAATCTTCTGCTATTCTCTTCCCCCAACCCAACTTCCGACCTCGCTTTTTACTTACCGCTCTCACTCCTGTTAGAGCTTCAATTTCACCCATAAATTTATCGCTCCCAAGAGCGACACCTTTATTTGTTGCCTCTACTATGCCTAAAACTACTTTGGGGGCTACTTGCGCTTTGAACAAAGCTCGATAATTTGACTGTCTCTCTTCGAGTGTTTTTCCTAGCTCTAAATAGCGTTGATGAGGCGTGACCAACGTACTTGCTTTTCCATAAGATTGCAGTGGTGACTACTCCAATTGTAATCATCTGGATACGCTACCATGTTCGCTCTTACAGGGTTCATTTCTATATATCGATAAAGTTCAAACAGATAAGTATCACTATCTACCAAACATGAACGATACCTGCCTTCCCACAAGGTGCCCGTTCTTTGATAAGTGCGATTAAAGTCCATCACATACATGCGTCCTAGAGACTGCATCATTTTCGATATACTCTCGGGTGAAGATGGTGTGCAGAGTAAATGCACATGGTTGGTCATTAATACCCATGCATGAATCGATACTTGAAAACGATTTGAGTACTCTTTTAACCAAGTAAGGTAGGCTTTCATGTCCTCTTCATTGGCGAAGATAACCTGACGGTTGTTCCCTCGTTGAATAACATGCTCGCAGACTCCTGCGACTGATAATCTCGGTTTTCTTGGCATAACAGTTCCCTTCCATTTCTGCCCCCCAAGACTAAAAGATATTTAAAACGGCTCTGACCCCTTTTATCTTTTAAAACGGCTCTGACCCCTTTTATTCGCTAGAAAAAATTTTTCTAACAGTTCCCACACCTATCTTCTTACCTTCCCAAAGATAAACTTCATCACCTTCCCTTAAGTAACTTAAAGCATTCTCAGGATTAAGGAATATGATAGCTATTTCGTACTCCTTGCCAAGCTCAAAAACTGTAACCTCATCTAAGACGAAACGACAATCAAAACCCTGACCATCATCAATCATCAAAGGACAACCATATCTTTCACTTTCAAGCGAAGATTGGCGGCCTCCTTCTTCGGCAGTTAGAAAACGAATAGATATAGTTGCTTCTTTCTTCATCACTTTGGTATCGCCATTGAGTCTAAAATTTCTGGTTTCAGTTCATCTAGGGATTGATTCGGTACTACATAAGCAGGAATACCACCGTCAACACTGACTGGTTCTGGTAATGAAGATTTTGGTACCTGAGTCTTAATCGTAGTGTAAGGTGGATCTTTAAATAAGTGTAAAAGGAAGTGTAAAAGGGGTCAGAGCCGTTTTAATCTTTCTTCTGTAAAAGGGGTCAGAGCCGTTTTAATCTTTCTTCCGCCAACCCAACCTCCGTCCTCGCTTTTTGCTTACCGCTCTAACTCCTGTTAAAGCTTCAATTTCACCGATAAATTTATCGCTGCCTAGAGCAACCCCTTTATTTGTCGCCTCTACTATGCCTAGCACTACTTTGGGAGCGACTTGTACTTTTATTTAGAATAAATATCAATTTTAGATATTTCCTCGGGCCAATCATCGGTGTAAGTATATCCTTCAATTGCATCGAGAAAACCATTTTTAACAAATACCAAATATCCAGTGTCAATTGACTCGTTTATCTTCGCCCCTAAATCACCAAACTTATATGTTTCATTTTCTTCTCCCATCTTAAGCTGACTACACCTTTCCAAGTCAGTCAAAAAGCCAACAACGCTTAACTCGCGATTGCTCACATTTAAACCAGAGAAAAAATCATCTCCAACTGTAATACCTTTCCTATAAAAGAATTCCTTAATAAGAGCTTTCTCAATACTATTCAATTTCATATTATAAATCATGGGATAAATGCCGTACCAATATTAACATTGCCATCTATCACTTTACCTCTGACCGTGACCTCAATTCCTTTAACACTCACTTTCGCCTCAAACGTATCGCTAATTATTCCATCATTCGCGAGATTTTGAGTAGCTTTTTCAATAGCCTGAAACGCTTTTACATTATCACCAGAGAATTTTTCAAGGACGCTCCCTAGCTTATGTTTTTCCAATGCCTTAGGACCAAAAATATGATTAGCTCTATTGAAGGATTTTTGGCTTACTTCCGCGACACTACCACTGTCATCAGTAATCGTACCACTATTATCACCGTCGACAGCCTTGCGCTTTCCACTTCCCCCAATAGTACTTAGTATACCAGTCCCTGCCGCTAGTATCTCTGCCGTTTCTGTATCAAGTCCAGTTCCTTGATATAGCTCTTTTACTACCCCTTGAGTCGTTGCATCAGCCATCAAGGCATTCGCCTCAACATTCTCTTGCTTAATCACCTGATAAAGCGCTAACGCCGTTCTATCTTCCCCTATTTGTTCAAAATATCCATCAACGTTTTCTTCTTCAAAGAGCGTTAACCTCTCTTGCTCATGTAACTTACAAAGCTCAGGGTTACTTTGCTCACAAGCTACCTGAGCTAAGCGATCCTTTTCTTCACTTAGCTCAAGTGCCTCTCGGATTACCTTGTTTTCACATTCATTCTCCCCGTTACAGCCTTTAAACTTTTCTAAAGCTAAAGACATATCGTCGTGATTCAAATAATTAAACTCATGCACCACCTGTCCCGCACTTTGTCCTGTGTAAGCCCCTTCTGCATCTCCTGTTGCGGCAGCGCCCGCCATGGCTCCTATCAGCCTGCTACCTCGACTTGGGCTTTCTCACTAAGTGTGCCGCTATCAAGTGCATCTCCTACCAACTCGGTTGCTACTCCTGCCGCCGCTCCTGCTGCGAACTCTCCTCCTGCTAGCTCAGCCATCGCACCTTGGGTTAAACTGTGCAGCATGGCTTTGCTAAAGCTGCCATTGGCCATGTCATGCTCTAGCCCCATATCACCAATTTGATCGGCTAAGGTCGCTCCTAGGTTATTTGACAAGGCACCTCTTAAACTGTTGGTTAGGCCGTCGACAAAATCAGTGTCGTTGATGGCGGTGTCGATACCAGCTTGTAGGCTTGAACGTCCCAACTGATGAAGCAAGGTTTCAGGGGTAAAGCTGCTTGTGGCAGTAAAAATGTTCGAGTTGCCCGCTGCTTGCGTCACGCCGTCAATACTTGGCAAAGCTCCTTCTGTCGGTATGGTTGTCACCATGGAGTCGAATCCAGCAACCGCGCCTGCCGTAAGAGCTGCCGTTGCCAATGCTTTGACGCTGTTACTACTGCCTAAATCTTTAAAGGTTTCCCCTAAATCCCCACCATTGTTGATAAAACTGAGACTCGCTTGAGAAATCAAAGTAGATGTAGCAGCGCTGACCGCGGCTGAACTCATGGTCCCTGTTGCGCCTATTGTGCTTGCAACGGTAGCACCTGTTCCTGAAGTCGCGATTGTCACCGCAATAGCTATGACTGCCGCCACTGGGCCGCTTAGGCTTTGCTCGCTATATGACCACTCATCAAACGCTTCGTTAACTTCATTCCAGTTAACGTTTGGATTGTCTTTAAGCAGCGCCATCCACTGGTATTGCTCGCCCGCGGGGATTTCAGCCAGCGTTTTTGCCAGATGCCCATCTGTGGAAACGTAATCCACTTGCAGGCCAAGAGCCGCTGATATATTTGGGGTCTCTCCACTTTTGCTTAGAATACTGGTTTGCTTTTGAGTGGTTTGGGATTGGCCTTGCCCTTCCATTTTCACCATTAATCCGCTGGAAACACTTTCGTGGCGATAGGAACTTGTCTCTTCTACTGCTTCAAACGTTAACTTGCCTTCTGCAGACCTTATTTCAATCCCTTCGTTTGCCGTAATTTCTGAGGCTTGATGAACTTGGTTATCTCGGCTGATTAAGCGGATATTGTCAGCATCAAACGTTGTTCCTTTGGCCGTTGTGGTTGAGATTTCTGTGTCCGACATTGAGTCACCCAATAGGCCACTGGATTCTCGGTAGGTTCTTGCGTAATCACTTTCTTGAGCCGCGACGGAAAGCAATTTTCCTTGGGCTGCAACGTTAATATCTTGCTCTGCACTAAGCTTCGAAGCCACCAGCACGGTGTCTCCACCGGAGGCTATGTTGAGGTTTTCCCCAGATTCTAAACTTGTGCCTTCTTGCCTTGACTTACTTTTGATGTCTTTTGAACTGCCGCTGTCGAAGCGGTCTAATTGATAGGTCTGATCTGCTCCTATGACTACGTCTCCGCCTGCCACAATACTGAGGTTTTTCTCTGCGCTGATTGCGCCACCACTCGCCGTCACACTGTTTCCAGTTGAGATTGATAGTGCGCCTTCGGATGTTACTTTATTGCTTTGATAGTCGTGGCTGGCTTTTTCTACTTCCCCACTTCCACTGTGATATTTGGCATAGGATTTATCTTCAACGCTGGTAAAGCTAATATCATCACCTGCTTGAATTTTTGTATCATCGCCGCCAGAAATATCTCCACCAACACTAACGACTGAGCCGCCTGCGATGATATTCAGTTTTCCGCTCGAGGAAATCGTTGCGGTATCACCTAGATAGGTTGTGGTATGGGTGATGTTGTCGGCATCGCTACTTACGAGGTTGCCAGCCCTGTCAGCATTGAGCTGCTGGCGAAGGGTTTGATTTACTATCGATCCCTCGGCCGACATTACTGCAACTTCATCCCCCGAAATCTTGCCACTAAAATTGGTAATATCGCCCTTGGCTATCAGTGTAGTGTCACCTTTGGCCTCGAGCGTTCCCGTATCATTGGTTATAGTATCTTCACTGATAATAGTCAGTTGCTTAGCCGCCGATATGGATCCACTATTGTCTAACTTGCCTACCCCTATACTGATGTTTTTGCCTGCAATGATGGCAGAATCTGAGAGTTGGTCTTGGGTGATTTGTGCCAAATAAAGCTTGGGGGCTAGGACAGTTTGTCCATTTACCGTTATCTGTTCATACCACAATATGTCTTGAGCTAATGATGAGACTTGTTGCTCTGTTAAGCTGATACCAAAGCTCAAATCTAGCGCTAACTGGGCTTCGGCAGCCGCATCTATTAGGCTTTGCATTTGTGCTAAATCCGTACCCACGCTTTCGTTTAGATAGCGTTTTCCCGTTTGTTCGAATATGGCTTGGTTAATAATGCGGGTGTCGTAAAAGGCATCCCCCAAGAAGGTAATATCAGCGTTAGGGTTGTAACCTATTTTTTCTAAAAAATAATCGGATCCTAAAAAACTGGTTAAATTGGTGAGAAGCGGATTAGTTTCAACTAAGTAACGACTTGTTGGAGTTGCTGAGTAGATAAACAAGCCATTTGGGCTATCCGGAAAGCGAAACTCTGGGAATGGCTGTTGATTGATGTTTGGCAGTTCTATTTGTGGTGCTTCAACATATATTGATGTGTTCACCTCTGCAGATTGAGTGTTGGTTACTCCAGCGCCTTTTAACGCTGAAAAATTCACGTTTGTCTGAGCGGTATTGGTCGTTTGGGTTTGCTTTTCGGATTGGCTGGTATTTACTTTACTGGCATTTGATTGAACGACAGAATTATTAACTTGGTTTGGAACATTAAGGGTTACGTCACCCGTAGCGGTGATAGAAGCGTTAAGTTTGCTTCCCGATCCGTTATTAACCAAGCGTACACCCACTCGATCAAATATAAATTCATTGTGGCAAGAACTTGAAGAAGTACCGCTCCCCAGTCACATAGCGTTTTGTAAAACACTCCGTCTACATCAGGATGAGTCATTCCCTCAGGGTGGTCGTTACCTCTTATCTCGTAGTCATAATAAACTGAAGTATCAGATAAATCGTAACCGATATTGGCGAGGTGCTTTGCGTCAACAACAACTTCTTTGCCAGCAATATGACTCGCGTTGTTTTCTACTTCCTCAGCCATGATTGTGAGTTCATTAGTCGCAACTAAATAAGCTGGCGACGAAGCGGATTGCAGGTATTCAGACTCGGTAAGCACAGGAACTGTGAAGGTTGCACCATCTAAAACGGCATAAACACAAACACCTAATGGTCCACAAACCCGCTGAAGAGTGGGCCGATGTTTCGCTGTCGATGGGTCGTAGACCTCCACATCCTCGCAGGGAGCATATGACGGGCATTGTCTTTCCACTTTGGTCGACATATGTGTAGTGTTATTTGCGTCATAGATCAGAGGGTACTCTGAGCTAATATCGTTAGACATATCAGCTTCGATGGACAAATCTGTACGGCTATTAGTGAGAACTTTGGTATAAATTGAAACATTACCGATGGATTCAAGCCTTCCAGAGGAGTTATAAAGGTTAACACTTTTTTCTAACTCTGCATTTTTAGCAATAGTGAGATCGTTTAAGGTTAACACGTCGCTATAATTGCTGAGCGTGTTGGCATAAAGATAGCCGTTGTTACCTGCGTATATCACTCCGCGATTAGTTAAGGTTCCAGTGAGGTTGGTTTGTGCGTTATTAAGGGCGATTAGTGCGCCATAATTGGTTGTATCAGCCGCGTTTAACTGTAAGTCGGCCAGAGCTTGAAGCACTCCATAATTGAAGGCGGTGTTCGAGGTCAACTCGGTGTTGAATCCCGAAATCACGGCGTCTTGCTGATTGGTCAGAGTGCCCGACACATTGATTTGTGTCGTTCCCGTCGATGTTATCTCAGCGTTGTTGTCTAAAGATCCAGCACTTAGGGTTAAGTTGCGCCCTGCAATCAAATCTTTCTGCGCATTTAGATCGCTTTGAGTCGTGATATTGATATCGCGGTTAGCGATCACTTGACTACTTAAGGCAAGTCTATCTGCCTCTACCGTTACATCGTGTTCTGCATTAAGCGCACCGCCTATGGTGATTTGCTCTGCCTCTAGTGTAATGGATGATTTGGCGTTAATTTCACCGCTCTGAGTCAAAGTGTGGGCGTCAGTCAGTGTCAGATTACCGTTCGTATTGACAGTACTGTTCGCTGTTTGTGTCAGGTAGTCAACATTAAAGGTAGTATCATGTTCAGAGCCAATATCACCTCTAATCTCAACAGTAGTAGCCGTGACGTTTAGTGTTTGTTCTGCATTCACAACACCATCTTGAACTAGCGTATCAGCATTTAGCGTGACATTACCTCCAATTAACTCGCTCTCAGTTTCTAAGGTTAAGGTCTTCGCTTCTACTGTTGCGTCGCCATCGGCATGGATGTTTCCGCTACTCGTTAATGTACTTGTTTGCGTTAGTGTCGCTTGATTTAATGAAGAAATATCACCACTGTTGGTTAACTCATCTGAAGTCAAGGTTAGGTCGTTTAATGACTGTATCTGCCCTTGATTGGTGATCACAGAGGCAGCAACATCCGTGTCGTTACCCGAAATTAGCCCACTAACGTGATTGGTGAGGCTCCCGCTTAAAGTCAGCGAAGTATTGGCAATGGAGTTTAGTTCAGCGCTGTTATCAACATTGCAACGCTGAGGGCAAGGTGACGTCCTGCTATCAAGTCTTTTTGGGTATGTAGATCGCTGCCAGTGATTATAGTAATGTCATTGTTCGCGGTGATCTGACTGTTTAAATCCAGTGTGTCAGCATCAACAGTGACATTATATTCAGACTGAATGTCTCCTGATAAGGTAGCGTTTTCTGCATCTATAGTGACGGTTTCTTTTGCTTTTAAAGAACCTAATTGAGTTAGTGTACGCGCCGTAACCGTTAAATAATCGTTGGTTTCGGTTTCTCCCTCTCTTTGTAGAGTTATGGAGCCTCCACTTGCTGTTAGATTCAGTTGCCCTCCACTCTTAATCACACCGCTGGAGTCAGTGTTTTGTGCTTCTAGCGTCAAGTTTTCAGCGGCTTGTAACAAACCATGAGTCTGATTGATAAGGTCATCGGCCACGGTAATAGATAGTGTTTTCCCCGCGTGAATATCACCGCTGTTTCGCAATGAGTTTGCATCTATGCTTATTATTTGTGATGACTTTACTTGTGACCCTTCTGTGTTTGTTATGGTATCGGTCGCCGTTAATGTGACTTCTCCATCACTTCGAATAATGCCCGTGTGATTGAGTGAGCCTGTTGAAACAACGATATCCCCAGCGTAGTTGTTGCCAGAAAGTGTGAGCTGCTTGCTGTTCATCTCTAACGTTTGCTCGGCATCCAGCTCCCCATTCTGCGAGAGGATGTCCGCTTGTAGATTAATAGTATCAGCGCTCGATTTTCCGTCGTGAACGAGGGTATTCGCTTGCAACTGCAAATGCCCACCAGCCGTTAGTTGGCCCTGTTGAACGGCAGTTTCTGCTACAAGATTCAACTCTCCTAGGCTATGTACTGCACCTTCTTCGGTAATTGTTAGGCTCCGTTCGGCATCTAACGTCACTATTTGTCCATTAACCGCATTGCCGATCGTAAGCTGCTTACCCGTAAGATTAAGGGTTTGCGCCGTGGTTGCGCCACCGCCATTTGTCGTCATTTCTTGACCTTGGAGACTCAGGTCCCCTTCCACGGCTATCTCACCATCATTTGTCAAGGAAGCTAGTTCAACGAGTTCCGCAGAGCGGCTAACTATTTGACTATCTCCATCTATTTGAATATCGGTTGCTTGGCTGTTTAGCTTTTCGTGGGCGGTGAGTTGACTGGCAATGAGTTCAACACCATCACTTTCGAGGTTAATTATCCCCCCCTCTTCTGCTTGACCATTTTGATTAATACCCGCGACAACATTGCTCTGGTTTAAGTTGAGATTTTCTTGGGCTTTTATAGTCAACTTCTCTTTACCGACAATAGTCGCGTTGCTAGCCTCAATGCTATTGGCTTGATAACTGAGATTCCCATCAGCGTATTGCTGGCCACTCAGTGAAATTGCATCTTGACTAAGGACTTTGATATCTTTCGCTGCACTCGCATTTCCAAATACGACTCTTCCATCAGCAGTTATGTTTATGTCACCCTGCTGCGCAGCCACATTACCAAGGTTGACGCCGACTCCATCTTCTGTGGCGACCAATGAGATTTTCCCCGCATACAAACCGCCAAGGAGAGATGTGTCTATCGCTAGAGAGGGGTTGCTGTCGTCGCTGGTTCTTTTAGTGACAGTATTTGTCTGATAGTCGACTCGGTTTTGGCCTGTCACTACATTGAGTTCATTGGCATGAAGTTCGGCATTAATTTGTGCGGTTCGAGCAATGACATCGAAATAGGTTTGTTGTGTAGCATCTAACCCCAACCCCTCAATGGTGACGCTGCCTTGTGATACTTCAAAGCCTGATAGTGCCCCGTCGGTCACTTGAGGCTCACCCGTCGCTAACGTCGCTCTAGGGGTATTAATAAAACCGCATCCATCACACGTTATTCCGTATGGGTTAGTTAATACCACATTCGCAGATTGGCCCAATACTTCGGTATACCCTTGCAACTGGCTTCGGTTGGCTCCCGTGACCTCATTGAGTATGACTGTCGCACCGCCACTGCTGTTTAAGTTGGCGTTATTTTGAACCAACCCAGCAAGCTGAGACTGTGCAAACTGCTCGGTTGAGTTATTGAGTACTAACCCTGAGGGATCAACATCAAACTGATGATATTTGTTGTGAGACAAGCCTTGGCTGTTTGGCGTCGCGATATTGACCACTTCCACACCATTGCCCGCTTTTTCTACCGTTGTGTTTCCACTGCTCACCACAACCTTTGCCATAGCCGGTTGAATGGTAAAAAGCGTCAAAATGAAGTAGGTGGTTGCTTTTTGAAACTGCGTAACTGGTCTACTCGCGTTGTTTGTTTCCATATTGACGCCCGCTTAGTAGGTGAGATTAAGTTGGTAATAGATCACGTAGTCATCGACATGTAGACGTGAAGGTGCAGCGATGGGAAAACCGATAGCGGCTACTGCTTTGTAGTGTTGTCCTAGTAGCCTAAAAGCTACGCTGGTTCCCATTAACGAGCCGTTCTCATAAGCATCTTGGCTGTCAGGCACTATGGTTCCTGTATCTATCGCCCACTGGGCCTGTAACTGTCCGAGATAGGCAAACCGATTGATGTCCCATGTAACATCGTTGCGCCAGTAATAGCCTTCGTCCCCTGATAAAGAAACGTTCTTAAAACCACGGATGGTGTATTCACCGCCGATGCTGATTCGCTGGCTTCCATACAAGGTGTTATTGCTCCACTGTGCAAACAAGCTGCTGGTATAAAAAAGAGACTCTTTAAGTGGATAGCTCATACTCGCCATCAAAGTGCCTTTATAGAACTGGGCGACAGGTTCACTTAATACTTCGCTATCTGATTCTCCGCCAAACCAATCTGTGCCTAGGGTAAATGCTGGCGAAAATGTCGCGTACCCGCCCAAGAGTCGATGGCTAATATTTAAGCTCAGTGAAGCGGCTGTTAGGGCTCGCGAGCCAGATTCGATAAGGCTACCCATTAGGTAATTTTTATCTCTTCGATGAGTTAATCCTAACGTGATGGCCGACTTACCTTGGCCATCTCGGTGAAACAACCAAGTTAAGTCAGCGTTATGAAGGGTCGATTTGCCATCGGTATCTATGGTAAATCCTCGGCTATCAAATTCGGTGTAGTAAGTGCTGTAAGCCGTTCGATAACTTAAGTTCCAGTAACCAAGCGGAACATTGATATCAAAATTCAAGCTTTCTGAGTCGTATTTAGCAGTAAACTCGCTGGCTTTGGTCGCGGTTAGTGACCATTGTTCAAACAGGCCGAGTAGGTTCTCACCACCTAGCTTTGCTGAGAGCAGCTCTTCTCCTGTCAACGGCTGGCCGCCATTGTTGAATCCAAAGTCGATGTAAATCGGCTTCCCAATATTGGTATGCACATCCACTATCGTGGTACCTGGCTCTGTTCCCGGTAGCATTTTGATTTGAGCATCATAACGTTGTAATCGGTTGATTTGATCAAGGCCTTGCTCGACATCTCTTAGGTTGAGTATTTCCTGCTTATTAGATGGAATAGCTAAATCAAAGGAATACGTTTCTTCTTCATTTAACCGTAAACTCTCTAGTTCGCCTTCAACGATCACAATAGTCAGAATACTTGACGACAAATCCTGTGGCGTAAGGTAGGCCCGAGTGGTGACATATCCCCTTTCGATGTACGTGTTGGTGAGTGTGCGAAGGTAAGCATTAATGGTAGAGATACCAATACAAGCAGGTTCAAATTCTAGTGAATACAACAGTGTCTCATACTTAGCGTGTCGTTTCCTTCAAAACTGATGTTGTTGATTTGAAAACAGGGTTCATCGATATTGATGGTCACTTCGGGTAGGCTCTCTATTGGTTCGAGCGCTCGCAAAGCCGTCGTTTCTTCTTCAAGCCTTTTGATTCGCTCTCCTTGCTCTCTTGCCTTCTCTTGTTGGACGGATGGTGAAACGGGAATAGGCGTTTGGTAGGAAACGGAATAAGCACTTTTAGAAGCAATAAGGATCGCTAATCCGATTGTTCGACAAAACAACAAGCTCTGCATCTTTATTCCCTGAACCGGCACCTATATCAACAATCGATATTGTTATCAGATACGGATTAGCAGTGACATGTCATCTCGTTATCGCGATTTGTAATTAATGACTAATTGTTATGAACTGAATGTTGAGAGCCACGTAAATACACATTTCCCGTGTTTCTATTTTAAGCAGGTTCGAAACGAAAAAAGCCAACCTAAATGGCTGACTCTTTTTAGTAGGACGAAGAGGTTATCTCATGCGAGTTGAAAGAAAGTATAGGGATTACATTCATCTATCACTTGGGTTGGTGACCACTCTTTTTTGCAAACATTTGCATCGCCTCGGCAAACGTTGTTGTCCCGCCTTTGGGCTGAACCTGAACGACTTTAAAGCCCATTTTTTCTAACGCTTGGCGCTCTGCTAAAACCGCATTGTCATCTTGCTGGCTCCCTTGAGCAGGTTGGTGAATGTAACATCCCTCTAGTTGACCATCTTCAACCAGTTGGTGATGTCTCAATGCTTCGATATCAAAATTCATAGTCGGTCTTTTGTTTTAATTAATAGTGTTTCAGGGGCGGTTCACATTCGCTTAAGAGGCTTAACCACGCTATCTAACCCTTCGATCTTTAGCGCTAGGCAGATTTGCAGGAGCTGGCCTAACTCCCCTTCTGGCCAGCCTTTTTTGTCAAACCACAAAAGATACTCTTCTGGAAGATCAATCAAAGCACGGCCAGCGTACTTGCCAAAAGGCATTTGCCTTTTAGCGAGTTTAAGTAAGGTTTCTTTTTCGAACATAAAGCAAGTTTAAGGTTGTTGCCATCCACCTAGAGTAACACCTAATCTCTCCACCCAATAGTTGATCGCATCTTTCGCATCATCCAGTGAGTCGATGATGGTAGAAAAGTCTTTGTTTCCTGCTTCACGGTCGACGGCTGCAAATAGTGGGGTTCCATCTTGTGCATCGCTCACTAACAACTCGATACTTGCACTTCCCACATTGGTGTGTTCGCCAGTTGTTACTTTTGAAATGGTTGAAATGGCAAGACCAAACGGTAACACGCTACTGGTGACAGCTAAAACCGGGTTGGGGGTTTCAATATTACTAAGTGCAATACTCAACCTCAGGCTTTTGCCATTCGGCTCAGGCACTACGGGTTTGTGCACGCTGATTTTTTCTGTCAGCTTTTCGGTGAGATAATTTGTCAGCTCTTCTATTTCTTCTTGATTAATGGACTCTTCATCAGCGACCACAAAAACTTGGTCTATCACCACTGAATCATATTCCGCCAATTTGTTTACAAGGCGTTCTTCCGTTCTCAATCCGATTCGAGACCAAACCAAATCCACACCACCTTCGGGTCCGGCTCTAAAATCTTCATAGCTGGTAAACTTTGTGGCTCGCTTTACTGGGCCGCCGGCACAACCGGCTAAAAACGCCGCAGCGACAAAGGCGATGAATAAGGTTTTGATGTTCATAAATTCTCCTGCTTTACTTTATTAGTATGATATACCATATAATATTTGTATACGAGTAAATATTAAGCAGGATTATAAAAATGGGTATCAATTTGAGTTGAAAGTATGAACATACTCGACAACTACCTGATTACCTTCAATATAGGCTCTCTGAATCTCCCCGTCGACGCTCATTCTAGACTGAAGGTAGACCACCTTGTCATCTTGCTGAATCGCTTTTTTTAAAGTAGGGATCACCTGTTTGGCATCAATGTGCAATGAACGGCAAAACTGGTTAACAAATTGGAGAGTTAGGGGTTGTTCCCCACGCAAAAGATTGGAAAACTCCAGTTGAGTAAGACCGAGTTTTTTAGCGAACTCCATCTGAGTAATCCGCATCTTGGCTTTTTGCGACATCCAAATTTGATAAAGCATTTCTCTGTCTTGTTGTGTAAATTCCATGTGGCTTCCTTTGGCTGAGCTGACTTTGCTGCAGCATTGTCCAAGGCTACCAGTGGGAAATGTCAGTGTTGAGTTAAGAAAGCATCAAGAATTGGCATGATGAGATCTTCAGCCCGTAAATGCTTATCAAGATTTATCATTGAGCAGACAAATAAAAAGCGCCCGGTTTACCTTGGCGCTTTTCACTTGTTTAAATCTTATCTGAGACTAGAACCAACCGCCGATAAGGCGTTTAAACCAGTCAAAAAAGCGTTTAAACAGCCCACCTTCTTCAACTGCTTCAAGTGCCACTAAGTCAACAGTCGCAATGGTTTTATCTTCGACTTTATACAAAACCTGTCCAACGACGTCATTCGCTTGTATCGGTGCAACGAGATCGCCAAAATATTCAATTTCAGCAGCCAGCTTACCAACATCACCTCTTGGTAAAGTCATGTACACATTTTCAGCCACACCGACATTAAGGGCGTCTTCTTGTCCCATCCAAACTCGGGCACTGTCTAAGGTTTTGCCAGCCTCCGTCGGTGAAACCGTTTCAAAAAAGCGGAATCCATAACTTAGCAGTTGCTTGCTTTCAGATTCTCGGCTTTTAGTGCTATTGGCACCCATCACTACCGAAACAAGACGCATATCACCACTGGTTGCTGAAGTCGCAAGACTATAGCCTGCCCCACTGGTGTAACCGGTTTTCATGCCGTCGACGTTCATACTGCGATCGCGTAACAAACCGTTGCGGTTGTACTGCGTTATCCCGTTATAAGTAAATGAGGTCTCGCTGTACAGCGGATAAATGTCTGGTAGATCTCGAATGATTGCCTGACCCAGCTTGGCTATATCATATGGTGTTGAGTACAAACCATTACTATCTAACCCGTGTGGATTGGTATAAGCCGTATTTTCGAGGCCTAGTTTTTTGGCCCATGAGTTCATTAGACCAACAAACGCACCTTCGCTACCTGCGACGTGTTCTGCAATTGCAACACTTGCGTCATTGCCCGACTGAACAATAAGGCCACGGTACAAGTCGATCATTGGTACACTCGTGCCCACTTCGATAAACATCTTCGAAGAATCGGGAAAGTTTTTTGCCCAAGCGTTTTGGCTCACGGCCACTTGGTCATCTAAGCGAATATTACCCGACTTCACTTCTTGACCAGCAACATAAGCGGTCATTAACTTGGTCAAACTTGCTGGATTGAGCTTCTTATTGGCATTTTTTTCTACCAAGATTTGACCTGTATGATAATCAATCAGCACATAACCTTTAGCTCCCAGGGCCGGAGGATCAGGAACAATGGTCGGCGCAGCGCTCGAAGTAGCAGTAAACACAGATGAAGCAGTCAATAGCCCGCACAAAAAGAGAGTTTTATTTTTCATAAGCAAATTTGGTAACCAACAACTGGATTCAGTATAAACAAACGTCGTTCTGTTGCAGTCCTAATGTTACTAATGGTTACGTTTAATCGCCAATTCTCGCAAATAAAATTCCGGTCTATTTTAGACATCAATCATAAATGAACGATTAAAAGCCAGCACAGATAAAAAAGCAGCCATCTGGCTGCTTTCGATAGATTAAACGGCTTATGTTGATTCTGGCTGCCAAGGCTTACCAATCACACTGCTCTTGTAGCTAAACCACAGATAGGTAATTGCGATAGAGAAATAGAGGTAAGACAAACCAAACACCAAGGGTGAAGTAATAAGACCGGCAGAAAAGCTCCATGTGACACCCACCAGAGTAACCACCAACTTGGCCAACATACCGCACATCAGAAGGGCAAGTGCGAATTGAGGAAAACGAGTCGTTCGAAAAGCAAACCAATAACAAGATCCGACGGCAAGCGCAGAAATCGACAAGCCCAACATGAAAGAATGGAGGTGATCGGCCGACGCGACACCAGCGGATATAGACGTCATGATAATCAGTAGTAGTTTCATGCTTACCTCACTTAATATTGAAAAAGCATCCTTTCAAATATGAAATCTCATTTTGCGTATATTTTCGCCTATCTTGTGCAAAATTCAACCCAATTATACGTGTTACAGGCTCAACAAAAATCGTACTGGAGACCTTGTAACATAAAGGTTACAATTCACTTGTAATAACTTTTAGCACTGCCAGTAACTAAACAGTGAAAAGAGACCAAAACAGCCACAAATTAAACAATCTGTTAACATAGAGGTTTTTATGCTGAATTTAGCTTTATGTGATCTGAAGCATGAACGGACTGGCCTAAAATAGGCCGAGTAAACTCTCGCAAAGTAAGATTGCATTTTATCCGCTTGACTCAATAAAATGTCGGGCAAAACGACTAGCACTTTGATATCAACATTATTTAGCGCATATCGACTATGACATCACAATACCGAATCAACAGAATCGTCGAGGTTGGAGATACTCTCCATCGATGCGGTTGTGCTCCTTACAAACTGGAAAAGTACACTCAGTACTACGCCCGCAAACACGATATCGACGTAATGGTTCAAGCAACCCCTACTACGGTAAATTACCAGTTTCCCGACGATAACGATGCGGTGGTCATGAAGCGTCACGCACCCGCTTCAATCAACCTTAGCTTACTTGCCAATACGATTATTCGTATCAACCAACCAAGTAACGAACCAATTCCAGAACCGATAAAATACCCTAAGTGGCTAATAGCACTCGCCAATATGGTCATTCCTCCTTCCTATCTTTTGCTGGTGGGAAGTACAATGGAAGCCATCATTTTTGCCGTTTTTCTTGGCCTTATGGTCTGGACCTGTCAGCAAGTCTGTAAAGGACGCCGCTCTATCGCGGTTGAGTTTATCGCCGCTCTACTCACTGGGGTTATGGTGGCTCTTTTTGCTAGCACGGGTACTGCGGTTCCGGTTTGGGCTTTGTGTATCGCGGCCATTATTCTATTTGTGCCCGGCCTATCCATTGCCAATTCACTGGAGTGTTTAGCCTTTAACGATTTGGTTTCAGGAACCAGCTTATTGGGTCAAAGTATGCTCACGCTGATGAAACTGTTTGTCGGCATTATTATGGGGTTAAACATAGGTGAGGCAATTTGGGGGCAAGCCGTTGCATCTGAATATGTCAATGAAGTTACTTTGCCCTTTCACATAATGGGGCTGTTTTTGCTCTCGGTTGCTCTGAGTATTATTTTCAATGCCCGTCCTATCGATATCTTACTGGGCTTACCTATTGCAGCACTGGGAATGTGGGGGCCTTTCTATCTCGGTTTCGAAAGTGGCTGGATTGTCGGCACTTGGGTGACAACGGTTTTGATTACTCTGTACGGTACTTGGATTGCAAAAAAGATGAAACTGACTGGCGGTATCTACATCGTTCAAGGGATTATCATACTCGTTCCCGGTAGCCGAGTATTGGTCAGCGCTAGTCAATCTCTGTTCGAGCAATCTGTGTTGCCCATTCCAAGCATAGGCTTATCCGCTTTGTTTATGTTTTCGGCCATCGTAGCAGGGCAAATAACGGCTTACTCGATCTATTCGCCAAAAGCGGAGCGCTAGTTGTTTTTAAAAAGATAGCCAACGTTCACTATTCTTCTATTAAAAAGCCCAGTTCGAAATCCACATTAGCGGTTGATTTTGAACTGGGCTTTTACCTTTGTGCTTAGCCTTGCGCTGATAACTTCCTTTGCCTTTCTTATTTTTAACCACTCTAGTTCTAAATAAGTGACTGGTAACCAACGCTTTTAGTGCATTGTCTTTAATCTCGCCTCTACCAAACTCCACCTCTGAACTAGAGGCTTCTACTGTATGAGGGCAATCATGCTTTTGTTTTGCCATATTTTCCTCTCTATATAATGAGTAATCACTCATGTATAGCCATTATACCCGATGACCACCTAACGCGCAGTAGTGACAAAACCATGAAAAGCGTTGAATCTCTATGCATAAACGATACACAACGCAAAATTCAGGAAAATTAACAAAAAAAGTTTTTGATTTCTGACGAAATCCGTTGACTTAAACCGAACGTGCTCTAGACTGGACTACAGCTAGAAAACGGGTTCTTTGTACTCCTCGCCGTTTCGTTGGGTTTTTTGTAGATCTGCCGTAACGTCGTACGCAATAGCAATTTCCTTTTCCACGCTATCCGTGCCGTTATAGGCCAATTTTATTAAACAAGGATATACAAAATGTCTAACACAGTTACTGGTACTGTTAAATGGTTTAACGAAACTAAAGGTTTCGGTTTTATTCAACAAGAAAACGGCCCTGACGTTTTCGCACACTTCAGCGCAATCACTGGTGACGGTTTCCGCACTCTTGCTGAAGGTCAAAAAGTTGAGTTCACTATCGCTCAAGGCCAAAAAGGTCCTCAAGCTGAGAACATCAAACTAGTATAATTTGAATACTAATTGATAGATAATAGCCAGCACTATTTGCTGGCTATTTTTATATTCATGGCACTGAAACCAACAATCTACAAATTTCGAATCGATCTCTCAGATACCAACAGAGACAAATACGAAGCACTTTCGCTTACCGTAGCACTTCACCCTTCAGAAACCGTTGCTAGAATGTTGGCGCGCGTTCTCGCTTTGGGTTTAAACGCTCAAGAAGGTATTGCTCTTACCAAAGGGCTATCCACCACCGAAGAACCAGACGTTTGGATTAAAGAGCTGGATGACTCTATCAGCCTTTGGATCGAAGTAGGCGAACCCGACCCAGACCGGGTAAAGAAAGCCTGCCGCCTAGCCAAACAAGTTTGTATTTATACCTTCACAAGCAAAACCGATGCATGGTGGAATCAAGTCGCTGGTAAAGTCTCTTACTTCCCAGCCAAAGTTTTTCGCCTTGCAGGTCACGGCCTAGATGCGATGGCAGAAGAGTTGCCTCGTACCCTAGACCTCGGAATGATGGTCAGTGAGCAAACCATTTACCTTACCTTGGGCGATCAAAGTTTTGAGGTAGAGATCGAGGAGCTTCAATAAGTGGCCAATTTACTTCAGACTCTGGAGCACATTGGCGTCACTGCGCGTATTGAATCACTTTCGCTCAATTCTGAGTTCACTTTGTTTTGTGAGCAAAACAGCCGCTTTTTTACCCGTATAACGACAAATGACCAAAGCGCTTCGGACTTGCAAAGGCTGCTCGGCCTACTGACCAAAAGTCACATCGAAGCGCTGACAAGTGTTGAGCAGAACATGGGTTCCCTTCAGGCAATGGAAGAGACCTTTCTAGAACATCTCGGAGATGAGCACAAGTTTCAAAACCATTCGGTTGGCAATCTTCTACTTATCACCCACCTATGGGTTTACTTGCAGGGATACCTTCAGATGGATTTTTCTCTTGCCAATGACTATGCCGAGCAAACAGCACAACGAGTTGCCCCTCTTCTCAATCAGCAACCTGACCGACTGCGTACTGAACTGATGAAAAGTTTCTATCTGGGTGATGAATCTAGCCCGACTAAAAACTTATCTAGCCAAGGAATACTTGCTCGTATAAAACAGTTCTTTTCTTAACCCTCTCTACAGCCGGTGGTGTCAAACACCACCTATTGCATTAAATCTTATTAAGTTGTTTTAGCGCTTCGCTCTTTTCAACAAAGTATCGCACTTACACCTCTCCCACTTAAAAATACCAGAAGCACGAAAAAATCGCACTTGAGTATTATCAAGCCTATTGCCGTCCAATATTGCGTAGCATGAGGCACACAACGACCTAGGTTCAGGAGTAGAGCAAAGAGTAAACAGTTGCGAGGCCATTCTAGCGTTAAGCGTTGTAATTTATAGAAATAAAAATAATAATCATTTACAAATATACTGATAATAATATTAGTTCTATCCCCCTGGAAGCAAAAAGAAGTCAGCAAATAATAAATACTAATCTATCTTTTCAGAGGAAACTTATGCGTAATTTAGGACTGCCGTTAGGCTTAATATGTCTTGCAGCTCAAGCACCAGCGCATGCTCACGTTAAATGGTTTGTCGACACCAACACGGCAACTGTTGAGAACTTTCAACCATATTCGATCACCGATACCCCAGTTTTAATTTGGATGGCCATCGCGGCGCTTATCTTTGTCGTCTCTGCTTTTTTAGACACAAGATTGCCAAAAGTGAAGGTCGCAGACAGTAAAACCAGGCATGATTTTATCGAGATACTGAGAATTTTCACCGGTATGTCATTTTTGCTTACCGCTTACGACGGGGCTTTAATCGCTCCCCATCACGTAGCCTATGGAATGTTTGGCGATGCGATGGTTTTACTACAAGCCACTATCGGTATCATGTTACTTGCCAACCGATTTATTCATCACGCATCGATACTTATTGTCATCCTCTATCTTGGGCTTATTGTTCAGTACGGCGTGGTAAGTGCCCTAGAATACGTGAACATTTTGGGTATCAGCTTATTCCTGTTATTTAACAATCTGCCTTCTCCCTCCCTCCAAGCTAAGCTTAAACCTTATTCGGTGGACGCACTTCGCATCCTTACCGGTTTGGCACTCTTTGTTCTAGGAGTCACCGAGAAGCTTCATGGCGCACTATACGGACAAGCCTTTATCGCTGACTTCCAGTGGAACTTCATGCCCTACTTAGGATTTGAAATGTTTGACGATAGATTGTTTGTCCTATCAGCGGGTATCAGCGAATGCATATTAGGTATTCTGCTTATGATGGGAACAACCACTCGCCTAACCACACTCACCATTTCTGGTTTTATGCTGACCTCTAACATTGTGTTTATTGTTCAGGGCAACCGAGAAGCCGCATTAATGGAATTTGTAGGGCACTTGCCAATTATTGGTTCTGCTCTAGTTCTAATTTTACTGGGCTATGGTCAAAAGCTAAAAGTCACCCAACTCTTTGCTCGTTCTTGATATCAGAGGCGTTATGAAAAATATCAATCTTAGGTTCCCTTATGTACTTTACTTGGCAGTCATTTGTGTCCTCGTTGGCGTTATTATTGCCCCTGATGTAACAAGCGAACCGGAAAATCATGATACTCACTATAATCATGACCACAGCATGGAACACGGCATGATAAACGTCGCGCCGGAAAGTGCGCCAACTATCGCCGTTGAGCTTATCAAAGACACCAGTGCGGGTTGGAACTTAGTGGTCGATACCACAAACTTCACCTTTACACCCGAGCTGGTCAATTTAGCCAATGTGGATAACCAAGGTCACGCGCATATCTATGTCAATGGTGAAAAACTGGCGCGCTTATACGCACATCACTACCATTTATCGGATTTTCCACCAGGGGACTATGAAATAAAAGTCAGTCTAAACGCGAACAACCACGACGCCTTCGCCATCAACGGAAAACCGATTGTTGCGATCGCGACGATTTCTGAAAACAGCGTCGAGTAAACTCTTCATTATTAGAGCTAATTAGACCGCTTTATTGGCTATTAGGCCCGAGGTCAGAATCGATATTATTTCGGTTCTGACCTTTTTAAATCCGCTGTTAAATATTCCAATCGCTGTTTCTAAACATCGCTATTCAGTGCAAAGGTCAGAGCGAAGATTAAGTTTCGATTAAACCAGATGCTCTGGTTTAAGGATGTGGGGCTGCGCCGCCAAAGTTGACCGCAATGTAGTTGGTGATATCAACCGGGTCGGTAATGGTGTCACCATTTTCCAGCACCAAAACAGGTAGCCATTGCTGCTCTTCACCCAATATGTCAACGATCTCTTTTCTCGGCTTTGGGAAAGGAATTCTGTGCACTTCAATGTGTCCTTCCCATTGTGGGTTCACCTTTAATGCACCTTCGATAAGTGCACAATGAGTACAAAACCAGAACTTTCCTTCTTCTTCGAAAGGCATTTTTAATACGAACAGTTTTGGTTTCATCAACTAACCTCATTATTCAAATAGTAGATATGCGCGGAGAATTTAGTGCGTACAATGAAGCACTGCATAAACTTGGTCAACCACTTTTCCTTTTAGTAACAAACATTCACCTGACATACAAAAGTTAATAATGTCATTTAGACCCATTTAATCTAGGTCAAAATGACATTATCATGGATAAAAAATCTTGTTTGGTGTACCCATGAACGATATTCAAATTTCCACCTTAATAGAACTAACGATAGGTTTAGCAAGCGGACATAGTGAAGAAGATAAGTTTACTAAGTTGCTCGACGCCACACGCAAGGCTATTCAGTGCGACTGCGTGGGACTTTTGTCGTTACAAGGGGACACTTTGGTCCCGCTAGCTCTGCAAGGTGTTACTCAAGATACTTTGGGAAGACGCTTTAAGCTCAGTGAGCACCCTCGTCTTGCCCGTATTTGCGAATCCAAGCAAGCCGTTCGCTTTGATGCGGACTGTGATTTACCCGACCCATTTGACTGTTTGCTTATCGATCACGAAGGCGACCTTCCCATTCACGCTTGCATGGGTTTACCGCTTCGCTATGGAGATGCCTTGCTCGGCGTTTTGACTATGGACAGCCTGACGCCGAACGTCTTTGATAATATTCCCCAACGCAGTTTAGAGGCGCTTTCTGCCATCATGGCATCAAGTTTAAAGGTAGCCCTTACCGTTTCCCAACTTGAGCAGCAAGCCAAACAGGTTCAGCAACGATTGGAAGAATTAAGCGAAGACAACTGGGAGCGTGAAGGTGTTGAAATTGTAGGTAGCAGCCCAGTTATGCTGGCTCTAAGAGAAGATATCAATGTCGTCGCACCATCCAACTTCAATATTCTCATTCACGGAGAAACTGGCGTCGGAAAAGAACTGGTTGCCCGTTCCTTACATATGCTATCACCTCGTCGCAAACAGCCTTTGGTGTATGTTAACTGCGCTGCCATTCCTGAATCGCTGCTCGAAAGTGAGCTTTTTGGGCATGTTAAAGGGGCCTTTACCGGTGCCGACAAAGACCGAATGGGCAAATTTGCATTGGCGGATGGAGGGACACTCTTCCTTGATGAGATTGGTGAACTGCCGATGTCGGCGCAAAGTAAAATCCTAAGAGCGTTGCAAAGCAACGAAATACAACCTGTCGGTCAAGACGCTGTCCACACCATTGATGTTCGGGTGTTGGCCGCCACTAACCGCGACCTGAAACAAGAAGTCAATCAGGGGCGTTTTCGCTCAGACCTTTTCCATCGGTTAACGGTGTACCCTATAGAAGTCCCTCCCCTCAGAGATCGAACCGGGGATATCGAACTGCTATCTGGCTTTTTCTTAGAAATCGCTAGACGCAAGTTGGGGATCACTCGAATTAAATTTACCCATCAATCTTTACTAGAACTGTCGAACTACTCATGGCCCGGCAATGTTCGTGAGTTAGAGCACGTCATCAACCGCGCCGCACTAAAAGCACGTGCGCGCTGCGACAATCAAAACTTAGTATCTGTAAGCCCTTCCGATATTGGCGTGTTGGAGAGTGGGCTGAGTAGTAGTGTTCCTTCAGTCACTGATGCTCCAACTGATGCAAAAAACCAAAACTTAAGAGAAGCAACAGAAAACTTTCAACGCCAGTTAATCGTACAAACTCTAAGCGATACGCAATACAATTGGGCAAAAGCGGCACGGTGTCTGGAGACCGACCGCGCCAACCTAGTGCGTCTGGCAAAACGTTTGGGGATTCAGGTAACGAAACAACACAAAATAGAGATGTAGTCATTGCCGATACTGGTTACAATAACGCAACAAACTATACTTTGGCTTTTCATAAGGCCATGATAAAAATAAAGAAAGGAAAGTTATGAAGCTCATTCGTTGGATTTTAGGCCGCATTATTCTGGCCGGAAATGCTCTATTTTCACCAAAAGGTGTGACTCGTGATTCACACGCTCAACAACAAGTCGATCTAAAAGCACAGTCTATGGCGCTCTATCAATTCGAAGCATGCCCATTTTGTGTCAAAGTTCGCCGTGCGATGAAGCGTCAATCTGTTGATATTGAAGTGAGAAACGCGAAAACTGAACCACATCGCCAAGATCTAGAGCAAGGTGGTGGCCGCGTAAAAGTACCTTGCCTGAGAATTGAAAAGGATGGTGACGTCACTTGGATGTACGAATCTTCAGATATTGTCTCATACTTAGAAAAAGAGTTTGCCTAACTCAAAGTAGCTCACGGCACGCTCAACCATAAGGAGCAGTCATGCAAGCGATACCATTGGAAGTACAGCGATTAAAAGCGATCGTTTTTGATTTAGACAACACTCTGGTCAGTTCAAATATGGATTTTCAATGGCTTCGCCACCAGTTGGGCTGCCCCTTAGATCAAGATCTCCTCGCCTTTGTCGACGATATACACTGCCCTCAGCAGAGCTCCCAAGCCTCTAAAATGATTTTGCAGCACGAGATCGATGATGCTCAAAGTTCTCATCCCATGCCTGGGTGTCATCCCATATTGGAATACATAAAAACAAACGCACTTTTCACCGCAGTGATCACGAGAAATTGCGCCGTCGCTGCGGCTCAAAAACTCGATCACAACAGGCTTTCTATCGAGACGGTGATCAGTCGCGAGCACTTTCCCCCTAAACCCGCGCCAGATTCTTTATTGGCACTCACTGAAAAATGGTCAATTGAACCACAAGAGATGCTTTATGTAGGGGATTATTTGTACGATTTACAAGCCGCTTCTAATGCGGGAGCCCCCAGTTGTCTGGTGACTAACGGCAAGGAAAGCGCATTTGAGAAACACGCCTCTCTTACCGTACCCACCTTGCACGACTTGCTGTCCGTCCTTAGGACTGACCCGACTGTTTAGTCTCCGCTTTGTGCTCATACATTTTTTTGTCTGCGCGTTCTAGTAAGCTCTCTAGCGTAGTTGGCGTATTTTTGTTCCCTGATACCAGACCATAACTAAAGCTAATGGAGTATGGCAAAGTGGTCGATGCATTAAACGAGTCCACCACTTTTTGGAATCTATGTATCGCAATAGTCGCTACATTTTCTGAAGCGCCAGACATAAACACCACAAACTCATCGCCACCTAGCCTTGCAAACACATCTGAATCTCTGAACCCCTTTTCCAACAGAGCCGAAAAATTCTTTAACACTTCGTCCCCCATTTGGTGACCGTGACTATCGTTGATTGCTTTTAGGTCGTTGAGATCAAAATAGGCCAGTGAATAAGGGAAATGAGCAAAAGTACAGTAGTTGAGGCTTTTATTGGCCAGCTCTATAAACCCGCGTCGATTGGAGATCCCTGTCAGTTCATCAAGAGAAGCGGTATGGCACGCGCACAACTCTCGTTCTGCCATTTTGGCAAGATCAATAAGATCTTGCAGCGACTCTTGACCAAACTCACGTGGCTCAGTATCTATAATGCATAAAGTACCTAATACACTTCCATCTTCATACACGAGTGGCACACCGGCATAAAATCGAATATGAGGCTCAGAAACCACAAGTGGGTTATCTAGAAATCGACTGTCCTCAAGTGTATTTTCAATCACAAATGGCTGGTCACTCAAAATTGCATGACCGCAAAATGAGATGTCACGCGGTGTTTCGCTAACGGGTAAACCGAAGCACGACTTAAACCATTGTCGGTCACTATCAACTAAGCTCACCAAAGAAATAGGCACATCAAATAGGCGTTTGGCCAAACGAGTCACGCGGTCAAACCTCTCTTCATGAGCGGTATCCAGTACTTCCAAGTTTCGGAGGTTTTGCAGACGAATGTCTTCATTGTCTGGAAAAGGGGGTTTTTGCATAGTTCTCTTTCGCACTATTCATCTTTTTATTAAAAGTAGTCGACACTTCGACATTCAACAATGTGTAAACATTTTACATAACCACTTAATTAGCATGGATTTACACATACGAGACTTGTCCTTTTTTTAAGCGGCCTTATTTAGTATGTCACCGTTACCTATGCCACAATGAGTTGATAATTAAGACGGCAAGGCAAAGTATGAGTAATAAAAAAGTATTGGTGCTGTTCGCACACCCTTCTCAAAAACGCTCAGAGGTCAACACTCCTCTTTTTCGTACCGCACAAGAGACTGAAGGTGTCACTGCGGTTGATCTTTATCGAGAGTATCCCCACTTAGATATCAATATCGACCGAGAGCAAGAAAGACTGAGAGCACACGACATCATTGTCTTTCAGTTTCCACTTTATTGGTATTCAACGCCGTCTATATTGAAAGAGTGGCAAGATTTGGTCTTGGAGTACGGCTTTGCCTATGGACACGATGGTCTAGCGCTGAAAGGAAAAAAGCTCCTCTGCGCCATCACCGCAGGTGGCCGAGAAGACGCTTACCAATCTGATGGATACAATCACTTTACGATTCGTCAACTGCTAGCCCCGATAGAGCAGATGGCCAACTTGACTCATATGGAATACATAGCCCCCTTCGCCCTTTTTGGCTCTCGTACCGCCGCAGAAGAGCAACGTATCGATCAACATGTCGCTCGATACCGAAAACTACTTGAGCAACTCGTTCTCAATCAGATCGATTGGGAAAGTGCTAAAAACGCAGAACAGCTCGATATTACTGTATCCTCAGAAACTTCAGAGGCATCGCTATGACCGTCTATTTTTTGCAGGCTTTTATCTACTTAGTCGCTGCTGTTATTGCAGTGCCCTTAGCAAAGCGCTTTGGTCTTGGTTCCGTACTCGGTTATCTTATTGCAGGCGTGATCATCGGCCCAATTACTGGATTAGTGGGAGAAGAGACTAACACCATTCAGCACTTTGCCGAGTTTGGTGTAGTCATGATGCTGTTCCTCGTCGGCTTGGAACTAGAACCTAAAATGCTATGGGCAATGAGAAATCGCTACTTGGCTTAGGTGGGTTGCAAGTGGGGATCACGACAGCGGCAGTCACTGGAATTGCGCTCTTTTTTGGACTTTATTGGAGTATCGCGCTAAGCATAGGTTTGATCTTTGCTCTCTCTTCTACGGCTATTGTTCTGCAAACCTTTAATGAAAAGGGATACACACGTACCGAGGGAGGCAATAACGCCTTCTCTGTCCTTCTATTTCAAGATATTGCCGTTATCCCTATGTTGGCATTTATTCCGTTGCTCGCTTTACCAGATTGGTAGAAAAAGCGCAACGCACAGCGGTCTCCGCTGCCGAACATCATCCAGAGATAAGTCTTGTCGCTGGATTACCCGGCTGGGCCTACGCCCTAGTCATTTTAGTGTCTATCGTCGGCCTTGTTATCGCAGGCCACTATCTCAGCCGTCCACTGTTTAAATTTGTTGCCAGCTCAGGGCTTCGCGAAATTTTTACCGCTACCGCCTTAATGCTGGTTGTTGGCATAGCAGCACTAATGAGCCTAGTCGGCTTATCACCCGCTTTGGGCACGTTTTTAGCTGGAGTGGTCTTGGCAAACAGCGAGTTTAGACATGAGTTAGAATCCAATATCAACCCTTTTAAAGGTCTGTTATTAGGGCTATTTTTCATTACCGTTGGAGCAGGCATCAACTTTGCGTTACTTTTTGACCAATTAGCGCTGATTTTAGGTTTAACCATTGGTGTTATGGCACTTAAAGCTACGGTTCTAATGGTACTGGCCTTTGTTTTTAAAGTTCGCGGGAGTGACCGATGGCTGTTTGCGCTTAGTCTTGCACAAGCGGGAGAATTTGGATTTGTTTTGCTGAGTTTCTCCGTTCAAAACCACGTGCTTCCTATCGGTCTATCGCAAACCCTCTCTCTAGTGGTAGCGATTTCCATGTTTTTAACTCCGGGGCTTTTTATCTTGTTTGATAAAGTGATTTTGCCGCGTTTTGAACGACAATCTAACCAAAGAGACGCCGATCATATCGACGACCAAGGGACTGTCATTATTGCCGGAATCGGTCGTTTTGGGCAGATAGTCAACCGTTTACTTGTTTCAAATGGCGTAAAGACCGTCGTGTTAGATCACCAAGCCGACCAAGTAGACAACATGAGAAAGATTGACACTAAAGCCTACTTTGGTGATGCTACGCGGCCAGACTTACTGCATACCGCAGGTGTTGAAGATGCTCAGCTCGTCGTTGTCGCTATCGACAACCCCGACGCAAGTTTAGAGTTAGTTAAGTATTTGAAACACACGCATCCTAAACTTACTGTTCTGGCAAGGGCTTTTGACAGAGGTCATGGCTACCAGTTAAGGCAAGCAGGAGCAGATGTTATCGAGTCCGAGACCTATCATTCTGCCATCGAACTAGGCGGACAGGCGCTAAAACAACTCAATGTACATCCCTTTGATGTTGAACAGCAAAAGCGAGCTTATAAACGCATCGAAGAAACACAATCCGATTTGCTGTATCAGGCTTGGGTCAACAACTCCACCAGCGAACGCTATGACAACAACTATCGCGAGTTGTTTATGGAGCTAGAGCAACATATAAAAACGGCATTAGTTACAGATAGAAGTGACCGCCACAGTCAAACAGAAAGAAGTTGGACACCGCCCCCTAAAGGCTATGCCGACGATTTAGAATAATTAGAAGCTCGGATAACCGAGCTTAAGCAAATAAAGGCAATTGCATGTCACAAACCGTTACTACACCTTCTCTAGGTCGTCAGCTTTTTAGTATGACTTGGCCAATGCTATTCGGTGTCCTTTCACTGATGAGTTTCCAATTGGTCGATAGTGCCTTTATTGGTCAACTCGGAGTATTACCGCTCGCCGCACAAGGTTTCACATTACCTATTCAGATGGTCATCATCGGAATACAAGTCGGTTTAGGGATCGCGACCACCGCCGTTATCTCAAGAGCAATTGGCGCAGATAAACTTCGTTATTCAAAACAGCTAGGTGCTCTGGTTATTGCCGTTGGTAGTGTTAGCGTTGCGGTAATTGGCGTGATTCTCTATTTGATTCGCGTGCCCTTGTTAAAACTGCTCAGTGCTCCGGATACAGTATTTGTCATTATTGACGAATACTGGATCTATTGGCTGGTCAGCGCGTGGACGGGTGCTGTTCTTTACTTTTTGTACAGCGTCTGCCGCGCCAACGGAAACACTATGCTCCCCGGTACAATGATGATGGTAACCAGTGGTCTAAACTTAGTTCTTGATCCCCTGTTTATTTTTACCTTGGACATGGGTATCAATGGCGCAGCAGTGGCGACCATACTCGCATTTGGCTCTGGTATTGCCATTGTTCTTCCTAGAGTTTGGAAAAAGCAATGGGTACTGTTTGACTGGCACGATATGAAAATTGGCCACAGTTTAAAGTGTTTGGGCAACATCATGGGACCTGCCATGATCAGCCAATTACTGCCGCCGTTATCGTCTATGCTAGCCACCAAACTACTCGCGAGTTATGGCACGGCTGCTGTGGCTGCATGGGCATTGGATCTAGATTTGAATTTTTTGCCATTGTGTCAGTACTGGCGTTAACCATGTCTATGCCACCAATGATCGGCCGATTACTCGGTGAAAAATCTCTTGGAGAGATAAGAAAGCTCGTCTCCATTGCATGCCAATACGTGTTGATCTTTCAAGCCGCTATTGCCGCTGTCACTCTGCTGGGTTCTGGTTTTTTAGCCAGCATAATGACCAGTGAGTCTAAGGTAGAAACCATTTTGACATGGCACCTTATGATAGTGCCTTTTAGCCTCGGTCCATTGGGCATCTGCATGTTGTTGGTTTCAATATCCAACGCACTTGGCAAATCTTATACAGCATTGACTATCTCTGCTTTGCGGCTATTTGCCTTCTTCCTTCCTTGTTTATGGGTTGGTGCTCAAGTCGCGGGATTACAGGGCCTGTTCTGGGGGGCGTTATGGGCAATATTGCCGCCGGTATCTGCGCTTGGCTAATGTACAGAAATGCTATGGTGCAACTCGAACAAAAACTCTTGCTAGATTAGGGGTTGCAATCGCCCAAGTATCCCTATACGCTGAAAATCAACCATATGGAATGGTTTGCTCAACAACCAAGGATAGATATCTCTATGCGTTCAACTTACTTTTGGCTCCTCCTCCTTCTTATGCCTGTAGCCCGGTAGGTTGAACTGTGCCTGGCTACGAGATAAGTAGCCAGGATGTCCTATGTCTCGTAGCCCCAATAATTACACTAAGGATACGATGACAATGACAACCAGCACTTCAGAATCAGAATCAAGCCATTCGCAATACCAGTTAGGGGTAATATTCGCCCTACTTGCCTGCGTTCTCTTTTCTATCAAGCCAGTCATGGTAAAAATCGCTTATCAATACGGCGGGGATGCAAGCTCTATTCTGGCTCTCAGGGCGCTAAGTTCGTTGCCCTTTTATCTAGTTATTCTGGTGCACTTGTGCCGAAAACAAGAACATCGCAATAGCCTTCAAAAGCACGGCTTAAAAGCGGCCGCCATTGGCGTTTTGGGGTATTACTTCGCCAGCTATCTAGACATTATGTCGCTAGCATATATTTCAGCCCAGCTAGAACGCCTTCTAATTTTTATGTTCCCTACTTTTGTCGTTTTGATCAGTTGGATTTTTTATGGCACTAAGCCAAGCCGCTCGGTGTGGATAGCAACCATCGTAGGGTACATGGGAACCGCACTGATATTCACCCATGACCTATCCACCTTTGGTTCGTCGGTTACGGCTGGCGCAGCGCTCGCGATAGGCTCTGCTCTGGCGTTTTCCTTTTACCTAATTTGGAGCAAACCTCTGATTGGTCATATGGGTAGCTCACTCTTTACAAGCGTGGGTATGGGCAGTGCAGGTATTGCCATCGTAATTCACTTAATGCAAAGCGGTAGCAACCCTTCTACTTGGTCCATGGACTTAATTTTGTTGGGCATCTTTCTTGGCATATTCTGCACTGTCGTTCCCTCGTACTTGGTCGCTGCAGCGATGGCAAGGCTCAGCCCTACTCAAGTGAGCTTAACCAGTAACATGGGGCCGGGGATCACCGCTGCCGCTGCCGTGTTACTTTTGGGAGAACTATTCACGGTGTGGCACGCCATCGGTATGACTTTAGTTGTCTTGTCTGTTGTCGTAATCAACAAAAACAAATGATTCTAGTACCGGTGATTACGTCAGAGAAAACGGGTGTAGCCCGTTTTCTCTGCGCTTTAAATTAAACAATAGAATATTAACTATTAGATATCTTCATTGGTTTCTAAATAATAAAGTCGTATGATTCAACGACCTAATTACATTAACCTAATTCATACAATGCGCTCTAACCACAACCCATTGCAAGGGGCAAGTTGGATGCTGACTGCCGGATTGGCATTCGCTATTGTCAACAGTCTCGCGCAAGTTGCTAGTATTCATTTTGGTCTTTCTTCTACGACCGTGGCCCTCGTTCAGTACGCTATCGCTTTTGTCGTCATTTTGCCGTACCTAAAAACACTCGGTATTCGCAACTCTTTGCGAACCCAGCATTTAGGCACTCATATTTTACGCGTTTTCCTTTCTGTTATCGGCATACAGCTTTGGCTTTGGGCTCTCGCCTATCCCGTGCCTATTTGGCAAGGTATCGCACTTTTGATGACTTCACCTCTGTTTGCCACAGTGGGTTCTGGCCTGTTCCTCAAAGAAAAAGTAGGAGCTGCAAGGTGGCTAGCCACGTTAAGTGGATTCGGCGGTGCGATGATCATTTTAGAACCGTGGGCGGATGACTTTTCTTGGGCAACACTCTTGCCCGTAGGAGCGGCCTTCTTCTGGGCTTGCTATTCACTAATGGTGAAGAAACTTTCAAGTGATGATTCGCCATCCACCATGGTCGTCTACCTTCTGGTTTTGATCACCCCATTTAACTTATTACTGGCCTTTCCCGACTGGCAAACCCCATCTGGTTGGACATTTGGCTTATTCTCATTGGCGCGGGAACGATGACCGCCTTGGCTCAGTGGGCGATTGTGAAAGCCTACGCCGTCGCAGACGCCTCTTTTGTACAGCCTTTTGATCACGCCAAGCTGCCCCTTAACGTGTTAGCGGGTTGGATGGTATTTGGCTGGGTTCCTCCGGGTCGTTTATGGCTAGGAGCGGCTATAATTATTTTATCCGTGGCATTTATTACCCATTGGGAAACAAAAAAACCACGTGCTTTGAAATAATCTTTTCACTCATCCGTTCTATTAACGTATGAACTTTGTTTGGGAGAACTCGAATGACCACACCAGTCAAAATTACTTTGTATCGTTGGGGCGGAAGCTGGGGACCTTTTAGTGTGAAGATCCCATGCGGTGAATGCACGCTCACTAAAGATATTTTGGCGGATACGTTCGCCAACGAACTCGACGGTGTGCCTGTCGAGCTCGAAGTGAAAGACTGGCTTTCTCATTGGTGGGAGCCACTCGCCAAAGGTGCGTGGCATGCGCCAATCTTGGTTGTCGAGGGCAAAGTCGTCAGTCAAGGGGAAGCGTTAAACCGAGGAGTTCTTGTCCAATCAGTGATTCAAGAGTGGACCAAGCGCGACACACTCCAAGGCAATATTGTCTATGGCAAAGCCACATGCCCATTCTGTGTCAAAGCAAAGAAATTGCTCGACGAAGCTGGAATAGATTACACCTATCACGATGTGGTCAAAGAGAGTGCCGCCTTGTATCGAATGATACCTGAGGTTAAAGCCCACATAGGCTTGAAAACACCTGTCACTGTTCCACAAATTTGGATTGAGGGCACGTATATTGGGGGGGCCGACAATCTGGAGGTCTGGATGTCAGAAAACGGCCATACGTCCATACCGGATAACGTCGTTGGCATTGAGTCAAACCAGACTTCGGTCGGATAAAAAAAGCCCCATTCGGGGCTTTTTCTTTAAACTTGAGGCAATGTTAAGCGCGCTTGGGTTGTGAATAGGTTTTTCCCGCCGCTTGATAGGTATCTTTGCGTTTGACTTCAAACTGCGCATCAAAAAACCAAGCCACAAACCGAATAATGTCTTCACCTTCGTTCATAACGTGCTCTACCAGTTCTTCATCTTCGCCCTGTTCATTTTTTTCAATCACTAGGTGATAGATGCGCTTTTCGCCTTCGACTTCGGCAAGGGCAAACTGTCCAGTAATCGACTGAGCCGCTTGCGAGACTTCTTCATTTTCGCTATTGCGAAGCATTTCTAATGCCTGAGGAAGGTTTTCTGTCTCACACAGTGCATTGACTAATTGGTTAAACTCGTTTTGTTCCATGATTCGGAGACCTTAAAGCGATATCAATGGGCGGCATTGTATGTCTTCCGCTCAAGTCATACAACTCGTCTAACAAAAATACCGAGTCGTCGGAAAAAGCAATTCATCATTTACGAGTATTCCAGCTTTTTTTCCATCTCATACGGGCGATTGAACAGCAATACAAACGCCATCGTGCCAGCAACGACAAAATAGAAGACACCTAGTAGCAGCGCGCTATTTATCCAGTTGGTTACGATATAGCCGCCGAATACCCCCGCTAAGCACATTTGTATCGAACCGGAAAATGCCGACACCGTTCCCGCATTTTTCTTATGTGGTGCAAGGAGCATGCTGATCGATAAGGGGAAAGATAGTCCTTGTGCCAACGCCAACAGAGTAAAAGAAAACACTAGGTTAAATACGCTCATTTCTAAAGACAGCAGGCAGAATCCCGCCAAGGCAAGCACCGTGATAGAAAATGCCAGTATTTGTCCCGTCGCGTAGTATCGATTTAAAACGTTTAGCGCGAGCGAACCAAACAATAGACCCATAGAAGGAAGTATCATGATGGTGCCATACTCAGCGGCGGTTAACCCTAATTCAGTTTGTAACAGAAACGGAAAGATAGAGAGGGAAACCACCGCCGCGAGATAGGTTAGCCAATTATAGCTTGCGCTACTCATCACCTGCCTGTCGGCAAGTAGGCTAGCGTATCGATGAAACAAGCTAAGTGGTTGAAATGGCTTTTTTGAATAGGGCAGCGTTTCAGGAAGTATCAGTAATCCCAATGCAAAAATAGAACTTAGGTAAAGCAACACAAAGGAAAATACCGCAATCCAACCAAATTGAAAGGTGATCCAGCCCCCTAATACGGGGGCGACGATTGGCATAATTGAAGCGGTCACTGAGATGTAAGAGAGTGCTTTGGTTAACTCTTTTCCATCATAGCTGTCTCGTAGCACACTTCGACCAAGAACCGATGCACTGCCCGCGCCTAAACCTTGCAGCAGCCTTCCTACTTCTAACATCCAAAGGTTGTCGCGAACGCCACACAAACCACGGTTCCCACTAGATAGATACCTTGGCCGATAATAAACACTGGACGTCGCCCAATTGAATCTGACAAGGGGCCATAAACCAACTGAGAGAGTCCAAAACCGACCAAAAACAGGGTAACTAACTGCTGAATTTGTGCCTGAGACACTTGCAAATCTTCGCCTATAGATGGCAAGGAAGGTAAGTAAATACTTACACCAACTTGACCAGTGGCAATGATCATCATAGCAAGTAGTATTGGCGTTTTTTTCATTCAGCTGTGGCCTCTTTTGGTACTGTGTTTGTGTAAAAACGGGGGGAACCGTTTAAAACCTTGATGTCACAAAGTTTAATTTACTTCTCTTTATGTGATAATACTTGCCGTAGGAAAAGAATTAGTTCCCATTAGGAAACAGTAAAGGTTTAATATGGATTGGTTGCAAAGCGTACAAAGTTATATACGGGTCGTCGAAGAGGGTAGCTTTAACGGAGCTGCCAGAAAGCTCGATACAACGAGTTCCGCGATAAGTAAAAGAGTACACTGGCTTGAAGAACGCATTGGCGCGCAACTACTAAAGCGCACGACCCGATCCGTGACTCAAACCGAAGCGGGTGCTCTGTTTTACGAAAGAGCCAAAGTTCAAATAGAAGGCTGGCAATCCATTGTTGATGAAACTCGATCGGTCAGTCAAAACCCCGCTGGGCTTTTAAAAATTGGGGCCACCTTGGCTGTGGGCTCTAAGTTTCTCGTTCAATACTTAGATGAGTTTCAAAAGCTCTATCCAGATATCAAAATTTTGCTACTTACCACCACACCCGGCCAGCTTCCCGAGTTGAGTTTGGACCTTTTTATTAGCAGAGAGATCGAGCAGCTCAACTCGCTGAGTTTTAAAGCGACACCACTGTTTGAATACAAGCTGGGATTCTACGCTTCCCCAGACTACATAGAACGCTTCGGGAAGCCGAATCGACCAGAAGATCTCAACGAACACAATGTATTACTTTACGGGGAAAGGCCTTTTCGGGAGTTTAGACTCGGTCCAGATAAACGTTTGACATTGCATGGAAAGTTTACCACCACTAACGTTGAATCTCTGTTTTACGCTGCAAAAGCGGGCATGGGAATACTGGTGTCTAGTGACGTAATGATCAAAGAAGAAGTCAAGCAAGGTCAACTGCAAAAGTTACTTCCCGACGTAACTATTGATGAATCAACAGTCTACGCTTACTACCCAAAGCTCGATTATGACCACACTCGAACCCAACTGTTTTTGGACTTTATCAAACAGCGTTTAGCCGACGAATAATATTCTTTTTTGAAACAAAACTATAGCCGTAGAATGACAAGAAAGTACCATCGACTCGTTTGAAATTGAATGACCTGTGTACCATAGTAACTAGGTGCATATATATAAAAAAGTGAAGCACAATCACTAAAACGCAGGTTAAAAGTTATGGCTAGGAACTCTCTCACTGATCCCGTTATCAGTATGGGTGTCATTAACGACATCTTACTGTTAGACGGCGCTGAGTTGATGGATACCGTCACACTCACTCTTCATAAGCAGTTCAGCTCGTACTGTACTTGTATAATAGAGCTGGACAGGTTTAACTATCAGGCTCAAACCCTCTCTTACGCTTGTTACAACAAGCTACAACGAGACATTCACTACCCCTTAAAAGGCACGCCGTGCGAAAGTGTGAGTAACTCCGAACGCGACTTTTGCTTGTACAGCGAGAACGTTTCTCAGCACTTTCCCGAAGACACTTATATTGTTGAACACGAACTCCAAGCTTACTTAGGCATCCCCCTTAGAACTCGCAGTGGAGAAGTCCTCGGCGTATTACTATCGACGTTTCAAAGTTCTATTCTCGCCGATGAAGATGTGGTGTTTTACCACAAGCTCTTTGCCAATTTAGTGTTGCACGGCCTAAGAGCTAAATGGCTTTCCGCCCGTTCAGACAGTTTGGTAAACCAGCTGAGCTACGAAGTATCTCACGACAACTTAACGGGTTTGCTCAATAGAAGCTTTTTATCGGATAAGTTAGAACGCTTGACAGAAACCAGTCCAGAGCCGTTTACCCTCGCTTACATCGACATAGATAACTTCAAATCAATCAATGACTTATATGGTAATTATATCGGTGATCAGATAATAAAATTTGTTGCCAACACCATAATCAACAGCCTTCCCGAAGAGAACTCTGCATTTCGGATCGCTGGTGATGAGTTTGCCTTCATCACCCATTCTGGCGACCCACTGAAAATATGTCGTAAAATCATTAACCGATTGGAAGAAGGGTACACTGATCCTTCTCACACCATCAAGGTTGGTGTAAGTATTGGCATTGCGAGAAAGTCGGACAGTCGCTTAACCGCTGATCAATTGATACTCAATGCCAGTTTGGCCTTAAAAGACTGTAAGCAACAAAACAGCACTCATGTACAGTGTTACGACACTCATTTAAGCGCTCAATACTATCGTCGCACTATGATTATCGATGCGCTTCGCAACGAGCTGGATAAACCCTTTGGTTCGAACAGTGAAATTTACGTTCTGGCTCAACCCATTGTTGAAAGAAACAATGACAGTTGGAACTATTTCGAAATCCTAGCTCGCTGGAATAGCCAAGCGCTCGGTATCGTCTCTCCTCTTGAATTTATTGAAGCCGCTGAACAATCGGGCCTTATTGTAGAACTTGGAGAGCGCATTGTAGAGTTAGCTTGTGAAGCTAAACTTGAGTTAGAAAGAGGTCTTGGGCATAAAGTCAGGCTGGGTTTAAACTGCTCGGCTCACGAGTTAAGTGATTCTAACCGCTATCTTCAGCATTTAACTAAAACCATTGATAAGTATGGCTTCTTTCCCAATGAGTTCACCATAGAGTTGACAGAAACGGTGCTGCTTTCGCAAACCAATGAAGTTCGCTTTATTCTCGACAAACTAAGACAATTGGGCTTTATGGTTGCACTGGATGATTTTGGTACTGGGTACTCAAGCCTTAACTACATACACAGCTACCCTATCGACTGTATAAAAATTGACTCTACTTTTATTAGAAACATGCTCAACAACGACTCATCTGAAAGAGTGGTTTGGCTGATCATTCAGCTAGCTAGTCAGCTTGGGGTGGAGTTAGTCGCGGAAGGTGTTGAGAACCAAGAAGCACTAGAAAAACTCTACGGCATGGGCTGTACACAAATTCAAGGATATTACTTCTCCCGTCCAGAGACCCCGTTAGCCATTGTGAGTCATCACTCAAACATCCTCGCTGTTAAACGGCGCGTGTCTAACGGTTAAAACAAAGCCCCCTAACAAGGGGGCTTCTATTCTATTGAGCTGCTAGTTTGAGGTTTTTCAACTCTATTAAGCGTTCAGTTCATCTCTTCTGGACTTAAACTGAGCCATTTGCTTTTTAGGTACTGAACTAGCCATCGGAATATTCGCTTTTACTGGGTTCACTGCGCGACCTCTAACGATCAACTCATAATGTATATGAGGCCCAGTGACACGCCCAGATGCCCCTGCTAAACCAATTCGTTGGCCACGTGACACTTTTTGCCCTTTTTTCACCAGTATCTTATGTAAGTGAAGGTAGCGCGTTTTGTAGGTAGAACCGTGCTTAATCACCACATATTTCCCCGCATAAGGGTGGTTGCGAGTCATCACAACAACACCGTCACCCGTTGATACTATGGGTGTCCCCGTTGGCATGGCCCAATCGGTTCCATTGTGAGGAGATACGCGACCTGTCACCGGATGCTTTCTTCTCGGGTTAAAGTGAGAACTCAGGCGATACTTTCCGTTAAAGGGCTTGCGCTGAAACGCTCTTTGCAAACTCTTACCATCGGCGTCATAGTACTGACCATCTGTGTGAAGATAAGCAGAATACTCTTTCCCGCGGTTATAAATCTTTATCGCTTGGATCTCGCGATTTCCCGTCGCCGTATCACCAATAAACTGGCGCGACTGAACCACTTCAAACTTGTCACCCGCTCTTAAATCTCGAGTGAAATTGATTTTGTCTTTAAGAAGAGAGACAACGTGCTCTATCTCTGAACTGCCCAACCCAATGCGATTGACTGATTGAGAAAAGCTACCGTTAATTTCACCGACCAACGCAAACTCTTTCCATTCGCCAGGTATCGTTACATCGTTAAACTCGTAGCTTCCATCTTCGGTGCGAACATATTCAGCACTTTTCACTAAGCTAAACTCTAGCGCCATTTTATCTAGCTACCGTCGATTTCCGACTTCCAGAATCTCAAAGTGTTACCGGGTCTTAAGGTGTCTAAAGCGAGATAGTTTAAGTCTGTTTCCATCACTTTCATCAGCTCGCTATAGCCAAAACCCAGTTGCTCAAAAATCTTACTCAAGGTATCGCCACGACGGATGACATACTCATAGTCGGGGAGGTTTTGAAACTCTGCTGGTTCAGAAACGATGGATTGAACCCATTCAGTATCGGGTATAGATAGGTCTATAGTTCGAGACAAGCCGTCGCCTTTCAACGCATTAACGGAAACGAGCGCCATCAATGGCAGACTAAACAACCACGCTTTTTTCTTTTTAGAAAGTGAAGATATTCGTGCTTTTGTGTTTCTAATGAGCACAACTAGACCCTAACAGTATTATACAAAGCAACAAGGGTAAGGTTTTACCACTGAAAAGTCATCTTTGTAATGTCAAAGATAATAAAAAAGGCGTCGAAACGCCTTTATTTTTACTGATGAGTTGAGATAACACTGTTATCTTCACCAAATCCATTTGGCTTGTACTGATCTGCATTTGGGTCATTAAGCCAAACATCATTGTCCATTAGGTATCGGAACTCGTACTGAGCATCCTTAGCTAAGCGAACTTTACATTTATAAGATTGAGTCTTGGCGACTTTCTTCATTTTAGTTGGTTGCCAATCACTGAAGTCTGCGACTAACGCTACTCCACCCTCTACTTCCGCAGCGGGTAGTTCAAAAGTCACCTCAACTTCGTCTTTTGTTTTAAAAAATCGTTTGTTTATCATTGATATCTCCATTCCCTGCAATTGAATCCATCTCAAGTCTGACTAGGCCAATATAAGCAAGTTATCGCATATAAACAATACCGACGTTCGTTCTGGTGACGTTCGGTAAGCCGTTAATCTTGTTTTTTTAGTGAAAATCTTTGATTAACGGAAAAGAGTATAGTCTCAGATCGCTGAGGTGCCTCACTCATAGGTTGATCTTCATCACGTTGCAGGCTCTCAACCGCGATAATTTTCTCATTGACCATCACGTCCTCAATAATAACTCTGTCGCCAATAAACTGAGTATCAGCCACAACTAACCGTTGACGCTGGGAATCAAAGGTAAAGGTTGCCAAGTAATAAAAAAGGCCCGTCCCCTGATTACTTATCGACATCACGCCAGCAAATGCGTGTTTGTCTATTGGAGTTAAGAAACGCGTATCGACTGTGACCTTACCGCGAACCTGACCATCATCGTAACCACCAGTCGCCATCGATTTTTCACTGTCGTATTTATCAATAAACGCAAATGCGTGAGTGTCAGGTACCGATATGGTCCAAGGGTTTGGCGTCTGCAACTGAAACAGTTGTGCGACAATAGGGTTTGAAGCGACGGGTGCATGGAACTTATGCATTATTTCCTCATCGCTAAGAGAGAAGCGATAGACACCCGCAATGACAACCACCACAAGAAGCACTATTGGAGTTAATAAGATCAGAGGGATTGGTAGTCGTTTTCGCATAGTCTCACTCAAAGGTAAAAGATTTGTAAACCCAATTTAATGGTGGTAAACCTTAACAATAGAGTTTCGATATCTCAAGGAGTAGATATGGCCGAATCTAACCATACTCGAAGCGCGGATTGCGCGTGTGGCCAAGCCAGTGTTAGGTGCCAAGGAGAGCCTGTGCGAACCTCCATTTGCCACTGTTTTGAATGTCAAAAGCGAACCGGAAGCGTGTTCGGTGTGCAAGCCCGCTTTAATAGAGAACAAGTCTCCATATCTGGCGATCTGACTCGCTTCTCTCGGTTGGCAGAAAGTGGCAATGAAGTCGAATACTCCTTCTGTCCGAGCTGTGGCACCACCATGCTTTTATCCCTGAGTGCAGCGCCTGAGTTTTTAGTGGTTCCCTTGGGCCTCTTTACTGAGCAGGACTTACCGCAACCTAGCTTTTCAGTTTATGAAGAGCGCAAACACGGCTGGGTTAAGTTCGACTGCGAAATTGAATCCATCCGCTAGTAACGGCTTCACCTCATTCTTTATAACGAATTTAAGTTTTCTCTTACAGCTTAACGCTTTAGGTATATAATCCAAGGGTCAAAATGGAGGCCCTTTATGATTTCTAGACTCCCCAAGTGGGTGGAATACGGTGCTTTTTTACTCGCCCTATTGGCTGGACTCGTCAACGCCGTTGGCCTTTTGGGTTTTCAACATCAAGCAGTATCCCACGTCTCCGGAACCATAACTCTACTAGGCAGCAAAGTCGTCGAAGGCCACCCCTCCCTTTGGCACCTCTGCTTTATCCTTATCAGCTTTGTATTTGGGGCTGCCATTAGCGGATGGTTGTTTAGCAGCCCGGCTCTTAAATTAGGACGGCGTTATGGGGTTGCTCTTTGCTTCGAAGGCACACTGTTACTCATTGCCTATTTTCTTCTGCTCAATCACTCCCACTACGGTCAATACTTCGCTTCCGCCGCCTGTGGTTTGCAAAATGCTATGATCACTTCCTATAGCGGAGCAGTCGTTCGCACCACCCATCTAACTGGTATTATGACAGATATCGGACTGATGCTCGGCGCACGGCTACGCGGAGAAAGCTTTGACCACCGCAAAGCTAAACTCTTTTTATTCATATTTTCCGGCTTTCTATCCGGCGGGGTGGTCGGTGCACTGAGTTTCCATAAGTTCCAGATACACACCATGCTTATTCCTGCTGCAATGGCGTTTGTCATCGCTTTAGCATATTGGTTATATCTCGGCCTAAAATCTCAACAAGAAAAACATCAATAGCCACGTCTAGTAACAGAAATAACAGCAACAAAACAATAGTCTGTCACAAGATCCATATGCAACAGTTAAGACTGAATAATTAGCGATAATTATTGAATAGTATTGCAAACTTAACAAAAAGCCGTTAACCTTACTTCCATCTGATTAAACACGGATGTTTAGTGAATAGATATGCCAATAGGACGGCAACTGTTGACTAGTAGTAACTTGAGAAACGTGATGCAAAATAACGCAACAACTTCAGAGACTTCCAAGTCCAAAGGGACTTTTTGGATGTTTCTCGTCCCCTCTCTGCTTGGCCTTTTCTTATTTATGGCGCCAATCAGTTATCAAGGTGACATCACCATACCTGTCGCCATTTTGGCCAAATCGATCCAAGCCCTGTTCGGCGACTTCATTATTGAGATCGTAACAAGCATTATTGCGATAATGGCCGTAGCTTCTTTGCTATGCCGTGTTCACAATCCAGCATTTATCCGCCAGCGACCTTTTTTAAACGGGCTATTTAACCCAACCCCTCTTTGGCTGGCCGTGCGTGTAATTGGCGGTATCGCTGTTGTTATGACCTACTTCCAGTTAGGCCCCAAAGCAATTTGGGAAGAAAACACTGGCGGACTGGTATTAGAAGGGCTACTTCCCACTCTTTTCTCCGTCTTTATTTTTGCCGGACTTCTACTGCCTTTACTGCTTAATTTTGGCCTACTTGAACTCTTTGGCACACTATTGAGCAAAGTAATGCGCCCTATTTTTAACCTTCCGGGTCGCAGCGCCATTGACTGTATGACGTCTTGGCTGGGTGATGGTAGCGTGGGTATTTTGCTAACCAGTAAACAGTACGAAGAGAAGTTTTATACCCAGCGTGAAGCTGCGGTAGTCGGTACCACTTTCTCAGCGGTCTCTATTACTTTTAGCCTGGTGGTTCTTGCTCAGGTTGAGTTAGAGCATCTATTTCTGCCATTTTACGGTGCTATTTGCCTAGCGGGTATTGTCGCTGCTGTCATCATCCCTCGCTTACCGCCACTGAGCCTTAAAAAAGATGCTTATATCGACGGTAGCAAACCTTCAAAAGACGCAGACGCGATTCCTAGTGGACACTCAACGTTTTCGTGGGGCATGAAGTTAGCGTTACAAAAAGCAGACCAAGTGAAGTCCCTTAGTTCCGTATTTAAACAAGGCATCCACAATGCTGTTGATATGGTGTTTGGCGTGCTACCTGTTGTCATGGGTCTGGGTACTATCGCTTTAGTTATCGCAGAATACACCCCAGTATTTTCGATTCTAGGTCAGCCATTTATTCCTTTCCTAGAGTTGCTAGGTATTCCTGAAGCCGTCGCCGCTTCTGAAACCATAGTGGTTGGCTTTGCGGACATGTTTATTCCGGCAATTCTCGCAGCTTCAATCGATAGCGAAATGACAAGATTTGTTATCGCAGCAATGTCCGTTACTCAGTTAATTTACATGTCTGAAGTAGGTGCACTACTTCTAGGAAGTCGCATTCCGGTTAATATCGTAGAACTCTTTGTGATATTTATTCTGCGAACACTCATAACCCTTCCGGTCATCGCCGCCGTTGCCCATTTGATTTTTTAATCTTACCGACTCTAAAGGCCCTGATTTCAGGGCTTTTTTGTACCTTATTTAAAATATTGTCTACGGTATACATTTCAATGTATAAGAAGTAATCATATAATTAGTGATAAGAGTATAAATAAACACAATAAAAAATGACTTCTTGGGAATGATTATGAAATGGATGATCAACGCTTGCTTGCTTCTATTGTCCTGTAGTGCTTTTGCTTCTAGCCTAACTATTGATTATGCAAACAATAAAACTACTCTGACTTATGAACAGATCACGACTCTTTTTGAGCCGATTGAGTTTTCTACACACTTGCCGTGGTATGAAACAGAAAAGTCCTTTAAGGGGTTTCGCGTTTCTGATTTGCTTGAACACTTAGGCGTGGACAGAGCAGACGAGCTGATATTTATCGCCCTTAACGACTACACTTCCCCAGTAAAATACGACGACTTGATGGAGTATCAAGCCGTGATTGCCTATGAAATGGATGGGGAAAGAATGAAGGTTCGAAATAAAGGGCCTTATTGGCTGATCTTTAATCTTAATGACAACCCAGAAATTGATCTTGGCCGCTATCACGCATGATGGTTTGGCAACTAAGCGAAATTTCTATCGACTAAGCCCGAACATGGTACACAGTAGTAAAAGTCACCTATCACCTCTATTGGGTCGCGCGAAAAAGTTGCTGATGATTATGTCGGCAGCCCTTATCGTCGCGAACCTATATTTGCTGTCTGCCACCCGCGATTTAGCAAGCTCATACTCTCAACTGCAAAACCAAGCGACGTGGTTTATTTTCCAACTGACAAAAGAGTTCACTGAGCTAAACACACTCACACCTTATTCTCATGCCAGCTTAGAGGAGCAACAACAAGTTCTTCTTCAATACGAATTGACTTGGAGCCGTTTTGATCTGGTGTTAAACAACCAAGAATCAGATAGCCTTATGGAGCTAGAAGGCGCTCGTACCTTTTTTGTCGCACTGTTTAAGCGCTATCAAGAATTTGAGCCTGATGCCAACCGCTTGGGCGACCCAAACTACACCAGATCGTTAGGAGCGAAGTACAACGCCATTTACGAGGATATGATTCGTTATATCAATACCAATTTTCGGGTACAGAGCCCACTGAATCAATCGCAAGAAGGGCAAGCAAAGTTTCTTACTCAGATTCAGTTTTTCCTGATGTTTTTACTCTTTTTTAGCGTTGGGCTGGTCAGTTACATTTTGCACAAAGAGGCGCTGCATCACAAAGCCTTATCACTCACCGATCCCTTAACCAACATCCCAAATCGGCTCGCTCTTATTCACTCTTTGAAAGGTCGCGTCGGAAAAAATGCCAAGTTCTCGTTTCTTTTACTCGACTTAAACGGCTTTAAAGCGATCAACGATAACTTTGGACACCAATCAGGTGACCTCGCTTTGCGCACCCTTTCCACGCGAATGGTCAAAATTAAAAATCAATATCACTGCGAACTATTCAGAATTGGCGGAGATGAATTTGCCATGATTTCCGATGAAGTAGAACCCATCGCACTAAAGCAGTTGGTCAAGGAGATCAACAGGTGCTTTGAAAAGCCAATTATCCTGAACGATAAACAACCCGTTACCTTGTCCACTAGTATTGGTGTGGCTCAATTCCCCGATGATTCGAAAAACTTTAACCAGCTGATTACTATCGCAGATAAGAACATGTACAAAATGAAGTTCTCACAAAAGAAAAAAGCGGTTTGACCTTTTAGCGAGATTAGACCGCCCTGTATACGCAATCACCGTTACTTTGAAAACAGCCTGAGATCTTGTGCAGGTCTACCTATCGATCGGTAGATAAATCCCTTTTCGTGCATTCGAACCGGATCAAATAGGTTGCGACCATCCACAATCACCGGTTTACCAAACACGTCAAGACTCAGTTTATCTTTGATCAGGTCAAAATCTGGCGCTTTAAAGTTCTGCCACTCGGTGCAAATGACCAAAATGTCGGCTCCGGTTAGTGCCGACTCTTTTGTTCCCATCAGCAGTAAGTTCGCTTGACCAGCATAGAGTCGCTGAGCTTCTTCCATCGCTTTGGGGTCATAGGCTTGTACTTTCGCCCCCGCCTGCCATAACGCCTCTATCAAGTTGCGGCTAGGGGCTTCACGCATATCATCCGTGTTAGGCTTAAACGCCAACCCCCAAAGCGCGATCGTTTTTCCTTTAAGAGGGTGCTCTGCACAATGGTTTGCTACGCGATATAAGTCTTCGATCATAGTAAACAGTTTGTTTTTTTGGACGTTATTAACGTTTTCAACCGCTTTGATGACTTGCGGATCGTAACCGTTGCTTTGCGAGGTTTTGATTAGCGCCTGTACATCTTTAGGAAAGCACGAGCCGCCATACCCACAACCGGGATAGATAAACTGATAGCCAATTCTAGGATCCGAGCCTATGCCTTTGCGCACGGATTCAATATTGGCCCCCATCTGCTCTGCGATATTAGCCATCTCGTTCATAAAACTGATTTTGGTTGCCAACATGCAATTTGCCGCGTACTTGGTCAGCTCAGCGCTTTTGACATCCATAATCAATATCTTTTCATGGTTGCGATTAAACGGCTCATAAAGCTCGCGCATAATGTGCTCTACCTCATCGGAATCAGTACCAATGATTATTCGATCAGGACGTTTACAGTCGGCAACAGCAACGCCTTCTTTAAGAAACTCGGGATTAGATGCAACGTCAAAGGGCAGTTGAACACCGCGTTTTGCCAAAGTCTGCTCTATCCGTACTTTAACTTTGTCAGCGGTTCCAACTGGGACAGTGGATTTGTTGATAACAATTTTGCGATTTTTCATTAAAGAAGCGATGGTTTCTGCAACGTTAAGAACATATTGCAGGTCCGCAGAACCATCTTCATCGGGAGGCGTGCCAACCGCTATAAAAAGCAACTCCGCAAAGTCCACTCCTTCTTGAGGGCAAGTTGTAAATTTAAGGTGCCCATCTCTAAAATTTTTATCAATCAAGTTAGCCAGATCTGGCTCGTAAATTGGTACTTGACCACTTTTTAAGTTCTCTATTTTGGCTTTGTCCGTATCCACACAGCAGACATTATGCCCAGCGTCCGCTAATACGGCCGCTTGAACCAACCCCACGTACCCAACACCAAATACCGTAACTTTCATAACCTTAGCTTAGCTAGCCTTCTTTCTCTGAATCTACTATCTAACATAAAGAGGAAATATGACTGTTTTAGTATAGCTATGCTTCTAAAATGTGTCAGTGAAGACAAAAATCTCAAGCCTTTATACGACAACGGATAGAGGGCAAAAACTTAAAAATCTCATACCGCTAAAAGTCTTCTCACCACCATAAAAAAGCCCCTCTAAAAGAGGGGCAAAAGTACCATCGCTTATTATTATAATCTATGCCAGTAAATCTGATTTAACCGAAGTCACCATTCACATACCCTTTTGTACGATCATCTTTGGGGTCGCTAAAAATCACTTGTGTGTTGTCGTGCTCAACTAGCTCTCCCATTAAGAAGAAAGCCGTTCTGTCAGAGATACGACGAGCTTGTTGCATTGAGTGAGTGACGATAACTATGGTGTAGTTTTTCTTTAACTCTTCCATCAGTTCTTCAATTTTGTGTGTCGCGATTGGGTCAAGCGCTGATGTTGGCTCGTCCATTAGAATTACATCAGGCTCCATCGCGATGGTACGCGCAATACAAAGGCGCTGTTGCTGACCACCCGATAAACCAAAAGCGTGAGATTTAAGACGATCTTTCACTTCATCCCAGAGTGCAGCACCTCTAAGAGAGCGCTCGACCACTTGGTCGATGTATTTTTTATCTTTAATTCCCTGCGCTCGTAAACCGTACGCTACATTTTCATAGATGCTCATTGGAAATGGGTTCGGCTTTTGGAAAACCATTCCGACTTTGATACGCAAATCAGCGACATCAATATTGCCGTAGATGTTTTCGCCATCCATATCTAATTTGCCAGTGATTTTTACGCCTTCAATCAGATCGTTCATTCGGTTCAAACAGCGCAATAGAGTTGATTTTCCACAACCTGAAGGCCCAATCAGCGCCGTGACTTGGCGTACTGGAATGGGTAGGTTGATGTCTTTAAGCGCTTGGTTGTCACCGTAAAATAGGTCTAGGTTTTCTATGTCAAATTTGTTCATTTTTAAAATCTCTTAAATTCGGTCAATACTTCGCTGAGCTTTGTTTAGTAAGTCGCGGTGTTAAAACGTTTAGCAATGAGCTTAGTTACCATGTTGATAACCAATACCACGACAATTAGAACGGTGGCTGTACCATAAGCCTGATTCCATTCCTCAATGGTAAATAGCTCAGTCGTTAGTTTGTAAAGGTGTACTGTCAGTGTTCTACCTGAATCCAACAAGGAGTCGGGGATACGAGCCACCATGCCTGCTGTTAAGAAAACAGGCGCAGATTCACCAATTACTCGACCAATACTCAAAATGACCGAAGTTAAGATACCTGGCATTGCACTGGGCAAGATAAGACGCCAGATAGTGTAAATGCGTGAAGAACCAAGGGCATATGAACCTTCACGGTAAGTCTGAGGCACCGCCATCAAAGCTTCTTCTGTTGTACGGATAATGACTGGAAGGATAAGGATACTCAGTGTCAACGCACCTGACAGAATCGAGAAGCCCAGACCCAAAATCGCCACGAAAAAGGTCATACCAAACAGACCAAAAATAATCGACGGAATACCCGCCAATGACTCGGTACAGAATCGGATTACCTTAACCAAGCGACTGCCCACTTTGGCGTATTCCGTGAGATAAATGGCGGTCATAATACCGAGTGGAGCAGCCACTGCGATAGAAGCCACGACCATGTATATCGTAGAAACGATCATCGGGAAAATACCGTGCTCATCACCGGTACGAGTGTAGTTGTCGGTGATGAAGTTCCAGTCTACGTGCTGTAAACCGTTCGATAAAATGTACCAGATAATCCAAAATAGGAATCCAACCGTAACTCCTGCCGCCAACCAGACAAACGCGTTTAGAATTCTATCGGCGCGAAGACGGGCTTGTTTTAATTTTGCAAAATCCATGCTGATTACCTCGCTTTCTCGCGGTTTAGATACAACAGAGCACCGTTGAGTACCATGATAAACACCAACAGAACAACACCTGTCGCGTACAGTGCATTGGCGTGAACCCCACTTGCGTAAGACATTTCTATCGCGATGTTTGCCGTTAGCGTTCTTGCTGAATCGAGGATACCTTCTGGCATTGCTGGGGCGTTACCCATTACCATGATAATCGCCATGGTTTCACCCAGTGCGCGTCCAATGCCCAGAATGACACCAGTCATAATGCCTGAGCGTGCAGCGGGAACGAGCAGTTTAAAAATGGTGTAGATTTTTGATGCGCCTAACGCCAGTGAACCCTCTTTGTAAGTTCTCGGCACTGCGCGAATCGACGTTTCTGAGACGGTAATAACCGTCGGTAAGATCATTACGCCCAACACCACAATACCCGCCAAAATCGTGTTGCCCGCAGGCACGTCAAACACTTGTTGAATAAGTGGGACGATAATAACTAGACCGAAAAAGCCGTAAACAACAGACGGAATGCCTGCGAGAAGTTCAACGGCTGGACGAATAATGTCTGCAAGGCGCTTAGGTGCAATTTCTGCAATAAAGATTGCAGTCAAAACGCCGACGGGAACACCGACGACAACTGCACCAAATGTTGAAACTACAGAGGCTACGATCATGGTAGCAACACCGTAGAGCGCTGGTGGAAGCCAATCTTGGCCTAACACGATGCCGGTAACACCAGCTTCCTGAAAGGCAGGGATACTTTCTTTAACGATAAAGTAGGCAATTACTGCCAGTGAGATGATGCCAATGGCGGCACTGGTTAAAAATAAGCCATGGAAAATACGCTCTTTCCAGTCTACGCGTCGCTTGGCTTTTAAGCCGCTTTTCGCTACGGGAGTCGCTTCGGTATTCATAAGCTTTTCACTATTGGTTGCGATGGTCATACTTACTTGCCTCACATTCGCCTTGAGTCATTCAGGTGAAGTGATAGAAAAGGCTCAACCAAAGTGGGCTGAGCAAATTATGGAGTTGAATTGGAATTAGTTAACTGAGATGTAACCTTTCTTCTCAACGATAGACTGCGCTTCGTCAGTTAGCATCCAGTCTAGGAATTTTTGAGTTTCAGCGGTTGGCTTGCCTTCTTTGTAAAGTACAAGGAAAGGACGCGCTACTTTGTAAGTGCCGTTCTTAACGTTGTCTACAGTTGCTGGAGTACCATCAACAGCTAGTGCTTGAACAGAGCTGTCCACTGTACCTAGCGAGATGTAGCCAATTGCGTATGGGTTAGAAGCAACCATTGTCTTAAGAGCACCGTTGCCGTTCGCTACTTGCGCACGTTGAGAGATAGCAGATACTTTTTTACCTGAGATCTTCTTCTTTAGTTTCATGATGTCTTCGAAAGCGCCACGAGTACCAGAAGCTGTATCACGAGTGATTGCAACGATAGGCTTGTCTGCACCACCTACGTCTTTCCAGTTGGTGATTTCGCCTTTGTAGATAGCGGTTACTTGAGCAGCCGTTAGTTCGCTTAGTTTGTTTTTAGGGTTAACAACAACCGCGATACCATCACGAGCAACGACTTCTTCTACTAACGTTGCTTCTTTCTCAGAATCTTTAAGATTGCGAGAAGACATACCTAGGTCTGCAGAACCATTTTTCGCTGCTTTAACACCCGCAGAAGAACCCGGACCTTGAACTTCGATAAATACGTTCGAGTTTTTCTTCATATATGTTTCAGAGAAAACTTCCATCAGAGGAGTAACACTGCTTGAACCTACAGCAGAGATAGTTTCTTTAGCAGAAACTGAAGTTACTGCTAGCGCGCTCATTAGTGCTACTGCACCGATAACTGTCTTTTTCATCACAATATCCTTAATTGGCCTTATTGCGTTGTGTTTCACTTGAACGATGCTCACTTTAGGGGGGCAATGTGACAGTTGTGTTTCACTAAATTGAAGCCTCTGTGACAGATTAAAATTTGTCGAGGAGTCGGATGCATCCATTAATGAAAGCGAGAAAGCGAAGATTTAGGAAAAATACAGCCGTATGATATTTAAGTAAAAACCTAAAGGCGTGAACGGAAAAAGCGGTGATGACGACGGAGGTTACTTTACTTAAAACGCATGTCGTTATTGTGACGTAAAAAAGAAAAAAGCTGCCGAAGCAGCTCTTTTATGACAGTCGAATCTTACTCGTCGTCCACTTTTGGCGCGACCTTTTTCTTTGGAATAAACACCGAATCACCGACGGCAACGTTTTGATAGAAACCTTTATCGCGCTTAACAGGCTTACGCGCTGGCTTCTTACCAGAGAATTTCTTCTTATCGGCGTTGCCCTGTTTTTTGCCTCTGTGATCCGTTTTCTTCGGTTTGATTCCTTTGAACTTACCTTTGAGATCTTCAAACACTGAGAAGTTGAGATCTTGTTGCAGATAGTTCTCTACTCTCTTAAAACTGTCCCAATCTTTTGGTCCAACGAGGGAGATAGCATCCCCTTTGTTACCAGCGCGGCCGGTGCGTCCAACCCTGTGCACGTACTCTTCCGTATGTTTGGGCATATCAAAATTAATAACGTGCGTAACATTAGCAATATCTAGCCCGCGAGAAGCCACATCCGTGGTCACCAAAATCTTGAATACCGCGCGCTCAAACTGACTCATAATCGTGTTGCGCTGCGTCTGATTTAAGCTACCACTCAAAGCGACCGCTTTGAGTTTTTTCTCATTGAGCTTTTCCGTTAAACGATCGGTATCGCTGCGCGTCGCAGTAAAGATAATGACCTGTTTATATTCAGACTCAGACAAGATTCTATCCAACAACGCCTCTTTGTGATCAAGGTGGTCACAAAGATAGAAGCGTTGGCTAATGTCCATATGCTGCTCGTTAGAAACCCCAACGGCAATGCGTTTTGGCTCATTGAGCATTTCTGATGCAATATCATTAACTTCCGCGTGATCTAAGGTCGCAGAAAACATCAGTGTCTGACGTCGACGGTGCTTGGCCGCGTTGTGGATACGGCGTAACTCTGGCGCAAAACCCAAATCCAACATGCGGTCCGCTTCATCGAGAACGAGAGTTTCTAAACCATCTAAATAGAGCGAACGGTGCTCAAGGTGGTCGGCTAAACGTCCCGGTGTTGCCACAATAAACTTAGGGTAGCGACGAAGCGCTTTCACTTGATCATTAAAATTCTCGCCACCTAAAATTAAGGTCGCTGTATATGAGAGACCACCTAACATGGTTTTGAGCTCACCGTAGACTTGCTTGGCGAGTTCACGGGTCGGGGCTAGGATCAGCCTCTTGGGTCTCTTGCGGAAAATGATTTGTTTTTTAAAGACTTGTGCAACATAGGCAGCACAAAGGCAAGTGTTTTACCCGATCCTGTTTTTGATGAGGCCAGCAAATCTTTTCCAGCAATAGACACTGGGATCGCTTTGCGCTGAATCTCAGTTGCCTTGTGGAAATCGTAGTGGCTTAGGTTTTTCAACAGGCGGTTATCTAGGCCTAAATCTTTAAATTGCAAAGGTTTCTCCAAATTTTAGTGACAGCAAACGCACACGGCTCACAAAACAGAAAGGCCATATGGTTTAAAAAAAACGACACATAATAACGCAAGTTTCGTCAAAACACTAAATTCATATTAGCAACAACACGGCGATCCGCCGATTAAGATTAAGGCATATTAAGCAATGTTTGACCGCCGGTTTGTGGCTTTAAAAATGCCATTGCGACGACCTCATTTAGCACCAACAATGAGACAGATGTACAAAATTTGAACTAATTACTTAAAATCTTGGGTTTTTTTGACTTTCATTGACTAGGTGTTAGGCGAGATTGTGTCTACAATTTAAAACGTCACTGTACAGGTAAGAAGGTATAGGACACTTTTGATACATATAGTTATTGCAAAGGAGTTCTCAATGAACAAAATCTTAATCGCAGCTGCTGCATCTTCAGCTATCTTTCTGGCCGGTTGTGCTGCAGGTCCCGATGAAGCTACCACTGCAAAAATGGACGAGCTGAGCAACCAAGTAAGCCAGCTTAGCCAAGAAGTTTCTTCACTAAAATCTGAGCTATCTTCGCAAGTCCAGAAGGCAGGTAATGCCGCTATGTCTGCTCAAGAAGAAGCAGCTCGTGCCAACGATCGCATCGACAATATCGCTCAGTCTTATACTAAGTAAGATTAACGAATGTGAATAGCCATTTAAAATCAATAAGTTAACTAATAACCAAATGGTTTTTGGCGATGAAGTGGCGACACGTTTATGTGTCGCCACTTTTGTTTTATAGCATCTTACAAATCAGGCTTAGGTGACTGTCTTGGAATGTGTTTGCGTAAAATGAACTCTTCCCCTTTATATACAATGTAAGGGAATGGGTAGACGAAATAGGCTTCTTTTTTACAATTCGTGCAGGTGTGTCGCCATTGGTTGTTGCTAGGTGTTTGAGGTTGATCGACTCGATACACCCCTTTGCTACATTCGTCACACTCAAACTCTACGAGCTCTACTGTAATGGGTTTACTTTTCTTCATAAGCTTGCCGATAAAAAACCGTTTTTCGTGGTTGTCGCTTTTCACTGATGATACGGAATTTCAACACCACAGCACCAGATCAATATTGAAAAAACCAAACAAGTGTAAAAACACGCCTCACGCCTTGCCACTACTGGCTTCAATACAAACAAACACGATCCTATTTTTCACACTACAGATCATCAAAAAACACACGAAAAATTTAGCACCTCTTTAAATTCAACAACTTAACAAAACAACACGCTAGCTTTCTGATCTTCATTTTTGCAAAACAGATCAATTAATTTCATTTGTAGAAATTTTGTATAACGCAATATGCAGCGTTTTAATACGCCTTGAAAACCTGCCTCGTTCCGCTATTCATAAGGCTTTAACTCTTCTCAGGGGCTGAATTAGCCCCGTTAAATTTCACCAAAATGGAATTTCAATAAACTGCCACACGAAAACATCGCAGGTGGGGAGGGGGAGTGCGTTTTACGTCACCCAATCGTTCGCTTTCGTGGCTATCTGACTGCTGTTATGCTCGTGAGAGTTCGCTAACGTTTAGACAAAAAGAAACGCAGCCGATTGGCTGCGCATTGGTGTGGAGTACTTAGGGTTAGGATTTAGTGATAGGAGTAAGTCTGTCTTTTAGTCCGGTACTACTTTCACCATGCCCGGTAAAGGTTGCCGCTTGAATTGGTGCGGTTGTTGGTGCTTGTGTCTCTGGGCTCTTATGAGTATGTGCCGCACATGTATCTGATAAATCAGTTACTACCTGCATCAACTCACCTAGCAAGTTGAGTACGTTCTCACTTTCAGAGCCTAGCCATGTCTTAGGCGAACGGTAGTCTTGTTCGGTGCTGGCACGAACTTCTCTTAACTTACAATGCAGTTGTGCCAGTTTATCGGTAATGCTGCGAAAGTTACCAGACTGGTCAACGTGGTGATAAACACCTGGTCTTTGTTGGTATCTACTTTCACCCGCTTTGATTGCTGGCAATTTCCAACCTAAACCCAAAACCGTTCGAATAAATGGTTTATCTGGTTCACCATTAGCAAAACCAATTTCAACTATTGCACCAATCGCTGGCGGTTCCAGTCGCCCAGCTTGTTCACCAATACCTGGTACTGGCAAAGGTACTGCTTGCATGACCGGCACATCTTTACGTTCGACCAACTTACTATCGAGCAATTGAATATCTGCAGCATAGTGAGGATAGAAACGCTCCGACAAATCACCCTCTTTCGGCAGCTCTGGCAATGCAACGACTTTGGCAAGCTGAGGCAAATGCCAGTTGCCTGTTAGTTCTGGGAATAGCCGGTAGACAATACGCTTAATTGTTTTTACGTCCATGTTATGACTGTCTCCGTTCCAACATGTTCAACGGTGGCAAGCTTACGACCATTCACGATCACACCTGGCTTAAAATGTGGCGTGCAAGGAACCGTTGCCGTCTTTTGGGCTTGGTGTGGATTTAGCATGTTGGCAGGGATAGTCGCTGGCTTGTCTGCCCAGTAACTATCAGCCCAGCTTCCTACAAATATTTGTCCATTCCCTTGCTGCTGCCAGATGTAATCCGAAATACTAAAAGCCTGTGCTATCTCATCGAGTACCCGATAGCCATTACCTGTCGAATAGAAACAAGGGATAGCACTATTGGCATAAGCTCTATCAGGGACCACGAACTGCAGCCCTGTTTTTTGAGTGATATTACTAAGCAACTGAACAAGCGTTGGATGTCGCATGATGACATTCAATGGATGATAAAGTGCTGCGGCCAGTTCTCTGCAGAAGATAACAACGTAACCTGGTTTATCTGGTGAAACCCTTTCGACAAATCCAGTCAGTACACGCCTAATGTTATTACCCCAACCCAATTCGATAGCGACTTGCTGCATTGGGTTCGCTTCACCTTGTATCGTTAACTTTGCTCTACCTGGCGCATTATCAGAAAATGTCAGCCTATGTTGGCTGACTTTTCTTGGCTCACTGCCAACATAGCATTGAATGGTAAACTCTGGTGTATTCATGCCAGTGCCTTATCAATTGATTGCAGATACCCCATTACACCTGTCATTTCCACTTCGGTATCCGGTGGTGTTTCTGCAGAAGCCGTTGGTGGTGTGGTTGGTGTCTCTACCCCTGCGGCTTTTTGTTGCACTGCAGGCTTTGGCTCTTCTCTGCTTTCGGTTCGTTCAGCCACACTCATGTGTTCTACAAGTTCAAAGCTAATTAGCCACTGGCGCAACTGTGCGTCTTCTTGCGCTGTAATGGTTCCTTGAAACTTGACCTGGCTAACCTTTAGAGCATTAGCCGTTCGGTTGTCGATGCGGTAGATCATTCGAGCACCATCAAGTTTTGCGCCAGCCAGTGTATAGAGTTGGTTTAGCGTTGGGGCTTTGTCATATGGCAGAGTCCCTGTTACAGCGAGAACCTTGCCTTTGTCCCCTGTTTCGGCTTGGTCAGTGGATGCAGAATTGCCGGACATATCTTGTCCGGCTAGCTGCTGTCTTGCAGTGACCTTTAATCCCTTGAGGGGAATTCGAACTGCTGAGAGTGAAAGCATTTAAGCCACCTCTGGCGGAGTCGGTAATTCTGGAACATCTATTTCAGACAGTATCCATTCTGATGCTGTTGGGAAGTTCGTAAACGGGAAGCCGCTATCTGTTGGCCACTCGCAACATTTTTGAATAAATAGATCCAACTCAAGCAGCTCTTTATCATTTAACTTAAAATCATTCTTTCGATAAGATGGTAATTGCATTTTTATTGTCTGATTCAATACAGAATCACGAATATTTCGCCCTAGAACTTCATATTGTTCAACTGTGATTTTGGGTTTACTAAAAAACACTTTCCCAGCTTCAACTTTGAGATGAAATCCCTCAGACAATTTACTAAGAACCAGAGATTCATCCTCTACTAAAACAGCAGTATCGGGTATTTCATTTACACCAGAGTGCAATACTTGACCATCAATACTTATATACATATTATTCTCCTAAAATCCACACGCGAATGTTAGTGTCTCGATACGCGCCATCCCCAGGCCACTTTCCCCATACAATTATTTGATTACTTGATATAGGTGTTACGGCCGTTGCATGACATCCACCACCACCGTCGCAACTCTGCGCGTTAATAATTCTATTGGGAAACGTAAAAGGTATTGTCACAGTTGTACCTGCTGCTCCATGAATAGCCTGATAACCCGTGTCAAACATCAACAATATTTTACCATCAGGCAAGTTGAACCATGTCATTGAACCTTGAGAAGCACCGTAAGAGTTGATTTTTACTTTACCTGCTCGAGTCACACTAAATACAGATGGATGAAGTAAGTTTCCTGTATCATCAAAAGAGTCAAATGATAAGTCAGAACCAATATTATTTCCTGACTCTGCCGCACCATCTCCCAAGTAAATAGCCCAACGTTTTTTCCCTGCTTTACTCGCAATAATTCGAGGATTTCCAACTGCATCAGATTCTAGTCTTAGCTCTTCTTTTCCATTCTTAAAGTACTGCGGATGTGGATCACTATCCGCCACATGCTCAGCCAAACCACCCTTTACACGCAAATCTAATATCGAACCATCTGCCTCAATTCGTGCCAGTTTCGCCACATAATGAGGTCGGTTCTCGCTATCAGTGTAATCCACTAAATCATCAGTGGTCGCTACAATTTGGAACAGGTTTTCATGCTTGGAAAGTGCGGTGCCATCACGGTAAACATCGACCCACAAAGTTGTTGGCTTGCTATCGACCGTTTGTACTGTTGAAAGTGCGTTTTGAATGCGCAGACCACCAACATAAGCGACACCTGGTGCAATCAAATATTTGGTTTGGTCAATCTCATGGCGTGTTACGTCAAAGCCATCAACGAAGGCGGTATGACCATAATTATCTAAGCAAGATAAACGGTGGTCTTCGTCCATTCCTTTCAATCGGGCTTGGTAGTCAATTTGCCAAGTTGCCGCATCAATTGTCACATTCGCCGCGGCTGCAGCTCCATCGAACTGCATTAGCATCGACTTAGTTAACGCCATGCCTGTTTCTTTGGTTTCGGTTGCCTTATAAACCACCATACCGCAGCTATTTGGCACGTTCTTGTCACGCAGGAACATAGCGTTAAATGTGAATGGTTCTGTACTACCTGGTATCACCACGGAATAAACAACCGCATTACTGCCGGATTTACCGATTTGGTCTACATCTTGTTGAAACACCCATTGTTCTAATGGTGGCAGTGACACAGTTCGGTCAATCGGTTGAGACAAATCAAGATCAGGAATCATCGCAAAAATGATTTCATTGAGATCAGTAGGCTGCTTCAACGAAACCTTGTTTTGCAGGTACTGTTCAAACTCTAATGGGATAGCCGTTTGGCTCATGGTTAACGCTCCCTTTTACTTTTGTCAGTTCAGGCGCGTCATTGACGCGGTGAAAATCTGTTGATTGTGTTCGATGCGTTTTTCTCGCACCGCCACGGTGGATTCATCGTTGGCTTTTGCAGCATGAAGGTTGAAACGGTGACCAAACGCTGTAGCAATCATTTTCATCGTTACCGGATAGGTCACATTGAACTGGTAGCGACGACACGTTCGACCGTATTGGCGAATCATGGCATTCATTAGCCAGTTCTTTTGTGCCAAGTCGCTGTCAGCGGTTTCAATGGTGACAACGTCCCATTGTTCTTGGTCTTCACGTTCATGGATTTCTACCCAGTCGACGCCCAACTTACCAAACATGTTTTTAAAGCCGGCTGTCTCACCGCCATGACGGGCAAACGAATAAGCGTTGGCGACACGAATACGAAAAATCATTTCGTCTTCACGTTCTAACGGCTCGATGTCTCGTTCCCAAGCCATCAGGCGAACAATGCCAATTGGCGCAGTTAGTGGGTCATGCTTTTTGAGTGGCATTCGCAATGCTTCGTCCACTCTTAACCAGTAGTTACGCAGTGCGTTGGCAAACTTTGCCAGCTCATCTCTTCCCATCCAGTACTTGAATTTAATTGGTGGTAGTTGCATAGCTACTCCTGCATGTTTATCGTCAGCGTAGACAGGCGAGGAATTTTCAAACTGCTAACAATGTCTTCTTGTTCGAACTGCAATGACTCGATGCCCTCAAGCAAGGCATGTAGCTCACCTTCTAGGCGTGAAAAGCTAAAGCGACCAATTGGATTCGTCGGCGTAACTTCATAATCACTGTTTTCACGAAATGCCGCTCTCACTACATTTTCGATGTCCGCTTTTAACGTCACACGCTCTTGCTCTGTTAGCTTCGCTTTCGGCCAGACTTTGACACTGATAGCGTGTTGGGTTTCTGGCATCGCTTTCACCAACAAATCATCACCATGACCATGCAAGCCACTGGTTGTCACTTCGTGGTTTAAATCGTCGATCAGCTCTTGTGATGGATTGCCGGTGTCTAACAAGATCAGTGCGTTTGCAGTACCTGGTCCACGTGGGGCGTTATGCTCAAAATAGATGTTGTCGTCTTGGATACCTGCTTTCTTCATCAGTAATGAACGGTAAGCCGCATCAATGTGCCATTTAGCAACCGCACTCCACTGGTTACGCACACGCAAGCGAAGTTCGTCTTCGTCTTCATCGTCTGCGCCAGCTTCTATCAACCATTCATCTTCATTGGTTGCAGCGGCAATACCCGAAATAGCAACGGGGATCACATGGTAGTAACCACCGCCCAAGTTATAAGCTGCACCTTCGTGTTCAGCTTCGACAGTTGCTGAAACAGTGGTTTCGTTCTCTGGCATCGTCGTGTCTTCGAGCACTTTCACTCGATAAATGGTGCCGTTAATCGGTTCAGTTTGAACCCACGTGTCTTTAGGGATAATGAGTGCCGGACCTTGCAAAGCAGCACGTTGAAAAACAATGGTACCTTTCGCCTTGGTTTTAGCTTTTGGCTCGATATCCACTTCCCAAGCCTTGAGTTTCAATGACTCACCGAACGCAGTGGCTAGAAACGTATTAGGTAGCACGTATTTGACTAACAGGTTTTCAATCAGCCAAACAGTTGAGACGATCACGCTTGCTCTATCATTCGCCAGAAAGGAGAAAAGCGGCTGTCGTTATTAATCACGCTACCTGCCTTTTCCATCTCTTCTTTGAGCACCTTGCGCCAGCTCTCTGAATCAGTTGGTATGCCTGACTCTTTTAGGATTTCTTCATAATCTGGCTGTGGAATATTTGCCATTAGCTTTCAACCTCTATTTCGATGTCGCCAAAGTCACGTGTTGTTGCGAAAATCCAGATTTTGCCTAGTTCTGGCTCTTCCATTCGAACGGTACCTGGTACCAATCGAACCTCTTCTTCAACCAAGAGCTCTATTTGCTTTTTAATGTCACTGCGACCATCACGAGACTTTTCACCAATCAAAGCCACCGCTAAACCGCTTTCGATAATGGCGTGTTTAATGTCTTGGGCGATCACGGCTCTGTCTTGAATCATCACTGGATTTCGACCAGCATCTAAAACGACATCACCGTTTTCTATGAGCAAATCTTGGTACAGGTAGTCTTTACTCATGGCGCAGCCATCTCTAGTTCATTAGCCATGTCTTGTGGGCTATTCATGTACGTTGGATAAATGTTTACGCCGCCGTAATTCGTCGAACGTCCTTGGTTGTAAGTCGACATCTGACGAGCAACGCCACCTTGTTGAACTCTCGCTTTTGGCGTGGCTTGCTGAACTGCACCAATGGTTTTACCTGGTGCTTCATCATCACCGAAACCTGGTATCCAACTGATCACGCTGTCAAAGCCTTCACCAATCCAGCCGAACAAGTTTTCAAACACGGCTTTCACTTCGTCAACAATGGCAAATAGACCATCAAAGCCCGATAAGTCAGTAAAGCCACTTGTCACCCATTTCCAACCACCATAGATAGCGGCAAACAAAGCTCGAATAGGTGCAGTGATTGCGGTTAAAACTTGGAACCATGTTGTGTCGCCAAAGCTAGCTTTAAGATCATCCCAGTAGTACATAAGCCCGACGACTGCAGCACCCGCCGCAACACACGCCCCCACGATTAGAATGATTGGGTTGGCAGCAATAACAGCATTGACCGCAAACATAACTACCTTTAACAACCCAAGCGTTTTTGACACACCACTTACGGCAAACATAAATGTTTTCAGAATTCCGCCACCAAGAAGTGAAACTGTCACGCCAAGCATCTGGAATGCTCCCGTCAACATGGTGATCACACCACCTGCAGCGACTAGACCAAAGAAAGCAACCGTTGCATAACCAATGTATCGAGTAATATTGGGGAACAATTTGGTCCACTCGACAAGCTGCATTGCGCCATCTGCCAAACCTTGAACCATTGGCAACAAGGACGGCAGCAAAGCAGTACCAATCGCTGCTCTAATTGCATAAATTCCCTGCTCCATTCGTTCCCATTGGTCGGTCATTGCGCCTGCCATCTGTTCAGCAGCGTCGAGTCCTTTCACCTGACCTAATTGCTCTATTGAACCGGCTAAACCATCGGTGTTTTGCATCAGCAATTGGATCATTGCTGTGGCTTCTTGCGAACCAAACGCTTTTGACAGTTCCGCAGCTTCCGCAACTGAAATTGTTTCCCCATATCGTTGCTTCAACTTTCCTAGAATGTCGACGATTGGAAGCAACTGACCCTGTGAGTCAGTAAACGACATATTGAGAGTGTCTTGTGCTTTGGCTGCACCAGCTAAGAACGCTCGATACTTGGTACCTGCTTCACTACCACTCATGGTCGATTGAAGAGTGCCAAGAATAGCCATTTGCTCGGTCATCCCAACACCAACAGATGTCGCTGCAGCACCTACCGAAGTAAATGCAGATGACATTTCCGAACCTGTGGTTTTGAAGATTTGAACCGCTTTAGCAGTTTGACCACCAAGCATATTTACCCAATTGGCTTTACCCATATCGTTAGCGGTGTTCTGGAATATTCCATACATGGTGCCAACGTAATTGGTGATGGTTGCTGTATCGGCTTTCGTGGCAGCGGCCAACACACCAGAGGCGCGAGTAAACTCGGACAACTCATTGCCAGCCAACCCAGCAATTGCAGATTGAATATCATAGGAAGCGGCGACAAAGTCAGAGGCCGACTTGCCATATTCAACAGAGAACTGTAGTGCAGTTTCCGCCAAGTTCTTTAACTGAGCATCAGCAACACCCAGTGATTTGACTTCACCTAGTGCTCTGTCCATCTCAATCGCTGGCATTAGAGCTTGTTGCAAAGCAATACCAGCACCAGCTACGCCAGCCGCACCCGACACCATAGTGTGAGTACCGTCTCGGTAGGAAGAAGCCATACTACTAAACTGACGCTGAATATTGCCCAGCGGTTTACTAATTTGGTCTATCAATCCAACTGTGAATCGTAGTGGTTCTGGTAAAGACATTCGTTATCCTGCAAAAGCTTTCGCTGTTCCGTTCGCATTAGAAATCGCGGTGTTATCCCAGTGTTGTTTCTCTAACCAAACCGCTTGAGCCAAGCTCATTTCTGTATCAGGTTCGTGGGGCAACCATTTCCTTCGTAATGCGTACATCTGGAGTAAGTCGCTTGATTCAAGCGACTTAACCAGCTCTTCTATTTTTTTACTGAGATCGCCACCTTCGGTGCATACTCACCAACTAACGTCCCTGCAACCTGAATCATTGCGCCAGCGTTGTCTTCATCAAGCTTGCGTAATGTTTCTTTCTCTTCATCGCCTTGCGCTGACTGCATAACAAAGTTGTGTGCCGAATCGGTCATGTCACCACGTGCCATCGCACCGACATACTCACCGTAAAGCTCTGGAGTTGGTGCAAACTGAATATCCGAACCTGCAATAGTTAGAACGATAGTTTTCTTGCTCATGTGATTTTCTCTCTATCTAATTTCGTTTCTAGACGGTCGAACCGTCCGTTAATGGATTCTTTAAGGTCGTCCACGGCTTCCCTAAGCTCGTGTTTCGTTGCGTATTTTTCCGCGTTATCCGCTCTCATCCTTTCGATAGCAATTTCATTTTGATGAGTGCGCTGCATTAGGCTGTTTGCTGTGCTATTGGATTTCTCTGCACGTGTGTACACAAAGCCAATCAGAGTCAGTAGAAAAGCAGCCACTGCCAACCACACGCGCAAATCTTCCATTTAGCCTCCTTGCGTAACGGCTTGCTTTAAGCTCCCGATAAACCCTGCAGGTTTAGTCCCTTGAGCGACTTGCTTGTCTTGGCTTCGTTTATGGATGCTGATACCCAACACGGCTAGAGCAACGCTAAACAAAGGAGTAAGAGCCACAACACTATTCACAACGCTGGCTGCTTGCTCTGGGTGGAAAACCAGCGCAAAAGCCAAGCCGAAGAACAGCAGGGACCAAGCCAAACACATCGCATAACCAAACGTTGGTCGCCAACGTCGAACATAGGCGTCATTGCTGGCTAACTCTGCTTGCTGGGTGGCGGCTTGAGTGGTAATCGCCAACTTGCGTTCTTCGCTTTCAATCTTTGAGTGACTCAAAGCCAGCTCTTGCAGTTTGATACGTTCATCACTTTCAAGCTGTTTGAGCTTTAGCAGCGCGTCAGGATTGTTTCGCAACTCTTGTTCGATAGCTTCTGGCGTATTTTCTACGCCTAGAGTACTCGCAACCATCGCACCTACGGCACCACCTGCAGGGCCACCGATCACAGTGCCAATCATTGGCGCGGCTGTGGCAATTAATGATTTAACGCTTTCCCACATGGCTCAGTCCTTTACGATGGTTAAAACAGCCGGTTGACCATCAAGCTCGTGCATCAATGCTTCAAATGCTGCTTTTGAATTAACCACGGCCCATTCATTCCCAACAAAACCAAAATCAACACCTGGTGCTAAACAGCCTTGAAGTTGGCTTGGTGTGTTCGCTTTATGGATCAGAATGTGAGTTCTTAAACTCGGACCCTGACGAGTTACACCCAGTTCGCTAGCTTCTAGCGCATAGCAATCACCAAACTTAGGCGATTTATGTGGCAGAATTTGGTAAGAACCCTCTGGGACACACGATTTACCAGGCAGGTTATTTCGCCAACTACGTTCAGCAATCACACACACTTGGCTTCCGTCTTCACGGTGAAGTGTTCCAAATGTGCCGTCTTGAAAATAACGGCGTTTCAATACAAATCGTTTCAACGTTTTGCCCTCTTCTCTAGAAGTTCTTGGCAAGCTACACAGGTGCAGCAGTGAGGCAGATACTTTCGGCGTGCGGCTGGGATTTCCTCACCGCATTCAACGCAATGCGTTTCGCCGTTCGGGTGCTGCGCTTTCGCTTTGGCACTGGCTGCCAATTGCTTGGCCAGTGCCATTTCCGTTTGTTTGGTTTCGATACCGCTTGCATGATCAAATAAGTCCGGCATCTACCACCTACCCAATAATGTCGGCGGTTTCTTCTGGTCGTAGATACGGCACGCCATTGATGTTGATAAAATCAGGATCTGTCACATCAAACGGAATCTTATGAACTAGCGCACTACCACCGTTGCTATCTGCATCAATCAGATCAGAGATTTTCAACTTAATGCCAAACATCTCTACTTTGAGTTCGTCACGCTCCGTTTTGCCGTAGCCCATAGCATCGAACGTAGGTAAACCACGGAATGAACCTGCGCCAGCGGCAGCTTTCATCAGCAAGTTAAATTGACTAGTGATCAGCTCTAATTCGCCAGATGCTTCGACATCACCTTCTACAAAGCCATCAGGAACGCCATTGGTTTTGGTCACCGCACTATTGTCAGTGATAGAAACTGTCCATTTCTGCGCACTAATCTTGAGGTCATTTAAAGTGAATTTGAGATTCTTACCGGAAATGCGCATATTTATGCCTCCTGATCAGCTGGGTTAGACAGGTCTAGCGCAACATTGACGACAATGTGCTTAGGGCAGTTATGCGGCTGCACCATTAAACCGATCACCACTTTTGATTTAGTCATCCATTGGATAGTCACATCACCATCACGTGGCGGCATGATTTCACCTGGGAATTGAATATCACCAAGTTGAATACCTTTACTCATTTGGCGCATGTCTTTTGAGAAATACTGCTTATTGAGCTCGATAGACTCTGGTGTAGAGTTGAGGATTTTGTCACCAATACGACGAATCGCTTTCACGCGAACACGGCGATTAAGTTTGTGCACCGGACGTACATACTCTAGGTACTGATAGTCACCACCTTTAGCTTCGAGCGTAGTCGCATCAGTCCAATAAATACCTTCGTAGTCGGCATACCATTGCGGCACTGAGTAACGAGCGATTGCAAGTGCTTCAATGGTCGACATTTCGAGTTCTTTGCCAGCACTGTCTACAGGTGCATCACCCAAGCCCAACACATTGCCTGTTGCAACACGCATAGGTGTGTCTGCTACCGTAACACTGCGATCACACAGGCGACCAGCGAGTACACCGATGTTATTACCGTGAAGCTGTGGCACTGGTACCACCATATTCGCAGCAACATCTTTCACTAGTGCAAGCATTGCCGTTTCGTATTCAGACCATGTTTGAGTGTCTGAATCGATACCAGGTACTGCAGCCAAGATGAACACCCAACGACCTAGTTTGCTCACTAGCTCATTGTGTTTTGCCATCATGTCATCAAAAGCGGCTTTATCCGTGGTCTTGTCGACCAGAACAATACCTTCGAACGAATCCGTTTTATTGGCTTCATCTACTGCGCCCGTCCAAAGTTCTGGAGCGGTTAAGCCATAGATAGCAGCAGTCCAGTTTTGCTTACCGTTAAGTTGAGCGGCGATCACATTCGCCCCCAACTCATCTTCTGCGACAACACCTGATAGGTCAGTCATTGCAGAAACACGAGTGACTTTGCCTTGCAGTTCTGCTTTTGACGTAATGCCAATGAAAAGCAGATGGCGTTCAATTTCGGGGATATCGCCTTGCCCCAAGTTCAAGTTATTGACTTCTACCTTTCCGGTTGCCATCAGTTCTATCCTCTTTTCGCCTAGCGGTGCTTGGCTTTTTCGATGTTGCGTAACAGTCGTTTGGTGACCAGTTCTTTTCGGGTTCCAAGCAACTCACGTTCTGGTGTTTCTATCGTCCAGCTCTGTTTCCCTTTCGGACTACCTGAACGCATCATGCGGATAATTAGCCCTGCTTGACCTAACGTCAGTCGCTTTTGAATATTGCGTTTACTCAGGCGATTAAATCCGCCATCTTTTCGCCTGATTTTGTAACCTAAACGGCGCAGTGCATGGGCTTGTTCATCAGTGGCTTGCGCTTCATAATCAGGTTGTCCAAACCTTTTGTTCTGGCTTTTTATGTGCTGCCTGGCGGTGACCGTCTCTGTCATACCTTGTTGATGAACAGCGGCTTTTTTTGCCTGAATCCGGCTTTTCCACGTTAAGTCGAGATCCTTTGCTCCGTTCTTAACGTAGGGTTCCATCCCGTTGGCGAAGCTCGTTAGTACTGCACCTTCGCCTTTCTTTCGCTTGTCATACGCTTTGTTTTTAGTGTCTTTCTGACGCTTAATGCGGCTTCGGGTATTGCGTATTTCCCAGCGACCTAAATCTTTTAGAATCCAAAATCGTTTCTTTGGTGGCAGCATCAACGCTTCAAGTGCTTTTCTGGCACTGACTGCATCATTGGCGTTAAGCGTTATCGTTGGCTGCATTCGTGATTTCGCCTTCTTCCGCTATCCAGATTTCTACTGGATTCACTCGATAAGTTTGGCTATTCCAAAGCACTAACCCTTTCGGGTCTGGTATCAACTCGATGGGTTCTTCAAAGGCAATTTTTATTAATACATCTGCGCTTTCTTCGTTGTTTACATCGATCTCGATATCAGGATTACCAAGCTCTTCGTTCTCGTCCCTTTCAGGGTCAAATTCAGAAATCCAACAAGCCACCAAAGCGAACAATGTATTTGGGTCTAATTTGTTATGAGGGAAGTTCTCGATCAGTATCCCTGCTTGGTAAAACCAGTTAGCAATTCGATAGCCGCCATTGCCTCTGTCTTCACCATTTACAATCAACTCACCGCCAGCTTGGGTTGCATGAATTTTTTTCGCATGGACATTGCCTTTAAGTTGCTGACATAGGTATTTGTGTAAGGCTTGTAATTTGGTTTGCATCAGATCAAATCCACCTTGTTGACACTTCTACCAAGCAACAAACTAATGTCCCGTTTTGCTTGAGTTCTAAATCGGTCAGCCTGTTTGAAATCGTCTTCGGCTGTATTTTCTGCCGCTTCTCTTCGGTCTTGAGTTGCGAACTCTGGCAATAAGTCAGCATGAGCGGTTCCATACACGGCACGCTTATAAACGGATGCTTTCAGCGTATCGAGTGCAGGTGCTTCACCATCAATCAACAATTCATCCAGTTCACCCTGCACGTACAAGCTAGCGGCTTGAAGTGCAGTAATAATTGAGCTTTCATCGAACAGTGAAGGAATACGTCTCATCTGGCGAAACTCACTGGTTTTCAGCACAGGCCAGCCACCGGACTCGATGTCCGTATTTGCATTTTCTTCGACGTATCCACCAAAGCTCATCGTTCAACACTCGCCATTTGATGAAGAGCGTACGTAACTACCGATGCAATCAGTGCAGCTATTAACCAGACTGCTCCCGTAATCCAATAACCAAAATAGATAAACGTGCAGCCAATCAGTGTCACGAGTGTTGATTGCAATTTGCTCTGCCAAGGCTTTAACCCAGATGTTCTAATCCGTTCCGCAAAGTCATTTAACTTCTTGTCATCAAAGAGTACGAAGAACATGCAAATCAGTAAGGCTGCATTGAGCCAAGCGGCTACCAACATCAGATTGACCACACCTTCACTGACATAACCCAACTGGTGACTAACTAATGCCACTATCACTAGCATCAAAGTAACTATCCATTTAACTAAGTTCTTCATGATCAATCCTTACGATTCTTCAAAATAGGGGCGCTCTAGCCACTGGGTCGACGGTTTACAATGAACCTTTGCGGTTATTGCAACCTCGCCAGCCGAGCGCGGTGGCGTAGGAGTCTTTGAGTTACAGATTTTTGCCTTCTTGTAAGGCGTTAATCCGACTCTTAATTTTTTTAATGTGCGTTTTCACCTGGGCTTTTTCGCTTTTGTCGTCAGCGTGCTCAAGCAGCACTAAAGCTTTTTGCAGTGTTTCAACGCAGCCCACCGAAGAAGCGAGTGGGTGACCTTCTTCATTTCGAATCAGGTGCAGACCAGCAAACTTGAACCATTTGGCATGAACCTCTTCATGCAAACGCCACTCTTTTTCGACCTTCTCGAATACCTGGCTAAAGTACGGTTCTACACTGCGACCTTCTACAGACTCTTTCTCTGCCCACTGCAGAACAAAATCAGCACAGACAGTTCCCCAGTCTTTTCGACGCCAGCCCTCAGGAAGAGGCAAGCCCAAATCGATAGCTTTGAAACACCAGTCGATTGCCAATTCAAGTTCTTGAATATCGAACAACCACACGATCATGTCGCTGAAAATAGGGTTCGAATAAACGTCACCATCTTCTAGGTATTTTTCGATATACGGCTTGTACTTAGGCACTAATACAGAGCGTTTATGTTCCACTCGATCAGCAATGGCGTTAAAACCTTTTAAGTACTTGCGGTCTTCTTCGAACTCGATGAGCTTTAAATGAAGGCTATCGGTGTTTACCACTTCAACATTCATTGGCTCTTGTTCGGCTTTCATATGCGCCAACTTATGGCGCATTGCTGGGGATAAGTTCATAGCTATCGATTACCTTCCGTTAAGCAGCAGGTTTAGGCGCGATATGGACTTTCGCTGGGTTATAAGCAGCAAAGGCTTCCAGAACACCCACGGCATAACCTTCCATACGCCAGTAAGCGTTTTCAAACTGCTTACGGTCTTCTTCATGCTTCGCTTTACGCTGAGTAGTACCATGCTGCGTCAGCACTTGCAGGTTGGTAGGAATAGTCACAACCATCGCATTATCTGGAATGAACGGCGGCACATAAGCAGGACGGCCAGCGATAGACTTATCCAGTTTTTGCGCAGCGATTTGCTCTGTTGGCGTGTCGGCTTTGCTGTACGTTTTGTACTGAGCCGCACCAACTAGACCAGAACCAACATAAACAGTTAGGCGGGGGTCATTGCGGAACGCTGGGTGAATCTGGTTGTTGATGATGTCCGACGCCATCGCATCAAGCGTTTTGTAATCGCCAGCGTCATCAAAATAGACATCTTCATCAACGATTTGTGATGGCTTCTTCTCTAACACGTACTGATACCAACCTACGTTGACATCCTGACCAAGTGGGTTGGTCGTTGGGTTAGTTGTTGCAGCAGCAGACACACCATTCCAACCAACACGAATGATATCGAGTGCGAACATCTGGTTAGAGAATTCAGTCAGCAGTTTCATGAACTTGCCACGACCGCCTTGGTTAGCCCACTGACAAAGCATTGCCCAAGTAATTGCAGCACATGAGTCTGTTTCAACTAGCTTGTATTTATGACCGCCAACACCAAGTTGTTTAGTGAAACGACCATCAGCTTTACGACCGGTATACAGACCGCTAACGCCAGCATCGACCACTTGACCTTCGATTTGGTCAACGGTTGTTACCGTGATCATTTTTAGAAACTCTGCCGATTCGACGATAGCCGCACGCAGCTTAGTTTCTAACTGAGGTGATACATTGAACAATTGAGCCACATTGGTGACACCATAACTCTGCGCTAACTTCTGCGCGAAATGGTCCATGTTGTCACGGGCTGATTGAGTAAGAATCTGCGACATTACGCGATCTCTCCTAATTTAGTTAATTCAGTTAGCCAAGTTCTGCGGTTTAAACGGGGCTGTAATCGTCACCGTTACCAGCGTCATTAGGCTCTTGACCTGGTACTTCTTTCGAAAGTTGGTTGAACTTAGTTTCTAAGCCGTCAACTTTTTCCAACAATGGTTTTAGTTGTGTTTCCAAAGTGGTAGAAAACTGCTCAACGGTTGCGCCTTGATTGGTCACAGGTTCTGGTGTTTCAGGGGTTTCGTTGCCGCCACCTGCTTTCAGATTAAATTCTTGAGCAAGCTCTGTTTTTAACTCGCCTTTAAATTGCTTTAATGCGGCTTTCAATTGTTCTTCGGTCACATCGGTGTCCTCTGGTTCGGGTGGTGTCTCTGGATGTTCATCACCAGAGAACAGAAATTCGTTTAGCAATGAGAACAAACGTTCTTTGCGAGAAAAGCAGCTATTGAGGTCTAACTCTTCTAACTGGCTAACCTCTAGTTCGGTGTAATCACCACCTTGCACACGTGAAAAACGCATACGGGTTGTACCTGACGATGCTGGGGAGTCAGTCGCAGCTAGGCCCATCAGGTAACAACGTCCTTCTTTCTTGTAATCTGGTTCTGGTTCAATAGAAGAAAACAGTTTCTGACCGTCTTTGTTTGCTGCTAGCAGATATTTGTTTGGTGTGACTTTTGCGAACAGGCGAAGCTTATCTTTGAATTTGCCTGATTTAAGCTCTTCAACTTCACCCCAGTTTTTACCTTCAAATACTGCCCAAGAACTACGATAGTGCTCAGGCCAAATTAAAGCGGTGTACTCTTCTTTGTCATAAAGCTCAGCCATGTCATTAATCCAACTTGCGCTAATGACACGGCCATCTGAAACGGTAGTTCCTTCGGTGGCAATAATGATCCAATCACTGGTTTTAGGCATGAATTTGACTCGCTAATCTGTATGCAAAGTGCTTTTAACAATCTATTTGAGCCAAACAATACGCCTTTGAATAAGTCGTTTCAGCCACTTCAATTCCTAGAAATTCGGATTTAGCCCATATCCGAATTCATCCGAATTTTGCTTAGTCATTTGCGAGTTTTCGGGGCGTATGATGCGCTTATGGCATATTCAGATGAAATAAGAGAAGCCGCCAAAAGGATGTATATCCGTGGCGTACTTCCTAAAGAAATAGCAGCGGAACTAAGCTTAAACAGTTCACGCATTGTTTATACCTGGGCGGAGAAATTCGGCTGGGATTTACTCGTTAACGATTTATCTGTTGAAGAGATGATTAACCGCCGTTTAGCGGTGTTGATTGATAAAGACGAAAAGAGCGACCAGCAGCTCAAGGAGATGGACCGTCTTATCGAACATCACGTTAAACTACTCAGGCAAATGCTGACGCTAAAGCCAAAGCTGAAAAACGCTTAAACCAACCAGAGCCCCAAGGTCGAAATGAGAACAGCGGCAATAATAAAGGCGATGGTAAAAAATCACGTGGACGCAAGAAGAAAAACAACGTCGACCACCTGACAGGTGATGACTTTGCTCCATGGCACAATTCACTTTATGCCTTTCAAAAAGTCATGCGCGAGAACTTGCATCAGCGCATTCGCAACATTTTAAAATCTCGACAAATTGGCGCGACCTATTACTTTTCTGGTGAAGCCTTTGAAGATGCGGTCATCAATGGTGATGATCAAATATTCCTTTCAGCTTCACGAGCTCAAGCCGAAGTATTCCGCACATACATCATTCGTATTGCTAAAGAGTTTTTCGACCTTGAACTATCTGGCAACCCTATTGTGCTCTCTAATGGCGCAACTCTTAGGTTTCTTTCTACCAATGGTAAAACCGCACAGTCATACAGCGGCCATTTATACACAGATGAATATTTCTGGATTAGCCGGTTTGAAGAAGTAAAAAAAGTTTCGTCTGCTATCGCTACTCATAAGCACTGGCGCAGAACATACTTTTCTACTCCATCAAGTAAAACCCATCCAGCCTATACATTCTGGACAGGTGACGCATGGAAGGAAGGCAAAGACTCTCGTAAAAACATCGAATTCCCAACATTCGATGAGTTTAGAGACGGTGGTCGATTATGCCCTGACAAGCAATGGCGTTATGTCATCACAATTGAAGATGCTGTCGCCAGTGGCTTTGACCTGGTAGACCTCGAAGATCTCCGCGATGAATACAGTGATGCAGAGTTCAACAACCTGTTCATGTGTATTTTTGTTGACGGTGCTAGCTCCATTTTTGAATTTAACAAAATTCAGAAATGTATGGTCGACTCTGGAATATGGCGAGACTACAACCCCGACGATCCTCAACCGTTTGGCAATAGAGAGGTTTGGTTAGGTTACGACCCTTCTCGAACTCGTGATAACGCTGTGCTAATGGTGGTCGCTCCACCGATTGTCGCTGGCGAAAAGTTCCGAGTGTTAAAGAAACTAAGTTGGCGTGGTTTGAGTTTTCAGCATCAGGCCAGTGAGATCGCCAAAGTATTCGAACGCTTTAACGTTAGTTACCTTGGTATCGACGTCACCGGTATCGGTGCAGGTGTTTACGACCTGCTCCAAAACAAATTCCCACGTGAAGTGGTTCCCATTCACTATTCGAACGACAGTAAAAACCGACTAGTCATGAAAATGATTGATGTCATTGACAGCAATCGACTCCAATTCGACGAAACACTCAAAGAAACCGCAATGTCATTCATGGCGATAAAACGAGTACCGACGAATAGTGGTAACGCATTAACGTTCAAAGCCGATCGAAGCGAGTTGGTTGGTCATGCCGATGATTTCTGGGCACTCTCACACGCATTGATTAACGAACCTATCGATCACTCAACAAAACGCAAATCTACCTACGCAATGGCAGCATAATGACAGAGAAAACAACACACCTTGTAACACAACAAGAAAGTCAATCATCATCGGTGTATGGCGTAGACCTTGGCGCACCTGAATCCATCGATTCAAATAGTTGGATGACAAACTACACGGACTTGTTTTACAACGACACTGACGATTATTGGGAACCGCCAATCTCCCCCGAAGGGCTAGCAGATATAGCAAGGGCAAACGCCTACCATGGTTCGCTATTAGTTGCCCGTGGCAATTATGTCACCGCCCGTTTTCAGCAAGGTGCCATCCGTCGAAAGCAAATGCTGCTTTTTGCCGTGATTACTTCCAATTTGGTCATGGTGCATTATTGAAGATTCGAGATCACTTTGGTCGAGTAGTCCGCTTTCATCCATTACCAGCTATGTACCTTCGTAAACGCAAGAACGGGAAAATTGTCATTTTGGAGCGTGGCAACAAACAACGCACCTATAATCCAGATGATGTCATTTTCTTGAGCCAATACGACCCACAACAGCAGGTTTATGGGTTGCCTGATTATCTGGGCAGCATTCAAAGCAGCATGTTGAACCAAGACGCCACATTGTTCAGACGTCGATACTTCAAGAACGGTGCTCACATGGGCTTTATCTTCTATGCCACTGACCCGAACCTAAGTGATGATGATGAAAAAATGTTGAAAGAGAAGATCGCCAGTTCAAAAGGTGTTGGCAACTTCCGCAGCATGTTTGTGAATATTCCCAATGGTCATGAAAAAGGCATTCAGTTGATACCCGTTGGCGACATAGCCACAAAGGATGAATTCGAGCGAATTAAGAACATCACAGCTCAAGATATCCTTGTAGGTCACCGATTCCCTGCAGGTAAAGGAGGAATGATGCCGCAACCTGGTTCAAACTTCCCTGACCCAGAAAAGGTCGGTCGTGAATATGACAAAGACGAGATCATCCCCGTATGTCACCTAATTATGGATGAGGTGAACAACGACCCAGAAATCAAAGGCATGGCAAGCCTACACCTAAAGTTTGATGTGAATACAGGAGAAGCCGCATAAACCTGTACAAAAACACAGCCATTGACGTAATATTATGCTGTCAGTCAGTTAAGTTAGGTCAATGTATGCGAGTTTATTGCAAATGTGGTGAACGCGCGATTGTAAGTAGAAGCATCGCTAAAGATGCCAATTGCGCAGATTTATCTTGTTCCTGTTCTAACCCAGAATGTGGGCATACCTTTGTGAGTTCTATCGGCTACCGCCACTCACTAAAACAGTCAAAGCTTCATTTCGGAATTGGTGCGACTAGTAAACCGTCTTTATTTGGTAGTCGCATTACTTGTGGTTGTGGCGAACGGGCGGTGATTAATAAAACCAACCGCCTATCGAACGACTGTGCAGATTTGTATTGTGAGTGTAAGAACCCAGCGTGTGAACATCAGTTTGTTATGTCTTTGTATTTTAGTCACACACTAAGCCCATCATCGAAAGATACCAGTGAACTGGCTAACTGCTTAATCAAGGTGCTAAAGCCTGATCACCGTGACCACTTAAAGCAGCAGTTAGCTTTGTTTTAACCAATTCACTCTCGCATTCAGACCCATTAACATGGACAGCTTTTAGCTGTCCTTTTTTGTGGGCAAGAATCAACGAAATTAAGAACATGCCAATGTCTTGGTTTTCTTCGTGGTTCCCGCTTGTATCCTCAGCCAAAGCGCATAAAACAAACGCCTCCGCATTGTTATGTAGTTCAGACATTTAGCCTCCTAACTGACGATTTACTGTATATTAATACAGTAGTTTTTATCTAACAAATTTATTATGGATTTTTGTCGCCTATAATTTGGGTTATGCGACTTAGCTTTTTACCTAGCCAGCGCATAATACATAAGGTGCATAACCACAAAACATATGTGGATCACCATTCCATAAAGGCTCGTCACCGTTGGCATATAAATCGCAACTACTAGTCAGAAATGACTTAGGGATTTGAATCTTTGCCGAGTAAAAACAAACAATTAGAGCCAATAGTTGAGTATTTAATCCAATTAAGGGTGAAAAATCGCAAAAGCCAAGAGCAAATTGCGAATCAAATTGACATCTCGCTTACGTCTTACCAGCGTATCGAACAGGGAAGACGTGACCCAAGGCTGAGTGAACTACAAGGACTCTTTGAGTACTACGGTATTACTTGGTTAGACTTTGCTTGGGCTGAACTTGGTAAACGGTCAATCAGTGATACGGATTTGGTGGCAGCTATGAAGCATGTCCCTCTTCATATCCGCCAACCAATACTTGAGCTGATAAAGGCTGTTAGTAGTTAAGCCGCTATCCTTTCTCTTTCAACACCGACATTTGCTTCAACCAGAGCTTGCGCCACAGGTGGACATACTGCATTACCACATCGAGCAACCTGGCTCGCTTTAGATAACTTTTTACCTTCGCTATTGTGTGAAATTTTATAGTCTTCTGGAAAACCTTGTGCCGCGAACAGCTCATGTGGTTCTAACATGCGCATACCAATATCAACGATTTGATACTCTTCACCTCTAACCGTGACCAAACCAAAGCGGTCTTTTGTAGTAACGGTACCTATTGGGCTGTCACATGCCTCACCGTAACTTGTGCCGTAGTACTTGAGTAGAAATGCTCTTACCTCACCGATATGAAAACCACCTGCAGAAATGGTATGTACTGGCTCATTGGTACTATGACCGATATTGGTACCACGCATCTTTACCATATGGCTAGTTACTAACGCATTGTGATCAGTCGTTGTTACTGTGTGCAATGGCGACTCGATGTCAGAACCACTGACACCAGTAAAGTGCTTTGCTATAAACGCAGTTACCAAAGCAAAGTGACCACCTTTAACTTGAGCACATATGGTTCGTAAAGGTTCATTTGCTGGCATGTTTCTTTGACTCGATGCGTTGGCGCATTCAGTAACAAATGGCGTAACGCAGTTTTCTGGCACAACAAAAGGTGCTTCCGAAGAAAGCACAAACTTATCTAACCCTTTGGCTATCCGTTCCATTGTCTTTTCCGCTAATGGTCGTTTGCGGTTAAAAATAGACTTAACAGGGATAGACCAATCAATAATATCTGCTGCCGAAGCGTAAGGTTTTAAACCACTCCCATCAGGGCCATGAGTTTTAGCCGGCCACTCGATTGGCTGACCATCATTTCTGGCTACCATAAAGAAACGTTTTCTCGTGGTAGGTGCGCCATAGTCGCAAGCATGAAGAACCTTGAAGTCTAGCGTGTAGCCTAAGCCATCCTGTAATCTATCGTAATGTGGAAAATCATCGCCAAGGGCTGTTTTAATTTCTTCCCATGCTGGGTGGTCTTCGTTCAATCCGTCCGTTAATACTTTCACAAAAGCATCAAAGGTTTCGCCTTTACGGTCTGGGCATGGTTTGAATTTGCCGTTTTCGGTTTCAACAACTGGTCCCCATGTCATGAACTCTTCAACGTTTTCTAGCATCATCATACGAACTGGTACCATTGCCGCCCAACGGACAGCTACCCATGCCAGCCCACGAATATTCTTATCAACCGGACGGTTTCCTTTTGCTTTAGAAAAATGCTTACAGTCAGGTGAAAACCACGCTAAACCAACAGGTCGACCAGCACATGCATCAACTGGGTCAACATCCCACACCGATTCGCAATAGTGTTTCGTCTCTGGGTGATTGACTCGATGCATATCGATAGCCGCAGGATCATGGTTAATCGCAATATCTACATGACGATTTAAACCCAACTCCATACCAGTGGAAGCACCGCCACCACCTGCAAAGTTATCCACCACAATTTCACCTGGTAATATCATCCTAAATTCTCCTACATTAACGGCCAGTCGTCCCCATCAGGGAAAATCGACAAGTCGGGTTGTTGATACTCTTGCTTTTCTGGTTGGGCGAATAGGTTGTCCCAACCCTCGAAATCCATCCAATTAGTGTCGTCCGAACGTTGACGACTCACTTCTACCAACTGGGCAGGTCGTTTATTGCCGTGTTCGTCTACCTCCGAAGGGCGGATTTGAATACTGGTTGCATCGTCGATGCGAATTGAACTGCCTTTTAGCAGTGCGGCCAGTGCCGCTTCATCAATATTTGGTGATTTATTCGCCCGTTTATTAACAGGCTCTAATAATCGGGTTAGCTGATCGCAGACCTGTACTTTCTCAGGCTCCGTACAGTTATTGACAGAACTCCGAGAGGAGCCAGAGGCTCCAAAAGCGGTCGCTTCGCTCCCAAGAGCGCACGCTTTAGCATCATCGTTAACCTTTGATTTCTTCTGAATCGTCCAAACTTTGGTGCGTGTTTTGATGGTTTCTTCTGGTGTAGTGAAACCCTCAATTTTGCGAACGTCTTCGCCATGAGGTGAAGCGAATGGCAGTACTTCATAAGAGTTCACGATCAGTAAATCTTCACGCTTAACGAATGGGCCACCTTGCCCCATGATGTAACCTTGCCAGTTACCATGGTCAGCAGCTTTCAAAGTGTCTGTGATGCTTGCGTCTTCGGTCTTCATGCGTGACTGGTAGCTATCACCAATCACTTTCATTAACTCTTCATTGGTGATCAGCTTGCTAGGCTTAATAGGACCAACAAGATCACGCTGCAGCATTGAGTAGATAGTGAGTAGGTCGACACGCTCTTGCATGAAGAGGTATTCCATAAACGCTTTTTTGTTCTGGTTAGCGAAGCGGCGTAGTTCACGGTAAGTCGTGACTGGTGCACCACCGAAGAACTGGAACTGGCGAATGTTCCAACGGCTTTTCCAAGCACTAACATTCTTCGCCATGTCTTTGACTGGCTTGCCTGTTTCGTCCGAGATCTCCTCGTCCATTGCAAAGCCGTCAATGTTCTTTGAAATGTATTTAGCGATGTAGCCCGTTGCAGTGCCTTTCTCTGGGTCAATAAAACCAAAGTCACAACGTGGGCGATAATCTAGCGGCCCAACGTAAGCACATTTGCGGAATGGCTTTTTCTTCTCTTTCTCAAGCTCTGGATGCAGTTCTCCACGGTCTTCTTGCGTGGCATAAGAAATAAAGATGTCACGCACTTGCATCACGTCTTCTGGTTTTACCCAGATAAGCAAATGCCAGTGTGGTGTGCCGTCATGATGTGGCTCAGCGACACGAACACCAAACCAGCGGATTTCTTCACGACCTAGTTTAGCGCGGATTCGCTGCCATACGTTGTTTAGGTAAGATTGCGCATCACGTGGGCTTGCACCGTTCCAGTGACCAATAAAGCCGCCTTTCTTGTATGAGTTGTGATACTTAGATGGAGTGGTCAACGTTAAGAACAGACCTTGCAAACCCAGCTCATTGCCAATGTCTTCACAGCCACGACAACGCACCATCAATTCATGACGACGAATGGCAGGGTTAGCCACACTCTTTTTGACCATATCCCAGAGATCAGCTTCTTCGCCTGTTTCTTCATCTAATAACTGGCATTGCTTGATGTATTCATAGTTAGCTGTTTGCTGCGCTTGGTGCTCTCGAACGCAATCCCATGACGCATAAGGTGATGCTTTTGACGAGACTTGCCCCATAGCAATGGCTAGGTGCTCACGCATGATTTTGCGTGTTTTATTAAGGCGTCCATACCACCACTTTTCATCTAACATGCGTGAAATGTCATTCAGTGCGGTTAGGTCAGTTTGTTTCTTTTTCTTGCGCGGTGGCGTCATACCAAAGTGGCAGACAAATTCGGCTAATTCTTCATAGCCGATCACCTCTGGAATTTCGTCTTCATCCAGATCACGATTAGCCACACGTGCAGCGATAAGAGGGAATTTAGCCTTAGTGATTTGGCTAATTTTGAATGCCATGTCTTTAACTTCTGACGGCTCAAGCTCTGCCAGTAGTCGGCTTTTAACTGGTTTGCGGTTGCGCTCTGCCTTTTCGAAATCAAAACGCATTTGCTCTTTTTGTGCAAAGTCGCTTTGCTCAGTGTCGCTAAACTCTTCACTAAGCAAAGAAACCTTTTGGGTTGTCGGTAACTTTTTGTATTTGCGTAAAACCATCAGCGCACGTTCAGCGGCTGGCCCCATACGTTCACGCAAAAATATGTTGGCATCTTTACGGCCTTTCTTTTCGAACACTGAAACGTAACGAGTAACAAAGTACTTGGTTAGGTAGTCCGGTAGGTCTTTAATCTTATCTTTCGCCCACTCGAAATCGTCTGGGTTCGCATCAAATAGCTTACGCTCCAGAACACTAAGATCATCAGGTTCAATAATTGAGTTGTATCGACGCGAACCAAAGCAGCCCGCTTCAACCTCAGTCAAAGGGGCTTGCCATGGAAAATCGTATAGGTCGATTTCGGTTGGTTCTATTAGGGTGTTCATTTAGTGGCTTTCGTTCTAACCTGAAATGGAAAGAAACAATGCCTTTCAGCAGGATATTGACCACCTGCTTGAAAGCAAATCTTCATCAACAGGCGCTCTTTACCACGAACTGCTTTCTTTACGTCACGATTGCCTAACGTTGCTTTCCACAGGTCGATACCTAAAACACGCTCAATATTTGTAATATCGCCGCTAGAAAAACACACATAACCTTTGCCCTCGGGATGCTTTATCGCATCAAGAATAGATTGCATATCCTCAATCGCTTTTACTTCCTGTTTATTCAATTTCATGCCGCCACCTCATGACCAACTGAAACGATATGGCTTAGCCCTTGAGGAATATCGAAGCGGTTGCCGTTATCCCAGATAAACCAAGCGTATTCACACGAATCTGAACCACCGCCAACAAAACGAGGGCGAGGAACGATGATTGGGCACTTTGGCGGAAAGCCAATTTCAAACCAGAAAGGAAGGCGCTTTTTCGAACCTAAGTAATTCACACGCTGCAGGTATGCCATTGTGCCGTCTGGTGCTAACTCACTTAGGCTTTTGCGAATGAATTCCTCCGTTAGTGAAAACGGAGGGTTAGTGATGATCACGTCTTGGGTACCGAAATCCGTTGTTAGGTAATCAATACCTTTTTCGATTTCAGCAAATGACTTTTGGCTTTGTGGCAAAGCTATCTTGTCAAAGATTGCGCCAGTACCGTAACAAGGCTCTAAAAACTTGTCGGTTGGGCGAACGGTTAACTTTGATAGCAATGCGTCGACAACTTCTGGCGGCGTTGGGTACAGCTCACGAGGTTGCACTTTTCCTGTAGTTGAACTCATGCTGCCACCTCATCAAATGCAGTTCCGCAAAAAGGGCAATGAGACATTTTGAAGCCGTTCTCTAGCTTCCTTTTGTTCTTCATTGGCTCATTGTTTTTCTTTAGTGGGTGGTACTCTGTTTCTACATAAAGAGCGACAGGGGCAGACGGTTTACTATCAAGAAAGAACACACGGTTTTTCCATTCGACTTTTAAAGACCCCTCAACCATTGGAGTGTCTTTTAGTTGTTCAGTGGCAGCGTCTTTAACTCTTGCGAGCATTTCATCAAAGCAATTACACATATTCGTTCACCTCTCCTTACTTACCAATGACTGACAAGCAGTACTGTTCGAATTGAAAAAGTGCTTCATCGTCCCAACGGCCAAGATCACGCAAGGCAAGCATTTCAATAAACAGGCTGCGATTTTTCATATCTAACTGTGACCAATGGTGTAGCTGTGGTTTGGCGTTCTCGTTTTGATAAGAGCGGTACCAACTCACATAGGTATGAGCGAAGAACACGCTTGCACGATCACCCTGCATTGCTTCTTTGATGTCAGCTAAAACGTCTTCTAGTGGGCGGTGTGTTTGAACAGGAGTTAACTTTTTAGCGATAGCATCAAGCTGAATCACGATTTCTTCTTGCTGCGCTATGCTGCTTTTTTCAAAGCGTGCGGCAATCTGTTCAAATGACTGGTTGAATAGTTGTGCGTAGATGTTGCTCATGCTTCCACCTCCGCTTTTGCTTCGGCTTCTTCACGGGCTTCAATGATTAGCTCTGTTAACTGACTTTCGATTGAAAGAAGTTTTTCCAATGCTTCGTTATCAGCTAGAAAAACAAGCTCTTTTATTAAAGGCTTGATACTAGGATTCGATATGTAGTCTTGGGAAACTCCGTACACATTTACGCAGAATTGGTTAATGTGAGGCGCAAATTCGGTAAACACATGAACCATATCGGTGTTCGCCATTGCTAGAACGTTGATGGCGTGGATGATGTCGTACGCTTCTCTGTTCTTCATTGCCAAGGCGATATTGTTATCCATACCGACTAGATCATCGGCTGCGCTTCCAGTATCAACAAAACCGATCACTGAACCGTTTGATAACACGATGTTGTCTGCAACTTGTTTTGGTAGCAGTTTACACATCGCAAAACTAATGCGGCGTTGGTTACGCAACATTTCATCGTGCATGTGTCGCGTTGCTGCTATTTGCTCTCTGGTGTTGTCGTTAAGTTCTTTGGCGACTGCGCTTGCTTCACGCGCCATTTTGAGCGCTTCTTGCGCTGTAAGATTTGAATCATTCATCTTCTATGCTCCTACGCTAAGACGAAAAAAAGCCCCCTGTTACAGGGGCAAGGCTGGCTAGGTGATTAATTCACGTTGCAAATATCGGAGTGTTTCAAGCGGCGGACATCGCCCACTTTGCGGTCAAACTTCAACACCATTTCTTTTAAAAGCTGCATACCAGAACGGACTTTCTGCAGCTCTAAATCATCAAATGAATCGAATGAGCGGTTGTAGTCTTTCGGTGACATACCACCTGCGATCAGGATTAGCCCACGGCTGCGATCACTCATTTCGTCATACATCTTGCGAATCTTTTGACGCTTTGCGCCTTTATCGAAAAGCGACTTACACGCAGCAATACTTTCTAGTGCGCTTGGCGTACCTACTTGATGAACAGGCGGTTGTAGGTCTTGTTTATTAGCTAACTGACTCATGGTGTTTTCTCTCCTTTTCTTGGCTCAAGCTGTTTAGGCTAAGCCGGGGATAGGTGCACCATTAGCCAAAAAGTCTGTGCCCATTTGTACAAGTGGCTGCAGGCCTGTGGTGCGGTGTTCAAGGTCATTGATTAGCAAAACCAAGTTGCCTAAAGCAGCTTGTGCCTTGGCTAGTGTTTTGCGTTTGGTAGATCGCGGTAAACGCTCTGCGGTGCACATGGCTAACGCATCGCTAGAAAGCTCACCAGAATGGGTGTTGAGTTGTAGTACTCGTTCAAGCAGATTCAAATCATCTTCTGCTTTTGGTAGTGGGATAGTGACCACCCCATCATCAGCAAATAACGTATTTACGATTGAGTAATCGCCAGAGTCGCGGCTAATAAGGGTAAGAACTACAGGGTGCAGCACTCTTGACTGCGCAGGGTTCAGCATGTTTCGAATAGCTTGCCCATCAACGCCGATTCTGCGTCCAATCGCTTCACAATCGTGATTGACAACAAAATCGCAGCAAGCCGCATCAAAAGCTTGTTGTTTGCGTTCACGTAATACATACATTGAGTTATTTACGTCCATAACTAATACTCAAATGAAGAAGAACGGTGCGAAAACGAATGCCCAGCCAACGATATTGAGCCATAGCGGACATTTGTTTGGATACTTGTCTTCCCAAGACTCACTCATTGCATCTTGCAGGGTGAGTTTGGTTTTAGGTGGGATAGCGAACTTCATACTTGTTGCGCCGCTAGCTTTTCCATGTACTTCACCATGTTGACCATAATCAGGCCCTTGGTGGTGTCTTTTGGGACTAAAGGAATGTTGCCAAGGTCTTTTTGGCGGTCGAAAGTAGATGGAGACATGCCAGTGCGACGTAAAAATTCCTTTTTTGTGCAGACAGGCGCATCAATTGCTATTTGTAACGTTGCCATAAGTGATATCCTACGCTTTTGAGATTTTATTGATGCTTATTGGTGGAACATGACGCATCAATTGAATATGAAATTATATTTGATCGAAAACGCAATCAAAGCAAGCTTTAAATGCAATCTAATTGAAAAAAGGATTGGTAGCGATTGATTTCGGGATCTAGATCTATTTGACAGGGTTAATAAAATGAGTCGAATTCCTGCTAAGGTTCCTCCTTTCGAATACTCCAGTGGTCGAGAATTTACCGATAGACTAAAAGAAGTGACGGGCTGCGATAGCTACAACTTGCTAGCCGATCACTACGGAATCCCAAAATCGACCATATTGACTTGGCATCACCACAACCGAATCGCACACGAATTGATTGTTCGTGAACATTTAACGTCTGGAGCATCTGTTAAATACCTTGCTCTTGGTGAGGGTGAACCATTTTCTGGTAGCCATAGCCCAAATGAAAATCTAGCTATTTACAGACTGGAAGGTGGTGCTTTAGAAAAGAGCAGCAGTATGTCTCTAGATTTAGCCACACTAGATCGCTTTGGATTGAAACCATCAGGAACTCAGGTAATTGAAGATGATTCTGGTATTTATTACATCAACAAAGAATCAGTAGACCCAATATCGGGCAACTATCTGATTGATGTAGATGGACGCCTATCTATTAATTACCTACAACGTTTACCAGGCAAAAAACTAGCGATTGCTTTTGACACATCCACCATTGAAGTATCCGAAGAAGATATAAAAGTGCTTGGGCGTGTAGCGATGGAAATGAAGAAAAAATAATAATTTTTAATTGGCTAGGAGTAACAACCAATGACTAAAGAAAAGCAGATCACTTGTAAATCTTGCAAAGAAGTAGTCGAGAAAAACGCAAAAGAATGCCCACATTGCGGGGTAAAAAATCCGACTGTTAGTGCAGCACAAGGCTGTTTAGGTTTTGTCGTTTTATCGGTGGTTCTAGGCTTGGGCATGTATGCGTGTTCTGACAATTCAGAAACTCAACAAGTTACCGAATCATCACAACAAAGTGCTGTTCAAAACCATGATGAACAAATGGAACAGGTTATTTCATACTACGCTGTCGACTATGAAGTCACTCGCTCACAAGATTTGTCCCATGGTAGCCGTACTCGATACAACTCAAACATTCTTGCACCAACCGCTTTAACGCATGAGCAACAAGTAGCGACTGCAGCAAAAGCGGCTAAACAGATTCAAAATGATAAGCGCGTCCAAGTGTCTAGCGTGAATTTAATGATTGAAAAAGATGGTGTACCTAAAGTTGCTGTAAGTTACGCACCCGATCAAAAAGGTTGGTCAGGCGAGACTAATACAGGCAACCGTTTCAACTTAGAAAACTAATGTCTGTTAGAAAAGTAGAAGACGGAAACAAAAAGCCATGGCTCTGTGAGTGCTACCCACAAGGTAGAAGCGGAGCAAGAAAACGTAAACGCTTCGCCACCAAAGGCGAAGCGGTGGCTTACGAAAAGTTTCTAATGAAAGAAGTCGACGATAAGCCTTGGCTGGGTGACAGAAAGGACTTGCGGACACTTCAAGATTTAGTCGAACTTTGGTACAAGCTTCACGGCCAACACCTAAAATCCGCGAAAAAAGTTTACCCTCGCCTCTGCACCATAGTGGAAGAACTCGGCAACCCGTTTGCAATCAAGTTTACTGCAAAAGACTTTGTTCACTGGCGTTCTAGCCGCAAGGCAAAAAACCGATACGGTGACGAGACTACCGCAGGCAAACTGATTTCCGCACCTACTAATAATCTCGACTTGAGATATTTACGGGCCGTTTTCAATGAGCTGATTTCACTTGGCGAGTGGACGCAACCAAACCCACTTGCCAGCGTTAAATCGATTCAAGTTTCTGAGTCCGAAATGGGCTTTTTCTCCAATGACGATATTAGTGCGCTATTCGACAGAATAAACAAAAGTAAACGAGCCAAAGAATACGAACTAGTGTGCAAAATTTGCTTGTCTACTGGTGCCCGTATTTCCGAAGCTAATAACCTACGTTTGCCGCAAATTACGAAATACAAGATCACGTTTCTTGATACCAAGAGTAAAAGAAACCGTACTGTGCCGATCACCGAAAAACTCTATAACGAGTTGATAGAGTTTAAGCGAACAGGCGAAAAGGATAAGTTGTTTAAATGCTGTCTTCACGGCATTGCGTATATCGTTAACAAGACATTCCCAGATTTACCGGAGGGGCAAAACACTCACGTGTTTCGTCATACCTTTGCCAGTCGATTTATGGAAGCAGGCGGCAACATTCTGGTATTGCAAAAAATCCTTGGTCACAGTGACATCAAAATGACAATGCGCTATTCCCATTTCTCTCCCGATCACCTGATTCAAGCAGCCGAATTAAACCCTATTTCTAGATTAGGTCTGTAGCCACTTCTTACCCAAAAATGGCGACAAAGTGGCGACAATTTTTATTGATATTGATGAACATTGAGTGACATTGATTAAATGGGTATTTTGTAAGGCATTGAAATTGCAGTGAAAGCCTTGATTTTACTGGGTTCTAGAAACCACTATTGATTATACTAAGTAATTACCTGATCTGGTTGGAATAGAAAGGGCCTGCATTGCAGACCCTTTCTTTATTTTAGCCTTCAGATTGGTTCGCCAAATGACGGGGGCACCACTTCGGTGGGAACGCCATTCTGCGTCATGATTACCGCTCTTGCTTTAGCATCAGAATAACCAAATTCATCTAGCCACCAAGTTAACTCATCAGGAATCACTAAGCGCTTTTTACTGCCATCACTTCTTGTAAGTGGCTCATGTGCCTCAATAAACACACTTCTATCTGGTTCTAGGCTCATCTTCACGGGTTCATCGATGATCGTGACTTTAACGCCTAGTGCGACTTGGTTAAATAGCCATTCTATGTCTTGGGGTTCCATGCGAATACAGCCAGAACTCACGCGAAGACCTATGCCAAAGTCCTTATTTGTACCGTGTATCAAATAATCACCAGCTCCATAAGCTAGGCGCAAAGCATACTCGCCTAACGGATTTTCCGGTCCGGCGGGAACGACGGGAGGAAGTGTTATCCCTTTTGCTAAGTACTCTTTTCTAATGGTATCGGTTGGCGTCCAAGTGGGATTTGGCCTTTTTTGGCTTATCGTGGTTTCCATTTCCGGTGTATCGCGGCCAATACGGCCAATACCGACTGGAAAGACATGGACTTTATCTCGTTCAAAATAATAAAGTCGCAGCTCAGCTAAATTGATTACTATCCCTTCTCTCACTGAATGGGGAAGGATAATTTGACTGGGGATAGTTAATACGTAGTCTTCATCTGGCAAGAAAGGGTCAACACCTTTATTTGCTGCCATAAGAGACAGAAAACCAACATCGTATTTTTTGGCTATTTGCGCCATGGTTTCTCCGGCTTCAACTTTGTGAAACTGGGTTCTACCAATAAGGTTACTACCTTCCAAGGGCAAATCGTAGGTCGCGGCCATCGAAGGCAGGCTTAACAAACAACAAAAAAACATTAAGCGGCAGATCATTCACTATTATCCTTGGCAAGCTTGTATAGCTCTAAGGTTAGCTTTCTCTCAGCACTGTGATCAACAATAGGTTCGGGATATGACAAACTCTTCACATTTACATGCTTAGATGGGTTGTGAACCTTTTTACCCGCTATCGATGAAAGTTCAGGCACCCAATGACGAACAAAATCTCCAGTCGGGTCGAATCGCTCTCCTTGAGTCGTCGGGTTAAATATTCGAAAGTAAGGTTGCCCATCACACCCTGTTGATGCACACCATTGCCAGCCACCGTTGTTTGCTGCGAAATCACCATCCACCAGCTTAGACATAAAATAGCTTTCACCTAAGTGCCAATCAATATGCAGGTCTTTAGTTAAGAAGCTGGCCACTATCATTCTAAGTCGGTTGTGCATCCAACCTGTCGCATTAAGCTGACGCATAGCAGCATCAACAATCGGGTATCCAGTTTGACCGCTTTTCCATCTTTCAAAATGATCTTTAGAACTCTTCCAACTAAGCGTTTCTCCCCAAGGGTGAAAACTTTTGCCTCTACTTAGGTCTGGACGAAAATGGAGTAGATGCTGATAGAAATCGCGCCAAATCAATTCCGATAGCCAGATGGACTCCCCTTCGTTTAGCACACTTTTTTGATACCATAAACGCGCTACACACTGTCGAGCGGAAAGTGCACCAATCGCCAAATACGGGGATAGTTGGCTGGTTCCGTCGACAAAAGGATAGTCGCGTTGAAGGTGGTAGTGTGAGGCTTTTTCAGCCACAAAGGTTCTCAGCAACCCTAAAATCTCGCTGCGTTTGGCTTTGTATACCTTGCTTGGTTCTCGAATGTAATCGAACGGGCTATCAAGAGAGAGTTCTTCAATTTCAGAATCAAGAATTGGCGTGTTTGTCTGCTTAACCTTAAGCGGTTCAATTTGCACACCAGAAGTCATTAGGCGTTTCAAGCACGCATTTTTAAAAGGGGTAAAGACTTTGTAATAGTCTCCACTGCCGTTTACTACTGAACCGGGTACAAAAATACATTTGTCATCAAAGCTTTTACACTCAACACTTTCACGCTCGGCTAACCCTTTTAGCTGTTTGTCTCTAACCACCTCATTGAGTTCGTACTCTTTGTTGAAGTAAATAGTTTTAGCCTGAGTTCGCACGGCAAGTGTCATCAACCACTCAGCACTGCTATTAAAGTCACCAACCTGTTGATAAATCAGCGGCACACCTAACTCAGCTAACTCACTTTGAAGCTCAAACAACCTGCGATAGATCAGGTCGGCTTGGATTGGGGCCATACCATGGTATTTCCACTGCTCTGGGGTAGCAATATAGACCGCAATAGTGGGTTGCTCAGTTCGCAACGCATCGGCCAAAGCAGGGTTGTCATCACACCTTAAATCTCGGCGAAACCAGACAATGTTCATCGTTCAGTCTCTTCTATATCTGAGTGACTATTCGCTACAACGAACTTGTCGCCATACTCCAACGAAAGGTCTGACAGTGTTGTTTTTGTCTGCTTGTTCAACTCATTTTCAGTGAAAAAGATGACTTTAACTACATTCTCCGATAGCAATAAAGGCTGCAAAGAAGCGGCATTAGTAATGTTTTCAAACACCGCTACGCGCTTAGCTGGAAAGTTCTGTAGACCATACCAAAACAGAGCTTCAATCCTTTGATTGGCTTGCTGAGTCGCGATAATCACTTGTTCTTTGCCAGTTCCCTTAGCCAAAACCTCTAGCTCTTTGTCTAACTCTTTGCACACTAGTTCTTCAAAAATGCTCAAGGAAAGCTGCTTTGCTTTTGCGTTAAGTTGATGGATAGCATGGCGGCAAGGCAAATAAAAACTTGAGTAACACACCTTGATGGGATACTCCTTAAACACTTGGCTGACAACGCTTGCGGCTTTGTTGAGGTTTGTCGCAGCTAAAGCATCCATAACCGCTTTTACCTCTTCCAAATCCTTGCTAGTACTAGGGAGCAGATCACCTTGGTCGCCGGTTTCTCTTTCTTTGGCAATGATTGCCGCCACTTTGCTAACTGACACACCGCGAGAGAGCCACTCTTGAACCTGTTTTATCGCTATCACATCATCTTCGGTATATCTGCGGTGCCCCTTCTCGCTTCTTTGAGGGGAAATCAAGTTATAGCGTCGCTGCCAAGCTCTTAAAGTTACGGGCTTCACACCCGTTATTTCGGCAATTTCTTTAATCGTGTAAACGTCTTTATTACAATGCATATCTCAGTCTAAGCTCTTGAGGATAAGGTTCTAAGTAGCGCTGTGTGGCCAAGTAGGCGTCCGGATAAATAGCTAAATAGTGCTTAATTAGTGTTAATGGTGCTAGTAAGGGCAGCAGACCAGTTCGATAATCATCAATTACTTTTCTCAGTTCTGCTTTATCTTGCTTGTTTAAACTGCGCTTGAAGTAGCCTTGCAAATGCATGAGAACATTGGTGTTGTTCTTTCTGCTTGCTCTGTTGGCAAGCGCTTGCATCAACTGTGTACGATATTCAACAACAAACTCATCAATCGAGTAGTTACTAATACCGGCCACTAATCTTCCTAATTTTCGGTAAGCTAGCGGATGGTGAGCCATTAATGTCAATTTGTAGCGAGAATGGAACTTAACGATTTTATCGCGAGTTGGCTCATCACCTATGCTCTGGTAGAAGTCATTCAGGCAATAGACACGAGTGACAAAATTTTCTTTCAGCACTGGATCATTAAGACGACCGTCTTCTTCCACTGGTAGCCAAGGCATTCTTGTCATTAGCTCACGCGTGTAGATACCAACCCCTTCCTTTTCGGCATTGTGTTGGCCGTACACTTTAACGCGCTCCATCCCACAGGTTGGCGATTTTGCACATACGATATAACCACATAACTGCTGTTCAGCGAGGGCTTCTACCTTCTTTTTGGAAAATGCTTCAATAGCTTGAGTGTGATCGTTAGATTGATCTTTTGTTTCTACTACTGCTATCTGCTGCTCTTTTTTCACCAGGCGAATGGTTGGTCGCGGGACGGGTAGACCAGCTCCCACTTCGGGGCAAACGGGTACAAATGAAAAGTGAGGTGATAACTCTTTAGTCACGAAGCGACTGAGTTTATGTCCGCCATCAAAACGAACTTTGTCTCCCAACACACATGAACTAATACCAACTTTGATTTCTCTGCTTATTTTGTCATTGCTCATTTCACACCTCACATGTTGTACAAGGCCATTTCTTGTATAACTATAGATCCTCTTTTAAAGTTGTACAAGAAGGATTTTTGTATAATTTATACTTTAGATTTACGACCGCTTTTCAGTTTCGATCAGTAAAAAACTGACTTTTTTTAAGCAAACGTTTGGTCGTATCGTTTGGCACTGCACTTTCAACAGAATTAGTTATCAACAGCTATAATTGGACTAATTAGCGATAGAAATGTGAGCACGATCTCAAGTGACACATGATGATCTAGCTAGTATTGCTTCATCTGAATAACCAAATTCAACACAAACAGTAATTTCATGGGAAATTCACTGTCTCACTGGAGAAAAGATTATGGCTACCCCACACATTAACGCGCAACCAGGTGATTTTGCAGAAACCGTATTGATGCCAGGTGACCCACTTCGCGCGAAATACATCGCAGATACTTTCCTTGACGACGTAAAGCAGGTTTGTGATGTACGCAATATGTTTGGTTTTACTGGTACTTATAAAGGTCAAAAAGTTTCAGTGATGGGCCATGGCATGGGTATCCCATCTAGCTGCATCTACGTACACGAACTGATCTCTGAATACGGCGTAAAAAACGTTATCCGCGTGGGTAGCTGTGGTGCCGTTCGCGATGACGTTAACCTGATGGATGTCGTTATCGGTATGGGTGCATCTACAGACTCGAAAGTGAACCGCATCCGTTTTAACGACCACGACTTTGCAGCACTTGCTGATTTTGGTCTACTTGAAACTGCCGTTGGCCAAGCTCGCGAGCAAAACGTCCCTGTAAAAGTAGGCAACGTATTCTCGGCCGACCTTTTCTACACTCCTGAAGCCGATATTTTTGAAAAGATGAACAAGCTAGGCATCTTGGGTGTCGATATGGAAGCTGCAGGTATCTACGGTGTTGCCGCTGATCTGGGTGCAAAAGCGTTGACCATTCTTACCGTTTCTGACCACATTATCCGCGGTGAAAAACTGAGTTCTGAAGATCGACAGAAATCTTTCAACGACATGATGAAAGTAGCACTAGAAACGGCTATTAAGCTTTAATTGACACCAACACTGCCGATTAAAATCGGCAGTCTAAATTCCCGAGGGGGTGATTGTGACAAGCGGTAAGCTGCCAACGGAAGCAGACGGGTTACAGCTCAACTTTTGTAAAACATTGGCGTGTAACAACTTTGGATTGAGTGAGGCACATCGTTATGTTGTGCAGCATGCGAACCCCAAACGTCCTGCGATGGTTTGCCGTGAATGTGGCGCTTTCCCCCCCTTACTTAACAATCGCGAAGTTCTCAATGAGCTTCATCGACTGAGACATTTGCACTGCGAAGGGCTTCCTGCTTGTCGCAACGCAGAGTGCGAAAACTTCGGTCAATCCGTTCACACCCATAAACAGCTATACCACGCCTTTGGTTACAGTGGTGATAGACAGCGATACCGCTGCAAAGCTTGCCAATCCACCTTTGTCGATAAATGGTCAGGAGCGAACAAAAAACTCGCCTTTCAAGAGAATCTTCTCGGCTTGCTGTTTATGAGCTATTCGGTTCGAGAAATCTGCCGAAAACTCGAAATCAATCCTAAGACCTTCTACGACCATCTCGATCACATTGCCAGTCGTTGCCGGCGCAAGCTCGCCATGTTTGACGCTCGTTGGGTAAACCACGCCAAAGAGTATCAGCTCGCTTCTCATTACACTCAGCTACAACCAAAAAGCAGCAACGGTGTACTTTGGTTTGTGACCGGAGAAGCCAATAGTGGTTATATACTTTGTCAGCACGTGAACTACTCCGCCCAAGAAGAACCGCAAGGCAGTTTGGATCACGACCCTTATCATACTCCCGCCCGTTTTGTTTCTCGTGATTACGCATCGGAAACCAGCGTTACCGTTCCACCACTATCGGGTGTGTTAAGAGAACGAATCGACCAAAAATACCAAGCGATTTTAGCTCGTGGTAATGTCGAAGACCGATGGGTAACTTGGCCGCTTTTCACTATCCTTCTAAAGGAGCGTTAATTCGACCACCCTACACTTCATATGCGCATTTCCTGCACGTGTTAGGGATGTGCAATGACGATAGGCGAGTTTCGATTTACATGCCCCAAGATCCCGTGCTGCGTTCAGCGGCATTAAGTGTCTGTTTGCCGCGTATTAAACGTCAAAATATCGACCTAATGTATGTAGAGGAAGATAAAAAATGGGTGAACAGTCAAGAGGTTGGAAAAATCGACATCGTACATATGGGCTGGTGGCGCGACCGTTGGGCCATTGCTCAACACGGAGAAAACGCTAAGGGAGTCTGTTACCTTGCAGGTGACAATTCCGAACCAAAACAATGGCTTAGAAACGCAAAAACCAGTGAGGTAGAGTTTTTTCAACAGCGCTTCCAAGTTCTCTTTTCCGCTTTTATCAATGAACCAAGGCGCAAGTTACGTCCTGGCGGATTATTGCCCATGTTGGATATTTTTAGAGCATGGCATAATTTATGCTATCAAAATAAAGATGCCATGACGGCGGCACAAAGCTTGGGTTTGACGCAATCACCTTTGACACTGAGAGAACTGCTTTCATAATTATTAGTAATGTGAAGTCAGCCAGTAATCCGATTGCAATTTTCTGCTTTTGCTAGCGACATGGAAAACGGTATACCTATAATGCAAGAGCATTAGGAAATATTAAAGCTGTTAAGGGATTGACCCATTGGACAAAAGCCAGCACCTACTAGAAACGGAAATCGAACTACTTAGAGGGCGGATAGAGTCCGACCCCGAAAATGTGTTGATAGCTGCTGAGCAATGTGAGATCAGGGCGAATCAAATACTCTATCCAGAGGGCATGATTAAATGTTTAATTATCATCGCTCGCTGTCACTGGTGTCTGATGGACTATCGCCGAGGATTAAAGGCGATCAAGGAAGCGCAATCTAGGCTTGGTTCTCTTGATACCGACGAGTTCTTACCAGAAATTCTTCATATTCACGCCCTTAACTACTGGGGGCAGGCAAAATACTATTCCGCACAACAATTTTGGATCAATGCACTAGAGCAATCTGCGTTGGTCGATGAAATTGAGTTTCAAATTGAAAGCTTGATCGGATTGGGCAATGTGTGGCGCATTACCAATGAATATCAGTTGGCGCGTACTACCCATGAGTTGGCGGTCAAAGTCGCTAACAATACCCGTATCAGTTGGCTGGAAGGTAAAGCGCGAATTCTCCTCGCATGGGACCACTATTTACTCAACAACTACGTCGAGATGTTGACCGTGCTCGATGGTGCAAACGAAGCTCTTGAATATCACGATGATAAGACGTGGCACGCTGAACTTTGGGATTTTCGCGGATTGGCCTTAATTGGCTTAGAGCGATTAGAAGACGCAGAACAAGCCACCGCCAAGGCACATGAGCTTGCAGTAAAACACAATCTGACTTGGATGAAAGCGCACTCCTATATTAGCCGAGCGAGATTAGAGCTTCTTAAAAAAGATCCTCGCGCAGCAACTGAATTGTTGAACAAGGCTGAAAAATCAGCCGCTTCTTTCGACAATGGTGAACTGCTTTCACAAATTTGTTTCCAGCAATCCCGTGTTTGTGAAGAGCAAGGGGATTACGAAAACGCCCTAAAGGCATTTAAAAAGTATCGCAAGTACTCAATTGAGATGTTGCGAGAGCAAACCGCTAGAGTGAGCCAAGACAAAGCGCGTAACTCTAAGCGCCAGCTTGAACAACGCGCGCGCAAACTGATTAACCGCATCCGCGGTCAACACGAATACGACCCAGATAAACACTTGAGCCAAATGGTGTCTGAAACCTATTGGTGGGAGCAAATGGTTCTGTTTAAAACAGAGCTCAAAGAGTCTAACCATTCCATCATAATGATTCAGCACTCAGACCCCGCTTATTTAGACGTTTGCACCGAACTGGCACACTCTATGTGTGGTCACAACGATTTACTGTCTCGCTTGAGCAGCGAGCGCATAGGAATACTTCTAGCGGATAGAGATGAAGAGGCCATAAAGGTATTTAAGATTCTTGCACAAATGATTGAAATTTATCCATGGAAGCGGAAGGGTTTGAAAGCATCACTACCAAAAGTGGAGTTTAGAGATATTCTCACATTCCCATTCACTTTAGAGCAGTTGGAAGAAAGTCAGGCAGAGGAAGTCAACGATGGAAGCACTATTAAGTAAAATATCTGACTCAGGGTTAGATGCTTCTTCCGTCAGTGGCGAAGAAGCCTTAGTATTTTGGAATCATGTACGTCAGCACGTCGCAACAACACCGCAAGAAAAAGCCGAGTCGTTAATCATTAGTGCCGAGTACCGCAGTGAACTTCACCAGTTTCGCGCAAGTACCGAAGAGTTGCGCTCAGCCCTTGGTCTGCTAAACCTTCCTCAAGATGCAGAACTGGTTTTAGAAGTCAAAAATAGCCTCGCTGAGAAGCTGGTTGATATCGGCGAATATGCCGCAGCCCTTACCGAGTACTCAGAAATGACCACCATTGCTGTTGATAATAGCGATATCGACTCCTACGTATTGAGTGTTCTAGGCATGGGGAATTTGTGTGCGGCCTATGGAGATCACGCCAGAGCAATTCGTTACTACCAGAAGATAGACAGTATCGACCACGCCATCTCTAGTCGTTCGCTGCGCTTAAAGTACAAGCTATATATGCTGGCCGCCCTGATTGAAGTGAACCGCATTGCAGCCGCGTCAGACCTTATCAAAGAGTGCGAAGAACTCAGCATACTGGTGAGTGACAAAATTCTCAGCGGGCAAATTTTGCTCTATCAAGCGAAAATTTACCGCCAACAAAAGCAAAACGAACTGGCGATGCAGTGCCTAGCTAACGTTCAGTACACGGCGGGCAATATCAACTCGCATTGGCTTTCCAATATGATTCGCTTGGAAACCGCGCACTGTATGAACGAAGTTCAGAAGTACGAACTTGCCAACTATATGCTAGAGAGCGCCCATCGCAGGATCAAAAGTTACTCGTCACCGATATTGAACCTCAAGTTAAGTAATGCCCTAGCGACGGTATATGAAAAGCAAGGGGATAACAGACGTGCACTGGACTATCACAAACGTTCACTGCGTATAGAAACTGACCTAATGAAACAAATTCCAATTGGCGAGTTGGGCGCTAGCCAGCTGAGAAAGTTGTCTCGTTTTGAGCTACAACTAAAGCTTATCCTTTCGGAAATTGAGAACCGCGAGCTAAAGGAAACGACAGAGAACCAAAAACACGCGGTAGCCAAGCTACAGCAAGATGTGTTCACTGACCCTCTGACTAGCCTTCACAACCGACGCTGGCTTGACGTCAAGCTCAAAGATCTCTTACTACACGAGACGCCGTTTGCGCTAATGGTCGTAGATATCGACCACTTCAAATCCATTAATGATGAGCTTAGCCATTTGGTGGGCGACAAAGCTATCGTCAACGTCTCACATGAACTGGCGCGATACTTCAAGTTTCGAGGCGCCTCTTGTGTTCGTTTTGGTGGTGAAGAGTTCTTAGTCATATTGGAGAAATCGACTCTAGAACAAGCCGAAATGCATGCAGAAAATTACCGTCACCGCATATTCCAATTTGGTTGGAAAGAGATCCTAGGTGAACGGGGGTTAACCGTCAGTATCGGTATTACACTGCACCGAGAAGGTGAAAACACTCAACGTACCTTCTATCGAGCCGACAAAGCCCTTTACCGAGCAAAGGCCAATGGTCGAAATCAGGTTTGTACCGAATAGCAAGCTATGTACTGAAGAACGAAGTGTCACCACTTTAGTACCACTAAACCAAGGGGATGCCAATTGCATCCCCTTTTTGATCACTTCAATAAAAAGCGCCGCAATAGCCTAATATTATTGGCGTTCAGCTTGCATCTTTTTATGACGACGTATGCAACAGCTATACATTCTCCTAACCACCGTATAAGCTGATTTTAATACTTGAAAACAAGGAAGTTAACATGTTCCTAGACTACTTTGCTTTGGGGCTTTTGATCTTTGTCGCCCTAGTACTCTTTTACGGTATCATTGTCATTCATGACATCCCCTACGAAATAGCCAAAGAGAGACAGCACCCACATCAGGATGCCATTCACTATGCCGGCTGGGTAAGCCTATTCACTCTGCATGCCCTATGGCCGTTCTTGTGGATCTGGGCAACCCTCTGGCGAAAAGAGCGCGGTTGGGGCTTTCAGCGACTGGAGGAGGAACAGCACGATATCCACCATCGTATGGAGCAACTTAGCCAGCGTGTTAACCAGTTGCAAGAAGAAGTAACCAGACTTAAACAACATCAGCGGACTTCTCCTTCTCCCCACGTTCAATCTCACGAGGAGGAGCAATAATGGATCTACTACTCGTCTTAACCTATGCGGCTATCTGCATCGCAATATTCAAAATCTTTAATATCCCACTTAATAAGTGGACCGTGCCTACCGCAGTGTTGGGTGGTATTGTCCTCGTCGGCACCATGGTGCTGTTGATGAATTACAACCACCCTTTCACGCAATTGGGCAATCAAGTTTATTCCACTACACCGATAGTATCTGGGGTAAGAGGCCGAGTAATCGAAGTGCCGGTGGAGCCAAACTCGCTTCTTAAGCAAGGGGATGTTCTGTTTAAAATCGATCCTATTCCTTTTGAGGCTGAAGTCACTCGCTTAAGAGCCAAAGTAAAAGAAGCGAGCCAAGGTGCGCTAGGGCTGGAATCCAACTTACAAGAGGCTCAAGCTGCAAGGCTTAAAGCCGTAGCTGAGAGGGACAAGGCGAAACGCGAGTTCGACCGATATCAGAGAGGCTTTGACAGAGGGGCATTTACCGAGCAACAACTCGATACCCGACGCCAAGCCTATAAAGCGTCGCAAGCCGCCCTTGAAGTAGCACAAGCCAAACAGCAGCAAGCTCAAATCGCCCTTGATTCAGAAGTTGGTGGGGAAAACACGGCAGTGGCACAACTGTTGGCAGAGCTGCGCAAGGCAGAGTTCAACCTAGAACAAACGGTGGTGCGCGCCCCTACGGATGGTTATGTAACTCAACTGGCCCTTAGACCAGGAGTAATGGCAGTACCTTTACCTCTCGCCCCAGTGATGACCTTTGTTCACACCGAAGACAAACTCTATGCCGCGGCATTCAGACAAAACTCATTACAACGCCTGCAACCGGGCTTTGAAGCCGAGTTTATGTTCCGTGCCTTACCCGGTAAGGTGTTTAAAGGCGAAGTCGTCGAAGTATTGCCTGCTATAGGAGAAAGCCAAATTCAAGCCCGAGGCTCTCTGCTAGGCACCGAAGCACTTCGCACTAGCGGTCGCGTGTTCGCGACCTTAAGAATCACCGATGACGTTTCCGCTTATCACCTTCCCATGGGTACGGCTGTGGAGGTCGCTGTTTACTCTGACAGTTTTACCCACGTATCCGTCATGCGGAAAGTGCTGATCCGGATGAAGAGTTGGCAGAACTATCTCTACCTAGATCACTAGTTGGATAACCGGAGCTTGCGCTCCGGTTTTTTGTGATAGTAGTTTCACACCAACTTGGTTATTATTCATTCAGGTGCTAAAAGGACTTATTAATCCGTTGGTTAGCATGCAGCCTGTTCCGCTATTTTCTTAAATTCACGTTCAGGTGAAGTCCAACTACAAAATCTAGGAGTTGTTTATGAACTTTACTGCTAAGACTGTCGTCATTATTGCGATCGGCGCAGCTTTGTACGGTATTGGTGGCTTGCCCATGTTTGGCATCCCAGTCTTTGCCAACACCACCTTAAAGCCAGCAATGGCTATTCTTGCTCTCTTTTCCGTTCTCTTTGGACCTATCGTCGGATTTTTAGTTGGCTTTATTGGTCACTGGGTAACAGATTTGTTTGCTGGCTGGGGAGTTTGGTTAACTTGGGTGCTGGGTTCTGGGATTGTTGGTTTAGTGATCGGCCTATACCCGAGTCTAACCAGAAACCGTCTGGCACGCGGAGAGTTTTCCAACAAAGATTTCATCACTTTTGTCGTATTAGCGCTCGTTGGTAATGTGTTTGGCTATGGATGCTCCGCATTCTTGGACACCATTTTATACGCCGAACCTTTTACTAAGGTTTTCACTCAGCTCACCATTATTGCCTCTGCCAATACAGTCCTCATCGGCATCGTCGGATACTTTATCCTTAAGTCCGTGGCAAAACGCAACAAGCAGAGCAGCAATCTAAGTGAGGCATAAGTTAAATGACCATAGAATTTTCTGACTTCTCTTTTAAATATGCGTCCTTAGATAAGCCCACACTTAAAAACATTAATCTAAGGATAGAGAAAGGTCAGAAAGTTCTGATCGTTGGGCCAAGCGGCAGTGGAAAATCGACGCTTGGCCAATGTTTAAATGGATTGATTCCCCACGCGATTAAAGGTGAAACCTCCGGTAGTTTGTCCATAGGAAACCGAGACACCCGTTCATTTGAAATGCACGACTTTACCTTGCAGCTTGGTACCGTATTGCAAGATACCGACAGTCAGTTTGTTGGACTAAGCGTTGGTGAAGACATCGCATTTGCCCTTGAAAATCAGATGGTCTCAAATCTAGAGATGTACCCCATCGTAAAGTCGACGGCTAGCATGGTTAACTTGGAACAGATGTTAAATCGCGAACCTAGCCAACTCTCGGGAGGACAAAAGCAAAAGGTGTCCCTTGCAGGGATCCTCGTCGATCAAGTAGACGCCCTTCTCTTTGACGAACCCTTGGCAGCTTTAGATCCCGTTACCAGTAAAAAAACCATAGAAATCATTGATGACTTACACCGGACCAGTGGTAAAACCATCATTATTATCGAACATCGATTAGAAGACGTTCTGCACCGAGAAATAGACCGAATTATTCTGATGGAAGCGGGAGAGATCGTGGCAGATATGTCTACCGACGACTTGCTCTGTTCGGGGTTGTTAAGTAAACACGGCATAAGAGAACCGCTCTACCTATCTGCCGTAAAAGCAGCGGGGGTATCCCCCACAAATTTTAATCGCCCTTCAAAGGTTGACGAACTCGTTACACCACAGGTCGTTAGTAAGCTCAACCAATGGTACAAACCCGTTTCTGAATCTCAAAGTGAGGTTAGACAAGATCCCCTATTGAGTATTACTAACCTAACCTACTCCTATGACGATAATGACAAGGTAGTGAACGACGTCAGCTTTCACGTCAACAAGGGCGAATTTGTCTCTATTCTCGGTAAAAACGGGTCCGGTAAATCCACCATAACCAAATTGATTATGGGCGTTCTCAATCAAGATAAAGGCTCAATTACTATCGATGGCATCGACCTCGCGACACTTTCTATTTTCGAACGAAGTGAGCAAGTCGGTGTGGTTATGCAAAACCCGAATCACATGATCTCTCACCATATGATTTACGACGAGGTTGCATTTGGCTTGCGAAATAAAGCGACACTATCTGAGCAACAAATTGAAGAAAAGGTCGATAAGATATTAGATCTATGTGGATTGAGTAAATACAAACACTGGCCAATTGAAGCCCTAAGTTATGGGCAAAAAAAGAGAGTGACCATAGCGTCCATTTTGATCCTTGAACCCAAGTTACTGATACTTGACGAACCCACTGCAGGTCAGGATTACAACAACTACTCTTCGATGCTTAAGTTTATCGAACAGCTCAATAAAACGTTGGGAACTACCGTTCTCATTATCTCCCATGACTTGCATCTGGTATTGGAATACACCACTCGTTCGATTGTGCTCGCCGATGGAGAACTGATCGCCGATAAACCAATGACAGAGGTCTTTTCAGACCCCAAATTACTTCGTGTATCGAACCTTGCGACCACCAGCTTGTATGAACTAGCAAAAATATCGGGAATTGAAGACACACAAGGCTTTATGAACTTCTTTATTACTAGAGAAAGGGCGGCATGACAAAGAGCAAAACCAAATTCGGTATCAGTTACATTGACACCGGATCCCCTATTCACCAACTGAACGGCATCACTAAGTTTGTCGTTTTTATGGCTTGGATAACGATTGTCTTAACCACCTTTGATCTGCGACTTATCACTGGTTTACTTTTGATCGGGTTGCTCTTGCTCAAGTTGAGTCGAGTACCCTTTTCCGTCTATCGAACTCTATTAGTTACCGCAAGCGCCATACTTTCCATAAACGCATTTTTCATCTTTTTGCTCGCTCCAAACCAAGGGAGTGAGATTCTGGGCACAGCGACACCGTTATTTTCTTTTTCCGAAAGCCACGTTTTAAGTCGAGAAACTCTATATTACCTGACCGCTGTGACCCTAAAGTACTTTAGTATGTTCCCGATTGCTTTGCTGTTTGTGTTCTCCACTCACCCTTCTGAGTTCGCCGCAAGTCTAAATCGGTTAGGCGTACCTTACAAAATTGCTTATGCAGTGAGTCTAACCCTCAGATACTTACCAGAAATTAAAAAAGACTTTGTCAACATAATGCACGCCCAGCAAGCCAGAGGCGTAGAGTTAGGAAAAGGTGTATCGATTTACAACCGTTTAAAAAATGTTTCTAAGATACTCACGCCTTTAATTTTCTCCAGCCTAGACAGGGCCGAAGAGATCTCTAACGCCATGGAGCTTAGGGGCTTTGGGCGACATAAAACCCGCACTTGGTACAGTCTAAAACCGTTGACTAATGCCGACTACCTAGTGATAAGCGGCTTTGGAGTATTTACAGTAATAGCGATTGCAAAACGGATTTTAGAAAAAGACCTGTTCTGGTATCCCTTCTAAAAAGGGGCGTAGCCCCTTTAACTCCACTTTAATATTCTCACTTCATTCCCTTCTTCTGGCCTGTTTGGAATATTTAACGATAGCACTAGCGATATGACGGCCATGCCTGCCCCAATGTAAAACACTGCCGACGGCGAAACCAACCAGATGAGACCGAAGGTGACGGGGATAACTACCGCCGCAATATGATTAATAGTGAAAGAAACACCCGCCGTAGAAGCCATATCTGCTGGGTCGGCAATTTTTTGCAAATAGGTTTTAATCGCCAAAACCAAAGCAAAGAACAAGTGGTCAATTACGTATAGCGCTGCCGCCCACTCTGCGGTTTGCACCAAAGCGTAGCCCACAAATACACCAATAAGACCTAAGTATTCAAATATCAGTGCTTTGCGTTCACCAACCTCACCAATAAAGCGACCTATGCGCTTGGCGAAAAGAAAGTTAAACAAGTAATTAATAAGAAAAAGTAGAGTAATATCTGCTGCTGAATAGCCAAACTTTTCTACCATTAAAAAACCAGCAAATACCGTAAATATCTGCCTGCGGGCACCACTCATAAAGGTCAGAGCGTAATACAACCAGTAGCGTTTTCTCAAAAAAAGTCGTTTGTTTTGCGGGGTTTTGGTTTCAAACTGCGGAAAAGTAAGGGACATCCAGATAACAATGACAAGGCCCGCTCCTCCCGCTATGGTGTAGACCCAATGATACGCTAAGCCTACTAACTCAAGTAATACCCACAAGACACCATAAGTGATCAGCGAAGCAAGGGCGCCAACGGACAGTAACTTGCCTAACATTTCTGGCGCTTCTTCTTTGCTCAGCCATTGAAGGGAGAGGGACTGCTTTAAAGTCTCGAAGTAGTGGAACCCAGTGGACATCAAAACCGTAGTTGCCAGAAGGCCAAACAGTGAAGGAAACCAGCCCGTCAATGCAGTTCCCATCGTCAACATGATTAGCGCCACTATCATAAACCTTTGCTCTCGGATAAAGGCCAGCACAAACACAGCGGTGAAGGCTAAAAATCCGGGGATTTCTCTGACACTTTGCAATAGACCAATATCCGAACCGTCAAAGTTAGCTTTTTCAATCACAAAATTGTTAAGCAGTGCCATCCAGCTTGAAAAGGCTATAGGGACAACGATAGAAATAAGAATGAGAAAGTTGATCGGTGTTTTCCAACCGGATTGATTGACTTGCAAGACATTATTCCCTTAACAGTTGGTAACATATTGTTAATATCAGGATTAGTATGTCAGTGCAAGTAGCTTCATTCGGTTACTCGCATTGCAGCTGCTTTAAGCCCAGCGATGAAAGATACTCACTACTTTCATTTACTTTCCAGTGTTCAGGGCTCCACCCTTTCATAAAGCGAATAAAATCAGCCCAAGCAATGTGATAAAGCCTTCGCAACTCATGCTCGACAGAACATGGTTCTAAGTCAGGCTGGTACTGACTCAAAGCATGTTTTAAATGAGTAAAGTAGCACTCCAATAACTCGACCTCTCTTGTTACCCACTCCTTAGGGTCAATCGCACTGCTAATAAAAAGAGCCAAATCGCTCATAGCACACCCTTTACCCACGTATTGAAAATCGACAGCGGCAGCCTTACTACCGTCTTGTTTAAAACAGAAGTTCGCCAGTTTGGCATCGCCGTGAATAAGGGTTTGATAAGCGCTGCTTTTAAGCTCCGTATCGATTGCATTTGCGGCTTTTTTCAATCTAAGGTCGGTCAGGTGACGCAACTCTTCGGGGCGAGTGTCTAAATGCCAATAACTGCCCCGTTCCCAAAGACCTTCAGCAGACTCTCCCATGAAATAGGCGTGAAAGTGAGCCAACCATTTAATACTGGCCTCTACCTGCCTATCGTTGGCGTGCGTACTTAACGTAGTGACAAAGCCAAGAGGTTTTAAATCTTGCAAAACTAATAGGCAGTTATCTGCTTCTCGCTTTTCCAATAACAGCTTCGGAGTAACAAAGTCAGATAGGCATTGATAGGAATAGTCGCGATACCAAGTCTGTTCAACTTGATACGACACAAGTTTTCTCTGATGGCCGAAGTCCGTGTTCCACCCGCGAGGGTGATCACTGGGTTTGGGAAAACTAATTTGCTTGACCACGAGACTATGAGGACAGCCGTTACTCGACCCCATCACTCGGTCAAGACGACCATAATCGCCCCACAACCCTTGAATAGGTTCGATATTGGAAACCGTAAAGTGCTCGATATCAGCTAGCAACGCTCGATACGTCTCAACTACGCTTTTAGGTGAGTCCACTGAGCATTCCTATTTAGGTAGTGTTCAACATAGGAACAGACAGGGGTAACTTTCCAATTATGGTGCTTTGCCTCTAATAAAAAAGCTTCCATCATCACCTTTCCATAACCCTTTCCACGGAGTACTTCGGGTACCCGTGTACTTGCAATGGTAACGACGTCATTTTTGAATGAGCCCGTCAGTTTTGCGTAGCTATCTCCCTCCAGATAGATACGAAACTCACAAAATTCATCTTCAAATTGCGCTTTATGGCGGCTATTGGTTGCAAAACTGTTGAATTCAGACATATTGATGCAATAAATATTAAAAATAAAAACCAGTTAAAAACAATGGTTTTAGTGAAAACCTAGTTGGCTGCCGTGTAATCGCAAACTTGCGTGTGTCAGCCTCATGGAGGTTAAATGAACAGTCAGGCAGCAGTAGTTAAAGATAATCCAGGTACAGCTTCACCTCAAGAAAAACGCGTCAGTACCCTAAACAGTACAGATGCTTTGGCTATGGTTGAGCACGGTAGCGAAATGACTATTGGTATTACAACTCCTGTCGGCACTACCTTCCGCTGTAAAACAAATTTTATCGGTTTTCACTCTCAGAACTTGGTGATGATCGAATTGCCAAAAGTGTCTCACGATGACCTAGAGTTCTTCTTCCAAGAAGGTTTTTGGATGGCAGTTAGAGCAATTTCTCCACGGGGAGAAGGAGCCGTTGTTCACTTCCGAAGTCAACTGCTCTATGTCATCAATGCACCCGTTCCTATGGCGGCTATCTCTGTTCCACAAACGATGCAAGTCACCCAGCTTCGAAAAGAGCCACGATACGACGTTAACTTAGCAGCCAAGATAATTAGTGCGACCCACAAAGCGGATTGCGAAGTCAGAGATTTGTCTAAAAGTGGTTGTCGCTTTATCACTCCACCACTTGCAAAAACATTTCAAGTTGGCGAAGAGGTAGCGCTTGAAGTGACAACGGGCAAACGCGGTGAACATTTTGCACCTTTGTACGGAAAGATCTGCAACCTCCAGCGCTCTACCCACTATGCAAGGTACGGCGTAGCCTTCAATGAGAAAGGCCGAAACAATGCTAAAAATTTACTGGGTCATCTCAAGTTTGATGGTACCCGCCTCTCCCTGCGATAAGATCATCCGCGGTCAATTAAAAACATCGCTAGTAGTTTAATGAAAATCACTAAGTTTTCTCAGGCGCTATATCGACCCGTATTCGCTATCCATCTGTGAAAAGTATCCCTGCTATCATTTTGTCTATTCGTTTTATCGTGATAGGTGCATAAATTCTCATCCAGTACATCTGAGCAAATGAAAACACAGCGCTTGGATAAATGACTTCTAGTAAGCCTTTTCGTTGTCTACCTTTCAAGAGGTAAAAAAAAGCCAATCGTTCAGAACGATTGGCGGTAATAGTGTGTGAACAAAATCATTCACTAACAACGTCAGTTGGCTAGGTGACCCTCGGCTTAATAAGGGTCGATAAGTATTATGCATTAAGCGTGCCAACATTGAAAGGCGCTTTTTTGGTTGTTAGATCCCATTTATTGAGATAATTTATAAATACTTTTGCATTTTGCGAATGCAATTTGCAATCAGACGCAAAATGCATAGTCACTTAGTTTCTTATCAGTAGTATTAATTACACTTATGCTGTACTTTTTAAGCGGTAAACTCGTTATACTGCTCGCTCAATAACTCTCTGATTATTAGAAATGAATTACTTAAGTACTTTTTTCAAAGGGGTAGCATGGGTGCTGCCGATGTAGTGCCCGGTGTCTCTGGGGGAACAATTGCATTTATTACCGGGATTTATGACACGCTGTTAGAAAGTATTCGCCGCATCAATCCCTCACTTTTTTCCATAGTTAGAGAACGCGGCTTAAAAGGCGCCTTCGCTCATATTAATGGCGGATTTTTGATCGCTCTATTTGGCGGTGTGTTTACCAGTATTCTTACCTTAGCTAAACTCATTTCTTGGCTATTGGTGGAACACCCTATTCCTTTGTGGTCGTTCTTTTTTGGCCTGATCCTAGTTTCCGTTTTTCACATGCTAAAACAGATAGAGCAAAAGACCTTAAGTCGTTGGGTTATGCTTCTGTTAGGTGTGGCCTTCGCCTACAGTATTACAGTTTTAAAACCCCTTGCAATGGAACCAACGGCAGTCAATGTTCTGTTTGCTGGCGCCATCGCCATCTGCGCTATGATTTTACCGGGTATATCGGGGAGCTTTATTCTCCTGTTGCTCGGTATGTATGCCACAGTCTTGGGGGCCGTAAAATCTTTCGACATCGGCGTTTTGGCGCTGTTTTTATTGGGTTGTATTATCGGAATACTCAGCTTTTCACACGTTTTATCTTGGTTGTTAAAACGCTTTAGAGATCTGACATTCACTTTCCTAATTGGCCTGATGATTGGCACCTTACCGAAAATATGGCCGTGGAAAGAGACCTTAACTTGGCGCACCAACTCCAAGGGAGAACAAGTACCACTCATTCAACAAAATCTATCGCCGTTGGACTTCGAATTGGTTACTGGTCAACCCGCTCACCTCGTAATGGCGATTGTTCTTATGTTGGCAGCGATTGGTCTAGTATTGGGATTAGAAAAATACTCTGAGAATCACAACATCTAGCCACCATCCCTGACCGTCAGACCAGCATCATGTTGGTCTGACTTAAAAGCATCACAAATCCTTCATCACATCAAAAGATTACCTTCACCATCTCAGCATAGACTCCTGAATTTCAATCGATGAAAAGGAGTTTCCCTTGTTTAAAATTTCTACGCGAGTCCTGTTTGCTCTTACATTAACCGCAACCTCTATCAGCAATATGGCCTCGGCTGCGGATATTAAGTGCTTACCAACATCAAAAGCGCCTCAAACTAAAGCCGCTGTAAAAGGCATCTCTTATGTTGGTAGCAGTATTGCCAACGCTGATTTTGATACCTCTGCCGCCGAAATCGTTAGCTATGATTCTTGCACTGATAAACTGTTTGTCGTCAATGCAAAATCACAACGCGTCGATGTTCTGGGGTTTGATTCTCAAACTCAACCCAAGCACGAGAGAGCGATTGACCTGTCCAAAGCAGGCACAGAGGCTGGTATTGAAATCGGTGCGGCAAACAGTGTTTCCACATACAAGGGTATCGTTGCGGTAGCCATCGAAAACAAAGTTAAACAAAAAGAAGGAGTTATCGCTTTATATCGCGCCGACACCTTAGATCTATTAAAAACGTTTCCCGCTGGAGCGCTGCCAGATATGGTGAGTATTTCAAATGATGGTCGTTATATCGCATCGGCCAACGAGGGAGAACCTAATAGCGACTACAGTGTGGATCCAAGGGGAAGTATCACATTGGTTGACATCAGCAAGGGCATTGATCAAGCAGAGGTCACCCAAATTGGATTTGAAGACTTTAATCACGGACAAGCACGACAACATGAACTCCCTTCTGAGGTTCGCATTTCTGGCCCCAACGCCTCTGTCGCTCAGGACTTAGAGCCGGAGTATCTCACCTTTGCCGGCAATGGAAAGCTGTTTGTTTCTCTGCAAGAAAACAATGCGCTGGCTAAGATAGACCTACCCACTGCAAGAGTTGAAGCCATTTACCCTCTTAAAGGAAAATCTTGGAGTCAATCAGAGTTAGACGCATCTAACAAAGACGGGATAGCGGGTAACCTAAAAGCGTATCCAAAATTAGAAGGGCTATATATGCCCGATAGCATCGCCAGTGCCACTATCAATGGCCAACAATACGTGTTAACTGCCAATGAAGGTGATGGTCGTGAGTACGGTTACCAAACCACTCAACTACTATGTGATGAGAAAGGCCATAGCTGGGATGGTGATGATTATTCCAACTCGCCGCAGTACAAAACTGAGCAAGACTTTTGCATTGTATACAGCGATGAACTGCGCGGTAAAAAACTCAAGGTCGATGCCGATCACCCTCTTGCTCAAGCCTTAAAAGATAATAAAGCACTGGCTAGGTTAAAAGTGATCGCTCCTCAAAATCAACTAAGTAAGGATGATACGGTTTATGCATTTGGCGCGCGTTCATTCTCGATTTGGAATGATAAAGGCGAACAGGTGTTTGATAGCGGTGACGAGTTTGCTCGTATCGTTCTCAGCCTTGGTAGCGATAATTTCAATAGCTCTAACGATAGTAATCTATCAGGTGATGACCGCAGTGATGACAAAGGCGTTGAACCTGAAGCAATTGAAGTTGCTAATATTCATGGGGCTACCTACGCCTTTATTGGTTTAGAGAGACAGGGCGGTATCATGACTTATGATATTTCTGACCCAGCTAAAGCCAAGTTTGTACATTACTTAAACAGCCGAGAGTTTACTCAACCAGTATGTACTCAAGTCAACGGCGATGGCGAGTGTGAGAGCGACCAGTTCAACCCAAGTGCAGGTGACTTAGGTCCAGAATCTATTCATCACTTTGTTCGCAACAACCAACATTTTATTGCGGTTGGCAACGAGGTGAGTGGCACAACGACCATCTACAAAGTCGACATTTAATCTGCGGATACTGAGCTTAGGCCGTCACTATCGTGGCGGCTTTTTGGTATCACTAAAGGTGAGCCACTCAATGGATCTGGAATAACCACGCAATCTACCTCAAACACCTCTTTTATCAAAGATTCGGTTATCAGTGATTTGGGTGAACCTTCTGCTACCACTTTTCCTTGCTTCATAGCGATAATATGATCGGCGTAACGGCAAGCCTGGTTTAGATCGTGCAAAACGGCAACTAGCGTCCTATTCTGCTCCAAATTAATTGAGCGAAAGAGATCTAACAGATCAAACTGGTGGGTGATATCTAGGTATGTTGTCGGCTCATCGAGCATTAAAATCGGTGTTTCCTGCGCGAGTGCCATCGCTATCCATACGCGTTGACGCTGACCACCCGACAATTGATCGACGCCGCGATCAGCAAACTCTAACGTGCCAGTAGAACTCAGTGCCTCTACCGTGGCACGCTGATCTTCTTCACTCCACTGCTTAAAGACGCCCTGATGTGGGAAGCGCCCTCTCGACACTAAGTCAAAAACTCGAATACCTTCAGGAGCGGTCGCGGTTTGCGGTAACAGTCCAATTGCTTTTGCAACCTGCTTGGTTGGCATATTGTGAATGCTTTTGCCATCGAGCAATACCTGCCCCTGTTTAGGGGTAATCAAACGACATAAGCTTTTTAATAACGTCGACTTACCACAACCGTTTGGACCAATAATAACGGTAAACTTCCCCTTGGGGATTGAGACGGAGATTCCTTGGCTCACAGTATAACTTTGATATCCGAGATGGAGATCTTCACCGACCAAGGTAGACTCTATTGATGACATTGTTTTTGGCAGTCCTTTAATGGCAAAAAAGGCGGCTTGCTAAGCAAACCACCTGTTTATAGTTTAACTTCGGTTAGAAGTTCATTTCAACCGATACACCAACCATTCTTGGTTGTAACTTGATCGGTGCAGTCACGTCCGTGGTTTTGAACTTGTTCTTGTCGAAGAACACTTCAGCATCTGCGTCAAAGACGTTATTGGCAAATAGGGTTACACGTCCCACTTCAAACAGATAGCTCGCCTGCAAGTTAGTCGTTGCATAGTTACCCGCCTTACCTGCTGGCTCGTTGTCAAAGTAGCTGTAGTACTCGCCGGTGTAACGGATATTCGCACCAAATTCGAGGTCTTCATACCAGTAGCGCAGGCCTGTTGCCGCCGTCAGAGTCGGAGCCATTGGCAGTTCGTTGCCATTGTACTTTTCCTGTGGGCTGTCAGAGATATCAGACTTGAGTAGACCCACATTGGCAAAGATTTGCACGTCATCCGTCGCTAACCAGTTCAGACCACCTTCCACACCGTACGTCACACTTTTTCCGACATTGATGATGCCCTGACCATCTGGAAGCTGCAAATCGTCGTAGTTGTTGTAGAAGAAGTTTGAGTTTAGCTCTAAGCTGCCGCCATTCAAACGATGACGAGTAAAGATTTCATAGTTCCATACTTGCTCTTCATCAAACTTGTAGTTGGTTCCGGAAATAAAATCGACACCAGCACCACCAGCTCGGAAACCTTTAGCGACACTGAAACCATAGTTGTTACTTGCGTCCGCTTTCCACGCGAGTACCAGCTTAGGCATAAAGTCTGAGTAGGTTTCATCTAGGCTTACGCGAAAGTCGAGATCTCCGCGACGTCCAGGAACCAAGTCTCCACCTTTGCGGTATCTGTCTTCACGCTCGTAACGGCCTGTAAAAGTCACATCCAGTGAATTGCTCAAGGCATAAAACAGCTCTAGGTAAGCCGAAGCCGTTTTGGTTTCGTCTCTGTATCGTCCCGTACCTTTAACATCTTCTGCTTGTTCATTGCTAAAGTAGCGAAGACCCGCAAGCGCTCGAAGTTTCTGGTCGTCTGAGCGATAACGAATAGAAGGTTCAATCTGAAACTCTTCGCCATCGATACGAGCGGCCTGACGCAATGCCAATCGGTCGATATCAAAGTTGGTGTAAAACGCGTTCAAGTTCCACGTTACATTGTCGTTAGCTTGGTATTCGATATCCCAAATACCCGTGTCTGATTCAGTCTCAAACATTGGTCTATCAGCAGTGTAACGAGAGCCAGTTTTAGGATCACCTGGCAAGTTTTCCCCTTGGGGAGAACGACTGTCGTAATGAGCGATCGTCAAAGTACTTGAAAGCCCCTCAATGCCTTTTGGTTCAAATAGGAATTTGGCTCTGAGTGCATTAGACCTTATTTCTTTGGAGTTGCCAGCAGGCTCGTAGGTATTCAGGTCTAGAGTACTCTCTTTTTGCTGACTATCCGCACTTAAACGAAATGCAACTTGATCTTCCACTAAAGCGCCAGATAGCATAGCTGCGGTTTGAACATAATCTTGGTTTGCTACGCCCACTTTCGCCGCGCCTTCCCATTCATAGGTCGGGGCATTGGACTTTAAGATCATCGAACCGGCAATTGAGTTACGGCCTTGAATATAGCTTTGCGGGCTAGATAGATTTCTGCTTGTTGCATATCCCACATTGACATCGGACCAAATGCTAACTCGTTATAGGTCAGCGAACGACCGTCTACCGAAACATTCAATCTTGGGCGAGTACCCGTCATAAAGGCCATAGCCCCTTTACCTGGGCCAGCACCGTCAAGGCCTCGAACAGTAGGTACCGTATTACCAAACCCCGTGTCGACCACGTTTGGCGTTAAACGCATAAGGTCTCTTGCTTCGTTAGCGTTAACAGCTTTCATTTCGTCTTCGTCAAAAACGCGGACACTTGAACTGGTCTCTTGCAGAGTACGCTCGGTTTTTTCACCGTAAACCATAACCACAGGTAATTGGGTTGTTTCTTCAGCTACTGCATGGCCGACAGAAAGAGCGCCAAAAATAGAGATGGTCAGTGTGTTGAGCATAAACGCTGATTTACGCTTAACAAGATGCTGCATATTCATCTAGGTTCTTCTCCATAGGGGCGTGCAAAAATCCTTGGGCAATAGGCCACAACACCCGATACAACAGGGTGTATAAAACTGCACGCAAAAAACGTATTAATAATTTGGGCTTATATTTATCGATAAATCAGCACGGATATTCTGTGTACCCACCAACTAAATGTAAAGGGTTCTCATTACCATTTGTTGCTTATTTTGGGTGTGATTTATGAGAGATGGGTAAACTATTTTTTTTAATTATGAATAAAATGCAAAATGGCCACTATGGGCCATTAATTTGATTTTGGAGAGGAAGCTCGGCTTAACAACCAAAGCAAGTACAAACCGCCCAATATGCCAGTCACGCGGCCAATGGGTAAAACGAGTTGCCAAGGAAGCAACATGGTCAACAGGTCTGCACAAACCAGCAAACAAGCCCCCATAAGGGCTGAGCTGATGATTGGCAGCCCTTCACTCGCTCGCAATCGACGCACAAGTTGTGGTGCCGCCAAAGCGATAAATGCAATAGGGCCTGCCGCGCCAGTAGCCATCGCAGCCAAAACTACAGCCAGCAGCATCATGGCAAATTGCACACTTTCGACCCGCACTCCCAACTGTCTTGCTATATCGTTGCCCATTTCAGACATTAATTGGGATCGCACCAGTAATTTGATCAAGGGTATACAGACTAACAACGCTATAAACACCGGAACGACATGTTGCCAAGTTCGTGAGTGTAAAGAGCCAGATAACCACAAACCTGCGGTTAACGCATCGTCAAGATCGCCTTTCACCAGCAATAAGCCGTTTAACGCAGTTAGAATGGAACCAACCCCAATACCGGTTAAAATCAAGCGATATCGCCCAACTTGCCCTTGCTTGCGAGAGAGAAAATAGACCACCAAAGCTGTCGCCATACCCCCTGCAACCGCAGCAGCTGAGACTTGCCAAGGTTCTGCTCGATACATAATGATTTGCAATAGAGCACCCGTTGCTGCCCCCGATGTAAAACCGATTATATCCGGTGACCCCAAAGGGTTATTAGACACTGACTGGAATATCGCTCCGGAAACACCCAGCGCCGCCCCAACACACAAAGCAGTCAAAATTCTGGGCAAGCGAATATTAACAAGTACTCTTTCTTGTAAGGGGTAGCTGTGTTCCCCCAATGCAATGGCAATAATTTGCTCACTGCTGATTGGGAATTTTCCAACCGTGAGTGCAAAGGAGGTCAACAAAAAAACCATCAGTGCCAAAATGACTGCGATAGTAATTTCTCTTCGGTTGTATCGAATGGAATATTGACCGAAACGCCAACGAGATACCGTCGGTTTATATGCTGTAGTTAGAGTTGTGCCAGTTTCCATCTTCTCACCATAAATACAAAACACGGACCGCCTATCAGGGCTAGCATAACGCCAACACTGACTTCTCCTGGAGCCCCAACAATCTTGCCAACGATATCGGCCACAAGTACTAACACCGCACCTAACAGTGCTGAAAATGGAATTAGCCATGAGTGCTGAGCGCCAATGATAAAGCGCGCCAAGTGCGGAGCGGTAAGGCCGAGAAAGCTAATCGGTCCCGCTGCGGCGGTGGCGGAGCCAGACAGGATCATAATGGCAACACAAGAGAGCAGCCACACTCGGTTGGCGTTAACACCAAGAGACGCGCCTAAATGATTGCCTAAAACCAAGCTGTCGAGCATAGTCCCAACGGCAAAAGCGAAACCCACACCTAAAACGACTAAAGGTAAAACCGTGACTACCACATCCATGTCACGGCCCTGAAGTGAACCTACCGACCAATGGCGATACTGGTCAAAAACTTGTTCACTGCTGTTTAGCGTCACGATATGAGTGATGGCAAGCAATACTACAGTAAGTGCAGAACCCGCCAACACCACTTTGACAGGATTAATTTCTCGATGCATACCCGCGAGCAGATAAACCGTTAAACCCGCTAGGCCAGCCCCCGCTAGCCCAACGCCGATATACTGATGAATTTCAACCCAGCCAAACACTGCGATTGCAGATACCACTGCCAGCATAGCCCCAGCGTTTACGCCAAGTAACCCGGGATCTGCCAAAGGGTTACGGGTGAGTGCTTGCATCAAAACACCAGATACGGCCAGTGCAGCGCCAACAATAACGGCTAAGAATGTTCTTGGAATGCGTATGTGTTGTACGAGTAAGTGTTCAGTATTCGAGGCATCAAAGCGAAGCAACGCATCTAAGGTTACTTCAGGAGCAATACCGCGTGAACCAACAAACACGTTTGCCAACATCAAGAGCAGCGTCAAAATCAACGCTGCCACAATAAAAAACTGTTTTTTTCTCAGGTATGACTTTTGCTGCCTAGCTAAGTTTTCATAATCCAAAGCAGCGGTATTCGGGTTTACTTTCATGGCTGACCAAACCGTTCGACCATATTGTCGACAATCTCTTTCGCACTTAACAGGTCAATTCTGAAAGAGTACTTCCCTAATCCGTACACCTGTTGCTGTTGAACAGAAGGCAAGTTAACCATTACGGGATCATTGGCAAAAGCTTGGGCATCAGCGTCATCGGAACGAAGTAAAAATGTCATCGTGCCCTGTAGATGAGTCAAGCTTTCATAGTGAACTGTCAAAAAGTCTTTGTGATTCATCACCGATGTGTCCCACTCATCTAGCGGAGTTTCCAAGTCAAATCCCAAGGCGGTAAGCAATTTGCCATGCGCCCCATTTCCTTTGGCAATGGCATTGACTGAACCCGGTCCCGTGTAACTCACAATATTGGCTTTGCCTTCTGGCAAATTCAGCTTGCTTTTACTTTCCGCCACATAGTCTTCAAACGATTGAATGGCCTGAGCAGCTTCCCTTTCCATGCCAATGGCGCTACCTAGCAAGTATGTGAAATCCTGCCATGTCTGACCGCTGTAGTTGACCACTATGGTAGGAGCAATCAGCTCGAACTCCGCTCTCTGAGCTAGCGCCGAGTCAGCACCAGACGCCGAGATCACGATAAGGTCGGGTTGATGGATATAAGCCGATTCCAAATCCACGCTTCCCGCCGGCCAAACATTGGCGACATTTTTGTTTTTAGCGAGGTGCTCCCACTGACCAAAAAATTTGCCTGTTACAGCCGAAGCACTGGCGATAACCGGCGCATCGATGGCTAACAAAGTACCCGTTACGGTCACAGAAGTGGAAAGAATTCGCTTTGGTTTACTTGGAATTACCGTTGAGCTTCCATCGGCATTAACAAAGGTCTGAGGCCAGACAGGATCTGGATTGGCATATGCAAAACCTGCAAAAAACACCAATATAATTAAAATAATACGCATAATAATAGTATTGATTCTTATTCCATGTTCATTTAAGTTCGACGCCGTTGAGCTTTGGCAGAATAAACGTTAAGAGGGATGATTTTTGCGCAGTATAGCTAGCGAAGTGACTCTCCGCAACACGGTTTCCAATGCCCCGACCAGGTAAGTCTTCAGAATAATTCAACAAATTAAACGCCTAAAGGAAATAGAATATGAGGGATAAAAAACCACTGTGCATCGGTATGGCATTAGTGATGGGTTGGCTCAGCCGTAACGGCTGGCGCAAGGAAGAAAACAGTGTCGAAGATGTATTTTCCATTCAAGCCTATATCGATCTTGCCCAAAGAGCAGAAGCCGCTGGTTTGGATTTCCTCTTCCGTCCCGACACTCTATTTCTTGCTGTCGAAGCCACAAAAAAAGAACCAGGATTTAGCAGTTTAGACCCGTTTTTGATCATGTCAGCGGTCGCTGCAAACACCAAAGATATCGGCTTGATCGCGACATCTTCGACGACGTTCAACCCACCTTACGTTGTAGCCAGACAACTTCAGTCCCTGCAATGGATCAGCAATGGCCGCGCGGGTTGGAACGTTGTGACCGCGATAGATGGTCACAAAAACTTTGGTGAATCTACTATGTTACCGTCCGAAAATCGTTACCAAAAAGCGACCGAATTTTTGGATGTGGTTAAAAAATTGTGGGACAGTTACCCCAATGACTCTTTGTTGCTAGACAAGGAAAATGGACACTTTGCCAATACCGACGCCATTGCTCCAATTGATCACCAAGGTGAACACTTTTCTGTCGAAGGGCCGCTCAATGTTCCCTCACACAAGCATGGAAGGGTCGCTCTGTTCCAAGCCGGTGCTTCGGAACACGGCCGCGAATTTGCAGCCAACATCGCCGATGCCGTATTTGCCGCAACGCCAGATATGGAAGCGGGAATTGAGCTTAAGAACGATCTGGCTAAACGCGCCGAAAAAGCTGGCCGAAGAGCTCAAGACGTCAAAGTTCTTCCCGGATTGAGCCTGTTTTTAGCCAAAGATAGACAAAGCGCACAAGCCTTGTTTAATGAAACTCACAGCAATATCAGCCGCGAACAACGATGCGATAACGTTAAGCAGTCTATCGGTTTAGATATCTCATCATTGAAAGATTCCGACGTCATCACATCCGACATGATACCAAATGTCTCGCATCAAGTTCGCAGTAAGACCCACACTGAGCTACTGAGAACTTATATCCAACGAGAGCAACCAACGGTGGAGGTACTTTTGCAGCGCCCAGAAGTCATTGGTTCTTCTCACTGGGTCGTCGTTGGTACACCGGAAGATGCTTACCATGAAATCGTAGAGCGCGCTGAAGCGGGCGCAGCGGACGGCATCATCGCAGTGCCTGGCGGCTCAGTTGAATCGCTGGAACTCTTTTTAGACGAAGTACTGCCAAGACTGACCGAGGCGGGTTGGTTTGACAAAGAGTATCAAGGTAACAGCTTGCTGGACTACCTCGCTTAAATGTAAAAAAGGCCGCTTAGCGGCCTTTTTTTCTCAGTGATTAATACTCTTCATCCATCACTTCGTGTCTTTCGTGATGGTAGGCATCTTCGTCTTTACCGCGTTTCCAGTACGGAAGGGCATACATTTGATCTTTGGACAAACCGTAAGTGTTTTTAAGCAGTTTGCGACACGCCACGACCGTTTCATTCTCGCCAGCGACAAAAGCCGATACTGTACGACCGTCTTGTGGGATCGGGTATTGTTTTAACGCATCGATAAGCGGTCTAGGATCACTTTTACCATCGCGGATATACCAGATAATTTCTACGCCCGCTGGATGGATAAAGTCGTGAATGTCTTCTTTGTGATCGACTTCGAGCAGAACCACCCCTTGAGCATCTGAATCAAGATCTTCTAATACAGCACATATTGCAGGTAAAGAACACAAATCTCCTAACAGGACGTGCCAATCAGCCTCTGCCAACAATATTTCTGGCCCTGCCGGACCAACTAAACCCAGCTTATCACCCGCCTCACAAGCGATTGCCCAACCGGAACCCGGACTCTTTTCACTGTGTGCCACAAAATCAATATCTAACTGATTTGTAGTTGGGTGGTAACGACGAATCGTATAGGCTCTTGATACAGGCTTGTTTTCTGGCCAGTGTATCGTGTCACCAATTCTGTATGGTAAATCTAAAGTCCCAGTTTCTTGATTGGGAAGAAAGAGCTTAACAATCGCCCCACCTTTATCATCTGGAAAACCTTTTAAGTCTTCTCCGGTAAATGTCACTCGCAGTAAATTTGGAGTGATGTAGGTTTTGCTTACACATTCTATAAGGCGTGGTGTTACTCGTTCATTGCTGCTCATAGGAAATGAAAAATCCTTTATTGTTAATTGAGGTCAGCTTTGCGCTGCCCCCTATCTTTCCAAGTGTCGCCACAAGAAATGCGGCTTAACAGTACAATAAACAAGCTAGCATAATTGGGGTTAGGCTACTTTTGATTAAGCGTTGACTTGACCATCAATAATTATGCAAAAAAGCACAGCACTACTCCGACCAGATCGTTTTTATCCAATAAGGTCACTGACTTCTCTTCGCGGTGTCAGTGGGGTTGGCTTCGCTCTTCCCAAGCGGAACAACATCTGTACCGTATGACTGGATTCGACTCCAAAGTATTGTTTAAACTCAGATTGTAGCGGCAGCATATCTTGGTATTCCTGTAATATTTGACTCATTGGGTGTTGTGCAATACCCAGTGCAGTTGTCATCAAGTTAAAACGGTTATACAAGCGCCCCAACTTGACTTGTGTTTCTCTTGTATTGTCTTTGGTTGATAGCCATGCGTAGTGCTGAGTGCCTTTAACAGCATTCTTTGTCGTTTTAATCCCTTCTTTGCCAAAACTCGCCGGATCTTTTTCCGCTGACTCACGGGACAAGAAGAACGACTCTGCTAACCACTTTTTCACCCCAGAAACACCATTTTGCTCCAAGCCGAATCCATCGCGATATTTAGCAAACTCTTCTTCACTAAACCTGAACATTGAAATTGTCTCTAAGCTTCGTTTGTTATTGCTTTCTTCTATTTCCATTGCTCGCACAAGATAGTCGGCCATCTGCTGTTTTTGGCTTTCTTGATCAATAAAGCGAAGTTCAAAATCTGTATCTTTCACCAAATCTGCCAGTATTGATAAGTCATTTTTTGGCAGAGTTTCATTCTGGTATTGAGTTTTGATCGAACGTCTAATAGCAAGCTGGGAAAACAATGGATCCGGCGAAATGGACGGGTCGGGTGTTAATACGACATCCGCCACTGGTAAGTTTTCTAGACTTTGGTTGTCGTACTCTCCTTCTGGGAAATAAGTCACATCCGCCCTAATTCCAAACTGGGAGGCGGCAATAACTAGGCTTTCAATAAAGGTGCCTTGGCTCACGTGGATCTGGCGGTGAACGGGATCGGTTTGCGGAAGTAGTCGCTGTTCATCAACAAAAAGACGAATTGTATTCCCGCCTAATAAGGCGACTTTCCACGGCTGAGTGTTGTGTGCATTGGGACACAAGAGTGCGTAACTGAGTAGGCGTTTTCTAATGTCATTGGACTCGTGGCCATCTCGTAACTTCAGCGGTTCTGAATCACCGAACTTACCTGCCAACATTGGGGTTGCGGCCACGACAACGGCACTGGTTCCTAGAATTTTAATAAAGTTTCTTCTATTCATCTTCTTGTCCTACTCACGGTTAAACGCTAAAATACATTCCACGGAATAAATAATATATTCCTTGGAATATTTGTCAAGAAGGATCGTTAAAATGGATCAACAAAAAGCACTTTTGTCACGACAACTCTTTGTCACACTTGGGATTGTTCATCAGTTAACGGATGATTGGTTGGACAAGGCCTTGATACCTCACGGTATCACTCGCTCACAACTAAATGTGCTATCTCATTTTTCTCACCAGCCCGATCGCGCTCAGACTATCAGCGAGTTGGCGTCGGTAATGCAGATGAATCAACCGGGCATCACGAAAGTGATCAACAAATTGCTAGATATGGATCTGGTTAGTGCAGAAAAAGATAAGCACGATGGTCGGAAAAAGTGGATTTCGATTACAGAGCAAGGTTTGCTTAAACTTCAACAAGCTTTCACTAGCTTCGAGCCAGAATTATTTAGTTGTTTTGAAGAGTGGGACAGTGAGGAAATCAAAAACACTTTGCAGTCGGTCAGTAAGCTTAAACAGTGGCTCGACAATAATCGTCGCTAACACTTGCTAGAGCGCAACTGTTCTTCCGACGACATGACATCGTTTTTCCTCAATGCAGTTCCCTATTCGGAAACTGCATTGGGGTAACTCTAGGTATCGTGCATTAAGACTTGTTGCGCCACTAGCGTCGATACGATTTCATCTGAGCTCATCGCTGTGTAATCGTATTGCATCGCCAACTCCTCAATGACGATACTCTGCTCCCCATGTCCGACTCCATCTGGATGCACGTATAGCTCTATGTCTTTTTGGTTCACGATGACCGCATCGATATGAGAGAACAAAGTCGCCATATTGATATCTTGCTCTTTTAACTCAGGTAATACGTCTCTAAGGTCGATCTGGTCGCCATCGTTCAGGCTGAAATCTGTGATTTTATCTTGAGCACCATCTTGGATTTCATGCCACACAAAGATGTCGATTCCGTCACCTCCGGTCAAGATATCGTTTCCTTCACCGCCTTCAATAATATCGGCCCCTGCACCGCCGTTGAGCGTGTCATCTCCTGTCCCCCCTCCAGCTTGTCTTTTTGGTCACCGCCAGTGAGTTCCGTACTGTTATCAGATGCAAGTAGCCAAGAGTCAACTCCCTCTGCAGAGGCATCTAAATCACTGTTATCCGCCACTATATTGAAAGTAAAATCTACGCTACTGGACCTTGCTGTTTCTCCGTTGCTTTCTTCGGAAACCGCCACGATGGAAAGGGTGTGGTTCCCTATTGGTGCATCGACTAAGTTAAGATCCGATATGGCGTCGGCGTCGACACTCCACACTCCGCCTGACTCATTAACAGTGCCATTTGCACTTTCAAATCTCGCTCCAAGGGGAAGACCTGTCACTTCTAGTGAGAGCGTTTCATTAGCGTCTGTTAAAGATGCAACGATTCCCACTAAAGCGATACCTTGCTGACTCACGCCGAGGTGAGCAAACACATTGCGAACGAAACTGCTGTCTGACGCCACCTCTAAACTTGGTGTATTGGCAACGGGAGTGACATCGATTTGGTGTGTTTCCGTATCATAGAGAGACAAACCGGAAATAGAGTCGTGAACACCGAGATCGTCAACGCGAACGGTTAGGTCGATGGTGTTTGCGGAAATAGCTGTTGCATCTACATAAACGCCACCACCAACTAAATCGCCATTTAGCAAACTGTTAAGCTCAGTGTAATGCCCTTGGATTGTGGTTTTACCGCTTAAACTTGTGCTATACGACAGCGTGGTAGGGTTAGGTAAAACAACCGATAGGCTGCCGTGACTGACACTGAGGGTGACGGAAATTTCTTCATCCGCAAACACCCCTGCAAAATCTATATCTTGAACTTGCAGTCCAGTAATCTGCTGCATAGATGCTTCATTTATGGTGTTTACTAGGTGAGTTTCGTCTATTTCTGGTGCGTCGTTTACAGCAAGTACATTAACTGTCGCACTACCAGAAACGGTTTTAGTATCAGTGAGACCATTGGTAGTGCCATCATCTCGAATCACGTAATTGAACACCACATTGCCATGGAAGTTTTCGGCAGGAGTAAAGTGCCACGTGGTTGCATTGATAGCCGTTAACTCGCCTTGACTTCCATCGGCAAGAGTCACTTGTTCTACTGAAAGCGTATCCGATTCAATATCTTGTGCATTGACCAGTAAATCACTGGCCGTTATCACCATAACGGCTGCGTCTTCATTAATATCATTCAATGTGACTGGCGAAGTGGTCGGCGCATCGTTTTCCGGAGTGACCGAGATAACAAACTGAGCTTGATTGGTATTTGCTGTCGTCACATCTCCTGCAATGACTTCTCCTGCGTTACCCCCATCGTTAACAACTAGGTTCACTGCAACATCACCAAAGAAATCTTGATCGGGCTGATAGGTCATGAGTCCACTGGTGATCAAGGTATTGATCTGGCCTATTTCCCCTGTTAGCTCTAGTTCTTTTGCTCCGTTAAACTGATAGGTGACGCCTAACGCATCAGCTGCTAGTTGATCTAGAACTAAACTGCCGTTGTCTATTGTCACGGTCAACAGATAAGGCGCGTTGGCGTTGTCATACCCCGCCTGCGCATCAACATCAGCAATGCTAAATTGGTCAATGGCGATGCTATTGTCTTCCACCACTTCTAATTGCTGTACATTTTCAAATACGGGTTGGTCATTAACCGCGTCAACATTCACCGATACATCAAATCGACTTTCTGGCCCTAAATCGACTGTACTTCCATCACTATCTACAGATTGAACTTTAAAGGAGAGAGACTGACTCCAGTTAGTCGCACTGTTGTGGTCTCCGGAATTAAATATGACTTGAGCCAAGCTTTGTGTCGGCACATCAAAGGTCCAAGTGCCTGAATTCACGCTAAGTAATGTCGCTCCAGCTATGGTCAAGCTCGCGCCATCCGGTACGTTGGACACTTCCAGTCGCAAGGTTTCTGCAGCGTTTTCCGAGTAGGTGCCACCAGTAGGGATAGACAACGCATCATCAATAACATCTATGTTAACCGCGATGGCAATATCCTCCCCTTCTTTACCAGAAACATCGACCACTGGATTGACGTCGACAGCATCCCCAATTGGAGTAACCTTAATTGGAATATCAACACTGTTGTGCTGTTTTACCTCATTGAGTAACGCTTCTTTAGTTATGGCGGAAATCTGTATATTCACATCACCACTAAAGTCTTTGGCGGGCTTCACCTCAATAGAAGACAGATCCAACGTGGCAACATTGTTGTCGACAAGCTGCAAACTCCATTCGCCGCCACCATTGTTTTTCACAATATAGCTATCTGGATCCGTGCTTCTAACGAGGAAATCTTCAGGCAAATTCGTTAGTTTAACCGAAATGAATTGCTCAGACCCATCGGTGTCTGTCAGGGCTAGTTCAACAGGATTGCCGCCCACATTCAGCCCTATCCACTCATCTTCACCACCGACAACCACCTGTTCACTAGGAGATGCACCTGGGATTGTCAGCGCTATATCATCTATCACTGGAATAACGTCGAACGACACGTTTTTGTTAAAACTACCTTGGCTAGTGTCATTGACCCCAGTGGCGGCCGTTTCATCAAATAGCGTTTTGTCCACAATGGTACCGCTTACCTGCACCGTCACCGTGTTTAAGTTATCCGCACTAGGATAGTTTTCTTCGGGTTTGAAGAAAATCTGATTCAACTCCGTGGCTATATCATCACCATTGGCAAGAGAGAAAGTAACACTGGTTCCAAGTGGCGAGCCAGCGGATGTAACAAACTCGCCTTTAACGCCAGACGGCAAGGTCAGTGTCAGTTCTGTAAGGGTTTCTATACCTTCATCTTGCGAAGTGTCGAGATCGCGAAGTGTAATGTCAAAGTCCAGTTTGATCAGCCCGTCTTCATAGGCGTGACCATCGGATTCATCAGGCATACCTACCGTGCCCAATACAGATACCTCAACTTTTGGTGTTGAGCGATCATCCTCTGGTTGTCCACTGGGACCGTCGTCTGCCAGAGGCTGAATAACTATTGAGATCATCAAATTCGGATATAGGTTCTCATCACCAGACGATGTATCGGTAACGACAACTTGGATGGGCAGCTCAAAATCACCAGAAAAATCTCTCGGTGGAACAAATTTCAATCCGGAAAGGTTTGTCAGTGAACCATCGGTTTCTATTTGAGCTTTAAATACCCACTGACCGTTAACAAAATCATCTTCTGCTCCTTCAATACTCGAACCTGCCGGTAAGTCGCCCTTATTGATAACTATACTCAGCTCATCTTTTGCACTGTCAAAGTTTGTCACACTCAATATTGACTGGCCGGGAGCAAACTCATTAAAGAGTGCTGAAGCAAGTTGAACGGAGTTGTCCTCGCTACCAATGACAACTGCATTAGGGTCGGTGTGGTCACTGGGATTGGTACTGGCATCTTGAGTAAAGACGATTTCTGCGGCGTCCGAATTCGGGCCAGTAATAAACTGGGGAATACTAAGCGTAATATCGATCTTGCGATCAACGTCGGCACTGCCACTGCCGTCATCCGCAACACCTTTATCAACCACTTTAGTCCAGATGGTGACATCGAGCTCATTAAACACATTTGGGTCTGTGCCCGAACCAAGGTCTAAACCATTTGGTGCCTTGATAGCAAAGTTACTCGGGTCGGTCACTGTCCAAGTGCCATTGCCATTGTTGATGGCATTGGTGACAAATAGCTGGTCTAACACCTCTGGCGCAACATTGCCAAAATCAACGATAAGCTCACGAACTTCCTCAGTAGAACTGGGATCTACATTGCTGTAGTTAAGTGCAAACGTATCTTGAGCTACGTTTTGCTCTTCATTAACCGTAAAGTTAATCGCACCTAAGTTGTCTACTTCAAGGTTATTGGCCGTTAAGTCCACCAGCTGTTCGTCTTCATCCAGCACTGTTAGCTTGTTCAGACCGTCTTCTGGCTCTACAACGGGGGCAATTTTCACCTTAGTACTGCCTTCCACAACCGCGGTCACTGTGCCTTCATTATCCGAATTTCCTGCGATCAGCTCGTCATCTTGCTCTTGATAGGTGATCTTGGTATCGATAATAAAATCTGTACTCGAATGCTCTGGTCCTTTCACCTGAATATAGGCAATACCACTTAGCAAATCAGCAAACTCTGGGTGAGCACTATTGAACACTAGGCTCTCGTTAATAGGGAACAGAGGTGTGGCTAGCCCATTGGCATCAACCAGCTGTATCTCAATATCATTGGGGACCTGACCAACTGGTCGGTTTTGATCGAAGATAAGTTCTATTTGAACCACTTGCTCATCGGCGTCAATTCGCTCATCGCGTGGAAGCGGCCAATTGACCTTAATAAACTCGTCTTCAAAACCCTTAGACACGGTGGAATATCCGTCTCCTTCATGACTACCAGCTTCGATCACTGGACGAACTTTGACTACGACATCCCCTTCTACTTCGCGCACATGACCATCGTCTTCTGTCACGATAACCGTCGCTTTTAAACTGATATTGCCACTAATAGAGTCTGGGGTTTTTATCGTGATCCCCGAAGGGTGATCTTGTTGTGCAATGTTCGCCTGATAAACCGGTTCACCATTGACAAAATCCACCAAAACTAAGTCTACGGTTTCACCTGTTGCGTCATAGATTTTTACCCCATCCGGTATGTTAGATAAAAGCACCGATAGCGACTCTGACTGATCCGTAGCTGGTGCGGGAGGAGACCCTGCATATTCTCCAGATAGAACCGCAAAGCTCATTTCGGCCGTACCGCTCTCTTCAATAGTGATTTGGGCGCCAAAGCTTCCCGCTGCTGATGCCATGTTGTACCAAGTGTTGTCCGCTCCACCGTCACTAGGAAGATCCGGCAGACTAGGTAAGAAAGGCACATCGGCAACGCCTTAACACTGACATAAACAGGCTTGGAACCTATCGAGGTAATATCAACGCTTTCACCACTACTCAATGTGGCGGTATCTTTGACGATACCCTCGGCTCTAAAGTTGAAATCTTCATTGCTGTGTAGTGGTGGAACGACTTCAACTAAGCTTAGGTACTGGTAGGGTATTTCATAATATTCAAGTTCACCCGTTGGCGTATTTTGTTGATTGATTTGAGACGGGTTCAAATCGTCCAACCATTTCAGGGTTACTCCCTCTAGCGAGACATTTGAAATCCTAACATAAAGAACTTCTGAAGAGTCTTGGTCTGCACTTCCACTTAAAGTTATTACCTCACTGAGTAAAAACGGGTCATGCTGATCCGCTTGGCTAGGATCGATAGAGTCTTGATTAAGTGCGTTATCTTCAAAGATGCTGATTCGTCGAGTACTTATGGTACCGCCAGAATCCGCATGAGGACTGACGTCAACAATAAGTTGCTGAGCAGCGCTCTGGGCTTCTTGCAGAGCAGAGAAGGTGTCTTGTTCCTCTGTTTTTGCAACGGCGCTAAACTCAATTTGTCCGGAGAAGTGGTCATCTGGATCGACGTACACGTCTTTCATCTCTTCAACCGTAAACTCATAGACGCCATCACTGTTTTTGTTGATTACATCTCCGTTTTTATCCCGTAAAACAAAATCGCCTTCACCTTGAACGACTGACAATAGATAGGTAATCGTTTCTGGACGGCTTCGGTCCTGAGTAGATGCTTGGATTTGCAACTGAACATCATCCCAATCCGAGTCTTCTTGAGTCGTATACAAGTTATCGGTTTGATTTTGATTCCAGTCAGCCGTATCAGCGACATTTTGTATTTTGATAATGAAGTGATCAGTAATCGAATGATCAAAGCCATCGCTATTGTGAGTTTCCAATTGGTAATCCACTCTAAAGCCATCAGAGTTAGTGGAATAATGGCGATCGGGAACAAAATAGATATTGCTAATGGTTTCGATATAGTTATCGTCATCACCATTATTGGCCTTATCCATTAAGTCAGCGGTCAGATAAGGTTTGTTGTTCCCATCAAGGGGCAAAGCGATGTAATTGCTACCGTCTTTGTAGTAAAAAGTCCCGTGAGGATTACCGTCGGTAATGGTGATTTTTTGTAGAGTTTCTCCGTTGTCCCTATCACCTAAAGAAACCTCAAAATTGAGTTGCTCGGGAAGTGCACTGCCATCGACGTTATCTTTGGCATTCGCCTGTTCTAATGAACTGTCTATACCGCGCCCTGTATCCTCTGTTGCGATCAGCGTTTGAATCTCCGCTGTCGCTAGCTTATCGGTAATGGTGATATTGACCGGAACTGTAGACTGATCACCATCCCCATCAGTTGCCGTCACGTTCAGTGAGAACTGTAGTGAATCTCCTTCTTGATCTAAGTTTTCCTCAGGATCAAACCTTACGTTGCCGTTGTGGTGAATGCGCAAGGTACCCAACAATCGAGTTTCAGGTGTGCCAGTATTCGCGGGGGTGTACTCTTGCGTGATCTGATATTCGTTCCAACCTCTTGCCAAAGTAACGTTAGATTGTGCATCAACAAAAAAGGTGGAATCAGTTCCGTTGACGGCTTCTACCTCAGTAACTGTTGCCCCATCAGCCCCCTTGTCGGTACCACGTGCGAACAGTTTTACCGTGCTGCTGAAATCATCGCCTTCCTGCTGGACAATATTTCGTTCCGTCAGAGTAGGAACATCGTCAGTGACGGTAACAGGCAACGACATCGAAGGACTAACATCCCCGTCGTAATCCACCGCCTGAACATTGAACAAGAGCTGAAGGCTATTCTCATCCAACCTAATGGGTGATTAAGAGAGCGAATCAACTCAAACTCATAGGTGTTGTTTAACGCGTCCAAAGTCAAGGTAAATACGGGACGACCATTGTTCATTTGTGCCGTGTAAGTGGTGACTTCACCGCTAATATCAACGGGTGCCCATGACAAGGCTTTATTATTGCCACTCGTGATACCAGCCAGCACGGCATCGGGATCTTCTAACTGGAATCGAACAACCGAATCCGCCCCCTCGTTAAGTGTGATGGTCCCTGAGATCGTCGCATCATCACTGCTAACCCGATCCGAACCTCGACTTAAGTCGTCTTCATCGACCAAACGTTCTCCGGCGATCAACGTAATCTCCGGCCCGTCATCAACCACTTTGATATTTAAGGAGGTTGGCAAAGACTGATCGCCATCGCTATCTACTACCGCTACTTCAAAGCCGAGGATCAACTCATCTAGGTTAGGGGTATGGTCTAGAGGCTGCTCTAAAACGAAGTGGTAAGTACCATCTTGATTTAACGTCAGCCTAAATACTGTTTCAGTACCCGCCTTCCCAAGGTAGGTAGAAGAGGTACCAGTTTGCTGAGTAACCGTGATTAGTTCTCCACCGGATCTCAGCCCACTTGCAACGGTATCTCCGTTAATAATAACAAACTCGCCAATCAGGTCAGCACCTGAGCTGACGTCAAACTCGCCTCTCGCTTGGGCAATTACTGTTGTCGAATCCGAACCGACGGACAGTTCGCTTTCATTTACGGTGACATCACTTGCAGCGAGATCAACAGAAATACTGTTTGGAGCATCATCGTGCACGGTAACGCTTAGATTCATTTGCGCCGATTTATCGCCATCCTTATCTTCGGCGTAGACAGGTAATACTAGGCTGTGGGTGGCATCGTTGGCACCTTGGCCGTGATCCAAAGGTTTTAATAAAGTCACCGTATAACTGTTGAGGTCGGTTTGGTCTAATTCGACGGTAAACACGGTTTGTTTGCTCGCGCCCGAGCCAATAAATCCGCTATACAGTCCGTTTCCATTGTCTTCTAGCGTGATGCGCTCGCCGCCAGATTCCAGTAGGTTGTTGGTATTGAACTCGCTGACATTCACTTTAGGGGCGATGATCTCATCACTGCCAGTGGTGAGTGAAATCACCCCGTTAGCCGATACCGCTGTCACCCCTTCTTGGCTGCCACCCGTAATACCTGACTCGTAGACTTGGGTCGAAGCGATGGTGTTAATCTCAGGCAGGTTGCCATCGGTAACATTGACCGTCAGTGGTATGGTTTTTGGATCGTCGTCGCCATCGACAACGGTAACAACCAAGTCATAGCTCAGTAAGTTATTCAATGGGTGGTCGGATTCTGGGTCGGCTTGATAATAAACCTGCCCTGCTTGATTGATATGTAATGTACCACCTGTCACCGCAAAGCTTGTCTGGCTACCATCTACCGTTTGAGTGGTGCCATCAAAGGTAAACTGAGTGACTGCCGCACCATCTGCACCCGCTTGGCTAATCACATTAATGGTATTGGAGAAAGCCGTTTGCCCCACATCTGGCTCGGTCACATCAAGATCACCACCTACCAGTACTTGCTCGTCATCGTGCACGGTAACGCTTAGATTCATTTGCGCCGATTTATCGCCATCCTTATCCTCGGCGTAGACAGGCAATACTAGGCTGTGGGTGGCATCGTTGGCACCTTGGTCGTGATCCAAGGGTTTTAATAAAGTCACCGTATAGCCGTTGAGGTCGGTTTGGTCTAATTCGACGGTAAACACGGTCTGTTTGCTCGCGCCCGAGCCAATAAATCCGCTATACAGACCGTTGCCATTGTCTTCTAGCGTGATGCGTTCACCGCCAGACTCCAGTAGATTGTTGGTATTGAACTCGCCGACATTCACTTTAAGGGCGATGATTTCATCACTACCAGTGGTAAGTGAAATCACCCCGTTAGCCGAGACCGCAGTCACCCCTTCTTGGCTACCCCCCGTGATACCCGATTCGTATACTTGGGTCGAAGCGATGGTGTTAATCTCAGGCAGATTGCCATCGGTAATATTGATCGTCAGTGGTATGGTTTTTGGATCGTCGTCGCCATCAACAACGGTAACAACCAAGTCATAGCTCAGTAAGTTATTCAATGGGTGGTCAGATTCTGGGTCGGCTTGATAATAAACCTGCCCTGCTTGATTGATATGCAGTGTACCACCTGTCACCGCAAAGCTTGTCTGGCTACCATCTACAGTTTGAGTGGTGCCATCAAAGGTAAACTGAGTGACTGCCGCGCCATCTGCCCCCGCTTGGCTGATCACATTAATGGTATTGGAGAATGCTGTTTGACCCACATCTGGCTCGGTCACATCAAGATCACCACCGACCAGCACTTGCTCGTCATCGTGCACGGTAACGCTTAGATTCATTTGTGCCGATTTGTCGCCATCCTTATCCTCAGCGTAGACAGGCAATACTAGGCTGTGGGTGGCATCGTTGGCACCTTGGTCGTGATCCAACGGTTTTAATAAAGTCACCGTATAACCGTTGAGGTCGGTTTGGTCTAATTCGACGGTAAACACGGTTTGCTTGCTCGCGGCAGAGCCGATAAATCCGCTATACAGCCCGTTGCCATTCTCCTCTAGCGTGATGCGCTCACCGCCAGATTCCAGAAAATTGTTGGTATTGAACTCGCTCACATTCACTTTAAGGGCGATGATTTCATCACTGCCGGTGGTGAGTGAAATCACTCCGTTAGCCGATACCGCAGTCACCCCTTCTTGGCTGCCACCCGTAATACCCGATTCGTAGACTTGGGTCGAAGCGATGGTGTTAATCTCAGGCAGGTTGCCATCGGTAACATTGACCGTCAGTGGTATGGTTTTTGGATCGTCGTCGCCATCAACCACGGTGACGACTAAGTCATAGCTCAGTAAGTTATTCAGTGGGTGGTTGGATTCTGGGTCGGCTTGATAATAAACCTCCCCTGCTTGATTGATATGCAGTGTACCACCCGTCACCGCAAAGCTTGTTTGGCTACCATCCACGCTATAGGTGGTACCATCAAAAGTAAACTGAGTGACTGCCGCGCCATCAGCACCCGCTTGGCTAATCACGTTAATAGTGTTTGAGAAAGCCGTTTGCCCCACATCTGGCTCGATCACATCAAGATCACCACCGACCAGCACTTGCTCGTCATCGTGCACGGTAACGCTTAGATTCATTTGTGCCGATTTATCGCCGTCCTTATCCTCGGCGTAGACAGGCAATACTAGGCTGTGGGTGGCATCGTTGGCACCTTGGTCGTGATCCAAGGGTTTTAATAAAGTCACCGTATAGCCGTTGAGGTCGGTTTGGTCTAATTCGACGGTAAACACGGTCTGTTTGCTCGCACCCGAGCCAATAAATCCGCTATACAGTCCGTTTCCATTGTCTTCTAGCGTGATGCGCTCACCGCCAGATTCCAGCAAATTGTTGGTATTGAATTCGCTGACATTCACTTTAAGCGCGATGATCTCATCACTGCCAGTAGTGAGTGAAATCACCCCGTTAGCCGATACCGCAGTCACCCCTTCTTGGCTGCCACCCGTAATACCTGACTCGTAGACTTGGGTCGAAGCGATGGTATTAATCTCAGGCAGGTTGCCATCGGTAATATTGACCGTCAGTGGTATGGCTTTCGGATCGTCGTCACCATCCACCACAGTGACGACCAAGTCATAGCTCAGTAAGTTATTCAGTGGATGATCGGATTCTGGGTCGGCTTGATAATACACCTCTCCCGCTTGATTGATGTACAGCGTACCACCCGTCACCCCATAGCTTGTCTGGCTCCCATCCACGCTATAGGTGGTACCATCAAAGGTAAATTGAGTCACTACCGCGCCATCAGCACCCGCTTGGCTGATCACATTAATGGTATTGGAGAAAGCCGTTTGCCCCACATCTGGCTCGGTCACATCAAGAGCACCACCTACCAGTACTTGTGTATCATCGGTAATGTTAACGGTAATATCGCGAGCTTGTGACTGGTCTCCGTCTGCATCGGTAATCAAAATAGGCAGTGATATTTGCAGATCGACATTATTAGCGCCTTGGTCGTGGTCAAGTGGAGCCAAGAGCGTGATTTGATATTGTCCTGTGAAAGACGTTCCCGATTGGTTAAGAGTTAACGTCGCTTCAAAAACATCGGTTCTAACACCGTTTTCTATACTAAATGCGGTGTATTTCCCCTGACTCGCATCTGTCACTTGCAAAGTAATGTCGTTACCTTGTGAGGTAAGACTGCTGTTATTGTTGAAACTCTCTACATCGATAACTAGAGAAACAATTTCATCGCTTCCTTGTTCAAAGGTTATCTCGCCGTTCGCTGTTACTGTTTGATTACCAACGCCAGAACCGATAGTAAGTCCGGCTTCATAAAGCGTAGATTCTTCGACGCTGGCAATCTCGCTATTAGCGCCATCAATAATGGAGACTTGCACATTAACTGGCGTTTGTATGCTGTTTGAGCCAATATCCGAACCCGTCAATTGGCCGCTAAGGGTAATTTGGTCTCCACTGATAGCGACCACTCCTCCCCCAACTGAAGGCAGGTGATCGATTGGCTGTAGTAGCTCGGTTGTGAAATCAACTTGAACATCACTACCTAAACTCGTTGCGGTGATTGAGATGGTCATCACTTCAAGGCCGTTCGAGCGCCCCGTAATCGTTTTTGTGTCACTGTCGTAAGTAAACGTGACCGCGTTACCATTGGTGGTAATATCGGAGTTTAGTTCTGATAGCAATGCCGAAAGAGACGCATCGGTAAACTCGAAAGAGTCAGGGTCTAGAGGTAAATCACCAGAAAAAATTGTCACGCTAGTTGTAGCAATGACTGAATCGGGGTTGTTGAGAAGATCTTCTGTAATAGATTGCGAACTGGTCTCACCACCATCGGCGAAGACTAGGGCACGAAAATCGTCATCTTCTGTCTCAATACTATTTTGTGCTTGAAAACTGGTTTCGAAGAAGGTGCTAGCAAGCACTTCGGGAAAGTTATAATCGATAGTAATAAAGCCGGCATTAGCCGAACTTGAGCCTCCTGCACCAACACCTGCTGCTGCTGCCTCTAGAGCCTGAGTAGGGTCGACACCTTCTAATATTGCTTCTTGAAGCGCGGCAATGTCATCTTCGCCAAACGCCACTTCATCTGGCGACTCTTGGCTTAAAACCAGTTCTGAGTTGAGCTGCGCACCAAGAAGATCACCGCTTGGCTTAACACAGCTCACGCAGTTGGGGTTTTGAACAAAAGCGTTTAGCCCAGAGGTTAATGTCAGGTTCGACTGGTTTACCGTGATAAGTATCTGACCGGGTGACAGGGTTTCTCCTGGTTGCGCTTTATGGGCCGCGCCATTGCTATCGACAACAACCACATCTCCCGATACTGATTCAACCTTAGTTTGCTGCTGGATTACATCTGCACCCATACATCATCCCTCCTTTGAAAACACCGCTGACAAGCCATAACATTTCGATACAATTTGCCTTTAATAACAAATCTATCAAAATCTAATGGCTATATGCTATATCAACGTGTCACTTCACAGTTTAGACGATTATTTTGCAGAACGTCGCAACAAGGAGGTAAATAACACTTTTATCATTTACAGTCTAACATTCCGGTTTATTGCGCTACAGAACCCGCCCTGCTTGAAAAGTCTCACTTATGAGAAAGATTCAAAACAACCAGACCTTTATTAGCCCAACTTATTAACAACCATATGAATAAAGGGAGCTTTTTCTCTAAAACTTGGATAACAGTAAAAATCGTGAATTAATGTTCTAAAAACACTGTTTTGGGATTAATTAGTAATAATTAATCCCGATTTTGTTGCTAGATCCCTACACCATTATTTGTTTGCTAACCCGCAGTAGAAAAACAATAAATAGTTTTCGTTGATGTAAAGATCCGATGGAAAATAAATTGTGAATAAAAATGACAGGGAAAGGAGTTGTTCACCGAACTTTGCGAAAAGATGAGCTGCTCTTTTTTTTAAAAAAACGCCCCAAGTTATCGTAACCTAGGGCGTTAATCTTTATTGAAGAGGGGAAATACAGACCACTATTGTAATAGATACAAGGTGTAATGGCCGACAGTAACCTACAACACCTTTACCCTACTTGGCAAAAACACTTCACCCAACATACAACGCACGCTTCCTCCGCCAATGTCCTCGATGGTTTGCACATCAAACGGCAGTAACTTTCCGTGGCTGGACAGTTGATTGCGTTGCGCAGGAGTAAAAGCTTGGTAAGCGGACTTAGACATGGCGATCACTTTGTCACCATTGATAGTTTCAAGTTGAAGAATATTGCCACAGAAGCGATTCATCTGTTCAAGGGTAATAGAGATCACTTGCTTGTCTTTGGCTAAAGACTTAACCACAAAGCGTCGCTCAAATTCAGGGATCACCTCATCACAAATCACGGTAAAGTTTTCACCAACCGCCATCATGACATTGGTATGGTATATCGGGTGACCAGATGGCAATGCGGTTTGAAAAGAGACAACTCTGGAATAACCAATGCGCTCGGCGTACTCTTCCAGCACTTCTCGGTCACATCGCTGAGACAAAGCAGCATATATGGTGCGATTGATATGATCTTTCACCATCACACCAGTGCTCTCTAGGTGAGCGTCTTGTTCTAAGTATTCGAGTAGTGAATCTTGTTGAATGACGGGCCTGCCAGACAGAGATAGTACTTCCGCTAACTCTTGACCACGTACTTCGAACTGGCGGTTTTCACAGGCCATAGGGAAAGTATAAAAAAAGCCGTCTGAAGTGGTGCTAAACCAATTATTTGGGAACACGGCATCCGGTGTTTCTTGCACGCTAAGCGGATAATCAAAAACGATTACCTGTACACCTTCCGAGCGAAGCTTAGCCACCATTGCCGAAAATTCGCTCAGGGCTTGTGCTCTGATCTGGGACTCTGATAGGTCAACTCGGTGCTGAAACTCATTGTCTTTAGCCGTTTCAGAGTTAAAACGAAACTCTTTTGGTGGAACCATAACCACACAGTTGGCATTTTGACGATTAAGCGGCGCCTTTGATTCTAATTCTTGTTGTTTGAACATAGTGAAAAACTCATAAAAATCACTCTACGACGCCAATTGTAAGCATAATGTTAATGGAGTTTTTACTAACTTTAACCAGTTTTTGCTATACCAGTTAGCCTAATTTACTGCCAAATCATCACATCACAGGAAACTTTACTGACACTAAGACGGTAAGATGTGTTTTTGTGAATAATATGCAAGGGGAAGGATAATAAATATCCATCTATTAGTTACATTTTGAACAGTATCAGAGTAACATAGTGATGTTCGGCACATTTTTTGTTTTTGCACATAACAATCAATAAGTTAGTGCGCTAGGAATCTTTATGTTTAAGCGATTTGAATCTTTTACAAAGCCATTCCCACCTTCCGAACCCGACCAGCCACCAAGTGGTATTTTCGCTTTCTGTCGTCACTACACCAGAGGCTTTGAAATACCATTAATCATCATGTCTATTATGGCAACGATAGTTGCTTTGGTAGAGGTTGCTCTGTTTGGTGCTATGGGTAATCTGGTTGATTGGCTTTCACAAAGTAACCCAGAAACATTTTGGCAAGAAAACCAAAGCGATCTCATTTTTTATGGGGTTCTGCTGCTATTTATCATGCCTGTTCTTGTGGTGATTTACTCACTCCTTGCTCACCAGACCCTGCTGGGCAACTATCCAATGTCTATTCGTTGGTTAGCCCACCGCTACCTGTTAAAGCAAAGTGTCAATTTCTATCAAGACGATTATGCAGGTCGTGTTGCCGCTAAAGTGATGCAAACATCTCTATCGGTCAGGGAAACGGTAATGAAAACCATGGACGTTTTTGTCTATGTCTCCGTTTATTTTACCGCCATTATCTTTTTGCTGGCTCAGGCAGATTGGCGTTTAATGATCCCAATGCTCATTTGGTTGGTTATCTATGTCGCTATTCAAGTCTACTTTGTTCCCAAGCTGAAAAAGGTCGCTTCAGAGCAAGCGGATGCGAGATCTATGATGACGGGAAGAATTGTCGATAGCTACACCAATATAGCGACCGTTAAACTCTTCTCACATAGTAAACGTGAAACAGAGTACGCCGAAGAGGGGATGAAAGGCTTCCTTAACACGGTTTATCGTCAGATGCGTTTGGTTACTGGCTTTGACGTCGCGGTTGAGATCACCAACTACATTTTGGTTTTCTCAATCGGTGCTCTGTCTATTTATTTGTGGATGGATAACTCGATCAGCATTGGTGCCATCGCCATTGCTATCAGTTTGGCACTGCGCATCAACGGCATGTCTATGTGGATAATGTGGGAAGTCGGAGCCTTGTTTGAAAACATGGGTACAGTTGTCGATGGAATGAAGACCCTATCCAAGCCAGTCGACATAGAAGATAAGCCCAACGCTAAAGATCTTGTTGTTCCCGAAGGCGGCATCGAGTTTGACAACGTGAGTTTCCACTACGGTGACAAAACTAAAGGCGTGATCAACAACCTAAACCTAAATATAAAACCCGGTGAAAAAGTGGGCTTAGTAGGACGCTCAGGTGCGGGTAAATCGACCTTAGTAAACCTGCTATTGCGTTTCCACGAAGTGGAAAAAGGCCAGATCAAGATTGATGGGCAAGCGATTGACGATGTGACTCAAGATTCACTTCGCAGCCAAATTGGTATGGTAACTCAAGATACTTCGCTACTTCATCGAAGTATTCGCGAGAACATCCTATATGGCCACCCAGACGCAGGGGAAGAAGCGCTATTAAAAGCGACGAATCAGGCCCACGCTCACGAGTTTATCCAAGGGCTATCTGATCCATTCGGCAACACTGGCTACGACGCTCAAGTAGGTGAACGTGGTGTTAAACTCTCTGGTGGTCAAAGACAGCGTATCGCCATTTCTCGTGTACTGCTGAAAGATGCGCCTTTGCTTGTTTTGGACGAAGCAACCTCTGCTCTCGACTCCGAAGTAGAAGCCGCAATCCAAGAGAGTTTAAACGAGCTAATGGAAGGTAAAACTGTTATCGCCATCGCCCACCGTCTATCCACTATTGCAGCTATGGATCGCCTAATCGTGCTCGATAAAGGACAGATTGTTGAGCAAGGCACCCACCAAGAGCTAGTAAACAGTAACGGTATTTACGCCCAACTCTGGGCGCACCAAACGGGTGGTTTCATCGCAGAAGATGTGAAAACAGCATAAGCCCTTGACTTATAAGGAATTAAGTTAACGAAAATATTGGCGACATACTGACTATAACCGAGAAAAACCGAGGTTAACTGACAGTTGTCGCCATTTTTTCTTTGCTAATTTTCCAGTGAATTGAGCTGAACAGCTTGCCCACTAAGTGAATGCTCTTACAAAGCACCTTTTACGAACTCTCGCACCAGCAAACCGTGCAGGCCCAATATCATGACGACCCGCCTGCCTATAGCGAACAATCAAAGCCGTATCATGGTTGCTTGCTACACCGCAACTTCGCCCTTAACAACCACTAGGTACTCAAACGGCCAACAGCCAAGTAGAAATCAAAATGGGGATGCAATCAGAAATCCCAATCACCATCGTTATGGCCAAAGCCGACAAAGGTACAAACTTAGATATGGATGTAGGAGAGCTGGGTATGAGTTATTGAATGGAGGAGCTATACAGGCTCTTTTTGTTCAGTAGTATAACGAGGTCTATTAATGAAAGTCTTTAGCCCATCAATATGACGAGATAAGGCTCCATTAACCGAGCGCCCCATGGCATCGAGAACAAAATGTGCACCCTCTGTTCTCGCGAGCTTAGCCGCTGGGACAAAGTCACTGTCACCAGATATTAGCACAATCTTGTTTGCAAACCCTTTCAAAACAACACAGGAAATATCAATACCTAACTTCATATCAACCCCCTTTTGACGAGGCTTGATAACAATGTCGTTTGGATCAATCTCACCCGCAAGTAGCTCACCTCGGAACATTTTCTTGATTTTCTTAGATGAGTCTCTCTTAAAACCCCACTCTTTATCAATTGTACTTAGTTCGCCCATTCGAGTTGCCACGTAGGGTCTCTTAAGTAGCGCATCTATTAAGTCATTTTTGTACTTGGAGAGCTCGCTTTTTGCAAAATCTATTGGCTTATTAGTTATTGGGTGCTGCGACTTTTCCATCAAAGGAGGACAATCGTAAAAGTAAATACGGTACAGTTCCTCCCCTGCTTTTTTATTTACATGACACATCCAATAGCCCCACATCTTTTTTGCGAGGCTCTCTGGAGAAAGTTTCATACACGGATCAATCTTCGCCGTAAACATTCGAGTAAAAAAGCCAGCATCAACAAATATGGCTACTGTTTTTCTATCACGCATAAGTCACTCTTGTACAAACTCAAGATATAAAAAAGCCCTTGGGTCGTCACTTCCCTTATAGTGGGAGGATTTGCCAAGGGCGGTATGTTCTTAGTAATGTTCGTTTAGTTTGTTTACTACCATTGAGGGCAACTAACGATTTACACGCAAATACTAGGTCGGCTGAACCGACCTGTCAACAAAAAATTTGCGCGTTTATGATAACTGACCGTAACCGACTACAACCGATTGCCCCCATTCAACTATCTAAGCGAACCTACCCTTCCACTGGTAAAATCCATTGTCGGGATTAGCCCACTGTTGGATTTTCCAAGGCGCATAGTCGCCAGCTTTTTACTGGTTTTTTATGTGCGGCTTCAACGCCCTAGCATATTCTTGAGTCTGCTCAGCAGACTAAGGTTTTGAAGTCAGATTTTGAAGTGACTGTCCTTTCAAACATTTTTCAAACATGTGGGAGCCGTCTTTTAGGTTTCGAATAGACATAAAAGCACCCAAATAAACGCTGTATATGAAAACAGTATTTGTTTGGGTGGAATTTTTCAATGTTTGATAGGATGGAAGCTATAAAGTTTTGTTGAAAAGTCTACGGCTTACTCGAAGGGTTTGACTCAACGTAAATCCCAGCTTTGTCTTTTTTATTGAAGTAGTACTCAATCTCTTCTTTACTGTGGTGCCCCTCAAGAGTGATTGATGTGTTGTCCTCGTACTGGATATGCACTTTTCGGTTTTGCTTCATTCTAATCCATGCAATTAGAACACCCGCAATCGAGGCATAGGGCACCGTATTGATTAAGAGTGTTGCTATATCGGGAATTGCTGCTGAAAAACGTTGAACTGTACCTAAATGATTTTCTACCCCCTGCGCCTGTAGCAGTTTCGATAGTTCTTGTAGGTCTTCTTCATTACCATCTATATCGAGGTACCGTGCCATGTATATTTTCTCCTTATCAGGAACATCATTCAAAATCCGATTGCAGATTTTCCTCATGATTATCGAAAAAGCTGTTGCATTCCTATTTAAAGGGAAAACCTATTGGATTGGTGAAATCGACCAGAAAAATGAAGACCATGTCAAAGATTCCATCCCCTTGCCTGCAGATGTAAAGCTGTTTGAGCTCAATCAGGTAGATAAGGTTCAAGTACGCAGATTTTTTTAGGAAAAGCGTTTAGAGAGAGCGAAGAGCTACACCAAGAACCTGAGATTTATTTGTAAAACTCCTTTAGCTCTGAATACAGTAATATTCAAATCGCATACAAATTAGATAGTTAAACTTTTATTAAACAGGGGTATGAATTGGTATAAAGTTTTGTGGCTTATATAAAGGAAGAGTCCATTGTTCCTTTTACTTATCCACTGATATTTAAACCAGAATAGCTCGCAAATATTAGTGTTGCTGAAATAACCGACAGGACGCCAGCCCACACCCAAATGTAGAGTCTTCGCCTGCCTGATATAAACAAATTATTTTTCTTAAAATATTCATCATCGCTGAGGATGTTAGCCATATCTTGTGTTGTTAGTACATTCTCATAAGTCTTTTTTGATTGTTCATACATCTCTTTGAATCTCGCCTGATCCTGAATTGATTCAAATAGAGCCAAGCCAAATAAAGCAGAAAAAATTATCAATGCGAAAGCTATCATCGAAACAAACAATGGGGAACCAATAAAGGCAAACAAATCGGAATAGCTATGAATATCAGCACCTTTTGAAAAAATCCTAAATAAGATTGTTGAAATGGCAAATGTCGCTAGGCCAAAAACGCCAGTTTTAATTGAGTTTGCAACCTTCTCTGCAACCTCACTTGCTTTCTGAGTAGTTGCTTGTACCTGTTCAGCTAGCTTGTTGGTAGCATTAATATAACTCTTAACATCATCCTTTTGAGACAGATTGAAACCAGAGTAAGCTGATGTAATTACAGCATCATTTACTTTCAATAATTCTTCAACATGAAGTGGAATTACGTTTCTTGTGATCCCTATTTTATCAACAGAGTTAGACTGGTATATCCATTGATATAAACTCCATAGCGCTGATGCATCAGAGTTTATTAGAGTTGGTAGGTCATATTCTCCAACAATGTCTTTAAACCCTTTCAAGGTATATTCAACCTTGCCATTGTTAATAATAGTGAAGTTAGCCAAGAAGCTAATAAGATAGACATTGTGAAGTGCATTAAAAAAGGCTTTAACAAGCTCTATATCTGCGGGAACAGCTCCATTGAACTTAAAATGTTCTGGCAAAAATTGCCACTCCGCAGCATTGGCAAAATGCCCTAAGTTGCTTCTGAGTTTCAGTAGGTCATCTACTCGCTTTTTACTTAATGTTACTTTAAGCAAGCGATGAGAAAACTCTACTCTAGGAATAAAGTGAAAGTAATCGGTGCTACAAGCTTCTGTATAATCACCTACCAACACAACACCTTCAATACCGGCTCTATGATATCGTCTGTGAATGTTGTGATGTAGTTCTTCTATGGAAAGGCTATCAAGGTAATTAGACCAAGCATCAATAGAATAAATGTTATCAACCAGAACGTTATCACCAACCTCTTTTAGCTTCTTAAAGACTTCAACCTCAACCGTAAGATGTTGCTCATCGTCATCAAGGTTCTCAATACAGTCTCTTAACTCTTCAAGCCTTTCATCTAATACATCTTGAGAAGTGCGATTAGAGAATTCGACTGATTCTTCAAACTCATAGGAAACTTTAATAGTGTATGAATCTTGCCAGTCTCGGTGTTTTATCAGGAAAGCAAACAAAGAATCAACATCACTTTCAAGTAAGCTTTCAAGCTTGCCAGATGCATAGAAGTAATCAAAAGACTCTTTTGTAGCCTCCCATTCAACTATTGGGGTTGTCCAAGTGCTTCTAACATCATCTAACATAACTATTCTTCTGTGTTTTTCATAAAATGCTCATAGCCTTGTTCACTGTAGATAATAATCCCTTTTCTACCGCTTCTATCATCAAAAGGTTCAATAACTTCGTTAATATTCTCTATTCCATCTTTTAAGTTTAGATCGATTTTGTCAGTCAAAGAGATAACAGACTTTCGTTTAGCTTTAACACTCGACATATCAACTTCAAACTGTTTATCGAAAGTTTTTTTGGTTTTCTTAGGCAATTCCAATAGCCTTTTTGCCCACTCGTTAGGCTTAAATTTACTATCTACAGGCTTATGTGCAAGCACTACCGTTTCTATGATGTCTTGATAAGATATGGTGTCTCCATCGTGGTTACGTAGATAAGTTAACAGGTGGTTTCTAACCAGCAGGTGATCTGCTTTAAAGTCTTTTTTAAACTTATTTAGCTGACCATCAATAGCGTCGAATGCATTTGACGTATTGACACTGCTTGAGCGAATTGGGGAAACGTCTAAGAATTTTATCCAGTAAGCATTTGCCCGAGACACCCATAAAGCAGGCTCTTTTCCTTTTTCAAAAGTCACCAGAGCAGTATTTAACGCTTTTTTCTCAGTAGGAAGGCCAAACAAGTGCTCAAAATCTTCAACGTTAGCTACTTCTTCTTGCTCCATTTTGATCAAGACCAAGGTCTCAACATCATTATCAGAGGGCTTGCAGTGAATAAGAAGCAAGCTACCAGGTGTTACTTTTACTTTTCTCTTAAATCTGTCTAGGTTTTTCTGTGATTCTTGCTGCTCTCCTAGAAGCGATGCGGCCAACCTTTCACTAAACACATCCCAATGGTTTGGGTCGTCCATATATGCTTCAAATTCAGACTTGACGCTCGAGCCATGATTAAAAAGATACTCTTGCGTATTTTCGTTTTCTTGAGTGAGCTTTACTGATGAACGGGCAAACTCTTGGAAATTATTAATCGCTTCTGCTCCACCTTTAAATTTTTCATGTGTGCCCTTATCAATAAAAAGGTGGTGACAGCTGGTGTTTAAATACTTCATAACTAGCAACCTTCATCATATTATGTAAATTATTATTTTTTCGATCAAAAAAGGCACCCCGAAGGATGCCTTATATTTAGATTACTGCTTTCATTACAGTAGTAACAACTTTGCCAATAACTGCGAATTCTTTCAGTTTCTCCTCATTCACGATGAATGAGGAATATTCCTCTCGGTTATCAGATATCACCTCATAACCTTCGGCCATAATGTCGTATTTCAACCGCTTGATATAAACGTGTTTGCCAATACGCATCAGGTACACACCACGTTTGGCGCGGTGGTCGAGTTCTCTGATATCCACCAACACTTCGTCGTCATCGTTGAGTGTGTATTTCATTGAGTCACCATGGTAAATAATGATGCGAGCATAATCTTCTGCTAATCCAAATCGTTTTAGCCATAAACAAGAGGCATAGACGTTATAGACAGGTACAGCGCACTTATCATTCATTTGAGACAAGGTCTTCACTGCCTTGAAGTTTGAGCCATCCGCCACATTATCAGGAATAACGTCATCTCCAAAATTTTCACATAGGGAACTAATTACCACCCTTATCAAAAAATTGAGACGTGGAATTCAAGCCCAGCTATTTCCTGAAGATCCGAAGTTTTAAACCATTCGTGCGCGAAGAAACCTTAAAACAGATATTGACCACCCTTATTACTCCATTCAAATCCGAGATAAGTCGAATAAATACACAAACAGAGAATCGTAATGTAGTTTTAGACCGATAAAAACTGATTACCCAATGTATCACATGCTCGCTTTGCCTTGTAGTGATGTAGGACACTGATTATGAATACGAAATATGCACTTCATTCACGTTTCGGCATTCCGTTGTCGCTCTTGCAAATATTTGTAAAGAGTTCTTCCACATCAACGCTGAAGCCGCCAATAGCAAAGCCAACTGCCAGTCTTTGCCTATTCTCATTTTCCCGAATGAAAGAACAAAAAAACAACATAAACTTAAAAGCGCACAAAACGATAAGGCAGGGTAATCACTACCCTGCCCTTTCTTTTCTTCAAACCTTTTCAAGTTTTACGATATACTCTCGCCATTCTTTTTTACTGTTATCAATCCATTATGAATAAGAGTTTAGTCACCAATCTTATTGCCGTAGCGTTACTGGCCGGTGGTTATCAATCAGGCAATGACATTGCCTTATACGCTGGTTTGTTTGCCTTTTCAGGTGCAATTACTAACTGGCTTGCCGTCCATATGCTTTTTGAAAAAGTGCCAGGCTTATACGGTTCTGGAGTTATCCCAAATCGCTTTGAAGAGTTTAAATCTGCCATCAAACAGTTGATGATGGAGCAATTTTTTACCAATCAAAATATCGACCGATTCTTGAGTAAAGAGATGGGTAGTGGCAGCAGTATCGACCTCGATCCCATTCTAAAAAAGTCGACTTTAATCCAACCTTTGACTCTTTAGTCGAGGTGATCGCTGCATCTCCATTTGGTGGCATGCTCTCTATGTTTGGTGGCACCGAAGCGCTAGCACCTCTAAAAGAGCCCTTTGTCGAAAAGATGCAAGAGTCTGTCACTGAGATCAGTCAGAGCGACACGGTAAAAGAAGCGCTTAAAGAGCAGCTAGAGTCACCCGCCATGCTCGATGAAATAAAGGTGAACATTGAGCAAATCATTGACCAGCGCTTAAATGAACTCACACCTTCGCTGGTCAAAGAGATGGTGCAAAAAATGATTAAAGAACACCTAGGCTGGCTAGTCGTCTGGGGCGGTGTCTTCGGTGGAGTTATCGGTGTTGTGTCAGCACTGGTCATGCAATAAAGCGACTTCACCTCACTGGCATGTTGATAAAGGAAGCCTCGGCTTCCTTTTTTTATAGCGAAGTTAACAAGTCGGGGTTTAACCCAAAGCTGGTCTTGTGCTCTTCAATCACCACCTCACTCCTCGTTTGAATCACACCCGGCAAAGAGCCCAGCTTGGTAGACATAAAGCTCTGATATGCTTTCATGTCTTTCACTCTGACTTTGATCATAGTGTCAAAGTCACCAGACAAAGAGTAACAGGCTTCTATCTCCGGCATATCCGCTACTGCGTCAGCAAACTTTTCAAAGATTGAAAAACTGGTCTGATCTAAACGAATGTGGATAAAAACTTGCACGTCGAGCCCCAACTTTTCGGGGTTTAACTCGGCGTGATAGCCAAGGATATAGCCGTCCTTTTCCAATCTCTTCACTCGGTCTGAACAAGGCGATGTGGTGAGGTTAACTTGCTTAGCCAGTTCAACAACAGGCAAACGCCCCTTCAGGTGAAGAATGCGCAAAATTTCTCGATCGATGCGATCTAGTTCCATTGATATAACTCATTCAAACTCAATGATTCATTTACTTTAGTCTAGTTGCATGACAACTAAAGCAACACTGGAAGGCAATAATAAGGAGTTTTTTAAAAAAGAGGAGTTGAGCCAATCAGAAATCAAGGCTCTAGCACGAAATTATTGAGAGAGATGAGTATTATGCCGCTTTTGCTTCTGGCAGTTTGATTGGCTCTGGCTTATGCAATGCATTACATTTACGGCAATAAATTTGCTTTTCCATTTTTACGTAATGCGCCCCTTGGAACAAGGTGGCAAAGAAACAAGAGATGTTTTTGATTACCGAAGCATCCGCTGAATCACAACGTGTCATTACAACTTTATGAGCGGTCACTTTCTGACAGCATTCGCAGTACAAATTCGGCATCTCTCTCTTCCTTGTGTGGGTGGCATTGTTTAGGTGGACAATTGTAATGAATTCAAGTTCCTAATCTTCATGCGAAAGTTAGAGAAATGTGATTTAAGTTCAATAATTATTAAGCAAATATAAAAAAGCCCTGCTACGCAGGGCTTTAAAACGAACAGATATTTAGTCAAGTTCTGCTAAGTTCTTTTCAAACTCAGCGTGCTGAACTTTCACTGCTTCTTCTGGTTCACCAGTCATCAAGCTGGTAACAACAATCGCGATTGTAGAGAAGATAATACCCGGTACAATTTCGTATACGTCGAACCAACCGCCAGACAGTTGTTTCCACACAACGATTGTTACGCCGCCGATAACAATACCCGCTAGCGCACCGTTGCGGTTCATACGAGACCAGTACAAACTTAGTACTAGAGCCGGACCAAATGCAGCACCGAAGCCAGCCCAAGCGTATGAAACCAAGCCAAGTACTGAGCTATCTGGCGTCATCGCTAAGAATAGAGCAACGATAGAAATACCAACAACAGCAATACGACCTACCATTACGATCTCTTCTGAGCTTGCATCTTTCTTAAACACTTGCTTGTAGAAATCTTCCGCTAGAGCAGATGAAGATACCAATAACTGCGAGTCAGCCGTACTCATAATTGCCGCCAAGATAGCAGCGAGTAAAACACCGGCGATAACTGGGTGGAACATAGCGTTAACAAGAACCATAAAGATCTTTTCGCCATCGTCCAGGGAGCCGCTACCCGTGTTAGTGATATAAACAAGACCAACCACACCCACCAGCATTGCACCAACCATAGATAGTGCAGTCCAGATCACCGCGATACGGCGAGCCGTGTCGAGATCTTTATTTGAACGTGAAGCTTTAAAACGAGCCAAGATATGTGGTTGACCAAAGTAACCTAGGCCCCAAGCCACTAGCGAGATAATCGCTATAGCAGTGAGAGGCTCACCTTTAGAGTCATTCCACAGAGTTAATAGCTCTGGATTGATGTTAGCCAAATCTGAACCTAATTGGCCAAAACCACCACTCATCACAGCAACTGGAACGATCATAAGCGCAGCCGCCATCAGTAGGCCCTGTACTAAGTCGGTCCATGATACCGCAAGGAAACCACCAAATAGTGTGTAGGAAACAACACAAACAGTACCGATAATCACGGCGGTGGTGTAATTGATGCCAAAGACGGTTTCGAATAGCTTTCCGCCTGCTACCAGACCTGAACTGGTGTAGAAAAGGAAGAACAAAAGGATAAAGAAAGCTGAAATCGTTTGGATAAGTTTCGAGTTATCATTGAATCGACGAGAGAAAAACTCAGGTAGAGTCAGTGCATCCGTTGTAATACTGTAAGTACGTAGTCGCTTCGCGTTGATCAACCAGTTTAACCACGTACCGACTAACAGACCACCTGCTAGCCAGAATGCTTCAATACCAGCTGCATAAGCGTAGCCAGGTAGACCGAGCAACAACCAACCACTCATATCTGAAGCACCCGCTGAAAGTGCCGCTGGCCAAGGGCCTAAAGAACGGCCTCCCAAAAAGTAGTCCGTTGAGTTTTTCGTTCGTTGATAAGCGATGACACCAATTGCCAGCATCATAATAAGATAGGCAATAAATGTCGTAGTAATAGCAAAGCTATTTTCCATCTTGTGTGTCCTCTTTTAAGATCGCCTTCCGTGGTTGTCCCTAACGCTAGGCTAGGGACATAGGCAGGAAGTAATTAGTGGGCTTCGTTACCAAGCTCTAGCAATGTCGCATTGCCACCCACAGCTGTTATATTTATTGTTCTGGTACGTTCAGTAACAAAACGCAAAGCTAATGAAGGGTCATTTGCCATCGGAAGTGCCGCGAGATCTGTCTCCGATACCAGACTGACGATCGCGCCAGTGCGCGACGCCAGTTGACGATTGATGCTTAGCTCAACCGTTGGGTTGCCAACGTATGCCATGTTTCTAATATCGGCTTCCATCAATTGATGATAAGCGTCGTAAGAAACAAACTGGACTAAGTTTGTTGGCAACGACGATAACAAGCAGGCTTGCTCAAACTCCTGAGCAAACACCACATCATCACTACACACAATGACGCTGTTACCAGCGACCAATGCAGCCGTGATCATGGCGCACGCTGACTGCTGCGCCGATTTACTGTTATCATCCTGAACGATAACCGCCACGCCGCGTCCAGCGGTGTAGAGTTCGTTCGTTTCTCCAGTCGGGCCGACCAAATTATGAACAGGTGAAACCCAAACTGAAGCTTGCTCAATGTGATATCCAACAACAGGTGCAAAGCTTGAACCTGCATTATCTAATGAGCCTTTCAAAGATAGTAAGTGTTCACACTTAACTTCGAAATCCGTTAAATTCCAGCTTTCCCAAACCGCATAAGCATCGGCATAGCGTGCTACTTGATGAACCATGATTATCTCCTTACCTGTGCTTAGCGATAGTGAATCTGAGTAAAACGATATAGGTAGTGAGGGCCACCCGCTTTTGGTCCAGTACCAGATAGGCCTTGTCCCCCAAACGGCTGAACACCAACCACCGCACCGACTTGATCTCGGTTGATGTAGCAGTTACCTACTCGCGCGTGTTTTTCGATCCAGCGATAGGTTGTTTCGTTGCGACTGTGGATGCCCATAGTCAGACCAAAACCGGTATCGTTGATTTGCTTCACTACGTTGTGAAGTTCGTTTGCTTTGAACTTAACGATGTGAAGGATAGGGCCAAACTGCTCTTCTTTTAGGCAGCTAATGTCATCAAGCTCAAAAGCGCTTGGTGGTACAAAATCGCCAAACTCACACTCTGGATCTAGCTCCAACTGGGCAACCAGTTTGCAGATGCATTCATCTCTGCGATGTGCGCTGTCAGCTTAGCTTTAGCCGTGCCATCAATAACTGGGCCGACATCCGTAGAGTGAAGATAAGGTTTACCTACCTTAAGCTCTCGCATGGCACCTTGAATTAGTGAGGTGATGCGATCAGCGATATCTTCTTGCACAAACAGAATACGCAAAGCTGAACAGCGTTGACCCGCAGAGGCAAAAGCACTGCGAAGCACATCGCGAACCACCTGTTCTGGCAGCGCCGTACTATCGACAATCATTGCGTTTTGACCGCCCGTTTCGGCAATAAATGGTACTGGTGCCGCTTCACGCGCAGCTAACGTTTGATTAATGCGTTGAGCCGTGGCAGTAGAACCAGTAAAGGCAACACCAGCAATAGCGCTGTGGCTGGTCAACGCGTGACCAATATCAGCACCACGTCCAGGTAGGAACTGTACGGTACCAGCAGGGAATCCGGCTTGATCTATCAATTCCACCGCTCGCGCCGCAATCAAGCTTGTTTGCTCTGCTGGTTTAGCAATGACAGTATTACCCGCGACAAGCGCTGCGGTAACTTGGCCTAAGAAAATAGCCAATGGGAAGTTCCAAGGACTGATACAGACAAACACACCTCGACCTTGACGTTCAATGGTACGAGCAACTCCATCAAAGCCTTTTATCTCATAAGGGTTCAACCCTTGTGCCTGTTTCGCGTAGTAGCGGCAAAAGTCCACGGCTTCTCGAACTTCGTCAATACTATCGTGGATAGTTTTACCCGCTTCTTGGTGACACAGTGCAACGAGTTCAGAAAGATTCTCTTCTAGCAGATCAGCAAGTTTGTCTAAATACGCTCCTCGCTGCTGAGTAGATGTTTGGTGCCAAGTGAGGTAAGCCTCTTGTGCTCCATCGATAGCTGCGGAAACATGATCAAGGGTTGCAAAAGCGACCTGACCAACATTGATACGGCGATCATAAGGTGCAGTTACTTTCTCTACTTGAGTAGCATCCTTGATCATGCTTTCGGAAAAACCTTCACCATTGATCACTGGACCCGCTGTCCATTGTGTATTTAGGTGTTGCTCAACCGAAGATTCAAATCGGTGCGCTTCGCTTTCTATGTCAATGTTGACGCCATAGGAGTTTTGACGCTCGGGAAATACACTCGGCGGCAATGGGATCTTGGCATTATTTAAAGTGTCAAAGCGCAGCAGCATATCAACCGGATGCTCTGTTAAAGTGCTTACTGGGCAACGCGCATCCACGAGTCGATGAACAAAAGAGCTGTTTGCACCGTTTTCTAACAATCGACGAACCAGATATGGAAGCAAGTCTTTGTGACTACCCACCGGCGCATAGATTCGAACCGATTGTTGATACGCTTCCATCGCGTGGTTATAGAGAGAGTCTCCCATTCCGTGTAAGCGCTGGAACTCAAAATCCTTGTGTTGCGCCATTACCGCAATCGCAGTAACCGTTTGGGCGTTGTGACTTGCGAACTGAGGGAAAATATTCCCGCGTACGTTCTCACTTAATAAGAAACGGGCACAAGCCAAGTAAGCAACGTCCGTCGCTTCCTTACGAGTGTATACCGGATAGTTATCAAATCCCGCCTGTTGTGACCACTTGAGTTCGCTGTCCCAATAGGCACCTTTAACTAAGCGCAATGGAATGAGATCGCCCTGCTCTTTCGCTAACGCGTTCAACCAAACCAGCACGGGTAACGCGCGTTTAGAGTAGGCTTGAACCACAAGACCAAACTTGCCCCAGCCTTTGACCAGCTCACTTCGATACACTTTTTCAAACAGTTTAAGAGAGAGCTCTAAACGGTCCGCTTCTTCTGCATCGATAGTAATTGCGACATCCAGCTCAATAGCGCGATTTAACAACTGAATCAGAGTGTCGTACAACTCAGTCATCACTCGCTCTTCGTTGGCGACTTCGTAGCGTGGGTGCAAAGCAGAAAGCTTGATTGAAACAGACGGAGCTGGGCTGGTATCCAAGCCGTAGTCATCTCGACCCACCGCTTCAATCGCCATTAAGTAGTCTTTGAAATACTTGTTTGCATCCGCCGTTGTCAAAGCAGCTTCGCCAAGCATATCGTATGAGTATGTAAACCCTTTATCGCGCATCTGACGGCCGTTCTTTTGCGCTTCTGCAATTGAGCGGCCAAGAACAAATTGGTGCCCCATCACTTTCATCGCTTGATGCATAGCTTTGCGGATCACAGGTTCAGACATTTTGTTTACTAAGCGATTAACCGCTTGAACAGGGCTTTGAGACTGCTGTTCTTTTAGTCCAACGACTTTACCAGTAAGCATTAAGCCCCAAGTCGATGCATTGACAAAAACAGAGTCAGAATTTTTCAGGTGAGATTTCCAATCCGCTACGCTTAGCTTATCTCGGATAAGAGCGTCAGCGGTTGCTGCGTCGGGAATACGCATCAGAGCTTCTGCTAAACACATCAGCAATATGCCTTCTTGAGTATCTAAACTGTACTCAAGTAACAAGGCATCAATCATTTGAATCGACTTTTTATCAGCGCGAATCGCTTCGATTAATTCCGTTGTTTTGATTTCAATCTGTTGTTTTTCTAAATCAGAAGGGGTTGCCAGTGGCAGCAGCTCTTTCAGCCATTGAGATTCATCCACCATATAGAGTGGTGAGATCAGCGACCACAACTCGTTAAGCGGTTGCTCAACAAAGTCGGTTTTCAACACATCGGTTGCTGTAAACATGGGATTTCCTCAGTCTCACACCTGAATAAAAAATCAATCAGGTTTCCTACAATGGCCTGCAGTGTATTGTGAGCGCATGAGAAATACTTGTCAAAAACTCCGAGCTTTTTGCTAAAAACTCCGCTTTTTAACAAAATAAAAACAGAATCACACTCAAAAAGTCAAAATATTATAGTAGTTTTGTTTTCTTATTTAACACGATTCTGCTTTTTGTATTGAGATGGCGACATTCCTTGGTGGCGAGAAAAGGCATGAGCAAAAGTGCTTTGGCCTGAAAAACCGGTAAATTCGGCAATCTGACCTAAGGTAAGTTGGCCTTCGTTAATTAAAGACTTAGCCATATCGATCCGCTTGCCCAAGACATATTGATGAGGAGTGATACCCAACTGCTCCTTAAAAAGCATGTGAAACTGGCTTTCTCCAAGGAAAACACTACTGGCTAATTGAGCGACCGTGATTTTGTGACTGAGGTGTTGCTCGATATAACGATCCAATACGTCGAGATCGAATCGCGACTCCTTAGGTTTGAGCGCATATGAGAAAGAGTGGCGCTGTAAAAGCGAGATCACCGCACTGTTACACGCCCGAGCGAGTAGCGGGTCATCGGGATTTGCTCGCATTTCCGTTACCAGCATCTGAATCAGCTTTTGAATGTGATCATCGAGTTGAAAATAGGTGTCTGCTTGATTGAGTTCGTGAAAACGCGCTAGTAACGCAGCATCGTCATTATTAGGTTTCGGCAAGTTCAAAACGAGAATATCGGATTGACCGGTTACGCCGCCAAAAGCGTGCTCGCTCCCCGACTTAACCACACATCCTTGGCCGGGCCCAACAATGCCGTCGAGGCACTGATATCGAACTTAGTTTGTCCTTTGAGGCCGATAACGATTTGGGTGTAATCGTGATCGTGGATATTTCTATGGGAAGGCAAGGTGACTAACTCGGCAGGTTTAGGTGCCAATTCTTTGTCAGTACCGTGTAAGATTTGCTGATTCTGTCGATCAGATCGTTCCATTTTTACGCAACCTTTTGTGGGACGCGTCCAATTTTATAATAAAAGTGTCATTTACGGGTAGTTCGAATAGAAAAGAACAAAGATATGTGAGGACTCTCATAAAGCACTAAATATTCCTCAAAGAGTCGAGTGAAAAATCTCCAATTGAGAAGTTCGGAACAATGATCAAGTGCACATAAATTACGGCCGATGTCATTTCTTCTGCTTTAATCAAACCGATATTGAGAATCTCCACTTGCATATTTCTCTAATCTGCTCAAAATGAGGAACATCACTTTCTTATGACTTACAGAGGGTTAGCTTTTGCGCAAAAATCCTGTAGTCTTGAGAGTGAAATGGAATATAAATACCTTTGTTAGGCAGTCATGGATTAAAGCTGTCAAAAGTTTGTCTTTTATACATTGGTGAGTTAACACGTTAATTGTTGCAGGGACTTATGATAACACGTCGCATCCCAGCGCTTATGCTTGCGCTGTGCCCGGTATGGGTTTCGACATCGGTACTAGCTGAAGACGCCGTACAAGGCGATCCAGTAGCTGCTATCGATTCCAGACTATCGAATAAACAAGTCGAAATTGACACAATGAACTCCGAGTTCTCCTCAGAATCGGAAAGTTTACAGCAACTCCAGAATCAGCTAGCTAAGCTGAAGCGCGATGAAAAAGAGCTTAACGCTAAGCAAAACCGCGCAAAGAGTGCTCTGGACAAACAATATTCTCGTCTTTTAGAAGATCCGGATACCGACTTAATTACCTTCCAGAAAGCTTACCAAGAGGCATGGGGCTCTGTTAAAGAGAACCAAAACCAAGTCCTTGAAACAAGACAAGCTATCACTGAAAGTGAAATGAAGCTGTCTCAGGTTAAGCAAAAGCAAGCTCGATTGAATACTGAGTTTACTTATCTTGAAGAGCAAAAAGTTGAAGCGCGTGTGAAGCGCATCGCTGCTGAGCTACGTGAAAGCGAAGTTCTGGAAACCAGTTATAAGACAACTTGTTCGGCGACAATGACGCTGGGCGAGTGTTCAAATCAAGGTAAATACCTTACTAAGCAAAAAGCAGTGAAAACCTTCAAGGCTCGCTTAATGGATAGCTTAACCGAGGCGACACTCGCTAAGCAGAACTCCAAAGGCGTTCAACTGAACATCCACGTTCAAGAGAGCCAAATCATCCGAGCTGGTTTTGAAGGCAACAACAATTACTTTACTCAAATGCAAGCTCAGCTTCAGGCAAAACCAGAAGCTGTCGCCGCATGTAAACTTCTCAACGTTTCATCGCGTTACTGTTTACAAGGTGAATCAAGTGCAAAGAAAAGCACGAAAGATAGCAGCAAAAAAGACCTAGTAAATGTGACTGTTCGTTCAGATCAATACAACGATGCTGTAGTGATTAACGGTGTGGAATATGGAAGCACGCCAGTAGAAGTGGTACTTCCTAAAGGTACGCATCAAGTAACCGTGTCCAAAGATGGATACCAAACATACAATCGAGTCATTAGTGTCAGCGGCAACGATACGGTATGGGTTAAACTGCGACCAAATAAGCAAAGTTAAGTGACGCTGTTTTAGGTAACAACTCACAAAGATGCAGCAAAAACGCCATTTTGTCGCGAAGTTATCTCAAGATGACTTTAGCCAAAGTGGCGTTTTCGTTTAGAATGAACCAATTATTCAAATAATTTACGTAGAAGATTGATAATGCGACAAGGTATACCCGCTCTTTTGCTAGCGCTAGGCACGTGTTTGGGCACACTCCCCGTCCAGGCGGAACAAGCCTCAGCGTCTGTGGTAGCAATTGACGACCAGCTTTTCACTCGTCATAGCGAGCTATCTGAAGCGCACAAAGCGCGAGATGAGCAACGCGAGAAAGTTGAACAGCAAGAGCAACAAGTTGCCGACTTAGAGAAAAACGCTAAGGCTCTCGATGAAGCGCTTGCAAAAGCAAAGCGCAACTTAGAGCGAGATTACGAGCGCGTTATCGACGACCCTTCAGTTGATATCTCTAAAAGTCAGCAAGCATATCAAGATGCTTGGGCAAGTGTTAAGCAAAATCAGAAAACACGCCTAGAGTCCAAACAGTCGTTAGATGACTTAAAGCTGGTACTCAGCAACAAGCAATCAGAGTTAGAGCAAATACAGCAATCTATCCATCTTCTCGATGAGTCTAAACTGCGCGCTCGCGCCAACCGATTAAAAGAAGAGCTTTCAAATAACAAGACACTAAATGTCAGCTTTACTAATCGCTGCCAAGCAAACCTAACCATTGCCCAATGTGACGCCCAAACCAGAGAGCTCACACTGCAAAAAGCGGTAAAGCAGTTTAAAGCGGCTTTGATTGAAGACACCACCGAGGCGGTGATAGCAAAACAGAACGCAAATAAAGTACCTCTAAACATCCATGTTTTACGCCATAGCGTTAAAGAAGCGGGATTCTACGATGGTGTTCGTTACCGCAATATCTTAGGGGTAGTATTGGAAGCTCGCCCATCAGAGAGTGCGGCCTGCAAACTGTTAGGCATTAAGAGCAAATACTGCTTTGCACCCGGTTACGAAGAAGCGCAGAGACTGCAAGAGATTGAGGTTGCTTGGGTCAATCTGACCGTTCGTTCAAACCAATACGGTGACCGAGTGACGATCAACGATGTCAACTACGGCAGTACACCAGTTGATATCATGCTACCTATGGGGCAGCACGAAATAACCATCGAAAAAGAGGGCTACAAGTCCTTTAATCGCACACTTTCTTTGCGCTCAGACCAAACTCTGCGCGCTAATCTCGTCGAACGTGCCAATGTTTTACGCGCTGGTGATAAATTTGCCGACACAATGAAAGCGGGACCAAAAGGCCCTGAACTCATTACTCTTGTCGCTGGTGAATACCTAACAGGCGAGCACGGCTCAAAGCAAATTCACCTTGATCATGCTTTCGGTATTGGAGCTACTCCGATCACGGTTTCTCAGTTTGAAGTTTTTGTTGGTTCAACCAATTACCAAACCGATGCTGAGTTAAAAAATACTTGTAACACGATTCGAGATGGCGATATTACCCCTATCGCTAAAAGCTACTGGCGAGATCCCGGCTTTAAACAAACACCAGACTCACCTGTTGTATGCGTAAGTCGCAACGACGCCATTGCATACGCCAAATGGCTAAGCAAGCAAACTGGGTATAACTACCGTTTGCCAGATGTCGATGAATGGGAAATTGCTGCGCGCTCTGGTAGCCAAGCCGCTTATTGGTGGGGCAATAAGTTTCTAACCGGCAAAGCCAACACGGGTTGGAGTGGCACACCTTGGTCAAACCAAAGTACCTCCCCAGTCACCGCATTCGAAGCTAACCGTTATGGTATTTACGATACGGTGGGCAACGTATGGCAATGGACAGAAGACTCTAGAGGCGTAGCCAAAGGTGGCGCTTGGAATTTCGCACCTTCTATGGCCTCAGCACACCAAAAACTCTTCTTGGCACCTTCAGCCACTGCCAACTACGTCGGCTTCCGAGTCGTTCGTGAGATCAACTAGACACATCGAATAAAGAGGGGGGAAATCCCCCCTTTTTTCTTTCATTGTAAAGCTTTACATTAAATTTTGACCGCTAAGCTCGCTTGGCATTGGTCAGGTATCTATTGATATCTCTATTGCTTAGCAGCCCTCGCTAAGCTTTAGACCTCTTCGAAACGTCGATAAGACAATTCTTATATTCACCAGCCTAATTGGCTGGTTTTTTTTATCGCTTAAACACAAGTGATAAGAGCAATAATAAGAACGACTAATATAAGCAGAAATTATGCAAAAATAACCGCAACATTTGCTTGTAACTTATTGATAGAATTAACGAAGAACTAATAGTAGGATGATAAAATCGCATAAGTAAGGAAGCATAGCATCGTGGATAACAAGTTAGTTACCCTATTCAATCAGTTACCGGGGTATTGGGGTTGTAAAGACCTAGACTCGGTCTTTGTCTATGCCAATCAATCCTATGCCGAGCTTGTCGGGCTCCCCGATAGCCAAGCTTGTATTGGCCTTACCGATTTTGATATGCCCAGCCCCACAACAAATTGCGCCGAAGCATTTCAACGCCAAGATAAATATGTCATCAAAACAGGCAAGCCCCTTAAAGTGTTGGATATCCACCCCTATCACGACGGCCATTCTAGAGCACATATCTTTACCAAAACTCCGTGGCACGATGAACAAGGTCATATTCAAGGCACCATTTTTTACGGACAAGAACTCACTAATACCGCCATTTTAGAGGTCGGACATTGGGTATGCCGAGCGACAGGCCTGACCCATAGTAGTGAAAAAGGATTGCGTCTTGGACAAGGATTTGGATCAACCCACGACTTGTCTGTCTCTTTGACAACCAGAGAGTCTGAGGTTCTGTTCCTGTTGCTGTATGGAAAAAAGCCAAAGCAAATTGCCGAAGTGATGGGGATCTCTATTAAGACATTTGAAAGCTATGTCATGCGTTTAAGAAGCAAGTTTGGCGCCCATAGCCAAGCTCAGTTAATCGAAATAGCGTTAGACCAAGGTTACGGATCTCAGATACCTCAAACACTACTAAAAACGCAGCTTTCCGTTGCCTTAAATGGCGAAGTGCCTGACTAAGTCAGGCACTTTTTTCTATGGCGCTAAGCGGTCGATATCCCACCCATCCGTTTCTTTGGTAAATAAGAAACGGTCGTGGAGGCGATGCTCTCCCCCTTGCCAAAACTCAATGCTTTCAGGGCGAATTCGATAGCCACCCCAGAAACTCGGTACCGGAATTTCACCTTTTTCAAACTTCTTTTTAAGTTCCAGGTATTTGCCTTCTAAGATCCCTCGCGCAGAGATGCGGCTACTTTGCTTACTCGCAATAGCAGCAATTTGGCTCTCTTTGGGTCGAGAGGAGAAGTACTTCATGTTTTCAACCATAGACAACTTTTCTGCGACACCAGTAATGTGCACTTGGCGTTCAAGTGGGTGCCAAGGAAAATGCAGACTTACCTTGCTATGAGACTCAATTTGCTGAGCTTTACGACTACCTAAGTTGGTGTAAAAAACAAAACCTTGCTTATCAAAGTTTTTCAGTAGCACGATGCGCTGATAAGGTTGACCGCTTTCGTCGACCGTGGCTACTGTCATAGCCGTTGGATCCGTCAAACCAGAGTCCACTGCCTGTTGTAGCCAAAGATTAAATTGATCGATTGGGTTATCACACAAATCTTTGCGTCTAAGTCCGCCTTTGGAGTACTCGCGGCGAATGTCCTTAAGTTCCATCTTATCTCCCGACTAAGTTTTTGCTGATTGTGCGCTTATACGTATTAGATCTCAAGTTGAGATCGAAAAAACAATCACACTTACCGATAGATAGCGCTTCTATCCGCGACTTTTCGTCATTGGCGAGATGCTATACAGGCAACTAAGCTATAAATACTTAAAATAACTCTCTCGGTTTTACTAGCAAGTTCTTAACATTTGGCCGCTAGGGTAATAAAATCAGCAATATATATACCCAAGTCATTTCCTATAACGCCTTTTCGAATCTGACTTGAGTCTAGTAATTTTATTGACAGGGACTTTTTATGAGTAAGAGCGGTTACGATAAGCTTGCTCCTTCGGAACTAGACTACGTGGACGATAAAACAGCGGCGCTGTTATTGAACACACCTTCCAGCGCTCGATTGATGCTCTGGATTATGTTGCTATTTTTTGTTTTGGCAGCGGTTTGGGCTTCTTGGGCGGAAATCGACAAAGTGACAGTGGGACAAGGTAAAGTTGTACCTTCTTCACAAATCCAAGTCGTGCAAAACTTGGAAGGTGGCTTGGTCAAAGAAATATTGATTCGCGAGGGTCAGCAAGTCCAAAAAGGTCAGCAGTTGCTACTGATAGACGACACTCGTTTTCGATCAGATTTTCGCGAACGAGAGCAACAAGTTGCCAACCTGACCGCTAGCGTTATGCAGCTTTCTGCGTCCATTACCAGTGTCACTGTCAATGAAGAGTTCACGGAAAAGGATTGGCAAGAAAGTATCAATATTGATTACAGCAAGCTGCTTTCCCAACGCCATTTATTGAACAACGCCCTAAGCTAGTTGCCCGCCAGATTGCAGAGTATCGCCAAGATCTCAATAGGCTTCGCAACCAGCTCTCTGTGATCGACCAGCAAGTTAAGCAAAAACAGCAAGATCTCGTAGAGATCCAAGCGCGGGTTCGCAACCTAAGAGACAGTTACAACTTCGCTCGAAAAGAGTTAGAAATCACCAAACCTCTTGCTGATGAAGGCGTAGTACCCCAAATCGAGCTGCTAAAACTACAACGTCAAGTTAACGATACACGGCGCGAACTTACCTCTAGTGAACTAAAAGTGCCGGTACTCCGGTCTGCCATTAGAGAAGCAATATTAAGTCGAATTGATGCGGCACAAAAATTCCGTTCAGAACAGCAAGGGCTGCTAAACGAAGCACAAGACAGGCTTTCGGCGCTCACTGAATCTGCGGTTGGCTTGGAAGATAGAGTAAATCGAACCGTCGTCATTTCCCCTGTAAACGGCACCGTGAAGACCCTTAATGTCAATACGGTTGGTGGCGTGATCCAACCAGGTATGGATATTGTCGAAATTGTACCGAGTGAAGACACACTCTTGGTAGAAGCCAAAATAGCCCCTCAAGATATCGCTTTCTTAAGGCCTGACTTACCCGCAATTGTTAAGTTCAGCGCCTATGACTTCACTAAATACGGTGGTCTTGACGGGACGTTAGAACACATTAGTGCTGATACCACTCAAGACGAAGAGGGTAATAGCTTCTACTTGGTCAGAGTCCGAACGAAGGAAACGTCTCTCGGTCACGATGAGACCTTACCGATCATTCCCGGTATGACGGCTTCTGTCGATATTATTACTGGTAAACGCACCGTGATGGAATATCTGCTTAAGCCGATACTGGGTGCAAAAAACAACGCTTTAAAGGAGTAATCGTTCGAATGAATTTAGTGTGCACTGTCAGCAAGGTTGGCCAATAGGTATGAAGCGTTGGCTCATTTTAGCCACATTGTTAGCCACCTCTTTTGCCCCGTCAGCTCTTAACACCAAAGAGCAAAGATGGGTCGACGCTGTACGTGCCACATATGGTGATCGAGCAGGGCGCCGAGTTGAAACTTGGCGAAGTGAAATGGAGCAGTACAAAGGGTTGGGAGAGCGAGATAAGCTCACCGCCGTTAACAACTTCTTCAACCAACTCAACTTTATCAACGATATTAATCTTTGGGGAAAAAACGACTACTGGGCGACGCCATTAGAGTTTTTAGGTAGTAACGCCGGCGACTGTGAAGACTTTACGATTGCCAAGTACTTCTCCCTATTAGAGTTGGGGGTATCAGATAAAAAGTTGCGCCTTGTCTATGTTAAGGCAATAGAACTCAATCAATTTCATATGGTTCTGGCATACTATTCCAAACCGAGTGCAGAACCGATTATTTTGGACAATATCAATCCACAGATAAAACGCGCATCCACTCGTAGGGATTTGCTACCGATATACAGTTTTAATGGTAAGAATCTGTGGTTGATGAAATCACAAAAAGGCCAGCTTGCAGGTAAATCTTCAAGACTGAGCCTATGGAACGACCTAAGAGCAAGGGAAAAAGAGCTCAAACTTAAAAAACCGATAGTCAATTTCGATGAGTAGGCACTATGACTTTATATAAACAACTCGTGGTGGGGATGATAGCAGTGTTCGTGATGCTAATGGCGTCAGTGTTCATTATTGAGTTCAATACCACACGAAACAACTTAGAGTTGCAACAACGCTCTGAGGTGAACAACACCATCAACACGGTGGGTTTGGCCTTGGCACCTTACCTTGAAAACAAGGACCAAGTTGCGGTTGAATCTGTAATTAACGCTTTGTTTGATGGTAGTAGTTATTCCATCGTTCGCTTGATCTTTTTAGATACAGGCGACGAGATCCTACGTTCTTATCCAATTAAACCCACGGATGTACCCGAGTGGTTTACCAACCTTCACCTGTTCGACCGCATTCACGATCGAAGAGTCGTTACCAGTGGTTGGATGCAACTTGCAGAAGTGGAAATCGTTAGCCATCCTGGGGCCGCCTACTCCCAGTTATGGAAAGCGTTTGAACGTTTAGTTTTTGCATTTTCAATCATTTTCACTATCGGTCTTCTCGCCATCGCTTTTATTCTCAAAAGAGCATTGCGCCCACTTCAACTTATCGTAACCAAAATGGAACAGGTGGCCAGAAACCAGTTTGGCGATCCGCTTCCAAGGCCTGCAACTAAAGACCTTATCTATGTTGTTGATGGAATTAACAGCATGTCGGCTCAAGTAGAAAAGGCGTTTAAAGCGCAAGCAAAAGAAGCTCAACAGCTTCGCGAAAGAGCCTATATCGACCCGGTTTCTCAACTTGGTAACCGCGCCTACTATATGAGCCAACTGAACTCTTGGCTTGGTGAAGGCGGGACAGGTGGTGTGGCAATACTAGAAGCAAGTTTTATTAAAGAGCTATACGATGACAAAGGCTATGAAGCCGGTGATGGTATGATTCGCGAACTCGCCGACCACCTAAAAGTTTCACTCACACTTCCGGGGATGACCATTGCACGTATTTCGACCGAAGAATTTGGCTTTATTATGCCCAATGTCGACAGTGCTGAAATCAAGCTAGTGGCTGAAAGCCTCGCCAACTACGTTCAAGATGTCAACCCAGACCCGACTGGTACAGCAGATGCCGAAATCGCACTCGGTGTAGTCTACAACCAGCAATCTCATAATACGACCGAAATCCTCACTATGCTGGACAACGCTTTAGCCAATGCTAAGGCCAACCCTGAGCTCACTTATGGCTACGTCAGCAGCGACAGCGAACAGAACCTGATGGGTAAACAGCAGTGGAAAAACTTGGTCGAAGAAGCGATCAGTAACGACTGGATCACTTTCCGCTTTCAGGCGGCGAATAACAACTCTGGTCAAACGTTCCACCGCGAGGTTTTCTCTGCCATAGAAAAAGATGGCGAGCGTTACAGCGCAAATCAATACCTATTTGCTCTAGAACAGCTACATGCCAGCCATATCTTTGATGAGTACGTAATCCGTTCTATTGTAGAAAAACTGATTGCGGGCGAATTTTCTGAGCCAGTGGCAATCAACATTTCGCAAAGCAGTATCGCTCAACCTAGCTTTATTCGCTGGGTGAGTCAGTTGCTTGGCAAACACAAGAATATTGCCGATAAGCTCCACTTTGAGATCCCAGAGAACTGCTTTATCCACTCTCCGCACCACACCGCACTATTTTGTAATGCAGTGCGCAGCGCAGGTGCCGATTTTGGTGTCGACAACTACGGGCGAAACTTCCAATCTTTGGACTACATTAACGAGTTCCGTCCGTCTTATGTCAAACTGGATTACTTATACACTCACCACTTAGATGATGAAAAACAGAAGTTTACTTTAACCTCTGTCTCTAGAACGGCACATAACTTGGGAATAACCACCATTGCCTCTCGCGTAGAGACACAAACCCAGCTGAACTTCTTGTCAGAGCACTTTATTGAAGTGTTCCAAGGCTTTATTGTGGATAAATAAAAGGTTACATAAATGCAGGATCCACTACTCAATTCCCTTATTTACGTCAGTCGCTATTACGGTTTAGCCAATTCACCGGAGGCGTTAATTAACGGGCTTCCTTTGTCGGATGGCAAACTGACGCCATTTCTCTTTCCTCGCTCCGCTGAGCGAGCGGGCCTAGTCGCCAAAGAAAACCGCTCCCAATTAAGCGAGATTTCCCAACTCGTTCTTCCCGTGGTGTTACTGTTAAAAAGTGGTGATGCTTGTGTATTAAACAGCATCAATGCTGATACCCAAGAAGCCGAAGTGGTAACTGGAGAGTCGGGCTTAGTCCCTGTTTCTCTGCCGTTATCTGATTTAGAAGAACTCTATATCGGCCGTTACTTCTTGGTTAAAAAGCAGTTTCGATATGACGAGCGCTCACCAGAAGTACTAAAAACCACGGAAGGACACTGGTTCTGGGGCACTATATGGAAATCTAAGCGCATCTACCGCGATGTACTTATCGCCTCCATATTAATTAACCTGTTTGCGGTAGCCGCACCTATGTTTACGCGTTTGGTGTATGACAAAGTGGTACCCAACCTCGCATTTGAGACCTTATGGGTTCTGGCAAGCGGTATTTTCGTTATCTTCTTGTTCGACTTAACACTTAAGTTAATGCGAAGCTATTTTATCGATGTCGCAGGGAAAAAATCCGACATTCTCATCTCCTCTAAACTGTTTAGCAAAGTGATGGGGATTCGGATGGAAGCCCGCCCTCCATCGGTAGGGGCCTTCGCCAGACATTTGCAAGAATTTGAGTCGATCCGAGAGTTCTTCACCTCCGCAACTATAGGCTCGCTGATAGACTTGCCTTTTGCATTGCTATTCCTGTTTTTAATCTGGTTGATGGCCGGAAATTTAGTGCTGGTGCCGATTGCTGGTGTTTTGATTCTTGTGATCTATTCGCTACTGATCCAAGGACCGCTGCGCCGAACCATAGAAGAAGGTTCACGCCTCGCTTCGCAGAAATACGCCAACTTAATTGAAAGCTTATCTGGATTAGAAACCGTTAAACTGTTTGGCGCGCAAAGTCAGTTCCAGTTCCGCTGGGAAGAAGCGGTTGCACATATGGCAAATTGGAACATAAAAAGTCGCCGTATTACCGACGGCATCCAAAACACTGCTGGATTTGTTCAGCAAGCCTCAAATGTGGGCATGATCATATTGGGGGTTTACCTTATTTCGGAAGGCGAGCTCACCATGGGTGGCCTGATCGCAGCCACTATGCTGAGCGGTAGAGCCATTGGTCCTATGGTTCAACTCTCTTTGCTATCGACCAGATTTAACCAAGCTAAATCATCCATGTCCATTATTGAGCAAGTGATGTCGATGCCTGACGAACAGGAAGAGGGCAAACGCTACATTCACCGCCCAATTGTTCACGGTAAAATAGAACTAGAACGCGTCACTTTCCACTACCCAGACTCCCCAATCGCCTCTATTCGCGATTTGAGTCTAACCATTAAGCCTGGTGAAAAGGTCGCCATTATTGGTCGAATTGGTTCAGGTAAAACCACACTGGAAAGGTTGGTCATGGGGTTGTACAAGCCAACAGAAGGTCATGTACGGATTGACGATACCGATATCGATCAATTGCACCATATCGACATTCGAAGAAATATTGGCTGTGTACCACAAGATAGCCAGCTGTTTTATGGTTCCATTCGAGACAATATCACCTTAGGCCGACCTCTCGCAGACGACCGCGACGTAATGGATGCTGCTAACCGAGCAGGTGTCACTGTATTTACTCAGCAGGATCCTGCGGGATTAGAACGACAAGTTGGCGAAGGCGGTTTACTCTTGTCTGGTGGTCAAAGACAGGCAGTCGCTATTGCCAGAGCGATACTGGGCCGACCTCCTGTACTCTTGATGGACGAACCAACTAGTGCAATGGATAACCGTTCTGAAATGCATATTAAGCATCAGCTCTCTCAGCTAAAAGATAGCGAAACGCTTATTTTGATCACCCACAAAACGTCTATGTTGGACGTTGTTGATCGAGTTGTCGTTATGGAGAAAGGCGCAATTATCGCCGATGGGCCTAAAGAGCAAGTGCTCAATGAACTTAAACAAGGCAAAGTAAGAGCCGTCAACCAATAGATAAGAAGGGGCGATAATAATCGCCCCTTTTTTTGTCTCTCACACCTAGCTGTTGGACGTCTGAAAAAAACCTATTTCGCCAATCGAAATCTGATAGCAGACCTGTTTATTTCTCTCTAAGCACTCGACGACCTGAGCATCCAGCAAACCCTGATTTGCCTGCTGATGAAGAATGGTCATCGTATCTTCAAGTGAGAGTCCATCTCGATAGGGTCGAGATTGAGTTAACGCTTGAAACACATCGGCGACAGCGATCAAACGGCTTGGCTTGTCTAACTCTTTTGCCACTTTACCTAGCGGATAACCAGAGCCATCCAATCTTTCGTGGTGGTTCGCCGCCCAAGACACCACCTGTTTAGAGCGAATCATACCTTGTAATGCAAAACGCGTATCCGTGGAGTGTCGCTTAATACAGGCGTATTCCTCTTCATTTAGACTCGATGGCTTGTGCAATACCGACGATGGGGTTTTAATCTTGCCGATATCGTGCAAGAGCCCCGAAAGATAGAGCATGCGTTGCATTTTTTCCGAGTAGCCAAGCGCTTGACCAAAAAAAGCGGAGAGTTCAGCAACGTGCTTGGAATGTTGAAAAGTAAAAGGGCTCTTGGCATCAATGATTTTAGCCAGTAACTCTGCCATTTCTATCGTCTGATCTAAGCCAGTATGGCTGTCAAAAAAACGTACTTCAGGTAGTCGCGCAACTAAGCTTTCAATATGGTTCGCCTCCATAGAAAACCAAAAGTCGTCGGTCGTTATCAACTCGCACATATGTACCACCATATTGGGTTCAAACACCAATCCGCTGCGAGAAATTAGTTCGTCAATAATGGCGGTTTTATCTCTACTGGTTATGTTGCCAAACTGGTCTGGCTTTGAGTGCACGAATAGGTAGTCGATGCGATCGGAAAGAAAAATCAGAGCGGCGAGCTGTTTATCTAAATCGTCGATACCAGACACTCTAGAAAGCTCAATCCAATGTGTGTGATGATACAAAATTGCTTTAGAAAGTGCCGAGATGGGCTTGCACGCCTCTACCAGTTCATATCCCTTGCGGCAGTGGTGAAGAGTGTCTTCAGGGATAAGTTGAGAGAGAAGCTGACGCCTTTCCGTCTCTTGTGAAACACCGCAGTCGTGAATAAGCCCGGCGCCAAAAGCCATTTGAGCGAGCTCTTCATCCCATCCCATTCGCTTTGCACACTGATAAGCGATGTATCCAACTCTATGGCCATGGTGGATATCATCCACACCAACCGCATCTAACGCCGTAGCAATACCAAGCATCACTTGACGTAAGTCGACACTCACGCTATCTAAGCTGTCATTCATTGAAAAGTTTTACTCGGAGACTCTTTATTATTGATGCGCTAGGCTAATACAACTGACAATGAAGAAACCACACAATTTTAAGGACTATTGCGAGAAATGTGATAGTTATAACGAAAGCGGTCATTTTCGTGCCACAAGCAAAACCACTATTATTACAACAGGTTACATATTGGTACAACTCGACATTGGTGTTGAAAGTTTGATAAAAATCTCAAACAGTTTTGCTACATTTATCCATTAGATTGATTGCAAACACAATTTTTCTAACACGTTGCGATTAGACGTACTGGCTATGCTAAGATACGCCAACGTCATCTTTATCAGAATATTTATGCACTCTAGTATAAAAATCGCCTTGATAGCCGTCGCTTTGTTAGCGGGCTTTTTTGCCCCTGAGTTGCTTAAAGGTGTTAAGGACTCCCCTTCATCGGAGTCTCTTAGCGAATACTGCATGCTATCGACAAAAACGTGTAATTCCGATGGGGTGTCCATGGCTATGGACACCGATATCACACGCCCTTTAGTACCCAGCACTATCACCGTTCACTGGCCAGACACGCAAGCAAAACAGCTTTCTGTCACGTTAGAGGGGGTTGAAATGGATATGGGAGTGGCAAAATACATTCTTAGTAAACAGCCTGACGGTGCTTTTTCTGGTGAGGTATTACTCCCTGTTTGCACCACCGAGAAAATGACTTGGATGGGTGAAATTTCAGATGGACAACAAGCCCGCAAAGCGGCATTGAGGATGCAACAATGAGCAAAAACTGGTCGTTACTCTTAGTCGTCGCATTTGCTTTGGGTTTTGGTATCAAAACCTATTTTGATTCACAGGCAGAAATAGAACAGCAACCAGAATCCACCGTGTTATTTGGTAAAGAAAACCAAGCCGTTGATCTATTTAATACACAAGATCAACGGGTGCGTGTGGTCTACTTTGGATTTACTCGATGTCCCGACGTGTGCCCAACTTCTCTAGCAATGCTGTCAGGTGCGCTCAATGAGATTGATGAAAGCGCACAAAAGCAATTTTGGCCGCTCTTTATCTCCCTCGACCCCGACAGGGACGCCGCGGCTGATGCGCACAAGTACGCTCAATACTTCCACCCTATGATTGAAGGCTTATCTGCTCCACTAGATGTGACTAAACCGCTTGCAGATAGCTATGGCGTGATTTTTAGAAAAACTGAACTAGAGAACTCTCAATTGGGTTACACCTTAGATCACAGCTCCTATTTTTATTTTTTAAAGCCCGACGGTACCTTGATTACTAAAGTACCTCACACTATGACACCGGCACCGATCGTTGCCGCTATGAATAAAATTACTTCAGAAGGAAAATAACAATGAAACTACGCACTCTACTGCTCGCATCACTGGTTTTGAGCCCATTGGCATATGCCCAGTCAGATATCCAGGTAGATGACCCATATGCTCGTGCTACACCGCCAACAGCGGTAAACAGCGCGGTATTTGGCGAAATCACCAATGCTGGTGATGCCGACCGTTTTATCGTTTCAGCATCTACTGATGCCGCTGGTAAAGTAGAACTTCACGATGTGATTAAAGACGGTGACGTTATGAAAATGCGTCAGGTTGAGAACTTTAAGATCCCTGCCAACGGCAAAACCGTACTCAAGCCTGGAAGTTTCCACATCATGTTGTTTGAGTTAAAACAACCACTGGAAGAAGGAAACAAGATCGAGGTTGAAGTTGTGTTTGCCAATGGTGAAAAGCAGAGCTTTACCGCCCCTATCAAAAAAGTCATGAAGGGAATGAAGCACAAACATGACCATGCACATGATCACGGTCATGAGCACAAACACGATCACTAAGGTTCTATTAATAAAGTCACAAACAAAAGAGTGGGATTATCCCCACTCTTTTTGCTATTATTAAGCGGATTTATTTTCAAACTTTCTACGGAGGAAAAGATGATTGTATTACATACCCACCCGGTGAAGCAGGACAAGTAACCTTTTTCTACCCTCCTCTTTCACCCGGTGTTTATCTACCGGGGTCTTATAGACCCTAGCTTTATTGTGCAGATATTATCTGCAAACTGGGGTATTACTATCCATGACTATTTCAACACCTATGACCTTAGGTCAATTAGGTTGGAAACACTCGTTTCAACAACAGCTATCACTTGACGAACTGACCGAATGCACACCGTTTCGGGTCACTCAGCAGCATCGCACTCACTATTTACTTATTGGTGAAGAGGGCGAACACAAGCTTGAGATGCACCACAGCTTACCTCCAATGACAGTTGGAGATTGGGTATTGATCGACAAACAAGGTCATTTTGTTCGTTGCCTAGAACGCTTGTCTTTGATTAAACGAAAAGCCGCTGGGTCAAAAATAAGCGAGCAATTTATTGCAGCCAACATTGATACTCTCTTTATCGTCTGTGCGTTGAACGAAGACTTTAATCTCAGTCGAATTGAGCGCTTTATCGCCCTAGCGAGAGAAGCCGGGCCAGAGCCCGTTGTTATCTTGAGTAAAGCCGATCTATGTGAAGATACACTGCACTACATTCAACAGGTTCAAAGTATTGATCCCTTTATCAGTGTTCAAGCGGTTAATGGCCTTGACGCGCAAGCAATAGATTCTGTGTCACCTTGGTGTGGTGAAGGAAAAACCATTGCGCTCACAGGGAGTTCTGGCGTAGGTAAATCGACATTGTTGAATCAGCTGAGTCAGCAAGAAGTTCAACAGACTAATGATATTCGCCTGGACGATGGAAAAGGTCGCCATACTACTACGTCACGCTCAATGCATTGGGTTCCCGACGGTACCATAGTTATCGACACTCCGGGCATGAGAGAAGTACAAATTTTCGATTGTACGGAGGGACTTGAAGAGACCTTTCAAGATGTTATTACGCTAATCGAACGCTGTCGCTTTAGCGATTGTCAACACGAGTCTGAACCGGGTTGCGCTGTCAACAAAGCAATAGATAACGGAACCCTGTCGGCTCGACGTCTTAGCAACTACCTCAAACTGGAGCGTGAACAACGGAGAAATTCCGAGTCCATCGCTGAGCAGAGAGAGCGACACCGTCAGTTTGGTAAGCACGTAAAATCAACACAGGCAGAGAGTCGAAAACGAAAGAAAGGATACTAACGATATATGGGGGGCAACCCCCATTATTTTGTAACGACACCCACTCACCTTTACAACATAATGTTTACAATAATAGCAATGACATAATTATTAATGCTATTTATCAATTAAATCTAGACACATTATTTCAAACCGATAATATTGCCTGCTTCAGTTGAAATAACTGAAATCATTTAATACCTATAAAATAATTCATTGCAGGAATACTTATGCAACACAACTCTCTTATTGCCCGTTTTGCACGCGGTAATTTGGTGTTACAGATCCTAGCGGGTATCGTTATCGGTGTCGCTCTGGCAACTGTTTCACCAGATTTAGCAAAAGATGCGGGACTACTCGGAAGTCTATTTGTCGGCGCACTAAAAGCCGTCGCTCCTATACTTGTTTTTATTTTGGTTGCAGCGTCAATCGCGAACCAAAAGAAAAACCAGCACACCTATATGCGTCCAATCGTGGTTCTTTACCTTTTTGGCACATTGATGGCAGCTTTGACCGCTGTCGCTCTGAGCTTTCTTTTCCCGACCACGTTAACTCTTGTTACTGGTGCTGAAGGCGCCAATCCTCCACAGGGTATTGGCGAAGTACTCCACACCCTTCTATTTAAACTTGTCGATAACCCAGTCAACGCGTTAATGAGCGCAAACTACATCGGTATTCTGGCATGGGCGATCGGTTTGGGTCTTGCGCTTCACCACGCTTCTGGCACAACTAAAGCTGTTTTTGAAGACTTGAGCCACGGCGTATCAACCATTGTTCGCTTTATCATTCGCTTAGCGCCATTTGGTATTTTCGGCTTAGTCTCTTCTACACTTGCCACTACTGGATTCGAAGCGCTAACTGGCTACGCAAAACTCTTAGCTGTACTACTAAGTGCGATGGCGATCATTGCTCTTGTTGTTAACCCAATCATCGTATTGGTGAAAACTGGTGAAAACCCATACCCATTGGTGTTCCAATGTTTACGTGAAAGTGGCGTTACCGCATTTTTCACTCGTTCAAGTGCGGCAAATATTCCGGTAAACATGACGCTTTGTGACAAGCTAAAGTTAGATGAAGACACCTATTCGGTATCCATCCCTCTTGGCGCGACGATCAACATGGCTGGTGCAGCAATTACCATTACAGTGCTAACGTTAGCCGCCGTACACACAATGGGGATTGAGGTAGACTTTTTAACGGCTATTCTGCTGAGCGTAGTAGCGGCGGTATCGGCGTGTGGTGCTTCTGGCGTTGCAGGTGGTTCGCTATTGCTGATTCCACTGGCTTGTGGACTCTTTGGTATCCCTAACGATATCGCAATGCAGGTGGTTGCCGTTGGCTTCATTATTGGCGTCGTTCAAGATTCGGCAGAGACTGCGCTTAACAGCTCAACTGATGTTGTGTTTACTGCGGCTGTTTGTAAATCACAGCAGAAAAAGTCTCAGTAACCTGAAGATATTCGATAAAAAACCGCTCCATTTGTGAAGTGACCCCCAATAGTTGGACACCAATTATTGGGGGTCTTTTTATGGCTTGTTACTGTCTATTGGCGATTGACTAAAATCCAGTTTTTCACCCGTGTCTTCTGTTCCATCATCCGTAGACTCAGGCAAGTTCTCCATCATTGGCACGTCTAGTTTTGGCTCTTGCGTGTCAGATTCCAGTTCTTCTTGAGGCTCTATTACGGTATCAATAAGAGTGACTTTGCGCTTGTATATCTTGTTCAACGCCTTAATAAGCGCATGCTTACCCACTTTGTTCTCTTTGATCTTTTTCAACATCGGCTTAGAAATCGCCTGCAAGCCTACTACGGTATCGACCCCAATATTTAAAGCGACTTGATCCCGTAACACCCTTGCGCCTTCATGACCGAGTTGACCACCCAAAAACAGCCATATATAGGCTATTGCATTGCCATTAGGCGAAATATCCATCCAAGCTTCACCTGCTCTGTACATCGCTTCAGTATGACCTTTTTCGGCTGCACGTTCTAACCAATAGCAGCCTTTAAGGTGATCAGGGGGAGTGCCTATGCCTTTGATATAGTTGAGCCCCAACTTTGTCCGCCCCTCATTGCTTTTCAGGCTCGCTGCCTTGCGTAACCAGTCAAGTGAACGAGTGGGCATGCGTTGAGCATTACTTGGAGAAGCGTACCAATCACCCAGAAAGAGCATAGACTCTATGTTCCCTCGCTCGGCCGCGTCTTCCAATATTTCTATCGACTTAACTAAGTTTCGATCAACGCCTTTACCGTGAAACATCGCTTCACCGCGCTTAAACTGGTGAGCCAAACTACCTTCAAGTGCTGTGATGCTAATTTGCCAAAACTTGGCTTGTTCTTTGAGGATCAAATCTTCTCGAATGCGGTTACTGATACGCACGATACCGTACATACCCGTAATATTGTCCAGATTAGCCGCTTTGTTGTACCAATAAAGGGCTTCTTTAGGGTTGCTGCGCTCAGCTTCTTTAGCTAAAAAAAGAATGGTAGGGATATGGCCATTTTCGGCTTTGAAAACGCGCTCTTCGCGTTCTTGTTTTCGATTTTTTTGCAAAGCTTTCCTGAACGCTATATCACGCTCTCTTCTCTCTTGCTCTAATCGCTTTTTGCGCAGCGAAAGCACCAGCATCCAGACAAAAGTACCCAGTAGTAACAGTCCAGTAGCGCCTATCGCAATACCAATTAAATTCATCTTTGTTTCTTTCTTAGCGGAGTATTGTCCAAAACAGACAAACTCCAACATTTTAAATATAGTTTGCTATCTGCATGTTAGCCTACATTGGCTCTCAGGTAATGCGCAATATTCATCAACGTGACCTGACCAGTTGTTCTACTTCGCCCCCCCCCCTTTTGAACCTCAGCCAAGCTGACAGGCATTTCCCCCCGTTCTAAGTGAGTACGACACTTGAAGAAATAAATAGACCATAAGTTTAACTGGTTGTTATATAAAATATATTTCTGATTTTTATCGACAATCTAATCAGTTAACTCAAACGATGAGAGCACAAATTCAGCAGTAGCACGATCTTATTTCTCGTCGTAAATTTTCATTAACCACGTCGGTAGTAGCACGTATTTCTTTATAGAATTTGTATCACGCAAACGTGTAACTTAAAGGTAAGCTATCACTTACATTGTAATTAAGGAAAAATTGACCAAAAACAATGGCGCGGGCTTATCACTTATTTTATAATCCAAAATAAATTTAGATTTAGAATACAACCATTAGAGGCAACACAATGAGACTTATCCCGCTGAATAAAGCAGCACAAGTAGGTAAATGGTCTGCAGCTCATATCGTTAAGCGCATCAACGAATTTAAACCAACTGCAGAGCGTCCTTTTGTTCTTGGTCTGCCAACCGGTGGTACTCCACTAGCGACATACAAAGCGCTAATCGAGATGCACAAAGCAGGTGAAGTAAGCTTCAAACACGTTGTGACATTTAACATGGATGAGTACGTTGGCCTTCCAGCTGACCACCCAGAGTCATACCGTTCATTTATGTACACTAACTTCTTCAACCACATCGATATCCAAGAAGAAAACATCAACCTTCTTGATGGTAACGCGGCGGACCACGAAGTTGAGTGCCAGCGCTACGAAGATAAGATCAAATCTTACGGCAAAATCAACCTATTCATGGGTGGCGTGGGTAACGATGGCCATATCGCCTTTAATGAACCTGCATCTTCTCTGTCTTCACGCACTCGTATCAAGACACTGACTGAAGATACTCGTATCGCAAACTCTCGTTTCTTTGACGGTGATATCAACCAAGTACCTAAGTACTCACTAACTATCGGTGTTGGTACACTTCTAGACGCTCATGAAATCATGATCCTTGTAACTGGTCACAACAAAGCGCTAGCGCTTGAAGCGGCAGTAGAAGGTAGCGTTAACCACCTATGGACAGTTTCTGCACTACAACTTCACCCTAAATCAGTGATTGTATGTGACGAGCCTGCAACTCAAGAACTGAAAGTAAAAACAGTTAAGTACTTCACTGAACTTGAAGCAGAGAACATCAAAGGTTTCTAATCTTTTGCTGTCAGCATCACTAAGGGAAGCCAAAGGCTTCCCTTTTGTTTATCTGTTGTTATTTCGCCGAACGCCATCCCAATTTTTATTCATTGCTTTAACCCGCGATTTCAGTCACATTAGCGATCGGGTTTCTTGCGCCTTTCTGTTTAAGAAACCTTCTTAGTGCTCTCCCCCTGATTGTGAGGTTTAGGTTCATGTCTTTAGGCAGTTTTGTCCGTTTGCTATGCTTAGCCGCTATATGGGGTGGTTCTTTCCTGTTTATGCGAATTGCTGCCAATACTTTTGGCCCCGCTTATCTAATTGAGTTAAGAGTGGGGTTTGCAGCAATCAGCCTATTTATCGCGTCACTTTTCTTGCGCAAAAAGTTGCCTTTTAGAGCCCATAGCCGACATTTTTTTATTATCGGTTTATTTAATACCGCCCTTCCGTTTTTGCTTTTCGCTTATGCCGCCCAGACTTTAAACGCTTCAACGTTAGCCATTCTAAACTCCACTGCCGCTATATGGGGTGCCGTGATTGGTGTGGTCTGGCACAAAACTCGGCTAGATGCCAAAGCCCTTATAGGCTTGGGAGTAGGCATTATTGGTGTAGCTGTCCTTGTCGGATGGGACGCTGCGGCTTTAGGGAAAGCCAGCGCGCTGCCTATTGCCGCCGGTATTATGGCGTCGTGTTGCTATGGGATTGCGACCAATTACACCAAAACCGCTCCCTCAGTGCCTTCCTTTGAAAATGCACATGGCAGTATGTGGGCCGCGGTCATCATTGTGCTGCCACTACTGGCATTTATTCCTATGCGTCAAGTACCGACTGAAATAGAAATGTCATCGGTACTCGCTTTGGGGGTACTTTGCACCGGCGTCGCGTACCTACTCTATTTTAAGTTAGTTAACGATATCGGTCCGGCGTCCGCTTTGTCCGTCACCTTTTTGATTCCAATGTTTGGCATTTTATGGGGAGCACTGATACTTGATGAACCAGTGGGATGGAACACACTTTTAGGCACCGCCATGGTGCTCACTGGTACTTCACTTGTCACTGGGTTCTCTATCCGACAACTCTTAAAGTCAAATCGTGCAGCCAACGCCGCTCGTTAGCTCTGGGGCTGTACTAAAGAACGAGTGCCATAAACTCACTGTTTGGATCATTGGTGTAATCTGCAAACGGCTGACATTTTTGAAAACCGCGTTTGCTGTATAGGGATCGAGCTGGTTTAAAAAAATCCATAGAGCCTGTTTCTAAGCTCAATCGTTGGTAGCCTCTCGAACTCGCTTGTTCAATCACATGCTCTAGCAACTTTTTACCGATTCCCTTACCGCGAGATTCATTGCTCGTTCTCATTGATTTAATCTCACCGTGTTGCTTGTCTAGTTCTTTTAGCGCGACACACCCCAACACTTCGTCCCCGTCCCATAGCGTCCAAAACGTTAGACCGTTCTGCTTGAGGCCTTTGAGATCTAACGCGTGAACACTCTCAGGCGGAGAGGTAGAACGCATATCTTCCAAGTGCTCTTCAAGCAAACTGATCACCTTAGGGTGGTCGATTAGATCAACAAGTATATTCATCATTATTCCTTTAAAACTCTGACCGTTAAGTTGGTCTAAAGCAGAATGCATGCCATGGTTTGAACGCAAGTTTGGTCTTTGAAGTTCGAAGAATGATTTATACTTAGAGTGACTATGTGGGGATAGGGAGTACCACGATGAACAGTCTAATTTTAGCCACACTGCTATTAACAACCCCTGCCGACGAAGATCAGTTACCTACTCCGCCGCTTAAGTGCATGCTGCTCAATAGCAGGGACAATTTTTGGTTCTATAAAGAGCAATTGGTTTATGAAAGCGAACAGTTTGCGCTATTCCACAATTTTAAAGGTAGAGTCGTTACCCAAATCGATCTCAAGAGTGGCGAATGGATACGAACCACTTACATCGGTGAACCATACGACCCTAAATATCAGATTTTATTAGGATATTGCAACAATCCTATCGAAACTTTGAAGAAGTGGAAGCGCTCGGAGACCATATACGACAACTGAAATAGAGACTTAGCCTCACCAATATCTCTCGTAGACGATATTGCCCCCAGTCGCGCGTCGATATTTTTCGAGACCTTTTGCAAGTAGCACAGATTGGGTGTCTTTAATCATCTCAGGGTTACCGCAGAGCATCACAAAGCTTTTATCTTGTGAAAACTCTAGCTGAAGTTGCTTTTCAAAAGTCCCATCCTCAATCAAATCAGGTATGCGGCCCTGCAGTACTCCGGGAATTTTTTCTCGACTCACAACAGGGACATAGGTTAGACGCCCCTCGTACTGAGTGACGAGTTGATCAATCAGATAGCGATAAACTAAATCACCTTTGTGGCGCACCGCGTGCACCAAAATAATGCATTCATTAGCGGGACGAAAGCTCATATCATCCAATAATGATAAGAATGGTCCTATGCCCGTTCCTGTCGAGAACAGCCATAAATCGCGTGCAGATTTAGGAATGGTGTCGAAGACAAGATCGCCATTGGCTTTATCCCCAACATACACGGTATCCCCAACTTTAAGGCCTTGCAGTTTAGGACTTAACTTGCCATTTCTATTCGAAACAAGAAGGAACTCAATAAGGTCATGGCTGGTTAGCGGAGCGTTAACAATAGAATAAGCTCGACTGATTAAGTCGCCATTCTCATTGGGAAGTGCCAATTTGGTGAACTGGCCCGCTTTAAAACTTAGATGCGCTCCGCCAATTCGAAGGCTAAACAAATCTTGCGTCCAATCCGTCCTCTGCTCAACGGTAGCGGCAGTAAATCCGGCGAATTTTTTCATCACTTGCCCTCTTCCGAAACACCCTTTAAAACTAGATCTTTAACAAAGTTAAGTAAAGCATTTAATTTATCAACCCATACTATTTCACAAAATGATAACAGTGAATTCTCAAAACTGAGGAGAAGACGACAATCCCAATAATTTCTCAGCAATGCACTCCATTAACAATATAGTTCTTTATGCTCTAGCTATCTCCTTTATCCAATGCTATTGAATCCTCCCAAATACCCCCTTTCAACCAAGCAGTCCAACTCTGCCGTAGGGAACTTATAAAGCGAGGATTAACCTATGAATGATTATATGTATTACGCCAATTTGGCACGTGAGGCTGAGATCAGGCACGACTGGCTAAGTGCCGCCGAATATTGCAAAAAGCAGAGCTATACGCCAATAAACTGGAAAACTGTCAATGGTCTGAAACCCGATCTCAATTTTGTCGTGCTCGAGCTGGCCTCATTCACAACAACCACTATATCTCCAGCATCAAACCCCACTAATACGGTTTGTATGCATAGCGATTTTTGATCTAACCTTTGATCTCAGTGGAGTATTACACCTTCCACTTCCTCTATTGATACTGCATCATATTAATTACATTGCATATTTAAAAAGGAAGCCGCTGATGTATTTCACTGAACACTCGGTTATTGAGCTAGAAAAAACACTCCAACAAGCGATGTTGTCTTCTAATGTAACTCTGTTAGATGAGTTACTTTCTGATGACCTCGTATTTATCAGCCATTTGGGACAGCGATTGAGTAAACAAGACGACATTGGTGCTCACCAATCTGGCCTATTAAAAATATCTAGTATCGAGTTGAGCAATCAGTACATTTCAATCGCAAATGATATCGCTACGGTGACCGTCGACGCAGCAATAACCGGGGTCTTTAATGGGGCTGATGCCAGTGGAAGCTTTATCTTTACCCGAGTTTGGCGCTACAAAGACAACAAAGCTCAGATTGTCCTCGCTCAATCAACCGCGAGAATTGGTCAATAACTCTTTTGAGCATCGGCCTATACAGGTTAAAGTAACCCCTTGATTGGATGGCTTTATAGCCAATACTCAAGGGAATACACCATGCCGACTTATGCGCCATTTATTGATGCTGACCTCTGTTTTAACCCAATGCGTTTCAAGGTTCCTCTGAATTACAACGCAAGGGATAAAGATACTATTTCTGTCTTTGCCAGAGAAGTGAGAAAAAACAGTCCCGCATCAAAAAACAAGCCATGGCTGATATACCTGCAGGGGGGACCCGGCTTCCCGTCCCCGCGCAGTGGCTCCGAGTTGGAATGGCTGAGTTTCGCCTGCGAGCACTATCAAGTATTGCTTATTGATCAAAGGGGAACTGGCAATAGTCACGTACTGAGTGTACAAACCCTCGCTCATTTAACACCGACCCAGCAAAGTGAATACCTATCCCTTTTTCGAGCTGACAATATAGTGCGAGATGCGGAAGAAATTAGAAAAGCCATGAAGATTGAAAAATGGGCCATTTTGGGCCAGAGCTTCGGTGGTTTTTGCACTCTTACTTATCTCTCTCACTTTCCCAATAGCTTATCAAGGTGTTATATCACCGGTGGTGTCGCGCCGATCGCTAGCCATGCTGATGATGTTTACCAAGCCACATTTGAAAGAACCAAAGAAAAGAATTTCGCGTTCTTTCAACAGTTTCCCAAAGCTCAGCAACTTTGCCAAAAAATTGCCAATTACCTGTTAGACAACCCGGTAGTTCTGCCCAATGGACAACGTTTTACGGTGGAGCAGTTTCAGCAACTGGGCATTCACTTTGGTATGGCGAACCAATTTTTACCCATCTATTACCTACTTGAAAACGCGTTTATAGAGGTCAACGGCAAGGAGGTACTAAGGATGAGTTTCTTTATCAAATGCTCTCCGATCAAGTGTTTCACACCAACCCTCTCTACGCCATTTTGCACGAATCTATCTATTGTCAGAACGCCGCATCCAATTGGAGCGCGCACCGCGTTAGACAGTCTATTGGCGAGTTTAACTACCAAAGAGACAAACCATTTTATTTTACTGGAGAAATGGTCTTCCCGTGGATGTTCGACCAATACGCCAGCCTTGCACCGTTAAAAGAAGCGGCGCATCAGCTCGCTGAGAAATCCGACTGGCAACCTCTGTACAAAGAGGAAGTGTTAGCGAACAACCAAGTTCCCCTCGCCTGCGCGGTATATGCTGAAGATATGTTTGTCGACATGATGCTCAGTCGCCATACCTTGGCAAAGATCCCCAACGCTTCTGCTTGGATCACAAATGAGTTTGAACACAATGGTATCAGAACCCATGGTAAGCGGATTCTTGATACTCTAATACAAATGGCTGATAAAATAGAAAATCAGCAAAGTTTGCATCGACAGTCATAAGTGTGGAGGACGATACCTTGTCAGAAAGCCAAAGAGTGATCACTGAGCTTAAACGCCAACTGAAACTGCGCGATATTCAATACACCGATGTCGCCAAGCAACTCGACCTTAGCGAAGCTTCGGTAAAAAGGCTACTGGCAGAAGGCACCAGTCTAAGTTTGGAACGATTGAACGCCATTTGCACTATGATTGGCATTGAAATGGGCGAACTATTTCAACTAGCCAACGCCCACAATCGCGGGTTAAAAGAGCTGACCTATGAACAAGAAAAACAGCTGATTGATGACAAAGTTTTGCTCCTTGTTTCCGTTTGTGCCATCAACGGCTATTCCTGTGAAGATATCTTAGAGCAATATGACCTGAGCAAGAACGAACTGACTCAAAAGCTCGCTTTACTCGACCGTCTAAAAATCATCGACCTTTTACCCGGAGATCGCATTCGATTAAAAGTATCACCCGCGTTTCGCTGGATACCTGGTGGACCCATTCAGGTGTTCTTCCACCAGCACGTATTGAATGAGTTTTTCCGCAGCTACTTTAATAAGCCTGAAGAGAAGCTAGTGATGAGCACTGGACTTCTCTCTAACGCCAGCCACCACAAGTTGCAAAATAAGATCGACAAGTTGGTCAGCGATTTTTACGCCACGTGCAAAGAAGACACTCAACTGAATATGGAAGAGCGCCACGGCACCTCTATGGTGGTCGCGCTTAGACCGTGGAACCTTCCGTTGTTTGACCAACTGGAGAAGTCGTAAAACTTAGCACCCAAAGTTGCAATATACGCTACTTGGCTAAGCAAACTTCTTTCCGCCTTTTCTATTCGACATTCTAGCTCCAAGAGGAAGCGGTTATACCGCGCAGTCAAGGAGACTTAAAATGTCGAAATTCATCCCAGTAATCAAACAAGCACTGGCTTTTGTCGTAATTATCGTCGCTGTATTGATCAGCCCAAACTTACTCGCCAGTGGTCTATTATCACCAAAAGAGAGCCAGCTCCTTCCACTAACCATCAAACATCATCACGTCGATGTTCTCATCGAAGATGGATTTGCAACCACGGTGGTAGAACAAGAGTTTTACAATCCGAACGCAACCGAACTCGAAGCCCTTTACAGCTTTCCCATTCCAGATAAAGCCGTCGTAGGTGAGTTCAGCTACTGGATTAATGGGCAGCAAGTCATTGCAGAAGCCGTAGAAAAAAATCGCGCAAAAGAGATTTATCAGCAGCAAAAATCTCAAGGTCAATCCGCAGCCGTCGCTGAAAAAAATGAGCACTATGACTTTAGAATTCGAGTCTTTCCGGTGCCATCACTAGATACGGTTAAAATCCGATTGGTCTACTTGCAAGGGCAACTTCTCGACCACGGTGTTGGACATTACGTATATCCGCTAGAAGAGGGTGGCGTAGACGAACAAGCGAAAGCATTTTGGCATCGTGAGAACACCGTCGAATCGGGTTTTTCATTTAACGTTAGAGTAAAGTCAGGCTATCCAATCGATGCCATGTACCTACCCTCACACCCAGAGGCACACTTATCTAATCCTAATGGTGAAAGTCTAGGGATCTGGCAAGCAAAGCTGAGCAATAGTGCTAATTTAGAAAGTGAACAGGACAAAACGCCACTCCAGTTAAACAAAGACATTTCCGTTTATTGGAGATTAGCCGAGGGTCTGCCCGCCAGACTCGATATGGTTGCTTACCGCAACACTGAGCAAAGTAATAGGGGAACCGTAAAGCTCACCTTTACGCCCGGTGATGACTTATCCGCAATTACACAAGGACGCGACTGGGTTTTTATCTTGGATAAATCCGGCTCTATGGACGGTAAGTACGCCTCACTGTTAGACGGAGTGAAGCGAGGACTTTCTCGCCTACCTAAGTCAGACCGTTTCAAAATCGTATTATTTGATAATAACGCCTATGCGCTCAGTTCGAGTTTTGAAACCGCAACACCGGCTAACGTGAAAAACGCAATTAACAGTGTAAATCAGCATCAACCAAGCGGTGGCACTAATCTATACGCGGCACTGGAAAAGGGACTTAAGGGGCTAAACACCGATCGACCAACTGGGGTTGTACTCGTGACCGATGGTGAAGCCAATGTCGGTGTGACCGAACGAGCCCGTTTTCTCGATTTGATTCGACAGCAAGATGTCAGGTTGTTTACCTTTATCATGGGTAACGGAGCCAACAAACCTCTATTGGTTCCTATGACTGAGATTTCCAATGGATTTGCAGTCAATATTTCCAACTCTGACGACATGTATGGGCATATTGCCAACGTCAGCAGTAAGCTCAGCCACCTAGCATTTCAAAACATCAAGGTCGATGTCGACGGGACGGATATTAAAGATATAGTGATCTCCCCGACAAGCCGCCTATACCGCGGTGAACAACTCACTTTGATGGGGCATTATTTCTCATCGGGTATTAGCAATATCACTTTGACAGCCACGATAAATGGCGTTGAAAAGACCTATAAAACGCAAGTTGAGCTACCAGAGGAAAGCCCCGAATTTCCAGAGTTAGAAAGGTTATGGGCATTTTCCAACATCGAAAAATTGGCGAGGGAAGCGGATTATCTCGGAGAAACTCGCACCGAAACCGAGCAGGCGATGATAGATATCGCTCTAGAATACGGCCTGCTCACCGACTACACCTCACTGCTAGTGGTCGAAGAACAGGTATTTGAACAGCTCGGAATCGAGAGAAGTAACCTAAAACGAGTCAACCTCGAACGTCAGCAGCGTGCTAACAGAGAAAACAGTAACGCTGACAGTACACGAGCTGACTCTCAAGATCCCATGTTCTCTTCGCCGGCACCGACTCACTCTGGAGGCGGAGGTAGCCTGAACTATCTCGTACTGTTTGCCTTATTTGGATTATCGATAAGTCGACTAAGGAAGTTTCGCCGTTAGATTGTACGAGATCGCCGACTTTAATATTTGCTTATCATGTCTTTGTTGCTCGGGTAAGCAGACCGCCGGAGGTGGTTCCGCCTCCGGTTTAACGCCTTCCTTTAAGCAGTTGGCTCCGTGTAGCTTTTTTTCTCCACCAGTTGAACACTCATGTCCTAAGTAGACGTGAGTGCTCTCTTCCATGTTGTACAACTTGGTTAGCGCCTGATACAGGTGCTCACCTGCAACGCCACTATGCTTTTCTACGCTCTCTTTGTGAAAAAGCGCATCTCCAACAAACATGGCGTTGCCAATCTTAAATGTCATATCACACTCACTATGCCCCGGTGTATGTAACACTTCTAAATCGGAATCTCCAAATTCAAGATGCTCTTGATCGAGCAGTAAATGCTCGAACTCATACAGGTCTTTCAGCAATAGATCGTCTTTCCATTGCGAATAGACCTCTTTTACTCCTTCAGCAACATTAATGGGCGCGCCTAGTTTTTCACTTAAATAAAAAGACCCGGTCAAATGGTCGGAGTGAATATGGGTTTCCATAATCGCAGAGACATGTAATTGATGTTCTTCAATATAGTTGAGAATTTCTTGTACTGAGTCGAAGGCAATTTTTCCACTATCAACATCGTAGTCGGCAACGGGGTCAATAATGATGGCTTCTCTTGTCGCTTTGTCAGAGACCACATAACTTATTGTGCCTGACTGAGGGTGGAAAAAGTGTTGAATATCTTGAGAAGCCATACAACCTCCAAATTTGGATGAGAAGGAAACGAGAGTGCTAAAACCTTTCTAGTTTAGTTGCACTTTACTCACCCTACCAATATCGAAAACCGCAAATTTAATTGCCAATAGCACTCTAAAAATTTGGTTAAATTTCGAATATAAGCTGAGTAAACAGCGGAAAAGTTCGATGTTAGTTATGGGCATTGAGATGCCTTGCATCCAACTGCCTATCTATTGATAAAGGTATCTAAAGCAAACGTTAACACAATATATGTTACAGGGTGATAAAATTAGATAATAACACTATAAACAATTGTTAATTTGGCGTTATATTTTGGTAATTTTAAGTGATCGAGATCACACATAGGAATCGTTACGCCGTTTTGCGTTTGTTGAAGATCTAACAGCACTGATAACCTCCGGTTCACTTCGAAATGACGTCGAAGTGCATAACTATAAGGAGTGTTCACTATGAATACCAAGAAACCTATGTCGTTAACCAGCCGAGTGATTCTAGGCATGGTAGCGGGTATCTTGACGGGGTTCATTATTCGTACCCTATTTACAGACAACGGATTTGTAGACGCATACATAGTAAATGGACTTTTTGAAGTCGGTGGAAAAATCTTTATTGCAAGCTTAAAAATGCTCGTGGTACCACTGATCTTCGTTTCGCTAGTATGTGGTACTAGCTCTCTAAAAGATATTTCTACCTTGGGTCGTATGGGAGGTAAAACCCTCGCGTTTTACATCACGACCACTGCGGTAGCCATCACCCTAGCCCTTGTGATGGGTAACTTGTTCCAACCAGGTGCCGGTGCTGACTTGACCGCAGCAAACACTTTCACTTCCGCAGAAGCGCCATCTTTAGGACAAGTGATCATCGACATGTTCCCAACCAACCCTATTAGTGCAATGGCGGAAGGGAAAACGTTGCAGGTCATTGTCTTTGCCGTGTTGTTTGGTATCGCGATCAGTGCAGCGGGTAAGCCCGGTGAGCGCATCGCTGCGATTTTCTCAGACTTAAACGAAGTCATAATGAAGTTAGTTGCCCTCTTGATGAACATCGCTCCTTACGGCGTGTTCTTCTTAATGGCAAAGCTTTTTACTGGCTTGGGACTAGGCGCCATTGTCAATCTTGCTGAGTACTTCTTAGTACTTGCTGGCACCTTGATTCTGCATGGCTTGGTCACTTACAGCTTGATGCTCAAAGGCCTAACAGGACTTAGCCCAATCACCTTCCTGCGCAAAATGGAAGATGCCATTATGTTTGCATTTTCAACCGCCTCTTCCAACGCCACTATTCCAGTGACAATGGAGACGGTGAAAAACAGAATGGGCGTAAACAACCGAGTTGCTTCGTTTACTGTTCCACTGGGGGCTACCGTTAACATGGACGGTACTGCAATCATGCAAGGTGTGGCTACCGCCTTTATTGCTCAGGCGTTCAATATTGACCTCACCATGACCGACTATCTTATGGTTATCATGACGGCGACGCTAGCATCGGTTGGAACCGCAGGTGTACCGGGAGTTGGTCTGGTTATGCTGGCGATGGTTCTCAATCAAGTTGGTCTACCACTAGAAGGTATCGCACTGATCATGGGCGTTGATCGCTTGCTGGACATGATTCGTACGGCAGTAAACATCACTGGTGATAGCGCAGTATCGGTGATTGTTGCCAAATCAGAAGGCGCTTTTGATGAGTCTCGATTCCACGACCCACACGCCGGAGAAAAAGAAGAAGAAGTTCACTTAAGACAATCCAAAGCGTAACTCTTTTTTCCAAATCCCCGATTCAGTTCGGGGATTATCCTTGCTCTTTCGAGCATTTAACTCGTTGTTTTTAGTCGTTTCACTATCATTCTAAAAGCGACAACGCTATTTGTGCAATCGCGTTAACAGATTGAAAATATCTTTGTCTAACTTTGTTTCTAATTAGTTAGTCACGATCAAACCCACTTCACACATTGGTCAAAAAAACCCCTTTAGAATAAGTGTTGTACCTGCTTTGAGTACGGGTATATCTCGGTCAATACGCCTGTTGGGACGTCAGGTTAGCAGCATCACAATGATCGAGAATTAAAACAACAAATCTTTCAAAGGAATGAGCCATGCCGAAATTGACCTGCTTGACGATTCTTCTTTCTATTTTTTTGCCTTCTTTTGCCCTTGCATCAAACCACACTAGCGACCAGTTTACCGATACCACTTTAGGCTATGTGTGTGTAATGATCTTTGTTAGTGCTTACCTTCTAGTCATGCTTGAAGAGTACCTTCAACTTAGAAAATCCAAACCCGTTTTACTGGCCGCAGGATTAATTTGGGCCATTATCGGCTATGCCTTTAGTCAATCAGGTGAAATAGAACTCGCCAAGTCTGCACTAGAGCACAACTTACTTGAATACGCCGAGTTATTGCTCTTTCTTCTAGTCGCGATGACCTACATCAGCGCGATGGAAGAACGGAGGTTATTCGATGCGCTACAGGCATGGATGACAGGGAAAGGTTTCGACTTTCGCTCGTTGTTTTGGCTAACGGGCATTTTGGCATTTTTTATCTCGCCCATTGCGGACAACTTAACCACCGCATTACTTATGTGCGCCGTAGTGATGAAAGTCGCCGGAAACAACCCAAAATTTATCAACTTAGCCTGTATTAACATTGTTGTCGCCGCTAACGCCGGGGGCGCATTTAGCCCATTTGGTGATATTACTACCTTGATGGTTTGGCAGGCGGGGCACGTTTCCTTCTCAGAGTTTATGCCGCTGTTTTTGCCTTCAGTTATCAACTACCTGTTACCGGCAATTCTGATGTCTTTCTTTATTCCCAACACCAAGCCTGATGTCGTCCACCAACACGTCGAGTTAAAGCGAGGATCACGTCGCATTGTCGCCCTGTTTATTCTCACTATAGCGACGGCGGTAGCCTTCCACGCTGTACTCCACTTCCCACCGGTTATCGGTATGATGATGGGGCTCGCTTATCTACAATTTTTTGGCTTTTACCTTCGCAAAACACTCAAACGTTCACTGGCCAAAAAGCCGCACTCGCCATTGCTAACCGCGACGACTACGCGCTTAAACGTCTAGGATCGGTGGTTCCATTCGATGTGTTTCGACGGGTTTCCCACGCCGAGTGGGATACTTTACTCTTTTTCTACGGTGTGGTGATGTGTGTCGGTGGATTGAGTCTGCTCGGTTACTTAACGGAAATATCACACATTATGTATACCCAATGGGATCCAATTTGGGCCAATATTGTGGTCGGCGTTCTGTCCGCTATTGTCGATAATATTCCCGTTATGTTTGCCGTACTCACAATGGAGCCCGTCATGTCAATGGGGAACTGGCTTCTGGTGACACTCACCGCTGGGGTTGGTGGTAGCTTACTCTCTATTGGTAGTGCAGCAGGTGTGGCACTGATGGGAGCAGCGCACGGAAAATACACTTTCTTTGGTCATTTAAAGTGGGCTCCGGTCATAATGGTGGGCTATGTAGCGAGTATCGCCGCCCACCTATTGCTCAACGGCACCCTGTTTACCAGTTAAGCATTTACTGAAGCTCTTGCGGAGCGAGCTGCCAAACATTGGAAAGTTGGTGTTTGGCACACTGTTGGCAAGTTAATAATTCTCCAGAGCCGTGGATACGCATCTTGATATCTTCGCGATGTTCTTTGGAGCTATTTCTCTGCTGGATATATATCATGCCATCTTCGACGCGATAAACTTTGCTAATTCGCGTCATTCCTTCGATCTCGTGATATACCGTCCCTTGGTCAAAAATCAGGCGATCACTATTGTATTGATTAATGTATTCGCCTTTAAAATCGTAAGTTTTTCTATTTGCCCATTGATCCAGCTCTTCTTCAAAACATCCTTGAAGCATTGAGCTGCTACACACTAACATGATGGCTTTCGCCATCCCTTTGTTTATCATTCTGTTTCCGATTGTTCTAAATCTAGCAGAGCGGCTTTTCTCTCAACACCTCCGGCGTATCCTGTCAGTTTGCCACTCTTACCAATAACTCGGTGGCAAGGCACGATAATAGAGAGGGGATTCTTCCCATTTGCCGCACCCACCGCCCGTACTGCTTTGGGGTTGCCGATATTATCCGCTACATCCTGATATGTACACAACTTACCGTAAGGTATTTTTTGTAACACATTCCAAACGCGTTTTTGAAAATCTGTACCCTGAGTATCGATTGGCAAATCAAAAACGGCTCTATGCCCGTCAAAATATTCTACTAACTGTGCACAAGCCTTTGTCAAGATAGGATTTTCATCGTCTCGTTCACCGAGCTGTTCGGGTCTTGTAGTATGAGTTTCGAACCAAGCTCCACACAGCCCTTTGTCACTTGTTTGAATCGTCAAAAGCCCCAGTGGTGTGTTGAGTATAGTGTATTTTTTCATTATGCATGACTCCAGCAATGTAAGGTGGCGTAACTCCCCCAAGGAGAGACGGTTTCAGCATTTAACTCAGGAAACTTTTTTAAAGCGTGTTTGACAACCAGGTCATCGCTTAAAAAACGATTACTTTCGCTTTGCCCTCGCAGCAAGGCATAGTTAACTGTCCATGGCCCGATGCCTTTCAGGGTTAGCCAATCACTTACCGACCCTTCTGGGTTGTCGCACACCCAGCTCGCCAAGCGTTGCAACGTCTCTTTTCGGCTGTTGGGCATCTTTAAAAAGGAAACGTCCCCATCTCGGACTTGCTGTGGTGTTGGAAAAGCGTGATTATCTCCATCACCCAAGTTGCTCACAAGGTGATTTAGATGCGTTATCGCCGCTTTTACAGAGACTTGTTGGCCCAGTATTGCTCTCACACCAGCCTCCCACGTTGACCAAACCCCGGGGATGCGAATGCCTGAATAACGGACCAGTTTAGGAGACACATGCAAGAGATGTTTTTCCACCGAGGTTAAATCTACATCTAAATCGAATACTCGTCTGACGCGTCGAACGAGAAGATTTAAACGAGTGATATCTTCAATTTTGTATTCGAGTAGGAGAGAGTGGTCTGTCGCTTTTTGGACTCTTATCCAAGCTTTGGTATCACCAATACAGGCATGGCGCTCATAGCTAACATCATCGACCTTTTCTATTCCTTCAACAGCTCGAAGGCGATAAAAATCCAACGTTCTATCCCAATCTATGCGACCTTTAAACGTCAGCAGTATTTGATGAGATGAATCGCCCACTGCTGTTTTACCTCTTATTTGACTCGGTGAAAGCTGCAAGGTTTTTAAAAACGCATCATTAAATCGGCGAACACTTCTAAAACCGCTTGCAAAGGCAATATCCGTAATACTCATTTTACTTTGATGCAGTAATTGCTTAGCAAACATCAACTGGTGATAAAGGGCATATTGCTTTGGTGAGACGCCTAAGTATCGCTTAAACAATTGGCGAAGGTACCTATCGCTTATCCCCAATCGCTCAGCTAACTGCGATAAACTCCCTTCCCTCAGTGCACCCTGTTCGATTAAGTTGATGGCTCGTTCAAAGGTGGTTTCAACCCCTTTCCATGCATATGACCTTGGTGCACTATCTGGACGGCAACGCAAACAGGGTCGATACCCTGCGTTTAAGGCTTGTGACTGATCGTGGAAATACTCGACATTTTCCTCTTTAGGCAAGTTAGCTGGGCATATTGGCCGACAGAAAATATTGGTCGTTTTCACCGCGATGTAGAAGGCACCATCAAAACGGGCATCCCTAGCCATACGAGCTTTCTGACACTGGTCGCGATTTAGTGGCTGGTCAATTGGAAACATACTTGTCCTTAAAACACCTTGAAGCGATTTACGTCCTTTTATTTTACGCCAGTCTATCTTAAGTACTCGCCACTTTCGGAACTGAATGTATCGAAAAGCACCGAGACAAACTCATTAGCTCGTCGAATAAGTTTGCATGTTTGCAAAGTTGTTGTCTAAGGTTAGTGAAGGCTTGGAGTAGATCGCAATTCAAATAATCACGATTTCTCTATTTAACGACAATAATACTTCTGTTCACAAGGAAGTTGGCTATGAACTTACATACTTGTACTATCGTTTTGAATAATCAGTTAAAGCTGACCAGCTCTAGCGTAGATCAGTCTTTGGGCTTTATTGATCAATACGGCCATTCTAGTATCGAGAAAGTGTTGATCGATGCTTCGGAAAACGGTCAAATCCACTCTTTTCATCACTTATCACTTGAAGAGTCGATTGAGAGTTTAATGGATTTATAACGCCGTACGCTTGCTGAAAAACGCCCCTACCGTTGGGGCGTTCAATTGCCAACTAGTCGTCGCCTTGCAACAGCCTTTCGACTTGTTCTATCGCTTCTATCGATGTGCTCGCTTTTCTATAACTCAAATAGACTGGCCGAGGCCAAGGCGTAACGTCACCGACTCTAAACAGCTCCCCGCTTGTTAAGTGCGGTTCTACCAAACTTTCTGGTAGATAGGCCGAACCACCTTTTTCAAGAATAAAATCTAACGCTATTCGAGCGGTAGAGGTTCGCAAATAGGGTGCGGGTATTTTGGGGTGGCGTTCTCCGTGTTCGGAAGAAAAACGAGTGCCCCAATCTACGTAAATGTATCGACTCGCAAAAATATCGCTTAAGTTTTTATTTTCCGTAGAGACCAATACCAATGTGAGACTAGATACTTGTTTGCAATAAAACTCGTCAGCTTTAATCGGGTCTAGAGCAAACGCCATATCTAAAGTGCGTTCTTGCAAGTTACGCGTCAATGTTTCGCGGCCCATCACTTCCGCGATAAATCCGTAACCACCAAATGCTCCAGTGACCACACTTAAGCAGGATTGTAAGTAGCGTCCCATACGTTGGGCGTGCCACCCATGGTGAGTTGCAGTGCCTTACCACTCTCTAATGACAATTCCATCTTCGCTTGTTGTAAGGTCGTCACCATCACTTCTGCGTAACCTATCAAACGTTCACCGGAAGAAGTGAGCTTGATATTATTGCGATCTCGAATAAACAACTGGGTGTCAAAATAGCTCTCCAGTTGCTTGATTCTCGCACTCACGGCCGCTTGGGTGATATACAGATTCTCTGCCGCTTTTCCAAAGTGGCGAACTTTAGCTAACTCCAAAAACGTTTTAAAGACTTTTACGTCCATTTTTCTACTCCGGCATAACTGCCAAATGTGTCATTGTTGTTTAACTTATTATGAATACAGATTAATAATAAAATTCTATCCTGACGATAAAAAACTTTTGTTTTTCTTTTTGGCCAATTAGTCCTAATTTTCGCTTTGAATCATTCTATTAGCTCACAGGGGCACGGGACTATGTCCGATATTCAATTTCGTCCGGGTAAAAAACGATTTTACGACAACACTAAATTTCCGCGAGGTTTTGCGAAATCGGGAGATTTTACGCTCAGCGAAGAAGAGATCCTAATCTTTTATGGTGACACTATGGTTGCACTAGAAAATGGCGAGATCCACGCTGAAAACAGTGAAGAAAAACACTTTCTAAAGGTGTTAGATAACCCAGGGAAAGCCAAAACAAAACTAGAGCGTACTTGGCTGAAATACACCCAATTGGCGAGGGGAAGAAAACGTTTTCACACCCTTAACGGCCGCAGTAAACCCGATAGTGTTAGCGAAGACTTTTCGGAAGAAGTAAGCCTTGTAGAAGACTAACAATCTTTATCTCAGCCCCTTAATCGGGCTGAGATAATATCGTTGCGGTAAGCGTTACTTGGAGAGCAAAGCAACTTTCTTTAAAAAGCTGTCTCTGAGGTGCTCTTGATCGTACTCAAGGTGATAGGTATTGTGAAAGCCAACTTTAAGCTCCACACCATTGCCACGCATATAGATATTGTAGCCATCATAATCTGAGAAAGCCTCAATACCCTCGTACATCTTGCCGTGCTCTGTCGGGGTGCCTCGTTCCATCACCATTTCGTAAGCATGCAAAATTTTGTTGGGATCAAGTTCGTTTTTCATCACTTGTCCTCCTCTCTCGACGTCACCTACATATAAGTATGGTCGAGGAAGAGTTGGTGCGCCAAACTGACAAGTGACTCAGATCAAGTGTTGCAAAGATTAGTACGCGTTAACTGGCATTAATCTGCTTTTTTTCACTTTGCCCATCGGTCGCAGTAGTAATATCAACCACCGGCTTGGCTTTACCCGGCTTAGTTTCACCGTTGAACCTACCGCCTTGCTCAATGCTCAAGTCGTCAGTATATAGGGTACCAGTTACTTTACCTTGCGACAGAATTTCGATTTTTTCTGCATGGCAGTTGCCGTCGAATGTCCCGTTGATAACCACCCGCGAAGCGTAAACATCCCCATAAACCGAACCTTGTTCACTGATCAACAAAGTTTGATCCGCATGGATCTGTCCTTCAATTTTTCCGTCAACCTGAAGGTCTTTTTCAAGTTTTAGCTGTCCGGTGACTTGGCAGCCTTGTGAGATGATAGTTGTAGCTGAGTACTGACCCTTTGCTCGACCTTGTTTACTAAAGAATCCCATTGAATGCCTCTGATTTTAGTGAAAATAGTATCAAAGTTATCGACCCCCCAATCGACAAATGCCCTTGGATCCAGAGCTCGTCCCACAAAACGCACTTCATAATGAAGGTGAGGACCTGAAGACAAACCGCTATTACCTGAGTAAGCAATCAGATCCCCTTTCTGAACAAACTCACCGCGCTTAACGGCAAACTTGTTCAAGTGTGAATACGAGGTGGTAAAGCCATACGAATGCTGCAATTGAAGAAAATTACCCGAGCCTTTTTTGCTCGGACGAATCACTTCGACAACACCGTCGGCTGGTGCGTAAATCGGCGTTCCAGTATTCACCGCAAAATCGAGTCCGCGATGAAACTTGATAAACCCTGTCACTGGATGCTTGCGCTTACCGTAACCAGAAGACAAACGCGCATTGTGTACAGGTGCACCACTAGGAATCTGAGTTAACATCACCACGCGAACAGAAGAAGTAATCGCAGCAGTATCAAGGCGAGTATCAAGTTCGCCTTCCGATTCACCAACACCGAGTACCTTTTCAAGATCGCCCAAGCGATCGGAAACCAAATTAAACTTTTCTTCACGTTCAACTAAGTCGTTTTCTAAGTTCGCTTTTAAGTCTTTCAGCGACTCGACTTCTTCGGTAAGAGACATCTGTTCTTGTTGCAGTTCCTGCTGTTTAACAACCGCAAAGTCTCGTTCGTGTTTCAAGTAATAAATAGTGGTTCCAGCGATCACTGCGCCCACAAGAATAGAGCAACTGACCCCTTTCAATAGGCGTCTTAGCTTTTTACCAAAGTGAAAATGTTTCGTCCCATGTATCGATGATACTGAGACCACTACTCTGTCTTTCATATTTATTGTGGTGGTAAGCTCTGTTCCTGCAGCAGGATACTATCAGTAGCGAGTTTGGGAAAAAAAGTTCATGACTCAAACATTGCACCCAACTCACACGCTTATTGTTAACTTTGTGATTGAGGCTCGAATTATAGTGGGCAAAATCAAAAAATAAACCATATAAATTTTGAAGCTAGAAAAAATAAAGACCAGTGTCACAAACACCGGTCTTTACCTTAAACTTCATACGGTAATCTAGAGCCAAAAAACCTGTGCAATCATCGCTAATACAGCGATACACGCTAGGTTTAAAATCACTCCCACTCTCATCATCTCTTGCTGTTTAATATGACCAGAACCAAACACTATCGCGTTAGGTGGGGTGGCCACCGGAAGCATAAAAGCGCACGAAGCGGCAACGGCGATAAGTACAGACAGGATCACTGGTGACATTCCAAACACTTCCGCCACACTCGCAAACACGGGGATAAGTAGCGCCGCGCTTGCTGTGTTGCTGGCAAACTCTGTTAAGAAAACCACAAATAGGGCTACCACGGCGATTATTGGGAATATCCCCCAATGGGCAATCCATTCACTTAAGCTATTGGCAATAAAGACACTAGCTCCTGTCGCTTTGAGGATATTACTCAAACAGATACCTCCGCCAAATAGTATCAACACACCCCAATCAGCAGTCTTTTCAATATCTTTCCAATGCACAACTCTGGCAAAGTTAACCGCGACGATAGCACTTAGGGCTACAATAGTGTCGAACCTAGCATAGCCACCGATAAGAGCGTTAATAGGCTTACTAAAAATCCAAAAGACAACCGTAGTCGCAAAGATTAGCAAAGTGACGACTTTGCCCTTATCCCAGTTCACTGGTTCAAAATTCAGCTCAAATTCGCCACTGAGATCCGGTTTCAATACTAGATGTAAAACTAATATGGCGACAGGAAGCATGATCAAGGTAGTTGGAAGACCAAATGCCATCCAGTCGGTAAAAGTTAAGCCGACCTCCGCAGCCGCAATAGCGTTAGGTGGACTTCCAACAACGGTGGCAATGCCACCAATACTGGCGCTGTAGGCGATGCCAAGTAAAACAAACACATATGTTTTGTGTTCACTCTCAGCATTCACTTTGCTCAATACGCCTAACACCAGTGGTAACATCATCGCCGTGGTCGCTGTATTACTGATCCACATCGATAGTGCCGCAGTGACGCCAAATAGCATAAAAACGGCGACGCTCATTCTTCCCTTAGCCATAACCAGTACTTTATCGGCAATCACTTTGTCCAAACCTTGTCGGTGCATTGCCGCAGCAAGAGCAAAGCCACCAAGGAACAAAAAAATGATCGAATTTGAAAAGTTGTTAAGCGCCGTTTGTGTATCAAAAACGCCAAAAAGCACCGCCATGATCGGGACCAATATGGCAGTAATAGTGACGTGAAGGGCTTCCGTTAGCCATAAAATAGCAATAAAGATTAGTGTACTGATCCCCAGTACAACCTGAGGATCAAAGGGCAAAGTGTGGTAGAGAATGGCAAACAAAAGAACATCTGCCAGTATAATTAGACTGTTTCGGTTAAAAAACCATTCACGAGTGTTGGTGGGTAAGGGTACGGTATCGTTCTTATTCATTATTATTTCCTTTGTCAGGATGGGCTCACTATCCCAAGCGACCGAACTGCTCCAAGTTCTTTTGAACGTCGCTTAGCCGTTATAGGATCCCATACAATTAACTAAGGAGATATTAATTCGTCAGAATTTGTTAACCACATCAACATTGTGGTTATTTTCATAACATACCCATTACAAAAGTCGAAAACTTAAGCCAAACGTACCAAATCTATGCGCTGCGTTATTTATCAATTTGTGCAATCAAGTCAAAGCTTTCCATAACTTGAGTACATTTCATTACTCGCCCGTGTCCTTGCCCTTTTGTCGCCACTAAAGCCACCATATCAAGTTCCACGGCAGCTTTCTCTGAAACAGAAAACGGACTGAACTTATCTTCTTTGTCGTGCACTATCACCGTTGCCGAAGTCCTGTTTTCTAGTCGGCCATATGGGTCAATGTTAGTAATTGGATATCGATATTCTTGCTCGATTTCAGAAACCACCGCATTAAACAAACGCATAGAGTATCCAGAACGTTCAACGCTGCCGAACAGGTTCTCTAGGTACTCTAAAACCGGCGCAATCAACAACAGCGGGCAATCTTTAATCTTTGCGTGTCGACACTCTAACGCCGAGGCCGTTCCCATACTATGAGCAACGACGCCAGCTACATGATCAACACTGTCCAATACTGCCTCTAAACCGTGGACAAATGCGGGTATGTGGCCGTATACCCCTTCACTTTCTCCATGGGCAGGATGATCGTATGCCAAAGCCGTGAAGCCTCTCTCCGCAATATGCTGCATCAAGGGGTAAAACTGACTCGCTGTTCCCGACCAACCATGAGTTAGTACCCATACCGGCCCTTCACCTAAAGAGTAGGTCGCAAGCCTACCTTCACTAGATTGTACTTCACCTTTAATAAGATCTTTTGGCGCTTTGTTCTTAGGCTGACTTCGATTTGGAGTCAGAAAGAGTCTTCTTGCCGTTTTTTCTGCGTGTTTGGGGGCAAGTGCATGGTGCAATTTTGTGCTCATTCCTATCAGGCTTCGACGAAAGCTAAAGCCTTGAGAGGTATTAAAATAGATCTTCTCACTCATTGTTTTGTCCTTTTAGAACGACCGTGCTTTTTTAGTTTAAACAAAAAGCAGAAACCGAGTCTGCTTTTTGTAGAATTAGTTAGTTTGCCAATCACTTATCAGGCGCTTTACACCGCACCAGAAGTGCTCACAACTGGCCTGTTTTCCCTTGACCGAATAAAACAGATGGGCACTCAAGTAAAGACCATAAAGTTCGAAGCTCGCTTGATTAACATCTAAGTCTGCTCGAAATTCTCCCGACTCTTTGCCTTTGCCAATCTGAATAGCAAGGTAATCAATCCAGTGGGTAATGGTCTGCTTTAGTGCCAGTTGCGTCGGCTCTTGTTCGCTGTCTACTTCTCTCCAAGCATCCAAAAACATGCAACTGCCTTGAAAGGAGTGATTCCAACTTAGCCAGTTATCAAGTAGCGCGTGGATCTTGTTCTCCACTTTGTCGAAATTTGCCGTTCGCGCAGGCGTAATAACTCTGGTGATAAAAGTGCGATTGGCATACTCCAGTACACTTATTTGCAAATTGTCTTTCGAGTTAAAATGCGCAAATAAGCCACTTTTAGACATAGCACAGTGCTTAGCCAATGCGCCAATGGTTAAGCTTTGCAAACCATTTTCGCTAGCAAGTTCAAATGCTTTTGCCAGAATATGCTCTTTTGTTGCTTTACCTTTACCCATTGTCACTCACTACTTTTGTTGCTTACTATTTTTAGCACGATCGTACTATTAATCAAGTGTTAATTGACTCTAAAAATACACGAATCTTAAATTATTCTTAATGTAACGGAAGCTTAAAATTTGAACCAAAACAGACTATTAAATCATCTCCATGATAAATTAGCTTAATTATCAATATTTTGGTGTAAGTATGAATAAGAAGATTATCAGTAGTCTCGAATTGGGACGAGTCGTGGCAATCTTTGCTATCTTAGCGATGCATTGCGGTATGTTTTACAGCTATTTCCAGTTCAACGAAGAACCTTGGTTTGCCTACATATTTAATCAGCTAACGCGTTTTGGCGTTCCGCTGTTTTTCTTGTTGGCTGGTTTTTTTGTTCAACCAAAGTTGGCAACTGCCCCACTTGACACCCTCAAACAGTATTCAAAACCCTTGGTAAGGATCTGGGTGGTATGGAGCGCAATTAGTCTGCTTTTCCCATTCCAGTGGCACGTCGTCATGCAAAACGGCTATCTCGCCGAACGAAAAGGCTATTGGGGCTATCTTGGTGAAGCGCCACTTAACTCATTGCTCGAAGGTGGGTTAGTTCACTTGTGGTTTATTCCTGCGCTAATCATGGCGGTCGGTCTTATTGCTTTACTCAACCACTACAAGCAAACCCGTCTGTTATTACCAATTGCGGTCGTGCTTTACATTTATGGCGTATTGGCTGGAAGCTATGTCGTTGTCACTGACCTGCCTTCGCCATTTTTCACCCGAAATGGACCTTTCTTTGCCACTCTAATGGTCGCTATTGGCTATTTGATTCGCCAAAACGAGTTTACGTTAAAGTCAAAAACCGCAGCAGCAATCGCCGTCTTAGGCTTGCTTATCCACTTCGGCGAAGCTTTTGCACTTGATGGCTATGATGCCGCTTTTAACGCACATGATTACCTCTTTGGTACAGCGCTTTGGGCTACTGGTCTTTTCCTTTGGTTACTCAACCACCCAGACCTAGGAAACAACAAAGTTGTGCACTACTTGGGTAAGCGAGTGCTCGCTATTTATGTAAGCCATATTATTTTTATCATTGCTATGCAGAACGTGGCGGGGATGTATGGCTTCCAAGGTCCAATGGGTGACTTGGTCGTATTTGGTGGTACGGTGGTTATCACCCTGCTGTTTGTCGCCATTGTAGAGCGAACTCCTCTACAAAAATGGTTGATTCGATAACCATTGACCCAGTAGACAAGTGGCCGCACCGCGCGGCCATTTTTTATGGTTTGCGCGCTAAGTCTCTTGCCAATATAAGCGCTAAGCCAAAAACTTGCAGAAACAAACCAATGTTTTTATACCAAGCAATGCGTTCATTAAACCCCAGCATTTGCTCTGACACTGCCACATTTCCCAAGTACAAATCATCGATTCGATTGCGTTGAACTTGCTGAGCCATCTCTATTTTGTCGAGAAAGGTTGGCAATGATTCAAGCGCAAGATTTTTCGGTTCTGAATTAATCCAAGGCGCCAACTGCTCTTTAACTGCTGTAGTAACGGGGTTATCGTGAGACTGATCATTTGCAATAGAAAAGTAGAGCAGCAAAAACTCTCGTTTTCGTTCTAAGGTTTCAACGTGGTTCCAAGCTAATTGGATGGAATAGAGGTTTTCTTCCTTTTTTTCACTCAGTTCTGCCACTTCATCACTGAGGTCATCCAGCACAATGCTGGACATAACTATCGCTGCGATGTTGAGGAGCAAACCTATCAACACCAGTAACCAAGCGGGAGGCACAGCTTTTTTTATTACCATAGGTAGCCCCAAGGCAAGAAAAAAACGTTGGCCACCATCAAAGTAACAAGACACGTGAAGGTCAGTTTCATACTTTTCACTCGGTAGGAAAGGCGCTCGTTTAGTATCGCCCGAGCGTGCATCACTCTAGAGATAACAAATAGCCCCCCAATTAGGTGCACAAACCACAATGGCGCACCGTTATACTCCACTAAAGCCATCAAAATCAGCACGATGGGAATATAATCGACGGCGTTGCCATGCGCACTTCTTGCGATTGCCAATGCTTCCACGCCTCCGTCTGAGTATTTCACCTTGGCTTTTCTGCGCTGAAAAATCACTTGAATGGCAAGAAACAGCAGTAACCCTGCTAGAACAACTGCATAGAGTGCAGTGACCATAACCACTCTCCTTATTACAAAACCTCAGTGTGCGTTAAGCACCTGTTCTAATAAGGTTAGCTTATGGCACCATCATACTAATCAGTTTATCGAAATTTAATTGGCGCTCTTTGTCTTCAGTTGATTAGAAAGCAGTCGACAGACCTTTCCACCAGCAACCAAAGTCATTGCTCCCACTAACACTGGAAACAAAATAAATAGCCAACTTTGACCGCTTAACATGATCACCATTGGGTTGGCTCCTGCTGGAGGGTGTGTGGTTTTCGTCACCAGCATAGTCGTCACTGCCAAACCAGTCGCCAACGCTAGTGTAATGGGGGAAACCGTTAAATATTCAGTAAACAGCACACCGATAAATGCGGTAACAAAATGGCCGCCAATCACATTCTTCGCTTTAGCTAACGGGCTTTCAGGTAATCCAAATATCAAAACTGCAGACGCACCAAAGGGCGCCATGATCAAAGCGAGTTGACCATTGATCTGATCTAGCCAAGCAAGTATTCCAATGACTACCGCGGTAGCCACACCCGCAATAGTAGGTCCCCAAATCTCTTTCATAATATCTCCTAACCATTAAAAGTAGACAAGTCTGTCTCCTTTTACGGTAGACAGATCGGTCTACTCATGTCAAGATAATAATGATTAGGAGGAAAAAATGGCAGACAAACGACAGCTACTTATCGATACGGCACTGGATCTTTTTTACCGATTTGGCATTAACACCATTGGTATCAACGAGGTGTTAAAAGTTTCTAAAGTGGCTAAAAAAACCCTATATACCCACTTCGAAAGTAAAGATGCGTTAATTTTAGCTTCACTCAAGCAAAGAGACGCCATCTTTGTCGACTGGCTGACAAACGAAATCAATGGGCATCCAACCAATGAGGCCATGATTTCTGCTCTTTTCGACGCCTTGGACAACTGGTTCAACAATCGCGTATCACACTTGTGCCCGTTTAGAGGGTGTTTTTTTATCAACACCAGCGCGGAGTTTAGCGAAGAAGAAACGGAGATTTCGCGCTACTGCCTCGCCCATAAAACCAAGATTAAAAATCGCATCAAAGAGGCGATGCCACGTGAAGACGAATCCCTGCTCGACAATCTATGTCTAGTGAAAGAAGGGGCGATTGTATCCGCTTATGTCAGCCGAGATTTGAACGCTGCAAAAAAAGCTAAGGCCATGTTTTTAAAAGAAAAGCATTCTATATAATTTCAGAGGCGGATCGCAATTTTTGCCGATTCTATTGAGGTAGACTCTAACTCAATTTCGATTCGACACTTTTAGGGAAGTACAAATGAGAATTCAAGAAGTCGCAGAAAAGAGCGGCCTGTCCTGTCATACGCTTAGGTACTATGAAAAACAAGGTCTTATCTACAATGTCCCTAGGGACGCGTCAGGGCATCGCTACTATCGCGAACAAGACCTGCATTGGATTCACTTTGTGCAGTGCTTAAAAAAAACAGGTATGCCGCTTAAAGATATTCAAAACTACGCAAAAATCGCACTCGACCAAGAGAAGCGTTACGACTTTCTATTGGAGATTCTCGTTGAACACAAAACGCGCCTCGACGCCCAAAAAGCGGACATCGAGGAGTGTTTGGAACACGTAAACTGGAAAATCAATCACTACAACACTCTGCTTTAAGCCAAGGACGCTTACAAACCGTGAAACAAGTTAGCATGGACTTTATCGATGTGCTTAAGTTCATCTTGAGTTAACGTCACTTGCGCAGCAGGTAATAGTTGCTCAAGCTGTTCTGGAGTTCTCGCTCCTAGAATAGAGCCAGTAGAAGCAGGGTTCGTCAACGTCCAAGCAATACTCAACTGGGCAACCGTCACCTGCTTTTCTAGCGCTACACCGCGTAAAAACTCTATAAACTCTAGGTTCTTCTCAAACAGAGGAGAAGCAAACTGATGACTCTTATTTCGCCAATCTCGTTTATCTAAGTTTGCTCTGCGCTCTAAACTCCAACTACCAGTGAGAAGTCCATTAGACATAGTAGAGTGATGAATAGTACCCACATTGTGCGCTTCGCACCAAGGGAGCACTTCGCTTTCGACGTCGCGATTAAGCAAAGAAAACCCCGGCTGGTTAGACACCACTGGCGCAATCGCAGCAACTCTTTCAAGTTGATCCACTTCGAAGTTTGAAACGCCGATGTGCCTTACCTTCCCCGCTTTTTGCAGTTCAGTTAGACAGTACCAAGCTTCTTCGAGTTCGTAATTGGGAACGGGGCGATGGATTTGATAGAGGTCGATACACTCCACGCCCAAACGCGACAAACTCAGGTCAATTTCTTCAACGATGGATTGCTGAGAAAGACGATTAATCAACTCACCACTGCCGCCTTCCTCCCAACGAAATCCGCACTTAGTGAAAATAAATGGAGTGTGAGAGCTCTGTTTTAAGGCTTTGCCAATCACGACTTCCGCATTCCCTAACCCATAGGCAGGCGCAGTATCTATCCAATTGATCCCCTCATCCAAAGCTTTGTGAATTGTCGCGATAGAGTGCTTTTCGTTTTGGCTCCCCCAGCCCCATTCTCCAATATCTCCGCCAATAGCCCAGCTGCCTAACCCCAATACGCTGATATCCAAATCGCTGTTACCTAGACGACGAGTTTCCATAATGTGTTCTCCGAGTTAACGAGTTATCTGTGGTTGGCCGACATTGAAAGGGTTTGAGTTAACTCTAAGGCAAAAGCAAGAATTTCATATTGTGATTAAAATCACATTAAATATTGACTAAAGATAAAAAAGGCCGGTGATATACCGGCCTTAGACGCTTGTTGGAGTACCTATACAAGTTTGTAAAACAGGGTGGCTAACGGTGGTAATGCGATTTCAATGGATTGATTTAATCCTTCGCTTTGCAACTCTTCAGACATGATGCTCTCTTTCACTGGGAAGTTACTACCGCTGTACAGCGCGTCGTCAGTGTTCAACTTCAACTGATACTCACCCGCTAGAGGAACACCTAAACGAAATCTCTCGTGAGGCACTGGAGTAAAGTTAGTGACCACCAAGATTCGCTCCCCGCTGTCACTTAAACGTTCGTGTGCCAATATGCTTGCGTCGGCGGCGTCTTGCAATCGCCACTCAAACCCACGAGGCTCACAGTCGAGTTCGTGCAGCGCTTTTTCATCTCGGTACAGAGTATTGAGATCACGCGTCAGCGCTTTAATGCCCTGATGACGTTCAAAATCTAACAAGAACCACTGTAGTTGATCATCGTGATTCCATTCTCCCGTTTGACCGAATTCCGCCCCCATAAAGTTGAGTTTTTTGCCCGGTTGACCATACATGTAGCCGTAATACGCTCTAAGGTTTGCAGTCTGCTGCCATTCGTCACCCGGCATCTTGTTGTGGATCGAGCCTTTGCCATATACCACTTCATCGTGAGACAGCGACAAGACGTAGTTTTCACTATGGGCGTAAATCAACGGAAAAGTCACCGTATTGTGGTGATACTTGCGATGAACAGGATCTTCTTTAATGTATGCCAAGCTGTCGTGCATCCATCCCATATTCCATTTAAAGCCGAAACCTAAGCCACCCATAAAGGTCGGCGCAGAAACACCGGGAAATGCCGTAGATTCTTCGGCAATTGTCATGGCGTTAGGGAAGTATTTGTACACTTCCTCATTCATCCATTTCAAAGTGGCGATAGCGTCGTAGTTTTCGTTTCCACCATCTATGTTGGGTACCCATTGGTCATGACTGCGCGAGTAATCCAAGTAAAGCATAGAGGCAACAGCATCAACTCGAATACCATCAATGTGGAAATGTTCGAACCAATACAGAGCATTGGATACCAAAAAGCGTCGTACGTGCTCACGGCCCAAATCGTAAATATAAGAGTTCCAATCCTGATGCCAGCCTCGACGAGGGTCTGGATCGTGGAACAACGGCGTACCATCAAAGTTTGCCAAACCGTGGTCATCCGATGGGAAATGAGCCGGAACCCAATCTAAAACGACGCCGATTCCCGACTGGTGGCACTTGTCAACAAAGTACTTAAAATCGTCGGGCGAACCGTATCGGCTAGTTGGGGCAAACAACCCGACAGGCTGATATCCCCAAGAGCCATAAAATGGATGCTCAGACACTGGCATAAGCTCTACATGGGTGTATCCCAATTCCAGTAAATAAGGAACCAGTTGATCCGCGAGATCTCGGTAATTTAGGAAGTTCCCATAGTCATCGCGTCGCCATGAACCAGGGTGAAGCTCATAGAAAGAGAGGGCTTGTTTTCTCTTTTCTTCGACAGGTCTAGTCTGCCATTTAGTATCTTGCCATTGGTAGGCCTTGTGATCATAAACTACTGACGCAAATGACGGATGCTGTTCAGAGTAAAAACCCCAAGGATCAGCTTTATGAGGTAAACCTTTGCCATCAGGGCCTTTCAACTCAAACTTGTATCGTACTCCTACATCCATATTTGGAATAAAGATACCCCAAATACCGTAGTCTAAGCGCTGCATAGGTTGGCGACGGCCGTCCCAGTCGTTAAACTCACCCACCAGTGAGCAAGCACTCGCGTGAGGAGCGTAAACCAAGAAACGCACCCCTTGAATTGACTGACCATCTCGTTCAATGGTTATCAACTGTGCGCCCATGTGGTGATACATCTCTTTCGGAGTATGAAGGTGATCATACTCGGCATAAATTTCGTGAAACTGGTATGGGTCATCAATCAACTGTTCGACACCATTCCAGTTTACCGCTAACTGATAGTGAGTGAATTTTAAATCGCGCGACTCCGTTAATACAAAACCAGAGGCGTCTTCTCTTTCCAGAGTAATGCGCGGCTCACCTTTAATTACAAGTTCCACCCCATCGGCGCCGGGCATCCATACCCTAAGTCCGCCTTGCCCTTTGTTGATATACGGGCCTAAAAATGCAAATGGATCTGCATACGAAGCGTTTGAAAGCTGGTTATACGCTTGTGTCTTTTTATCTATTGATGTTTTTTTCAATCCTTTCTCTCCTAACCTAACTTTCTAGACTATCCAGAGCAGTACTACGCTCCGAGTAAAAGCGAAAAAGCCCGCTAATAGGCGGGCTAAAAACAGCGTGTGGTTAGTGTACCGAATTCTGCAAACATCAAGAGTGACTGAACCGATACTTTCGTATGTAACTCGTTGCTTTTCATACTTGATTCGCTAGCCGAACTGCCGAGGTTCAAGTTTGTTTTGCGCAAAGTGATCCAACGAAAATATATCACTAACCCAAGTAGTAAAACTAACAGTAATAATCATGCCTGAAATAGAGCTCTGCTACTTTTTACTCGCTTTAGCGCGTACCTCGGTCAACTTTTGAGCAATGCGGTTTACCCCTTGATGAGCAAAGATTTGCTCAAGATTCATCGACAGTTTTCGACGCCAGTTTGGATACTCATCCACCGTACCAGGGATATTGACCGGATTGTCCATCTCCAGCCAGTCTTCCAACTGAACACTCAGCAGTGCGGAAGAGCCCGCCGCAACGTGAAGTTGCAAAGAATCGGCCAAATAAGAATCCATAGGAACGTATTGAGCATCGCGACCGACACCTTCTGGCAAGTAGCCGTGCCACGCCACAGAGTCCAAAATGCCTTGCTTACTCTTTAATCGATTGTCAAACAAGGCTTCAAGTTGCTTTTCATCGGGATACAAGCCCAGCTCTTTGCCCATTTTCAAATCGTCGCAGTGCCAGAAACCGCGAAGGGTCGGCATATCATGAGTACACAGTGCAGCCATAGATTGAGGCGTATAATGCGCTGGCGAAAGGTAGCCCCCATCCTCTTCCGACGTTTCAAAGAAGAACACCTTGTAAGAGTGCACACCCGCATCGCGAAGAATTTCGACAATTTCATCAGGCACCGTACCTAAGTCTTCACCGATAACACTGCACTGATGACGATGTGATTCCAACGCCAGTATCGCCAGCATATCTTCAACGGGATAGTAAATGTACGCGCCATTTGTGGCGTCTTCACCTTTTGGGATCCACCACAAGCGAAGTAGTCCCAACACGTGGTCAATGCGCAAGGCCCCACAGTGCTTCATATTCGCTCTTAGAAGATCGATATAAGCTTCATATCCCGTCGCTTGGAGCACCTGAGGGTTAAGTGGAGGCAATCCCCAGTTTTGCCCAAGAGGTCCAAGGATATCGGGTGGCGCACCAATACTAGCGTCTAATACTAGATTGCCATCGTCAGCCCACGTTTCCGCCCCTGAATCAGCGACTCCTACCGCAAGGTCACGGTATAGGCCTAAAGACATACCTTTGTCTTGCGCCAATACTTGCGCCTCTTTGATCTGAATATCGGCAACCCATTGAAGGTACATGTACAGATGGACTTGATCTTTATTGCGTCGAATAAATTCACTAACGGCCTGATTGTCAAATCGACGATACTCTTCAGGGAACGCGGGCCAACCCCATACTTCAGGATCTCTAGCGTGCAGCTCACCGTGCAAAGCATCAAACGCAGCCTGATGCAGTAAGCTCTCCCCACCAAGCTCGACAAAACTCAAAAACGCTTCTGCGCGACTGGTTCCCTCATCTAGATGACGTTTTTTAAACTCTTCAAAAAGAAGAGGTAATACGTTCATCTTTAACTTTGAAACTTCCGTATAGTTCACCCAGTGGGAATCTCTAGCATTTTGTAAACGCTGCTGGAACTCAGCACTGCCCACTATTTTTTGCGCTTCTGCACTCAATGCAAACTCGGGTACCGAGCTAACATCAATGTAGAGTATATTCAACCATCGACGAGAAGATGGGCTATATGGACTCGCCCCTTCGGGGTTAGCCGGAAACAGGGAGTGAATTGGGTTAAGGCCGACAAAATCGCCTCCGCGAGACGCAATATCTGACACCAATTGTTTCAGATCGCCAAAGTCACCGATCCCCCAGTTGTGTTGAGTTCGCAAAGTGTATAGTTGAACACTCGGGCCCCACATCTTCTTGCCTTCGTCTAACTCAGGCTGTTTGTAACAAGATTTAGGCGTTTTAATCAACTTCATAACGTAAGGCGCTTTGCGACGCTTTCGCACCACCTCTAGTGTGTGGTAGCCCCACGGTAAATCCGCTGGAAGACTAAATACTAAAGGGCCACCCTCTTTGCGTTCATCTCTCACGATCTGAGATTGAAGATAGCCTTCTAATATCTCCCCCTGTTCCGTTTGCAATTTCCAGCTAAATTCACTTTCTCGGGCATTGGGCCCAAGAACATAGACACTTCTGCAGGCGCGCCATCTTGGATCACGGTAACAGATGCTAGAACTTCTGGTTTGTGTTTTTTCTTTGCAGAAGCCAATAAGGCCTCATCACTCGATGTATCGTAGCCTAAAGACGTTAACAGTCGAACAATGGTATCTGTTTCAACTTTCGCTTCTTCTCCCCACGCGCTCACGTAGCTGTCGGCAATTCTCGCCATTTCAGCGACTTGTTTTATTACATTGTTTTGGTTCATCGCTCTCTCCGAAGGACTGCATCACCTTCAAAATGTAGGGTTGATTTGATAGGGGTCAGTAGCCGAGACAGCTCTCAGCTACTGAGAAAGGTGTTAGCGCTTAACGGCTTCCAACTTCCAAATGTTATTAACGTAATCACGGATACTGCGGTCTGAGCTAAACTTGCCAACCAAAGCGGTATTTAGAATGGCTTTCTTTGCCCAACCTGCTTGGTCGCGGTACTGCTTATCCATATCTTCGTGCGCCTTAACGTAAGAAGCAAAGTCAGCAAGAACGAGATACGGGTCACCGCCATCGAGTAAGCTGTCGTAGGTCGCTCGCAACTTACCGGGTTCACCCGGTGTGAACTCGTCGCTAAGTAGTAGGTCAAGAGATGCTTTTAGCAATGGATCCGCATTGTAGTAATCGTAAGGGTTGTAGCCGCGAGCTTTGGTTGCTTCTACCTCATCGACTTCTAGGCCGAAGATATAGATATTCTCATCACCCACTTCTTCGCGAATTTCCACGTTAGCACCATCCATCGTGCCTATGGTCAACGCACCATTCAGTGCCAGTTTCATATTACCTGTGCCAGACGCTTCTTTACCCGCGGTAGAAATCTGCTCAGAGACGTCCGCTGCTGGTATGATGATTTCCGCCATACTCACGCGATAGTCTGGCATAAAGACCACTTTGAGTTTGTTGCCGATACGAGGGTCGTTGTTGACCTTTTCTGCAATCTTGTTGAGGGCATAAATGATCTCTTTCGCTAAGTGATAACCCGGCGCCGCTTTGGCCGCAAAGAACACAACGCGCGGAGACATCTCAAAGTCTGGGTCAGAGACCAAGCGGTGATACAGCGACAAAATGTGCAGCATGTTTAGGTGCTGACGTTTATATTCGTGTAGACGTTTAATTTGCACATCGAAAATCGCATTGGTATCGAGCTCGATATCCATGTTCTCTTTTACCCATTTCGCAAGATGGGCCTTGTTCTCTTTTTTCACCGCCATAAACTGTTGCTGGAACTCTGCATCGTCGGCGTATCTTGCAATCGCTTCTAACTGATCCAGATCCGCAGGCCATTCTTCGCCTATTTTATCGGTGATCAATGCCGATAGACCCGGATTACAGAACTTCAACCAGCGACGTGGCGTAATGCCATTGGTAACGTTGTGTAAACGAGTTGGATACAATTCATGGAATTCAGGGAACAGGTCGCGCTTGACCAGTTGTGAATGAAGAGCCGCTACGCCGTTTACTGCATAAGAGCCCACTACACACAAGTTAGCCATGCGAACCATACGGTGGAATCCATCTTGGATAATAGATAGCTTCTGTTGCTTCGCCACGTCACCTGGCCACTTGGCTCGAACTTCTTGTAAGAATCTGTGGTTGATCTCGTAAATGATTTCCATATGACGTGGAAGCAGGCGTTGAATCAAAGACTCATCCCACGTTTCTAATGCCTCTGGCAATAGAGTGTGGTTAGTATAAGCAAAAGTATGGGAACAGATTGCCCATGCCTCTTCCCAGTTCAGTGCTTTGTCATCAATTAAAATGCGCATTAATTCAGGGATAGCGATTGCAGGGTGCGTATCGTTCAACTGAATGGTTTCGTGCTTTGGCAATGAAGCCAAGGTGTGACCCGCGACTTCGTGACGACGAAGAATATCGCGGATCGATGCTGCACTGTGGAAGTACTGTTGCATCAAACGCAGAGTCTTCCCTTTTTCGTGGTTGTCATTTGGGTAAAGCACTTTGGTGATGTTACCCGCATCAATAAGCGAGTGCTGGGCTTCGAAGTAGTCACCGTTGTTAAAACTCGCGAGAGAGAAAGGGGCAATAGCTTGGCATTCCCACAAGCGCAGAGGATAAACCGTATCGCTTTCGTAACCGACAATTGGCATATCCCACGGCATGGCTTTAACCGACATACCCGGAACCCAACGGCGACGTTCTCGACCATCTTGATTCACGACTTCAACGTGACCGTAAAAACCAATCTCTTGAGCTAAATCAGGTCGTGCGACTTCCCAAGGGTAGCCTTCAACACCACACCATGCATCGGGCGCTTCTTGTTGATGGCACTCTTTGAATGATTGCTTAAACAAGCCGTACTCGTAATGAAGGCCATAGCCAACAGTTGGAAATTCCTGCGCTGCCAGTGAGTCCATAAAACACGCAGCGAGACGACCAAGACCACCGTTGCCCAATGACGGATCGCGTTCCTCTTCTAACAGATCAGTTAAGCTCTGACCCAACTCGTTCATCGCCTCGTTGATTTGATCGTATAGTCCCATGCTAATCAGGTTGTTACCTGTTAATCGACCGATCAAGAATTCTAGCGACAAGTAGTTAACGCTTTTTGCGTTGACAATCTTTTCATCTTTTTCAGTTTGCAGAAGATCAAATGTGGTGATCTCTGCCAAAGCACGACCCATGGCCAGATACCAAGCTCGGCTATTAGCTTGCTCTGCAGTAGTCGCGTAGGTAGCGGAAAGGTGCTTGGTGACACTTTGTTGGAATGCAGCTTTATCGAATTGCTTTTGATGCGCAGGTTTCATGACGAAATCTCACTTACATTTGGTTTTAATTTATCTAGCCCATATCCTGCATGGACATTACCAGCTAAGCATCCTCCTACCTTTAAGGTCAAATGGGAGGAGGGGCTAGGGCGTAGGGGCGTAGGCCACGCTCTTAGAGTGATCAAACTCTCACTAATCCGGCTATCATTCGCTAATGTCGGTGAGAGAGATCACAGGCTTCGACCAATAAAGTTAGCTATCAAGTGTGAAGGAAGGATGTCGTACCATTTGAGCAAAGTTCTAATATGCAACATAGATCTCACTAAATGTTACGATTTTGCAGATATTTCACTATCCTTTGTACAAATCGAACTTAATTCTCACTCTCCCACCCCACCCAATAGTGATAAAAGTCACAATTATGGGGCGTAGACTGGTACAAAATGTGAATTGCTAGAAAAAGTCCTGATTAGACCGTCTCCTTGCCGAATGACATCAAGTAACATCCCTCTCATCAGACCAGAATGGTCAACATTTATACAAAAAGGGCAGAACTTATGTGGATTCCTTCAAAGTTGACTCGTCCGGGACGATTGCATAATGCTATCGTTCGCCCAAGGGTATTAGACCTTCTCCAGCAAGCAATGTGTTATAAGCTGGTACTGTTTCGCTCTCCTGCCGGATACGGCAAAACCACTATGGCTGCACAATGGTTAGCTGACAAAGGCAACGTCGGCTGGTATAGCATAGATGATGGTGACAACGACTCCTTCCGCTTTATCAACTACCTGTTAAAAGCGCTAAACAAGGCGACTCAGGACGCTTGTCCAAACTCGCAGAAGCTTGCGGAAAAGAGGCAGTTCTCCTCACTACACTCTCTATTTGGTGAAGTGTTTACCGAACTGAGCCACTTTCAGCAGGAGTGTTATCTGGTTTTAGACGATTACCACCTTGTCAGTGATGATGAAATTCACGAAGCGATGCGGTTTTTCCTCAAACACATGCCAGACAATCTAACCTTGGTCGTCACTAGCCGCTCGGCGCCACCATTGGGCACGGCAAACCTTAGGGTTCGCGATCTAATGATAGAAATTGGCAATGACTTACTGGCTTTTGATACCGAGGAAACCACGCGATTTTTTAACCAGCGTATTACCGAAGGGATCGATGATGTCACCGCTGACAGCCTTCGCCATCACGTAGAAGGCTGGCCTTCAGCACTGCAACTGATCGCCCTGCAAGCCCAACACCAGCGTCGCTCTTTAGCGCAAACCGCAGAGTCCTTTTCCAACTTTAATCACGGCCACTTATGGGATTACTTAGTGGAAGAAGTGTTTGACCTATTGGATCAAGAAACTCGTTTGTTCCTAATGCAGTGCTCGATTCTTGACCATTTTAATGACACCCTAGTCACCGCCCTGACTCAACGTGAAGATGCGTTGGGAATTATTGAAAACCTCAACAAATTTGGATTGTTTATTCATCCATTGGAGGGAGAACAAAACTGGTATCGTTTCCACAACCTGTTTGCAGAATTTCTCGCTCACGAGCGCAGTGCTCGCATTCCAAAGCAGGAACAAGAGCTCCATCAGAATGCCGCAAGAGCTTGGTTGAATGAAAACTCTCCCCACCAAGCACTCAGGCATGCCCAACTCTCCGGAGACAGCGGCCTAACAGGCTCAATATTGAGCCAATATGGCTGGAAAATGTTTAACCACGGCGAGCTAGATATCCTCGAAGGAGCTATCGATAGCCTGTCAGATGACCAGCTATATCAAGAACCTAAACTCTGTATGCTGCAAGCATGGTTGGCTCAGATTCAGCATAGATTTGACCATGTAGATGCGTTAATCGCTAAGTCAACGCGCGAGATGGAGCGCCGCAACGTGGCGTTAAATGCAAGTCAACAAGGCGAGTTTAATACGCTAAAAGCCCAAGTTGCCATCAATCAAAACAAGCCAGAATACGCTCTAGAGCTGGCCGAGCTGGCCCTCGGACAACTGGATAGTACCGTTTATCTCAGCCGTATCGTCGCCACGTCCATTGTCGGCGAAGTACACCATGTGACGGGAGAGCTCAGTCGCGCGCTCTCTATGATGCAGCAAACCGAAAAGCTGGCTAGGCAATACCAAGTCTATCACCAAGCGCTTTGGGCCATGCTGCAACAGAGTGAAATCTTGATCGCTCAAGGCTATGTGCAAGCCGCGTTTGAAGTACAAGACAACGCCTTCAAACTAATCGAAGAACAGCAATTACACCAAGTCCCACACCACGAGTTTTTACTGCGGATACGTGCACAAGTTTTCTGGTGTTGGAATCGTTTAGACGATGCCGAAGAGTATGCTTATAAAGGCTTGGATGCCCTTGGAAATCACGATCCGAGCAAGCACCTAACGAGCTACTCTATGTTAGCTAGGATTGCCATTGGCCGTGGAGAGCTAGACAAAGCAGGCAAGTTTATAGAAAAAATTCGCCACCTACTCAAGCAGTCCACTTATCACGTCGATTGGACAGCCAATGCCTCACTCTCGTTAATTTTGTATTGGCAGGCGAGAAACGATAAAGAAGCGATGCAGCAATGGCTGGACACCGCATTTCGCCCAGATAAAGCGAGTAATCACTTCACTCAGCTTCAATGGCGTAACATAGCGCGGGTACAAACCAGCCTAGGCCGATTTGACGATGCGCAACAAACCTTAGACTTTTTGAGCAATGAAGCCGAGCAATACGCACTTGTCACAGATACCAATCGCAACTTGATCGTTCAGGCCGTTCACGCGGCAACACAAGATAATCATCCGCTGGCGACCGACTATTTGGCTCAGGCGCTAGAACTCACCAATCAAACCGGTATTTTGGGCAATTACCTTATCGATGGGGATAAGATTTCGCTTCATCTAGAGCAGTTGGCTCATGGCCATGACCTCGGAGACTTAGCTCGCCATCGTGCGCAGCAATTGGTGAAATGTATCTCTAGTAGCGAACGCAGTCGCTCAGTACACTTTGACGAAGAGTTTGTAGATCGCTTGGTTTCTCATCCCGACATTCCAGAATTGGTAAGAACCAGCCCACTCACTCAGCGAGAATGGCAAGTGCTCGGTTTGATTTATTCCGGGTTTAGTAATGAGCAGATCGCTCAGGAACTCGACGTCGCAGGAACAACAATTAAAACCCACATTCGCAACTTATACCAAAAGCTCAATATAGCTAATCGAAAAGAAGCCATTAAAACCGCGGAGAATCTGCTTAAGTTGATGGGTTACTGATCACCGATCAGTAACAAGGAGAAAGGAGTGGAGTACCACTCCTTTTTTCATTTTGTGCTGGCAAAAGATCGCAGTTAACCAAAGTAAAATTTCCCTCTTTCAAAAGCTGGTCTATCTTGATTAAGAAATGGAGGAACGACAAATGACTCAATACAACCCAGTAGGCTGGTTTGAAATCTATGTCGATGACATGGAAAGAGCGAAAGGCTTTTACGAGCAAGTCTTTCAAAAACCTTTAGAAGCAATCGACATGCCGGCAAACTTTAATATGCAAATGTGGGCCTTTCCATCGGACATGGAAAAGTATGGCGCCGCGGGTGCCTTAGTGAAAATGGACAATGTACCAGCGGGTGGCAATAGCACACTCGTCTATTTTACTTGTCAAGATTGTGCGGTAGAAGAATCTCGCGTCGCTGATGCGGGCGGCACTGTGCAAGTGCCCAAAATGTCGATAGGTCCGCACGGCTTTATCTCGGTAGCCCTAGATACAGAAGGCAACACAATAGGGTTTCACTCAAACCAATAGGTGAATAGATTCGTAGGGTGTTCAGTATAAGGCGAGATTGTGCCACTATGTCTTTAAGTTCTTACAAAGTGATAAAGCAAAATGAAACTACGCGCACTTTTACTGTTCACCCTAATATTGCCTGCTGTTGTATCGGCAAAAGAGAACATCAAAGTTGAGTATATAAACCCACAAGATACGCAAGAACAGTCCGCCAAAATCGCTATCCAAGAGAGTCAATTAAACGAGTTGATTACCGATCTCGCCGATCAGTGGTTTCCTTTTAATCGCACACTCACCATCCAATACGGAGGTGAACAAGGCCCCTTGTATAATCCACAAAGCCATGTGGTTCACATGCCGTATCACTTCTATCACGAAGCGCTAAACTACTTTACTAAGAACGAATATCAAGCTCGGTTCGGAAAGTCTCCCCAGCTTGGCGCACAAGACACGATTCTTCACACCCTCTTGCACGAAGCGGCACACGCCTATATTGCCGACCAAAACATTCCCATTTTGGGGAAGGAAGAAGATGCCGCTGATAATTTTGCCGCAGTCGTAATGATCGATTACATAGAAAACGGTGATGACGCCGCCATCAGTGCGGCAGATATGTTTGCGTTTGAGTCAGAAGATCGCCCCGATTATTATCATATTGGCGAGTACATCGACGAACACAGTTTCGATCTACAACGCTATTTCTCTACCCTTTGCTTAGTGTACGGCAGTGATCCAGAGAAACACGCCAACTTACTTAACGAGGTAGAAAACGACTATCTAGCCGATCGCCAGGACTTCTGCCAGTTTTTGTATTCCAGTACCAGTGAAAGCTGGCATCACTATATAGCAAAGCACGTGATCCTCAGTAGGCCGGTGACGTAAAAAGGAAAAAAAGGAGTGTTCATGCCAGCTATTACACTATTTTACGATGCCCACTGCCCACTTTGCGCCATTGAGATGAAAAAGCTAACAAAATTAGATTCGCGTAAAGCATAGGATTAGTCGACATCCACAGCGCCGAAATGGAAAACTACCCCAATATCGATGTATTGAAGGCAGATAGTATTCTTCATGGTATAACTAACAAAGGCGAACTCCTGTTGGGATTGGATGCCATTGCCTATGCGTGGCGTTGTGTTGGCAAAGGCTGGCTATACGCCCCAACCCGTCTCCCCCTAATCAAACCGATAGCCGATTGGCTTTACCTGAAGTTTGCCAAACATAGGATGCGCCTTTCCCGTATTTTTGGCTTTACACCACAATGCTCTTCCAAGACGTGTAAAAAGTAAGTCTTTGCTACAAATAGGCAAATATTGACTACGCTTTATCTATTTATTAAAGCATTTTGGAACAGTCCGAAGTACGTGGATAGAGACAGGAAGTAAATATGAGCCTAACCATACGCGCGCGCCTTTATATCTTATCGCTCATTCCATTGTTGGTTATCGCAACAGGTATGCTAACGTTTACCTACTTTAAGACTACGGAGTTTAATCAAGAACAGATTCAACAGACCCGAAACGGCATGATGGAGCAAAAGCGCTCCGAGCTTAAGAACTACCTACAAATGGCCAAGTCCGCCATCGCCCCGTTTCTCGCGCGAGGAGCCACGCTTCAAGAGGCGATTCCAACCCTTAAACTCCTAGAATACGGCGAAAGTGGTTACATCTTTGGCTACGATTCCAAAGGGATAAGACTTGTAGTTGGAAAGAGTGACAAGGGCATAGGCGAAAACTTCTTCAATCTGCAAGACAAACGTGGCAATTACTTAATCCAAGATTTGATTAAGAATTCAAAGACAGGAAAATATACTACTTATTACTTTCCGAAATTAGGGCAAACCGAACCCCTTCCAAAGCTCAGTTACTCCATTTACATCCCTGAGTGGGATTTAGTTTTAGGTACTGGTTTTTACACCGACGATATCGACGCCATTGTTGAACAGTTAGAGCAAGACTCGCAGAGCTCCCTTGCCAACACTCTCAGCGCCATCATCATTTTCTGTATTATCATCGCAGCCTGTGTCACCTTAGTCGCGATATGGATCAATCGCTCGATTATGAATCCACTACAGCAGTTTGACCGTTCAATCAGTGAATTTGCCTCCGGCAACGCCGATCTTACCGCGAGAATGGAATCGTTTTCCGTACCAGAATTTGCAAAACTGAGTACTAACTTCAACACCTTTGTTGGCAGCTTGCAGAACATCATTAAGAATGTCAGTGATGTCGGGCAACAAGTTGTCTCGGAAACCAATGATATGTCCAGTCGCGCCTCACAAGTAGACGAGCTGGCTACCGGACAACGAGAAGAAACAGAGCAAGTCGCCACCGCCATGACCGAGATGACGACAACCGCCCAAGAGATCTCCAATAACGCCAACCAAGCGGCAGATTCCGCACGTGAAGCAGACGAAAATGCCAATCACGCACAAGCAACCGTAAATGCCGCCGTCACATCAGTGCGCGATTTAGCCGAAGAGCTGGCCCAAGCTAGCGACGTAATTTCAAGACTAGAAGGCGATGTAAAAAACATCTCTACCTCACTTGAAGTGATTCAAGATATCGCGGAACAAACCAACCTACTCGCCCTCAACGCTGCCATTGAAGCAGCCCGAGCAGGTGACCAAGGCCGAGGATTTGCGGTTGTTGCCGATGAAGTGCGTAAACTCGCCAGCCGAACCCAAGATAGTACCGGAGAAATTCACGAAATGATTCAAAGACTTAAACAAGCCTCAGATGCGGCTGTGAAAGCGATGAAATCAAGCCAGCAACGCGGGGAAAGTACCGTAGAAGAGGCCAATGCCGCCGCCGAAGCACTGGTTCAAATTCAGCAAAGTGTTGGCACCATTATGGATATGAATGCCCTTATCGCAACGGCAACCGAGGAGCAAAGTTTAGTAGGTCAAGATATCTCCCAGCGCATCGTGGTGATATCCGATCAAAGCTCGCGTTCGGCTGGACTGGCTAACGAAAACAGAGCGGGTAGTGAAAACCTCAACCACAAGGCGAACGAACTCTATCATTTAGTCGATCGGTTTACAGTGTAAAAGCCTGCGAGCCAACGAAAAAGGCCGCACTAATAATGTGCGGCCTATCGAATGTACCCAGATTGCATTTATGGCTTTTTGCGCACCAACCTCATCACGCTATATTTTTGCTGATTGGCGCTAGCAGGCGTCCCGTGACCACTAAATGATACGGTATAGAAGAACAGGTAACGACCCGGTGAATTTGAGTCAGTAGACACATTCATCGAATGATAAGCCCAGCCCCTGATGTTTTTAGCCGTATCTTCTTTTCTCTCTGCGGCGGGTAACGAATAATCAATTTTTGTATCTTTTAACTCGTTTATCTGCTCCGTCGTCAAACCGATTTTATGACTAAACACCGGATAATACGCGGGCACGCAGCGTTCGTTGTATATCGATAAGAGATCTTTCACATTAGGCAGATGCCACAAGTTGTTGGTTTCACCCATAGAGCGATTCTCTCGAGCAACAACTTCCAGAGTTTTCTCTCTCACATTTGGGGTGTACTGGCGTTCAGGCACTAAATCCATCACAACCTCAGCGACACCTTCGCAGCTTTGTTGATCGTTGCTCAGAGTTTGTCCGACAAAGCAGAAACCCCATTGCAAGCCGGTTGCCGCATCGTTAACCACTTTATATGGACTCCCATTTTCTAGGGTTAACACCTCATGACTAAATCGATTTTCTGGATTGAGATCGGTGTTTGCCAAACACTCTTGTAAGTCTGCACTCGCATAAGAAGAGGTAACGACCAAAGCTAAACAGGCTGATAAATATTTCACTAGATGTTTCCTCTTACTCAACGTAATAACCATCACTAACCAAAACTAACGGATTGTGTAACTTGTCTTCGAAATGCTTTGCATCCAACCACAATCCACTCAAAGCACGATGTTTCTTTTGGTCTATACTCGGCGCATCCAGCCAAAATCCATGGAACGTACTGGAGTTAAAGCGCGGGAAATGAAGGTTCGGGAAATAGCGAGTATCAATGTTTCCAGACCGATTTTTGCCAAAATCAAACAGTGCATACCCTTCACTAAGCGTTGGCAAACGCCAGTTGTTTAAACCGCAGCGCTTTTTGCTTTTTACCCAAGTAATTTGATTGGCCACGCTACACTTCTGTGGATTGGTCGAAACCACATTTAGATCTGGGAGTGCACAAGTGCCGTCAAACACTTCTCCTGCATCGGTTGGATCCATCACATACATGTTGTCACCATCGAAAATCGTATATGGGTCATCTTCTTTTCGCCCTTGTTTAGTTTCCCACACAAGACCAGTTTGCGCGTCGAGCACACATGAAAACGGTGCTTGCTTATGAGTTAAGTCTTGGCGAATCAAGGGAATACCTTTGTTATCTAACTTGACATAGCGAGCACCTAGCATTCCATCTTTGTTACTGTTTCGAGCTTTGCCACTCAGAGGATCACACGCAGTATCACTATCGCGACCGCGATGGCTATCATCTTGTTCAGTACCCGCGGTCACGCGAGAATCAGCAATGTGGATATGGCGAGGCGAGTATGTTAATACTGAACTAGGACTGCCAATATTGCTCTGCACACGAATGTAATACGTCTGCTCTAAGTTCAACCCGGTTATTGTTGCCCTGAGTTTGTTCGTTGGCTTTTTGTGCTGCGCGTCCACCACTTGTTCAAAGCTATTTTCATCCCAACCTAGTGTGTAGTTAGTCGCACCAGCTTGCTTTTCCCAACCAATTGTTACCCAATACCCATCATCTTTTTTCCCCTTGCCGTCAATTCGAATGCCGACTACTTGGTCTTGATTCAATTCCATTTGGCAAGAAGGATCGATAGAACTCACTGGAAAAACCGTGACCCAACTGCCCGGTCTTGAATACTCAAAAAAGTATTTGTCTTCCTTTGAGTTTGCTAATAGTTGAGTCATGTTCTGAGTGATATGAGATATATTGACATCCAAGTTATCAATCAAAACTTGACCGATAGCGTACTTGGCTGCAAATCTATCTTGAAGCATCTCCAAATCAGGAATTAAGTTATTACTAGACACCATCCCATAAGAGCCCAACATATTGATGCTAAGCAGGTCCAATACGTCCATGTAAATGTCCGCACTTTCTACCAATTCCAGAGTACGACCAAACAGACGCCCCTCCGCTTGAAGGGCAAAAACCGCAGCCAAAAATTCCACTTGCTGGCGAGGTAGAGCGCTGATTTTATTGGCTATTTCTTCCAGTTTAAAAGGATATAGATAAAGCGCACCACCACTGTTGGTTAACGAACTTTTGAACAGCAATGCCGTCTGAGCACTGGAAATGTACCCAACACTCAATCTCTGTAGCTCACTGATTTCTAGCGTTTTATTACCGTTTGCATCCAACTTTACCAGCTCGCAGAATGAGCCTAATATCGAGCGTAATTGCACGTCTTTTTTGCTATCGCGCACCCGAACCGTTAACGTTTCTTGCATTTCGTCTTCGGTGTACTCGTAATTACTTCGAAAACTTTTGTTGGGAATTAATGGCTTACCCGGCTTACATCTTTCAAAATTGTTTTCGACATTACGAAGCGGAATAGTAAACGCGAACCCGTTTTTACCCGTATAATCGATCGTTCTCTTGCGCGAACCTTCTAGCGTAATCAAGGGAATAGGCTGATGACGCCCCTTTGGCTCACGTCCTTGACTTACGCCATACGCGGTTTCAATTCGACTCCCCAAAAGCACCTCTACCGAAGCTTCTTCAAGCTCTGCAGGAAAGCGACCGCTAATCCGAAGCTGCACTTCTGGTGCCAAACCCAGCATTTGATTTTTCAATGGGTGATTGTAGTCAGAATACTCCAGTTTCCCCCAAGCTCTTAAGAAACGACGCTCTATCTGTTCATCTGCCGTGAGATTCATTTGTGAATGAACAGGAATGGCAGTACCAGCTTGCTCAGAATAGACTTTCCAAATTGGCTTATCAGGCGTAGTCGAAAGTGCTGCCAATACTTTTTTACCTAGCTTCTGTAACCCTGCCCCACTGCCCGGCCAAGTTCGATTCGGCAAAGGGAAACTCTTTTGGTGGCGCTCGTCGGGCTCCGCTGCTAAATCTTCTTTGTGGCGCTGATAGATAGCTTGAATATCACTTGCACTAAGCGTCCACGTCACTTTTTTTCCTTTGCCTGTTGTAGGATCCAACACGTCAAACAAGCCGAGCAAATCATATTGACTATCGCGCCAAGATTCGGATATTTCGAGGGCAAATGGAGTGTTAAAAACCGTTGGTTCTCCATCACCAGGGTTTGCAAGCGCAACGTGCTCTTTAAGCTTTCTTTCTTGAGAACCGTCTAAAAACAGTTCCTGTGACCCTTTGTCAGCCATTTGCTGATAAATCGCCGCCAACTCTACAACCAACTGTTGTGTGTATACCAACTCACCACGTGCTTTGGCTAATTGCTGTGTCGTCAATCTAAACAGCCAGTTTGTCATGCCTCGCTTGTGGTTGGATGGATGAATATGTTTAAGCTGGGCGACGTTTAACTCGACAACCTGTTCTTCTAGTGTCGCGTTAGCATCACCTTTTATAAGCCTCCATTGCTCTGGGGTCAGTTGCAATGTAAAGCCACCATGGTATGACGGTCGATAACGGCTACTTCCCGTCGTTTTCATATGTTCGATAATTGCGGTTCTCTGCTCTTGAGTCAGTTCAACCCAAGAACTCGCACTTTGATCGGACAAATAGCGCCTTACCGCTTCGTGTCGTTGCCGAACAGGAAGGTTAGCAGATTGCTTTAGAACGTCCAAAAGTAAATGCTTACTAACAGTAAGAAAAGCTTGTGTTATAGGATCTAATGAAAGCGTAACCAACTCTTTTTCATCAATAACACCGTCACCAGAACTGTCCATCTGAATGATATTCGTCAGCGTATCTAGCTCCGTTTTAAAGTACTTCGTTTGTGTTGTTAAAGCATTAGTGACCGACGTACTCTTGGCATTCGGTAAACTACTTCGGCTTGCAACACCCGAAGCTTGCTGACCAGAAAGCCAGCCTTCAACATTGATAGGCTGATCATCCGGCCACTGAGAAACTTCAAACGTGTACTCGTAGCTGCCATCTGGTACCGCACTTTGCCACGTATCACAGGTCGTTCCCGCACATACTTTAAACTGAAACACATCGGTACTAGTCGCTTCCGGAACTGGACCTGTGATAGTGATATCTCGAAAAGCCGTTGGGGGCTGAGGAGGAACAATGGTTTGTCCGCCACCAGCTGTTTGACCACCGCCGGGCACATTAGGGTTACTTGGATTACTTGGATTACTCGGCTGACTAGGAGAAGAAGTTCCGCTGTCACCACCACCGGGTACAGTCAAAGTTTCATCTGTCGGCTGGTCACTACAAGCGGCAGTCACCAAACCTAACAAGGTGGTTACTGCAATACGTTTAAAGAGCATTTTTATTCCTTAAGGATACTACTACAGCCAAAAACCCAAACAGTATGATTAACCATCAAACAAATTACGACGGTTCAACGAGCTGCATATAGAGATTATATTGGTTGAATACATGGTAAATGGCGTGATATTTAGAATTTATTATAATAAAAGTATTGCTTCTTTCAATGATATTAATAATAATTCTCATATTCATTTAACAAAAAAATGTGATCAAAGGACGTAATTCTATGAATGGTGTATCTACCCTTCTCAAGCGCTACTTCAAAGATGAAAGTGGGGCAACAGCTATCGAATACGGGATTCTTGCAGCAGGTTTAGCAGCAGGTATTTTGGCAATTTTTGGCTCAGACGGGCTGTTTATAACGGCTCTTAAAGACAAGTTTCAAACCATTATCGATGGCATGAACATGGGCAATGGTGGAGAGTAATTCTTTCTTACTGCTGCAACAAATCACCACAATGGGTCTACTTCTGCTTGTTGTACTAACTGACATAAAAAGTAGAACAATCCCCAACAGGGCTTTAGTTATTTTGGCCATTGTGGTGATTTCAGCAACTCCACTAAGCGTAAGCCACTTGGCTGTAGCCGCAATTATTATGTTGCTGGGAGTGATTTGCTTCCATTACCGATGGTTTGGAGCGGGTGACAGTAAGTTGCTTGCAATATGTGCTTACGGTTCTCTTGAACACTGGCATTGGTTAATACTTCAAACCGCATTCGTCGGTGGGGTATTAAGTTTAGCCATTCTGGCTATCAACCATCTTTCGGGCATCGGTTTTATTAAAACACGCGAAATAAAAACCGTGCCTTACGCCGTAGCTATCGCTGGCTGCGCTATAACAACTATCCACTACGTATAATTATCAATACCATGAAAAAGTTACTATTTGTGCTCATTAGCATAGGCTTACTGCTTGTGATGCTAATGTTCATCTGGACAAATTCAGCCCCTCCGGCTGCAAATGATAACATCGAAGAACCAAAGATTGCCGAAACACAAGCTATCGCTCCAAAAATACTCGTTGCTAAACATCCGATTCAAGCGGGCGCTTTTTTGCGTTCACAAGACTTTAAATGGGCCGAGTTTAACGGTGACAAAAATGAATTAAACACGCTGTTTTTAAAAGATTTTATTCAGCCCGACTCTTTAGAGGGCAGCTTGATCACCGAGTCTTTGTCGATTGGCCAACCTCTTACTATTTTCAACGTTGTTCGCCCGGAACAAAGCCAATATCTATCATCAATGCTAGCGCCTGGGAAAAAAGGGGTCACCTTAGATATCACTTTTGCGGGTGGTAGCTACGGTTTAATCAAACCGGGTAACTATGTGGATATTATTTTAACCACGTCAAAAGAGCATCAAAGCAGCGAAGGTTTTGGTGAAACTCTAAAACACGCCAACAGCCTAGTACTTGAAAATGTTCGACTTCTCGCTGTCGACAATACGCTTACCGATATCGTTCGCGCATCAGAAAACAACGACCAATTAGACAAGTTTAATCAAACGTCAGAGGCAACCTTACCCGTCACATTTGAAGTCGACATCCAAGGCGCGCAAAGATTGTTGCTCGCCCGTAAACTGGGTGATCTCTCTCTTTTACTGCGCAGCGCGAAACCAATGTCTCACATCACCGATGGTCAGAATATCACCCTCTGGGATGAGCAAATCTCTGACAACCACAACCCTGGCTTAGTGCCAGATAACTCTATAAGAATCTTTGACGGTCAAGACGTCCGCACGATTGAACACCGATAGCGAGATAAACCAATGAACTTTTTTCAAACACTTTGCTTAGGTGCAGTCGCCTTGCTTTCTGCTAATCAAGCCTTAGCCAAAGTAAAAACTTTAGAAATTTCGCTTAACGACAACCGGATCATCACGGTATCAGATTCAGTACAAGATATTTTTGTTTCCGACCCAGAGCTACTCGTCGTTCACGCTCCGTCAAATCAGCACATCATGATCGCTGGTAAAGAACTAGGGGAAACAGACCTGCTTGTTCTTGGAGAGAATGCATCCACGTTGGCCCATTACAAGGTAGTTATTGCTGCGGATCTCTCTCCTCTTGAGGCTCGAGTGAGACATGCATTTCCAGACGCAACCGTCTCGTTTGCATACAGCGGTGGCGCTATCGTCGCTATGGGTGAAGTGGCAACACCTTTAGAAGCCCATGAAATCCTTAGCATGGCATCCGGTTATGCAAAGTCACTGCAAGACGACGACGCGCAAACTCTTGGAACCTCTCGACAAGATGGAAGCAATGCGAGAGCCAATGGCGCAGCAAAACCAGGCGGCGGTATCGGTGTTTATCCTCTCGTTGTAAATCAATTAAAAACAGTGGGAAGTGCTCAAGTAAACATCTCGGTAAGAATCGTAGAGATGGAGCGATCAACCAGTGAACAACTTGGCCTTCGATGGAGTTCTATCGGCAACATGCGCTGGGGTAAATGGGATACGCTACAAACCGCTTTAGGGGTAACGCCAGGTAACAAGTTTCCAACGAACACATTGCCAAATGGTCCTGATCAGCACGGCCTTAACGTCATTATTGATGCCTTAGTGGAAAACAGCTTGGTCAACGTACTTGCAGAACCCAACCTTACGGCTAAATCGGGAGAAGCCGCTACCTTTATGTCCGGAGGCGAATTCCCATTCCCCGTAGACAACGGAGACGATGGTGTCAGCATCGAGTTTAAAAAGTTTGGTATCGCTTTGGAACTCACACCGACGGTACTTAGCAATAATCAAATCAGTTTAACGGTTGCCCCAGAAGTATCGACGCTTAGTCGTGAAAACAGCGTCTCGATCGCTGGAGTCGAAGTGCCGGGAATTGAAACTCGCCGTGCTACAACCACCATTGAGCTAGCCGACGGTCAAAGCTTTGCACTTGCAGGCTTGGTACGTACCTATCAAGACCACAAAGTGGAAGCCCTGCCTTTTCTCGGTGAAATTCCGCTACTGGCACCATTTTTTAGCAACAACAGTTTTAGAAACGCAGAAAGTGAATTGGTCATAATTGCTACGGCTCGCTTAGTTGAACCAACCAGTGATCCTTCTCTTCTAACAACACCGCTAGATCGTTACCGCCCTGCCAACCGATTTGAACGTGTGTTTCTACACAAGACAGGCAGTACTCAAGATCAAAGCACTAGGCTCTTTGGCAATTACGGATACAACTATTAGGAACTATGATGAAACCACTAAAACTATGTTCATTAGCCTTAATTCTGCCAGCTTTAGTTGCTTGTGTCGCGCCCAACCAAGAGGTGCCACACCTCACTCATTCAGACTCAGCTGAATTTAGTACCGACTGGAAAAACTTACCTAATGTTTTGGATAAGTTAACCGCACCAATTTTCAGACGCGAAGAAAAAGGCGTTATCCATATTTCTTTAGAAGGCGGTCTACTAAGCCAAGAGGCTAAGCAAAAAATTCAATCAGACTTATCTACCGACCTGCTTATGCCAGTATCGCTTGAGCATACCCCCAGTATCGAAAAGGCGATACTAGGCAGAATCGACGTTATTTTTGTCCCGCAGACTTGCCGATACAACCAATCGAACCTGCCTGTGACACGGCAAGCCTGTCAGCAGCTTCGAAACAAATATTTAAGTACTACCAATAAATTGACTTGGCACTATGGCACTACTTATCAAGAGAGCAACTCTGCTCTGTCAACGGGTGCCGTTCAAAGGCTTTACAACAATCAAATCAAATCTGCTGAGAAGCAATCGGTAACTGGAGAGGACTAATCAGTGTCAGAGAGTACGTTTAATGTCGTCGCATTTGTTTTAGACGACCATAGCGAACAAGTGTTAGCACAACTTGCGGCGGATCTTGATAACCAAAGCATACAAGTTCAAAAAGGTGACATCACGAAAGCAAAATTGTGGTGTGTTAAAAACGGAGCACCAGACTTGCTCATCGTGGATGGCGGTGATTGCGTTGATTTAGAGACATCACTGAGTGAGCTTGCCAACCATTGTCCACCTCAGATGAAACTCATGGTGTTAGGGCAAAAACAAGAAGTAACGCTTTATCGTCACCTTATGTTTGCGGGTGTCAACGACTATCACACGACACCGCTTGATGCAGATGCTTTGAGAGTAAGTCTGCTTCATTTGCAAGGCCATCAGGTTAAAGCGTCATTTCGCACGGGTAAAATCATCTGCGTTCTTGGCAGCTCAGGTGGCTGCGGAGTGAGTACAATAGCTAGCAACCTTGGTTACTACTTGGCAGAAAAGCAGAGTCAACGAGTTGCCTTGGTGGATCTGGACTTGTTTCACAGCCAACACCCAATTTTACTTGGCACCGATTACGAGCCTAATTTAGAGAACATCATTCAAGATGCAGATCGCATTGACGAAACCTTACTCGCGCATAGTAGCCATCAGCTAACCAGTAATCTTCATCTCTTTTATGGCCAAGATAGTCATTTGCCGAAAAGTGGTAATAGCGCCATTAGCGAAACAGTGACCTCATTAGCAGAGCACTACGGTTGTGTGATTATTGACGTGCCAAATTTACACAACCCAGCCCTGCTTGAAGTGATTGAAAAAGCGGACAGCTGTATTTACGTCAGCGACTACAGCCTAAACAGCTACCGATTTTTAGCCAAGTTACGCTCGCGCGTCCAGTCCACATATCAACGACAAGTGCTTGTTGGCAATTTGTGTCGCAAAACCAAAGGCCGAGTCCCCAAATCTGAGCTGAGTAAAGCACTCGGTATTGAACTCTCTGTCGAGCTGCCGTTCGATCCAAAAGCGTTTGAGAAATCAGAATTGTTGTCAAAGCCGATCATGACCCAAAGCACTAAATTCAGCAAAAAGCTCTCCCAGTTGGGGCAACTCGTCTGCTCTGCATCTCTAGAAGGTAAGGGGTAGTCCAGCATGTTTACCAATAGTAGCGCAGCACCACAACACCGTACCCACCAGCTTTTGACTATGTCTGAAGAAGCTAAAAGTGCGTTTTATGAGCTGGTAGACCCTTCTGTGGCAGCGACTCTGACACGAGATGAGTTGCAACCTAGAGTAAGAGAGGCACTAAGAAGCATCGCTTCTAAAAAGATGTTGCCCTACAACAACCAAGAACTGTCTCTGTTGTCACAACAGTTGGTTGACGAAATGGTTGGCATCGGCCCAATACAGCCACTTCTAGAAGACCCTAGCGTATCGGATATTTTGGTCAATGGGCCGGATACCGTCTACGTCGAACGTCGAGGAAAGCTAGAGAAAACCGACGTTAAGTTTCGCGATAGTAAACACGTTCTCAATGTCGCTCAACGCATCGTTAACGCGATTGGACGGCGAGTAGACGAATCCAACCCAATGGTCGACGCTCGACTGAAAGACGGTAGCCGCGTCAATGTTATCGCTCCGCCATTAGCATTGCACGGTACGTGTATTTCTATACGTAAATTTCCCGCCAGTAAAATGATGTTAGAGAACCTAGTGAGTAAAGGCAGCATGTCTTCCTCTATGGCTGAGTTTCTAGCGATCGCGACGCATTGTCGTTGCAACATTCTTATCTCCGGCGGAACGGGCTCAGGTAAAACCACATTGCTCAATGCCCTCAGTCGACATATCAGTGAAGACGAACGGATCCTCACTATTGAGGATGCCGCCGAACTCTCTCTCGCGCAGCCTCATTGGGTTCCATTAGAGACGCGAAATGCTAGCTCTGAAGGCAATGGTGAAGTAGGTGTGCGAGATTTGGTCAAGAACGCCTTGCGCATGCGTCCAGACCGAATCGTTCTCGGCGAGGTTCGCGGTGCCGAAGCCTTTGATATGCTTCAGGCCATGAATACAGGTCATGACGGTTCACTTTGTACCCTCCATGCGAACAACCCCCAAGATGCCATCATTCGTTTGACGAACATGCTACAAATGGGTGGCGAGCGACTTTCCGATCAGATCATACGCAGCCAAATTGTCAGTGCTATCGATGTCGTCGTTCAGCTTGAAAGGATGCGTGACGGCCACCGACGAGTAACAGCAATTAGCGAAGTGGTTGGAACCGATGGGGAAAACATAGAGCTAAAACCAATCTTTAGTTTTGAGCTAAGCCGTGCCGATAAGCATCAAATCCATGGAAACTTCCATCCCAACAGTGTTTCAGAATCACTGTTAGAGAAAGCCTCTCACTTCGCGATGGAAAGCGCCATGCTGAGTAGTGTGGAGAGTTCCCAGTGATCATGTTCATCAGTGTCACCGTTGCATGGTTACTCCTTGGGGCAGTCGCATTAATGCATCTGGAAAAAAAAGACGGTTGGAAAAAACAGCTCGATCGCTATGCGTTAATCGACCTTAAACATCCCACCCATAGCGCTAAGTACTGGGAGCATTGGCAATGGTTTGTGAACTTAAACACGATACTCGGCCAAGAAAAACTTAAGCAATGGGGTGCCGGGGTGCTAGCTTCACTGGTGTTTCTGCCCGTCATCCTAATCGTCAATGGCATGGATTGGTATGTATCTATCCCCATTGGCGTTATGTCCGTTGGCTTCGTGGTTTACTTTCTGTACATGCAACTGCAACAAAAAGCCATGGACCAATTTCGCGATGAACTCCCAGATATCATCGATGGCTTGATCAGAGCTTTGCGCGTCGGAGCGCCAATGATGGATACCTTTGGTGAAATATCTCGTCAACACGAAGGTATTACATGCCGTTTGTTTGAACGAATGCACGATGAACTCAGTGTTGGACAGACCCTGACCGATGTGATGAAACAAGCCGCAATACGAATGCCCATCGCTGAGTTTCGATTTTTGACCATAGTATTGAGCTTACAGCAGGAAACTGGTGGTCGATTGACTGGCGTCCTAGAGCGGCTTAGCCACACATTAAGAGCGAGGTCTGAGCTAAACTCTAGCATTCAGAGCATAACATCTGAGACAAGAAATTCAGCGAAGGTCTTGGCGGCCTTACCAATCCTAGTCTGTCTGGTGCTTTTCACCACCGGAAAAGAGCATTTTGATTTCCTTATGACGTCCACTAGCGGGCAAATGGTGATGGCTTACGTCATCGTGAGCATTTTGTTTGGATTGTTCTTGATCAGACGAATGACGCAAATAAAAGGATAATGGCCATGACACACATTTCTACCCTATGGCCCATTGTGGCTGCGTTAACCAGTGTAATAGTACTTCTATTGACCCTGTATTTTCTCTCACAGCAAACGCGTGAACGCTGGACTGAACAGTGTTCTAGGTACGCCAAAGTTGGAGGTGATGAAAACTTAGTGTTATCCCGACAAGGCACCTCTTTCTGGGCTTCATTGGGTGTACTTTATCCCGTGTCAGAAAAAGAGAAAAAGCGACTCTCGCAAATGATAGAACAGGCTGGAATTCACTCCCAAACTGCCCTGAACTCAACACGCGGTGCAAAACTCTTTTTGGGAATAACAGGCTCGCTGGTTGCACTGCTTTGGCGCTGGTATCAGCAAGAGCTCTTCGAATCAATGACCATCATGGTCATTTTAATCAGTTATGTTGCGGGCTCCAACCTTCCTGAATACTGGCTCAAAAGATTAGCGAAACAGGCAATGAATAAGCAACAGCAAGTGGTTCCCGATGCGATTGACCTAATGGTGATCAGCGTTGAGGCTGGGCTGTCATTAGAACGTTCTTTAGAAAAAGTAGGCCACTACTTACTCGATGTAGAACCCATGCTCGCCCAACAGTTTCTTCGTACCCACGCTGAAATTCAGGTGAGAGGAGAGTCCTCTGAATGCCTAAAGAAATTGGCGTGGAGAACAGGTTTAAAAGAGCTAGAGCGACTCGCAAGTACCATTTCTATGGCCGAGCGTTACGGCTCTCCACTCGCCGAAACTATGAGAACCATCAGCGACGATGCACGTCAATTGCGAAAAATGGCACTACAAGAACAAGCGGGCAAGCTGCCTAGCCGAATCACATTGATTCAGATGGCGCTGATTATGTTGCCGCTGCTTGTACTTATTATTACCCCAACAATGAACCTGCTATTAGAGAGTCTACAATGAGTTCATTCCCCCTATTTAGAAGCTTAGTATCCCTATTAGCTTGCTCCGTTCTGATCGGATGTGCGTCACAGCAAAAAGTTAATGCTCACACTGAAAACAACGAAAAAGTGCTGGCAGAAGCCGCGTTTAATTATGGGCAGTTTGCCAAAGCAGAAGAGCAATACCTTAGGTTGCTTGCCCAATCGCCCAACAAGCTAGAGTATCAACTGATGCTGGCACGCAGCCAATACAATCAAGACAAAAAAGAGGCCGCTATCGCCAAGCTTCAACACGTAGTACTGTCAGACGATCCAGTAGCCGCACAAGCGAGCATGTATCTCGGTCGCTACCTTTTGTCTGCGGATCGCGTTGAAGAGTCCATCACCGTGTATGAACTTGGGCTGAGCAAGGCAATATTGAAACAGACTAAAGCGCAAATACACAATGGACTAGGAATAGCTTTACTTGCCAGTAATTTACCTAAAGCGAGAAGAGAGTTATCTCAAGCGGTGCAACTGGCGCCTGATAATCCTCACTATCGCTCCAATCTCGCCCTGAGTTTTTTGCAAGACAACAAATTGAAACAAGCCAGAGAGGCATTTCAACCTTTGCTGTCATACCAGCATTTACCCGTGCAAGTCGAACTCAATTTTGCCTTACTGCTTTTGGCAGAAGGGAATGAGAACCAAGCTCGTGCGCTCCTTGCGCGCCACTTGCCAGCGAGCGAAGTTGAACGCGATCTCACCCTACTAAAAGATCGCCTGTCCAACTCGGGTAACGTTCTGTGAAAACAAGAACCAAAAAGCAAAAAGGGGTGATAAGCCTTGAAACGGCAATTTTGATGCCAGTCGTACTGGGCTGCATACTGATGTTTTTTGATATATCACGCTTACACCTGCAGTACGGGTTACTGGAAAATGCCATGCGACACACTTTGCGCGAATTACTCGCCGATGATTGGCGCAGAAATCCTATTACTAGCGGCAGAATTAAAAACATCATCGAAAAACGCAGCTTTGGAATGCTAGATAGCGTGACCGTACAGCTCAAGCAATTTGATTCGTTAGAGACGCTTTTGCAAACAGAAGAAGACGAAGCAGATGCGGACAATATCTATCGGCCACGAGATCCCGTGTATAGGGTCAGCGCAACTCTAACGACAAGTATCAAATTTAGTCCACTTGGTTTTTTTGAGCCTAAGGTGATCAAAAAGACCAGCACCATCATTATTTCTGAGGACTCACTGGCTAATTAACTATGAGCAATAAAACTCAATATCAGACTGCATCACCATCTCGATGCAGAGGAAGTGTGAGTCTAGAAACGATCATGATCATTCCTTTATTTCTCGCGATAACTATGGCCGCCTCTGAGTTGCTAACCATTCTTCGCCTAGAGCAAAGATTGACAAATTTAAACTACAACATCACGGCTCTCACTGGGAATGAAAGAACATTAAGCCGAGATAACAACATAGCTCAGTTGCCCTATTTTCGTGATTTCGCGGAAAAAGAGCTTGCCCTAATTGCCAAAGGTAAAGCCGGACTCTCCATCGCTACTTACAATGCCTCGACAAAAGAAACGCACATAAAGTTGCTTGATAACGGCTGCCCTTTGACCCATCGCTGGCCTGATTTTGCGCTGGGAAGTTTAGTCGAAGTCACATTGTGCTTTACCCCTGAAGAACCAAACCCAATTTGGGATCTATGGCCTTCGGGCAGGTTCACTTCCACGATGATCCGTGAGGAGAACTAATATGCATACCCTTCAAAAAGAGCAAGGCGTGATGTCCGTAGCAGCTGCCATGTTTTTAACTGGCATGTTGACTTTTTTTGGCTTTGTACTCGTCGTTATTATATCCAGTACGACTGACAGCAAACTCTCTATGCTGGCGGATTCGATTCTCTACTCAGCTTCAGACAGTCACAGTTCGGCAATAGATGCTCAGCAGTTACTTGAAGCCAATATACCGTCCGACAATATGAGCCTAAAACAGCCCAGAGCTTCTGTCCAAAAAGAGGAAATTCAAGCGTCCGTCACGGTGAAAGGCACTATGGATTTAGACGGCCTAATGCTGACCGATCAACTAAAAACCGGTGATCTCGACATTTCGCACAACGCCAAATCTCAACTTCATCAAATCACCTTGGAGATCGCGTGATGCTTGATGTATCGGGTTCGATGATGGACAAGCCAATGGAACAAGCACTGAAAGGCCTCCGAGATTTTGCCGACATTCTTTATGCACAAGAACGACGAAACTTAAGTAAGACCGTTAGCATTGTCCCTGCCACCGGATACGTAAACATAGGCATACGTCCAGAGTTTTTTAAACCAAGTGCAATAAAAATCCCTCGAGCTTAAAGCCACTTGCATCCGAAATGCGATGGAAAAACTTAATGGACGACAGATTGCCCGATCGCTGGCGTGGCGCAACCTGTACTCAACTGCCAGAAGTTCAGGAGGGATTGGCAAACCCCAGTGCAATGACACCAGCGTGGATTCGAAAGTTAGAAAACGGACCAGCGCAGCAAAACCTAAAGTTGGTTTTAAATACGTTAGCCCCCCCTTCTATTGAAGAGTATCAAGACGGCACTCCACTAGTGTATTTCTTACCAAAAGAAAACAGCAAACCATATCGACCAAACTGGAAACACCTATTGGCACTTTCTGACAACCCAGATTGCGGTGTCAGTAAAGTCATTCCATTTATGTCGAATCACAAAGAGTTAGTGAAGGGTTTAAAAACCCTCTACCCAGAAATGAACACCAATAACGCCGAGGGCGTGATGTGGGCTTGGCGACTGCTGTCACCAAAATGGCGTGGTAAATGGGATAAAAAAAAGGGCGAACTACCTAGAGATTACGGGGAACCCAACAATAAAAAAATCATGATCGTATTTACCGATGGTGACCATCTCATTGATGAAGCGATGAGGGATAGAAAGCAAGTATCACTGTGCCGGGAAATGAAAAAGAAAGGCATAGAAATTATCGCTATCGACTTTAACAACCGTTCACAATCCATGCAATCTTGTGCAAGCCCTGGCCAGTATTATCCGGCAAACAATCGAACAATACGGACCGTACTTCAACAAGTTGCCACTACGCTTAACAAGATTGAGTTAGTGGAATAAACCTCACTTAGAGGGCGAGTTCGGGTTCAATGCACTCCTTATTCAGAATACGTTATGAGACCAAAAAATATTAAATACTACACCTTTATTGCCATGGGAATGGGTGCTTCAGCGCTGGGCATCATCGGCGCTTTTGTTCCACTCTTGCCCACCGTACCTTTTGCCCTGTTAGCGCTGTATTGCTTTGGCGTCAGTTCTCCAAAGTGTCAACAGTGGCTGCTCAATAACAAATACCTCGGCCCCACGTTAAAAAACATTAAAGAAAAAAAAGGGCTCAGTGTTTATGAGAAAACTCGAATCTTGGGCTTGGTGTGGGCTTCGATACTGATAACCGTTTTCTGGGTGGTGAATGAACGTCCATCAGCCCAGTATCTTCTGGTGGCCATTGCGGTGATCGAGACTTATGTCATCGTGCGCTACAAGACAAGGCGAGACCATCCGCAACAATGATCCACAGAAAAACCAACACCGATTAAAAACCTTGGGATCTCCAACGCTCTTATGGCATTGGTCAATCCCAAATAGCATTGTGATAGCAAAATACAAACACAGGAAAATGATGAAAGAACTAAAACAGCAAGTAACTGAGTTATTGGAACAAGAACCAAAGCTCCTTCCCTCAGAAATGGCTCAGCGTTTAGATACGACGGAGTACAATGTCGTCGAGTCTCTACCCCAAACCATGGTAGCACTTGCTCCGGGCTCCCAAGCACAAGAAATGTTGGAAGAAGTGGCAGACTTTGGCCCCGTAACCACAATAGTGCACTCATTTGGATCCATTTTTGAAGTAAAAGCCCCATTCCCAAAAGGAAAAGTAGCGCGTGGTTATTACAACCTAATGGGTAAAGAGGGAGAAATGCACGGCCATCTAAAACTGGACAACGTCGCCAACATCGCCTTGGTATCAAAACCCTTTATGGGCCGTGAAAGCCACTACTTTGGTTTCTTTTGTAACGACGGCAACAACATATTTAAAGTGTACTTGGGTCGAGATGAAAATCGAGAACTGCTTCCTCAGCAAGTTGCGAGATTCAAATCAATGCAACAAGCACTAAATCAATAACAACAAACATAAAGTAGGAGTCACTAGATGGATCAGCAAGTTAGGCAAGAACGCTTACAAAGCCGCTTAGAGCCAGAAGTTAAAGCATTTCGTCAGCAAAGAAGAACACTGCAACTGGCAACCATTGATGAAGAAGGTCGTCCAAACGTCAGCTATGCCCCTTTTGTACAAAACCAACACGGTTTTTTTGTCTTGATTTCTAAAATCGCTCGACATGCTCGCAACCTACAAACAAACCCAAACGCCTCTATTATGATGATAGAGGACGAAGACAGTGCAAAACTGCTTTTTGCGCGCAAGCGACTTACTTTTGATGCGACTGCATCGATTGTTGAAAGAGAAAGCGAGCAGTGGTTGGCCATTATTGAACAGATGCAAAACCGATTCGGCAGCATCATTGAAGAGCTTAGCCAGTTTCAAGATTTTATTCTGTTCCAGCTAACAGCAGAGAAAGGCTTGTACGTCAAAGGTTTTGGACAAGCCTATAGCGTTTCTGCTAATGACACCGTTGACTTTGTGCACCTCGACCAAGGCCACCAGCAAATGTCCAACGGGTAAACACCAAAGACCCGTTTGCCGTTCACTATACAGTGAACGGCAATGCGTGCGTTCTAAAGTGCCACAATCACACCGCGACCAACGCCAAATCCATACACACTTAGGCCAAAGTAAGGAGTAATCCAGAGATCGATAAACTGACAAGCATCAGCAAAGCCGCTTTAATTTTGACTTCCTTTTTCACTGTCCGATCTTCCTGCCACTCCCTGATTATCGGCCCCAACTTAGAGTGTGTCGTCATTTTCCGATGTATACGAGGTGATGAACGATAAAAACAAGCAGCAGCGAGTAGGATAAAAGGCGTTGTCGGAAGTAAAGGCAATACAACTCCAGCCACCCCCAATACAATCGCTGCCCATCCACAAACCATTAGCAACCAGCGTGTTAACGAACGATTAAGCATATTTATGGCCTTGGTTAGATAAAATACAAAAGTTATTCCGTACAGACTTGTTAGAATCAACATGACACAAGGCGCTAATAAGAGAGCGCAGGATCAACGCATGCGTAAATCTGTCCGACACTTTCGTTATCAAGACTCAATGAGTATATGACTCTCGCGACTTCTGCACGGGTAACCACGCCATGAACTTCGACGTTTTGCGAAAGCTCAGCACAATTGCTCACATCACCATTTTTAAGACCGCCTGGACGCAAAATTGTATAGTCCAAGGAACTTGACGTTAACCAAGCTTCTGCCAGAGACTTCTCTCTAACAACGGCACCAAACCCTTTGCGCGCCGCTTCTGATAGATACTGCCACGAATCGCCACAACCCAAAGAAGTCACTAAGAGGAACCGTTTGACCTCGTGCTCTTGTAGTGCATCAATTAAATTGCGATGCCCAAGATAATCGACGGGTATCGCGGCAGTATAGCTGCCCATAGATGAAACGACTATCGCATCTTTAGGTAGCGATGAAACTACCTCTTCAACGTCATCACGCGCAGTCGCATCGCATCGTATCGCTTCTATGCCTAGTTCCGACAAACGGAGGTTTTTTTCTGGATTTCTCGCTACAGCAATAACTCGAAAACCTCTTAAATGAAAATGTTCGGCAATAGCGGCCCCTAAACCACTAGACGCGCCAAAAACTGCGATAACCTGCATAAATTCCTCTTTAACCAAACGACAATTATAAACTTTTGACTGACGAAAGACTTTCAATTAATAGCGAACAACGGAAATAATAACCATTACTATTGCCAGGTAAATTGATCTCAATATGGTTTTTGAAACTATTTAAATGTAATTTTACAGAATGAAATATCAAACAAACCAAAAATAACAATACTTAACACTACATTGATTTAACTCATACTTTTGTTAATAAAAATAATAGTAATTATCATTAGTATCAATAAGAATACCGCCAACAGAGTGTCGTTTATGTGCAAACACCTTACTTCGGTAGTTTTAGCACTAAGTTAACCCGTTCAGTATTGGCGATAAACTTGGTTTGTCATCCCTTTAATAAACCTAACATTAAGTCCAGCACGCCAATCAAATTGCCAGTTTTGAGGAACTCACCCGTTACTATCTACATCTTTTTTCAAAGGTAAGAAAGTGAGCCGTCACGGGGTAATCCTAAGAATGAGATAAACCAGACTAATAGCTCGTAAATCAGAGATCGATAATGTTAGATGTAAATCAGTTTGATGAAACCATCATTGGCGCAGACACGCCAGATCCCCTTCGCTTTTCATTTGCTGCAAAAACCGGTGCCCACGCCGCAGGCTATTCTATGCCAGTCATGCCAAACAAAAAGCAGCAGGTATTAGACCAAATGTTCGCCACCGAAGGTGAACGGAACAAAAAACGCTGTTTGTATATTCATATCCCGTTTTGTCGAGTGCGTTGTACGTTTTGCAATTTTTTCCAGAATGCGGCCAGTCGCTCGATGGTTGATAGCTATTTCCAAGCACTCATCACCGAAATAAAGCAAAAAGCATCTCTTCCTTGGACACAATCCGGCGTATTTCATGCCGTGTATGTTGGAGGAGGCACACCAACAGACTTATCTCCAGAGCAAGTAATGCAACTGGGCAAAATTATTCACAAACTTTTCCCCTTAACAACGGATTGTGAGATCACCTTAGAAGGTCGAATCAATCGCTTTAGCGATCAAATGTTTGACCATGCACTTGAAGGCGGTTTTAATCGATTTTCCTTTGGTGTTCAGAGTTTTGATACGCAAGTTCGTCGCAAAGCAAAACGCCTAGACGATCGAGAAGTAGTCATGGAGCGAATCGCGCAATTAAGCGCGACAGAGCAAGCCCCGATTATCATCGATTTACTCTACGGTTTGCCTTTTCAGACTATGGAAGTGTTGCAACAAGATCTACAAGACTTTATGGAAACTGGCGCTCATGGCCTAGATTTATATCAGCTTATTGTCGGTGGAAACGCCCCAATGATTAACCTTGAAGAGAAAGGAAAGCTTCCCCCTCCAGCCACCACGGCACAAAAAGCAGAAATGTATCAGATGGGTGTAGACTTTATGGCGAAACAGCATATGCGCCAACTGAGTGTTAACCACTGGACAAGAGACAATCGCGAGCGTAGCCAATACAACAGCTTAGCCAAAACTTATGCGGAAGTACTCCCCCTTGGTAGCGGTGCAGGGGGTAGCCTTGCTGGCTACAGTATGATGCATCACCGAGATCTCAACACCTATATCGATGCAGTTAACAGCGGACAACCCACAGTAGCAATGTTGTTTAAACAAAACCCGTTAGAGTCGGTATTTGCTAGTCTTAAGTCTCAATTTGATTCAGGGACCATCCGTCGGTCATCTCTACCCGAGGTTGCTAAGCAATCAACATTTGATTTCTTAACCCCTGTTTTTGAACTATGGCAAAAACGAGGGTTACTAGAACTAGAACGAGATTTTGCCGTATTAACCGTCGCAGGGAGCTTCTGGTCCGTGAGTCTTTCGCAAGCTTGTATTCACGTTTTACAAACGACTTTCCAAGCAAAAATGCCAGCCCCAAAAATCATGGCCATGTAACAACGCGAAAACCCCAAAACTAGGCAAGGTCGCTGCTATCATACCCATAGCAGCGACCGTATTAAAAGGGACAACCAATCATCCATTTAACTCACAGCGATGGCGTCAATTTCGAACATAAGATCAGGCATCGCCAACCCACTCACTTCCAATAAAGTCATGGTTGGTCTGTGGTTTACCTCTCCAAAGCGCTGGCCTAACAGGTCAAAATTTTGCAAAGAGTCACTTACGTTTGTGGTATAAACCGTCACTTTTGCAATGTTTTCTAGCCCCATCTCCGCCTGTTTGAGCACGGATACTAAATTGTCTAATGACAGAGCCATTTGACTTCTCATATCCCCGCTATGCTGAGGACGCCCCTGTGCATCTACCGAAGTTTGCCCCGATATATAAAGGGTTTTCTGCGCGGCTTCGATAACTTCACCTTGTTGATAACCAAGGTTTAGTGACCATTCCCATGGGTTAATCGCGGTGCGTTTCATTGTGTTCTCCTATCGCTAATACCCAAACCAATTGGGCGACTGATAAAGCGATAGTAAATAAGACCACTGACAACCCTATGTCAGGAGAAAATTACAGCCAGTGATTGGCCAATTGTTCGCTAAGCGTTTTAAGCTCTTCTCTGATCTCATCTCCGCTAATAACTGAGACTTCATTAGTGTATTGCAGCAGCCAGCGCGCCATGTATTCAGGTACATGAGTTAAGAAACGCATGTACACCCCCTCGTCCATTTCGCGTTGTTCGACAAACCCAAACTGATAGCGCTGCTCTTGAACAAATATCTTAGCTCGCTCGGAAAAAAGCACTTCAACTTCCACAAGTTCGCCTGCATCGGGCTTTTCTTTTAGATACTCACTGAGGGTTAGGCGATCATGTGTTGCGAAACGTTGGTCTAAAACAGAAAACGCGCTCACCCTATCCAAGCGAAAATCTCGATAGGCCTGACGAAGGCGACACCATGCTATTAAATGCCAGTGCCAGTGGTAATAAAACAGACCGATAGGTTCTATTTCACGAGCCATCGGTTCGCTTTTCTCGACCGCGGTATACTCTAGCTTTACCACTTTTCTGTGCAGCAGAGCATGTCGAACTTGTTTTAACCAGCGATCTTCATTGGCATTGGAGGCTTGGTTTGGTTCATCTTTGTCGGAAATTTCTTCAGGAAAATGAGGCCAGTAGGCAGCACAGCGGTATCTTTATCAAAGTTCACCAAATACTCTTTATCAGTGGCGTCAATAACCGCTTTTACCTTGTTTAATGCGCTTTGATAATCCTTTAGCGAATGGGCATCTAGCTCGATACCAACAGCTTTTCACCCAATAATACCGACGCCGCTTCATCCAAGGTAAAACAGACTGGCGGCAATTGATAACCTTTGGCAAGGAAGTAGCCGACGCCCGCTTCTGAGCCAATAGGAACTCCTGCATTTTCAAGAGACTTGATATCCCTATAAATGGTTCGCTCGGACACCGAAAAATACTCAGATAAAAACTGAGCAGTGACCACATTGCGAGTTTGCAGTAGTACCAAAAGTGCTGTTATTCGATCAAAGCGATTCATAGCGTTAGAAAGCCTAAATTGTAATGTTTACCTGCCCAAGAAAACTAAATCAGAGACAGTTTTTGTAATTAGTGAGTAAATCTATCAGGGTATCTCTCTATTTTCACCCACTGGAAAAAGTTGAAGATCGGCAGCTGACTCCTAAACCTTTTAACTCTTAAGCACGGTAAACCACTCAGAAAACAATGTGCGTTAGTGCTTGCCGACACTTGCGATCTCCTGTACAAAACTGCTCTAACCTTAATAGGAGTTCAGTTGCATGAGTTTTACAGTACGCCAAGTCACCATAGAGGACGCAGAAGGCGTCGCCAATGTCCTTAATCCAATTATTGTTGAAGGTTTGCACACGGTTTTGGATACCACCTTTACCACCGATGAAGAAAAGCAGTTCATCGCTACATTCCCAATGGGCGGTGTGTTTACAGTGGCGTTATCCGAGGAGCACTCTCAGATAGTGGGCTTTCAAAATATCGAACCGTTCGCCCAATATACCAAAGCCTTTGATCACGTTGGTATTATTGGCACCTTCGTAAGTAAACCAGCCCAAGGTCAAGGCATCTCAAAACTGCTCTTTCAATCTACGTTTGAGGTGGCAAAACAAAAGGGTTTTGAAAAACTCTTTGCTTATGTGCGCAGCGATAATGAACGCGCTCTTGCCGCTTACACTCGACAAGGGTTTGAAATTGTCGGCACGGCCAAAAAACACGCTAAAGTACGGGGTAAGTATGTAGATGAAGTGCTAATTGAAAAATTTCTATAGCACAAAAAAAAGCGCCTTCGTTTCATAGGCGCTCCCAAAACGGGTAACTATACAAGGGTAGGTATAGAAGAGTGAACTATTTATTCAATAATGCTGGCCACTTCTTTGACCAAGGCTGCCAGCTCGTCCCATTGTTCATTTTCAATTAGGTTGTTTGGCACCATCCATGTACCACCACACGCCAACACTGCTGGGATCGATAAGTAATCATTAACGTTGCTTGGGCTAACACCACCTGTTGGCATAAATTTCACTGGGTAAACCGCTGTCAGTGCTTTTAACATTGAAACGCCACCAGATGGCTCTGCAGGGAAGAACTTAAGGGTTTTTAAGCCCATTTCCATCGCTTGTTCAACCAAACTTGGGTTGTTCACACCCGGTACAATTGCAACACCGCGTTGCTGGCAGTAGCGCACGGTCGTTGGATTAAATCCTGGGCTTACTACAAAGTCCACACCCGCATCTATCGCCTGATCCACTTGCTCTGTAGTTAGCACGGTTCCCGCGCCTATCAGCATTTCGGGGTAGGCATTGCGCATGTTTTTAATCGCTTGTGCCGCTTGTTCGGTTCTGAATGTTACTTCCGCACAAGGTAGGCCATTCTCAATCAAAACTTCGGCCAACTTAGCGGCTTTGTCTGCGTCTTTAATTGCAATTACTGGAACGACTTTAATGTCCGATAACTGTTGCTCTAAACTTTTCATTTTTTCTCCTTAACGTTGTGGCATCGCACTTTGAGGAATAATCGCACCACGGTGTTGGATGACGTTGGCGGCAAGTGAGTGTCCACTTTGGCCAGCTTGTTCTACTGTACCACCTAATAGTCGTTTCGCTAGATAACCTGCACTAAAGGAGTCTCCTGCCGCTGTGGTATCCACCACATTTTCAACAGTTTGAGCTGCTACTTCACTGAGGTTATCACCCAGAGCGATGTAACACGGTTCTGCACCGCGTTTAACAACTACTTCTTTTACACCCAAGATCTGGGCGCGCACGATCGATTGTTGTTCGCGCTCATCTCCCCAAAGCAGCTTGTCATCGTCAAAGGTGAGAAATGCAATATCGGTGAGTGCCAGCATTTCTCGATAGTTGCTTTGCGCTGTTGCTGGGCAATCCCAAAGCGCTGGGCGATAGTTGTTATCAAACGCTATCACACAACCCTTTTGTCGGCACTCAGCCAACAACGCAAACAGTTTTCTACGTGAAGCCTCTGGCAAAATAGCCAAGCTTATTCCACTTAAATAAATCAACTGGCAATCGGTTAGCTCATCGGCAACTTGATCTGGGCAAGCTTCTTCCAACCAGAAGCGAGCCGCAGACATATTGCGCCAGTAAAAAAACTGTCTCTCGCCCGACGCATCTGTCTCGATGGCATATAGGCCGGGGAGTTTGTCTTTCGACCGGTGTACGCTTTGGGTATTGATCCCTTCCTCTTGCCAGCTTCTCAGCATGTCGGCACTGAAAGGATCACGCCCCAACCCAGTGATATAGCGTGTATCGACACCGTGATCTCTTGTCAGGCGCGAAAGGTAAACCGCTGTATTTAAGGTATCACCACCAAAGCCTTGCTTTAGTTTTCCGTCAACCTTAGTCAGTTCAACCATGCATTCACCGATAATAGCGACGCGCTGAATCTCTTTCATACATCCTCTACCAAATGCTGAGCTGATAATTAAACTAGCAGGGAACGAACGTAAGCTTCGATTTCCGCATCCTGACAGTTTTCAAAGAAGCACTCTTGGAACTGCTTGCTGCCGACTGCCGTTTTTACTAGTTCTTGATCGATCGATTTTAGAGACTCAACCACATCTTTCGCTACCGCTGATTTCACTTGATTTAGGATCGAAGCATTCTTTTGCTGTGGTTCTGCGCGTTCAATTGGGTAGCCTTCTCCGCGTTTACCTGTAAACGCTTTTTCGAAGATGTATCGAACGTTTAGTTCACCAGCCCAGCCAAAGCCTTTTGCAAAAGCAAGTGCGATAGCGTTGCCGTTGTTGATTTGGTTGAATAGGAAGGCATCTGAAGGCTCTAGACAGTAACCACAAACTACACCTGGGTGTAGGTTAGAGGCCATCATCGCACCTTGACCTGTACCACAACCTGTTACGACAAAATCTGCTGCTTTCGAGTTCAATAAGATACTCGCCATAATTCCAAGATGGATATATGTCAGGTGATGATCGTTCTCGTCCGTCATACCGACGTTAAATACTTGGTGACCCAATCCACCAGCAACGGTATTTAGTTCACCAGCAACCATTGCGTTTTTACCCGCTTGGCTGTTTTCCATCATTAGTGCAATTTTCATTTGTTTCTCCTGCGGCTTAACCGCACGCTAATTAATTAGAGTAAGAAAGTCGTTTCTTCTAGGGGTAAAGATATCAAGCAGTACCCCCTCTTCTAAACATTTGCAGCCGTGTTCTATATTCGGCCGCTTATACATGGTGTCACCAGCGCAAACGATGCGTTTTTCATCACCGATGACAAATTCAAATTTTCCAGATAAGACATAGGTCAACTGCTCATGCGGGTGACTGTGCAAAGCGCCTATGGAACCAGCATCAAAATGCACTTCCACTGACATTAAGTTGCTATCATGGGCGAGAACTTTACGCTTGATCCCATTGCCTAAATCTTCTAATTCGGTGTCGTGCGACAATACAAACACTGACTCTATCCTATTGCTCGTTAACACTTGGGCGTCGATCTTTTACTAAACGGCTAATCGTAATTAGGTTCATCGCAATCAACGTGGCTTCTAGCAGCGTTCCGCCTATTGAGCCGACTAAAATATTGTTGGCCAACCATAAAAATGCCCCGACCAGAAACCCGACTCGCATCGCGATACCAGACAAGCAAAAGACTGAAATGGTTCCTATCACCGTGCCAACCATGGGTATCCAATCCCACCAGTTTTCAACCAGATAACTTCCCATTGCAATGCTGGCCACAACGAAGGCCATCGCCACTTTATATGAAGAAGTATAAATGGCCGTTGAGGTTCTTATCGCCGACAGCAGTGCTCCTGCTGCTGAAATTACTGAGCCTAACAATAAAAAATGGAGAAGATGATTGAGATTAAACACCAACATCAGAACTTTTAAGCGTCGGTCATCTTTTTGGTAGAAAGTGGAGATTCCCAATCCAAAACTGACAAATCCCAATACTTGAGCAACTGAAACATCCACAATCATCTTCTCACTAATCGGTGTTAGCGTGCTAACCAGCCTCCATCAACCGCAATGGTGTAGCCGTTAATATAGTCAGAAGCAGAAGACGCTAAGAATACCGCAGGACCAGCGAGGTCGCTTGGGTCACCCCAACGGCCTGCGGGAATGCGATCTAAGATATCTTTATTGCGTTGCTCATCAGCTCGCAGTGCCTGCGTATTGTTCGTTGCCATGTAGCCCGGTGCAATCGCATTAATATTTATTCCTTTAGAAGCCCACTCATTAGCAAGCAAACGCGTCACGCCCATTACCGCACTTTTTGAAGCGGTGTATGATGGCACTCGGATCCCACCTTGGAATGAGAGCATAGAAGCAACGTTAATGATTTTTCCTTTGCTCTCTTGGGAGATAAACTGCTTAGCAACGGCCTGAGATAAGAAAAACAGAGACTTAATATTGATGTTCATTACGTCATCCCAGTCTTTCTCTGAGAACTCGATAGCGTCGTTACGGCGGATAATACCAGCGTTGTTTACTAGAATATCAATTTTACCCAGCTCAGTTACTGCTCGGTCTACAATGGATGGAATCACGTCGATAGATTGCAGATCGGCGCGAATATCGACAAATTTCTGCCCTGTTTCGCGGATCTTTTCAATTGTTTCTGTCGGCTCTACAATGTTCACACCAACAATATCGCATCCCGCTTGCGCTAACCCCAATGCCATACCTTGGCCTAAACCCGTATCGCATCCCGTAACTAACGCGACTTTACCTTTAAGATTGAATGCATCAAGCGCCATGCTTATTTCCTTACCTAAAACCACTGATTAATCATTTAAAAATTCAAACCTAGTGAGTGCTTTTCAAACAATACTTCACTCAACTGCGGTCAAGATAACAACAAAACGGCAGTACAACCAAACTTTTCTGAAAAGACGTTTCATTTTTATTGATGGAGATCGGCTTTTTTATACTTTAATGGCATTGCAGTCCTATTAAAATGAAAAGGTGTTTTATTCATCTCGGTTTTGTTTTTCTTTTTCCTTTACACTCTTGGGAAATTGAAATAACGGAACAAAGTAATGGATGATGATAAGCAGGACAATCAAGTATCCTCTGTAAGCAAACTATTTAAGATCCTCGAAGCGCTCAGCGAGCAAAAAGCCACTGGTGTTTCAGAACTGGCCGTCAAAACTAATATGTCTAAAGCGACCACTTACCGCTTTCTTCAAACCATGAAAACGCTGGGGTGCGTGGCTCAAGACGATGACATTGATAAGTACTCACTTACCTTGAATCTACTGGAAATGGGTAGCAAAGCCATTAGCCACCCCACTCTATTATCCGCCGCAGATGAAGAGATGCGCCGCTTGGGCAAACTGACCGGAGAGGCAGTTCACCTCGCGTTCGCCACCACCAGCGTATTATCTATCTTCACAAGATTGAATCTGATTACAGCCTTGGTATGCGTTCGAGAATTGGTAAAGGGAACCCGCTTTACACCACGGCGATTGGTAAAGTGTTGATGAGTGAATGGACGCAGGCTTCAGTGCGACAAACACTGAGTGGTGTGACTTTCGATAAATACACCGACAATACGATTACCAAAATATCCGATTTGCACGCAGTCTTAAAGCAAGCAAAGGTTGATGGTGTGGCAGAAGATATTGAAGAACAAGAACTCGGAGTTCGCTGTATTGCCGTACCCGTTCGTTGTCCAAATGGCGAAATTATTGCTGGTTTGTCCCTTTCTTTCCCAGTGATTCGCTTTCAACAGGAGAAACGCAACGAGTACGTGGAAAGTCTTAAGCAAGCCAGTGCAAAGATCACCGAAGCACTGACTCTATCTCTTGAAGAGTTAGCTCACTAACTCTTGTTCATCTGGTCGCAGGGTAAGAACTTCAAAACCTGACTCTGTGACCAACACCGTATGCTCCCATTGTGCAGAGAGTTTCTTGTCTCTAGTGACCACTGTCCAGCCATCTTTTTTCGTCTTAGTCTTAGCGCTGCCCTGATTGATCATAGGTTCTATGGTGAAAGTCATTCCGGCTTTGAGCTCTAGGCCCATCGTTGGCAATCCATAGTGAAGAACACTTGGCTCTTCATGCATTTCCTCACCGATACCATGACCGCAGTATTCGCGCACCACGCTGTAACCGAGATTCTCACTATAGGATTGAATAGCGTGCCCTATATCCCCTAAGGTTGCCCCCGGTTTCACACTGCGAATTCCGCGCCACATAGCTTGATAAGTCGATTCGACCAATCGCGTAGCAAGGCCATTCGCCTCTGGCATCACATACATTTTACTGGAGTCGGCAATAAAGCCATTTTTTTCCAGTGTGATATCCACGTTGACGATATCTTTGCTGGTGAGTTTTTGATCGGCCCGTGGGATCCCGTGACAGACTACCTCGTTAACCGAGGTGTTAAGCACGAACTCGTAGTCATACTGGCCTTTGCTCGCCGGTCTTGCATGCAACGTATTGACAATGTAATCTTCCACTTTGTCATTAATCGCCAATGTCGTGACACCTGGCTGTATAAAGTCATCCAGCATAGTAAAAACACTTGCCAGTAAGCGACCGGACTCGCGCATCAACGCGATCTGCTCAGGTGATTTGATAACGACTTTATCCATTTGCAGCCATATCTTGTTCACTACTCACTTGGGCGCTTTTCAGCATCTGTGCGATGAGTTCATTAAAAGTCAGGTTCGGATTTAACTCCGCTTCTTTACCTATTTTCATCCAAAACTCTGCTTGAGAGTTGATAGAGCGCGACATGACGCCACTTGCTTTACGAATCTCCTCATGGAGTTCGTCAGAAATTTTCACTATACCCATTATCTACAAACTGCAATAAATCATATACACATTGTATATACTATGTATATTTACGCAAGTTCAACGTTGATTTTGAGTTGTCAATTATGCATTGCTGACAGCTCTATCTTGTTGGTATGGCATTTTCGCAATATCGCAAAATAGCTTGGGTGAAAGGATTTCTCGCCGTGATTCGTTGGCTTATGTAGATATGCCTAGCTAGGGTTAGTAGGCGGTAAATTTCTATATTGTCTTTCTGTATTTTCCTATTGATGCGTATATAAGAGTCAAGTAAGTGATTGATGACATCATCGGCATAGTGAAGATCGGAGAACTCCCTTAGGCATTGCTCCTGTATATGAGCAACAAAATTACCGAGATCAACTGCAGGATCCCCCATTGTGGCAAGGTCCAAATCCAGTAGATAGAGACTATCCCCTTTCATTAAGAGCTGGTCGTGATAAAAATCTCTATGTATTAAGCACGGCGTCGTCGGTTTAAGATCTTCGCTAAGCGCCATGCAACGTCTAACCAAGTCACGAGCTCGCTCCTCCCAATCTGGTCGTATTGCCGACATATTGCTCAATGATCGACAAAGCACATTCAACTCATCGTCTATTGTGTGTTGCCGACTGACTTGAGTGTGGCAAGTGTGTAGCTGGTATATTGCCATCGCCACTTTTTCAGCAACCTGTCTACCCTTATTAGAGCAAAGTAGTGGAAACAACGCCTTGCCATTCACCTTTTGTTGAAACCAAATTGAATACTGGGGTATACAGCCTAACGGCTTGGGAACTTGTACAGAGTGCTCTCCCCCAAAACCGTTGGTATATAAATCTTGGTTAAGCTGCCATGTTTTTTTGTCTAAGCCTTTTGCCCTAACTTTCCCAATCACAGAAAACCGATTCAAAGGCGTTTTCTCATACACAAACTCAAACAGTGCCCGTTTTGCCAATTTGTGGCGAATAGGAAGAACACGCTTTAGCTGAAACCGTTCAATTTCGGGAAGAGCATGTTTTACCGCTTTGATCATTAATGGCGCCATACGCTCAACTTCCATTAACTCACTAAGATATGGCATAGAAACATCAACTATTGAGGAGTCGAAGTGTGTTAGTGATGACTCCCGTTGCTTAAGGTAGTCTAAGTAGTAATTTCTACTTTGCTCTAAAAGGAGCAGTGTGCGCGAAATCCAGTCGTATTCATTGTTTCTAAATGGGTGATGAGAGAGTTGAAGTAATCCGACGGCAGTAAAAAGGGAGATTTCGGCTAAGTCACACTGTTTTATGTCCCTGTAACCTTTCAGTAAAGCACTCACTCGCTCTCGCACTTGTTGGTGACTGAACTCTCCCATTATCTGATCTCGCACTAGATGCGCGACAAACAACCCTATATCCGCAGCCGGATACCAAAGACAAACATCATCCAAGTCGACAATGCTGACCACTCCCCCTGACACTATCACCTGTTTTGCATAAAAATCACCGTGAACTCGGCAAGTTTCTGATCCTAAGTTTTTAATTGCATCAGTTAAATCACGAACCAGTCTTTTAACCTGCGTTTGGCATTTTGGTAGTAGCTGACCAATTCCCTCGCCGACCTCGTCTAACTGACGACAAAATTTCATATTGTTCAGTTCAATGAGTTGGCTTGAGCCTTTTTCACTGTGTAACAGTGCCAACTTTTTTCCCGTCAACTCTACGAGTGGAAGTGCGGTTTCGTCATTGTGCCAAAGCTTGCTTAGCGCTTCACCATCAATCCAATCGTAAACCAGAATGTGATGTTTTTTGCTTTTCCCTACAAGTGCCAACATTTTTTGGCCATTGCAGCTTTCCTTACAAGTGATCACGGCCTGATGAAATCGGCTTTCACTATACATCTTAATCACCGCTTTTTCGCCACGAGGGCTGCGTAGTAAGCCGACAAAACGGCGCTCTGGCTTATATTGAAGGACTTCTAGACTGGCATCTATAAAAGTTTGAGGGTGGTTTAATACTCGTTCTAATATTCTATTGCGACATTGTTGATCGACCAATCGACTCAATGCTTTTAACTTTGCATCATAAGGAAAAAGAGCAATAAATACCGAATACTTAGCTAAGGTAAAGCACCAACCGAAACCGCTCTGAGCTTTCGACCTATGTTTCTCTAACTTATCGATATCACTTGGTAAAATCGCTTTGGCATATAGTGCAATCTTCCCATCGCTACTATCCAAAGTGAACTTGGCTAAGCAGTTTGTACCCTTTTTGTATCGCACGTAATCTCTGGAGATACTCTCGATACAAAGATGGAGCCGTAGTTTTCGTACTACCTCTAACATCTGAACCTGATCAAAGAGTAGGGCAAGCCCAACTAACTTGGGATCTCTTTCAACTAACAAGCGTTCATCTTTAGTCATAATATGCTTTCGATCCTCGCTGGCCAAACTCTATAGCAAACTGACTTGCGTACTCTTGCCCCTTAGCGAGTAACTCATGATGACAACCTTGTTCAATCAATTGTCCCTTACTCATATAAGCAATATGGTCACAAGCCGCCGCCATCTCTTTTCTATGCGTCACAATAATCGATGTTCGACCTTGAGCTAACCTTAGCAATGCTCGACTTACTGAGGCTTCAGTTAGGGGATCAAGCCCAGTTGTGGGTTCATCAAGTAACAAGATGGGGGCTTGCTTGAGCGATGCTCTTGCTATTGCTACTCGCTGCCTTTGACCAGCAGACAACGTTACTCCTCGCTCCCCTACCTCGGTGTTGTATCCATCTGGCAAGGAAGTAATGAAATCGTGAATTTCCGCCAATTTTGCCGCTTGTTCTATTTCTTGCTGAGAGTACTCCTGCTGACCCAGTGTGATGTTTTCTCCGATTGAAGTGGCAAATAGCGCAGTGTCTTGCAACACCACCGCAATTTGATTGCGCAAACTCGCTGTTTTGTATTCTCGAATATCAACGCCATCGACAAGCACTCCTCCGCGCTGAGGATCGTGTAGTCGAAGCAGTAAGTTTAACAAAGTCGACTTTCCACTACCGGACGGTCCGACAATGGCCGTTTTTCTTCCACTCTCTATCTCTAAACTCAAATTTCTTAAATGGTGCGTTTCATCGTCCAAATACGAAAAGCTCACGGAATCAAAAGTAACTCTCCCTACAAAATTGGGAGCATCAATCGCATTAGCCCTGTCACGGACCTCTTGCTCCTGATTTAAAACATCTAATACGCGTTCTCCAGCAGCAGAGGCTTTTGCCAATCGAGCACAGTACTTACTAAAGTCTCGGATGGGTCTAAACAGCCTCCTTAAGTAATAGACAAACACTAGCAACTCCCCCGTGCTAAGTTGTCCATTGAGTACTTGCATAGCGCCAAACCAGAGCACTATTGCACTAGAAATCGCGATAAGAATATCAACATTACGCTGAAGCCCAGCGATCAAACGTTTAGTCTGGACGCCCTCTTTCATACTTTTGTTATTGGCGCTTCCAAATATTTTTGAGAATCGCTCCTCTAGCGTCAGTGCCTGTACCGACTTAATAGAGTGGATAGACTCGGAAGCCGCAGCGGCCATAACCCCTTCTCTTTTTCTATTTTTTCTTGCCACACTGTGAATGCGTCGACTCTTGTGCAGAGTCATTAGCCAAAGCAAGGGAAGAGTCGCTAAAGAGAGCAAAGCCAATTGCCAATTTACCCACATCATCACCGCGACGATACAGACAAAAATAAGCGCGTTACCAATCAGAGGGACCGCGGCTGTCACGGCCACTTCTTTCATCATTCCCATATCGCTAATCAGGCGAACGACCAGATCCCCGCCGCGCTGTTTCTGATAAAACACTGGAGACAGACGCTGCAAATGATCAAATAGCCGCGCTCTTAATCGGATGATAATGTGATTGCCCACCAGCGCCATACAGATCGTCGTTGCATAAGTTGATATTGAGCGCAATAAGGTAATCACGACCAAGGTGACCGCCAAAATTGCAAAATACTCTGAAAGTTCCAATTGTCTGAGCAACTGTAAGTGATCACGACTGTTTGGGTCGGGGGTCATCAATCCATCAATAATGTATTTCAGCGGCCATGGCTCCAATAGTCGTAATAAGGTCTGAATGAACAGTCCGGTAAATGCTGCCACTATCAACCACAACTTCTCTCCAACGTAAGGCTGGATATAGTGATAAAAACGCATCAATGATGGTAAAGCTTGTTTGAGCCCTTTAGGACGAGCCATAACCACCACCTTCATGGGACATAACAAGCCCGAGAACGTCACTCATTCGGCGCACCCAGCTGTGATATTGTTCAGCCTCTTGTCGGGCGCGTTTCCCCAGACTTTGCGCCATAACGGGTTCGAGGATAAGTTGTTCTATCGCTTTCGTTAACGCGTGAATATCACCAGCGGGATAAAGAACACCATTGACTCCATGTTCGATAAGCTCTTCGATTTGCCCCGTTTGACTCGCAACAATGGGCAAGCCAGCTGCCATATATTCATAAACCTTTAATGGGGAGAAATAAAAATCTAAGCCACTTGGATATGGCGCGACCCCAATATCTATTGTTGCCATATATTCAGGAACTAATTGTGGCGAAATAGCTCCAGTCATCTTCACTTTATGTTCGATATGAAGCGTCTTAACTTGCTGCTCTAGAGCTCTCCTTTGCGGCCCGTCTCCTAAGATCAACAGTCGAATGTTTGCATACTGCGCTTGTAATTGGGCAAAACTCTCTATCAACCCTTCAACGCCATGCCATGGTTTTAACGAACCGATAAACCCTATGGTTAAGTTCTCATTTCGAACCCCAATAGCACGGGGTATAAACCTGTCGACATTGACACCATTTGGCAATACATGGATTTTCCCTTTGGCCTGTGGGTACTGCTCTAAATATTGTGCGACTTCTTTCGAGACAGCCAAAATATGTGTCGCGGCACTAAAACACTGTCGGGTTATCGCTTGTGCTGCATTTTCATCAATAAGCCCTCGATATCGCTTTTGCTCTTCGATTAGTGGTGCATTGACCTCCAGAACACCGGGTACGCCTATCTCTCGAGCATAAGTCATACCCGCATGGCTCCACAGTGAATATCGCTCATAGACAAAATTAAATGGGCCGTGTTCTAAAAGCCGTTTGATGGTAGTTTGGTTGTCTGCAATATCCGATTGCTCTCGTGCTGCCCGCTCTTTTATTCGAGCATGCTTAATCTTATGAACATGTGTTATGGGAAGTGACTCGGGACACTCGTTACCCAGAGAGGCAGCGAACATGTTTACTTCTACGGCAAGCTGGCTAAAAGCGAGGGACGCTTCCTGAACGTGTAAAGAACAACCTTTCGAACCAAATACAGGAATACCTCTATCTGAGCACACATACGCCATTTTCATCACTTACCCACCGCTGAACTTGGTAGAGAGGAATCAACAAGTGCAAAGCAGTCTCTAAGTCGCTGCGCACTTTTATCTACGTCAAACTCTTGTTCTATTTTGTGCCTTGCCCGTTGCGCAATTTCCCTTCTCAATCTCCCATCCAACAGCAAGCGCTTTAAGGCTTTGGCTAAGTCATTTGGGCTATTTTGCTCAACCATCAAACCTGTTTTTTGGTGTTCAAGTACCTCTGGGATCCCTGTTACATCAGTGGAAATACACGGGGTCCCCATCGCCATAGCTTCTAACAATACCGTTGGCATTCCATCGCGGTTACCATCTCTCCCAACGATACAAGGCGCGGCAAATACACTCGACTGGTGGAGCTTCTGTTTCACCTCCCTTTGTGGGAGTGCTCCCAGCATCGAAACGCAATCAATCAAACCCAGCGCCTCAATCTTTTCTTCCAACCTTTGGTAAAGATCGCCACTGCCGATAATATGACACTGAAACCGAACCGCCTGATGTTTCAAGATTTGGCAAGCTTCAATTAAAACTTCAAACCCTTTCTTCTCCACTAACCTTCCCACCGCACAAATGATTGGCTCTCTTACTTCCGGTGAAACATAGAGGAACTGACTGAGGTCTAATCCATTGTATATTCTGGTTAAGTTTCTCTTCGGAACACCTATCTGTTCGGTTAAAAAATTCACATTGAAATCACTGACCGTAACGGCACAATGGGCATCTTGAAACTTTCTTGCTAGCTGTTCTCTATCTACATCTTGGTGGAAGATATCTTTTGCATGAGCCGTGAAGGTAAAGGGAACACCAGTAATCGCCGAAGTGATTTGCGCCACCGTGGTAGAAGTAGTCGCAAAGTGGGCGTGAAGGTGAGTTATCTCTTCCTTCCCCACGTGTTCACTCAACTCCAAAGACTGCAGTATCTCGCGCGCGCTCGCTTTTGGGAACTCACCAAGCACTTGCCACACATTTGAGAAGCGTTGAGCCACTTTCTTCTGAAGTTCCCAAAACTGGCTTGCTCTGTCCGCTTTGGCTGAAAGGTAAGTAACGGGTGCTCTTACTCTGGATATCGTATCTTGAAAATGACTGTCCTGCGGTGGCAATAGGGCATAAATGACAATCTGTTGACCGGCTGACTCATGAGCTAGGATTTCATTGACAATAAACGTCTCTGAGTATCTTGGGTATCGTTTTACTATGTATGCTATTGGCATTTCTTTACTTAACTCCGTTAATGTCCTGTCAATGAAGCGACGCGCACTTATTGCTTAATCAAAGCCATGATCTGCTCACTGATGTTTTTCATTCCGTCTAAGTCGACGACTCGGTTTCTCCCTTGTACTCGTTCTCCAAACAGTAGAGCATCTATCTTGCTTGCTAACATCTTGCTGCTGAGTTCTACCGGGGGAATATAGTCAAGAATTTCGAGCTGACTAAAACGTTGCGCTCGGACTAATTGCTCTTTTGTAGGAAAAGTTCTCGGTATGATAATGGCTGGCTTATCTGCTGAAAGGATCTCACAAATCGTATTGTACCCACCCATAGCAACGACCAAATCCGCTTGAGACAAGTACTCGGCCAGCCGGTTACTAAACCGAAGTAGTTGAACACCAGAGTATTTCGCAGCCTGAAATGCGAGACTTTCATAGTCTTCATCCCTCATTTCCGGCCCACACACCACAACACTTTCCACTCTGTTGCACCAATCCGCATGTGGCAGACAATTTAAAAACTGACTTATGACGGAAACGCCATCATTTCCCCCACCAACAGTGACTAACAAACGCTTTTTGCTTGTCACGTCACCAAACAGAACGTCATTGACACCAGCTGTCAAAACCGGCCTCTCTAAATAACCTAGATAAGAGGTTTTTTCACACACAGTTGGGGGAAACTGATACAACTTAACTGCGTCGAACACCTCTGGCTGACCGGCAATCACGACCTTATCGTAATGTTTGTCAATGTAAGGAAAGTAGCCGTTCTTTATCCAAATTCGAGAGGTTTCCTCTGGGCAGTCCAAAATGTCTCTGAGCAATAGCATAGTGCGCGGTCGCAGCTCTCTACTCGCTAAAAAATTGAACGTTTCACTTAACTCGTTTTCTAGCCCCATCGGCTTTTTATCAACCAAAAACAGATCCGGTTGAAACTGCTTAATCACTTGCATAATCAGTTTGGATCGAAGGGTGATTTGCTTCTTGCCACCGAAACCGTTCAGCCTTGGTCGATAGCTTCCCTCTTGATCTCGTCCAAAACACGGTAGTTTTACGTAGTCTAGTGAGCAACTCGTTCTAAATGCTTGTAGCATTGGAGAACCAGTGATCAATAAAATGGAGAGATCGTTATGGCGCTCGGCTAGATATTCAGCGATGGCCACCATACGGCGAATATTTCCAAGGCCATAGCTGTCGTGAGAATAAAAAAGTAGCTTTGTCACTTGGCTTCCCCCAAAGTAAGCACGAACACTAAGCGATCATTTTGCTTTCCTTTCTGTCGCCGAAAGGACAATTGATAGTATAGTCACTAGTGTGATATTGATGAGGGAAAGCTAATAAAAGTAACCGTAAAAAGGCCGAGGTCTAGCGTAATCTACCCGATGTTTACAATGTAAATTCATCAACATAAGTCGCTAGAAAGTTGGAAAAGAAATTTTTCTATTGGGGTGGTTAGAAATGGAGCTTTGAACGCGTTTAACTGTTTTTTTAGTAACCGTTAACGGCAATGATAACCAACTTTACAGTGTAAAGTGCTAATTAACCGTCATCAGTTTCGTCCACTTACACGACCCACAAACAAAAAATCCAAGCGCTTAGCACTTGGATTTTTAGTGTTTCATGTCTATTTTCGCTTATAGCTCAGCGTTGTGATAAACCTGCTGAACATCATCACAATCATCAAGAAGATCTAAGAACTTCTGGAATTTTTCCGCATCCTCGCCAGTAACTGGAGTATGAGTTTGTGGAACGAAAGTAATTTCTTCTACGTCGAGAGTAAGATCAGGATACTCTTCACCTAGCGCTGTTTTAGTTTTGAAGAACTCAGTGTGCGGTGCAAAGACCGTCACCACGCCATCTTCTAACTCAATGTCCGTTACATCGACATCAGCCATCATTAGCGCTTCTAATACTGCTTCTTCATCATCACCTTTAAATTGGAATACCGCTTGGTGATCAAACATATGAGCTACGGTGCCAGGGCTACCAATTTTAGCACCTGTTTTCACGAAACACTGACGAACGTCTGATAAGTACGGTTACCGTTATCAGTTAAACAGTCTACAATCACGCTAGCGCCACCTGGGCCAAAACCCTCGTAACGCGCAGGTTGGTAATCTTCACCACCGCCGCCTGTAGCCTTGTCGATCGCTTTGTCGATAACGTGAGCTGGCACCTGATCTTTTTTCGCTTTTGAGATTAGGTGCTTGAGTGCCAAGTTGGTATCCGGATCTCCGCCACCATTTTTCGCACACATGTAAATCTCTTTACCGTACTTGGAATAAACTTTAATTTTTGCGCCTTGGGTTTTAGCCATAGAGGCTTTGCGCACTTCAAAACTTCTTCCCATCGGGATGTTCTCTCTTAATTCAATTTAACGCGGGGATTTTAGCAAAAACCGCGGTGTTTTCAATTTGATCGGAAGCAAAGCCTGCTAAGCTACTCCCATCATCCGCTTATATTTCTCTACTGACTGCCAAAAATCATTTAAGGCTTGCTCATCGCGAATTTTAGCGGCTTCTTGTTCTAATTCTTCTGGTCCTGCTTTCGCTTCGCGCATTTTCCAAACCAGAAATGAAGCCTGCTTATCCAGCTCGATGCGATTCTTTTCATCAGCAGGTAACAAAGACAAGTTTATCGACATAGATTCATCTCATCTGTCCGTCATCTGGAGACGCAATATATCACAGTTCTCAGCGGATGTGCTCACTCGCTGAGGATCGGGAAATTTACAGGGGTATACCAATGAAGCAAGAATAGAAAAAGGGCGGCATTTGCCACCCCCTTTGATATTGATTTATTGCTAGTGAAGTATGCCAAGCTCCTTTGCTTCTTCGATAGTCAAACCACTTTCTCGGATCTCTCTCAACGCTTCAATTCTTCGACGAGCTTCCGCTGATTTAACAGATTTTACTGGTTTTTGTGACTCTACTTCTTCCTTGAAGTCCCACTTGTCAGCAATATTGGTCATTTCATCATGGTCAATTGAATTAATGGACATAAACACCTCCGAAAACCATGTCAGGGACACCCTAATCTGTAGCAAACGGTCAGATTCTTGTTAAGCGATTTCGCACCAGAATGTGACTGTGATAATACTTCAGAAATCCCATTAATAATTTGCTCAATTTACCTTTGCACCCAGTTAATTGTAGAAGTACATTTAGGAAATTGCCCCCGCGAAAATGAACCTGATCTGGCTCTCATTTTTTATCCCGGTTTTATTCACCATCTCCAGCCAAAATCGACAAGATTTTTCACCTCAATTATTAGCTTTTTCGAGCTGGTTCACTGTTTTTCATCGCGCTTCTTTTCTCAAACAAATTAAGAGTTAATGATAATCATTATCCTTTAAGTAAGTGAGTGTCATTATGAGCGACAATCTTCTTCAGCATGCCTTTCATGCTGATCCTATTATTCAGGTAAGAGACCTTTGTGTTGACTACATCACCGACAATGGTGATTTTAACGCTGTAAAATCCGTTAGCTTTGATATTGGTAAAGGCGAAATTTTTGGCCTTGCTGGTGAATCTGGCTGTGGTAAAAGTACTATTGCTTTCGCAATCAACCGCCTGCACAAGCCGCCAGCGTTTATCTCAGGTGGCGAAATCCATTTCGAAGGCCGCGATATCCTAAGAGTTTCCGATAAAGAGTTGCAAGCGATCCGTTGGAGCGAAATTGCCATGGTTTTCCAAAGTGCAATGAACTCCCTAAACCCGGTATTACCCGTTCAAGAGCAGTTTGCCGATGTATTGCGTCATCACGCTGGGCTAACCAACGAGCAAGCTAAAGATCGCGCTGAAAAGCTACTTGACCTTGTCAACATACCGCGCGACCGTTTAACCGAGTACCCACACCAGTTCAGTGGTGGTATGCGTCAACGCTTAGTCATTGCAATTGCGTTATCTCTTAATCCTAAGTTGATCATCATGGATGAGCCTACGACAGCATTAGACGTTGTTGTTCAACGCGAGATCCTCCAGCAAATTTATCAGCTTCGCGAAGAATTTGGCTTCTCTGTTCTGTTTATCACTCACGATTTGGCATTGATGAGCCAGTTATGCGACCGCATCGCTATCATGCGCCACGGTGAAATCATCGAGGTAAATCAATCTAAACAGATCCGCAACAACCCGCAGCACCCATATACCCAGAAGCTTTGGGCATCGTTCCCGAACATTCACGAAGGTAAGCATCAGCAAGAAGAAGGAGTTCCAGCATGAGCCAGCCAATCATCCAAGTAAACAATGTAGTGAAAGAGTTCACTATTGGTGGTGGTTTCTCTTCGACTGAAACTTTCCGCGCATTGCAGGGCGTAACTTTTAATCTGCACAAAGGCCGTACCCTTGCCCTAGTTGGTGAGTCGGGTTGTGGTAAAAGTACATGTGCCCGTCTTATCACCAAGGTTTACCCAGCGACATCTGGTGAGATCTTGTATAACGGTAAGAACATCAACGATATTGAAAAGCGCAAAGAAGTACTGGACTACCGAAGCAAAGTGCAAATGGTATTCCAAGACCCGTTTGGCTCTCTAAACCCAACACATACCATCGCTCACCACTTGACACGACCGCTGAAAATCCACAATCAGGTGAAGGACAACAGCGAGATCCCAGGCCGTTTGATCGAACTGTTAGACATGGTAGAACTGGCTCACGATACACTTGGTAAGTTCCCTCACGAGCTCAGTGGTGGTCAACGTCAGCGCGTAAACCTAGCTCGTGCACTTGCTGTAGGGGCAGAAGTGATTCTGGCGGACGAACCGACTTCAATGCTTGACGTTTCTATTCGTCTAGGCGTGCTAAACCTTATGCAGCGAATGAAAAATGAGCTGGGTATCGGTTTCCTATACATCACTCACGACTTGGCGACGGCTCACTATATCGCCGAAGAAACCGCGGTGATGTACAAGGGTCAAATCGTTGAATGGGGTGATACTCAGTCTATCCTGACTAACCCGCAGCACCCATACACCAAGTTGCTAATTTCTGCAGTACCTGATCCAGATCTGCCATTTGGTAATTTGGTCAACACTGAGCCAAACTACTCTGTAGATGCCGATAAGATCCGTGCAGCCAGCGCGGTTGTTCAGGAGCACTCAGAACAAGTTGGTCCAAACCACTTTGTAAAAAAATGGGTTGAAGCTGCATGATTGAGTTAGAGACTTGGGTTGAACAGATTTCCGATTGGTATAAAAATCGGAAGCATGATCATGATACTGAACTTGAGCACCTTGTGTTTGCCGCTCCTAAAGAGGTATTTGGCCCACAAGTAACGGAAACTCAGAGCAAGGCCATCGCCTGTTGCTAGATGGCTGTCTGCGCCGTTTTAAGGGCTTAGAGTTCGACCAACCAAGTCTCGCCTACCCTTTTGTTCAATTGGCGTATAGCAAGCTCCAGCAGGCCGCTTTAAACCCCAACAGCGATATCGAGCTAAAAGATTGGTGTTTAAAGCGCATGCAGCACTTAACGGTTCTCAGTCTGGAGTTTTGCAATCGGCAGCCAAAAGGCGATTGGGACAAAGAGTCCAATCAGTTGATCGAGTCTCATGTCCATATGATGGCGTCGTTAGGTTGGAATGAACCTCGAAAGCATGATCAAGGAAATCGACCACTCCATTGATCGTTCTCGAAAGCATGATCAAGACTCTGCACTGAATTTTGAATAAAAAAAAGCGAGTTCGTGAGAACTCGCAAAACATATTCAGAATGAATGTAACAATATGAGCCAATCAATCAGGGACTAGAAGTCCCTCATTCATCAGAAAGGACAAAAGGTTGTCTATTCGGGATACATATTATCCACCGATCGCTTCACCTTTGTCAGCGCTTTGTCAGCGCACTGTTGTCTCTTTGTCTTATCACTCATAAGGTGTAACAAATTGTGTTATCTGGCCTTCTTACACCGCCACTTCATCTAGGGCTCTAAATACCATTTCGTCGAGATGACCTTCAAATACCTGCTTGCACACTTTGCGTCTTACCGCGAGGCCAGCAATTAGTCGCTCGATCGACAAATGCTTGTTTTCACTCTGACCGTTGTACAGTTCAATCATCTTGCTCAGAGTTTCATAAGGCACTACTTCACCATCCACTCGCAACCAATCAAGCTTGTCAATCAGCTCCTGACACTCTTCTTCGATTGATCCATGGGAATGCCCTGTCATCGCAGCCAAAGCCGTTATACTGCGTTCTAGGGCCTCTGAGGAGGTATATTTAGATAGAGTGATGGTAATCTCATCCGCATTGATCTCGACCAAGTGTTTTCTTTGCTTCACTCGGCGACCTAAATTCCCTTTCGGGGACTTTTCTTTGCGCTGGATCGGTTCAAACTCTCCGTCGATGATTTGCGAAAGCTCGTCAAGTTGCTGTTTCGAAACCATTTCATTGCGCAATGGGTTCGGTAACGTTGGCGCCATATTGCGCTTACCCGCATTGGTCGTTCTCGCTCTTGAGTAACGCAATACTTCTTCCGCATCGCACTTGATATCAAACTGATAGTCTTTGATCTTTCCATTCTCGATCAATGCCGTGATCGTTAAGTGGTAACCGTACAAGTTCACCACAAAAAAGTCTTCAGTACCCTTGCCATCGGATAAGCGTTTAAGTTCGCGGACAAGATCCATCGAAAAACGGCGCCATTCGATGTTTCTGGCTAACTTTTGGTTCAACTCGCTAAGCAGCATTACGTCCGTATGACGGCGCGACATACGGCTTCTGAAGTATGAATAGAGCTGGAAGACTAAAGTGTGTTGCTTCAAGATCTCTGGTGGGAACAAGAAGAAATAGTCTCGCGTGAGAAGCTCTTCGTAAAACGAAGGTTCCCATACCAAAATATAGAGGTTGGGTTTAATGCGTATCTCGCCACTAGCCGCTTCCGTCGGGGCTTCCTCAGACGCGGTGATCGTGCGAGCAATAAAGCGAAAACGATCACTTTTAAAGCCTTCAGGCATGTTCTCACTTAGCCAGCGTCCCGTCAGCTCGTGTAGCTGAAAATCGGTGAATTCTATGCGATCAATACTATCTCGGATCGCATCGCGGGCCGGACCACTGTCTTTCTTTCCTCTGAGTGAAAGGATATCGGTGATGTACAAGGGCGTTTTGTTTGGCGCTTGTTTGGCATCGAGCTGATAAGAGTGTTGATGATGTTCGTGATACTGAACTGTCAAAGTAAAAAGCGCAAACAAGGTCATCAGATCGTCGACAGTCATGATGTTCTTCGAAGATCGCGTTTCGATAACCGCACGAGTACCAGATATTGAAACCATTGATTTTTGGTAACTTTTTCTAGTTCTCGGTGGAGCAAGAGCTTGATCAATAATGCCTGCCCAGTTGGTAGGTGAAACGACAAACTGATCCGCTTCATCTTTCATCGCTGGTGGTGTGTTCAAGCCGTGTTCGTTTAAAAGACGTTTATTCACTTGCGTTTGAGCAAGGGCTTTGGAGCGTTTTTGCTTTTCCGATTGTTTTACGGACTCGGTAACGAGACTAGTAGCGCCTAGTACTGAAATGAGTTCATTGGGATTAACAAACCGATGTAACATCGTTTTACCGGCCAGTCCCTCTTCAAATCTCACTGGGACTTGTGCAAACAGACCGATATTTACAGCCGCTCTCAAGCGCTGCTGTATCGCCGCTCGCGTTACTTGCCCGTCAGTGGCATCGATAAGCTCGGTTGTTGAAACTAGGCCATCCTTGCTACTAAAGCCACGCAAAGAGATCAAGTTGAGTAGTTCGACGATGCTTTTCGTGACCCCTTTAAAGTGCTGGTATTGTTCTATCCAGTTAACTGCCGTTTCTGAAACCTCAAATAGGTGTCCGTCTTTATGGCTTCTTGGGGCTTTGATCAGTATCTTATCTTCTGAACTCATTATTCGATCCGTGTCACGAAAGCCGTAATATGGCTATAGTTCCGAAAGAATAAAGAAAAAAAGATCATAAATAAAGAAAAAAATTGTTGTTTTAAATAACTGATCTTTTTGATTAATCTGATCTTAATTGATTATATGATCTATTGATCAGAGCGGCTGATTGATTATAAGTGACTGTTTTAAAAAGATAAAAAAAAACACGCTCCGAAAGCATGATCATACATTTGACGAAAGCATGATCAACTAAAGCTTGAAAACATGATCAAAACCGACTGAAAACATGATCATAGTCGTTCCGAATCGATGATCATCGCGCTTTTGAAAGCATGATCAACGCCATTACACACGTTATCCACAAGCGATTGAATAACTCTAGTTCCAGTTGACGAATAACAAGTCAATTGAGATGGAAAAATGGCCTCAATATCAACGGAAGCATGATCATGATAACTAGGATTTAAATCGACTTGTATAAAAAAACATCGATTACTTTGTTGGTCACCGATTTTTCTTTTCGTTGCTCAGTATAGTGGAATGTCACCAATTTCCTGAAAGCATGATCAAGATGTATTCGTATCTTTGATATGTAAACTGAGGTTCTCTTTGTTCACCAAGTTATTCTAGGCAATTTCCAGCTAAACCAGAGTTCATCTGCATTCTTCCGTAATTTAAGTTAGAAATTACATGCTTCCGGCGTAGGCACCTACTTGATCATTGATCCGTATATTGATCATTTGTTTTAACCTAGTTCAAGTCGGTAAATAGACAGAGAATATCCTTGATCATAGTTCCTAAACCGCTATTAAAGTATGGAAGTATGATCATGGAGGCTCTCTTGATCATGCTTTCGAAGCGTAAAACAAACTAAATAGAAGATGGACTGGATTCTCGATTCTAGTTAAATGTACATCTGGTCTAAATTGAAAATGCACCTACCGTAAGTTAGTCGAGTTTTGTAATCGTTCCGAGAAACGCATGTCATTAGCTTAGTGCCTATACTTACTTCTTCTTTTCATCTTTCGTATTTACATTGTAAATGAGTGACGCTGTAACACTTTAAATCTACAAATTTTTACACCCCTATCTATGTTCTATTTTGAGCATGTTTTGCCACTATTGATCTAGAAAAAGTATAGATATAGATAATTCGTTAGTCTTAGTCTCTATTTTATGTGATAAGTGTCAATAAGTGAATGTTCACCTTTTTATTGTAATGAGGATATATTGCTGTACAATTGCTTGTTAGACACAAATAACGGAATTTGGCTATGAAAAGAGAACAGACGATAGAAAATCTCAATCAGTTAGCAGAGCAAACCGCACAAGTTCAGGCTGACCGAATTGAGATCGTTTTAGAAGAGCGCAGAGAGGAACATTTTCCTCCTATGTCTAAAGCATTAATGGAAACGCGTTCTGGGTTGACGAGACGCAAGCTTGACGACGCTATTAGTAAAATGGAGCAAGCTGGCCATCAATTTACTAAAAACAATGCCAATCACTACTCTATCTCTCTTCAAGAAGCCCATATGCTGATGGATGCCGCTGGCGTTCCTAAGTTTCATCAGCGCAAAAAGAACAATGAAAACAAGCCTTGGATCATTAACGTTCAAAACCAAAAAGGGGGTACTGGCAAATCAATGTCTGCGGTGCACCTTGCTGCTTGTTTGGCGCTCAATCTCGATAAGCGATACCGTATTTGCCTTATCGATTTAGATCCACAGGGTTCGTTACGACTGTTCTTAAATCCGCAAATTAGTACTTCAGATCATGAAAATATCTATTCCGCCGTCGACGTTATGCTTGATAACGTACCGGATGAAGTGGAAGTTGATAATGCGTTTTTACAAAAGAATGTATTGATGCCAACCCAATACCCAAATCTAAAAACCGTGTCCGCTTTTCCGGAAGATGCGATGTTCAATGCTGAGGCTTGGCAATATCTTTCACAAAGCCAATCGCTGGATATCGTTAAGCTCCTAAAAGAAAAGCTTATCGACAAAATTGCCGATGATTTTGACATTATTATGATTGATACTGGCCCACACGTTGACCCTCTAGTTTGGAACGCGATGTACGCTTCGAACGCGTTGTTAATTCCTTGTGCCGCTAAGCGTTTGGATTGGGCTTCAACGGTAAACTTCTTCCAACACCTGCCAACGGTGTACGAGATGTTCCCAGAAGACTGGCAAGGTCTAGAGTTTGTGCGACTGATGCCAACAATGTTTGAAGACGACAATAAAAAACAAGTGTCGGTTCTTACAGAAATGAACTATTTACTTGGTGATCAAGTGATGATGGCGACGATTCCAAGAAGCCGTGCGTTTGAAACCTGTGCCGATACCTATAGCACGGTGTTTGACTTAACTACTGGTGATTTTGAAGGTGGTAAGAAAACGCTCGCAACGGCTCAAGATGCCGTACAAAAGAGTGCGCTAGAATTAGAACGCGTGCTGCACAGTAATTGGACTTCACTTAATCAAGGGTAAAAAACATGGCAATTAAAACGTCTGACTTAAACGCGAGACTTTTTGGTAAAGCAAACAAGCGCCGTGCGAGTACACCACAAGAAGCGCAACAAGCTGCGAAAGAGCAAGCTCAGATAATCGAACTTGCAGTTGCAGGTGAAGAAGTGGTTGCGTTTGAACTCGTGCGTATTCCAGCAAGTGAAGTTGCAGAGCGTACAACCGTTTTTTCTGACAATGCTAGGGAACAATCCTTCCTCAACGAGCACGCATTGTCGGATGTGTTAGCGACATTAAAAGAGCGAGGACAACAGTACCCAGCCGTGGGTCGCCGAACCGAAGATGGCAAGATTGAAGTGTTAGACGGCAGTCGTCGTCGTATGTCATGTATCTTGGCTGAACGCGAGTTTATGGTGTATGTCGGTGACAACATCAGCGGTGAACATGCTAAGTTCTTATCGGATGTTGCAAACGCTCACAAGCCTCTCTCTTTGTATGAAAAAGGTAAAGAGATGCAAGCTAAACTCAGCAGCGGAGAAGCAGAAGACCAAAAAGCACTGGCTAAAATGTTCCAATGTAGTGAAGCCTTAGTCAGCGGCGCATTGAAAGCGGCTGATCTGCCTTTGGAACTATTGCGCGCTTACCCTAATGTCGCGGAATTAGGGCGCCCAACTATCGTTAAGCTACACAAAAAGTTTAACGAGTTAAATGACAAAAAGCAGGCTGAGTTACTCGGTAAGTGCCATTCTGAACAAGGTTACGTCTGGGAACGTTGTGATAGTCAAGGCGTTGCCCGAATGACAAAAGAAGTGTCAGAGACTTTGGAGCAGTGGATAGAAGAGCTTTTACCTGCAAAAACGAAGCAGAGTACAAAAGTTGATCTCGTTAAAGGCCGCGCTACTTACAGCCGCAAAGGAGCAAATCTGAATCTGACTCTGAAGAAAGTGGATGACGGAACCATGCAAGAAATTCTCGATTTCTTGCAAAGCAAATTAAAATAAGTCCATGACTCGTAGAAGCCGCTATTGAATAGCGGCTTTTTTATTGGCTTAAATGAGTAAAGTTCCGTAATGCCAAAGTTTCAGTATAATGCTGAGACGCCACTTAATAGAGATGCTTATGACTTGTTACCTCTCCTACATTAAACAAGAGTTGGAAAATGCTGCAATACTGAACATACGCAGCGCAATACGACTCGTTGGTACAAGCAGTTGGCAAGAATCTTTATTGAGAGCGGTGTGCAATCTTCCCCTAGTTCAGCGGGCGGTACAGTTAGGTGGCCAACCTTTAGATCACTCGGTGCAACATTACGCGTTTAACAAGGGTCAGCAGTTATTAGGGCAAGAGGTAGAACTGCTGATACTCGACGTTTCAGAAAATTATGATAGCAATAGCTTTAGTAGTGCACTTGGCGCCTTGAAAGGTGGAGGTTTACTCATAGTTGTTGGTAAGATTAATCCCCTATCCTTCGCTGATAAGTGGATGGAACGCGCGTTAAATGAACTCACTGTATTAAGTGAAACAGAGTCGTTACCAGTAGTTTTACCGACTGAGCAAAAGCCAATCGAAAACAGTTTCTCTCAACAGTTTGAAGCGATAGCCAAGATAGAAAAAGTGCTAATCGGTCACCGAAAGCGTCCCCTTGTGTTGACCGCTAATCGAGGCCGCGGAAAAACCAGTGCATTAGGTTTTGCAGCAGCTAATATTATGGCAAAAAGAAGCGTTAGGATTTTAGTCACCGCACCTGCCATGGCCTCGGTAGAACCACTATTTAAACACGCATTAGAACGCCTACCGGAGCATGCTCAATACACAAAGGGCAAGCTCACTTTTGAAGACGCAAGTGTCCAATTTGTCGCACCGGACGAGCTTGTTAGTAAAAGACCAGAGTGCGATCTGCTTTTTGTTGATGAGGCAGCAGCAATCCCGCTTCCCTTGTTGATTCAAATGGTATCCCATTACCACCGAGCGGTATTTTCTACCACGGTGCACGGCTATGAAGGATGCGGACGAGGGTTTACCCTAAAGTTTCAATCTTGGCTAGACAGTCATAGACCGGGTTGGAAGAGTTGTCATCTCACTCAACCCATTCGCTGGTCTGAATGTGATCCCCTTGAAAAATGGCACTATAAAACGTATTTACTTGATTCCGAATTAGCAGCGGTAGGGAAAGATGAGGTGGCATCGAATGCGTTGGTCGAACTAGATGCGGAATCTCTGTTTAACTGTCCAATTAAGTTGGCTTCCTGCTTTGCACTTCTTGTAAATGCACATTATCAGACCAGTCCGAATGATCTCATGATGATTCTTGGTGATGAAAAACTCAGCTTGTTCGCAAGTTTTAATGGTGACGTCTGTATTCAGTGTGTGTTAGTAGTTAAAGAAGGCGAAATCCCACACTCTTTGATAACCGAAATCGAATCGGGAAAACGCAGGCCCAAAGGACAACTTGTCGCATCGACAATGATTACGCAACTGGCCCTTCCTCAGATGGCGGCAGAGACCAGTTATAGGATCATGCGCATAGCGGTGCATCCCGACTTACAACAACAGGGCTTTGGCTCAAATGCTATCAGGCAAATTCGCTTGCACTATGGGAACGAGACACTGACCACCAGTTTTGGTGCTACCAGTGAGTTACTGGCGTTTTGGCAAAAAAATGGTTTTAGATGTGTAAGAATAGGAACGAGTCGCGATCATACGAGCGGTTGTCATTCGGTGATCATGATAAATAGTGTTGCAAGTTGGTTGAGTCAAGCCACTTCCATGTGTGCAGATAGCTTGTCATATCTATACAGTACATCTTTGCGAACTCTGCCTGTTGAGATGGTCAAACAACTGCCCTTGCCCAAGTCTATCACCCCTACTCCGTTTCGCTCACGAAAACTGCTAGATAACTATTTACTTGGCAGCGCAAACTATGAGTCCATTGCTCCGTTTCTTTTGAGCATACTCTTAGCAGAGAAGGTAGAGAGCGAAGCACTTCCTGATTGCATCATTCGCAAAGTGTTTCAGCAGTGGTCATGGCAAGAATGTGCTAATGAATTTGGCGTTGCCGGAAGAAAGCAGATGGAGGTCCGTTTTAAACAGTCTCTTGGTAAGTTGCTCCTGTAAGTTGCTTATTTACAGTGTAAATTTTAACCTACGTTCGCTCATGCGTTGGTTTGAGCATTGTGACAATTTACACTGTAAACTTCACCGTCATATGACAAGAAACTACCACTGAAATCTTATAAATAGTAAGGTTTTTTACTCCGAGTTCAAATTTTTAACTATATGATATATAGGGATATATCATATGGTTGTCTACAGTTGTTGCAAAAAGCGTTGCAAAAATACGCGTTTACCAATTTGCGTATTGGTCATTTCTTCCTAAACTCTTCATTAAGTGGTGAAACACTTACTTGGCTAGAAAAAAAAGAAATAGTGTGGGTACTTAAATGGAATGTACGCTTTCAGAGACGCTGGATATCTCGACGGTTCTCGACGCTTCGACGCTTTATCAACAATGGCTTAGTCACAATGAAGCATTAACCGTAGATGCATCCCAAGTATCGCGAGTTGATGCGGCCGGTATTCAAGTTCTAACCTCTCTTTTTCTTACTGCTAAACGAAACCAAATTAACGCCGAACTCCACAATCCCAGTCCTACACTGGTCGACGGTATTGAGGTTTTGGGCTTGTGTCCAGTGTTCAATTTGAAAACGGATTCCGGAGAAATAGGTGATGACTAAGATTTTAGCTGTAGACGATTCTATCTCAATTCGTCAAATGGTTAGCCACACTTTAAAAGATGCTGGCTATGAGGTGGAAACCGCTAACGACGGTAGAGACGCACTGAGCAAAGTCGCTTCCACCAAGTTTGACGTGGTTATATCTGATGTAAACATGCCAAATATGGGTGGCTTTGAGCTGGTAAAGGCGCTCAGAGACAAGCCGCAATACAAGTTTGTGCCAATTTTAATGCTGACGACAGAAACGAGTACAGATAAAAAACAACAAGGCAAATCTGTTGGAGCAACAGGGTGGCTAGTTAAGCCGTTTAACCCAGATACATTATTAAAAACATTAAAACGCGTTATCTAAAACAAAAATAATAACGACGCGATACGTTTGAGTGGCAAAAGGGGGACCCATGGCTTTAGACATGGAGCAACTTCGTAAGATGTTTTACGAAGAGTGCCGAGAGAACTTGGAAGTTTTAGAAGATGTCTTGCTGAATTTAGATGTGACTCATGTGGATGATGAGTCCATCAATACTATTTTTCGAGCCGCGCACTCTATAAAAGGCGGTGCTGCCACCTTTAACCTATTTGATATCAGTGAGTTCACCCATTCCGTTGAGGCTTACCTAGACCTTGTACGCAATAATGAAAAGAAGCTGACAGCGGAAACTATCGACTTGCTTTTAAAAAGTGGTGACTGCATAGCCTCTATGCTTGCAGGCCATGAGTCTGGTGGTGAAGTCGATGAAGCAATGAAGCAAGAGGTCAGTGAAAAACTGCACCAGTTATTGGATGCTCCCTCCGCAGAGCTCGAAGCAACGCCAGAGTCTTCGCCGCAAGCCTCCTTATCAAAAGGCGGCACTTGGCAGCTCACCTTTACTCCCCACCCAGAAATGTTTTTCAGTGGTAACGACCCGCTAAGAATACTTCGCGAGTTACATGAGCTGGATGAAAACTGTGTAGTTAAAGCCGACTTTGCCAAGTTGCCGGAGTTGGCCGAAATGGAGTCAGAACTCTGTTATCTCACTTGGACGGCGAAACTTTCAAGTCAGGTTACTCAACAAGAGATAGAGGAGATCTTTGAGTGGGTGATTGACGAATGTGATTTAGACATTCAGCTACAAGAAAGTGAACCCTTGCTTGCCGCTTCTGCAGAACAGCAGGTGACCGGTGAGGGAAAAGAAACTGCCCTCCCCGCTCATCCTGATGTTTCCTCTCAAGAACCATCGGAAGTCACTGCTCAAACGCCCCCTGCTACCCCAGCCCAAAAAACAGAAAGCAAATCGACAAAAGTAGCGAAATCTGACTCCAGTGTTAGCTCTATTCGCGTTGATATTGACAAGGTAGACAGCCTTATCAACTTGGTTGGTGAACTGGTTATCACCCAATCCATGCTAACGGAAATCGGCAACGACTTTACCATTGATAAACTAGAAAAATTGAAAGCTGGACTTGCTCAGTTACTGCAAAACAGCAAAGACCTTCAGGAAAATGTTTTAAACATTCGCATGTTGCCAATGAGCTTTGCGTTTAGCCGATTCCCTCGTTTAGTCAGAGATCTCTCATCGCGCCTAGAAAAACAAGTTGACCTTCAAATCAGCGGTGAGCAGACAGAACTGGACAAAACGGTATTAGAACGCATCGTTGACCCTCTGGTTCATTTGGTTCGAAACAGTATCGACCACGGCATAGAGCAGCCTGAAACACGGCGTGAAAACGGTAAAGACCCAATGGGGGTGGTTACGCTTAATGCCTATCATCAGGGAGGCTCAATTGTGATTGAGATTGTCGATGATGGAGCCGGACTAAACTGTGACAAGCTGTGGAATAAAGCTTTGGAAAAAGGTGTGTTAGCGTCTGATTCTCGACGAGAAGAGATGAGTGACAAACAGGTGATGAATCTTATCTTTGCCCCGGGATTTTCGACCGCGGAAGAGGTATCAGATATCTCAGGAAGAGGTGTCGGAATGGACGTAGTTCGTCGCAACATCGAAGAGCTGGGCGGCCATATTGAAGTCGAATCTGAACTGGGAAAAGGGTGCCGTTTTGTTATCAACCTACCCCTAACCCTCGCCATCTTAGACGGGCAATTGGTTAAAGTCGCCAACGAAGTCTACGTGATCCCTCTATTGACAATAGTTGAATCAATTCAAATAGATAAGTCTTGTATTAAGTATGCTTCCGGCGGTGTGGAGCTCTATCGGTTAAGAGATGAAAACATCCCAATTTTACGCCTTCAAGAAGAGTTGGAGATGGGCAGCAGCGGTGAGCTAGATGAAAGAATTCTCTGTTTTGTCGAAGCGGCGGGTAACCGAGTGGGTCTTTTACTCGATGAGTTACTCGATCAACAGCAAGTGGTCATTAAAAGCCTAGAGTCTAATTACAGTAAAGTGCCAGGAATATCGGGAGCGACCATATTGGGCGATGGCTCGGTCTCTTTGATTTTGGATATTCAGGGACTGATCACCAACTTTCTAAACCGTACTTCTGAAGCCGGTCATAAAGGCATTGCAGCGTAGGGGGCGATGTGGAGAAAGCATTAGTAGAAGCCAAAACCCAAGCACTGCTCGCTAAAGTTGAAGGTGAGGTGAGTGAGAGTGCCGATTTTCTCAGCTTTTTGCTGGCCAATGAGTTGTATGGTGTAGATATAAAAGACGTAGAGGAAATACGAGTATGGGAAAGGCCCACGCCGATCCCGCGTTCGCCGACGTTTGTTAAAGGCGTAATTAACCTCAGAGGAATGATAGTTCCAGTCGTTGACCTTAGAGCTCGCTTTGATATTGGTGAGTGTGAGTACATACCAACTACAGTAGTTATCGTGCTGCGAATGAGCAACGATGAAGAAGAGCGATTGATGGGGCTAGTCGTGGACGCGGTGAGCGACGTGATCAGCAAGGTAACAATGAACTCTATCCCGCTGTTGGCGAGTCTCTTGTTACCCCTTACTTACAGGGGCTAATCAATGTCGGGGAACACGTGATGTCGCTGTTTAACACCGATGAGTTGCTCAATATGGACCGAATACTAAGGATGGGCTAGGTCATGGATACGCAAGAGTTTCTGAGTTTTATTCTAGAAAATGACGAATATGGCGTGCCTATTCTCGACGTACGGGAGGTTCGCGGTTGGAGCTGCGTAAGAGAGGTACCCAACTCTCCCGACTATATGAAAGGCGTATTAGAAATACGCGGAGAGTACGTTCCGATCGTCGATTTGCGGATGCGTTTTAGCCTGCCTCCGGCAGAGATCAACTCTACCACGGTAGTGATTGTACTAAACGATCCGAACATGCAGCCTCTGGGCATTATTGTCGATGCGGTTTCAGAGGTTTACGACCTAACCGATGAAGATATTAAACCCTCCCTAATGTGGCGGGAGGCATAGATTATAGCTACATACGGGGGCTAGCCTCCGTAGAAAACGGCCACTTAATACTAATTAACCTTGAAGCTCTATTTGACGTAGCGGAGCTAAACGAGGCGTCAGAAGAAGCAATTATGTGAGAGGTGATTCATGGCATTTTGGAATTCGAAAAAGGAACCTGCAACACGACCATTTGTTGCACCAACGACTCAGGAACAAGATTCTTTAATGGATGAATTTGAACCTGCAGAAGAAAAGGGGCTGAGTAAAGAGCAGTTAATGTCGGCTTTAAACGCGGCTCAAACGGCTTTAATGATGATAGATAGGGATTTTAATATTACTTATCTTAATCAGAAATCCTTAGATCTACTGCAAACTCACGAGGTTTTGTTTCGCTCCGTATGGCCAAACTTTAGAGCTACTGAAGAGTTTCTGCTTGGCAATTGTATTGATATGTTTCACGCCAACCCTCAGCATCAACGCCAGATGTTGGCTAATCCGGGTAATCTTCCCTACAAGACAACCATTAACGTTCGAGAAGTGCGCATTGAACTCAATGTAGGGGCGATCATTGACAGTCGGGGTAACTATGTCGGCAATACTCTCGAATGGGCCGATGTCACCGAGGCGGAAAAACAGAATGACGAAATATCGCGTCTGCAAGCGGCTGTCGATCAGGCTCAAACCGCAATGGTGATGATTGATAGAGACCTCAATATCACTTATGCCAACCACGAAACATTACAACTTTTCAAAAAACACGAAGCCACGATGCGCTCTGTATGGTCCGGCTTTACTGCCAGTGAGGAGTGGTTGATGGGGCGTTGTATCGATGAGTTCCATCGCAATCCAGCTCATCAACGTCAGCTTTTGGCTGATCCGGGAAACTTGCCGTACAAAACGGACATAGCAATTAAAGACCTTTTGATTGAACTAAATGTGGCGGCAATAAGAGATGCGAAAGGCAACTATATTGGCAACACACTCGAATGGCGAGACGTGACGGAAGAGCGCGCTAAAGAGCAAGAGATAGGGCGGTTAGCATCAGCAGTTGCTGGTATGACGACCAACTTAATGATGGCGAATAAAGACGGCATCATCACTTACCTCAACCCCGCATTAACCACGCTGTTGCGAAGCAGAGAAAGCGATTTGCAAAAAGAGTTACCGGGATTTGATTCCAACGCCTTGGTGGGTAAAAACATTGATGTTTTCCACAAAAATCCTAGCCACCAGCGAAATATTATAGCTAACCCAGATAGGTTGCCTTTTTCTTCAAATATCAAAGTGGGGGCGCTGGAGTTTAACCTAACGTGCATTGCCATGCGTGATGGTCAAGGTGAGTACATTGGCCCGGCATTGCAGTGGGTAGATATCACCGAACAGCAAGACGGTCAGCGCCAAGTGGAAGCCTTAATTCAAAGAGCGATTGATGGCGACCTTAACGAGCGCATTGATACCAGTGTGTACAGTGGTTTTATGAAGGAGCTGGGTGACGGAATAAACAGTCTGTTAGATACCATAGTCGAACCACTTGGACAGTGTATTGACGTGATGAGCCAAGTGGCGGAAGGCGATCTCAATACCAATATGTCAGACAATCAAGGAGAGTTTGGCCGACTATCGGATGCGGTGAATACCTCAATTCTCAATATTCGAAATATGGTTGATAAGATCACCAACTCATCGGCACGTGTCGCGACGGCATCGACTGAAATTGCCGAAGGGAACAACGACTTGAGTCAGCGCGTCGAAGCGCAAGCTTCCAACTTGGAACAAACCGCAGCCAGCATGGAGCAGATGACCGCAACCGTGCGTCAAAATGCAGATAATGCCAAAGGTGCGAACGACTTGGCCAATGATGCGGCTAAAAAAGCGAGCAAAGGCGGCGAAGTGGTTGGGCATGCAGTCTCGGCAATGTCCGAAATTAACAGTGCGAGCAAAAAGATTGCGGACATTATCGGCGTGATAGATGAGATCGCTTTCCAAACTAACCTGTTGGCTCTGAATGCCGCGGTAGAAGCCGCGAGGGCAGGGGAGCAAGGCCGAGGATTTGCTGTCGTTGCGGGAGAGGTTCGAAACCTTGCGCAGAGAAGCGCAGCCGCCGCCAAAGAGATCAAAGGCCTAATAAA
>NZ_LJJE01000091.1 GCF_001854765.1 Vibrio sonorensis | reverse complement strand
CCTCTTTTCTTCTACACTTATTACATATTCTTGTGTTAGGTCTATCGCCAAGTGGTAAGGCAGCGGCTTTTGATGCCGCCATTCCCTGGTTCGAATCCAGGTAGACCTGCCAACCTTATTTATGCACCATCGCTTTAAGAGACAACCGAAAGGAGCTCTCTTAGCTCACACCCGGCTATGCTGGGTGTTGTTTTATCTAGCCCTTCAATCCTATTAAGTTTGCCCTTTTTTGGCGCTCCGTCGTTCTGTGGTTCTGTTGTTCTACTGTTCTGCGGTTATGTTGTTCTACCGCTCTTGGTACTCTTGTTCGATTACTCGGTGGTTCAAAAAGTCCATTTCCCTCTCAGTTCCGGGGCATCCAAATTTAAGGCAAAAAAATCCAGCCGAAGCTGGATTTTTATCTCTTAATTTAGCTTAGCCTAGAAGACCCAAAGCTGAGTTTGGAGCTTGCTTAGCTTGAGCAAGTACTGAGCTCGATGCTTGGCTCAGGATCTGAGACTTGGTCAATGCCGTTGTCTCTTTCGCAAAGTCAGTGTCTTTGATTCGGCTCTTAGAAGAATTAACGTTTTCGTTAATGTTGTCTAAGTTGTTGATAGCGTGGCCGAAACGGTTTTGGAATGCACCAAGCTCCGCACGGTGGCTATCTACAAATTTAAGCGCTGCATCGACAATAGCGACTGATTCTTGTGCGCCACCAACGGTACGAACATCGATAGTGTCTACTGTTACGCCTTTTGCTTCACCGAAGCTAAGTTCACTCGCTAGACTACCACCAAATGCCGCTGTACCTTGTACTCGGTTGTTATCGGTGAAGATCTGCATACGACCTTCTTCATCAACCGACGCTTTAACAAGGTCTGTCTGACCATTGATGTAAGTCGCAAGTTCTTCGATATCATCACCAGCTTTTGCCGCTACAGCAATGTTTTGCTCTTGGCCAAATTGGTCAGTTAACGTGATTGTTAGGTCGTTTGCGCCTGCTTGTACAGCCCAGTCTTTGTCTTTACCGTTAGCTGCAACATAGCTGTTGCCGCCCATCATAGACTCATCACTGCGCATATTGTTCAGTGACAGCATTACTGCTTCACCGTTATCTGCACCAATCTGGAATGACTTAGTCGCAAAGGTACCATTGAGCAGTTTATTACCACCAAAAGAGGTAGTTTCTGCAATACGGTTTAACTCGTCGTTAAGTGCACCAATCTCTTCTTGGATTGCAACACGCTCTGACTGAGAGTTTGAGCCGTTTGCAGACTGCAATGATAGATCTCGCATACGTTGTAGAATGTTAGTAGTTTCGTTCATTGCTCCTTCAGCAGTCTGAGCAATCGAAATACCGTCATTCGCGTTACGTACCGCTACATCTAAACCGCGACTTTGCACGTTCAACCTGTTCGAGATTTGCAGACCCGCTGCGTCATCTTTTGCACTGTTGATCTTAAAGCCAGATGATAAACGTTCCATTGATGCTTGCTGCGACTCTTGCGCGCTATTCAAATAGCGTTGCGCTGTCATCGCTGAAACATTGGTGTTTACATTAACCGCCATAGTGGTCTCTCCTATTGATTTCCGGCGAAGCGGAAGTTCCGAACGGTTTCCGACGTCTCGGTAAACCAATTAGTTCTCTCAAAGTACCTTTATTAGCGACTTACTCTGGATTTCCTTTAGAAGAAATTATGAAAATTCTGAAAAATTAATGGGAAGAGAGTGAGTTAGAGAGGTTAACGACAGATATGATAAAAGTTTTTAAAGTTTTCGCCGCTTGTGCCGATGAGCAAATCAACCTGAAGCACGCGATTTACCTCCAGCCGATTCAATACCCTAGCAAAGAAGGGGCAAGCGCAGATAAAACTAATAAACGAAAACCCCGACGGCTATCTATATAACCATCGGGGTAGAAGAGAAAAAGCCCCTTTTCCTTTGAGAGAACCGGGGCTATTTGGTAGCAAACGCTAATGTGGAGATCGAGAGAAATGACACATTAGGGCTGCCGAGTGCGTGATATTTACGGAGTTGTAAGCAGGGTGAGAGAGAGAACTTACAACCCTGTTTCCATCACGCTTGCCAAGAAGGCTCTATTGATACTCACGTCTGAGTCAACATCAATAAAGACTTCCCGAACTACTGCAATAGAGTCATTGCAGAGTTTGGCAACTGTTTTGCTTGGGCCAGTATTGAAGTACCAGCTTGCTGCAATATTTGCGCCTTAGTCATTGCCGTGGTTTCTTTCGCAAAATCTGTGTCGCGAATTCGGCTGTTCGACGCTTCTACATTCTCCTGGATGTTCGCCAGGTTGTTTATACTGTGGCTGAGTCGGTTTTGTTTCGCACCAAGGTCAGCTCGTTGTGAGTCTACGTATCGCAATGCAGAGTCAATAATGCCTACGGCATTCTGTGCACCACCAACACTACGTACATCAATACTCTGTACCGTCGACGCAACACCAGGACCGCCATTAAGACCAAGTTCACTCGCCAGACCACCGGAAATATTCAGGTTGCCTTCTAAGTTTGGCTCTGCGGCAAAGAGTTGCAGCTTGCATCTTGATCAACAGAAGCTTTTAGCTTGTCTGTTTGACCATTGATGTAGGTAGCCAGCTCTTCGATATCGTCACCTTCTTTAGCGATGATATCTAAGGTAATGGCTTCACCATCTTTAGTTGTAAACTCAAACTTAAGGTCTTTTGCCGTTGCTGGAACACCCCAGTCTTTGCCTTTGCCTTGTTCTGAGATAAAGCTCTGACCACCCATTCTGAAGTCATCTGCACGTATGCTTGTTAGCCCCATGATGATCGCTTCACCAGAACTTGCACCGATCTGAAAGGACGCTTCGCCAAATGAACCGTTCAGTAGTTTACGACCACCAAAAGAAGTGGTTTCCGCAATACGGTTAAGTTCATCTTGAAGTGCGGTCACTTCTTCATTTAGTGCTTGGCGCTCTGACGCCGAGTTGGTACCGTTAGCCGATTGTAGTGACAAGTCACGAATACGCTGCAGAATACTGGTTGATTCGTTCATCGCACCTTCAGCAGTTTGGGCAATCGAGATACCGTCATTTGCGTTACGCATTGCGACATCAAGGCCTCTTGACTGAGCGGTCAATCGGTTAGAAATCTGTAGACCCGCAGCATCATCTTTAGCACTGTTGATCTTTGCACCGGAAGACAAACGTTCCATAGAGGTGTTGAGTTCCCCGGTGGCTTTGCTTAGGTAACGCTGGGCTGTCATCGCCGAGACGTTAGTGTTTACAGTTATGGTCATAGTTTGCTCTCCTAGTGAGTTCGCAAGTGCTTGCGAAGCGGCCAGCTTAATCTCATTTGGAAGCACTGACCGTGAATGACTTGCTTAACCAGTTCGCACCGGTTTATAAACTTGTTTGTCTACTGTACTTAAAACTATCCAATTAGCGTGCCAACTTTTAAATCAGTAAAAATTTATTTCAAAATCAAGCCATTTCAATAAGTTACAACGCATTAATTACTTACTGCTTCCTTGCTTTTTTCTACTTAAGTCGAGCTGACAATCCGTTTGCCGCTCGTTTGCCGCTCAATTGCCATGTCTTTACATGTTCTTGTTGAACGACAATAAATAGGCTCGAAGGCATAGCACATCGAGCTTATTTATTAGATATAGTTAAACAATGTGAGATCTTTCGTCTTACCGAATGCCTGCTGAGAAGCCTGCAGTGCGCGAGTGTTTTCATTGAACTCTATAACCGCAGCGGCGTAATCTAAGTCTTCGAAGCTACTCTTAGATTTGGCTAGGGTCATTTTAAAATCTTCGTGCTGCTCTTCTTGAATATCTAAGGTGTTTAACCTTGCACCTACATCGGTGCGCGCTTTGTTCAAGTGAATAAAGGCAGCGTGGAACTCTTGAACTAATTGGTGGAGTTTCGCCGTGTTGGAAGTATCTGATACCGACCCCTGTGAGTACTCCATCGCCTTGTTAAAAGTCTCAAAAATACTGTATGTGCGACGGGGCTCTAAGGTGATTTCATCGCCTTTATCGATTTGCCCTTTAACCTGAATGGTTACCCCTTCGTATTTTATTCCTTGCGAAGGGTCAAACTCGTCCGCCTGTACAACCGAACCATCTCGTTCCAACTGATAGCCATATTTGCTGTTTGGCATGTCGACAAACGTCAGTTTATAAGTAGATTGATCGTCCACATTGGTATTGATCGCTCTCTCTAACAACAGTTCTGAAGACTCGCCAATTTTGTAAGTCGGTTCAAAATCGCCAAACGGGTTGTCTATTTCCATAAACATTTTGCTGCCTGGATCATTAATAGGCATTTCCAAAGCGTTAGAGATTTTCATCTTGCGTTGATAATCATCTCCGGCATAGACCACGTTGCCATCCCTATCTTTAAAGAAAGGCTGATTCTTCGGTTTGGTACCCGCAAAGATATAGTTACCCGACTCGTCTTGAACATTGACTAGATTTAAGAAATTGTTGGCTATCTCTTCTAGCTCGCGTTTTTTCGCGAACCTGTCTTCCGGTGAAAGTGCACCGTTGATCATTTCCATTACCGTGCGCTTCGCTTCGTCGGCAAAACTCTCTGTATTGGCCACGATCACTTCGTGATGTTCTAGGCGGTTTCGAGACAGAACAATGCCATCCATATATTGGCGTAGTTGCTCTGACTGCTGATTGATGTTCTGTATGTAGTGCGTAGCAAGCGGGTCATCGCTCGGGCTCATCAGTTTTTTACCCGATGCCAGTTGAGCTTGGTTGTGATGAACCGCATGCTCTTGACGACGCAGGTCATTTTGCACTGACTGATAATTATGGAAGCTGGAAATTCGATTTAACATTTATCTGCCTCCTTATCTCAGTTGAAGAATCGTGTTAAAGGTGTCGTTCGCCGCTTGCATGATGCGTGATGATGCCATGTAAGCTTGCTGAAACTTCATCATATTTGCCGCTTCTTCATCTAAATTAACGCCGGATATAGAAGCGATTCGCTCTTGTGCCGACTCTTTCTCTAATCTCGCGACGTCTGTCAGTCGAGAGGCGGTCGACATTTTAAGACCCACATTGGTATTTAGGTCATGGTAGATATCCAGAACCGTTGACTCACCATCATTGAGTTTTTTGTCTGTCTGGATATTCTGCATTTTTAATAGGTTACCGTTGTCACCTTCTGAGGGGACAAGGTTTGCCGTAAACTTGTCGTTCGGCAAAGCGCCGCCGCTAATGGTAAAGGTGGTGCCTTGAACTGTGACCGGGCCTGACGGTGGATATTGCTGAGGCTGTAGCAACACATTCCCCTTAGTATCTGTAACCGCAAACTCTTGACCTGTCGGAGAAACCACTACTTCAAACTCTCTAAGACTACCTGCTGCGTTAATTTCAAAGGTTGCACTGCCTTGTGCAAATGTGGTGGAAGCTTCATAACTTTGCGCTGCGATATCAGCTGGGTCATTGGTCTCCATCTGCATCTGAGCCGCGCCACTGCGCGTAGGGCGAATCAACACTCTTTCGCCCGCTTCTAATCCATTGCGTATTTCTATCCTGACCCCGTCCACCAATATTTCATTACCGACGACAGGCACAACGCTCTGTTCGCCATCCGGTCGAGTAATGTAGTAATCACTGCCGTTGTACTGCAATGAATACTGGCCACCGATGATTTTGCTTGTATCCTCGATAAACACCGCGAGATCAGCTTGTGAATTGGACGAAGTTACAACCCGTGATTTGGCAACCACTTCTGAGTTCACATCTGTGAAAATCAAACCACCTATGTTTCCTCTTAGGTCCAAACCTTGATCTTGAAGCTTGTTCACTTCATAAGAAAAGGTGGTTGCCAACTTACCTAGTTCGTCGACCAAGTGTGGCAGATGCTTATCTCGCATCTCCAGCATAGCGCCAATCTTTCCATCGATATCTTTACTGGTTATGGCTTTAACCCCTTCACCTTCGATCATTGCGAGGCGGCGCTGCTTTACATCGGGATAGCCATCTAGCATGGTCAACTGACTGGCCTCTGTACCAGAGACTAGAGTATGACCATTACCAATATGAATATTAAAACCTTCGGCATTAGCTCGAGGTGTCACCGTCACTTTAGTGAACTCGGACAGTTCTGCTACCAGCTTTTCGTGTTCGTCCATTAAATCGTTATGAGGACCGGGAGTGCGCATCATTAAGCGGTGAAGATCGCGGATCTCCAGCGCCAACTGGTTCATTCTTTCGATACCTAAATCGAGCTTTCTTGCCGTATTGTCTGATTGCAAACGAATACTTTCGTGGAAGTCATTAAAGTTTTGCGTAACCAGCCCTGCTTTCTCCAAAAGGACTTTTCGCGCACCGACATCATTTGGGCTATCAGCTAATGACTTGACCGCATCAAACCATTCGTTCATGTTTTCTGGGATTTTCTTGGAAGCAACCGAAGAAAGCATTCCAGATAGCATCTCTAGGTTTTCTTCTGTATCGCGTTTGAAAGCATAGCTAGTGGTCGACAAGTTGAGTTCGTTAACGGCAAACTGATCCCAAGAGCGGCGAACATTGTCCACATGCACACCCATACCATAGGTCTGGCCTCCGTATTGGCGCGGTGCATTCGTGCCTTGGATAACGGACTGGCGGCTATACCCCTCTGTATTCACATTAGAGATATTGTGACCTGTTGTATTGAGTTGTCTCTGAGCTGTCAATACGCTTTGCGTACCTAAATTCAGAAGATCAGACGCCATACTGCCCCCGGGTTAGTAAAAAAATCAGTGTTAACTGAAAGACTAACCAGTATTTTGCAAATTATGTGCCAAAGAATTATCGAAGAGAAAATAAAGGAAGACCCGTAGAACACGGGCCTTTAAAATTACATGTTATCAATGCGTTGCTTAACGCGGAGTACTTTGTCGGCGTACTGTGGATCAGTGGCATAACCCGCTTTGTGTATGCCGTGGATAAAGGACTCTGAGTTACCGCCGTGCTGAAGAGCCGTTGTGTATCTTGGGTTCTCTTGTAAAAACTTCACATAGTCTTCAAAGCTGTCCTGATAGTTAGCATAAGAGCGGAACGCTGCTCGCTCTTGTACTGGAACGCCTTGATGGTACTCCAGAGTTTGCGTGGCCACTTTACCGCCTTTCCAGCTTCTATCCGCTTTGATATTAAACAGGTTGTTACTGTTGCCTTGTGAGTTCTGAACCATTTTTTGCCCCCACCCGGTTTCTAGCGCCGCTTGCGCTAAAAGCAGTGAAGGATCGACGCCCAAGGTTTGTGCCGCGCGTTGTGCATAAGGTGACAAAGACGCAACAAAGCTTTCTGGGCTATCGAAACTAATTCCATCTTTGTCAACGTTTGTAGGAGCTGTTGAAGCTTGTACTGCCCTTGCCTCTTTGACGCGATTGACTCGTTCCATTATCTGTTCAAAGTTTTGCGTTTGATTTGCCGCGTTTTGATTCTCTACCTTGCCGCTACTCAGTTGAGCAACGATCATGTCAGCAAGTCCTAACGAGCCACTGGCACTCAGCTCACTCGACATTTGCTCATCGAGCATTTGACGGTAAAACTGCTGATTCTGGCTGTCCATTAGGCCGGATTCAAAGCTGGCGTTCGCATCTCGCATCGATTTAAAGAGCATAGAGGTAAAAATCGATTCAAACTGTTTAGCAGCCGATAGCAATGCTTTTTCTTCGCTGCCTTCTTCGCCGTTTACAGCTTGCTGACGCAGTTTATCCAAACCTGATATATCGTGGATAAAGCCGATGTCATTTCCGTTGTTAATCATCGCTCTCTCCTTAGATAATAATTAGCTGGCCTTCGATAGCGCCTGCTTGCTTAAGGCTTGTAAAATCGCCATTAAGTCTGAAGGGGCAGCGCCAACTTCATTCACCGCTCTAACGAGGTCGTCTAGTGTCAGGCCGGGTTCAAACTTGAACATTTTTCCCTGCTCCTCTGATACTTCAATATCCGTATCAGGAACGACGACCGTTTGGCCACCAGCAAACGCATTTGGCTGGCTTGCGTTAAGGTTTTCTTTGATCGCAACTGTCATACCACCATGAGTCACGGCAGCCGGCTTTAAACGCACGTGCTTGCCGACAACGATAGTACCAGTGCGCGAATTGACAATAATCTTTGCCGAACTGTCTGCGGGTTCAAACTCTAAGTTTTCTATCGCAGATAAAAAAGCCACTCGCTGAGTAATATCTCTTGGCGCGCGAACTCGAACAGATGTTGCGTCAATTGCCGAAGCCATATTTGGACCAAGGAAATTATTGACCGCATCTGCCATTCGTTGTGCGGTGGTAAAATCAGATTCTAAAAGATTGAAAGTGATAAAGTCGCCACGTCCAAAAGGGGAAGGAATTTCTTGCTCGACGATGGCACCATTTGAAATCATACCCGCTGTTGGGTTGTTACCAACGATTTTAGAACCGTCTGCACCCGAAGCACTAAAACCACTGACGACTAAATTTCCCTGTGCGATGGCATAAATTTGCCCGTCTAAACCTTTTAGCATTGTCTGCATCAAGGTGCCACCTCGAAGGCTCTTAGCCGAACCAATCGATGACACGGTGACGTCTATGGTTTGCCCCTGCTTTGAAAAAGCGGGGAGTTCAGCAGTCACAATGACCGCCGCCACGTTTTTACTCTTTGGTTTAGTGCCTGGCGGCAATTGAATGCCAAAATTTTGCAACATGGCATTAAAACTTTGATCGGTAAATGGGGTTGACTCACCAGTTCCGGGAAGACCAGTAACCAAGCCGTAGCCAACCAATTGGTTACTTCTGACCCCAGCAACTTGTGCCACGTCTTTGACTCGTGCCGCTTGAGCACTTGTTACCACTAAACACAAGCTGGTCAGTATCAGAAATAACTTTTTCATCGCATCTACCTTTCTTTAATCTATCAGTGCCAAAACTTCGACTTTCTGCCTTGGCTATAGAGCGACATTAAAGAATCGTGCCAAGAATCCAGGTTCTTGCATATCTTGATTAGTTCCAGTACCTGAATATTGAATTCTAGCGTTAGAAATACGATTCGACGCTATGGTGTTATCGTAGTCAATATCGTCGGGACGAATCGTACCGCTTAATCGAATGTATTCATCACCAGCATTCAGTGTGAGCCACTTTTCACCGCGGATCACTAGGTTGCCATTTGCCAATACTTCGATAACTTCAACCGTGATCGAACCCGTTAAGCTGTTACTTTGATTAGCCGCTGAGCTGCCACTAAAATTGTTGTCGTTGCTCAGGTTATAAGAGAAATCGTAGTCGCTGATGGTGACTGGTCTACCACCAACTTCTAATGGATCCATTGAGGCGTCATTGCTCTTTGAAAGATCCGCATCCGCACTTTTAGCCGCTTTGGTACTTTCCGATAGTGTGACAGTAATAATATCGCCAATTCCGCGCGGTTTTGAATCATCATATAAACTGCTAGCTTGCGCTCGATTAAACAGTGACCCTGTTTCTGCCGCGTAATGCTCTGGCTCGTGTTTAGGGTGAATTGGTGCCCAAGCTGGATCACCAGCGATGGGGTCAGAGCGACCTCTAAGCGTATCAACAATACCGCTGCTTTCTTCTTCGGCTTTGTCACCTTCTACCGCATCAACCGTTGTGGTACCTTGGACGACATCTGGCGTTTCTACTGGTGGTTCCAACATTGAACAACCCGATAAAATGGCAATCATCACCACTAAAATTAAACGAATCATAGCTCTCACCCTACCCCAATGATTACAGTTGCTGATTAACAAAGCTCATCATCTTATCTACCGCAGAGATGACTTTTGAGTTCATTTCATAGACGCGCTGAGCTTCAATCATATTCACCAGCTCTTCAGTGACATTCACATTCGACGTTTCTAACATCGATTGGCGGATCTCACCAAAACCATCCAAGCCCGGAACGCCTTCTTGTGGATCACCACTGGCACCGGTTGGTAGATAGAGGTTTTGACCTATGGGTTCTAGACCGCCGGGGTTAATAAAATCTACCGTGGTGATTTGACCTAATACTTGGTTGTCCTGCTGGCCTCTTACCCGAACAGATACTTCGCCATCATTGCCAACCGTAATACTAATAGCATCATCGGGGATCGCAATTTCTGGTTCGACTGCATACCCAGCACCAGAGGTGACAATCACACCTTCGTCATTGACGGTAAACTGACCGTTGCGCGTGTAACCTATATTGCCGTCAGGCATTAAGATTTGGAAAAAGCCGTCACCTTCAATCATCATATCCAGACTGTTAGTTGTCGTCTGCGTATTGCCTTGAGTGTGCACTTTTTGTGTCGCTACCACTTTGGAACCCGCACCTAACATAAGACCACTAGGCAGTTCAGTGTTTTGTGACGACTGACCTCCAGGTTGATTGATGTTTTGGTAAAACAGATCTTCAAACACCGCGCGGCTTTTTTTGTAACCAACGGTCGAGGCGTTTGCCAAGTTGTTTGAAATCGTTGAAATATTGGTTTGCTGGGCATCTAAGCCCGTTTTACTTACCCATAACGCCGGATGCATATCTCTCTCCTAAATCTGTTTAGCTAGTACGAAGCAGCGAGTCGGATGCTTTGTCCATCTCTTCTGCGGTGCTCATCATCTTCACTTGCATTTCAAATTGTCTCTGCAAGTCGATTAGGCTTGTCATTTCGCCAATGGCGTTGACGTTGCTCCCTTCAAGAGCACCCGTGAGCAGTTTTACATCGGCATCCGCTTCGTATGCCGCATTAGGATTTTTGGAACGGAACAGTCCGTTAATATCTTTGAATAGGGATTGGTTGTTGGTCGAAGTCAGTTTGATTCGGTCGACGATTTCTATCGCATCAGCAGGTGCCCCTTGTGGTACAACTGAAATAGTACCATCTGCACCAATTTCAACTTTGCTCACTGGGATAGGCAATGTGATTGGTGCCCCGGTTTCCCCTAGAACCAAATTGCCGTTGCCGCTGGTGAGTAATCCATCGGCTTCAATTTTAAGGTTACCGTTGCGAGTCAGCCCTTCTTGACCTGTTTTGTCCAGTACAGAGATCCAACCGTTACCTTGAATGGTCACATCAAGATCTCGACCTGTAGTGATGACACTACCTTGTGAGAAGTTATGTCCTGGGCGCTCTGTCATGCTGAACACACGAGTTGGCAAACCGTCGCCGTATGCCTGCATCGAACGGGCTTGCGCCAAATCAGCACGGAAGCCCGTGGTACTGACGTTTGCCAAGTTGTTCGCTCGCAGTTGTAGTGCTTGCATATTTTGCTTAGCGCCACTCATGGCTAAAAACAGAGAACGATCCATTACTTTACTCCAATGATCACTATTCTAAGGTCATTAAAGCAATTGGTGTGCCAGTTTTTATTTTCTTTATTTTTCAGATAGATAGACAAAAAGAGGGAGAGATAAGGCATGCTTGCCGCTAGGGAGGCAAGAAAAGCAAGCCAGTGTTTGCCACCGGCTTGCCCTTTCAGACGATTGCACGATAAGGAGATTATCGGATTTGCAGGATGTTTTGTTGTGTCTGGTTGTGAACTTCTAATGAACGAGAGTTCGCTTGGAAGTTACGCTGAGCTGAAATCAAATCCACCAGTTCTTGAGTCATATCGATATTCGACTGCTCCAAGGTACCACTGCTAATCGTACCAAAAGAACCTTTGTTAGATTCACCCCAGATCTTATCACCAGAGACTGCGTTGCATCCCACTGAGTACCACCTTTTTTGTCAAGACCTTGCTCGTTAGCCACTCGCACTAGAGCTACGCGACCTAGAGTAATGTTCTGACCGTTAGAGTAAGTACCCAATACGCTACCGTTCTCATCAAAATCGACTTTGGTCAGGAAACCTGTTGTCGCACCATCTTGATCAAACTTAGTCAGTTCAAAAGGAGCGGCAAACTGAGTTGCTGAGTCTAAACCAAAAGAGAGGGTTTGGTTTGCATCAGCACCGTTTAGATCCACCGCATTTGGACCTACACCAATCGCTTCTGAAACAATATTTTGTCCGTTATTTAAGCTAGCTAACGTACCGTCATTGTTAAACTTCATGGTATGACCGATATGGCCCGTAGGTGTTGTTGCGTCACCACCAACGATGTTGACAGGCTTCTCACCAACTTTATCAGTAATGGTGTAGTAGGTTTGCCACGTATTAGCTTGAGTTTGATCTTTCAAGTAGTACGTCGTCATTTTATACGCTTGCCCCATCGAGTCATAAATCGTCGATGATGTTGAGCGGTTGTACGTTTCTGGATCGGTAAAGTCAAACAGCGCAGGGTCTTTTAGCTCACCGTTTGCCGGCAAGTTAACGCCGACACCAATGTTTGCCGTCTGTTTTGGTTTACCGAACTCCGCTGGAATGTTAATAGGCTTTGGCTCGTATGAAAGCACATCACCCGTATCCTTGTTCACTTCATAGCCCAACAAGAACTCATCATTGGCCGAAACCATGTAATTGTCCTTGTTTAGGTGAAATGCACCGTTACGGGTTAGCTCGTTCGTTTGAGGGACAAGTCTGTCTTTCGCTACTGCGAAGAAACCTGTACCACCCACACGTAGATCCATTGGGTTGTTTGTGTATACGCTTGAACCCTCGTGGAACTGTTGAGCGACCTTCGCTGCTTGCACACCTTGACCTGGAGTCGTTTTAGCATGTGTGAACAGCGAGTTTGAATACACATCACCGAACTCAGCACGAGACTCCTTAAAGCCAAAGGTATTGGCGTTCGCGATGTTGTTACTGGTTGTATTTAGATCCAGTTGTGCCGCGGACAAGCCGCTTAATGCAATATATGACATTCCAAAATCTCCTATCTAGCCAGCGTAGTTACGCTTTGCCAACTTCTAGTACTTCAGCAAGTCGAACTGGCGACTCAAAGCCAGCCAGATTGAGCAGTACATTACCATCACCATTTCCAAGCAGAACACTGTTGACGTTCGCATAAGTCGAAACATCAAACTCTTTGTTCGCACCTTCCATCAAACCCGAGGCTTTCACCTTGTATTTTCCGGCAGGCAATGGATTACCATTTTCATCGTTTCCGTCCCATTCAACGCGGTTATCACCAGCGGCTTAGCGCCCACATCGAAGGTTCTAACCAACTGGCCAACTTCGTTTTCTATTCGGACAAACAAGTTGTCGATAGATTGAGGAAGCTTAACCATAGCGGCCATTCCCGCATTTTGTTGTTTAACACCTGCTGCACCCGGTACGAGTACATCACGACCGACTAAAGTCGACGCTTGCAGGGCTTGGTTTGATGTCATAGACGTATTAAGAGTCTCAAACTGGTTGTTCATCTTGCCTATGCCATCGACGGTGGCAAATGATGCCATCTGTGCAATCATCTGGTCATTGCTAACCGGCTTAAAGGGATCTTGCTGAGCCAACTGCTTGGTGAGAAGGGAAAGAAAATCTTCTTGTTTAAGATCTTGTTTACCCGTGGTCTCATCTGGCTTTTTCTGATCCTGTAAGGCTTTAAGCTGGTCAACATAGGACAAGCCGCTTTGACCAACGTTATTAATATCAGCCATACGTTACTCCCCTTATTGACCCATCTGCAGCGTTCGCAGCAGCATTTGTTTACTTGCATCTGCCACTTGCACATTCGTTTGATATGAGCGAGAAGCAGAAATCATGTTGGCCATCTCTTCCATAACATTGACGTTCGGCTTGTAGATATAACCTTCGTCGTTTGCTAAGGGGTGATCAGGGTTGTACTCCGCATTGAGCGGTTTATCGCTTTCTACAATTCCCAAAACCTGAACTGGCACCGTATGGTCACTGTTATACTTTGCCTTACTTAACTCTGCGCCGAATACGGCATGGCGAGCTTTATAAGTGTCTTTAGCGGAACTAGAAACACTGTCGGCATTCGCTAGGTTACTTGAAGTCGTATTTAGACGAACAGACTCAGCACTCATTGCAGACCCTGTCACATTGAATACATTGAATAAGCTCATCTATTGACTCCCTTTAATAGCCTTAGTTAAGTTTTTGAATTTACTTCCTAAGAAGTCCAGTGACGCTTGATGACGAATCTGGTTTTGCATAAACAAGTTACGCTCTAGATCCACATCTACAGTGTTGCCATCACCGGTATCAGGTTGGGTAGGAAGACGATAAAGTACCTCCCCAGTCACTCTTGAAGAGGCAGGAATGTGCCGACTATCGGTACGATTGAGACCAATACTTGCCTCTGACGTTGCCGCTTGCAGCGCACGCTTAAAGTCCATTCCCTTTGATTTGTATCCAGGGGTATTCGCTTGTGCAATGTTGGTTGAGATAACCTCTGCATTGCGCTCACGGACACCAACAGTGTGTTGATGGATACCCAAAGCATTGTCAAATGAAATAGTCATAATTGCCTCTACAAATAAAAATGACCGCTACTGATTATGATAAAAGCAATATGTGTACCAACTTTTAAAAAGCATTCACTTTTTGCTTTCACCCTTGTTTTATAAGCAAAAGTTAAGCCAAGAACGAAATGTGCTCTTTGCCGCTTTGCCGGAATGTCACCCAATATATATAGCTTAGCGGCAACAAAAAGCCCAGTCATAAGACTGGGCTTAGATATCGACTACTGCGCTGTAGTCACTATTTTAACTTGTAGATGATTCCTGGATTACATCTCACCATTTCAAATCGATCGGTCAGGCCAGTTAAAGACTCAGAGGCCCCTAACAATAAATAACCACCGGGATTGAGGCTGTTTGCCATTTGATTCAGTACTTGAGACTTCATATCTGGAGAGAAATAGATCAGCACATTACGGCAGAAGATGATATCGAACTTGCCTAACAGTGCGTAACTATCCATCAAGTTTTGAGGACGGAAGTTAACTAAGCGCTTGGCGTTGTCTTTGATCTTCATACGGCCATCGCCAGCATCTTCAAAGAAAGTACGACGACGTTCCGCAGATAGGCCTCTGCCCAAGGCTAAGTTGTCATAAACCCCCGCACGACACATGTCTAACATACTTGCTGAGATATCCGTTGCCGTGATCGACACATTAGGCAGCATGCCTGGTTTTTTCTGCTGAGTCTCTAAAATGGTCATCGCCATTGAGTAAGGCTCTTGGCCAGACGAACTCGCCGCAGACCAAATTTTTATTGGGCGCTTCGTCGCAGCAATCTCAGGTAACAGGCGATCAGAAAGCACTTGGAAGGGATAAGTATCCCTAAACCACAGGGTTTCATTAGTAGTCATGGCATCAACCGCCGCTACTCTGAGCTCTCGGTTTCTACCAGTAACCACGTCTCGCAACAAATCAGATAACGACGTAAGCTTGAATTTTGTTACAAGCGGGCTTAAACGACTGCGCACTAAGTATTGCTTACTGTCTCCCAATACAATTCCGCATTGAGACTCTAAAAAACGACTGAAGTCACGATATTCTTGATCGCTTATTGTTATCGCTGTCATTAATTTCTCTTATTCTGGCGTTACTGCAGCTTTTACTGCATTCCCGAGTTCATCAGGATTAAACTTCGCGATAAAGGAGTTAGCTCCCACTCGTTCAACCATAGCTTGGTTGAAGACACCGCTGAGTGACGAATGTAGAATAACATAAAGATCTTTCAAATCAGCATGTCTGCGAATTTCTGCAGTTAAAGTATAGCCGTCCATCTCTGGCATTTCGATATCTGATATCACCAGTGAGATTTGATCGTAGATACTGCCCTCTGAAGCCATCTCTATTAACTTGTCGTAGGCTTCTTTGCCGTCTTTTACAGAGACCACTTCAAACCCTATTGAGGTAATCGCTCGTTCAACCTGCTTACGCGCTACGGTCGAGTCATCTGCAATGAGAATACGACGAACAATCGGTTTTTCCACTTCGGCTTCGGCAATCTCTTGACCAATGCTTTCGTCCATCGATTCATCCATTGGCGCAATTTCTGCAAGGATTTTCTCGACATCGAGAATTTCAACCAACTCGTTATCAATGTTTGTCACTGCGGTCAGATAGTTTGCCTTACCCGAACCTTCAGGTGGAGGAAGAATCGCTTCCCAGTGCATATTGATAATGCGTTCAACTGAAGTAACCAAGAACGCTTGAATAGTACGGTTGAACTCGGCGATAACAACGAAACACTTTTCTACATCGGTGGTGGGTTTACCACCAATAGCAAGGCTTAAATCGATGACAGATACAGTGTGGCCACGAATATGGGCAACCCCTTTGACAAGTGGGTGTAAGTTGGGCATCGAAGTAAGCTTAGGACATTGTAATACTTCTTTAACTTTAAATACGTTAATACCATAACGCTGTCGTCCCATTAGACGAAACGTTAATAGCTCTAATCGGTTTTGACCGACGAGTTGTGTCCGCTGATTCACCGAATCAAGAATCCCCGTCATAAGCTCATCTCCATCTCAAACTTTCTCGCGAAAAAGTGGTAGTCTACGGTAGACATGAAAAATTAGAGAAACAGAATGACATATCCTAAATCATACATGTGCTCACATTCCATAACTAAGTGTAGAGCTTTCTATAAATTTTTTTCTAAGTCTATCGGCATTTTATTTATTTTCTTTAGTTTTTCAGCACTCTCAGCCACTCAAAACCAGATCGAACTCATTCAAAAAGCCGCCGAAGAATACATTGTTTCCAATGTTGAATGGCCTGTAAATGGTACTTTAGAAGCAAAAGCTTCTAATATTGATACCCGAGTGCACGCAACAGATTGTCCCGAAGGGATCGCCGCTTCATCTAGTTCGACTAACCCGACATCTAGCAATATCACCGTACTTATCGAATGCCCTTCCGACAGTTGGCGCGTCTATGTTCCATCAGATTGACCAGAACAGGACCGCAGGTCACGGTCAACAGCCCAATCAGCCGAGGACAAATTATTACTAAGCAAAATGTTACTATCAGTATGGTAGACTTGCAGCGGTACAGGCGGCAAGGATTTTCCTCGATAAATCATGTGGTCGGAGCGAAAACAAAGAAAAACTTACGCACTGGTGACATTATCGAAGCTAACGATATATGCGTAGTTTGTCGCAATGAAACAGTTGTAATAAAAGCGTCGAATCCGGGTATGACGATCACAACTAAGGGTCTTGCCTTGTCCGATGGTGGCTTTGGTGAACAGATCAGAGTGAAAAATAGTAAATCCAACCGTATAATTGAGGGAACAGTCACTGCAATTGGTGAAGTCACCGTTCGATTTTAGCGATTAGGCAAAGAAGTGAATAAAAATATTAAAGTTATTTCTCTTCGTGTCGATAGTGACAGTACAGGTAATTGATTAAAGCATAAGGCTAGTATATGGCAGGCATTGATAACATACGCTCTGGGCAAACGGTTACGACTTCTACGCGTAACTCTGCACGTAGCGAAACAAATGCAACCGGTAATTCAGAAAGTGCAAAAAAATCCGGAGTTGCAAAGGACGCAGTATCACTGAGCACTCAAGGTAAAGCAGTAGGTGAAATGCACAACCAAATGGTAAGCCAACCAAGCTTCGACAAAGCAAAAGTGGCCGCCATCAAAGAAGCTATTGCTAATGGCTCTTATACAGTTGACCCTGAAAAGTTAGCTGACAACATGATCAAGTTTGAAAAAGAACTTGGTGGACTGTAATACCAATCAATGTGAGTCTGCGGTATGGCTGCATTAGAAGGATTAGTAGAGTTCCAACTTAAAAACGCCGAAGATCTTTCTTCCCTATTGGAGAAAGAGAAGCACGCTATTACCTCAAGAACTGCCAAAGATATTGAAACACTAGCCAAAGAAAAAATAGCGTTAATCACTCAACTTCAGCAAACAGATGAAAGAATTGCCCGTCATCCAGATATCGAAACGTTAAAAACCGACCCCCATCTCGCAGACCTGACCGGAAAAATTCAAAACCTTATTGCCGAGTGTCAGTTAGCCAACCAAGTCAATGGTGAAGCCTTACAACGCGCTCAGCTCAGCTTTAACAAACTCAATAACCTGATGAAACAGAGCCAAGGAAAACTTGGCATGACCTATAATGCCGAAGGTCAAACGAAAAATGTTTCCACGTTGGGGACTAACCTCAAAGCTTAAATCAATTAAACCTCCAAAAAAAGAGCGGCTTTAGAAGCCGCTTTTTTTATTCGGAGATAGAGTGGAGAGTTAGAACAGAGTCTGCTGTCGCTTTTCAGGTACTTGCTGAATTTCGCCATAGTCTCTCAGTTTGTTCATCTTCTTGATGTCCAAACGAAGCTCAGTGACATAACTGTCGCCAACTTTATAGCTGCGTACGACTTCTGCTCCGCGAATAACGCCATCTACCGCTCCTGAGGTCAGTTCGGTACCCAGTCTCTGGTCTTTTAAGTCAGCACGACCACTCACCCTCATGCCATAAACCTGTTCAGCGAGTTCTCGATAAGCATCAATCTTAGATGCGCGCATCGCTCGCACTTGCTTCTCTTCTTCGTTGCGCCCTTTCTGCTCGCTGATGCTGGCATAACCAACTGACGTCAACCAATCACCTTGATCAATTGGTGTTAAAGGCTGACAACCGACCATCACAAGAGCCATGAAAATAAATAGTAATGTTCTCATGGTTCCTCCTATGGGCGCAGAATAACTGTCATTGGTTGAGTCATCGTTGGATCAGAGCGGATCAGCACGCCATCTTGGGTGCGAATGCTATTCAGGGTATCTAAATCTCGACCAATTCTATCAGCTGGCAAGAAGCCTTGAGCCGACGCGACCACAACGCGAGATTGCATACCAACCACACGCGCATTAACCAATACGCCGCCTTCTTGACGCAACATAGTACCGGTCAGTACGTACTGAATATCTTGCTCTTGAGCTAAGTCTTTCCAGTCTCGGCTAAAGGCAAAATCGCCTTGCTGAGTAACTTGAATAGAGCCAGTTGTTTTAAAATCAACCACCTTAAAGCCACGGCGTTGGAACTGGTGGATAAACCCTTCAGAAACCGAGTTCCCTAACCAGTTGGTCGCATCCATGTTTTGCAGGTCTACAAAAGAGGTAACCGCTATAGGTGTTCTCGCCGAGACGCTGGTATTAGAAACCATCAAGTCTTCCGTCATACTTTCGACAAAGAAGTCAAGAGTATGACGCGGACTTTCAATCAGCATAAATTGTGAACCCGAATACGGTTCTTTACCGTTGTATATTGGCGCATAGGCACAAGCGGTTAAAAACAGTACGGGTACAAGTGATAACCATTTTTTCATTCTCTAATCTCCGATACAGACTGGTATCTCAATGCTCAACTTTTGTCTCTCGTGCTAAAGTGGAACATTCCTTGCTTTTGTAAAACTGTTCATGTTTAAAAGCGATACCAAAATCAGTTAAGAATTGATAAGCAAAAACTATACCCAAATGGCGAACACGATGAAAAAATGGTTATTAAGTTTCTTTTTAAGTAGCTCTACACTCCTATACAGCGGTCTATCTCACGCTGGTTGGTATGAGGTAACGGGTATGGCTACAGTCGTTTCTTCCGAAGAGGTGGCACGCGTACACGCTCTTGAAGATGCTCTGTACAAAGCCATTAGTTTCTCAGGTGCTGATATAGGCAGTATCGCCAATTTGCGACCATTTTTAGAAAGCAACCGGACAGAGTATCAGTTTGCCAATCACGAAGTGCGCTATATTGTCATCAACGAGCAAGAAGTTCGCCGCAATGTCATGGTTGTTAAGGCAAGGATTGACATTTACCCATCGGCAACAGGTTGCCACGTGAGCCAATACAAAAAGACCTTTCTAGTTGGCAATATCGACCTCGTCTCTCCCCAGCAAGCGGTAATGGGGCAAGTTTACAAAATTGGTGATGACTTTGCCCAAGTGATTAACCGACAGCTCGACGCCGAATCCTCGAGCTTTGTATCGGTAGGGACCACGGACTACGAAATTAACAAGCGCTACCCTGATAGATTAAAAATGATCGCAGAGGATACCGGCGCTCAATACATCATCGGTGGCGTCATCACCGACTTAACGGCAACAATTGAACAAAAGACATTTAGTGACGATGTAATCAACCGACAATTTGCCCTTGAAATGACCGTATTCGACGGTAAAACCGGCAGTGAAGTTTACAACCGAAACTATCGAGAGGTGGCGCGGTGGCCGTTTGCAAAAACCAGTCAAGTCGATACCAAAAGCGCTCGATTTTGGGCCTCTACCTACGGGGATATGATGCTAAGAGTCAGCCGTAATATTATGCTAGACCTAGAGTCTGAGGTCTCTTGTAAAATTACCCTACCAGAGGTCGTCGCCAAATGGGACAACGTCATCACGATAGATTTAGGACGTATACACGGTGTGGAGGAAGGTGACAAGTTACAAGCGTGGCATACAGGATCCTTTATCGACCAAAAAGGATTGCCAAGAAACAAAGTGACTCAAACAGATATTACCCTAACGGTTTCTCGGGTATACGAAACGGAAGCGGAGTTGAAAGTTGATCAACCTGAGTTAGCGGGAAGCATTCAAATCGGTGATGTAATGCATAAATTACTGAATTGATGAAACTTTATACTTAACATCTAAACTTATTAACGTAAGATGTACGCCGTGCTCCCGTGGCACAGCTGGATAGCGCGGCCCCCTCCTAAGGGGCAGGTCACAGGTTCGAATCCTGTCGGGAGCGCCAATTTAACAAAGCCAAGCTCCTTTGAGCTTGGCTTTTTAACACTATGCGTACAGTGGTTTGTCGTAATCAGACGCTTCATCGGTATAGGCTGTTACCTTCACATCTTCTACCAAGCCATTTTCTGCCTGAACTTGTGTTTCAAAGAAGTTGTGAATTTGGAATCGTCGACCATGTGCCGCCCACGCTTCTCCATCTGCCCAAATTTCATTAAACACAATGCTGTACTCATTTCGTGTCGCACTCGGGTGATCTATCTGGCGCGTCACTATGTATTGAACGCAGCCCTCTTCGCGAACAGAGTCCGGCTCTAGTGCTTTCAAAACTTCAAATAGTTCATCTTCCTTTCCCGGTTTTGCTTTGAACTGAGCAAGTACATACACTCTATTACTCATAATTTTTTCCACTAATCATTACAACTTGAATAAAAGTACCAAATATAAATTTTTAGTGAAACCCAAAATCCAAATACGGTTTTTGCCATCGCGGATCAACCAAATAATGACAATTAAGAATATTTAATCTTTTCACTAAACGTTGTTAATCCCGCCTCCAGTACAATGCAAACAGTTACTTAATCTTATGATAATTATCTGTTTTGTAAGGAATAGTTATATTCACCTTAGGTTTTAGTAGCTTTTTAAACGGTTTCCCCCTAAATAACCGTTAAAGGCTCGCCCTAGTCAGGCGAGCCTTTCTTGTCTTTAAACAAATCCAAAATATATACAATTGCGTTACTATAGGCTTCGGAAAGGAGTCAAGTGCATGAAAATATTAATTATTGAAGACGACAGCACCACTAGAGAGTTCGTGGCAAAAGGCTTACAAGAGCATGGCTACTCGGTTGATCAAGCCGAAGATGGTAAAAAAGGCCTTATGATGGCACTAAGTAGCGAGTATCAGCTCGTGATCTTAGATCGCATGCTTCCATATTTAGACGGAATGAAAGTATTAGCTGCTATTAAAGCCGCTCAAGAAAGCCTTCCGGTACTCATTTTAAGTGCGATGGACAGTATTGAAGATCGGGTCGATGGTCTTCAGGCGGGCAGCGACGACTATTTGATCAAACCTTTTGCCCTTGCTGAACTCATCGCTCGTGTCGACATTATAATTAACCGCCAACGGGGTCTTACTTCTGAAAATACCAAGCTCGCCTACGATTGCCTACAAATCGACCTGCGCGCTCACCGCGTTACCTGTAATGATAAAGAGCTCTTGCTTCAGCCAAAAGAGTTCCAACTCATTCAGTATTTTATTGAGCACAGTGAGCAAGTGGTATCTCGTATGCGTCTCTTTGAGGCGATTTGGAGTTATCACTTTGATCCTAAAACCAATGTTATCGATGTCCATGTAGCCAATCTTCGTAGGAAGCTCGAAGAAGCGGGATGTACAGACCTACTCCACACGGTAAGGGGGGCTGGGTATGTCCTTCGTCGATGACTATGCCCTCACCCGTTCGTCCATATTTAAGATTTTAATCATGCTCTTTTTGGTTGTGGCGATCATAAACATGTTCGCCATACGCCAAGTGTTTGTTGAGTCGGACGAATTTCACCGCAACCAACTAGACAAGCAACTAGATGAAGAAATTCTGGAGTTTAAATACTCTGCTCGGTATGGCGACGGCATTGTCGTTCAATTACTTAACACAAAGAAATATAGTGAAACGCCTTTCACTTACCGCTTAATTGAAAACGACACCCCTCCTCCGCAATCTCTCTATCCTGTTTCCTATTTTATGCAGCGGCAAACAACTATACCGTTAACAGAAAAATACCGATTGGATATTGCTGTTAAGTCTGATTTTTTGGAGTCCTACCGAAGTGCATTAATTCCTTTGGTAATGTCGGGTATCGTGCTACCCACTGCGATTATGTTAGTCGCAGCCGTCGTGTTTACCATTATGATTTTGCGCAAACTAGAGCGAGTAAACAGTGCAATGAACAGGGTATTATGCGGTGAGCGCTCCGTGAAAATCCCTGTCTCTCAGCAAGATGATGAGTTCGACATCCTCGCCATCCACCTCAATTTTATGATTGAACAGATGGCGAAAAACGAAGCGACCTTAAAATCGTTAACCGTAGGTCTTGCGCATGATATGCGTACTCCTATGGCTCGATTAAAGCTGAGGTTGGAAGAGATGCTAGCCCGGCAAAATCTCACCCTTGAAGAAGAGGACCAAATCTCCGCTTGCCACGAAGAGTTAGAGCTTATTTTATCTTTGTTCAATAGCATGTTAGAAATTGCTCGTTTAAACAGTGGACAACAAAACATTGAACACCAAGCTATTGATTTAGGTAAAATTGCTCATGACGCCATGGAGTTTCTGTTGCCCCTCGCCGAGCAAAAAGATCAGATCTTAATTTATAGACACGACCAAACTTGTTTAGTGAATGGCGATCGCTCTCTTCTGTTTAGAGCCGTCTTTAACCTTATCGATAATGCCGTCAAATACACCCCTAAAAATGGTACTATCGAAGTGTTTATCGACTCTCTCGGGGTAACGGTAGCTGACAACGGTATCGGCATACCTAAAGATGAAATGCACAAGGTTTGCAAAACCATGTATCGCGCAGATAAGAGCAGAACCCAACAAGGCAATGGTATCGGACTATCATTAGTGGAAGCCGTCGTGCGAAGACACAAAGCTCGACTAATTATGAAACAAAACAATCCTGGTTTACGCGTTCGTCTTCTATTTGAACAGTAACTTACCATTTCATATAAATACCGGACAAAGCCCTATTAAGGGCTTTTTTATCAGGCAATTTCCCGTATACCTCGTTGCAAAAGATCAAACCTAAACTCTCCTTTTCTTTACTTCCGGCCATCGAATGCCAAAGTTAAAAAAGCCCCAAGCTGTTTCCAACTTGGGGCTTTTACTATTTCTGATTAATTATACTGCAGGGATCTTTTCCATTGCTGAGGCAACAAGTTCAGCTTCTGCACCGATGATAACCTGAAGGTTTTTCTCACCGACGTGAACGATACCCATTGCACCAAGCTCTTTGATGCGTTTTTCGTTGATGACAGACTTGTCTTTCAACGTTAGACGCAGACGAGTGATACAGTAGTCGATGCTTTCTAAGTTAGCGTGGCCACCCAACGCTTCTAAGTATTGAACGGCAACACCATCGATGTCAGTTTTACCCGCTGTCGCTTCACTTTCAGCATCGTCACTTTCATCTTCACGGCCTGGAGTCTTAAGGTCGAACTTGATGATAGCGAAACGGAATACTGAGTAGTATACGAAGGCAAAGACTAGACCTTGTGCGACCAGCATAAACGGTTTGTTTGCCAATGGCGTAGAGAACGACAAGATAAAGTCAATCATACCACCACTGAAGCCAAAGCCTGCCATCCAACCCATCGAAGCGGCGACGAACATAGATAGAGCCGTCAATGCTGCGTGGATAACAAATAGCACTGGTGCTGCAAACATAAAGGCAAACTCGATAGGCTCAGTTACACCTGTAATAAATGCAGTACCACCAGCAGCAAGCATTAATGAACCCACTTTCGCTTTGTTTTCTGGCTTAGCACATTGATAAATTGCAAAACCAGCCGCAGGAAGACCGTAACCCATTACTGGGAAGAAGCCTGCCATGTACATACCTGTTTCACCAAGTGTACCTTGACCACTCCAGAAGTTGCCCAGATCGTTGATACCAGCTAGGTCAAACCAGAAGATTTGGTTAAGTGCGTGGTGCAGACCAGTAGGAATAAGTAGACGGTTGAAGAAACCAAACAAACCAGCACCTGCGGCACCTAAATCTACAAAACTCTTACCAAACGCAACAAGTGCTCCATAGACTGTTGGCCAGATAACCAGAAGGAACAAGCTCAGACCCAATGACATGAAACAAGTCAACAACGGTACAAATCGTTTACCACTAAAGAAGGCTAGGACCGCTGGGAATTGTACATTTGAGTATCGATTGTAAAGTTCACCAGTAATAACACCGACTAGAACACCAATAAATGGGTTCGCGCGTTGGCTAAACGCCAAAGTGTCTTCTGTACTCATAAGATCAGCGGTAACGCCTGTAAACTGGCCGCTAACTGCTGGATCAAGTAATGTGTTTACAATGGTTAAGCCCACAAACGCAGAAAGCGCAGCTGCACCGTTGTTATCTTTTGCAAGTCCGTACGCTACACCGAGGGCGAAAAGCCAACCTTGTGCCCCTAATATTGCATTACCTGCTTGCCCAAGGAAGATACTTACCGCATTGCCCCCTTCCATTGCATAGTTTAAACCAATCAACAACGCCGCTGCTGGCATCACTGCGATAGGCACCATAAGCGCCTTACCGATTTTTTGCAGATATCCTAGAATATTCACCTTTATATTCCCTCTGTTATTTTTGTAAAGGGGCAGGCACAAGCTCGACCGGAGTGTAGTTTGATTTACCTATGCCTGCCCAATTTGTTAAGTGACTGATTTAGTGAGATGAAACCAAGCACTTTTTGTCCTAAATAGATTACGAAACGAAGGATTAATGGCCTGTTGGCAGTAGATTAACTTTTGTTAATTAAAAGCAAGCAAAGCATACGCAGGTCGCATTTTTACCTTCCGTTTCATTTGCCCTATAGATTTTGAACATCAGCAGACTTCCTTTTCATACTTTCAAAATCGCTTTTTATTGCTTACGCTTAATTTGTTAATATTTTTATCACTTATCACTATGGCAAAAAGCAATCTGATAACAAATACAGGTCATAGGTTTATCTCTAAAGCCCAAACCGCCTACAAGATCCATATCCACACCCCCGATGACACTGTGCTTCATCGCTCTGTTGGCTATGTGAAAATCGGTGAAAAAAAGGGACTAAAGAAAGCTATTCACTTAAGAAATGAGCTTGGAAAAGCCATGTGGGGAAAATTTTGGCGACGTCTATTAAAAGATCCCTATCTAATGACACGCCTGCCACACTCCCTTGAACCTAAAATTATCTTTAAGCCCAGGCCAACCAAAAGTGATCCCAAAGCGAAAGATGAGTGTTACATCGCGGCGTGGAGGCAATACGACGATAAGGGTAAGCTGGTCTACAAAAGCGTGGTGTGCTCGATCAATAAACACGGAAGACTCGGAGCCTATACAAAAACCAAAAAAGCACTTTTAGAAGCAAACAAAGAGAATATTGAAATTCTTGAGTTTATGGGCAGGTTGAACAGTATTGATCTCAAATAGAGGCATTCGTTTAGGCGAGTGCCCCATTTTGCACTCACTAGTACGAAACTAAAAAGCCCAAGTGCTTTCACACTCGGGCTCTCATTAACAGATACAAGCTAGATTGAGTTAAGCGTTCGCTTCTCTCTCAACGATAAAGCCAATAGCCATTTTAATTCGTGCAATCACTCGCTCTTTACCAACAAGCTCCATCACGGCATCGACTGAAGGAGACTGACCACCACCAGTTACCGCAACTCGCAATGGCATACCAACTTTGCCCATACCGATCTCTAGCTCTTCACAAACCGCAGCGATCACGTTTTGCTTAATGCTTTCTGTTGTCCAATCTTCAAGTTGTTCAACCTTTTGCAAAGCTAGCTCTAGTGGCTGCTTTGCCACGCCGCGCAAGTGTTTTTTCGCAGCACCAGCTTCAAACTCAGAAAAGTCCTGATAGAAATAAGCAATTTGATCAGCAAGCTCGACCAATGTATTACAACGCTCACCCACTAACGAAATAACGTCTGTAATTGCTGGGCCGTTGTCCGTTTTAAGTGCGCGCTGGTCTAAATGCCATTGAAGGTATTTTGCTACGTACGCTGGATCTGAGTTCTTGATGTAATGGTTGTTTAACCAAAGTAACTTATCAGTATTAAATGCAGACGCTGACTTAGAAATCGCGTTTAAGCTAAACAGGTCAATCATCTCTTGCTCAGAGAAGATTTCTTGGTCACCATGCGACCAGCCCAAGCGAACTAGGTAGTTGTTTAATGCATTCGGCAAATAGCCTTCATCGCGATACTGCATCACTGATACAGCGCCGTGACGCTTTGATAATTTAGCGCCGTCATCACCAAGGATCATTGCACAATGTGCAAATACTGGTACTGGCGCACCCAATGCTTGGTAAATATTAATCTGGCGAGGTGTGTTGTTAATGTGGTCTTCACCGCGAACAACATGAGTAATGCCCATGTCCCAATCATCAACCACAACACAGAAGTTGTAAGTAGGAGAACCATCAGTACGACGAATGATAAGGTCGTCAAGTTGGTCATTGCTGATTTCGATACGACCACGGATTTGATCATCAAAAACAACCGTCCCGTCTTTTGGATTGTTAAAGCGAATAACACAAGCATCACCATCTTTAGCCGCTTCGTTTGCCGCTTTGATTTTAGGGTGATTCGCATCGTAGCGTGGCATTTCTTTATTTGCTTCTTGCTCGGCGCGTACTTCGTCTAACAGCTCTTTAGACGCGTAACACTTATAGGCCTTGCCTTGTGCTAAGAGTTGATCCACGAGTTCGTTGTAGCGCTCAAAACGCTTAGTTTGGTAGTAAGGGCCTTCATCCCACTCCATACCCATCCAGCTCATTCCTTCAAGGATTGCATCTACTGCTTCCTGAGTGGAGCGTTCTAGATCCGTATCTTCAATACGCAATACAAATTCACCGCCCTGATTTTTAGCATAAAGCCATGAGTAGAGCGCTGTACGTGCACCACCTACGTGTAGGTAGCCTGTTGGGCTAGGAGCAAAACGAGTTTTGACCGTCATTTATCATACCTTGGTTAACTATACTGGTGGATACAGAGGTCGTCGCCTCTGTATCCCAATTTGCGCGCTATTTTAGCATTGCTACGCAAATCTACAATCAGTGGTTAATATGTTTTACCGCCCAAGATACAAACTCTTGTCTTTGCTCTGGTGTCATTTCTAAGAAACCTTGCTCCATATTGAAAAGTGATTGCGCCACTTCTGCTGGAGTGTCATCGGTTACTCTTGTTGTTGCTTCTTTCTTTAAAGTACTTTTAGGAGCAATAGAAGCTGGGCTTCCCGATAGGTTGTACTCAACCAACATAGCGTCGTAATCCTTAAAAATGCCGAATGATTTATCGATAATCACGTCCAGCTTTTTACTGACCTCTTGTCCTCTGCTGGAGATTTTCACATCGACATTATTATTAAAACGTTCTACATCTCTTTCGGAACGAATGGCAAAAGGACTCTCTAGCGTTAAGGTTTCATCGTTAGCTTCAAATACCAGTACAATTGGGTTTGAGTTAAACTTAGACTTACCGCCATTACCATCAACCATAGAGGTCACTCTCACCAATATCTGATTGATGCCATTTTCAATTTTTAGATCCCCAGCCCCTTTTTTAGGGACATTGTTAATCTCTTGATTCACCGCCAATATTTCGACACGACTATCCGTTTGAATGGTGATATTTGCCCAAGCCGATGTGCTTAAAATTAAAAAAGTGAGTGCTAGCGTAATTTTTTTCATTATGTCCCCGTTATGAGCAAGTTCTGAAAACTAGTAAAGCGGGCCATAGGCCCGCTGAATTAATCAGTGCGATTAATAAATTAGAATGTCCACTCTGTACCAACGCGAACCATTAGGTCATCGTAATCTGTACCTGCGTAGCCATTACCAGTGCGGTATGTACCACTGTGTTGAGCAATACGCAAGAAGGTGTATACAGAATTGAACGAGTAACCAAACTCACCACTTACTGTCGTGAAGTCAAGCGTTTTGTCTGATTCTTTATCTGTCTTACCGTCTTGGTCAGCATAACCTAGGCGGAAATTCATATTACCCATGTAGTAGTTAGTCTGGATAGAGAATGCATCGATCTCACGCTCTCTGTAAGCGCCGCCAGCTTCATTCGCTTCGAAGTCACCAGTTTTGTATGCACCGTGTAGGTTCCAGTTGTCCGTCATGCGGAATTCAAAACCAGCAAAGTAACCTTCGGTGTCACCGATTAGATCTACTTTGTTAATAGTGTCGAACTTAGTGTCTTCCGCTAATTCAAACGCAGCGTGCAGCGTCAGTTGATCAAGAGGAGTAACCGAGATTGAACCGCCAAAGAAGTTGGAGTCTTTGTCGTTTGAGCTACCGTTACCAGCTGCTAGGCTAAATTTAACAACATCGCTAAAGAACGGAGAATCGTAACGCGCCATTTGGCTCTTACGGTCGAAGTTGAAACGCTCACCTGCACGCCATCCACGGTCAAAAGTCATAGATAGGTTAGATGCAGAGTACGGCCAATCCACTAGCTCGTACATTGGAGTTAGCATACGACCAAAACGCACCGAACCCCAATCGTCACCACGCATACCAACGAAAGTATCGCGGTTACCAAGTTTTGCACCTTCGTCCAAAACCCAGCCAGATTCAATTTGAACAAACGCTTCTACGTCGTCAGTCATCGCTTTAGCAGCGCGGAAACCAACACGTGACTCGTTCTCAAATACGATGCCGTCTTCAGTGACTTCTTCACCTGCATCGTTGAATTTCTTTGAACCATAATCCACTGCTGAGATAGAAACGATACCGTAAACTTCTACGTTAGCATCATTTGGTTCACCAATAACGTAAGCATTCGCTGTACCCGCGGCCATGGTAGCAGTTGCGATTGCTGCGCCTAAAAGTGTTTTCTTAAACATATCAATTAACCCTAGTTTGTTTATATTTTTGTTTTTCCAGCCCCCGCATCACGCAGTCGTCAACACCTTGTTTTGCGGGGGACTATTTATGGACGAGGAGCATGTTGGCAAACTTTTTTCGGGTTAAAAAATCTATCGAGAATTTGTCTGATCCGCTTCAAAATCAACAAATCAAAAAATACATAAAACAAGTTAAAACAAAAACTTATGTCATTTTTGACAAATTATACAAACGTCAATTTTGGCCAAAATTCACCAGCTACTAACAAATCACACGTTTTTAGGTGAGCGACATCACGCACATTTTTTATCGTTTTACGGAACTTTATCTCTATAGATATTTATATTTGAACTGCTTCGCATTTTTCTATGCGGCAAGAGTCTTAATAAATGAAGTGAGAAACGCGCAGTTAACCCTTGACCTTACCCTTGCTGGAAGGTTTAAGCTGTCAAAAGTGAAATATAAGGACGAGAAAATGCAGCAAATTACTATGCCTTTGGCTGGGTTAAATTGTATGGGGTGTGCTCGAAAAGTAGAAAAGGCCCTTTTAGCAAATCATAAAGTTTCCTTGTCAGAGCTTTCTCCAAGTTCTGTTGAGGTAAAAAGTAATGAAACGTTTGCAGATATGGCGTTAACTATCTCTGAGCTCGGTTATCACGCTGGCCATCACTACCAGTTGAATCTCAGTGGTCTAAACTGCCAAAGATGCGTTGCTAAACTTGAAAATACACTAACTCAAAACTTTGACATTGGAGAGTTTTCAGCATCGAAAACCTTCTTGTCCTGTTACTCGATTCTGTCACAAGAACAGCTTATAGATCTTATTGCCTCTTTGGGTTATCAGGCTCAACCATTTTCCGAGGTAGAAAATACCGCGCCATCACAACCGAAAGAAGATAAACCTGAAGCGGCGGCTAACAAGGCTGTGGCTGGTGAACTTTCAGAAAGCTATTCCTTAATTATTGAAGGTATGACATGCGCTAGTTGTGTAGCATCAGTAGAATCTGCGTTGATGAGTGTTCCAAATGTCACGTCAGCGCAAGTTAATCTCGCTGAAAGTACCGCCATCGCTTGGGTGGTACAAAAAAGTAAAGAAACACAAAATGCGATAATCAAGGCCACTTCAAGTGCCGGCTATATAGCCGAAGTTTTAGAAGACCCGCAGATTCAACAGAACAAGCAATTAGAAGTTCAGCTTAAACTAAAAAAATCACATTTAAAAAATGCCACCTTAGGAATGTCCGTTGGTGCCCCTCTAATGCTGTGGGGTATGTTAGGCGGGAGTATGATGATTCAAACTCAAGGTGATCAAATTGGCTGGGGACTGATTGGAATAGTGTGCCTGCAGCTACTCGCGACTGCTGGACGTTCCTTCTTCGTTAACGCTTTCAAATCGATTACCTACAAGCGAGCCACCATGGATACCTTAGTTGCGCTAGGTACTGGTGCCGCTTGGTTTTACTCCATGTTGATCGTCATGTTTCCCGACTGGTTCCCAGCTCAGGCCCGACACGTCTATTTTGAAGCGAGTGCGATGATTATTGGACTGATTTCTCTTGGCCACTATATAGAAGCAAAAGCCAAAGCAAAAACTACTCGCTCTTTACAAGCTTTGCTCTCTTTACAGCCTAAAGAAGCCACTGTTATTGAAGGTGGTAAAGACAAAGTTGTTGCCATCGATACCATTGCGATTGGCAATCACATTCGAATCAAACCTGGCGATAAAGTGCCCGTCGATGGCAAAGTGCGATCGGGAGAGAGTTATGTCGATGAGTCCATGTTAACTGGCGAGCCCATTCCAGTAAGTAAAAGCATCGGTGATTCACTTTCTGCTGGAACCATTAATCAAGACGGTGCGCTTATCATCGAAGCGGTTGGGGTTGGCAACCACACTATGTTGGCTCGAATTATCACTATGGTTCGAAAAGCGCAAAGTAGTAAACCTCAAATAGCCAAACTCGCAGACCAAATTTCAGCGGTTTTTGTCCCCATTGTCGTCGTTATCGCGATTATCTCGGCCATAGTCTGGTACTTGTATGGCCCAGATCCCAAAGCAAGTTACATGTTAGTGGTCACTACTACGGTTTTAATCATCGCTTGTCCCTGTGCCTTAGGTCTTGCGACGCCCTTGTCGGTCACGGTCGGTATTGGTAAAGCAGCAGAGAAAGGCATTTTGATTAGAGATGCCGAGGTACTTCAGTCTGCAAGTAAAATCGACACGGTTGTATTTGATAAAACAGGAACGCTCACTCAAGGTAAACCAGAAGTGCAGTTAGTAGTAAGTGCTGACATAACACAAGGTGACTTGGTGCGCTTTGCCGCAAGTGCAGAGCAACACTCTGAGCATCCACTTGCCAAAGCGGTATTAAGATACGCCAAAGAGCAAAAAACACCCCTTGTCGATAGCCAAGACTTTATCAACAGAAGGGGGAAAGGTATTTCCGCAGTTGTTGAAAACAAACAGATAGAGGTGGTTTCACTTGCCAACGTTATCGAACGAAACATTAGTCTTAAAGAATTAGAAACAGAAATTGAAGAGAGTATTGATAACGCTTGGACACCGGTTTGTGTACTAATCGAAGGTGGGTTAGCCGGTTTTATTGCCATCTCAGACCCTGTTCGCCCCGACGCTAAACAAACGATAAAGCACCTTCAGCATATGGGAATGACAACCATAATGTTAACGGGCGATAACCAAAAGGTCGCCTCAGCTATCGCTGCTAATTTAGGTATCGATCAGGTGATATCCGAAGTGCTTCCCGATCAGAAAGCGTCTCATATCGACGCCTTAAAAAGCTCAGGTAAGATCGTCGCCATGGTGGGTGATGGAGTGAATGACGCTCCAGCTCTTGCAACCGCCAATATTGGCATTGCGATGGGCAGTGGCAGTGACGTTGCAATCGAAAGTGCTCAAGTCACTCTTCTCAACTCTTCTCCTATACTGATAGCGAATGTCATCGAGCTTTCAAAAGCAACCGTGAAAAACATGAAGCAAAACTTGTTTGGCGCGTTTATTTACAACTCTCTTGGCATCCCGATTGCCGCTGGAGTCTTGTATCCGCTGTTTGGATTTTTATTAAGTCCAGTAGTCGCAGGCGCTGCTATGGCACTGTCGTCGATTACTGTTGTGAGCAATGCTAATCGCCTCAGATTAGCCAAAATATCAGAACCTTTACAGAGGTCAAAATGAAAACAAAACCTTTAATCCTAATCGCACTATCAGCCTTCTCTTTTAATGCGCTGGCCAGTGAAGTGATCAATCACAAATCCCCCTATTGTGGATGTTGCGGCGAATGGACCAAACATATGCAAGAGTCCGGCTTTAATGTTACTGAACAGCTCCATAAAAATATGGACCCAATCAAACAAAAGTATGGCATCACATCACAGCTTGCATCCTGTCATACCGCAGTGATTGATGGCTATGTTTTTGAGGGTCACATCCCAGCGGCTGATATCGAAAAGTTTTTAGCTAACCCTCCTAAAAATGCACGTGGATTGGCGGTACCGGGCATGCCAATGGGCTCTCCTGGTATGGAGTACGGTGACAAAAAACACGAATATGTGGTTTACGCTTTTAATGAGTCAGGGCAAGTATTCGAGTTTAACCGCTATTCAGGCAACTAAAAAAAGGCCATTTCGGCCTTTTTTGCTAGATTATATAGACCAAATAACAATTCGTTTATTTGGTCTGATTTACCAACTCGGCAAACAGGGATATATGTTGCTCGTCATCGTTCAGACAAGGGATATAGCTAAAGCTCTCGCCCCCCGCTTCAAGGAAAATTTCTTTACACTCTTCGGAAACTTCCTCTAGTGTTTCCAAGCAATCGACGGAAAACGCTGGTGCCATAATATCCAATGATTTAATACCTTTACTTGGCATTGTCTCAAGCGTTTTATCTGTATAAGGTTGAAGCCACTCTTCTCGGCCAAAACGCGATTGATAGGTCATACCAATTTGGTTTTGATCTAAACCTAGCTCCTGCCTTAACAACTCCGTGGTCTGCTCACAGTGCAACGGATAGATATCTCCATTGTCAGCATAGCGCTTCGGAATACCGTGATAAGAACATAGCAAATAATCGCTTTTACCCTTTTTTTCCCAATGGCGTTTTACACTATCTGCTAGTGCTTTTATGTACATTGGATGTGAATAGTAGTCGCGAATAAAGCGGATTGCTGGTATTACTGGCAACGACTTAAACGCTTTGGTCAAGCCATCGGATACTGCTGCAGTTGTTGTTCCCGAGTACTGGGGATACAAAGGCAGGACAATGATCTCTTCAACGCCTTGGGCTTGAAGTGCTTCTACCCCTGACAACAAACTTGGATTTCCATAAGTCATACCAATTTCTACAGGCATAGGTAAAAGCTGTCTGAGTTTTTCCGCCTGCTTTTTCGAGTAAACCAACAGTGGAGAACCTTCATCTGTCCAAACTGTCTTGTAGAGTTTCGCCACTTTCGAAGATCGAATTGGCAATATCACGCCATAAAGTACCGGACACCAAATCAAACGGTTGGCATCGACGACTCGTTTATCTTGAAGAAACTGGGCTAAGAAGCGCTTTACTGCTGGTGCAGTAGGTTCATCCGGCGTCCCTAGGTTGACAAGTAATACACCCTGCTTTTTATTGTTTTTCATAGTATCCCGCTTTGGTGATCAAATAGGTGTTGTACGAACATAAACTATTTAAGTTCAGGCAATTGAGCATAAAAAAACGACCTCTTGGAGGTCGTTTTACTATATCAAACTTTTCTTTTTTGCAGTGAAGCAATTATGCCAGCGCTTTCTCAATATCTGCACTAACTTCAGCAACTTGTTTAGTACCGTCAAATTTTAGGTACTTAGTGTTGCCCGCTTCCGCTTCTTTTCCGTAGTAAGAAATAAGCGGAGCCGTTTGGTCATGGTAAACACCAAGACGAGCTCGTACTGTCTCTTCTTTGTCGTCATCGCGAACTACAAGGTCTTCACCAGTCACGTCATCTTTGCCTTCAACTTTAGGCGGGTTATATACAACGTGGTAAGTACGACCTGAAGGCAAGTGGGCACGACGACCAGCCATGCGCTCAACAATTACGTCGTCTGCTACGTCGAACTCGATAACGTAGTCAACATCAACGCCCATCTCTTTCAGACCGTCAGCCTGTGGAATTGTACGTGGGAAGCCATCCAACAAAAAGCCTTTCTCGCAGTCGTCCTCAGCGATACGCTCTTTGATAAGACCAAGAATGATTTCATCAGATACTAGCTGACCAGCGTCGATCACGGCCTTAGCTTGCTTACCAAGCTCAGTGCCCGCTTTGATAGCAGCACGCAGCATGTCACCAGTAGAGATTTGTGGAATACCGTACTTCTCCATGATGAATTGAGCTTGAGTGCCTTTACCTGCACCTGGAGCACCTAGAAGAATGATGCGCATGTTTAATCCTCTTTCGATTTGATGATTTTTATACCCAAGCTCACAGTGATAATCCGCTTTCCCTGCCGCTTACGGTAAGTTTGGGTATAAGGTTAAAAAGTTGAAGGCGAAAATACACGCCTTGCCAATCACATTCAAGTCCCCAAGTCTAACACACTCTGTGTTCCCCATAAGAGAATTAAGACTAAAGAATGCAATCGATAAACCAAGCAATTTGGCTTGCAGTTAAATGGAGACGCATTGTTTAATTTTCAATGCTATTCATATAAAAAGCCCGCAAATTGCGAGCTTTTTACGATTTTTACAACTATTACACCTTAGTCAAAAGGCTATTAATTGCTCCTAAGAACTGAGATGGGTCTTCCATCGAACCGCGTTCTGCCAACATCGCTTGGCCCAATAGGACTTCCACCCAACGGCCAAATGCAACTTCATCTGCTTCATCCGCCATGCGTTGTACAAGGTCGTGATTCGGGTTCAACTCAAGAATGTACTTCACTTCTGGCGCGGCTTGGCCTGCGGCTTCAAGTAGCTTAGCATCTGAGTCCCCATTTCAAAGTCATCGGTCACTACTACCGCTGGTGTGTTGGCCAGTTTAAATGTGGTACGGACTTCTTTAACTCGCTCACCAAGATAGTTCTGGGTGCGTTCAACAACCGATGTAAACTCTTCTTCCTGCTCTTTCTGCTTCTCTTTCTCTTGCTCGTCATCAAACTGACTTAGATCTAAGCCCGCTTTGGTTATCGACTGGAAAGATTTGCCATCGAACTCGGTTAGATAGTTCATCAACCATTCATCGATGCGATCAAACATGAGAATAACTTCAATGCCTTTCGCTTTGAACTGCTCCAAATGTGGACTATTTTTTGCCGCGGCATAGCTATCAGCAGTTAAGAAGTAAATCTTATCTTGACCTTCTTTCATGCGCTCAACATAAGATGCCAAAGAAATTGTCTGATCGGCAGAGTCTATCTCAGTAGAGGCAAAGCGAAGTAAGCCTGCGACTTTCTCTTTGTTCGCCATATCCTCGGCAGGGCCTTCTTTCATCACTAGGCCAAACTCTTTCCAGAATGACTGGTATTTTTCTTCGTCGTTTTTAGCCATGCGCTCAAGCATAGTAAGTACGCGCTTCGTACATGCTCCACGAAGTGACTGCGTTACCTTATTATCTTGAAGTATTTCGCGAGATACGTTTAGCGGCAGATCATTCGAGTCTATTAAACCACGTACAAAACGCAGATAAGACGGCATAAACTGTTCAGCGTCATCCATGATGAAAACTCGCTGAACATACAGTTTTAGGCCTGATTTATGATCGCGATTCATCATATCCCATGGTGCTTTAGCAGGGATATATAACAAGCTAGTGTAATCGTTTTTACCTTCTACACGGTTATGACTCCAAACCAGTGGATCGGCAAAGTCGTGTGACACGTGCTTGTAAAACTCTTGATATTCTTGCTCAGAAATATCGGATTTGTTACGAGTCCAGAGCGCTTGAGCTTTATTGATTTGCTCCCAAACTTTCTCACCAGTTTCTTTACCTTCGTCATCGCGTGCGTCGGTTTGGATGGATACTGGAATACCAATGTGATCAGAGTACTTGCTAATAACTTCTTTTAGACGCCACTCGTTTAAAAACTCTTTTCCTTCTTCGCGCATGTGCAGCACAATATCAGTACCGCGAGACTGCTTAGTAATGCTCTCAATGGTGTATTCACCCTCACCTGCAGAGTGCCACTGTACGGCTTCTTCTGCTTCGACAGTTGCCGCACGCGATCTCACTGTAACGGCATCTGCCACAATAAACGCCGAATAAAAACCAACGCCAAACTGACCGATCAATTGTGAGTCTTTACTTTGCTCTTCGGACAGATTCGAGAAAAAGTCTGCAGTACCGGATTTCGCAATCGTACCTAAGTGCTCAATCACTTCATCACGCGTCATACCGATACCATTATCGGAAATGGTAAGGGTATTGGCTTCTTCATTAAAAGCGAGCTTAACACCTAAATCTGCATCTCCTTGATACAAATCAGGCTGTGATAAAGCTTGAAATCTTAGTTTGTCGGAAGCGTCAGAAGCATTCGAAATTAGCTCACGTAAAAAGATCTCTTTGTTCGAGTAAAGAGAGTGAATCATTAGGTGTAGCAGCTGTTTTACTTCTGACTGAAAACCACGAGTTTCTTTGTTGTTAGTTGCAGTATCGCTCATGATAACTCCATAACTTCTATACTAATTCAGGCCATTAAGTGGTAGATTATTGACCTTACATGATGATTTGCTATTAAACATGAGGGTAGCAATTGTAAATTCAAGGTCAAAAGATATAAAAACGGTGTTTTTTTAAGTTCTTTTTGACTATGCTTGCCCACCCTTACATCAAAAATTATAAAGCCACTGACGCTAAGGTTCATGGATGATTGCAACCACTGGCTCTCTGTATTCAACCGTTTCCAATGGCCAATAGTATGAGTAACGTAGGTACAAAATTTATTATTGCGAATCGATTTATTTTCGATCCCAATACCAATTCTTTAGTCGATAAAGAAAACGACGACCAACTAGTCCGTTTAGGCAGTAATGAAAGCAGAATTTTGCTGATGTTGTCTGAAAAACCCAACGAAGTCATCACCCGGAATGAGCTGCATGATTTTGTTTGGCGCGAGCAGGGATTTGAAGTTGACGACTCCAGCTTGACTCAAGCGATTTCCACGTTGCGCAAGATGCTTCAAGACTCAACAAAATCCCCTCAGTTTGTTAAAACCGTGCCTAAACGCGGCTATCAACTGATCTGCCCCGTCGAAAAAACCACACCGCTAATGCAGGGTGCGGAAGAGGAAGACGTCACGGTTCAAGAACCTATTATTGAAGAACCGAGCTTCGAGGCCCTAGATGCTAACATTGAGCTATCGACGACTGAAGGCAACAAAAATTTAGATTCTAAAGAGGAGAACTTGTCCCGTTGGATATCTAGAGCGCTAATTTTTATATCCATTGTTCTCCCTGTTTCTATCATTCTATTCTGTAATCCAGCTGAAACCAGTTTTAGAGAAATCGAAACAATCGATGGTGTTGTTGTAAAAACTCCTTCCAATCACCCGGATCTATCTAGCTATCTTGAACCGATAGCGCAGTGTATTAAGAAGTACAACGAGTTCCACAAAGACTCTCTCAAACCAAAGGAAGTCATTGTCACTGGCCGTGGTCACAATCAGTTGGCACTTAATTATATTCACGCTTTTGAATATTCGTATGAGAACGTTACATTGCAGCTTTTCTCTGGAAGTCGCGATATGCCATCGGTCTGCCAATAGGAGCTTAGGACAATGAAAATAAACAAATTTCCAGTAATATTATTTCTGGCGTCTTTGATTACAAGTGCTTGGCTCTACTGGGGAAGCGATCTTAAAGTAGAGCAAATTCTGACCTCTAGAGAATGGCAAGCAAGTATGTCTATGGTGATTGTCGACAACCGCAAAGAAGGCTCTTTAGGTCCTCTTAGAAGAGCGGAGATTACCGCCAATGTTAAATACCTTCGCAACGGAACTTATATTCGTTCCTCTTCGGTTGACCTTTACGCAGAAGACAATACTGAAAAAGATACGGTTATTCACCTTGCTGAAAAAGGAGAGTGGACACTAAGTGATGATTACCTTCTTGTGTCCCCGATTGAGTTTAAAGATGTCTCATCTGAGATTTCGAAGGAATTTACTCCCGAGCAGCTCAAGGTCATTACCCAAATTTATAAGCTAGAGGCCCAGCAAAGCAGAAGAGTCGATATCGTTAACAATAAAACACTACTTCTAACCAGCTTAGACCACGGCTCAACCGTTCTCTTTTCTAATTAATCACTATTACGAGGGGCAGGATGCCCCTTTCTGACAACTTATGGATTTCATCTCATCCTTCGGGCTTTTTTTCGGCTCTGTTATTGCAAATACTCTCGCTTCGCTCTCTGGAGGGGGCGCTGGTTTATTGCAATTTCCTCTGCTGATATTTTTAGGTCTTCCTTTTGGGGTTGCATTGGCTACCCACAAAGTCGCCAGCGTCGCTTTAGGCCTTGGTGCGGCTTTTACTCATATCCGTAAAAAAACGTTTTCACTGCCTATTGCTATCTACTTGATATTAGTAGGAAGTGCTGGTGCTATCGTCGGCGCTAACCTTGTACTATTGCTACCAGAAGAAGTGGCCCGAAGGTTACTGGGTCTGATGATTTTAAGCTTAGGGGTCTACTCTTGGTTTAAAAAACAGCTCGGACAGGAAGAAAGTGCGACCAATAGAACGCTTCAAGGATGGATCATTGGTGGTATCGCCCTTTTCGCCATCGGCGTAATCAATGGTTCTCTTACTGCAGGCTCTGGATTACTCGTCACTCTGTTTTTGGTTCGCTACTTTGGGTATAGCTATAAACAAGCAGTCGCACTTACTTTAATTTGTGTTGGCCTTTTTTGGAACGGTATTGGCGGTATCGCCGTCGTTCAAGCTGGTGCTCCTATCTATTGGCCTTGGCTTCCCGTTCTTCTTTTGGGCTCATTTGTGGGTGGTAGCTTAGGCGCGTACCTCTCTACAAGGTATAGTAATCGCGTAATTAAAACGTGTTTCGAGATCCTAACCCTTGTTGTTGGGATAAAACTACTGTTCTAGGTTTAATATGAATAAAGCAAATATCGAAATTTACTATTGTCGCCAGTGTAATTGGATGCTGAGAGCAACATGGATGTCTCAAGAACTTCTCCACACCTTTAGTGAAGAGATTGAGGCACTTACATTACATCCGGACACGGGTGGCCGATTCGAAATACGGTGCAATGGCGACTTGATTTGGGAAAGAAAACGCGATGGCGGCTTCCCTGAAGCGAAAGAGCTAAAAAGAAGAGTGAGGGATCTCATCGACCCCGAACGGGATTTAGGGCACTCAGACAGAAAATAATCAGACGCTGTAGGCCGTTAATATCCCTACAGCGTTTGTCGTTTAGTGATTTTATATCGAACTTTGAACTATGGTCTCTCCATCGAACGAAACCACTCGAATCACATCGTTTTCTAACAACCCATAACTTGGCTTATAGCCCTCTCTTGGAAAAGTGGTCGACCCTGGGTTAAAGATAAAATGGCTACCCAATGATTGAGCTAGCGGGATATGGGTATGACCGTGAACAATCACATCCCCATCTCTTAGTGGTGGCAGTTTATTCCCATTGTATAGGTGGCCGTGGGTTAGGAACAATCGCTTACCGGACTCCAGAAGTAGCCAAGCATAATCAGACATCATAGGAAACTGCAAAAGCATCTGATCAACTTCGCTATCACAATTACCGCGTACGGCAATAATACTGTCTTGGTACTCATTCAACAGCTCAGCGACAGCCGGCGGATTGTAGTACTGGGGAACAGGGTTTCTCGGCCCGTGATTAAGAGAGTCCCCCAATAAGATTAAGTGCTTAGAACCCGACGCTTTGTAAGCCTCTAACATTCGTTTTGTTGCCGCTTCACAACCGTGTAAATCTGACGCGAAGAATAATTTCACTGCAAGTTACTCCTTAAAACAACTGAGGGTATTTTAAGGGTAAATAGGTTACTCGTCATCCACTGTCATGCCATTTATCACTATGTTGTTGTAACTCACCATTCCTATGATTGTGCCATCTTCTAAAACAGGGGCACGACTGATACCAAACCTTTCGAACAAACGCGCACAATATTTCACGTTCATATTTGGGTCTACACACAAGGCTGGTTTGGTCATAATTTCATAGATATTCGTTCTTTCAGGAGAGCGATTCTTCGCCAACACCTTCTTTGCAATATCGTTCATCAACACCACGCCAAATTCATCGTCTTCGTGGCGCTTGTTTACCACTAACGCTTTGACCCCTCGACTTTTTGCCAAGGCAATGGCCTCTTTTACCGTGGTTAAACCATCCACCATCACATAGGTGTTGGCCATTACGTCTCTTACAGAAACCTTTTTGTGACTATTCATAACTCGTCCTCAACCACTTTTGTCAGTTCTTCCACCTGATGCGCCACCCCAACCGCATCTTCAATATCGAGCTGAACCGCGATTCCTTGGCCAGATGTTTGGTCAAACTCACCAACATCACTGATCGTTTCAAGGATATGTCGCGATAGGTGCTCTTCAACAACAAAAAGTAACACGTCTTTTTGTACCTCTAACGTCAAACCAAAAAATGTTTTTTTCTGATTCAAACCTTGTCCACGAGCATTGTTAATGACGGTAGCGCCGGTAGCACCCGCTTCCCTTGCTGCATCCAAAACTTGATCTGTTTTGCTATCTTCAACAAATGCAATTATCAATTTAAAGCGCATTCTCATTTTCCTCTTCTGGTTTTGATCTTTGGTTTATCCACTGAGTCAATTGGGCATACGCCATCACTGAAATCATCGGGAATAAACTGGCAAACGCAATTAAGCCAAAACCATCTATCATCGGGTTTCGTCCCGGCACCGTTGATGCCAGTCCTAGCCCTAATGCTGCTACTAAAGGCACGGTAACGGTTGATGTCGTCACCCCGCCAGAGTCATAAGCTAATGGGACTATTAATTTGGGCGCGTAAAAGGTCTGTATTACCACCACGACATACCCAACAATGATGTAATAGTGAATCGGGTCTCCCACTACTATTCGATAACTTCCCAATGAAATACCAACTGCCACGCCTATCGCTACGGCCACTCGTAACCCATTGACGCTAATACTACCGCCAGAGACTTGATTGGCTTTAATTGCAACAGCGATAAGTGACGGCTCGGCAATAGTGGTACTGAAACCGATAAAAAAAGCAAACAGATAAACCCAGTAGTAATCTTGCCAACCTAGTTCACTCTCTTCACTAAAACTAAACTGTCGCAAAAAACTCGGCTCTGTTAGTTGCTGCGCCATTGTTTCACCCAGTGGAAAGAGTGCTTTCTCTAGCCCCATAAGAAATAGGGTCAATCCTACAACCACATAAGCGAAGCCGAGTAACACTCGGATGGGATTACTAATAGGTTTGCGCAGTACCGCAAATTGGAATCCAAAAATGATGGTCGCAATGGGGACCACATCTGCCAATGTGTCCAACAACGTTGAAAAAAATTGGGATAAGATCGTCATGCCACCACCATTCCGTAAACCATAACAAACATCATCGGTAGTAAGGACGCAAACGCGATAAGCCCAAATCCATCTATCATGGGATTTCGCCCTTTAATTGAAGATGCGAGGCCTACTCCTAAGGCGGTGACTAAAGGCACGGTAATTGTGGACGTTGTGACTCCACCTGAGTCATAGGCCACTCCGATAATACTTTCCGGCGCAAAGGCAGTCAGAATAACAACACCAATGTACCCTGCAATGATCATGTATTGTATTGGCCAACCTTTTAAAATCCTTAATACACCAATCACTATCGCCACACCTACTGATAGCGCCACGGTAAACCTTAAACCATCGGCATAAGACTCCATTTCATGCGCCATGTTGGGGATCATTCCCCCCTCCGCGGCGACCTCTGCCGCTTCTGCCGCAACGGCAGTAAGTGCAGGCTCAGCAATTGTGGTTCCAAAACCCAAGCAAAATGCAAAAACAAGTAACCAGAATACGCTACCTTTGCGAGCAACGCTTGGGCCATGGATTCACCAATCGGAAACAAACCCATTTCTAGACCAAAGATAAAAAATGTTAAACCGACCACGACTAGGACCAATCCAGCGAGAATGGAAAATAGGTTGGGCAGTGGCTCTTGTAAAACGACCAACTGAAAAAATGCAATAACAAGTACAATAGGTAGGAGATCTCTAAGGCTTCCTAATAGGGCTTTCCCTAGCGCCAATATTGCCTGCATAAACTCTCCCATGTCGATTCTAACCATTCAATAATGGCAAATCGTTAGTAGATTCGATGTGACCTAGTCTACGCAGCGTCCAACAGAGAACACCAAATGTAAAAAAGTGTGACTCCGGATAAACTTATCAAAACACGTACTATTGATGGTCTTTCACAATTGTTTTATATAAAGCACAAAAATATCGGCTATTATTCATAATGTTAGATACGTTTTTCCACTGACTAAAACACGTTCAAAAATTGAGGAATGTCCATGAAAGTGCTGTTGACCGGAGGTACTGGTTTTATAGGCAGGGAGTTGATCAAGCAGTTTGCTTCTGATCAAATTGTTTTGCTTACTCGTTCGCCGGAAAAGGCACGTAAAATCATTCATCACGCCGATCTTGGAAACATCACTTACTTGTCTGATTTGAACACGCTCAAAGACCTTAACGATATTGATGTAGTGGTTAACCTTGCCGGCGAGTCTATTGCCGACAAGCGTTGGACTGAGGTTCAAAAAAAGCGCATTTGCGATAGTCGTTGGAAAACAACTGAGAAATTGGTCGAGCTATTTCACGCAAGTACTGAACCACCATCGACATTTATCAGTGGTTCAGCGGTCGGTTATTACGGCGATCAGCAGTCTCATCCTTTTGATGAGAGTTTGCACGTTCATCACGACAATTTCGCTCACTATGTGTGTGCAAAGTGGGAGGAAATAGCCAAAAGAGCAAGCAACGAAAACACCCGTGTTTGCATTTTGCGCACGGGTATTGTGCTAGGACCCAACGGAGGAGCACTTAAAAAAATGCTTCCTCCATATCGAATGGGATTAGGTGGTCCAATCGGAAAAGGTAAGCAATATATGCCTTGGATTCATATGCTGGACATGGTTAAGGCTATTGTGTTTTTAGTCAACACCCCTCATGCGCACGGCGAGTTTAATCTCGTTGCCCCACACCCTGTAACGAATCTAGAATTTAGCCGAACTTTGTCAAAAGCCTTGCATCGCCCCCACTTCCTCTTTACCCCAAGATGGGTTCTACAGTTAGCAATGGGTGAAAGTGCTAGTTTGTTGTTTGACAGTATTCGCGCTAAACCCAAAAAATTAACTGAACTGGGTTTTAAATTTAGCTATTCGCGCTTAGAGCCCGCGATGAAGAACCTATTTCAAGATCACAACAGCTAGTTTCAAAACTCACTAGTGTGATTTTTTTGTCGGGTTTACAATGAGCTAAACCAAATCATTAGTGAGTCTCTTTATGAATAAATCCATCTTGATAACCGGCTGCTCTACCGGTATAGGATACACTTGTGCTCATGCTTTAGCTAAACGAGGTTACAAAGTCATTGCCTCTTGTCGGAAGACAGAAGACGTGGAACGACTCACCAGTGAAGGGTTGACCTGCATACAGCTTGATCTCAACGACAGTGAAAGTATTCGACGAGCGGTTGAAGTGACTTTGGAACTAACCAATGGTGAACTCTATGCCCTATTCAACAATGGTGCCTATGGACAACCTGGCGCGTTAGAAGATCTCCCTGTTGAAGCACTCAAAAAGCAATTTCAAACCAATTTCTTTGGTTGGCATGAGTTAGTTTCTCTCGTTCTTCCCGTTATGCGTAAGCAGGGCTACGGTAGGATAGTGCAAAACAGTTCTGTTTTGGGCTTTGCCGCGATGAAATACAGAGGCGCTTACAACGCATCAAAATTTGCTTTGGAAGGTTGGACCGATACACTCAGGCTTGAGCTTCACGACACGGATATTCAGATAAGCCTAATCGAACCGGGCCCTATCGAAACTCAGTTTAGAGAAAATGCCAAAGTCGCTTTTCAAACATGGATAGAGATAGATCGTAGCTATCACCGTGAGAAGTATCGCCAACAATTGACTCGATTAAATGCCAAAAACTCCGAAAACGCTTTTGTTCTTCCACCGGAGTCTTGTGTCACTCCTCTCGTGGACGCACTAGAGTCACCAAAACCCAAGCTGCGTTATCGGGTCACCACACCCACCAAAGTCTTTGCAATCCTTAAACGGCTGCTGCCAAGCCGATGGCTGGATGAATTACTGAGACGTGCAGCTTAAAAAATGTAATTTGATGTAATACGCTCGTCATAATTCCAATCGATAATGGCCAAGTTTTCAGTACTCGCTCCCTCATTCGGTGAAATTATGACGTTAAACCAGCTAAACTGGTTGAGTATAGGTGTAGCCCTCACCTTGTTTATCTTTTTGTAAAATCTCTCAGCCTATCAATTTCACATTAAATACGGCATACCTAGCTGTGTTTTTTATTGCCTGTTTACTTGAATTTAAATCGCTTTATCCCAATCTTTTTAGTATCCATATCAAAAGGAATAACGTGATGCAGTCCCCTTTTATCGTTGAACTTAACGAGCAAAACTTTAGGCAGGTGCTGGAAGGCTCAGTAACTACTCCAGTGTTAATCCACTTTTGGGCGCCTTCTCATCAAGAAAGTTCTGTCATTCGTCCCCAGCTTAATACGTTGGCTCAAAGCTATAACGGTGCATTTACCTTAGCATTTCTCGACTGTGAAAAAGAGCATCATATCGCTTCACAATTTGGCGTTCAGGCTTTGCCAACTATCGCTTTATTTGTCAATGGGCAACCAGCGGACGGGTTAGGTGGTCCACAATCTATCGAAGCAATACAAGCTATGCTGGCAAAACACTTACCCAGCCAAGACGAATTAGATTTTCAACAAGCGATGGCTCTACTTCAATCGCAAGAGCATACACAGGCTCTTACTATATTGGAGAAACTCGAAGACGAGTTTAAGCAAAAGGGTGAAGTAAAGCTGGCCTTGGCCGAATGTTATCTCGCTCTACAACAAGCGAGTTTTGCGAGTGAGTTACTAGCGCAGATCCCTCTAGAGTATCAGGATAACTATTACAAAGGACTCGTCGCCAAATTAGAGCTGTTGCAACAGGCGGCAAATAGCCCTGAATTACAAAACCTTGAGCAAAAACTCTCACTCAAACCAGACGATTTGGCCATTGTTTTAGAGTTATCACTTGCCTACCATCAGGTGAATCGCGATGAAGAGGCCTTACAATTACTCTGGTCTTTTCTTAAAGCTGATCTCAACACCAAAGATGGGGAACTTAAAAAAGCCTTTATGGATATCTTGGCTGCCTTGGGACAAGGACACCCCGTTGCTGGAAAATATCGTCGCCAGTTGTATTCAATGCTCTACTAACAGGCGTTACGTCTAGCTACTATTGATAAAACCGCTGCGCCGGTTTTTTTATAACGTTTTGCTGAACAATCACTTAAGGTTTGTTGTCCTAAATACCAAAGGCAGCGAAAATCAACTAAATACTTGTAAAGTTAGGAGCCCAAAATGGATGTCATAGCAGCTTTAGACACGATTATCGCCATTGGATTTGCGGTATTACTGGCTATTTTTATCCTTGTCTCAGCGGTAAAAACCGTACCTCAAGGAAACCACTGGACCGTTGAAAGGTTTGGCCGTTATACGGTGACTCTCAAGCCTGGCTTGAACATTATCATTCCATTTGTCGATAGAATTGGCCAAAAGGTCAACATGATGGAGCGGGTACTTGATATCCCTGCACAAGAGGTCATTTCAAAAGATAATGCCAATGTCACTATTGATGCAGTCTGTTTCGTTCAAGTCGTTGATGCTCCGCAAGCCGCTTACGAGGTTAATGATCTCGAACACGCGATTCGCAACCTAACCTTAACCAACATTCGTACTGTTTTGGGCTCTATGGAGCTCGACGAAATGCTCAGTCAAAGAGATATGATCAATACTCAGCTATTGACCATCGTTGACGAGGCAACCAATCCATGGGGTGTAAAAGTCACGCGTATCGAAATCAAAGATGTGCAGCCACCAAAAGACCTGACGGCGGCGATGAACGCTCAGATGAAAGCGGAGCGAAATAAACGAGCAGAAATTCTTGAGGCTGAAGGTATACGCCAAGCCGAAATTTTACGAGCTGAAGGACAAAAACAGTCAGAGATCCTTAAAGCTGAAGGTGATAAACAATCCGCTATCTTACAAGCCGAAGCGCGAGAGCGTGCGGCGGAAGCTGAAGCGAAAGCGACAACTATGGTTTCTGAGGCCATCGCCCGCGGAGATATGCAGGCCGTCAATTACTTTATTGCCCAAGCTATACCGAGGCATTAAAAACCATTGGTCAGGCCGAAAATGGAAAAATCGTTATGTTACCGCTTGAAGCCGCTGGTTTAATGGGCTCGATCGCTGGTATTGCGGAAATGTTCCAAACTTCAACCAAAAGCGACAAAACAAATTCTTAATTGAATAACAGTTAAATAAAACTAAACAAGGGAAGTAACAGGTTATGGCAGAGTGGTTAAGTGAACTCAATTATTGGCACTGGCTAGCATTCGGGCTGGCTTTACTCGCCGTAGAGCTGCTCGGTGTTGCAGGTTACTTTCTTTGGTTAGGTATATCGGCATTAGCCATTGGATTGCTAATGTTAATTATGCCTATTGGTTGGCAACTACAATGGCTAAGCTTTGCTAGTTTTTCATTGATGACCACTTGGCTTTGGTGGAGAAAGCAACACAAAATTGACATTAAAAGTGATGACGCTCGGACACTCAATCAGAAGCAAAAACAGCTTGTCGGGCAAGTTATTAGGCTTGAAGAAGATATTCAAGCAGGAAAAAATCGCATTAAAGTTGGAGATACAACATGGGCGGCGATGAGTGAACAAGATATCTCTAAAGGGGAAAACGTAGAGATTGTTCGATTGGATGGAATAATTTTACACATAAAAATTAAAAAAAATTAGCCCTATTCCCATCTATTACAGACAATAATCCCCTCCAGACTTGGGGAAAAAAGAAAATACAAACATTAGATATTGATATTTATATTACTTTCTTAGTTAATTAAGGGAATTAAGAAAGTAGTTTATGATAAAAAACCATCAACTTTTATTATTCGACAAAATTCCATGTTTTAAATTTCAGTTATTTATCTTATACAAAAACCAATTCACGCTACTTATTGTTTATTGCAAACATAAATAACTGAAATTTCCAGTGATCTTTTAAGGTCCTCATACATACTTAAAGCTATCTCACTCAGTGGGATATTTTAAAAGTGTAGGAGAACATGTTATGAGAATTGGATTACTTTTAATGATTTTGTCTTTTGCGGGTTTTGCTCAGGCCTCTAGTGTAGAGGTTGGGGCCGGTGTTTCAGGGAAGTACATCGAATGCATGCTGCCTGACGGCAAAGTTGTGTATGAACCTGAGATGATTTGCAAACGTCATGACGGCAAAGCTATGTAACATTTAAAAAGGCAGCATCGCTGCCTTTTTATTGTGGTCGACAACACATTATTGGAGTACATTTTTATAGTTTCTAATAGCTAAAGATAATACAATAAAGCTTTGTATGTCCATGTAGTTATGGAGTGACTATGTCCCTAAAAAAATCATTGATTGCAGCATCTATTCTGTTTTCTCCCCTAGCACTTTCAGAAGTAACAGTTAATATTCCTGAAGGTGTGCAAGTTTTAGTAATAAATGGCGAAGACGCCGGCTATTCTAGCTTTGGATTTGACTATAAAGAGAATATTACTGTTCCTAATGGTGTAAACCAAGTTGTTTATCGAATCAGTAAAGTGGTCAATGATGGTGGAAGTAAATTGACTAAGTTTAAGTCAACACCATTTATCACAACATTCGACGAGTCAAACTCAACACTTGAACTTGAACTCACTGAGCTAGAAACTTTGCAACAAGGCAGACGATTTAACTCTAAACCAGTACTTACTATGACTAACAATGGTAAAGAAATCTCATCTCTAAAAACTGACCAACTATCGACACTTCTAACTTTTGGTTCAGACTATGTACAAGCGACGGAAAACTATAACCGTACTAGTGAGCCAGCAAGCTTAGCACACTATTCAGAAACAAATGTTTTTGTCCCTCAACCAATTTATGTGAAAAAAAATCAGCCAGTGGAAGTACCGGTTAGCAAGAGTGTTGCAGAACTTCAGCAAGCATTTTCAAATTTCTCCGCTCAAGAAAAACAAGAGTTTATGAGTTGGGCTATTAAAAATATGTAAGCCGCTATTTTGTAAAAGATTAATTTGCGCTTGATGTAATTCATCGAGCGCTTTTTTTGCCGCAACCTCAATACTTATTGAAAGAAGTTTTTCTATTATTAAGTAAAACAACTCTCAATCCACACGTCACTTAGTCATAGTTTTATACCAGTGCTGAGCTCCTCTCTTAACTATATCTTTCAGGTTTTTCTCTCTACTCGTGATTCGTTCCATGGCTTAGTTTTTGTTGTGCACATCAACAAAAGATCTCCTTGTCAAACAAATTAAAGTACGAACATTAGAACATCAGCCCAAAAAAGCACTGACTATCGAGATCAAAAAAGCCAGCTCATAAGAGCTGGCTGTTTAAAAGCAGTTGATTAAGGGTCTTAGATTAGAAGTAGTATTCTACACCTAGACGCCAACCGAAATCACTGTGGCTGCCAGCTGCAACTTCGTTTTTAGCAGCTACTACACGAGCGTAAACTACTGCTGCAGGGTCAATTGAGTACATCGCCTGACCTGTCCAAGCAGAAGTATTGTTGATGACCTTACCTGATGCAGTCGGAGTTTCAAAATCAACATCTGAGTTGGCACCGTAGTTCAAGTTGAATGTCCAGTTTTCAACACCAGTGAAGTAAGCACCAACTTTGATAGCATCAGCTTCTGCGGAATGGCCAGAAAGATCTTTTTGACCTTCGATTTCACCAGCTAGGTAAGCAAGGTGTGCACCAAAGTTATCAAAGTCTAGGTTAACACCTGCTACTAGGGCATTTGACTTGATAGTTTTTCCAGCTAGAGAAGGAATAGTCTTGTCATTAGCTTTCTTTTCGTTGTTGTATTCGTAGCCGACTTTAAATGTAGCTACGCCAATACGGTACTGGGCACCCAAACCGTAAACGTTTGAACCTTTGGTTCCTTCGTCACCACGACCTAGTGCTAGGTCAAAGCTAAAGCCGCTTAGGTCTGCAGAATCGTAGCGGAACATATTTGGTTGACGCTCATAGTTCACGTTACCAGTGTTACCCATTGTGAAACCAGTACCAGAAGACTGGCCAGTATAGCCATCTACGATTTCAAACAGAGGAGTTAGCTGACGACCGAACTTAAGTGTACCGCCTTCCGCAAAATCGAAGCCGCCGTAAGTGTCACGAACACCAAGGCCACTACCGCTACCGTCGTCACCTACATCGCCGCCTTCAAGTTGCCAAATGAATTTTGGACCGCGTTCGAAGTCAACAGAACCACGAATACCCATACGAGATTCGTTGTCCATTCCAATTGTCTGCTCTTTCTTATCAACTTCTTTGTCTTTGTAACTAAGAACGTTTTGAGCGATAGAGATTGCAACCTGACCGTATAGGTCTACTGTATCTGTTGCTGGCTTAGCTAGAGCTGAGCCTGAGAATGCAACTGATGCCACTGCTGCACCGATTAGAGTGCGCTTAAACATTTTGTCCATGGAAAAACTCCTAAATATGGATATAGCTGTCTTTTCGTTTCTCACCTTAAGTTGGCCGCCGAAGGGAGAACTCATTTCCTATGTGAAAATCGCAATTAACCTTTAATTTTTGATTTTCAATTTCCTGCATACACACTGTGTATCCATGTGCTTAAGACTAACTTCGTGATAAAAAACATCAATCAGTTCTTTATTTCTTTCTAAAAAAATATGAGCTGCTACAAACTTTTCTAAAGATGATGATCTGCCTCGCAAAAAAATAGCCAACGAAATTGAACTTTAATAAAACCCTTTTATTTCAATGAGTTAAATTATACACAACTAACAGTACATTGAAGTGCGTCGCAATTTTATTTTTATTAAATAAGTAAAAACCTGGTTATTGAACTTGATCACTGTATTGAATATCCCGTGATCTTGGCTACATTTTTATCGTACAAAAAAAAGCCTCAAACATAGTGTTTAAGGCTTTTTTGTTTTGATTTAGATTTCTTCTATGGCATCAAATCTAATAAATCTTGTTCTGATTTAACTTCAATACCCAAGTCCTGTGCTTTGGCGAGCTTAGAGCTGCATTTTCGCCGGCAAAGAGAATATCGGTTTTCTTCGAAACACTACCAGTAACCTTAGCTCCTAGGTTTTGTAGGGCCGCTTTTGCATCACTTCGTGTTAACTGAGAAAGGGAGCCAGTTAACACGACAGTCAAGCCATCTAAGGGCAGTTCAACGCCTTCCACTCGATCCTCTATTTCCGGCCAGTTAATACCGTGGCCTAACAGTGACTCAATAACTTTTAGATTTTTTTCGCTGGAGAAAAAGGTCGTAATATGGCTGGCAACGATATCGCCAATGTCCTGTACTTGGATCAGTGATTCATGGGTTGCGCTTTGAATATTTTCTAATGACTTATAATGCAGTGCCAAGTTGGCAGCCGTTGCTTCTCCCACTTCTCGAATACCTAACGAGTACAAAAAGCGAGCTAAAGTGGTGTTTTTAGATTTTTTTAGAGCGTTGACAATGTTTTCCGCCGACTTAGGACCCATTCGCTCAAGCACGGTCAACACACCTGCGCGCAAGGTAAACAGATCTGCAGGAGTTTCCACCATCTCTTTGTCAACTAGCTGCTCTATCACTTTGTCACCGAGACCATCCACATCTAACGCTTTACGCGAAACAAAATGCTTAAGCGCCTCTTTTCGCTGAGCAGGACAAACTAATCCGCCCGTACATCGAGCTACCGCCTCTCCCTCAACTTTTTCTATTGGAGACCCACACACTGGGCAATGTGTTGGAAAGACAATATCTATAGCATCACTTGGACGTCGTTCTTTTATCACACTAACAATTTGAGGAATCACATCCCCTGCGCGTCGAATAATGACACTGTCACCAATTTTCACACCTAACCTTTCTATTTCATCGGCGTTGTGCAAAGTGGCGTTGCTTACTGTAACGCCACCGACAAAAACAGGCTCTAGTTTCGCTACTGGTGTAATAGCGCCCGTTCTTCCGACTTGGAACTCTACATCGTTTAATGTAGTTACCTCTTCTTGCGCTGGAAACTTATAGGCAATCGCCCACCGTGGAGCACGCGCAACAAACCCTAGTTGCTTTTGAATAGCGATCTCATCAGTTTTTATGACCACGCCATCAATTTCATAGGCCAGTGCATCTCGTTTATCTAAAATATTCTGATAATAAGCTTTTACCTCTTGTAAACCGTTTACCAGTTTGGTTTCTGGGCACATCGGTAAGCCCCAAGATTTCAACTGTAAAAATCGATGATAATGACTGTCTGAAAGTTCAACGCCTTCCACCACGCCAACACTATAGGCGTAAAAGCTCAAAGGACGGGTGGCGGTAATACGAGAATCGAGTTGTCTTAGGCTACCAGCCGCAGCATTACGCGGATTCACAAAGACTTTTTCACCTTTTTTCGCCGCTTTTTCATTAAGCGCGTCAAATCCAGCTTTAGGCATAAATACTTCGCCGCGAACTTCTAAACGCGCAGGCCAGCCTTCTCCTTGCAGCTTCAAAGGTACAGATTTAATCGTACGTACATTGTCGGTAATGTTTTCTCCGGTAGCACCATCACCTCTAGTTGCTGCTTGAACCAAAATACCGTTTTCATACATCAAGCTCACTGCAAGTCCATCTAACTTAGGCTCACAGCAGAAGGTCGCTACTTCTCGGCCAAGTCTATCTGTCATCCGCTTGTTAAAGCTGGTCAGTTCATCGTCATCAAAAGCATTGTCTAAAGAGAGCATTGGAATTTCATGCTGAACTTGTGTAAACCCATCTAAAGGCGCACCACCCACTCGTTGACTTGGTGAATCTGAGGTAATCAGCTCTGGGTTATTCGCTTCCAGTTCCATCAGTTCTCTCATTAACCTGTCATATTCCGCGTCTGGAATAACTGGTTTATCTTCCACGTAGTAGAGCACCGCATGATGGTGAAGTTCGTCTTTGAGTTGATTTAACTTTTGCTGAATATCTGTCGACATATAACTCTGGTTCGTTTTTATCAGTGTTGGTATCCGGTGAGTATGTACATTGTCCCACTCATCCGCAATCAATTTGCAAACTAAAAAGGGCTCCTAAGAGCCCTTTTTAATCATCAATACTCGTTAGCTTTCGCTACGAGCCTTAAATTCCTTAATTTGAGCCCGATAGGCATCAAGTCGGTTCGGTGTCATCAAATTACGAGCATCATCCAATACGTTGGCACTCAAATCATCAGCAATCTGCTGCGCCGTTTTTAGCATCAACTTGAAGTTTTGCTCTGGATCGCCAAAACCAGGCAACGTCATAAAGAAAGAAATGCCTTTGGTAGTGAAGGTGGCTGGATCATCGTGCTTTAATGTACCCGGCTGCATCATATTTGCAACGCTAAACAACACTTTTCCTGTGCCTGATATATCAGCATGGCGATGGAAGATATCCATTTCCCCGTATAAAAGGCCGTTTTGTTGCATACTTTCAAATAATTTAGTTCCAACAAAGGCTTGGTCGGAAGAACAATGCACGTTCAGAACAATAACGTCCAGGCGCTCTTCTTCGTCTTGCTTCTCACCAGAAGCGTCGATTACTGCCGCTTCCGATTCTCCCTCTTCGTGAGCATCGGCCCTTAGAACAGATTCTTCTTCAGTTAAAAGTGGCTCATTGGTATCAATGGAAATAGATGGAATATGATCGTCTTCTGGAACATCATTGATTTCCACAACGGGCTCTACGTAGTCATCAATTAATGGGTCCGCCACTTCCTCTTCATTATTAGAGCGTTTAGGTTTGCGGATGATTTCAAAGTCATCTTCAGGAGCAAAAGCGCGTTCACTGACGTTATCAGTTCCCTCTTCTTCTCCTTCCAATTTACCGAGTGGCTTATTGCCAAACTTCGCTTTGCCCTCTTTTTTACTAGTCCAAAGACCGTGGAACAGTAGCGCAGCTATGGCTAGTGCACCGACAATAATGAGTACGAATCGCAATTCCTGCATGTGTTGCTCTCAGTTGTTCAATACACGCTTAATCAATGATGTATTGAGAGAAATTAATTTATATCGAGTTACTTTACCAAATCTATCAACTGTTTTAGAACAAATTAATGTGAGAAGTTCCACTAATCTTGTGATTTTGAACACGCTTTTTTTCTTGTAATATAGTGAAAAGGTTATTTTCACAGCGAAACACCATGTCTCATACTCAACAAAACTGCTCAGGCTTCGGCTATTTTATACGTGGTATTCAACTTGCCACCACTCCTGGTATCCGACGTTTTGTCCTACTTCCACTAATGGCCAACATCCTGTTAGTTGGTGGTGCTCTCTTCTACTTGTTTTCTCACTTAGATACTTGGATCCAAGGATGGATGAATCAGCTCCCTGATTTTTTGTCGTGGCTCAGCTACCTTCTTTGGCCATTGCTTGTGATAACCATACTCGCAACGTTTTCATACTTTTTTAGTACACTAGCTAATTTCGTTGCCGCTCCATTTAACGGTTTACTCGCAGAAAAGGTGGAGGAACATTTAACAGGTAACAAAGTTAATGAAGCTGGAGCGCTAGCCATTATCAAAGATACACCACGTATTTTGGCTAGAGAATGGCGCAAGTTACTTTATGTCCTGCCCAAGGCTATTGGTTTGTTTTTACTGCTTCTCATTCCAGCTCTTGGTCAAACTCTTGGTCCTATCTTGTGGTTTATCTTTACCGCTTGGATGCTGGCCGTGCAGTATTGTGATTATCCGTTCGACAATCACAAAGTTCCTTTCAATTCGATGCGTAACAGTTTGAAACAAAAACAATCCAAGGCATATGGGTTTGGGGTTCTCGTCGCCCTTTTTACTACGGTGCCATTACTAAACCTGTTTGTCATGCCGATTGCGGTGTGCGGGGCTACATCTATGTGGGTGAATGAGTTTAAAAACCAACACCTCTAAACAGATAACATTTACACCAGCGATATAAGCGCCCAAACCAAGGGCGCTCTGACCTTTACAGTAGATTTTATGGGTGCACATCAAGCACTCTGCCCCAATACTTATTGCGCGTAAGCTTTAGATTTTTCTCCTTAATACGGTTCTTTCAGCAATGTAAGCTTTCAACAAACGTCTCTATTTTTTCTTAAGCCCGATAATTCGCTGTTGTGCCACAAGTAAAAGGTTCGCCGCACACTAATAAGATATAACTTTTTAATCCTTTTCCCTTTTTTCCATAGTGCGTATTCTTCTAATCATATTCACAAAGTGCATTAACAGACGTGTAATGAAGGAACATCACCATGAGCAAAATCTACGAAGATAACTCTCTAACTATTGGTAACACTCCACTAGTCCGCCTTAACAAAGTAAGTAAAGGCAAAGTGCTGGCTAAAGTTGAAGCTCGTAACCCAAGCTTTAGCGTTAAGTGTCGAATCGGCGCAAACATGATTTGGGAAGCGGAAAAAGCTGGCACGCTAAAAGAAGGCGTTGAGCTAGTAGAGCCAACAAGTGGTAACACCGGTGTTGCGCTGGCTTTCGTAGCGGCTGCTCGCGGTTACAAACTAACGCTAACTATGCCTGAGTCAATGAGCCTTGAGCGTCGTAAGCTACTAAAAGCACTGGGGGCAAACCTAGAGCTGACTGAAGCTGCCAAAGGCATGAAAGGCGCGATTAACAAAGCAGAAGAAATTGTTGCAAGTAACCCAGAGAAATACCTACTTCTACAACAGTTCAACAACCCAGCTAACCCACAGATCCACGAAAAAACAACGGGTCCTGAAATCTGGGAAGCAACCGATGGCGAAATTGACGTATTCGTATCAGGTGTAGGTACTGGCGGTACAATCACAGGTACAAGCCGTTACATCAAAGGTGAAAAAGGTAAAGCAATCACTTCAGTTGCGGTTGAACCAGCAGAGTCTCCAGTTATTGCCCAAGCACTAGCGGGTGAAGAAATCCAACCTGCTCCACACAAAATTCAAGGTATCGGTGCAGGTTTCATCCCTGGTAACCTAGATCTAGAACTTGTTGACCGCGTAGAAGCCGTAACTTCTGAAGAAGCGATTGAAATGGCTCGTCGCCTAATGGAAGAAGAAGGCATCCTTGCGGGTATTTCATCTGGCGCGGCAGTTGTTGCAGCAAACCGCCTAGCGGAACTACCTGAATTTGAAGGAAAAACAATTGTAACGGTTCTACCAAGTTCTGGTGAGCGTTACCTGAGCTCAGCGCTGTTTGCAGGCATCTTTACGGAAAAAGAAAACCAACAGTAATATGTGTTGAAATCAATTTTTCGTTTAAAAAAGCCCCGTTAAGGGGCTTTTTTGTTGATCCCTGCCGCACCTTTGGTAATATCGGGGCTGTATTATTTTTGGCTTCAAAATAAAGAAGCATAAATTGAATTTAATACAGGCGTATGAACCGAGTATTACAGTTTGCACGTCTGTAAAATTTAACATCAGTATCAGTTATGACACTTAATCGAGAATATGCTATTGGCAGTCACTTGGTTTAGCCGTTAAGCTAGAGCTGGTTAATAAACTATCAAAATATAAATCAATTGGGGTATACAACATGTACGAGAAGCAAGTAGAAATCACTGCAGAAAACGGTCTTCACACTCGTCCAGCTGCACAGTTCGTTAAAGAAGCAAAAGCTTTTGATGCGGACATCACTGTGACTTCTAACGGTAAAAGCGCTAGCGCAAAGAGCCTTTTCAAACTGCAAACTCTAGGCCTAGTAAAAGGTACAGTAGTTACTATCTCAGCTGAGGGCCCACAAGCTCAACAAGCTGTTGACCATCTAGTTGCTCTGATGGACAAGCTGCACTAATCCGGTCTCCTATATACAAAGCCATTTTGTGAAAGCAAAATGCTTTGTTGGAAATAGGTTACGAAATAAGCTAAACATTATCGTTAGCACACTCAATTAATCTCCCGTTTTATAAGTTGACCATTTTAAGGTAAGGCTATGATTTCAGGCATCCTAGCATCTCCAGGTATTGCGATTGGTAAAGCACTACTACTTCAAGAAGATGAAATTGTCCTAAACACAAACACTATTTCTGATGAGCAGGTAGAAGCAGAAGTACAGCGTTTCTTTGACGCTCGTAACAAATCTGCTGCTCAGCTTGAAACCGTTAAGCAGAAAGCTCTAGAGACTTTCGGTGAAGAGAAAGAAGCGATCTTTGAAGGTCACATCATGCTTCTTGAAGATGAAGAGCTGGAAGAAGAAATCCTAGCACTGATCAAGAACGACAAGCTGACTGCCGATAACGCAATCCACACGGTTATCGAAGAGCAAGCTTCTGCTCTTGAATCTCTTGACGACGAATATCTAAAAGAACGTGCGACAGATATCCGCGATATCGGTTCACGTTTTGTAAAAAATGCACTAGGCATCAATATCGTATCTCTAAGCGATATCGATCAAGAAGTTATCCTAGTCGCTTACGACCTAACACCATCTGAAACAGCTCAGATCAACCTAGATTACGTACTGGGTTTTGCGTGTGATATTGGCGGTCGTACTTCTCACACTTCTATCATGGCTCGTTCTCTAGAACTTCCTGCAATCGTTGGTACTAACGATATTACTAAGCAAGTGAAGAACGGCGACACTCTGATCCTTGATGCGATGAACAACAAAATCGTTATCAACCCATCAGACGCAGAGCTAGACGAAGCGAAAAGTGTTCAAGCAGCATTTATCGCCGAAAAAGAAGAGCTAGCCAAACTTAAAGATCTTCCAGCAACAACGACTGATGACCATCGCGTAGAAGTATGCGGCAACATCGGTACCGTTAAAGACTGTGACGGCATCATCCGCAACGGTGGTGAAGGCGTTGGTTTGTACCGTACTGAGTTCCTATTTATGGACCGCGACGCTCTTCCTACTGAAGAAGAACAGTACCAAGCGTACAAAGAAGTAGCAGAAGCAATGCACGGCGAACCAGTGATCATCCGTACTATGGATATCGGTGGTGACAAAGATCTACCGTACATGGATCTTCCTAAAGAGATGAACCCATTCCTAGGTTGGCGCGCAGTACGTATTAGCTTGGACCGTCGCGAAATTCTACGTGACCAGCTACGTGGTATTCTACGTGCATCTGCACACGGTAAGCTTCGCATCATGTTCCCAATGATCATCTCAGTAGAAGAGATCCGCGAACTGAAAGCGGCAATCGAAGAGTACAAAGCAGAACTTCGTGCAGAAGGCTTGGCGTTCGATGAAAATATCGAAATTGGCGTAATGGTTGAAACACCAGCCGCTGCCGCGATTGCACATCATCTAGCGAAGGAAGTGGCTTTCTTCTCTATCGGTACTAACGACCTAACGCAGTACACACTAGCGGTAGACCGTGGTAACGAAATGATTTCTCATTTATACAACCCTCTATCTCCAGCGGTTCTGACCGTTATCAAGCAGGTGATCGACGCATCTCACGCTGAAGGTAAATGGACAGGTATGTGTGGTGAGCTTGCAGGTGACGAGCGCGCTACTTTACTTCTACTAGGTATGGGTCTTGATGAGTTCTCGATGAGCGGCATCTCTATCCCTAAAGTTAAGAAAGTGATCCGCAACTCAAACTTCGCAGAAGTTAAAGCGATGGCCGAAGAAGCGCTTTCTTTGCCAACAGCGGCTGAAATCGAAGCTTGTGTAGAAAAATTCATCGCGGAAAAAACACAATAATCCGCAAATACCAATAAGATAGACGGCTAAAAGTAGTCGTCTATTGTTTGAGATTGGTATACTATATTTCGAAAGAATAAAACTAAACCTTAGGAGCACGACACAATGGGTCTGTTTGACAAACTTAAGAAGCTAGTATCTGACGATAGCGCGGATGCAGGCGCAATCGAGATCATCGCACCGCTGTCAGGTGAAATTGTAAATATCGAAGACGTGCCAGACGTTGTTTTCGCAGAGAAAATCGTTGGTGACGGTATCGCAATCAAACCAGCGGGCAACAAAATGGTCGCTCCTGTAAACGGTACTATCGGCAAAATCTTCGAAACTAACCACGCTTTCTCAATTGAGTCTGATGACGGTGTTGAACTATTCGTTCACTTCGGTATCGACACTGTTGAACTAAAAGGCGAAGGCTTCAAGCGCATCGCTGAAGAAGGTCAAGTAGTAAAAGCTGGCGAAACCATCATCGAGTTCGATCTAGCACTACTAGAAGAAAAAGCAAAGTCTACGCTAACACCTGTTGTTATCTCTAACATGGACGAAATCAAAGAGCTGAACAAGCTTTCTGGTTCTGTTAACGTTGGCGAAACACCTGTTCTTCGCGTAACTCGTTAATCGTTTGCTTGCAAAATGATTAAGAAAAAACGCTGCTCTAGAGCAGCGTTTTTTTATGTCCCGTTATTACTACTACACCCTATCTCTACAACCCCAGCGCGTATTTGAGCACTTGCTGCTTCACTGGCCCTGAATGCTCAGCCAGTTTTAATGCCGCATTTCGAATAGCTTTAAGCGGTGTTACGTCATTGCTAAACGTTTTATAGAAAAAGTCCATACCAGATTGCATCAACAAGTTGTCCGGTCTGCGAACTCTCTCATAAGCGTTAACCGCTTGATCCGTAAACGTCATTTCTTGGCATTTTTCTAGCAGTACTTTTACATCTTTGAACCCCAGATTGACCCCCTGCCCAGCCAAAGGGTTAATGGTATGGGCTGCATCACCGACAAGAATGCACTTTTGCTTAACGTAAGATTGAGCGTGTCTTCTCGTCAGAGGAAATGAACCTGATTGAAGTACTTTCACGTCGCCCAGCTCTTTAGGAAAGTGCGCTAGAATTTCTTCGCGCAACTGCTTGTTCGACATTCCATTGAGTTGGCGAATACGCGCAGGCGAGTCATACCAAACCAAAGAGCCTTGATGACCACACAAAGGCAAAAACGAGCGTGGACCAGAAGGCGTAAACTGCTGCCAAGTTATATCCTGTTGCGGTAACTCTGTTTCGACATTGATTAACATGCAATGCTGGCGATAATCCCATGCTGTCACGCCAATACCAACCATATTGCGAACTTTAGAGTTTGCCCCGTCAGCACCGATTACCCATTCCGCAGAAAGGCGTTGCCCACTAGACAAGGTTAACTCGTTTTCATCGCCAAATTGAATCTTGTCTAGCGTATCAGGACAACAGACCGTTAGGTTTTCATACTTGCTAAACTCTTGCCAAAGACCTAACTGAATGACACGATTTTCAACGATATAGCCTAGCTCCTCTAACTGCATGGAATCGGAAGAAAACCGAGTGCGGCAATCAGGGTGCTCCCACGTTTCTAGCCGTTTGTACGGGCAAATACGCATAGAACGTATTGCATCCCAAGCACCTAGCTCGTCGAGTAAATCTACCGAAGCGCGAGAAATAGCGGAAACTCGAACGTCCATTGGCTGATCCGCAGCAAATGCTTCTGGTGCGCTTCCTTCAATCAAAGCGACCTTTTTCCCTTGTTTTGCGTAGCCGATAGCCACAGCCGCACCGACCATGCCTCCGCCCACAACAGCTATCTCATATCTGTTCATTCTTCACTCTTTATCATATTGATCTTTGGCGACTTTCGATTATACACCGAAAAAGTTATCAGATGGACTTTGTGGCAGTGAGTTTATGACCACATCCTCAAACAAAAACCATAAGTGTAACGAGGTCAAACCCCTTATACAGTAAAGGTTTAAATAGAATTGACCTAACTACTAGTCAGGACAGATTGAAAGCAGTACAATACGCCGCTTACCACCAGAATGGTGACTATAATTTGAACAAGTGTACCCAAATGGTCTCGTCAAGCGAGCCCGTTTCCTTTTTGGGTATGAGTTTCTTTTTAGTAAAAGATTTAATACGAGCGAATGTGAGATGAGTAAGAAACTGCTAATAAAAACCTGGGGTTGCCAGATGAACGAATACGATTCATCTAAAATGGCTGATCTGCTTAATGCTGCGAACGGCTACGAGCTGACAGAAGAACCATCAGAAGCAGATGTACTACTACTGAACACCTGTTCTATCCGCGAGAAAGCGCAGGAAAAAGTATTCCACCAATTGGGTCGTTGGAAAACACTTAAAGATAGTAAACCTGGCGTTGTGATTGGCGTCGGTGGCTGTGTTGCGACTCAAGAAGGCGACCACATTCGCGAACGCGCCCCCTTTGTCGACGTTATTTTCGGCCCGCAAACGCTACACCGCTTACCTGAAATGATTAAGCAGTCTCAAAGCGATGACGTTCCAGTTATGGACATCTCTTTCCCTGAAATTGAGAAGTTCGATAGCCTACCAGAGCCACGTGCCGAAGGCGCAACTGCGTTCGTTTCTATTATGGAAGGCTGTTCCAAGTACTGTACTTACTGCGTTGTTCCATATACTCGTGGTGAAGAAGTTAGCCGTCCAATGGATGATGTGCTTTTCGAAATAGCTCAACTTGCTGAACAAGGCGTTCGCGAAGTTAACCTTCTTGGACAAAACGTAAACGCTTATCGCGGCCCAACACACGACGGTGATATCTGTTCGTTCGCCGATCTGTTAAGACTGGTCGCTTCTATCGATGGCATCGACCGCATTCGATTTACAACGAGCCACCCGATGGAGTTTACCGACGACATCGTTGCCGTATACGAAGACACACCTGAACTGGTTAGCTTCTTACACTTACCCGTTCAAAGTGGTTCCGACCGTATTCTAACCATGATGAAGCGCCCTCATACGGGTATTGAGTATAAGTCTACGATTCGTAAACTTCGCAAAGCACGACCAGGCATTCAAATCAGCTCTGATTTCATTGTCGGTTTCCCTGGCGAGTCAGACCACGATTTCCAGCAAACCATGAAGCTGATCCGCGACGTCGACTTTGATATGAGTTTTAGCTTTATCTTCTCTCCTCGCCCTGGTACTCCTGCAGCGGATTACCCTTGCGATCTAAGTGAAGATACTAAGAAAGAGCGTCTATACGAACTTCAGCAAACTATCAACAGTCAAGCAATGCGCTATTCAAGACTGATGTTAGACACAGAACAGCGTATACTGGTAGAAGGCCCTTCTAAGAAAAACTTGATGGAACTTCGTGGCCGTACTGAGAACAACCGCGTTGTGAACTTTGAAGGCCCAGCAGAACTTATTGGTCAGTTTGTCGATGTCAAAATTGTTGACGTATTTGCCAACTCCTTGCGTGGCGAACTGATAAGAACCGAACAAGAGATGAACCTAAGGGTGGTAACTTCACCAACAGAGATGATGGAGAAGACCCGCCGAGAAGACGAACTAGGTGTTGCTACATTTACGCCTTAAGTTCGTAGAATAGCCATTGAGAGTCTGGTCGTTATCAGGCTCTCATACAATGGCAACCATGAGAGGCAAATTTGAGTAATAAAATCGTTACCCTAGAAATCAATCTAGAACCTTCAGACAACCGCCGTCTTGCTAGCCTTTGCGGTCCTTTCGATGACAATATCAAACATTTGGAACGCCGATTAGGGGTTGAAATCAGCTACCGCGGCAATTTTTTTACCCTAGTAGGTAAACCCCACACCACTGCCGCTGCGTTAGAAATTATAAAGACCCTTTACGTCAATACGGCCCCTGTTCGCGGGGAAATTCCCGACATAGAGCCGGAAGAGATTCATCTGGCGATAAAGGAAACCGGAGTTTTAGACCAAAATCTAGAATCCGATATTGAGCACGGCAAAGAAGTCTTTATAAAAACTAAAAAAGGCGTGATAAAACCTCGTACTCCTAACCAAGCCCAATATTTAGTGAATATGGTTACTCACGATATTAGCTTTGGTATAGGCCCTGCCGGTACAGGCAAAACCTACCTCGCGGTAGCCGCTGCAGTCGATGCACTGGAAAGGCAAGAGATCCGCCGAATTCTTCTAACTCGTCCGGCTGTAGAGGCTGGTGAAAAGCTCGGTTTTTTACCAGGAGATCTCAGCCAGAAAGTGGACCCTTACTTGCGCCCTCTGTATGACGCTCTGTTTGAAATGCTCGGTTTTGAGCGAGTCGAAAAGCTCATCGAAAGAAATGTGATTGAAGTAGCACCGCTCGCTTATATGCGCGGTCGAACGCTAAACGACGCATTTATCATCCTAGATGAAAGCCAAAATACCACGGTTGAACAGATGAAAATGTTCCTGACACGTATTGGTTTTAACTCAAGAGCCGTGATAACCGGTGATGTTACTCAAATAGACTTACCTCGCGGAGCAAAATCTGGCTTGCGCCACGCTATTGAAGTCTTGAACGAAGTAGACGAAATCAGCTTTAACTTCTTCCAATCGGATGACGTGGTTCGTCACCCAGTTGTCGCTCGCATTGTTAACGCTTATGAGAAATGGGAAGCTCAAGATCAAAAAGAGCGCAAAGCGTATGAGAAGCGACGCCGCGAAGAGAGAGAAGCTCGCCAAGCCGAAAATTCTCACTCCTCGACAAGTGTGGAGAAGGAATAGCATGGCGATAGAACTCGACCTTCAGTTGGCCGTAGAACAGCCAGATCATCTTCCAACCGAAGTTGATTTTCAATCATGGTTGGACAAAGCCATCTCACCGTTCAAACCAGAAGCAGAGCTGACAATTCGCATTGTCGACGTGAAAGAAAGCCACCAGCTCAACATGGAGTATCGCGGAAAAGACAAGCCGACAAATGTGCTTTCCTTTCCGTTTGAAGCGCCGCCAGAGCTACCGATTAATCTGTTAGGCGACATGGTTATTTGTAAACAAGTGGTTGAGCAAGAGGCCATTGAGCAGAGCAAACCATTAAATGCGCACTGGGCGCATATGGTTGTACATGGCTCACTACATCTGCTAGGTTATGATCATATTGAGGATGACGAAGCTGAAGAAATGGAGTCCCTCGAAACAAAGATTATGCAAGACTTGGGTTTTGAAGACCCATATATTGCAGAAAAACAATAAGTTACTTCAATATCGTAACTTATAAGTGTGCTATCACACATCTGATAGCGTTAGTTTATTGAGATGAAATGAACGAAGACAATTCGCAAAACTCAGAAGGTCCGAGTAGAAAGTCCTTCTTTGAACGCCTAGGTCAACTTTTCCAAGTAGATCCTAAAGATCGCCAAGAGTTGGTAGATGTAATACGAGATTCTGAAGAAAATGACCTGATTGACCACGATACCCGCGACATGCTCGAAGGGGTCATGGAAATCGCAGAGATGAGGGTAAGAGATATCATGATCCCTCGCTCCCAGATGGTAACTGCAGACCGCAGCGACGATTTAGACGCTCTGGTCGCACTCATTACCGATGCCCAGCACTCTCGCTACCCGGTAATTAGTGAAGATAAAGACCATGTGGAAGGCATTCTACTCGCGAAGGACTTACTTAAATACTTGGGCTCAGATAGCGCGCCATTCGATATCGAGCAGGTAATACGCCCTGCCGTAGTCGTCCCTGAAAGTAAACGAGTCGATCGCTTACTCAAGGAGTTCCGTGAAGAGCGTTACCACATGGCAATTGTCGTCGATGAGTTTGGTGGGGTTTCTGGCCTTATCACCATCGAAGATATTCTCGAACAGATCGTCGGCGAAATAGAAGACGAGTTTGACGACGAAGAAGAACTCGACATCCGTCAACTGAGCAAACACACCTACGCGGTAAAAGCGCTTACTACTATCGACGAGTTTAACGAAACATTTGGTTCATCATTTAGTGATGATGAAGTCGACACGGTAGGTGGATTAGTTATGACCGCATTTGGCCATTTGCCATCTCGCGGTGAACTGGTCGAAATTCAGCACTACACCTTCAAGGTCACTGCAGCCGATAACCGACGAGTGGTACAACTGCAAGTCACTATCCCTGACGAGGTTCCTGCCGAAACAGAAACCGAAGAGTAGTGCTAAGTTTACCTATGATGACTTCCCTATTTCATCGCTCAAAGCGGCCCTTAGCGGCCGCTTTTGCTGGAGCGATAACCACACTTTCCTTCGCCCCCTACTCATGGTGGCCAGTAGCGATACTCAGCCCAGTACTTCTGCTGTTATTACTCACCGGAAGAACCGCAAAACAAGCACTGTTTATCGGCCTTTTTTGGGGGCTAGGACAATTTGCGACTGGATTGAGTTGGGTTCATGTCAGCATAGATAACTTTGGCGGTATGCCAAAACCCGCAAGCCTGTTTCTAATGGCATTGCTCATTTCGTATCTCTCACTTTACCCAGCGTTGTGGGCATGGAGCCTCAATCGCTTTTTCCCACAAACCAACCGAACACGTTACTTCCTTGCTGCGCCAGCATTGTGGCTTGTTTTCGACTGGTTACGCGGTTGGGTCATGACAGGTTTTCCTTGGTTATGGCTAGGCTATAGCCAAATAGATTCGCCGCTTTCTAACTTCGCCCCTATCGGTGGTGTTGAGCTGATCACTTACATTGTTATTGTGATAGCAACCAGTTCGAGCTATGCCGTTATCCGCCGCAAGCCATTCGTATTACTGGTACCAATCACGTTATTTGCCACTGGCTATGGTCTAAGTATCGCTCAATGGGTTACCCCACAATCAGATAAGACGACAGAGATTACGCTGATTCAAGGCAACATCGACCAAGCCATTAAATGGCATCCCAGTCAGCGTTGGCCAACCATAATGAAATACACGGACCTTTCCCGAGAAAACTGGGACTCCGATATTATCATTTGGCCGGAAGCGGCCATTCCAGCCTTCGAATTCGAAATTGCCTCCTATCTTCGCAATATCGACTATTCAGCCAAAAAACACCAAACTGCGATTATCACTGGGGTCGTCAATCAAGACCAAGATAAGCGCTTTTACAACAGCATTTTGACATTGGAGACAATGGAAGGGGTGAATACGAGTTCGATATGACTCAACGCTACCACAAACATCACTTACTGCCGTTTGGGGAGTTTGTACCATTTGAATCCATTTTAAGGCCGATAGCGCCAATATTTAACCTGCCAATGTCATCATTTAGCGCAGGTGAGTTCATCCAACCAAATATTGAAGCCAAAGGTCGTTATCTCGCACCAGCTTTGTGCTATGAGATTATCTTTAACGAGCAAGTTCGCCAAAATGTAAACGACCAGACAGACTTTATATTAACCCTGTCTAACGACGCTTGGTTTGGCCACTCAATTGGCCCATTGCAGCATATGGAAATAGCAAGAATGCGAGCTTTAGAGCTTGGTAGGCCCGTCGTCCGATCGACAAATAACGGAGTGACGGCAATCACGGATCACCGAGGAAAGATAGTCAAACAGATACCTCAGTTTGAAACTGCCGTTCTGACCGCGAATGTTTTAAGTGTGAAGGGTAGTACCCCTTACCATCTATGGGGAAGTTGGATGGTTTACTTCCTCGTCTATTCAAGCCTTATCGCCGCAGCTGTACTAACAAGAAAGCAAATCTAAAAAATGTCCAAAGGGAAGCCTAGCTTCCCTTTTTTATGGTTTTAACGGCTGACGACTAAATCCTTTGTGACCACATTTCACACATGGAATGATCACCGTTGGGTGGTTGTATTGGGTTTTATGTCCGCACTGGTCACACACTAGATTACCCAAGCCTATCACCTCTCCCGCCTCGTAAAGCCCCTGATGTTCGAGGTCGGCAAAGAGCTCCACCCACTCAACCTTAGTTCTATCGGTAATATCGAGCAGGCCTTGCCAAATAGAGTCGGTGATCATCAGATAGAAGGGGCCACTTTTGGAAGATTCATAACTATCGGCAAACTCCTTTAGGTCCGCTTTCATATAGGCAGACACCAAAGCCAGCTCGTCTTTGGTCAAATCATTGGCAGCATCCAGTACTTTTCCCGAGGTTTCAAATACATGATTAACCTCGTCAGGGCTGTGTTTAAGTGCCTCCACCACATCGTCAAACATATCTTCATATTCGGATTTGCGTTTAGGCATAATTTACCTCCATAACTCCCATGTGTAATTGCTCGACTCAAGCTAGAAATAATTCAAAACTCCGCCGGATCGATAAACCAAGTAATTCTCGGCAAACCAACATCTTGAGGTTACTTGGGGATAAGGTCTTATTTGCTATTGTTGTACACCCCTCCTTTAGGTATTCTATGACGATCTATTAATGTCTGTTCTAACTGAACTCACAAATTGCAAGTTAACCGGATTTCATCGATGCAAGAGCAATACAACCCGCAAGAAATTGAACAAAAAGTTCAAAAGCATTGGGACGAAAACAAAACCTTTGAGGTAAGTGAAGACCCAAACAAAGAAAAATTCTACTGTTTGTCTATGTTTCCGTACCCAAGTGGACGACTTCACATGGGACACGTACGTAACTACACCATCGGTGACGTAGTATCACGCTTCCATCGCCTGCAAGGTAAAAACGTCATGCAGCCTATGGGTTGGGATGCATTTGGTCTGCCAGCTGAAAACGCGGCGATCAAGAACAACACTGCTCCTGCTAAGTGGACTTACGAAAATATCGATTACATGCGCCACCAACTTAAGCAGCTTGGTTTTGGTTATGACTGGAAACGCGAAATCGCAACTTGTCACCCTGAGTACTACAAATGGGAACAGTGGTTCTTCACTAAGCTTTATGAAAAAGGCTTGGTTTACAAAAAGATGTCAACCGTTAACTGGGATCCAGTAGACCAAACGGTACTGGCTAATGAACAGGTCATCGACGGACGCGGTTGGCGTTCAGGTGCCGTTGTTGAGCAAAAAGAGATCCCACAGTGGTTTATTAAGATCACCGACTACGCACAAGAGCTACTTGACGACTTGGACAAGCTAGATCACTGGCCAGAGCAAGTGAAAACCATGCAGCGAAACTGGATCGGTCGCTCTGAAGGTGTCGAACTATCTTTTGAAGTAAAAGGTCAAGACAAACTCGAAGTATATACCACTCGTCCAGATACTCTAATGGGCGTGACCTACGTTGGCATTGCTGCTGGTCACCCACTTGCTGCGATCGCAGCACAAAACAACGCTGAACTTGCAGAATTTATCGAAGACTGTAAGAACAACAAAGTAGCCGAAGCGGAAATGGCGACGATGGAAAAGAAAGGCATGAATACAGGCCTAACAGCTATCCATCCATTGACGGGCCGTGAAGTACCTGTATACGTCGCTAACTTTGTACTTATGGACTACGGAACTGGCGCGGTAATGGCTGTCCCTGGTCATGACCAGCGCGACTTCGAGTTTGCCACTAAATACGGTCTAGACATTCTACCGGTTATCAAACCTGAAGATGGTAGCGAGTTAGATATCTCAGAAGCGGCTTACACTGAAAAAGGCGTTTTGATTAACTCTGGCGAATTTGATGGTCTTGCATTTCAAGATGCATTTAATGCCATTGCAGCCAAACTAGAATCTGAAGGCAAAGGTAAGAAAACGGTTAACTTCCGCTTGCGCGACTGGGGTGTATCTCGTCAGCGTTACTGGGGTTCACCGATTCCAATGCTAAACAAAGAAGACGGTTCTGAGCTCGCAGCGCCAAAAGAAATGCTGCCAGTGCGCTTACCAGAAGATGTGGTTATGGACGGTGTAACTTCACCTATCAAAGCGGATCCTGAGTGGGCCAAAGCCAGTGTTGATGGTGAAGCGGTATTCCATGAAACCGACACTTTTGACACCTTTATGGAGTCTTCTTGGTACTACGCGCGCTATTGTAGCCCTCGCTACGATGAAGGCATGCTAGAGCCAGGAGCAGCAAACTACTGGTTGCCAGTAAACCAGTACATCGGTGGTATTGAACACGCGATCCTTCACCTTCTATACTCGCGTTTCTTCCACAAACTGCTTCGCGACTTCGGTCTAGTTGATTCAGATGAACCATTTGAGCGCCTGCTATGTCAGGGGATGGTTCTAGCAGATACTTACTACCGCAAAGACGAAAAAGGCGGGGATATTTGGATCTCACCAACAGATGTTCAGACGGAAACCGACGACAAAGGCGAATCACTAAAGCATGGCACAAAGAAGATGGCCAGCCTGTGCTCTCTGCCGGTATGAGTAAGATGTCTAAGTCTAAGAACAATGGTATCGACCCTCAAACGGTTATCAAACAACACGGTGCTGACACTGTACGTCTGTTTATGATGTTTACCGCGCCACCAGAGCAAACTTTGGAATGGCAAGAGTCCGGTGTAGACGGTGCTAACCGATTCCTAAAACGCGTATGGAAGCTGGTAGGTGAACATACTGAAAAAGGTCAAACTGTCGCGGTTGACACAAGTGCGCTCTCTTCTGATCAAAAAGCACTGCGTCGCGATGTTCACAAGACTATCGCCAAAGTGACGGATGACATCGAGCGTCGCCAAACCTTCAACACTGCTATCGCAGCGATTATGGAGTTGATGAACAAGCTTGGTAAAGCTCCACAGGAAAGCGAACAAGATCGCGCAATCCTAGATGAAGCTTTGAAAGCAGTAGTGGTCATGTTGTACCCAATCACTCCACATATCTGTTATGAGCTATGGGCAGCACTAGGTGAGTCGGATGCAGATAACGCCGCATGGCCACAATACGATGAGTCAGCGCTAGTAGAAGACGAAAAACTGATTGTTGTTCAGGTTAACGGAAAGCTACGTGCCAAGTTAACTGTTGCGGCTGACGCGAGTAAAGAGCAAGTAGAAGAACTCGGCCTAAACGACGAGAACGTTACTAAGTTCACAGAAGGAAAAACGATTCGTAAAGTTATTTACGTACCGGGTAAACTACTGAACATCGTAGCGAACTAAGTTCCTATCTCGCAGTCTGTAAACAGGGTGGATTATCACCCTGTTTACTTATCTTATTCTACTCCCGAGTGGAATAAGATAAGTAGTCAAAACAACAGAGAGCCATAGAGTAATGCGCCTAACTTCATTTACTTCTTTTAAAATTACCTTAGTGTTAACTATTGCCAGCCTTCTTAGTGCATGTGGTTTCCACTTAAGAGGGGATTACTCTGTCCCTGACGAACTCAGTAAACTTTCACTTACTAGCTACGACCAATACAGCGCTTTCACTCGTATGATGGGTGCTCAGCTTAGATTAAACGAAGTAGACATTGTACCTCCGGCGGCAGATCTCCCTAACCTTCACTTACTCAGCGAAGGCGTTAGTGAGCGCACACTCTCGCTTTACCAAAACACAAGGGCCGCAGAAAAGGAACTCACCTTTAACGCTTCTTATCGCGTGACCATTCCTGACTTCGGTTCAAAAACTTTCTCTACTAGTGTTTCGCGTAGCTACTTAGATAACCCTCTCACGGCCTTAGCTAAATCTGTAGAACGAGATATGATTGAAGACGAAATGCGCAAGCTAGCGACTTCGCAGATCATTCGACAAATGGCGCGTATGAGAGCAGAAATCGCATCCCACGAAGCAATGTTGCAAGATCAAACTGATATGGACGTCGAATTTGAAGAATACTCCGTGGAAACGGAAGAATTTGATCCGAGCAGGATCAATAACCTTGAGTCCTCCGAGCAATAATCAGCACTTGTATGCGTTTATTTGCCGACCGTCTTAACGAACAACTTGCCAGACAGCTACATTCCATTTATATGCTGTTTGGCAACGAACCTCTTTTATTTCAGGAGTCGCGCGCTGCGATTCGAAAGCAGGCAGAACAATCTGGCTTCGTCGAACATCACAGGTTTTCTGTAGACAGCAACCTCGACTGGAATGACGTATTTGATGTCTGCCAAGCCATGAGTTTGTTCTCATCTCAACAGATCATAGAACTTGAGCTTCCCGATACTGGTGTAAATGCCACTATCGCTAAATCATTGACAGAACTGTACTCCTTTCTCCATCAAGACATCCTATTAGTGATAGTTGGAGGAAAACTTGCCAAAGCTCAAGAAAAAGCCAAATGGTTCCAGTTGTACGCTAAATCAGCGGCAGTAGTGAACTGTCTAACTCCTGATTTAAACCGCCTCCCTCAGTTCGTACATAACCGCTGTAAACTGCTCAACTTAAAACCCGATAACGAAGCGCTGCAGATGCTAGCTCAGTGGCACGAAGGGAATCTACTTGCACTCTCCCAAAGCTTAGAAAAACTCGCTTTACTCTATCCCGATGGCGAACTAAATCTAGTGAGGCTAGAGAGCGCTCTAAGCCGACACAATCACTTCACTGCTTTTAGCTGGAGCGACGCCCTGTTGGCTGGAAAAGCAAACCGAAGTCAAAGAGTCCTTCGCCAACTTGAAGCTGAAGGTGTCGAGCCCATCGTCTTAGCTCGTACAGTACAAAAAGAGCTACTTTTGTTGCATAACCTGCTTCAATCGCCGCCAGCTAATTTAGGCAACCTATTTGATAAGCATCGGATTTGGCAATCCAAAAGAGCGCTATACACTCAAGCCATTCACCGGCTATCAGCGGTCCATATCAGAGCACTTCTGTCACTGTTATCACGTATAGAAATACTGACTAAAACCCAGTACGAAGAGTCTCCTTGGCCACTATTGCACCAATTAAGCGCGGAAATGTGCCTGCCAAACGTGAACTTGGCAAAACAGTGATATACTGCCGCGCCTAAATTGCCCCCTATTCAAACACGAGGAAAACACTTTGCAACCTGAACAACTCAATGATTTTTTAGCCGACAAAGCAGATGATATGAAAGCACAAGATATCATCACCATTGACGTACAGGACAAGTCCAGCATTACTGACTTTATGATTGTTTGCACTGGAACTTCCCGCAGACACGTGGTGTCTATCGCTGATCACGTAGCCAAAGAAGCCAAACTAGCGGGTATGACTCCACTAGCCGTCGATGGCGAAAGCGAAGGGGAGTGGGTAGTGTTAGATATGGGCACGACTATTCTTCACGTAATGCAAGAAGATAAAAGAGAGCTATACCAATTAGAAAAACTCTGGGGATAATCCATGAAATTACAGCTAGTGGCAGTAGGAACCAAAATGCCAAAGTGGGTAGAGGAAGGGTTTAAAGAATATAAACGTCGCTTTCCCCATGACATGCCCCTAGAACTAATTGAAATTCCGGCCGGCAAACGTGGGAAAAATGCTGATATTGCTAGAATTTTGCAAAAAGAAGGCGAATCCATGTTGGCAGCCGTGCCAAAAGGCAATCGAATTGTTACTCTCGATATTCCAGGAAAAAAGTGGGATACCCCGCAGCTAGCAGAGCAGTTAGAAAGCTGGAAGTTAGACGGTCGAGATGTGTCAATATTAATCGGTGGTCCAGAGGGCTTAGCACCAGCGTGTAAAGCGGCAGCGGATCAAAGTTGGTCTCTGTCAGCATTAACACTCCCCCACCCATTAGTAAGAATTGTTATGGCGGAAAGTCTCTACAGAGCTTGGAGTATTACAACCAACCATCCATATCACCGAGAATAGGATAAGATGTTACGAAAACGTAGCCGATTTAGGGATTACCAAGAAGAAGCACGACTGTATCGCAGCCGTGCTATTTTCGCATTTTTGGGCATCATCGTCCTTGTTGGTTTATTGGTTGCAAACCTGTACAACATCCAAATCAATCAGTATCAAGATTACAAAACGCGTTCTAACGATAACCGGATCAAAGTCGTCCCTATCGCTCCTAACCGTGGACTTATCTATGATAGAAATGGCAAATTACTCGCAGAAAACCGCCCCGTTTTTTCATTAGAGCTAACACCGGAAAAAATACGCGATATCGATGAAACCATTACTCAGCTGCAATCTATTTTAACAATCACACCTGAGCAGGTAGCTCGCTTTCACAAAGAGAGACGTCACACTCGACGTTTTAAATCTGTGCCGATCTTAAGCCAGCTCACCGAGGAGCAGGTGGCTAAGTTTTCGGTTCAACAACACAAGTTTCACGGTGTTGCTGTTAACGCGAGCCTTAAGCGTTACTACCCATATGGAGAAGTACTCACCCATGTGATCGGATACGTGTCTCGTATCAATGACAAAGATATGAGTCGTCTGATCCGCGAAGAAAAAGACGCCAATTATCAAGCGACTCGCGATATTGGAAAACTCGGGATTGAACGCTATTACGAAGATTTATTACACGGGACCGCTGGCTATCAAGAAGTCGAAGTGAACAGTCGAGGACGAATCATACGTACCTTGAAGTACGTACCACCAGAGCCGGGTAAAGATATCGTTCTCAACTTAGACATCGACCTACAACTCTACACCCACAAGTTACTCGATGGCCGTCGAGGAAGCGCGATCGTACTCGATCCAAATGACAACGGCGTCTTAGCATGGTCTCTAGTCCGAGCTATGACCCAAATGCGTTTGTCCACGGTATCTCAGGTAAAGCCTATTCCGCATTACTGAAGGACAAAAATCGCCCTTTGGTTAACCGCGCTACACTGGGCATCTACCCTCCAGCATCAACCATAAAGCCTTTCTTAGCCGTCGCTGCTTTGCAGGAAGGGGTAGTCACACCATTTACCACACGTAATGACCCTGGCTATTGGCGAATTCCAAATTCAAAAACCCGACCATTTCGAGACTGGTTACCGTGGGGGCACGGAAAAGTCGATATCGTAAAATCCATTGAGGAATCCGTTGATACCTTCTTCTACCAAATCGCATACGACATGGGTATCGATAGGATCTCAAGCTGGATGATGATGTTTGGTTTTGGCGATTACACGGGTATCGATATCCACGAAGAGAGCAAAGCGAATATGCCCACTCGCGACTGGAAGATGGCAAGACACCGCGTTCCATGGTATCAAGGCGACACTATCCCTGTTGGTATTGGACAAGGCTATTGGACGGCTACCCCTATGCAGATCGCTAAAGCGACCTCGGTGTTGATCAATCGCGGTGTGCGAATCGCCCCACACTTACTTCGCTCAACCATAAATAATGGCGAGAAGTTCACCAGTCAAAAATTGACCGAATACGAAACTTACCCTCCAATTACTGATGTAAAAGAGCGTTATTGGGATCTCGCTTTAGAAGGTATGCGTTTGGTTAACCACGGTAAAAAAGGAACCGCAAGACGCGCTTTTAGCAATCTCAAATATGTCAGTGCAGGAAAATCAGGGACAGCACAGGTGTTTGGCTTGGGTGAAGACGAAAAGTACAACGCAGAGGAACTCGCCGAGCACTTGCACGATCACGCCCTATTTACCGGTTTCGCCCCATTTAACGATCCCAAGCTTATCGTAACTATAGTTTTAGAAAACGCAGGTGGCGGTTCAACAAACGGCGCACCAGTGGTCAGACGCCTATTTGATCACGTATTAAACAAAGAGGAGAAGAAATAATGGATTTTGATCCAGCAACCGGACAAAACCGTTCCCTCTTTGAGCGCTTTCACCTTGATATGCCTCTTTTGCTTGGCATTTTGCTGCTGATGGCATTTGGCCTAGTCGTCATGTACAGCGCCAGCGGGCAAAGTATGGCAATGATGGATAGACAAGCGATGCGAATGGGGCTGTCGCTGGGCGTTATGGTTTTACTGGCTCAAATACCACCCCGAACGTATGAGAGCTTAGCTCCTCTGATGTTCTTTGCCGGAATAGTCCTGTTACTCGGGGTACTCTTTTTTGGCGAATCGTCAAAGGGAGCACAGCGCTGGCTTAATCTTGGCTTTATCCGCTTCCAACCTTCGGAACTGCTCAAACTTGCTGTACCTCTGATGGTGGCAAGATATATAGGTAAAGGGCCACTACCACCGAGTTTTCAAACTCTGGTCATCTCCTTGGTACTCGTCTTTGTACCAACTATCTTGATTGCAAAGCAGCCAGATCTAGGTACTTCAATCCTCATCGCCGCTTCGGGCATATTTGTTATCTTCCTAGCGGGGATAAGTTGGAAGATTATTATCGCTGCTGTTTTAGCACTTGGAGCTTTCTTACCGATTCTTTGGTTTTTCCTAATGCGGGAATATCAGAAAGTTAGGGTGAGGACTCTGTTTAACCCCGAGTCAGATCCTCTAGGTGCCGGATACCACATTATTCAGAGTAAAATTGCCATCGGCTCAGGAGGCATATCAGGCAAAGGTTGGTTACAAGGTACCCAATCACAACTTGAGTTCTTGCCAGAACGTCACACCGATTTTATTTTCGCCGTAGTCGCTGAAGAGTGGGGACTGTTTGGAATACTACTGTTACTCGGTTTATACCTGTTTATAATTGGGCGAGGTTTATACCTTTCCAGCAATGCACAAACGGCCTTTGGCCGCATGATGGCGGGCAGTATTGTTCTTAGCTTCTTTGTTTATGTCTTTGTAAACATCGGCATGGTCAGTGGCATTCTTCCAGTTGTTGGCGTCCCGCTGCCATTGATTAGCTATGGTGGTACGTCAATGGTGACCTTGATGGCAGGATTTGGCATATTGATGTCTATTCACACACACCGCAAAGCATTCTCAAAGGCAACGTAATGACAGAAATTTTATCGCGTTTAGCACTATTAGCAGTGCTTGGTAGTATCCTATTTGGATGTTCCAGCTCGGACTCTAGTCGTTACAGCTTAACAGACGATGTAGCACCTGATACTCCAATATCCGTCGATCACATCGAAGATGCGATCCCTCAATACGAACCCTACAGCCGAGGCGGTAACAGTAATTACACACTACGAGGCAATAGCTACACCATTATTAAAAATGCCAAAGGTTTTAAAGAGAGCGGTATTGCCTCTTGGTATGGTAAGAAATTTCACGGGCACCTTACGTCAAATGGAGAGATTTACGACATGTACTCTATGACGGCCGCCCACAAGACGTTACCGATTCCGAGTTATGTAAAAGTCACCAATCTAGACAACAACAAACACACCATTGTGCGCGTGAACGATCGCGGGCCATTCCACCAAGGTCGAATTATCGACCTGAGCTATGCCGCAGCCATTAAACTCGATGTGGTTAAGACTGGCACCGCAAACGTTGCCATAGAAGTGATCACGGTTGACAAACCGACCGAAGCCCATAAGCAACAAGCGCTTCCTAATTACATTATTCAGGTCGCTTCCTCAAAATTTGAGGATCGAGTGAGAACTTTGGCTCAAGATCTCAGTCAAAGCTTATCAGTGAAAAGCTACGTTTCCGGTGAAGATGATCTGTATCGGGCTTATCTAGGTCCTTTTAATGACTATATGCTGACGCAAGAGACTCTAGAAAAGGTTAAAGTCCTCGGTCACCCCAGCGCTTTTATAAGAAATCAATAACGAGGTGGAAGCCCCTGCTCTAACTACTGGTTTGAAGCAAGGTTTCTGTTAAGATATAGACAGTTAACGATAAACTTGAATTCAAGATGAAAAAAACAACACTTTTTAAAACTGCATTGGCGTCTTCCTTTGCACTTTGCGCAACGCTCGCTTTCTCAACAAACGCTTCTCCTATCGTTGTTCCCGATGCACCTCAAATTGCCGCTAAAGGCTTTGTACTGATGGATTATCATTCCGGTAAGGTACTGGCAGAAAAAGAGATGAACACCAAGCTTTCGCCGGCAAGCCTTACCAAAATGATGACCAGCTATGTCATTGGCCAAGAACTTGCTCGTGGCAATATCAATCTAAGCGATGAAGTGACCATTAGTAAGAATGCGTGGGCGAAGAACTTCCCCGACTCTTCAAAAATGTTTATTGAAGTTGGTACAACTGTATCAGTAGAAGACCTAAACCGAGGCATTATTATTCAGTCGGGTAACGATGCATGTGTTGCGATGGCTGAGCACATTGCGGGTTCTGAAGATGCATTTGTTGATTTGATGAATGCTTGGGCAGACTCTATTGGCATGAACAATACTCACTTTGGTAATGTTCACGGTTTAGATAGTTCAAATCTCTACTCTACGCCTTATGATATGGCACTGCTTGGCACTGCTCTTATCCGCGACGTACCAGAAGAATATCGCATATACTCAGAGAAGAAGTTCACCTACAACGGCATCACCCAGTACAACCGAAACGGTCTGCTTTGGGATAAAAGCATGAATGTCGATGGCATCAAAACTGGCCACACAAGCAATGCCGGTTATAGTCTTGTAAGTTCTGCGACTGAAGGCAAAATGCGACTTGTCGCCGTTGTTATGGGTACAAAAAATGCCAACGCTCGTAAGTCAGAAAGCAAAAAGCTACTTAGTTACGGCTTCCGCTTTTTCGAGACGGTAGCACCACACAAAGCAGACGAAACCTTTGTTGAAGAAAAAGTCTGGATGGGCGACAAAGACACTGTTGCACTGGGTCTAGACCAAGATACTTACGTCACCCTACCTCGCGGCCAAGCAAAGAACTTAAAAGCAAGCTTTATCCTTGAGCGAGAACTAGAAGCCCCGATTATGAAAGGTGATGTTGTCGGTAAGCTGTTTTACCAGCTAGAAGGTCAAGACATCGCAGAATACCCACTACTCGCCCTAGAGGACGTTGAGCAAGGCAGTCTATTTAGCCGCATGTGGGACTACATTGTTATGTTGATGAACAGCTTCTTCTAAGCCAATGAAGCTATAAGAAAAAGAAAAGCCACCGCAAAAAATTCGGTGGCTTTTTCATATCAATAACAAACTGTTTAAAACAAGTAAAACTAGTTCAAGTTCAATACTTGTTTCATCTCTTCAATCATTTTCTCTGTCGCTCTTACCCCACCCATAGGAACATACCACGCATCAAGGCTTAAGCTTAAAATATGATCTTCTTTGAAGGCGACGGTGTTTTTAACCAAATCGTTATCGAACGCTTTTACCTGATTGTTCGACTTAGCATCCCACGCTTCCTCTCTCAACTTATCTGAGTCAATAATAAACAAATAGTCAGGGTTTACTTCTTGAATAAATTCAAACGAAATCAAATCGCCGTGATTGTTGGATCTAAGCTTTTGATCAACAGCCTGTTCAAAGCCAAAATCTTGGTAAATAGAGCCACCAAATCGCGAGCGAGTGGCAAATGCCGTGACGTTTCCACCAGAGCTCATGACAGTGAGTGCTTTGGGAGGATTCGCCTTATTAAATTCGCGAATCTCTTTAAAGTCTTTATCAATACGGGCAATTGTCGCTTCAACCTTATCGGAAACCCCAAAAATCTTACCAACAATGCGCCATTGCTGCTGAGTACTTTCCCAGTAGCTACCTTCAGCATGAGGCGTTAAAACAACCGTTGGAGCGATTTCCGACAGTTCGTCGTACTTTCCAGCAATACGAGGACCAGTAAAGATCAGATCTGGTTTTTGAGTAAAGATCGCTTCGTAGTCCGCTTCGAAAAGTGTGCCCGTAGAACCATAGGGTTCTTTAGTATATTTTCTCAGGTAATGCGGCTGATAGTCGTGATTAACCGCCACTGGATTAACACCGAAGTAATCCAACATATCAAGCGCTCCAGCGCCGATAACAACCACTCTTTCTGGTGTTTTTTCAATAATCGTTGTGCCAGAGGCATGTTCAACCGTAATACTTTTTGCGTAAGCCGCTGAAGAAATCAATGACAAGGATAGAAGCGATAGTATCAATTTACGCATAAATCACCTTTTTAAAAAAAAGGGTACACATAGTGCACCCGTTGTATCAATTAGAAGTTAAGTTCTAGTGAGGCACCAATCATTCTTGGGGTTTGATGCAAAGGAGAATCTAACATACGTGGATGGAAATAAGAGGTAATACTGTTGTCATCAAATAAGTTGGTGGCAAACAGGCTTGCACGTCCATTAGTGAACTCATAAGACAACTGAGTATTTACCGTCCAGTAAGAATCAACCTCCATCGCCTCAGTATTAGCTATATCACTGTAGTAAGAACCCGTGTAATTAGCATTGGCCGAAGCCTCAAAGCCCTCTGCGAAGGTGTAAAGAGCGGCAAAGTTACCCGATATACTTGGAGCACGAGACAATTCTTTGCGCTTTCCACCTTGAGCTTCAGTCTCGGTGTAATCGGTTTTTAATAAACCAACTGCCGCTTGCAGTTCAAGATCATAAGTCGCCAGCCAGCTTAAACCAAACTCCGCGCCATAAGTTTTCGCATCATCGAGATTCTGTATCACAATGAAATTATCAGGACGGGCTTGCGTTGCCTGCATGCCATCAAAATCGTTGTAGAACCAGTTAGAAGTAAGAGCAACACGGCTATCAGCTAAACCATGACGGGTATACAGTTCATAGTTCCAAACATATTCTTTATCGAAACCATACGCCAACATCGGAGCATTACCAGTCCTGTCCGTAGGGTCAAAACTCAATCCAGCTCCGCCATTGGAGTAACCTTTACCAACCCTAAAACCAATTGTTTGGTTGCTTTGTGGACGGTAAGCAAGTTCTATTTTCGGTAGGAAAACAGAAACATCTTCATCGTAGTCTAGGTCAAATACATACCATGGAGCCTCAGTACCCTTTGCCTTGCGCTTTTTGTTTTCTTTTTCAAATCGTGCAGCCAAAGTGACATCAAACTGTGGGGCGACGCTGTAAGTAGCTTCAGCAAATAGAGAAGCAGTTTTTGTTTCCCCAGACATGGGAATATCACTGTTGTTAGAGGAATAAACGTCATCCTGCTCAGAGCTAAAGTATCGAGCACCAAATAATGCACTCAAATTTCCATCTGTAGATTGGTAACGAATCAGAGGCTCAATTGAAAACTCATCACCTTCTACAACTAAGTCCCCCCTATCTATAGGACTACTAAAACGTTCGAACTCAAACTCAGTCACAATTAAGCGATTTTCAAATGTGAAGGCATCATTCAACTGCCAGTCTATAAACCAGTTTCCGTTGGTCGACTTGGTTTCGTAAACTGGGCGGTATTCATTTAGAGAGCCGATTTTGTTTTCGTTTTGTGGGGCACGAGTATCCGTGTGGTCAACCGCTAAAACCGATGAAAACCCAGTTAGTTTTTCAGGTTCGATAAGGAACTTGGCCCTTGCTATCGTCGTCTCAACTCTTTTGCTATCACCTGCTGGCTCATAAGATGCGATAGGCACTGCTGATTTGCGCTTTTGTTGATCAAAGCTCAAACGCACTGCCAATTGCTCTTCTACTAGTGGGACATTAATCATTGCTGCGTTTTGTGAGTAACGATTTTCTCCATACCCTGTTTTAACACTCGTCTCAAACTCATGAACTGGATCTTTAGACTTAACAACGATAGAGCCTGCGGAAGAGTTGCGTCCCTGTACATAACTCTGTGGGCCAAGAAAGACTTCTACTTGCTCAACATCCCACAAAGAACGAGGGCCAAAAGCGATTTCAGAATAAGTTAATGAGCGGCCATCGATAGATAAATTAAGTCGTGGATCGGCTCCTGCGAAAACTGACAAACCGCCATTTGACGGCCCGGAACCGTCAATACCTCGGACCGAAGGAAGGTCATTTCCGTGACCGGCATGTACCAAGTTTGGTGTAAGCTCTAGCAGATCTTCAACTTGGGTAAGTTTTGGCGTTGAGCGAATTGTGTCTTCATCAAATACGCGAACGCTCGAACCCGTTTCATAGATAGAACGTTCCACTTTTTCACCAATAACGGTGACTTCCTCTAGTTTTTTTACAGGCTGCTGCTCAGCATATGCTGGAGCACCAAAAAGTACACTACTGATACTAACTGCAAGTACTGTTTTAGCCGCGATTTTACCCTTAGGTAACTTCCCTGCGGCTTGGCTTTGGTTTGCCATTTTCTTCTCCAAATTTTCAACGTTGATATATAACCAAATAAAATCAATTGCTTAACAGTGATACATATTTATGTATTAATCATTGTTTGGCAGTTTTTATCACGCTGAGCTTTTCAAATACAAATGATAACTATTATGAGAAATCGCCACATAAGGCGCTTTGGGCATGAAGTAACACAAGCCTTTCCTCTTGTTGCAAGAAGTCGACATATTCCATCTAGCTGTAAATTAACGAGTTTTAATAGCCGAGAGTTCTAATCGAGAAGAGTAAAAACGATCTTCACATTAGATAGCGATGCTGAGAGTTGGCGTCACTTGAGATATACTTAAATTGTCAGTAATATTCCGCGCTACTTTAAGAAATGATTAACTGGGGTAACCAAGATGTTGAACATCAATTCTGATGCCAAATTGAAAGATTTGCTGGAGTTTCCTTGCTCTTTTACCTACAAAGTGATGGGTTACGCAAAGCCTGAACTACCAGAAAAAGTACTGGAAGTGATTCAACGCCACGCTCCAGGGGACTACAGTCCAACGGTTAAGCCAAGTGCAAAAGGCAACTATCACTCAGTATCGGTAACCATTAACGCCACCTCTATCGAGCAAGTGGAAACACTTTATAAAGAGCTAGGTGACATCGATATTGTACGAATGGTTCTATAATTTTTTGAATCTTTCAATTTTTTTTGAAAGCAGCGAAAGCTGCTTTTTTTATACATATCAAACAGATAAACAAACTGCATAGTTACAATAGTTAAAAATGTGTTACTAAGATATGGTCGCTAGGCCAGAACCAGTTTATAATCTCAAAACTTTATTAATGAATAAGGATCAGGAATGCCAGACCAGCTAGTAGTAAAGCGGCTAGGCAGACAGGATTACCTACCTGTTTGGCAAGCCATGCATGACTTTACTGATAATCGCACTGACGACACTTCGGATGAAGTTTGGCTGGTTGAACACAATCCCGTTTTTACACAAGGACAAGCTGGTAAAGCCGAGCATCTGCTCAACACCGGTGATATTCCTGTAGTAAAAAGTGATCGTGGTGGACAGGTGACATATCACGGCCCCGGCCAGCTAGTTGCTTACTTCCTGATAAACCTACGTAGAAAAAAGCTCGGGGTTCGCGATCTCGTCACCCATATAGAGAACTTGGTGATCAACACGCTCAAAACCTATGGAGTTGAATCCACGGCAAAACCCGATGCACCAGGCGTCTACGTAAACAATAAAAAGATATGCTCATTGGGGCTGCGCATCCGTAAAGGCTGCTCATTCCATGGTTTAGCACTCAACATAAATATGGATTTATCCCCATTCCTTCGCATTAACCCATGTGGTTATGCAGGAATGGAAATGGTTCAACTAAGCCAACTAGGTGGGCCTGATAATGTTGAAATCGTTGAAAAAAAATTAGTAGAAGAGCTCGTAGCACTCTTGGGTTACGAACAAGTAAAATTCAGCACAGAAGCATAAGATCATGAGTAAACCTATTCAAATGGAAAAGGGCGTTAAATATCGCGACGCCGATAAAATGGCTCTGATTCCAGTGAAAAACATGCCAGTTGAGCAGAAAGAAGTTCTGCGCAAACCAGACTGGATGAGGATTAAACTGCCAGCAGACAGCCAGCGCATCCAAGACATAAAATCTGCCATGCGTAAAAACAATCTTCACTCAGTATGTGAAGAAGCGTCTTGCCCTAACTTAGCTGAGTGTTTTAACCACGGTACCGCTACATTTATGATCTTAGGGGCAATTTGTACCCGACGTTGTCCATTCTGCGATGTGGCCCATGGTCGACCAATTGCTCCTGAACAAGATGAGCCGCAAAAACTGGCACAAACGATCAAAGACATGAAGTTGAAATACGTAGTGATCACTTCTGTAGACCGTGATGACCTTCGAGATGGCGGTGCAAAACACTTTGCTGACTGTAATGCAGCGATTCGTGAGCAGAACCCAAATATTACTATTGAGACCCTTGTTCCCGACTTCCGTGGTCGTATGGATGTCGCTCTTGAACTACTCAACGACAATCCACCTGATGTGTTTAACCACAACTTAGAGACAGCGCCACGCCTGTACCGCAAGGTTCGTCCGGGTGCAAACTATAAGTGGTCTCTTGAACTTTTGAAGAAATTCAAAGAGCAACACCCAAATGTTCCTACTAAGTCTGGTGTGATGATGGGCTTAGGTGAAACCAAAGAAGAGATTGTCGAAGTATTGAAAGATCTTCGCGCACACGGCGTAACCATGTTGACTCTAGGGCAATACCTAGCGCCTAGCCGTCACCATTTACCAGTAGAGCGCTACGTTCCGCCTTCAGAGTTTGACGAACTAAAAGAGATCGCTCTAGCCTAGGCTTTACACACGCAGCCTGTGGCCCGTTTGTACGCTCTTCTTACCACGCCGACCTACAGGCCAAAGGTGTAGAAGTCAGCTAATAGAGCTCGATACTTACTCGAAAGGGGCTGTTATCTTTAACAGCCCCTTTTTATTTCCCGCTTGCATTTACTTTGTACTGCCCTTGAATCACGCTAGATCCTTCTATAGTCTAGGAGTCTATAATCTAAACAAGGCAAGTAATGCCTGTTAACTACCAAGGAAGTGTCTATGAACAAGCTAGGATTCATTGCTGTCGCGTTGTCCGTGTTGGCCGCAGGTTGTGCTTCTAATACCAAACAGGACAACTACCGTGAAGCCTCATTTGAACTTTGTAATACAGAAGTGGATATCTACTCTGTTAGCGATGATGGCCGTGTTCGAATTGTTTGTTCTGATGGCTCTAAGTTCGCCCTTAACTCAGAAGAAACCTTAGAGACCATGCGCGATATAAATATTGATTACTGTGATGGAGAAGGACTAGGCAAGTTTAACGAAAGCCGCAAATACTACTCTTTCAAATGTAAGTCTGGAACTCTGCTTAGTATCTCTAAGTAAAGAGCAAATAGATTGACAGACAAAAAAACGCCGGACATAGTCCGGCGTTTTTATTGTGACCTATAAGATTAAGCGTAAACAGGTAGACGCTTACAGATCTCAAGAACTTTTGCTTTTGTAGACTCTACGACTTCATCGTTGCCGATGTTGTCTAGAACATCACACATCCAGTTTGCAAGATCCTTCGCATCTTCTTCAGAGAAACCACGACGAGTAATTGCTGGTGTACCAACACGGATACCAGAAGTGACGAATGGGCTGCGAGGGTCGTTAGGTACAGAGTTTTTGTTTACCGTGATGTTAGCACTACCCAGTGCAGCATCAGCCTCTTTACCAGTGATGTCTTTGTCGATAAGGTCAACAAGGAACAAGTGGTTTTCAGTGCTGTTAGATACAATTTTGTATCCACGCTCTTGGAACTGAGCAACCATAGCTTTAGCATTTTTAACTACGCGAGCTTGGTACTCTTTGAACTCTGGCTCCATCGCTTCTTTGAATGCTACCGCTTTACCCGCAATAACATGCATTAGAGGACCGCCCTGACCACCAGGGAAAACTGCTGAGTTCAGCTTCTTGTACATCTCTTCGCCAGCGTTAGACAGAATTAGACCACCACGAGGACCAGCAAGGGTTTTGTGAGTTGTCGTCGTCACGATGTGAGCGTGTGGAACTGGCGTTGGGTATACGCCTGCAGCGATAAGGCCCGCAACGTGTGCCATATCAACAAATAGGTAAGCACCTACTTTGTCAGCGATTTCGCGCATTCTTGCCCAATCAACGATTTGTGAGTAAGCAGAGAAACCACCGATGATCATCTTAGGTTTGTGTTCTACAGCAAGCGCTTCCATCTCGTCATAATTGATTTGACCAGCTTCGTCGATACCGTAAGGGATAACGTTGTAGTGCTTACCAGAGAAGTTTACAGGTGAACCGTGAGTTAGGTGGCCACCGTGAGCTAGGCTCATACCTAGAACCGTATCACCTGGGTTAAGCAGTGCCATGTAAACAGCAGAGTTTGCTTGAGAGCCAGAGTGTGGCTGAACGTTCGCATACTCACAACCAAACAATTCACAAGCGCGATCAATCGCTAGAGTTTCTGCTTTGTCAACATACTCACAGCCGCCATAGTAACGCTTACCTGGGTAGCCTTCTGCGTACTTGTTAGTCAGTTGAGAACCTTGAGCTTCCATTACACGCGGGCTGGTGTAGTTTTCCGAAGCGATAAGTTCAATGTGCTCTTCTTGGCGAAGAGTCTCTTCCTGAATGGCTGCGAATAGCTCCGCATCGTAATCTGCGATGTTCATATCACGCTTTAGCATCTGTATCTCCTGATTCAGATTTGTACTGAAAGTTTCAAAAAAACCACACAACGACCAAAAGCAAACGTTTTCGTCACCGTAATATGCCGCGCATTCTACATAACTTGATCTTGATCATAAAGAGAAAATTTCACTTTTTCTCATGCAGTTTTTTCATAATGAATTACAAGGCTGGTCATACGATGGTAAAGGATTGATTAACAAAGCCTCCCTCTGTCAACTTTTCCCTTTACACCCTGTAAAACGACAATTACATAGGTTTACCTTAATTTTGCCTATCAAGCTACCGAAAAACGCAACTTTTCCATACTATTCACGCCATTATTGAATAACGTTACCTGAAACTATGGAAAAACACTCATACAAAGAAGACTGGATAGCTATACTGACTGGCTCGTTTCTGGTTGCACAAGGAATATTCTTCCTTAAATCGGCTTCTTTGCTTACTGGTGGCACCGCAGGATTGGCGCTTTTGGTCGACCAACTTATCCCGCTGTCATTTGGTACCCTCTACTTTGCGATCAACCTGCCGTTTTACGTGATGGCGTGGAAGCGCTTCGGCTATCAGTTTGCCATTAACAGTGCTATTTCTGGTGCTTTGGTTTCTGTCATTGCAGACCACTTATATCTGGTTATTACGCTAGAAACCGTCAATGAGATCTATTGTGCTGTCGCGGGGGGATTATTGATGGGGCTTGGAATGCTCATTCTGTTCCGCCATCGCTCTAGCCTTGGTGGGTTCAATGTCATGTGCCTATACATCCAAGATAAGTTTGGCATTTCCGTTGGCAAATCGCAGATGGCTCTAGATTGTTTAATCTTGATGGCGTCTTTCTTCTTTGTCGCGCCATTTATCATCGCACTTTCCGTTTTAGGCGCTGTAGCGCTCAATGTCGTGCTGGCTATGAACCACAAACCTACTCGCTACAGTGTGACCTACACTTCTTGAACGCAAATAATATAGCCCGCAAATGCGGGCTATATTATTAGTGAGAACTTCTGGCTTTTACATCGTGGCTCAGCGCTTTGTTTAACTCTGCTTCAACATGACCCGGCGATTTGGTTTTCGCAGATATCAATCTGTACATAGCGGGAATCACAAACAAGGTGACAAACGTCGCGAATGCCATTCCAAAAAAGATCACCGTGCCTACAGCGACGCGGCTTTCATATCCTGCGCCAGAAGAGAGTATCAAGGGTATGGCGCCAGCTAATGTGGTAAACGCAGTCATCATAATAGGGCGCAATCGTCGCGCTGCTGCACTCACTATCGCTCTTTCAAACTCAAACCCTCTGTCCCTTAGTTGATTGGCAAACTCAACGATTAAAATACCGTTTTTTGTCACCATGCCTATCAGCATGATCATTCCGATCTGACTGTAAATATTGAGCCCCTCCCCCATAAGGAATAGCCCCATAAAACCGCCAAACACCCCCATGGGAACGGTAAACATAACCACTAGCGGATTCACAAAACTTTCAAATTGTGCCGCTAATACCAAATAGGCCACCAGCAGAGCCAGTGCAAAAACAATGGCTACACTCGATTGGTTCTCTTTAAAGTCTTTAGACTCTCCGGAATAGCTAACCGAGATATCTGATGGCAGTATCTCTATCGCTTTAGCATCGAGGTAATTAAGCGCTTCACCCAAGGTATACCCCTCTGACAAGTTGGCAGTCACTGTTACGGCTTTCTGCTTGTTGTAGTGAGCGAGTCGAATAGAAGAAGCCACCTCTTCTATTTTTGTTACCGCATCTAAGGTGACCAACTCTCCAGAACTGGTACGCAGATAGATCTGACTTAAATCGGCCGCGTTGTTAAACGCGTTCTCGTCACCGCGAAGATAGACATCGTATTCCTCACCCCGTTCAACGAACGTCGTCTCTTTTTTACCGCCGAGCATGATTTCTAACGTATCTGAAATATCGGAAACCTTGATGCCTAGCTCTGCCGCTCTTTGCTTATCCACACTGACAACCAGCTCGGGCGTTTTTTCCGAGTAGTTGATTTCTACTCCTTCCATTATTGGGGAAGCTTCTGCGTCATGTTTGAGCATCTCAGCCCATTTTTTTAGTTCGGGATAATCAGAGCCACCGAGTACAAACTGAACGGGCTCACTTGAACCGCCCCTAAAGCCCGGCATAAATGGGAAAACTCGCACGTCAGGTATACCAGCCAAAGCTTTGCGAACTTGCCCCAGAGCTTGGCTTGCGGTTACATCCCTCTCATTCCAATCTTCGAGAATCATAATCACGAAACCCGTTTGGTCGCCAGCATTACCACCAAACGCAGGGGATTGAATGCTGAAAGACTTTAAGAAGCCTTGCCCCAAAAGAGGAAGCAACCGATCTTCTACTAGATCCATATTGGCCGACATTCGGTTGTAACTGGTTGCATCGGCGCCTCGTACAAAGGCAAAAATTACCCCTCTATCTTCGGAGGGTGTCAGTTGGGCCGGTATTTGTTGCATCAACCCATAACTCCCCCCAACACAAGAGAGAATAATGAGCGGAGCCGCCCAACGACCTTTCATTGCCCAAGTAAGAGCACGTCGATAACCAGCTTCTAGTTTGCTAAATACCGTGTCTATAAAACGGTTAAATCGATTGGGTTTTACATTTGCTTTGAGAATCGTGCTTCCCAATACCGGAGTTAGGGTCAGTGCTATCAAAGAAGAGAAGATAACGGACATCGCCAAGAGCACCGAAAACTCAGTAAACAGCAGCCCGACCATACCATCCATAAACGAGATGGGTAGAAACACCATAACCAACACTAGCGTCGTTGCAATCACTGCAAAACCAACCTCCCTTGTGCCTTTGTAGGCTGCCAAAAGCGGTGTCTCACCTTGCTCGATATGGTGATAAATATTTTCAACCACAACAATGGCATCATCAACCACTAAACCGATGGAAAGGATCAGCGCCATCAAGGTTATTAAATTGATTGAGAATCCAAAATAATAAGCGGCAATAAAAGAGGAGATCAGTGATACAGGCACTGTCACTGCTGGAATTAAAGTTGCTCTGGCTTGACCGATAAAAATGTACAACACCAGAATAACCAAACCACCAGTAATAAACAGTGTGTTGTATACCTCGCTAATTGAACGGTCGATAAACACGGTGGAGTCGTAATCAATAGCCAATCGAGTTCCAACAGGGAGGAACTGTTGAATCCTATCGACTTCTTCGTGAACCCGAGTAGCCACTTCTAATGGGTTTGCATCAGATTGAGGAACAATCCCCATACTGACATTAACCACACCATCGCTTTTAAAGGTAGAGTTTTCGTTTTCTGCACCTAGATAAACATCCGCGACGTCTTTTAAATAAATCGGAGAGCTATCACTCGCGCGTTTGACCACAAGGTATTCAAAATCTTCGGCTTGGTTGTAGCTTCGAGCGGTGCGCACCGACATGACTATCGAGTCATTGCGAACTTCACCCCCGGGGCTTTCAATGTTTTCACTTCGCAACGCAGAAGTAATATCCGCCGTAGTGATACCGCGACCCGCCATCTGGTCAGGTTTAAGCTTTACGTACATCACTTTGTACAACCCACCAGACACATTTACCGAGCTGACACCGGAGATCAGACTAAATCTGTCCATCAAAACACGGTCGATGTAATCCGTTAGCTGGGTTCTGTCCATCTCTGATGAACTCAAATTGATATAGAGAGAAGCCTCTCCGCTGCCATTGTTTTTATATACAATGGGATCATCGGCTTGATCAGGCAATGCCCTTTGCGCTCTTGCCACAGCATCACGAACATCACTCACACCCGTGTTAAGGTCATAACCAAGTTCGAACGTAACCCTAATTCTGGAAGAGCTATTTCGCGTTGTAGAACTAATTTCATCAACGCCACTGATCCCAGATAACTGATCTTCTAAAACCGAAGTTATCTGGCTTTCAATGATAGTAGCAGAAGCTCCTTCGTAGCGAGTGCTAATAGAAACCACTGGACTTTCTATATCCGGCATTTCTCTTACTGCCAGCTTAGAGAAAGAGACAATGCCAAAAACCACCAGCAAAAGGCTTAGCACGACAGCAGCAACGGGGCGCTTCACAGCGACATCAGATAACCACATTAGTTACTTTCCTTTTCAACGGGTTGGCCATCCGTACCCACTTGGGACACTTTCACACCATCACGCATATTAACAATGCCTTGAACGACTATCTTTTCTCCAATTTCCAAACCTTTATCAATGACAACTTCGTTCTCGACTCTTGCCCCTAATACAACTTCGCGACGGGACGCTTTCATCTGTTCGTCAATGACGTAAACATATCGTTTAGTACCCGAGTATTCCAAGGCTTGAACAGGTACTATTGGCGCTTCAATCGCAGGGAAAGCCAAAGTAGCAGAAACCAGCATACCCGGCTTCAGCGCTTTGTCTTGATTGTCAAACTCTATGCGTACCCTTAGGTTTAGAGTTTCTTGGTTGATACGAGAGTCAATGCCGACCACTTCGCCTTGAAACACTCTATCCCCCCAAGCCGCATTGGTTGCCGTAACTCGCATACCGTTAGACAGCAAGGTGAGGTAACGTTCTGGAACTTGAATATCAAGGCGCATCAGTGAAAGGTTATCCAAGCTAACAAGCTCACTTCCAGCGTTGACTAAAGCGCCGCGACTAAAATCAATAAAGCCGACCGTACCTGTAAACGGGGCGGTAATATGAAGATCATTTAAGTTAGCACGTGCTGCATCTAAGCGAGCTTGCGCAATCTCTACGCTCGCCTTTTGCGCGTCTATTTCTGTTTGAGTAATCGCATTGCGAGATAACAAACGTTCGAACTCGCGTAGCTTTCTCCGCTCGTCATTGAGATAAGCTTTTGCTTCAGCAACCGCTGCTATTGCTTTGTCGTCATCGAGTTTAAAAAGCAAAGAGCCCTGCTCTACCAATTGGTTAGCTTTGATCGCTATTGTATCTAGTTTGCCCGTCACCTCTGGTGAGATCACGACAGACTGCTTGGCTTCTACTTTGCCAACGAGAGTCAAAGATTGAGACACTTGATGTATTGCTACGGTTTCAGTGACCACGCTGACAGCCTGATTTCCGCCGCCTCTTTTGGCCAGCGCAATAGATGGCACCATCACCAAACCTATAAGCAGCATAAATAAGATAACTGTTTGCTTCATAGTGAAAATTCTTAGTAATTATATTCTGCTCAATTGTACCTTTTTATACGTAACTCCAACGTCAAGGAGTGTAAAGACGGTACAGTTAACTGTAAGTTTAGGCCGATTTCGCTCACACAAAATCATACTTTCTAGCCACTCTGTCCAAAAAGGCAGCATTTGATTCAAAATGCCAAGAAAAGGCTTTACAGTATTCACGAGTTTGCTATGATGCGCTCCGCACTTGAGTGATGTGTTGGGAAAACAAAACTTAAGTATAAAAATACCCTGGAGGGGTTCCCGAGTGGCCAAAGGGAGCAGACTGTAAATCTGCCGGCACTGCCTTCGATGGTTCGAATCCGTCCCCCTCCACCATATTCAAACTTGGTTTTTCGCGTTGGGAAAACAAAAACTAAGTATAAAAATACCCGGAGGGGTTCCCGAGTGGCCAAAGGGAGCAGACTGTAAATCTGCCGGCACTGCCTTCGATGGTTCGAATCCGTCCCCCTCCACCATATTTTAAGCCAGCTCATCGAGCTGGCTTTTTTGCATCTGTAAGCGGCTAAAATTAAACCAATAAAAAAGGCCTTACCTAAATAAGACCTATAAGGGGGTGATGCCATCAATCACTCGCCATCAGTTATCGACTAAAATGACTTTTGTCTCGTATGGACGAAGGATTTGGTGCCTTGCCACACCGATACTATGTTCATAGTTACCCAAGATCACTCGTGCATCACTCAAATCAATATCTGTAGGCAAAACACATTCTGCTTCTTCGCCATAGTAGTTGTTTAGACAGATCAATGTTTGCTTGGCATTGGTTCTTTGGTAGGCAAAAATCGCTTTGTCTTGCGGTAGTAAGTCTTGATACTGACCATCAGTGATCACGGGTATTTCTTTGCGAAGTTCTATTAACTTTTTGTAGAAGTAAAATACCGAATTTTTATCACTTACCGCCTGATTAGCATTAATTTCACTGTAGTTCGAAGCAACTTCCAGCCAAGGTTCTGCTTTAGAAAAACCGGCATATTGAGTGCTGTCCCACTGCATAGGCGTACGAGAGTTATCGCGGGATTTTTGTCTCAATATCGCGAGCATTTCCTCACAATCAACACCCTGACTTTCGACCATAATTTCATACATATTAGTACTTTCGACATCTCGGTATTGCGCGATACTGGTGTAGCCCGGATTGGTCATCCCTATCTCTTCACCCTGATAGATATAAGGCGTGCCTTGCATCATATGCACACTAGCCGCTAGCATCTTTGCCGATTCCACACGGTATTGTTGGTCGTCACCTAATCTGCTTACTACGCGTGGCTGATCGTGATTACACCAAAATAGCGCCCCCCAACCTTTGCCGTTTAATCCGGTTTGCCAATGGTTGAAAATCTTCTTTAACTGAATGAAATCAAACGGCCCTGTCGTCCATTTATCTCCGTTTGGATAATCCACTTTTAAGTGGTGAAAGTTAAACACCATGGACAGCTCTTTGCCGTCCAGTGACGAATATTGCTGACAATGCTCTAAGGTCGTCGAAGACATCTCCCCAACGGTTACACTGCCGTACTTCTGAAATACAGAATCACTGATCTCTTGTAGGTACTCATGCACCCGTGGACCATCGGTGTAAAAGCGTCTTCCATCACCGGTATCATCATCAGCAAAATCTTGCTGTTTGGAGATAAGATTGATCACATCAAGGCGAAAACCATCGACACCTTTTTTAGCCCAGTAACTAATAATGCCCTTCACTTCCTCGCGAACTTTTGGATTCTCCCAATTGAGGTCAGCTTGCTGCTCTGCAAACAGGCGAAGATAGTATTGGTTGGTTGCCTTGTCTAATGTCCACGCGCTGCCACCAAACTTAGATTGCCAGTTGTTTGGAACCCCGCCATCTATTGGATCTTTCCAGATATAGTAGTCGCGATATGGACTACTCAAGTCACCTAACGCGCTCTTAAACCATGCGTGTTCTGTAGAAGTGTGGTTCACTACAATATCCATGATCACTCTGATACCGCGCTCATGGGCTAAAGCCAACAGCTGCTCAAAGTCATCCATAGTGCCAAAGTCGGGATTGATCTCGAAATAGTTAGAGATGTCATAGCCGTTATCCACCATCGGTGACTCATAAACTGGCGTTAGCCATATTGCGTCAATACCGAGCTTGTTGAGATAGTCCAACTTAGAAATGATACCCTGAATGTCACCCGTACCCTTTGCACCACTGTCGCAGAAACTCTTGGGATAAATTTGATAAACCGTTGCGGTTTTCCACCAATTCGCATCTTGATTTACGCTTGTCATGGAAGTAGCTCACTTACCGATAAAAATTGAAGAATAAAAAGTGAAGCGGCCAATCCGGCGACCGCTTCAAAAGGGGTGTTATGCATTTGCCGGTTCAAGCTCTCCCTTAGCTTGAGCTCGCTTGTAAAAGAAAAGTGTGAGTACAGCGGGAAGTAAGATAGCGACCAACATCGCAAGGCCAAATACGCCCCAGAATTGTGGCTGAATAGACAGAATACCCGGTAGACCACCTACACCGATGCCGTTGGCCATAACACCAGCACTACCACATACGGCCGCCGCAGCAGCACTACCAATCATGGCGCATAGCATAGGGAACTTGTATTTTAAGTTAATACCGTACATTGCAGGTTCAGTGACACCAAGGTAGGCAGAAATCGCTGCGGGAACAGAAATATCTCGTTCACCGTGTTTTTTACTGATGATGATAATACCAACCACGGCGGAAGCCTGTGCGATGTTAGAAAGAGCAATCAATGGCCAAATTGGTGTGCCACCTAGCTCTTGCATCAATTGAAGATCGACAGCGTTCGTCGTGTGGTGAATACCGGTAATGACAAGTGGTGCGTATAAGAAACCAAACACCATAGAACCAAGCACTGCAAAGTCACCTGTCATTGCCGCTTTGGCCGCAAATGCCACACCATCACCTAGAACACGACCAAGTGGGCCGATAAGTGAATGAGCAAGTACCACCGAAAGAATGATTGATACAAACGGTACCACGACTAAATAAAGGTAAGACGGCACTATGCGTTTTAGATTAGTTTCGATAAACGCCAAGGCCATACCTGCCAACATCGCAGGGATCACTTGTGCTTGATAACCCACTTTTTCGATAACAAACAGGCCGAAGTCCCATACCTCTGGCACTTGTTTACCAATCAGATAGGCGTTCATCAACTGCGGAGACACCAAGGTTACACCTAAGGTAATACCTAGTATTGGCGTTCCCCCTAACTTTTTCACTGTTGACCAACACACACCCACGGGTAGGAAGAAGAAAATCGCTTCACCAATTAACCATAAGAACGAGTGGACCGTCGCCCAAAACTGACTGATTTCAGTTAGAGACTGGCCGTCAAACATCTTGATGTCACCGATAACGTTTCGAAAACCAAGGATCAGACCACCGGTAATGATAGCTGGAAGAAGAGGTACAAAGATTTCAGCAAGGTGGGAAATACCTCTTTCCAGTATGTTCATATTTTGACGGGCAGCTTGTTTGGCTTCGTCTTTACTCGCCGCGTTTTTACCCGTAAGTTCGATGAGCATTTTGTAAACCTCATCGACTTCCGTGCCAATAACCACCTGAAATTGCCCTGCGTTAGTAAAACAGCCTTTTACCAAGCTCACTGTTTCCAGCGCTTTGGTGTCTGCTTTACTTGTATCATTGAGTACAAAACGCAAGCGGGTAAGGCAGTGACTCACGCTAGCAATATTATTGCTGCCACCAACCAGTTCTATCAGACGTTCAACGTCCTGTTTCGCAATCTTGCTCATAATCAAGTCCACCCTATATGGATTGTAGTTCTGAATATGTTTTTATAATATGGGAACATTCCCATTTGTGGTTTTTATGATGTCAGACAATGATAAAATTAAAAATGGGAACAGTCCCATTTATTGAGAATGATCACAGAGTGTTTTTTATTCGACGAGAAATCAGAAACTTAGTCGCGGATAGGTTTTTGGGTAAGATGAACGACTTCAGTATCACCATTCAATTGAGAGATCAGCAAGTTAGCCGCTCTCTCACCGACTTGGACGTAACCGGGATCAATGCTAAATACTTTAGGAAACAGGAAAGAAAGCAGTTCATTTCCCCCTACTCCTGTCACAATAACATCTTCTCGGTTTAGCTCTTGCAGGCGCTTAATAACCCCCAGAGCCAAGGTATCACTGGCACAGACAATAGAGTCTGTTTCTCGCTCCAGTACCTTATCAACCAAGGTATACGCACTTTCATGATGAAGGTGACCGGTTTGATAATTCGGGTTATAGCCTTGTCGCTCACACCATTGCAGATAAACCTCTAAACGCAGTTTGCCCGTAGTTTTATCTGAAGGGTCAACACCAATATAAGCGATATGCTCACGTTCTTCTTCAATCAGGTGAGCGATAGCTTGCTCGATAATACCTTGATTGTCATAGTTAATTGATGACACTTTATCGGTATCCATCGCGACCACTACGGCGCTATGTTGCCAAGGTGCGAGTTTCTCTACATCAAAGTCACTAAAGCCAAACACAATCACACCATCCACCTTACGGCGAGCGAGTACGTCTAAGTGCTCATTGGTTTTCTGGCGATCAAATTGGCTTTCCATAATCACCGCATCGTAACCAGAGCGATATAGAGTCTGAAGCAGACTACCAACCACGCGATTTTCCGAAGGAGAATCCAATCGGGAAATGATCACCCCAACTACCTTTTGACTGCCACCACGCATGGCCTGAGCGACTTAGAGGGTATGTAACCTGACTCTTGAATCACCTGTTCCACTTTAGCTCGCGTCGCTGGTTTTACTTTGGGATCATTCGTCAGAACACGGGACACGGTAGACTTGCCGACACCCGCCAGTTTCGCGATATCTAAGATGGTCAGTTTTTTAGTCATAAGAGTTGAGAGTTACCTTTGAGAACAAGCGAATATACGTTATTGGCTTTTCTACGAGTTGTAAATCTTTGTACGAGTTTAAGCCGTCGAAAACAGACTTACCGCATTGTTTTGCGTAACCGTATTTTTTTATAGTAAAAACGCTCCCAAAGGAGCGTTAAAAAGTCTCAATTAAGCGAATGGTATCAAGCTAAATACGAAGGTACATCGGCAATACTATCTAATACCGTGGTGGCGAGTTGTTCGCCTTTATCTGTCACTGCTTTTCCAGTTCGAACCAAAATCCGCGTACCAACACCTGCCGCTTCGGCTGCCATCATATCTTCGGCTTTATCACCAACCATCACCGAGTTGGCCATATCAATTTTTAGATGGTCACGAGCTGAGATAAACATACCCGGCTGTGGCTTTCTATTACCACAGTCGACTTTGTACTCTCCGATCCCATGCTCTGGATGATTAGGGCAATAATAAAAGCCATCAAACTCAACACCGTTGTCGATAAAGTTCCAATCCATCCATTGAGTAAGAGATAAGAAGCGGTCTTCGCTAAACAGACCGCGAGCAATACCTGACTGATTGGTGACTAATACTAGTATGTACCCCATCTCTTTGAGTTTTTTAGTGGCTTCAAACACCCCTTCAATAAACTCAAAATCATGTTCATCATGCACATAGCCATGATCGACATTGATAACGCCATCACGATCTAAAAAGACTGCTCGTTTTGCCAAAATTGCTTACTCGCTTTTGTTTTCACTTCGATGATTATTATACTCAAGTCCCTTTTAGATGCTAGCTAAGCCATCGAATACAACTCAATACTTGTAAAGGTCACACCCCCCTTAAAGCAGCTTAGCTATATATAATTCCAATTTGTTTAGATTTTAAAATGCGTTTAGACGTCTAGACGTAAAAATATCTATTGACTTCGATTCTGGAAACCCATAGCATCGACTACGAAATGAGACATTGCTCAATATAATATTCTGTTAAAGCCAAGGCTTTTCAGACAGACAGGCAACAAAATGATCGATATCAGACAAGTTAATAAGGTGTTCTATCAAGGCAGCAAGGAAATTCTTGCCCTGAAAGATATCAACCTTAACGTCCCAGAAGGACGTATTTTTGGTGTAATTGGTTCTTCAGGTGCAGGGAAAAGCACTCTGATCCGCTGTGTAAATATGCTAGAAGCGCCAACTTCGGGCTCTATCATCGTCGATGGTACAGACCTCACAAAACTCTCCAAATCAGAGTTGAGTAAAGCACGCCAAAATATTGGGATGATTTTCCAACACTTTAATTTGCTGTCTTCTCGTACCGTTTTTAACAACGTTGCACTGCCGCTAGAGTTGGCAGGCAAAGATAAAGCGCATATCGAACAGAAAGTAACAGAGCTTTTAAAGCTTGTGGGCTTGGCAGATAAACACGAAAGCTACCCAGCCAATCTAAGTGGTGGTCAAAAGCAGCGCGTGGCAATCGCTCGTGCACTGGCATCAGACCCTAAAGTACTGCTTTGTGATGAAGCGACAAGCGCACTTGATCCTGCAACCACTCAGTCCATTCTTGAACTGCTGCGTAAAATCAACCGCAAGCTAAACATCACCATACTGCTTATTACCCACGAAATGGACGTAGTTAAGAGCATCTGTCACGAAGTGGCGATCATTGGTGATGGCGAGCTAGTTGAAAAAGGCACGGTTGGCGAAATTTTTGCTCACCCTAAAACAGAACTGGCTCACGAATTTATTCGTTCCACCCTAGATCTTTCTATTCCAGAAGATTACCAAGCACGCCTTCAAGAGACTCGCGTGGAAGGAAGTTACCCTCTTGTACGTCTAGAGTTTACCGGTGAAACCGTGGACGCTCCGCTGATGAGTCAAGTGGCACGCAAATTTAATATTGATATCAGCATCCTCAGCTCAGATTTAGATTACGCTGGCGGTGTAAAGTTCGGCATGATGGTGGCGGAACTATTTGGTAACGAAGAAGACGATAACGCAGCGCTACAATATCTGCGCGATAACAAAGCAAAAGTAGAGGTGCTCGGTTATGTCCTTTAATACAGTATCTGAGTGGCTAAGCCTCAACGGCGACCTTTTAATTGGCGCAACTTGGGACACGCTATACATGGTTGCCGTGTCTGGGGCTGTGGGTTTCCTATTCGGTATTCCCCTAGGTGTTATTTTGCACACAACTAAAAAGGGTGGCCTGCTAGAAAACACTAAGTTAAACAGCATTTTGGGCGCCATTGTGAACGTTGGTCGTTCCGTACCATTCCTAGTGCTTATGGTTGCCATTATTCCCGTAACCAAACTACTTGTTGGCACCTTTATTGGTACAACAGCAGCAATTGTTCCACTTACTATTGGTGCGATTCCATTTGTTGCTCGCCTGATTGAAGGTGCGTTGTTAGAAGTTCCATCTGGTTTGGTTGAAGCCGCTCAATCAATGGGGGCAACACCGACTCAAATCATTTCTAAGGTATTGCTTCCCGAAGCACTGCCTACCATTGTGAATTCAGTGACCATCACTATGGTAACTCTGGTCAGCTATTCAGCGATGGCCGGAACCGTTGGTGGCGGTGGTTTAGGAGATGTAGCAATACGCTATGGTTTCCACCGTTACGACGTTGTCATTATGGCAGTAACCGTTGTGATGCTGATTGTTTTAGTACAGATTATCCAATCGATTGGTGACGCTATTGTTCGCCGCGTGGATCACAGATAACACTAGTCTTTGACTTTATAAGGAGATAGTCATGAAATTTAATTTAAAAGGTCTGCTAGCCATTGCAGCCGCCGCTTCTGCTCTTGTACTTTCTGGTTGTGGCGAAAAAGCCGCTGATACAAGCAAAATCAAAGTTGGTGTTATGGCTGGTGCTGAAGCTCAAGTAGCTGAAGTTGCCGCTAAAGTAGCAAAAGAAAAATACGGTCTTGACGTTGAACTTGTTACCTTTACAGATTACGTAACGCCAAATGCTGCGTTAGACGATGGTTCTATCGACATCAACGCATTCCAACACAAGCCATACCTAGATCAGCAAGTCGCTGACCGTGGTTACAAACTCACTATCGCTGGTAACACTTTTGTTTACCCAATTGCTGGTTACTCTAAGCAAGTTAAAGCAGTATCAGAGATCCAAGACGGCGCTCGTATTGCAGTTCCTAACGACCCGACTAACCTAGGTCGCTCTCTGCTTCTGCTTGAGCAACAAGGTCTTCTGAAACTTCGCGAAGGTGTTGGTCTACTAGCGACAGTACGCGATATCGTAGAAAACCCTAAAAATATCACTATTGTTGAGCTAGACGCTGCACAACTACCTCGTTCACTAGATGACGTAGCGCTATCAATCATCAACACTACATACGCTAGCTCTATCAACCTAACTCCTCAGAAAGACGGCGTATTTGTTGAAGATAAAGATTCTCCATACGTAAACCTAGTTGTTGCTCGTACAGAGAACGTACAAGCTGAAAACGTACAGAACTTCGTTAAAGCTTACCAAACTGACGAAGTTTACAAAGCTGCTTCAGAAATCTTCCAAGGCGGCGTAGTTAAGGGTTGGTAATCCACCCTAGCTAACAGCAAAAAATTTAAAGGCTAACCAGTTGGTTAGCCTTTTTCTTATTATTAACTTTTTTCTACTCGTTCGAGATACCACTCTCCAGCACAAGTGATGTTGTCTACCGACCAACGCCCCTCAATACGGTTATCCTTGCTTTGCCGTTAAAGTGATAGACCCACATAGGATTGTTGTCTTTAAGCTCGATATGCCCCCATTCATTGACGGTACCGCGCAGCAAAGTGTTATTATAGGCGAGCGTAAACGACACCTCTCCTTCCTTGATATCACCATAGATTGAAGTCGGTGAGCAAATGGGATTATTGTTCTCGTTAATTCGGCGTCCTTTCCACTCTCCATCAAAGTCTAAACTAATGGATTTCGGTGGCGGTTCAAAGCAACCCGCCAGTAATAATAGTGGCGTGATAGCGAGTATTTTGTGCATAGTTCCCTTCCCTTTTAAAGAGCACTTATCATCACAAATCATCTGAGTGAGTGCGAGTAAGATTAACAAATCTTAATCTTCAATAAGAGAAACAGGAAAAATTTGCGATGCACGTTGCAAGGGACAAACAAGAAAAACTCACTCATACAAAACAGGATAAGGTTAATAATTTCAAAATCTTATTGAAACACAGTCATTATGAGCATAAGCTCCTTCGCCCTTTCCGTCATGTAATTTCCTACGAGGTTTAAATATGATCCCTATTAATAGTTCTGTGGTATCTGGTATCGCACTCTCCGAAGTAGACGGCGAAATGAAAATGTTACTAATGAAACGCGTTAAAGGCGATTTCTGGTGTCATATTGCAGGTTCAATTGAACAAGGTGAAACTGGATGGCAAGCCATTGTCCGCGAGATTGAAGAGGAAACTCAGATTAAAGCAGTTGACCTATACAACGCACAGTATTTGGAACAGTTTTACGAGCAGAGACTCAATCGAATCGATATTGTTACGGTGTTTGTTGTGCAGTGCCCACCTAATCAAGCCATCACTCTAAATGAAGAGCACACCGAATATCGATGGTGCAACTTGGCCGAGGCTAAAGCATTAGCCCCATTTCCAAATCAGCACAAGGTGTATGAACACATCTGGACTCACTTTGTCGAAAGAAAAGCAAGCGATCTCTATCGAGTAAACCTCGTATAGTTTTACAACTCGCCCATTGATGTGGTTAGCTAGTCGGACAGTTATCATTCAAGAGAACACGCTATGCGCTTTTTATATGTAATGGACCCTATGTGTGGCTGGTGTTATGGATTTAGGCCAGAACTAGAAGCATTTTTAGCTAACCATTCAGGAATAGCGGTTGATTGGATAATGGGTGGGCTTGCTCCTGATGCCACACAACCGATGGAAGAAGGTCTTAAACAGACTATCTCTTCGTATTGGCATCAAATAGAAGCGCGTACTCAGGTGGCCTTTAATCACGACTTCTGGATGTTAAACACTCCATATCGCTCAACCTACCCCGCTTGTCGCGCGGTCATAAGCGCACAAAAGTTAATTGAAGATGGTGCGCCAAAAATGGCAAATGCGATTCAAGCAGCCTATTACCAACAAGCGAAAAACCCATCGCTGCAAAACATACTAGCTGAGTGTGCTCATACTATCGGTTTAGATAAAACGGCGTTTTTAAGCTCACTTGAATCGACTGAAACAGAGCAAGAATTGCAGCAGCATCTCGCTATATCTCATCAACTACAAGTCTCTGGATTTCCATCTCTGTTCTATCTCGACGATAACAACCACGCTCACCCTTTGGCTTTGGGGTTTTGTCACCACAAAGACTTAGAGCAGCGCTTTAGCCAACTCCAGTCCAAGTAACGGAAGCCTCATCAGCTCTCAAAGACAAAAAAGCCGAAGCAAAGTTGCTTCGGCTCTATCAAAACTGTTCGGTTTTTATGGCGTGTAGTAGGTTGCTGCGCCAGGACCAACAGGCAAACCAAACACAAATACCCATATGTAGAATAGGATACTCCAACCAACCATAAAGCAGATTGAGTATGGCAACATGGTCGCGATAAGCGTACCAATGCCCAAGTTCTTCATATAGCGCGTTGCTACCGCAAGGATAAGACCAAAGTAGCTCATCATAGGGGTAATAATGTTAGTCGTTGAGTCACCGATACGGTAAGCAGCCTGAATCACTTCTGGTGCATAACCTACCAACATAAGCATAGGAACGAAGATAGGCGCGGTTACCGCCCACTGCGCTGACGCTGAACCAATCATCAGGTTGATGAAGCCACACATGATAATGAAAGCAAAGAACAGCATAGGGCCAGTCAGACCAATGCTCTGTAGGAAGTCCGCACCTGTTACCGCAACAACTTGACCAAAGTTAGTCCACTTAAAGAAAGCGACAAACTGAGCGGCGAAGAATACCAATACAATGTACATGCCCATTGAAGACATCGACTTAGACATTGCGTCGATAACATCGCGGTCGGTTTTCATACTACCGACAACTTTACCGTAGACAAAACCAGGAATCGCGAAGAACACAAAAATAAAGGCTACGATGCTCTTCAAGAATGGAGAACCCGCAACTGTACCTGCATCGGAACGTAGAACACCATCCGCTGGAACGATAGTCCAAGCGAGAAGAGCAGAAACAGCGATCACCGCAAGACCTGCCATTTTTAGGCCTTTCTTCTCGATATCAGTCAGTTTACCCATGCTGTCATGGGACAAGTCTTCCGACGCTTCTTCATCGTTGTATTTGCCAAGTTTAGGTTCGACAATCTTCTCAGTTACGAATGCACCTGTAATCGCGATAAAGAAGGTAGAGATGAACATGAAGTACCAGTTTACTTCAGGGCCAACGCTATAGCTTGGATCAATCATCTGTGCTGCGGTTTCTGTAATACCAGAAAGCAGTGGGTCAACAGTACCGATCAGTAGGTTCGCAGAATAACCGCCAGATACACCTGCAAATGCCGCGGCAAGACCTGCGAGAGGGTGACGTCCTAAAGAGTGGAACAGCATAGCCGCAAGAGGAATTAGGACAACGTAACCTAGCTCGGAAGCCGTATTTGAGATGATACCAGCAAACACAACAGTAAAGGTCACCATGCGCTTAGAAGCGCCCATTACCATGCCGCGCATCGCTGCTGATAAAAGACCTGAGTGCTCGGCAATCGCGACACCTAACATAGCAACGAGAACGGTTCCAAGTGGCGCAAATCCAACAAAGTTTTTCACTAAGTTGGTGACAATTAGCTGAAGACCATCTGCATTCAGTAAGCTAACGACATGGATCATTCCATCTGCAGCACGACCTTTTGCACCTTCTGGACGCGGGTCTGCAACTGCAACTTCAAAAAATCCAGCAATGCCAGATGCGATTAGAATTGCCAAACAAAAGATGGCAAAAAGAGTAATTGGGTGGGGTAAAAGATTCCCTAAATATTCAACACCATCTAAAAAGCGAGTAAATAGTGGCTTTTTAGGTGATTGTTTATTAATTGAAGCAGATGAACTCATCTGTTCCCTCCTTGTAGTTTTTCCTGAGCTTTATAAGTCACTCCACTTTCAAAAAACAAGTTGTGTTTGAAAGGTTGAGGACTGGTATGGCGGGCCTGCCAAAAAGCTTGCGAAGGTTACTTGAGGGATGGGTGAATTAAAAGCCTAAAATGTTACAAAGATTTTCAATGCGAACAATAAAACACTATATTATAGAAAATAACCAGTTCTTACATCTATATATATTCAACATTTCAGACTTATAATTCACATACAAATCATAAGTCTGAAACATTTTTATGACTTACTTCTGAACCGCTTTAAAACGTGGGTTAGATTTGCAAATCACGTATAGACGACCACGACGTTTTACGATCTGGCAGTCTGGATGACGGTTTTTAGCACTCTTAAGTGACTTAACAACTTTCATTTCTATTTCCTTTACTTAGGGTTTTCCGTGCGCCCCAACTCTGAGATTGAGATTACTTAGACTTGAACTGCTGAAAACGACGGTTGAAGTTTGCAATACGGCCTTCTTTCTGGATAACGCGCTGTTTGCCCGTGTAGAAAGGATGAGACTCAGATGAGACTTCAATAGTCATATATGGGTAAGTTTTACCGTCTTCCCATTCAATGGTTCTGTCCGTTTGTAGCGTAGAACCAATGATGAAATATTTGTCTACACTCGTGTCGTGGAAAACCACTTTGCGATATTCAGGGTGAATATTCGACTTCATTCCGTTTTACTCCAACTGTTATGTTATAACGTGGCAAATGATAACGATTAGCATTCAAAAATACTAGCCTCAAATGTGATATTTTATTCAGCTTGGCTATAAAAACGGTTTTTGAGATGCACCGCATAGAACCAATTGGCTTTATAGAGAGCCCTTACAAAGAAAAATTCGCTGTCCCAAGACAGCCTAGATTGGTAAACAGCGCCACGCTCGGGTACGCCTGATCGGAGATGCAAACTGCCCTGAGTCGGTGAGAGGACTCAAAGGGTTTAGTCATGTCTGGCTGTTATTTTTGTTTGACCAAAACATTAACGCGGGCTGGAAACCAACAGTTCGTCCCCCGCGCCTAGGTGGAAATGAACGTATCGGCGTATTCGCTTCACGCGCGACATTCAGGCCAAATGCCATTGGTATGTCCGCCGTCGAGGTCATAGATGTCGTGAGCGAACGCGACCAAACCTATATAGAACTGGGCGGTGTCGATTTAGTCGATGGCACTCCCATCATAGATATCAAGCCTTACATCCCCTATTCCGATGCGATTCCAGAAGCAATAGGTGGGTATGCAGATTCAGAACCTGATACTTGTGATGTGTTGATTCACCGCGGTATACCCGCCATTGACAATCACCCCCAGCGAAGTGTCATTGAACCGGTAATTAAGCAGGTACTCGAACAAGATCCTCGTCCGGCATATAAAAAAGGAAAGAGCGACAGTAAAATCTATTCCGTTCGCCTATTTGATCTCGATATTAAGTTTAAAGCGGATGAAAAGAAGATTGAGGTCATTGGGGCGTCACTGGTATCATAGACGGCTAACTAAATGCCTGACTGTCGGGGTTCTTTATTAACTATGATGAACGGATACCATAAATGCGTACCAGTAACTATCTTCTTTCTACTCTGAAGGAGACTCCAAACGACGCGGAAGTAGTAAGCCACCAGCTTATGCTTCGTGCAGGTATGATCCGTAAGCTAGCTTCAGGTTTATACACTTGGCTACCTACAGGTCTGCGTGTACTGCGTAAAGTCGAAAACATCGTCCGTCAAGAGATCGACAACGCCGGTGCTGTCGAAACTTTGATGCCCGTTGTTCAGCCGTTTGAACTTTGGGAAGAGACAGGCCGCTCTGAAAAGATGGGCGCTGAGCTTCTTCGTCTTACTGATCGTCATCATCGTCCGTTTGTACTAAGCCCAACCGCTGAAGAAGTAATCACTAGCCTAGTGCGCAATGAGGTTTCTTCATACAAACAGTTACCACTTAACCTTTACCAGATCCAAACTAAGTTCCGCGACGAACGCCGCCCGCGCTTTGGCGTGATGCGTGCACGTGAATTCTGCATGATGGACGCGTATAGCTTTGATATCGACAAAGAAGGCCTGCAAAAGTCTTACGATGCAATGCACACGGCTTACTGTAAAGCCTTTGACCGCATGGGTCTAGATTACCGTCCTGTGCTTGCCGACACTGGTGCTATTGGCGGTAGTGGCTCTCATGAGTTCCACGTATTGGCAGAAAGCGGTGAAGATCTTATCGCCTTCTCTTCTGAGTCTGACTACGCTGCAAACATTGAAAAAGCGGAAGCCCTAGCACCAGCGGGTGAACTCGCTGCGCCTACTCAAGAGATGACTTTGGTCGATACGCCAAACGCAAAAACCATTGCAGAGCTGGTTGAGCAGTTTGACTTACCAATCGAGAAAACAGTGAAAACTCTGTTTGTGAAAGCGTCTGATGAAGTTGATGCGGAACTTATCGCACTTATCATTCGCGGTGATCACGAACTCAATGAAGTGAAAGCGGAAAACCTAAAAGAAGTTGCTTCTCCACTAGAGATGGCAACAGAAGAAGAGATCCGCGCACTTATCGGCGCAGGACCAGGTTCCCTAGGCCCAGTAGCTCTAAAACTGCCATTTATCGTTGACCGCACCGTGGCTAAGATGAGTGATTTTGGCGCTGGCGCTAATGTGGATGACAAGCACTACTTTGGCATCAACTGGGGTCGCGATGTTGAACTTGGTCAGGTAGAAGACCTGCGTAACGTGGTAGAGGGTGACCCTAGTCCATGTGGCAAAGGCACATTGTCGCTAAAACGCGGTATCGAAGTCGGCCATATCTTCCAGCTAGGAACTAACTACTCAGAGAAAATGAACTGTAACGTTCTCGGTCCAAATGGTAAGAGTGTGATCCTAGAGATGGGTTGCTACGGTATCGGTGTGTCTCGTGTTGTGGCATCGGCAATTGAGCAGAACCACGATAAGTACGGCATAATCTGGCCAGAATCGATCGCCCCTTTCCAAGTCGCTATCGTGCCTATGAATATGCACAAGTCTGAACGCGTGAAAGAAGCCGCAGAGAAACTGTACGCCGACCTTACAGCAGCAGGTATTGAAGTGCTATTTGATGATCGCAAAGAACGTCCTGGTGTCATGTTCTCTGATATTGAACTGGTCGGTATTCCTCATACTGTCGTTATCGGTGATCGCAGCATGGACGAAGGTAACTTTGAGTACAAAAACCGTCGCAACGGCGAGAAAACTCCTGTCGCCATTGAAGGTATTATCGAACACCTTAAAGCTCAATTGGCTTAACTGCGAATTGATTCAATAAACAAAAAGGGCTGGCGGTTCAAATCGCCAGCCCTTTTTCTATTCTTTTTCCGCTTGGTAAGTAACGGTGGGTGTTATCTGTTTTACAGACGTGATTTCACTGGTAAACCAACCAGTATCAAACTCGAAATCAGAAGGGTAATGAGCCGCGCGATAGAGCTTCTTTCCAACCTTATAAACAGGAAGTTTCATCTGATCTTTACCTTGAACGTACAGTTGCCCATCCTTTTCTGTCACGTCAATATAAAAGTCAGGTGAATAGATATAACGCCCTAAGTAGCTTTTCAACTCTTCTACATTTGGTCGTTCAACATCTAGCTTGTGTCTTTGATAATTTGGCCAATCATAAACAACGGATAGGCCTCTAATGATCTCCAAAGCCAACATATCCCCATTGACACCATTGGTCGCTACGACAGCTCCCGTCCCCTGTTCAGGATAGAAAGCAAAATGACTTTGAAACCCGTGGTTGATGCCGCCGTGAAAAAGATACGTACCTTTATCATCAGAATGACGGAAAAAACCCAACCCATAATTTGGTGTTATTGCCTCACTTAGCAAAGCGACCGACTCTGCTTTGAGAAAGTCATCGTTCTCTGCCAGTGAAGATTGGTGAGCACTTAGCAATATACGAGCAAAATCAGAAGTACTTGACCACAAACCCGCGCCCGCTTGACTGGTATAGCGATTCCAACCGCCAAGGATCCATTGATCAAATGAATAACCGTTAGCGAGGTCTATCCCCAGTCGCTCTGGATGTTTCTGCTCGAAAGTCGCAGTTTTCAAGTTTAAAGGATGGATGATTTGCTCGTTAGCAAGCTCGGTGAACGACTTTTTATAAACAGACTCCAACACTGACCGAACCATCAAATAGCCGACGTTTGAGTATGCAAACTCACCCATTTTTCCACTCTGCTCTAATGGATAGTCACCAAACTCGCCTGATGCGACCTGAGCCAAAGTCGGATAGTGTTCTCCGCGGGTAAAGCCGCCACCACCACCAGTGGGAAACCCTCCCGTATGAGAAAGCAACTGCCGCAGGGTTACCTTTTTAGTGATAATGCCTTGTAGCTCTGGAATAACATAAGGACGAATATCTTCGTCTAATGTAATTTTCCCCTGCTCGACTGCGCGAAGAGCCAATAAGCTAGAAACGGGTTTACTCATTGAAGCCAACTGAAAAGCAGTGGTGTCTGTCACTGGCTCATCGTATTGGTTCTTTACGCCCTGACTGTGAGTCCAAAGTACTTTACCGTGCTGAAAAACCGTAATACTGACACCGGGGATCTGCCAATATTTCAGCCTCTCCTCTAAAGAATGAGTGGGGGGCTCTTCCCCTTTAAATTGGTAAGCTGGAATTAGATGATTTAAAGCATCATCTGGCTCAGCGGCCGTTACCCAACCACTAAATAGCGCAAATGCTAATAGGTAATGACATCTCATAGACTTACTCCAAATGGAAATAACGACAAAAATCAAAATAAAACAAATAAATAAAAAGCCATTGATTAATAAATTATAATCAACAGCTTTTATATGATTTTTTTATCGTTTTTCGAGTGAACACTGGTATGGGAATAAGTTTTTAGAGTAATGTCTCAAATTTACTCTAGAGGCTCTTTTGGGGCCTGACAACCTGGTTTTCCTTCAGCATACGCCACATCGACCAGATCATTAGCATTGCCATGAATCAGCTCACCAAAATGGAAAATACCAACTCGCCCGGCTTCATTCGGTGCCAATCTTCGTTATCAGTGAGTGGCTGTGTCGCCACAACGGATACGACGTCGTTGGGTGTCGTTTCTTCTTGAAAGTTAATAGTAACGTCTTCGTCAATTAGCGAAGCCTTACCAAACGGTGCTCGACGGGTTATCCAGTACAAGTGATTAGTGCAGTACGTCATCACATACTCACCATCTGAGAGCAGCATATTGAACACACCTTTCTCTCTCAGTCCATCACAGCACTGCGCTAAGTACTCGAACACACCAACCATGTCTTGCGGAAACTCAGGAAATTGCTTGTCGAGTTTATCTAGCAACCAACAGAATGCTTTCTCACTATCAGTTTCACCCACTGGTCTATGACGACCAGAATCAAGACCTTGATAATCTGTTAACTGCCCGTTGTGAGCGAATGTCCAGTATCGCCCCCAAAGCTCTCGGGTAAATGGGTGGGTATTTTCTAAATTAACACCGCCTCGGTTGGCTTGTCGGATATGGCTGATAACCGCACAGCTTTTGATTGGATAGTTTTGCACTAACTCTGCTATCTTTGAATCACAACTGGGGTTGGGATCTTTGAAGGTACGAAACCCTTTGCCTTCGTAAAAAGTTATTCCCCAGCCATCGCGGTGAGGGCCTGTATTTCCTCCTCGCTGCATAAGACCTGTAAAACTAAAACAAATATCTGTCGGCACATTGGCGCTCATACCGAGCAATTCACACATGGTTTCTCCTTCATAAACCTTAGAGTGTGTGACTTATCTGAACCAACAAGCCACACCAAGCTAATGAGTAAAGCCTTACGCTTCCATCTCTTTTTCAATTAGCTGAATAACAATATGAATAATTTTAATATGGATCTCTTGAATTCGATCGGCATAACCAAAATGAGGAACGCGAATTTCAATATCGGCCAAACCCGCCATTTTACCGCCATCCTTGCCTGTTAACGCGATGGTTTTCATCCCCTTCGCTTTTGCGGCATCTATCGCGTTCAAGATGTTTCCCGAGTTGCCCGATGTAGAAAGACCAAAAAGCACATCACCTTTTGCGCCTACGGCTTCCACATAACGAGAAAAAACAAAATCGTAACCAAAGTCATTACTCACACATGATAAGTGGCTAGGATCCGAAATGGCGATTCCCGGGTAGCCTGGTCGATTTTCTCGGTAACGACCCGTTAACTCTTCAGCGAAGTGCATAGCATCACAATGCGAACCGCCATTACCACATGAAAGTACTTTGCCGCCTTGTTTAAAAGAATCGGCAATAAGTTTTGCGGCGGCTTCAATTTGAGAAATATTGTTTTCATCGCTAAGAAACTTGTTCAGCACGTCAGCAGCTTCGGTCAATTCGTTTTTAATCAGATCCTGGTACATAGGTCATTCTCGTCATTATTATTGATTAGTTCGGCAACCAATGCCGTTGTATAGCTTAGTTAACAATGCGCACTAGGCTATTTTTCTATACACCTGAGTTTACTAGAACCATTCTCGCTGTCGATAGTCATCCTTTAAGAATTGCTCTCCACAGGCTATTTACTTGTCACAAAATCTGCGGCCAAGTGAACTTTTAGACTATTTACTCCACGCCGATCACTTTTTGAACCTATTGGGGTTTTACATTTTATTATCAATTTGATTACAATCAACTGGTACGACCACATTAATAGGCAAACAATAACAATAGAGCCTGAACAAGGACATGAATATGGATATCTTGCTCTCTATACTTACTCTCTCATTGGTCTTGGCAGTCTGCCTCTACCAGCGAAGATCTCTCGTCGTCTCTATCACCGCGCTCACTACCACTATGATGCTTCTCAGTACTTTTGAACTCATTGGTTCTTTGAGCTGGCTAATTTTTATGACTATCACACTAATTGCTGGCATCCCTGCGATTAGGCTACCGCTAATTAGCAAACGGGCACTTTCAATGTTCAAAAAAGTGCTTCCAGCTATGTCTCAAACTGAAAAAGAAGCCTTAGAAGCAGGAACCGTTTGGTGGGAAGCTGAGCTATTCAAAGGCAAGCCAAATTGGAAGCAGCTTCAAGACATCCAAGCTCCAAGGCTGAGTAAGGAAGAACAAGCCTTCCTTGACGGGCCGGTTAATAAAGTGTGCGCCATGGTTAATGACTATCAGGTGACGCACGAGTTAGCAGACCTACCTGCTGAAGTGTGGCAATACCTTAAAGACAATAAGTTCTTTGCCATGATTATAAAAAAACAGTATGGCGGTTTAGAATTCTCTGCCTATGCACAATCACAAGTTCTACAAAAACTGACTGGCGTTTCCAGCGTGCTCTCTTCTACCGTTGGCGTACCTAACTCTTTGGGCCCCGGCGAACTACTGCAACACTATGGAACACAAGCCCAGAAAGACCATTACTTACCTAGACTAGCACGAGGTGAAGAGATCCCCTGCTTTGCATTAACTAGCCCAGAAGCGGGATCCGATGCGGGTTCAATTCCAGACTTTGGCGTGGTTTGCAAAGGTGAATGGCAGGGCGAAGAAGTACTCGGTATGCGATTGACTTGGAACAAACGTTACATCACTCTCGCTCCAGTCGCAACCGTTCTAGGTCTCGCTTTTAAGTTAAGGGATCCGGAACGGCTTCTCAGTGATAAAGAAGACTTAGGCATAACTTGTGCCCTTATTCCAACCGACCTAAAAGGCGTTGAAATTGGCAACCGTCACTTCCCATTAAACGTGCCATTTCAAAATGGGCCGACAAGAGCGAAAGACCTTTTTGTTCCCCTCGACTTTATCATCGGTGGTAAAGCAATGGCTGGTCAAGGCTGGCGAATGCTGGTTGAATGCTTGTCGGTAGGTCGTGGCATTACTCTCCCTTCCCACTCTACTGGAGGAATAAAAACTGCCGCTTTGGCTACTGGGGCTTATGCGCGTATAAGACGCCAATTTAAACAGCCAATTGGCCATATGGAAGGGATAGAAGAACCTTTGGCAAGGCTGGCTGGTAACGCTTATGTCATGGACGCTGCCAGTAGATTAACCGTTGCCGGTATTGATAGTGGTGAAAAGCCTTCAGTCATTTCTGCCATTGTAAAATATCACTGCACACATAGGGGGCAGCAAAGCATTATAGATGCCATGGACATCGCAGGAGGAAAAGGGATCTGTCTTGGCCCTTCGAACTTTCTTGCCCGTGGTTACCAAGGCGCACCGATTGCCATTACAGTAGAGGGCGCAAACATTCTTACGCGATCAATGATCATTTTTGGTCAAGGTGCCATACGCTGCCACCCGTATGTACTTAAAGAAATGAGTGCGGCTCATAGCGACAAATCTGACGCTCTACCTTTGTTTGATAAAGCGCTGGCTGGACATATCAGCTTCACACTCAGTAACCTTGTTCGCAGTATTTGGTTGGGCTTGACCGATGGTTTAGGCTCTAACTCACCCACCTCCGATGAAACTAAGCGTTATTATCAACAGCTCAATCGTTATAGTGCAAACCTTGCACTGCTTGCCGATGTTTCAATGGCTATGCTTGGCGGTTCTTTAAAACGCAAAGAACGGCTATCGGCACGACTAGGAGATATTCTTAGCCAACTCTATTTGAGTTCAGCAACCTTAAAACGCTTTGATATAGACGGACGTCCTTCTGAAGACTTGCCACTGGTTCATTGGGGACTACAAGATAGCCTGAAAAAGACAGAGGCCGCATTAGAAGAGTTTCTTAACAACTTTCCTAACCCTATCGTAGGAAAAGTACTAAAAACGTTATTGATGCCCTATGGACGCGTGCGTCGTTCACCAAACGATCAATTGGATAGTCAAGTCGCCCGCATTCTTCAAACCCCTTCTGCCACAAGAAGTCGTTTAGGACAAGGGCAGTATTTAAACAACAGTGAACATAACCCCGCAGGCAAGATAGAGAAAGCGCTAGAAGTGATCCTTAATGTTGAACCTTTGTTTGACAAAGTGTGTAATGAAACAGGACAACGAAAGCCCTTCCTATCACTTGATTTGATTGCCAAAGAAGGGCTGGAGAAAGGCATTATTACCGACAGTGAAGCGAATCTTTTAATAGAAGCAGAGGCGCATCGCTTATACGTCATCAATGTCGATGACTTTAAACCCAGTGACTTGGCGGCAAAGCCAACGCTGCCCGTGATGGATAACGCGGCATAGCGCATAAGGGAAAAAAGGGCAACCACTGGTTGCCCTTTCATTTTAATCTCTATTTTGAATCGAAAGTCATCCCTATTTTTTAGGCATTTCCAACTGCATTTCCGGAATCGCTTGTTTTTGGGCTCTTAGTTTTCTCATCACAAACCAAACAACCAAACCGAGAACAATGATGACAATATTTCCTACCGCAATAGCAATGATGCTTTTAGTTCGCTTTTCTTCTCGCATCTGGATAATTCGCATCTCTTCCATTAACTTTTGCTGTTTTAGTCGCTCTTGCTCTTGTAAGCGTCTGGTTTCGGCAATATCGACTTCTTCAACTACAGCGTAAGTTTGCTCAGAGAATGGGAAAATCAGAGGTCTTCCCGACCCAAGTTCGCTAGCATAAACAGTGGCATGCCAAGCATAGTTACCAACATCACCTTGGTAGGGGATATCCAAAGAAACTTTCGGGTCTTCTTCGCTAGACGTACCATTTAGAATGGTCTCAGATCCGTCTGCATTGCGGTGTTCAACTTGAGCGGCAATGCTTCCGGGAGCAATCATTCCCATCTCACCAGAAAAAACTATGCTATGAGGTTCGCCTTCTTCTCGTGACTGAATGAAAGTACTTTGAATAGGCTTCGGATAGACCAATACTTCTTGTTCTTGTGCGCGAAGAAAAACGCCATTGCCAGAGGTTATTCTCACTCGGTATTTTCCGGGTTGAGAAGTAATTGGCAAAGAAACGGTAAACACTCCGTCTCCGGGAACTTCATCTAACCCCTGCCCATCATCGGCAAATTCGCCAACAACCATAGGGGTAGGTTTTGCTTCTTTGATCAGCGTCTCTTCATTTTCAACGTACTTGGTAAAGGTCACTTTTAACTTAACGCGATCCAAAAAGTCGCGTAGGACTAAGGGCTTACCATCTGAAGTGAGTTGCGCGGTAAACTTGACCTCTTCGCCCAAAAATAGCCGGTGGGGCAACTGCTCTGTCGACAGTTTTAGGTGGGAAATGAGTTTAATTTTGTTATCAGTGGTTACCTTGCCAATGGCCTGCCAAGGGCCCGGCATAGGATCATCGATAGAGATGATATCCATCGCTGCTTCCTGATACCAGCGCACGTTTTCAGGGCTTCGCCACGAGTAATATTTCTTTCCGTCTGGTCGCACGAGAACAACTGGCTGAGAGCGCTCTTGTCGATAGATTACAAAGGTTATTTGCTTAATACTGGGATCGACGCGAAACCGGTTATCGAGCAAAGAGATGGTCGACTCTTGACTGGCCAATAGACCAGTGCTGAACATTAGGGTTAAAACCGCCAACCAAACTCTTTTCATCCTTTCTCCTACTGTCGCCAGAGGCAACTTCCACTCTTAGCTACTAAATCTAATCTTTTATCATGCGCATCTAGTTCATCGGCACAAGCTTTTAAAACCTTTAGTGTTTTTCTTCCACTAACCGCTCTTCTTATCCCTTCACCTGCACCGCCCGATTCACTGTCATCACCGCCAAACTGTAGTTTGGTCTGTCCACCAGTCATAAGAAGGAAGACATCAGCCAATATCTCAGCATCGAGCAAAGCCCCGTGGAGTGTACGGTGCGAGTTATCTATCCCGTAGCGATCACATAAGATATCGAGGTTGTTGCGTTTGCCGGGAAAGATTTTCTTGGCCATAGCCAAGGTATCGGTAACCTTACAGTACTGCTCTGTCTTTATCGCTTGGGCACTGTGCATCGCAAACTCGTGATCCATAAAGCCCACGTCGAAGGGTGCATTGTGCGCCACCAGCTCTGCGCCTTTGATAAAATCTAGGAACTCTTGGTGAATCTGAGAGTAGTCTGGTTTATCTCGTAAAAATTCATCGGTAATACCGTGAACCTCAACCGCATCAGGCTGGATCTCGCGATCGGGCTTAATGTAGACATGAAAATGTCTACCGGTCAGCTTGCGGTTTATGATTTCGACCGCTCCGATCTCGATAATTCTGTGGCCTTGATAATGAGGTCCACCTTCACGGTTCATACCCGTGGTTTCGGTATCGAGTACAACAATGCGTTGCTGCTGAGAATTGTTACTGGTATTCATAAGGATATGTATGTCAGACTATGCTAATTATGTGCTTATCCCAATAGTATCAAATCATGACGAAACAGGTGGAAATTTTCACCGATGGCTCTTGCCTCGGAAATCCCGGTCCCGGTGGTTACGGTATCGTACTTAGATATAAACAAGTAGAAAAAACCTTAGGAAAAGGCTTTTTTCTTACTACAAACAATCGGATGGAAATGTTAGCAACAATTGTTGCTCTACAGACACTTAAAGAATCTTGTCATGTGATATTGACCACAGATAGCCAATATGTTCGTCAAGGAATCACCCAGTGGATCCACAACTGGAAAAAACGCGGATGGAAAACAGCGGACAAAAAACCGGTAAAAAATGCCGATTTATGGCAACTTCTCGACAGCGAAACACAAAGGCACACCGTTGATTGGCGTTGGGTAAAAGGGCACGCCGGGCACCGAGAAAATGAAATGTGCGATGAGTTAGCGAGAACTGCCGCAGAAAATCCAACCGAAGAAGATACTGGCTACCAAAGCGAAGCCAAGTAACACTACCTTTCCGAATGGGGTTGTCGCTGTGAAACTTTGTAGTTTACGCCGATTGGCGACAATCTCCGTTTAAGCTTCCAGTGTGGTTTTATTGGCTTAAGCGGATAAGTCCGCTTTCTGGCAACAATAAAGTACAGACTGCCAAAGGGAGCACCAACTATCCCCAAACTGTTTTCTATCCAAGTCCAAAACGTCCCATATTTCTGCATGGGAAACAGCGCATATCTGTCACACTCCAGAACTTGATAGTTTAGTACCCCCAGCCAATCTTTAATTCGTCCGGGAGTAAACATTCGCCCACTCCAAGGTAGATTGTTTTTTCGCCAAGGCATCAAGCTTGATAAGCCAGTAAAACTAATTGGATTAAAACCAGTAATAAATATATAGCCATCGTCGATCATAACGCGATCGACTTCGCGCAACATTCGGTGTGGATCATTACAATAATCGAGCTGATGAGCCAAAATCACCGCATCAAAGCTCTTTTCGAGAAAGGGTAAATCATATCCATCAGCAATTACATTGTGTAACGGGTTCTGGATATCTAGTTTCACTTGATGTTGAATGTTACAGTTTGCGCTGGTGATCTCGCAACTGAGTCCACCGAGTTTGAGCATATGGTAACCAAACAGTTTTGGGCACCACTCATCCATCCGCGTCTGAATAGACTCGCTGACCCATGGACCATTTTTTAGTTGCTGCCATGAGTGGGGTTTTTCGAGTTTGCGTTCACTGCGTGCTGGTTTCATAAATAACCTGCTTTACCCTTGGTGATTGGAGAACCAACCATGTTAGATATCAAAAGCATACCCGCATTTAACGACAATTACATCTGGCTGATCGAAAATAGCGATCGCCGTTGTGCCGTTGTCGACCCGGGTGACGCAGAACCGGTCATCCGTTACTTAGAACAAGGCGGTTTAACTCTAGAAACTATCTTGCTTACCCATCACCACAAAGACCACGTAGGTGGTGTTTCGGAACTCGTACGCCGCTACCCAAATGTCACTGTAGTGGGCCCAAAAAATGACCCAGTTCCCCCTTTGACCCATTCGGTGAGTGAAGGGGATCAAATATCCCTGTTCGATGAAACCTTTTTAGTTGTCGATATTGGTGGCCATACACTTGGGCATATTGGCTATATTGGGGATGGCAAAGTCTTTTGCGGAGATGTTTTATTTGCAGCGGGTTGCGGCAGAGTGTTTGAAGGCAGTATGGAGCAGATGCATCATTCGCTGCAAAAACTCGCTACCCTTCCCAATGAAACGAAAGTGTACTGCGCGCATGAATACACCGCATCAAATGTCGCTTTTGCGTTAGCCGTCGAACCGGGTAACCATGCCTTGCAATCCTACCGCGAGGAGGTCAATCGATTGAGAGCGAGGGATTTACCAACGCTTCCCACAACAATAGGGCAAGAGAAAGCAATCAATCCGTTTCTAAGAGTAGAACAGCCAGAGGTGATGGCATCTGTGAGTGCAAGAACGGAAAAAAATGACCCAATCGCCATTTTTACCGCACTTCGTGAGTGGAAGAACGAATTTTAACGTTTTGCCCCTTGTCACTGCTAGGATCTGACCAGTATTATCACCAGCCATCGAAAAAAAGGGCAATATAATGCGATTAAAGTACAGCTGGGTCTTCGCTTTTGTTTTGGCAGGGTGCCAAACGACTCAGCCACAAAACCAAATACCGGAGACGAACACCTCTTCAAATGGAAGTAAAGAGGTCATTAATACCGTTTCTGTTAAGACTCCAGAAGTCGAACAACCGACACCAATAGCGACGCCGCAACAACAGCAAGACGTTTGGCAGCGCATCGCCATGCAACTGGATATGCCAATCCCTGAGCACAGCAAGGTTGATTACTACCGTACTTGGTACTTAAAGCATCCCAATCACTTAAAGACCGTTTCCAAACGCGCTGAGCCCTTTTTGTATCTAATCACCGAAAGAATTGAACAGCGCGGCCTGCCACTAGAGCTAGCCCTGCTACCTATTGTCGAAAGCTCATTTGACGCATTTGCCTATTCTCATGGCAGCGCAGCGGGGCTGTGGCAATTTGTTCCCGGTACAGGAAAAATGTACGGACTAGAACAGAATTTCTGGTATGACGGCCGCAGAGACGTGTCAGCAGCGACCGATGCCGCTCTAGATTACCTAACACATCTGAACAATCGCTTTGATGGTAACTGGAATCATGCTATCGCCGCTTACAACAGCGGTGGAGGTCGTGTTTCAAGAGCTATTAGAAAAAATGTCGAGCTAGGAAAACCGACCGACTTTTTCTCCCTTTCGCTACCTAAAGAGACCAGTGGTTACGTACCAAAGCTTTTGGCTCTTGCGGATATCGTTGCAAACCAACAACACTATGGCATCGAAATCCCTAGTATTGCCAACAAGCCCGTTGTTGCGGTGGTAGATCCTAAAGAGCAACTAGACCTTGCCATTGCTGCGAGTTATGCCGGCATCAGTGTTAAAAAGCTGCAAAGCCTAAACCCTGCCTACAACCAGTGGGCAACCGCACCCGATGGGCAACATCAACTGCTTCTGCCAATTGAATCCGTTGACACTTTTAATGCTAAAGCGAGTGAAAATCGCGGCAAGGGTATGAAGGTCGTTCGCTACAAGGTCAAGTCAGGCGATAGTCTCAGTGTTATTGCTCGCCGCTACAATACGACTTCTAATGTGATTCGCTCAGCGAACCAATTGAACAACAGTACGATTCGAGTAGGTCAGCACTTACTTATCCCTACATCAACTAAAGACGATAGCGCTTATACCTTAAGTGCCGCTAATCGCTTAGCTAAAACTCAATCGACTTCACGCGGCCAGATCAAACTGACCCACAAGGTAAAACGCGGTGATAGTTTATGGAGCATTGCTAGAGCCAATAAGGTCTCACATAAATCTCTTGCCAAGTGGAATGGAATGGGGCCACGCGATACTTTGAGTATCGGACAAGAGCTCGTTATTTGGAAAAACGCCTCTGAAGGCGCCATTATTCGAACTGTGTTCTACAAAGTGAGATCTGGCGATACCATCAGCGGTATTGCAACTAAGTTTAAAGTCCGCAGCAACGATATTGTTAAGTGGAACAGTCTGAATAAGAGTAAGTATCTGCAGCCCGGCCAGAAATTAAAGCTCTACGTTGATGTGACTAAGGTAAGCGTATGACCCCTTCTGCAAACCCTTTAATTATGCTGGTAGATATTTTCCGCGCTCCCAGCGCTGCATTTCTCGCTCTATACCAACGCGGTATGTGGGGTTGGCAGCCTTACGTATTTCTAGTTTTAGCGCCTTTTCTATTTTGGGGTGCTTATTTTGATATTGTAGATTTTGAGTGGCTAAAAGCCGAATTGACCGTTCAGCTTGAGCAAACCGCTCCTAATCAGTTGGAGCTGCTTGAAGCCAACACTTTAATGGCAAGCGAAATCATCAGTGATATCGTCAGTCGAACCCTCACTATCGTGATGCTCGCTTTTTGGTTCAACTTAGCAACAAAACCTAGCCAACATCAGCACGGGTTTTGGCGTTGGTTTGCCGCCAGTGCAGTCATCACTTTTCCAGCACTGATAGGCGATGTGGCGAGTTATGCTAGCCTGCTGTTAAAACACGGCCAAGTGATGACTTACGCCGCCGACTTAAATAGTTTAAACGGCTTGATAAAACTACCGTTAACCAATGACTGGTCTCAATTTTCTAGCGCCTTTCCTCTGCTTCTACCTTGGTACATAGTGCTGGGCTATGCCGCCGTTGGAACTTGGACTGAGTTTAACCGAGGACAAGCTCTAGTAATTTCAGCTCTGCCATGGGTGGCTTACTACCTCATTTGGGCACTGTATATTCTGGTAAGCTAAACTCAACTAACAATGGATTGTGATCAGAAGCGCCACTCGATGGCGCTTCTGCTTTTTCTAGGGTAAGACCTCGATAAAACACATGATCCAGTACCAAACCCGTTAAAAACTCGGTTCTATGGTCTGGAGAAAACTCTGCCTCTTTTAACCCTAAGCCTGAGATCTCCTGCTTAATGACTGCCACCCGCTCCTCACTCCAGCTATTAAAATCGCCCGCAACAATTATCGGCCAGTGTGATTTGTCAGAAGAGAGGCTAACGTCGAGATCTGTTGACGATATTCCACTGTACCGTAAGTAAAGTTAATGGCGTGAATATTGACCACGGCTAATGTCTGTCCATTAGACAAAGAGTAAGTCGAGTACAGCGCTGATTTTGGCAACCTTATCCACGGTTCTAATTCTGTATATGCGCAGGCTCGAAGAGGCAACTCTTTCGCTAAAGAGAGAACACCTGCACTAATGTCGAAGCGGCGAAAGGCATCGGCTTGATTGCCATTCCACTGCCCTTGTTCAACCCAATGTCGAAGCGGCTTCTCTAGTGCAGCCTCTTGAAGTAACAACAACTGCCTACCTTGACTGTATGTGTCTAGCGCTTTTGACCAGTCAGAGCGGCTTTGCTTGTATATATTCCAAACCAACAGAGATAGCTTGCCATCATCGTCTAATGCCGCTGGGGTTTTGTGCTCAATACAGCCAAACTGAGCTTTGACGCCAATTTTCGAGATCGCAGCAATTTGTGGGGAGTCCTGATATTTAAATACCGATGAAAACGTGACTAACGACATCAATACCAGAATCAATAGGGTTAGAAAGTAAGTTCTAAATTTCATAGCGATAATAAAGAAAAAGAGCCGTTAGGCTCTTTTTGCTAGATAGCGTCTTCGTCTTCTTCACCGGTGCGAATTCGCACCACACGTTCAACGTCAGTGATGAAAATTTTCCCGTCACCGATTTTTCCAGTTTGGGCTGTCTCTATAATGGTGTCAACACACTGTTCGGCCACATCGTCAGTGACGACAATTTCTAATTTTACCTTAGGTAAAAAATCCACCATATACTCTGCACCTCGGTACAGTTCTGTATGGCCTTTTTGGCGTCCAAAACCTTTGACTTCAGATACTGTCATACCTGTTATACCGACCTCAGCGAGAGCTTCGCGTACATCATCAAGTTTAAATGGCTTGATGATGGCTTCGATCTTTTTCATGTTCATCCCTTAAACGTTAGTTTATCGCTATTATCAATCAGCTGTTTACAACAATCAACCGACACAGAGGACTACCGGATTTTGGTCTCATCACTATGTAATATGAAAAAGCCCGGACACTAAGCCCGGGCTATTCGCTTTGCTTCATTTACTTCAAGCTTGAGTAAAAGGCCGCTAAGTTTGCGATATCTGCATCGCTCAGCATTGCGGCTTGAGCTTGCATTACCGCCGCCAAACCACCAGTGCGCTCTTTGTTTTTATACGCTTTAAGTGAAGAAACCAAATATTGTTCACTTTGCCCCTTAAGATGGGGGTAACCTGGAATAGTTGCCATTCCGTCAGCCCCATGGCAAGCAGCACAGACAGCGGCTTTCGCTTTCCCCGCTTCTGCATCACCAGCCATAGCTGATCCGCTGATTAGGCTTATGCCTAACATCATTCCGATTGCGACTTTGTTCATTGCTTTTCCTTATGTAATATCCACAGTTATTATGTGTTTTTATTTGTACGATTCTTACATAAAGAAAGGTCATTTGTCCCAGATTAGCTCACACTCTTGCCCATTGTAGGATTTGCTAACAAATAAGTCAGCAATGGCAACGACTTGTTGATCAAGCTTAATAATTGGTGTTCTTCGCCGCAGCCAAGTTGGGACACCATACTCCTGAAACAGCTTTTTAAGTTTTCTACTATGTGCTCGCTCTGCTGGATGGGCGGAAAGGCCAGTAGGATCAAAAACAACCTCAACGCTACTTACCCCTTTAGGTAACGCAATATTGCCATTTTTGCTTGGTTGTAAACTGAGTTGTCCTAACCCGTCAGGCAGCGCAATCGACTCGCCAACTGTTAAACGACAGCGCCAGTTGGAAATATCCTGCATACTAGGCACTAGATACAACCTTTTGTTAAAGCGCCTTACCTGACAGTCACTCAATTCAAGCTTGGGGTTCGCATCCTTCGAACTCAACGCGACTTGTTGCCAAATCACGGTTAAATGATCTTTTGCTGGCATCTTAAACCTGTGCAGTTCAAACCAATGGCGGAACAATTGATTTCGAACGAGTTCATCATAGGTTGATAGCGTCTCGATCTTTAGGCTTTTGTCTTTGTGGAGGCAGGAGCTCATAAAAGGCTCGAGTAATCGTTCAATCAAGCGCTCTTGCTGAGCACATACTTCTGCACTGCGCTGGACAGATTGGTAAATATGTGGCCAACGACTCGAAAGTACTGGCACTACTTCATGCCTAAGAAAGTTTCGGTCATAACGAGTATCTTGGTTGCTTTCATCTTCCACCCATTCAAGGCCAAGCTGAACAGCAAATTCATGCACTTGACGTCTAGTGCAAGTGAGCAATGGTCTGGACAACTGACCCAATCCAAAACTGCGCGTGATACCCATTGCACTCAGTCCCTTAGGCCCACTGCCGCGTTTCATGGCCAGTAGAAAGGTTTCTACCTGATCATCGGCGTGCTGACCAGTCAGCAATACATCATTGATATCAATGTGCTTTTTTAGCACTTGATAGCGCGCATCACGCGCTAGCTGCTCGACGCTTTCGCCAGCGGTTAAATCTAACTGGACGTGCTCTATAACACATGGAATACCTGCCTCTAAGCTCCACTGCTGGCATTGTTGCGCCCATTTATCCGCATTTGGGCTTAAACCATGGTGAACATGTACCGCTAGAATATCCAGTTTATCCTCTCGCAGTTTTGCCAATTTTAGGAGTTCGAGCAAAACGCGCGAATCCATACCTCCACTTAAGGCGAGTACAAGCTTCCCCTTACAAGGTAAGAAACACTCTAGTTGTTGTTGAAAAATAGTGGTAATAGCAGACATCGGATAAAACCTTGTAAACACTTAAGGCATCTTAGCGGAAATTGTATTTTCTGTCAGAT
>NZ_LJJE01000090.1 GCF_001854765.1 Vibrio sonorensis | reverse complement strand
AACGTCTTCTTCGTTCAACGTCACCGTGATTTCGGTGTCGTTTACGCCATCGGAAGCAACAACTGTAATGGTGTGATTATTACCCAGCGTTTCATAGTCATTGGTAAAGGCATCCACACCCGCTGGTGTCAGGCTAATATTACCTTCGCTATCGATTTCAAATAGCCCGTCTAACGGATCGTCGTCGCCATAACTGATGCTATAGGTAATTTCTCCCCCTTCAGGGTCACTGGCGGTGACTTGGCCGATAACATCGCCATCTGCCGAATTTTCCAAATAATTAAAGACG
>NZ_LJJE01000089.1 GCF_001854765.1 Vibrio sonorensis | reverse complement strand
TGCAAAACCCCAACAAACGCAACACTGTCAACACTCTCAACACTGTCAACAGGGTAATGTTGCGTTTGTTTTATATTTGATCAACTGCTTTGCTTACTTTGCCTTTTAAAGGTCAAGTTTTATTGCCTTAATTTTGAATCGGTACTTCAATTTTACGCCAATGTCATAAGGCTAAATTCAATATTTCAACTGTTCTTTCGCCTCCTGAACGGTAGTAATCCTCTCTTTCTCATACATATAAAATCAAACGAAAAGTGATGAATAATAAGGTTTTCTTACTCTTTTCTCACTTCAATCTCAGAGTGAGAAAAAGAGTGAGACGCTAGTGAGACGCTAGTGAGAAAAAAAACACCATTCTTTCACATATAGTTGACATTAGCTGACCGACTGACAACTACACGGAGTTTGTTAAATGACTAAAGACAACTCCACTCAAAGCAAACACAAGGAATTTGTTATGACGAACTCTACTCTTTCAATCCCTAACTTTGGCTTGATGAGCGTTATCGCTTTGATGGTTATCGTTGCTGTTGCTGTTGCTAACCCTGTTCATGCTGCCGACCTTTTTACCAACGCAAAAACCGATATTAAAGATACTGCGGGTACTGGCTCTGCTGTGGAAATGGCTCTGTTAGCTTTCGGGGGCATTGGTGCTATTGCATTTGGTTTTATGTCTAAAAACTGGATCGGTGCAATTACGGGCTTCGCTGTTGGTGTCCTTTTCTGGAACATCATCACGCCAATGATCGGGCTATAAGAATTGACTGCTCCCCTCCCTAAAGGAAGGGGATTCTTGTTTCGTCGCGTATTGCTTAGAGATCGAGTGATCAACTAAGTCTTACTTACGCTCCACAAGCTAACACTGTCTGCCCGACAGCTTTGATATTCAGTGCCGCATTTAGGTCGCGGTCTAGCTCACTAGAGCATTCAGAACATGACCATTTGCGGATATGTAACGGTAAGGAATCGACAACGTGACCACAGCAATTACAGCGTTTAGAGCTTGGATACCACTTATCAATCTGAACAACGGTTCGACCGTACCACTCAGCCTTGTAGATAAGTTGGCGCACGAACTCGCCCCAGTTGGCATCGCTAATTGCTTTAGCAAGCTTACGATTCTTGACCATGTTTTTAACGCTCAGACTTTCACAGCTAATCACTTGGTTTTCGTTTACCAGTTGTGTAGTCAGTTTGTGGGTGAAGTCGCGACGACAATCGGCAATTTTTGCTTGGATGCGAGCGACTTTCTTTCTGGCTTTATGGAAGTTAGAAGATCCTTTCTTCTTCTTCGATAGCACACGTTGAGCTTTAGCTAGCTTACTAGCATAACGCTTGGTGTGACCGGGGTTACCAGACTTGAAACCGTTAGAGGTAATAACAAGGTCTTTCAAACCTAAATCAATACCGACTGTATTTTTACTAATCGGTAGTAGTTTTGGCTCGAAGCGACATAGACAGGAAACAAAGTAGCGTCCTGCACTATCTCGACTAATGGTGATAGTGGTTGGTGCGCTAGGTAGTTCACGCGACCAACGCACGTTAAGCGGTGGTTTGGACTTGGCAATAAATAGCTGTCCATCGCGGTACTTAAATGCGGATTTGGTGAACTCAGCAGACTGCTTAGAACGCTTGTTCTTGAAAGTTGGGTATTTAGCTCGACCATCAAAGAAGTTCTTAAAGGCCGTTTGTTGATGGCGTAACGATTGCTGAAGAGGCACACACGAAACATCATTCAGCCAAGGGAACTCAGGGTTTTTCTTGAGTTCCGTTAGGTAGCTTGATGCTTTGTTGTAGTTAATCTTGATTTGCTCATTGTAGTAAGCATCGGTACGCCATCGAAGAACAGAGTTGTAAACGAAGCGCGTACAGCCAAACGTCTGCTCAAGTAAAGTTACTTGCTCAGGTGTTGGGTAGATGCGGTATTTATAAGCTCTTTCTTTCATGGTTCACAAGAATAAAGGTGTTTTTGTGAAAGTAAACATTAACTTTAATAAATTGGGTGGCTTTGTTGATGCTTCGCATCAATCGCTATCCCTCCCTGCCCTAAAAGGACAGGGTTTCACGCGAGGTTTAGATGAGGCAAGAGGGGGGGATACCCCCTCTTGAGTTAAGTAATGGAAAGTCCACATCAATTTTATTACATCCCTAAACACTTAAATCGTGGAAAAACATTTGCGGGTTTACCTCGTGATGAAGTGTTACCCGCCCTGTTTTTTCTTATTGTCCTATTCGCAATGCGCCACGAAATCCTTTCCTTAGTTGCTTGTGCGGGTTGGTTCATCGGTCTACGACAAATTAAGCGTCAATATGGTGATAACGCAATTCAACTTCTTATGTATTGGTATGGAAGTAAGCATATTGCTGAAAGCATGTTTCCCAAATCACCACCTTCTGAAAAACGTTACTGGATAAAATAGTTATGGAAAGTGGAAATAGAGAAATATATGCGGGTATATCAAGTGGTGTTAATGCACTTCTACTAGTAACTGTAATTGCTTTGTTGTTAGGCATCAGTGGCTTGGGTTGGACTTCGTATTATTTAGCTGCCCATAAATCACGGACGATCACCCCTCCAATGGTAAGCAAAGCGTTTACGGTAAGCGATGCGAAAGTCGATGATGAATACCTGTTAATGATGGCTGAATACTTCATGTATCTGCGATTTAACGTAACACCTAGCTCTGTTGAGCGAAAGTTTCATTTACTTTCGGAATACGCTAACCCTGCGGTTTGGAAAACGTTTAGCCCCGTCCTATCAAGTGAAGTCTCGTTTATCAAAGAGCATAACGTCTCATCCACTTTTGATGTGACAGCGAGGCAAGCCGATCCTGATAACTTTGCAGTTCGTATGAGCGGAAAACTTTTCAAAAATGTAGGTATTCGCTCTCTGCCTGCTGAGCAAAACACTTACATAGTCAAGATGAGCTATCAGCATGGATTTATTCAGCTTGATTACATCTACAAAGAGACTAGCCATAAGGAAACAGACTAATGATTAGGTTATCTATTACTCTGCTCTTAGCGACTCTTATTATGTCACCAATAGCAATCGCTAAAGAGAAACAAACGGGACGCATTGATAACGTTCCTGCTAACACCTACCGCTTTGATGATAATGACACGATCAGCTTGCCTTTATCTTCAAACAACTTAAACCGTCTCGTTGTTCGTGACGACTCAATTACAAGCTTTGTTTGTCCTATCGGGTTTTGTACTTCATCAAATAGCAAAACCGATAAAAGCGGTTCAATTACCTTAAAGATTAATGTTGCCATCCCTTTTACGGCTCACATTAGCACCAGAAACGGGCATAACTTCACTCTATTTATCAATCCTAAGTCCGTCCCTGCGCTTGTAACTGAGTTTGTAGCCGTTAATCTTCATAAAAGTGAGCCAAGTATTTTTGATAGCAAAGAGTTTGATTATCCGATGAAAGTTGCAATGTTCACTAAGCAAATGATTGCTCATCAACTCTATAAAACAAAAATTGCGGGTTTTACGTTGCATGTTGTTGATAAGAAAACATTGCCTAAAGATCGCGACCCATTAGCCGTTGTCCCGATGAAAGTATTTCGTGGAAAAAACTATAGCGGGATCATCTATGAGGTAAAAAATCAAAGTAAAGAAACTCAAACAGTAACAAACGCTCATTTCTACAGCTATGCAACTCGCAGCGCTTCTCTTGACCGTGAGGGCAAGCTTAAACCTAACGAATCTGTATTGCTTTACGTTGTAACTGGTGTGAGGTAGTGATTATGAAACTTGGCAGATTATTCAAAGAGCCAGATGGTGATATTTCGCAAGGTCTTGATGTTGATGAGAAAGCGAAAAATAGAAACTACACCATCACCTTTATTGTTCTGATCATACTGGCGATTATGAGTTCATTAGCTTACCGCTACTTTGGTGCAAAAGAAGAAGTGGTTGTAGAGCAAACCGAAGAAATTAAGGGTTTCGGTGAAATTATCGAATCTGAGTTTGTCGATGAGGATAACCAATCTGCTGTCACCATTCTTCAACTAGAAAATGATGAGCTAAATCGACAAATAGCTAACCAAAACAAAATCATTGAAGATATGCAGCTCAATATTTCTCGATTCAAAGATGATATGACCAACAAGCAGCGTGGCTTTGAAACCAAAGTAAATACGAGAGTTGATAATCTTAAAAATGCTCAGTTCGATGAGGTTAGAAAGATAGCCGAAGAAACAGCATTACAAAATATCCCTGATATGCCAGAAGTGACAGAAATAAATGAAAATATTGTCACTGCCGATGGTTATGTTCAAAAATCGGCAGTATTAAAGTCAAATACTCAAGGCTTTGGTATTCAAGGTCTACCCCCTCGCCCTCGTTCCTCTAATAGCGTTGATAATTCAAATCAAGGTCAGTATGCGTATGACCCAAGCGCTTCAAGAGCGTTTGATCAAGGTGGTATTGACCAATTTACCTTTGAATGGGATCACGTTACAGAGGCAGAGCAAGAAGCAAAAAAGCGCACGATTGATAACTATATGCCTACAGGTGGTTTTGTTACTGCTGTTGTTACTGGCGGTGCTGATGCTGATGCGGGAGCGCTTGGTCAAGGTAATACAGCGCCAATGGTTTTCCAGACTATCAATGAGGGCATATTACCAAACGGTCAAAAATCAAAGCTTAAAGATTGCACAATCACTGGCAGCGTTTACGGTGAAATCTCAAGCTCAAGAGGTATTGTTAGAACCAATCGAATCTCTTGTATCTTCGCTGACGATGAGATCTTGGATATTCCCATTAAAGGAACGGTTTTCAACTTTGGACGCAATGGTATTCGTGGCACAACCATTCTTAAAAACGGCAAAATCGTACAAATGGCGGGGGTAGCGGGGATTCTTACTGGTCTAGGTGAAACTGGTAAGGCTCTCTCTGAGACAACTTCAACAAGTGCTTTAGGTTCAACCTCAACAATCAATAGTCAAGATGCAGCCTTAAATCTACTTGGTAATGCGACCTCATCCGTTGGTGAAAAACTGGCTGACTATTACATCAAGCTCGCCGATCTTTACCATCCAATCGTTGAACTCAATCCTGGCAATATAGTGAACATTGTTTTTCTTGCGGGTTTCCCATTGGACTCTAGCGATTCAGAAGCTTATGAAGCTCAAGTTATTGCTAAAGATGCAGCTCAAGCAAGTCTTACAGGTCAAATTCTTAATGTCGTTACAAATAATCCTTTAGCGGGTGATGTTTCCAATACTATCCCTAACTTTCCTCAAAACATGGGTAATGGCGGTCAATCTTCGCCATTCGGTCAATAGGAGTGACGCTTATGTATCGCTTAATTTGCATCCTTTTAACTTTAACTTTTGTGAATGGTTGTAGTACGGGTTTAGACAATGATTACTCTTGCGACAAAGTAGGTGGCGTTGGTGGGTGTACGACAATGCACGAAGTTCGTGAAAACATCGATCATTATGCTAACCCTGATAATCACGGTAATAACCCTCATTCAGATCTGAATGAGGCTGAATCGCTTGTCCCAAGCTTTTCTTTACTTCCCCGCAGAGATCGCACTGGCAAGCCAGAAAGAACCGAAGAAATCACCCGAAAAGTCACCATCTTTCCGTTTGAAGATGAAACAGGCTCTTACATTGATACCACTGATATTTACATTGTCCTTAAAGAAGCTGAGTGGACAGGGCGACCAGTTCAAGCAATCAAAAAGGATTAATTGTTATGAATGTATTTCAAGATATAGCAGCGCTACATAAGCAATCAAAACGATCATTTAATCACTTTCACAATGAGCTTATTTATCGCTATTTCGATAAGGAAAAAGAGGTTTTTGAGAATAAAAACTCAATGGGGTTTGGTTTTCAACTTGGTGTATTCGGTGGGGCTAATGATGAGTTAGTAGAATCTTTGAATCGCCTAATCTGTGAGTTTCCTCAAGGCGAAAAATGGGATTACCAATTTTGCTTACTTGGTAACAACATGATTGAGCATCATTTGCGTGGCAACCAAGAAGCAATGTCCCAACGTGGCGGGATCACGGCTGATCTTGCAAAGCGTGACGCTGATTATTACCTCTATGCGTCTAAACATGGTTTTAACCATCGTCAGCCTTATTACTTTGATGTTCGTGATTATCAAGCTTTTGTCTTTGTTACGACAACTTCAACTAAAGAAAACTTACTTTCGTTCAAAGAAACCTTTAAAACATCAGCAGAGGTTGTTGGCTTTAACTTAGAGCCTGTCACACCTGTTGGTTTGATTTGGTACGTTGAACAGATAGCTAACTTTAACCGTGATGCGAGTCGTCCTGTTGCGCCTGTTTATAATGATTTAGAGCCAATTAACTCACAAATTTTAGCGCCTGATACAGAGTTCTTGAGCTGTAAGAATCATATTCAAGTTCGCTATACCGATGAAGCTAACCGCCAACAAAACTATCGAATCGTCAATCTCGGCCTAAGACGTTTACCTAGTGACTTTAGACTTTACGGTTTGCCTGAATGTTTTAGTTCTATTCGTAATATTGCCAAGTCAGTTCAATGCCCTCACCTTATGACGGTCAATTTTAAGCTTGAGGATAGAGGCACAAGTCAGATTAAAAATGATACCAAAATAGGCGATTTGACTAAGACTTTAGAAAGCAAGCTTAGAGCGCTTGTCCCTACAGCTTCCGATGAGCTAGAAGAACGTAAAGAGCTTCAAAAAGGGCTTATCAACCAAGAATATTTACTTGCCTCAATGTCTCTGAATGTTTGTTTATTTACTGATAAGAAAAATGAAAAAAAACACATTTCAGCAGCAACTACCTCTTTTTCTGGTGCGGGTTGTGAGGTTATGCCTGTAGGCATTTTGCAAACTCAAGCTTTCTTCTCAATCTTGCCTTTCTCAATGATTGATTATTGGAGTGACGTAAAAAAAGCAGCAAGAGTAAACACGCTGAAAACCTCTAACTTAGTCAATTTTTTACCTATCACAATGGATCATAAGAACTTAAATCGAGGTGTATTACTTCCTACAATGCGCCAACAGTTGAGCTATTTTGACCCTTGGAGCTGCGGAACGGATAACCAAAATATCGCCCTCTCTGGCGGTTCAGGTAGTGGTAAATCTTTCTTAACACAAAAAATCGTATCCAGTGTTCATAGCTCTGGCGGTAAGGTTTGGATTCTTGATAAAGGGGGAAGCTTTAAGAAAATGACCCTTTTGTTTGGTGGTGTTTATATGACCCCCAAAGATATTTTCTTAAACCCTTTTACTCACTTAGGTCACTTCACAAGAGACGAATTTAAAACAGATTGTGGTGATCGGGTTGACCCTTTAAAAGAGGCTTTAGACAACATTACCTCTCTCTTTGCTTCGATGGGGTCGCCTAGAGGTCAATTAGATGATTTCCAAACCGCTTGTTTAGGCGATGCGATTGTAAACGCTTGGGAGAAACACCATAACGAAACACTGGTTGATCATGTTCAAGATGAGTTACACGCAATTGCCAACGACCTACGCACTCAAGGTCTAAACTCAGATCAAATATCGCAATTAGCGACTCAGCTCAATAAGTATCGAAGTGATGGCATCTATGGCGACATTTTCAATCAGCCGTCAATGTTAGACCCAAGCATTGATATTACTACGCTTGAGCTTGAGGGGTTCCCCCCTGCTGTTCTTCGTCCCGTTATCTTCTCGCTTATTGTAGCGATCAACCAACAAATGTACTTATCGGGTAATCGTAAAACTCGTAAATTGTGTGTCATAGAAGAAGCTTGGTCGCTTTTAAGTGGAGCGAATGAATCAGCACGAGAGTTCATTCAGCAAGGTTATCGTACCGCACGAAAATTTGGTGGCTCATTTTGTACCGTAACGCAAGGCTTTCAAGATTTCTTTGCTAATCCCGAAGCCGAAGCTTGTTACAACAATAGCGATATTCACATCATCATGCGTCAAGGGCAAGCTTTTGACTGTTTCGTACAAGAGAACCCTAACAAGTTCTCTCAATTTGAAGAACACGTCATCCGCAATTTTGAACGTGCAGGGGCTGCGGGTTATAGCTGCGTGATGCTTAAAACGGGGGGGAATACCAGTTTCCATCGCTTCTTTGCCGATCCATTCTCAAGAGCGACGTTCTCTACAGAGCCTAATGAATGGGCTTATACAGAGGAAATGCTTGATAACGGTCACGATATTTATGAGGCAGTGAGAATGACCTCAGAGAAATTCTACGGTGACGAGATCAAGGAATTTGAACGTAACGTCTATGGTGAATCTCATGCCTAAATCAACCGTAATTTCTCATCTAATTACTGCTGTTTTGTCCGTTGCTGTCTCTGTCGGTATCAACTCTTATATGTCTAAAGAGATTGTTCAAGTTGATCCTAAACGTTTAATTGACACTTATCAAAGTGAGTTAAACAAGTCGTCGCTGTCAGTCAATGAGCAATCTAACCGTTTGGTTGGCTTTGTTCAGGTATTAGAAAGAACAATGAATAGCTACGCTGACGAAAACAATGTTGTCGTTTTAGTTGGTGCTGCGGTTGCTTCAAATCAAAGTGATGTGACCAACGATATAGCTGCTCAAATTGTAGCCTTTTATAAATCTCAATCGCCTAAAGGCGAGGGGGAAAAATGATTAAGCGTCTATCTCTATCTGCACTAGCGTTGTTAATGACAACCAGTGTTCAGGCTAAAGATTTTGGGATTGTTGCTCCTACCTTTCCCATTATTGAGCAAAATTTTTTAAATGCCATTCAACAACGCTTGGAGCACTTAAAAGAAACAGGTCGGCTTGATGAATTAAAGCAGAAAATGAAAGACACGGTTAAAGAGCAAGTGTTACGCCCTCAAGTCGCTGTCGATTTTACTACCACTTCTGAGCCTAAAAGTTACCTTGTCGACCCAAGCCTAACTCTTGCGATTGATATTAAAGACCATAAAGGCAATGTGATTTACCCGAAAGGACTGACTATAAATCCTTTCGACCCGTCTACGTTCCCTAACCGTAACGCCTATCAGATCAACTTCAGCAAGCGACTTATTTTCCTAAATGGTGATGAGGCAGCGCAAGTGGATTGGTTAAAACGTCACTTGGAACATGAAACCATGCCGACCAAAATAATCTTAACCAATGGTGTTCCGAGCAACTTAGAAAAAGAAATCGACCAAAGAGTGTACTTTGAGCAAACGGGAGATATGGCTCGTAAGTTCCACATCCAACACGTTCCTGTCACCATCAAACAAGATGGTAAATTTTGGCGAGTGACAGAGCATGACCCTTACGAAATAAAAACAATAGGGGTGATGAAATGAGAAGTAAATTCACCTTAACGCTTTGCCTAGTGTTATCGGTATTAATCAGTCCTGCGACAAAAGCGATTGGTGGGGCGTGTACGGGTCATTTTGTAAATCCTATCAGCGATGTTTGTTGGGAATGTATGTTACCTATGACTCTCGGTAGCGTTCCTCTGTTGTCTAGTCGTTACCCTGACACTTCTAATCCAAGCGCCCCGATCTCTTACTGCCCTAAGCCTCCCCCAATTTATCTACAAATCGGTTTGAATATTGGCTACTGGGAGCCAAGCACATTAACCGATGTTACTCGTATTCCTTATTGCATGGTTAATATGGATATGGAAATGTCCATATCTGATAAAACCAACATAGGCGGTAACGTAACGGTTCGTGAGGGTGAATATGCCGATGGTGCTTTTTATCACGCTCATTTTTACACATACCCGCTTATGTACTGGCTCGATATTATTTCATCTACTGCTTGCATGGCTAGCGATGCCTTTGGGGTCGGATACATGACAGAGCTTGATCCCACTTGGAAGATGATGAACTGGCCTTTGTCTTAAATCCCGAAGCGATTTTATTTGGCAATCCAGCAACACAACTCGCTTGTGTTGCTGAATCCATTATTACCAGTTTAGGCACTGCATTACCTCTAGACCCTCTTTTTTGGTGCTTAGGCTCTCAAGGCTCAGCTTACCCCTTAACAGGTACAACGGGTTATCAACATAGTACGGTTCAAGCTGCAACCTTAATCATGCAGCGCATTAACTACAAACTTCATCGACAAGGCTTAGTTTGGCAGTCCTTTGGTGCTGACGGTGCGATTTGTTACCAAGCGCCTAGCCCGATTCTTCCTAAGCATCGCTACCGCTATCAAATGAGTGCGACTATTCCAAGAGCGCACACGTGCTACCCCTACACGACAACAAGCATTATTTGGGAAGCGGGGCATGATAATCCCGTAACTGGTGGCAACTTTGGTTTTATCAATTGGAAAAAACGCAACTGCGTATTTCTGTAAGGAGCAATAACATGAAAGGATTTTACCCACTACTTTTAGCGTTATCATTCAGTTCTGAATGTTTTGCTTCTCAAACTGCTTACAGTCAAGAAGAACTTAAACAATTGGCAGAAACTGAGCGAGCGGTTTCTCATGTTCCTGACTTTGAGAACTATCTTAACTACCAGACCAAGCAAGAAAGCTTTAAAGATTACGCTATCGACCTAAACCGTGATAACTACATCACATCAGGCTCGCCACTTTCAAACACGCCAAGCCAAGCGCCATTGCCTAACGTTCTTGTGTTTACCTCTCTCGGGCTTGGTGATTTAACGCTCAAGCAGCAGCTTCAACAAAGCGAAGATTACAAAGTACCTCTTATCATTCGTGGCATATTACCTAGCGGTTTTCCTGCCACTTCTGCTCGAATTATGGAGCTACTTGGAATCAAAGTAGACGGCAAAAATGCGAGCCATCAAATCAACTCTGGCTTTGCTATTTCTCCTGATTGGTTTGATAAATTCAACATTGATAGCGTTCCTGTAGTAATTGTTATCGAGGAGGGAAAGTGCTTACACGATAGCGACTGTAAAGAGAGTGACTTTGATATTGTTCGTGGAAATATCCCTATTCCTACAGCATTAGAAATGATTGCTGAGTCGGGGGATGCGTCCAGTGTTGCTAAGAAAGTTCTCGCAAGGAAGCAGCACCATGAATAGATTAATCTTACTGCCATTATTCATAGTCAGTCGCTTTGTACTAGCGGGGATTGAGACGGATTACGATAGTCATGTAGGCTTTGCAAAAGGTTTAACTTCCGATGTTCAATCTCGCTCAAACTACGGCATCAACGCAAATGACTATTGTGATCCGACTAATAGCGCCTGTTTGAATGAGCTTAATAATCCTGCGTATAAAGGGGCGGATGACGTAACAATAAGTAACGATGCGACAACACAATATCACTCCAATCCCGAAGCACTCGATATTCAGGACAACGTCAATGAGGGTCGTCCCGACCTAAGAAGTGACCCCGCTTACACTCATGCCTTTGTTGGTCAAGAAAATGCTTATGAAATTACTCACGGCATTTCAAGCCAGTATGCCGACTGTGATACAGGGCAAATATGTGCTGAAAAAATAGAGGAGCAGTATTGCCACATTCCGACTAATAACCCCGTTAAATGCAACTCAACTCCTTATGTAATAGGCACAACAGGTTCACAACACTGGCTTGGTCTCCCCGCTCGTGGTTTTTCAAGTGGTTCGGGTTTTATTTGGTATATCCATGACCGATACCCAACCGCTCCAAGTTTGCCCTCTACCGTTAGGCAGATAAAACTATCCGGTGTTGTAACAAACCCAAACGGATCTTCTATTTATATCAACGGACAGTTTACAGGCAAGATAGTACCTAATTGGAGTGATGGAACTTGGTACTACTCTGGCGTGATTAACACTAATGTAGTAGTCACTTCAAATCCAATCATCGTGACGATGGATAATATTTGGATACTTAATGGGGTAAACCCAATGCATACCACATCATATTCAGGCGCTCGCACTCAATACCTCTTGATCGATACTAAACGTCACGATGTCGCTTGGGCTGATTCTTGCGACAGTATGTTACCTGAGTGCCAACAAACAAGTAACCGTTGTCTTGAGGGAGCTGAAACCCGCTATTGGGAGGGGGTTTATACTTATCTTCCTTGTTGGGTATATGAAGCAACTTATCAATGTCAATTCCCTGACACATGCGGGGATCTCTCTGACGCTGTAATCGTTGAAGAAACGTGCTCTTTGAATGTTGAGGGTGTCTGCGTTGAAAAATCCATTCGTAAAGAAGTTACGACAATGGATTGTAAAGACGCTGAGCTGTCCTGTGGCGTTAATACGTTCTGCCTTGATGGTGACTGCTACGATCCTGAACCGCACCAATCTCCTAGTGAAGATCTTAATAAAAATGTTAGTGGTTTAGCGGCACTTTCCGAAGCTGCTGAGAACCTAACCGCCCCCCCTGAGACGTTTCAAGGTAAACCCATGAAATGTAACGATAAAGCGTTTGGTTTTGCTGATTGCTGTAAAGATGGCGGTTGGGGTACTGATATTGGTATAGCGCAATGTTCATCGACTGAAAAAGCGCTAGGTCAAGCGAAAGAGAAAAAAGTTACCGTCTATGTAGGTTCGTATTGCGCTTACAAAATCTTAGGCAAGTGCATCAAAAAGAAAAAGTCATATTGCGTATTTGACTCAAAGCTTGCACGAATTATTCAACAAGACGGACGTAGACAAATAGGCATGACGTTTGGCTCGTCAGAGAGTCCTAATTGTCGAGGTTTAACGCCAGAAGAAATGCAGCGTATGAACTTCGACAATATGAACTTTTCAGATTTCTATTCAGATCTGAATAGCAATATGGCAGTTCCAAACCCTAGTGAAATTCAAAATCGAATCACGACACAATTGGAGGCGAACCAATGAAATTAGTTTCATTTCTACTTGTGACTTTGATTTTAGTATCAGCTTCAACTTTTGCAGAGCAAGTACCTAATGGTTGGCGTTGGTATAATGAACCTAAAGCAGCGAAAAAAAAGCGAGTTGAGAAAAAAAAGCAAAGCGCTACTCCATCTGTCACGGTCAAAAGAACGATGAGCGCTAAGCAGCAATTAGATTGGTTTAAAGCTGCACATGAAGAAGCGCAAGCAGCAGCGATTATTGATCCGACCAATGAGCAGAAAGCAGCGTTACTCATGCACATGAATAAATACGTTGCGGATAAAAGCTCACGCTTTGGTATGACCTTTAAGAAAGTCCTCCACACTACTCCTGAACTTGATTATCTAAAAGATCGCCCCGCAGAAGCAGCAGCAAGACAAGAGCACCTAAAAGGTATTCGTAATAAGCACATAGATTCTATCCATAAAATGAGTAATGACGGTTGGGGTATGTTTTACGTCTATAACGGCTCTGACAAGCTTAGCGACACTCTAGGCTCATCACTTCAAAATTTCAGCGATAAACACGGCATAGCTCTACTAGGTATTAGTAAAGATGCCAACTTAGTGAACTCAGTTAGACAAAATGAGATAGATGATAAGGGGCGCTTAGACGTTCCTTTTGTCCCTGCCATTGTTTTAGTTAATCCAATAACTAAAGAAATGAAACCTTTGTCTTATGGCTTTATCTCAATGGATAAGCTTTATGGTCGTTTTTATAACGTAGCGACTGATTATCAAGATCAAGACTTCTAAGGAATGACATTATGAAAAAGCGCACCTTTTTAAAACTTGCTACTGGCTCACTTGCTTCTTTGGTTTTACCTAATGCTCTTGCCATGCAACCTAACACTAATCGTATTTCAGATAAGTACGCTGTCGTTTTCTTCTTCCTAAGCACTTGCCCTGAGTGTCACAAGTTTTCTCCAAAACTAAGACAGCTCCAAGCTTTGACGGGGATTCCTGTTTATGACTTTTCTATTGATGGTAAAGCTATTCCTGACTTCCCTCGCCCAATGGCGGTAGATCAGGAAATTTATCAAACCTTTTTTCCAAATAGACAAGAAACTAATGCTGTCCCTGCCACATTCTTGATTAACGTAAATACGATTAAGTTTGTACGCATGACCATTGGTGATGTGACCTATGAGCAGCTTAATCATTCATTCACCAATATTCTCAATGATCGAGAAGTTCTACTTGCGATGGAGTAAGGGGTCTGTTTATGAAAGCTTCTATAAAAACTAAAGCGCTTGCCATCCTTATTTCTTCCTCTCTTTTGTCAGGAAGCGCTTTATCAAGTACGAATGGTGATTTGCAGAATTTCTTTAATGGTTTGGGTTACTCAAGCAATGTAACCAATCCTAGCGTCTATAAAGGTCAAGCAGCGAGTTACTACAATGCGGGTAGTCTTTATGTAAAAAGGAACATTCGTCATGCTCAACTTATTGCCGTCACGTTGCCCTCAGTGTCTGCGGGTTGTGGTGGTATTGACGCATTTTTTGGCTCTTTTTCGCATATCAATTCCGATCAACTTGTCGCAATGGGTAAAGCGATCATCCAAAACGCTGTGCCATTCGCTGTAGATTTGGCTTTGCAAACATGGGCACCTCAAATCAAAGTCGTTATGGATAAGCTACAAGCCATCGCTGATAAGTGGTTAAACCAGTCGATAAATAGCTGTGAAGCAGCTCAAGCGATGGTTGGGGGCTTAGCTGCGTTTGCGGGTAATGATACGAAAAAACACGTTTGCTCAACGCTAGGTACTCAAACCAATGCTTTTGCGGATTGGGTAGCAGCAAGGCATGAGTGTGGTGCGATGGGGCAAACCCCTGCCATGATGCAAAACGCCCGTAATAATCCCGCTTATGAGGATATGACTAGAACGAATCACAACATTGTTTGGGATGCGTTACTTCAAAACAGCTTTCTAAGTTCTGATAAACAACTTGCTGAATTTTTTATGACTTTATCAGGTACTTATATTTTTGATGCAAACGGCAACCCTAAGATTTTACCAAGCCTCTTTACTAACAATAACAATATGATTAACGCCATTTTATCAGGTGGCGATATGACCGTTTATGATTGTGATAATGACGCGGATAAACAATGTATAAACCCGACCACAACCACACTAACTGTCAGTGCAAGCAACGGCTTTGATAAGCGCATCTATACCATGATTGAGGGTATTTACTCTCAACTACATGCAGATACAGCACTAACCGACCAGCAAAAGTCGTTTCTTGAGTACACCACCTTGCCAATACTTTCTATTCTAATTAGCTACAGAAAGCAAAATACCGCTCCCCCTTTTGCACTGTATTCACGAGTTATAAGTGTTGAAATCTTAAATCGCTACCTAACTGACGCTCTAGCCGTGATTAGAGACTCGCTAAAGCTAACTTTGAATGCTCCCGATGATATTGAAAAAATTGAAAACTCAATAGCTCAAGCAAGAAACACTATAGAGATTTACCAAGCTAAAGTAGGTGCGGATTTAACGGACTATGAAAATCGCATGATAGTTCACCAAGAGAGGGACAAGGTTTCTGATCAGAAGCTTTCTAAAAAAATGCAATCTCTACTTTCCTTTGGATGGGAGTAAATCAGTATGGAATATATAACTTACTCATCAGGTGAAGTTGCTCGGCAGGCACTCAACACTATTGCAACGTTTTGTAATTCCGATGAATTTAATTCATTGCAATCCATAGCGCTATTTTTTGGCGCTATTGTAACCATGTATCTCTACTCAACAAGCCGTGACCATGACCACATCATAAAATGGTTTGTTGTGTTCGGTATTATCCCTTTAGCGCTTATCAATACAAAAGCGACAATGCAGATTATTGATAAAACAAAGCCTACCTATACGGCATCGGTTGCCAACATCCCTTACATTGTTGCTTTACCATCTCATTTTATGGGCCAATTAATGTCAGGTTTAGTAGAAAAAACAGAGTCCATTGCAGCCCTACCCGATGATGAGAGATACGGTAGAACAGGCATGATGTTTGGTTCTAAGTTATTTTTGATGGCTCAATCCCCTAGCTCCAAGATACGGCTGCTCAAGGTCTTTGGAATGAATTTTTTCAAAACTGCATTAGAGGCGATATTGAGATAAACGCAAAGTACACCTGGAAAGACATTTACGATAGCTCAGATATTTTCGCTTTTCTTGATGCACAATCAATGTCAGCTTTGAGGGGGGTTTTACTTCCTAATGGGTCATTTAAAACCTGTAATACTGTTTACCCCGACATTAAAGCGGCTTTTTCAAGTGATGCCTTGAACCACATTAATAAACTTGGCTCTTACCTTTACGCTAACAATGCTGCAAGGAAAATGGGTTTCTTACAAAGCTCAATAGAAAACGCTTACTCGACTTACGGCTCGATTTCGACCAACTCAAATCAAATATTTCTACAAAATATGGCTATCAACGCCGTCCGTAATAGTGTTCACGATATGGGGAACACAACAGGTTTAGCAATGAACTACGCCTATACCTCAAACAAGATCCAAACAACCTCTATGTGGATGAGTGTCGGACTTCAAGCGAAAGAGTTTGTACCGATGATTCACACTATCTTTTTCTTAATGTTCTCTTGTTTTTCGTTTGTTGTCGTCCTTGTCGCTCTGATACCAAATATGACCCTTTCAGTGTTAGGTAATTACTTTAAAACATTCGGAAACCTGGCACTTCACCCTTTTGTATTCGCTATTTTAAACAGCATTATGAACTGGTCTTTAGAGGCTCGCTCATCAGGGTTTACCGATGATTTTGGCGGTTTTACTTTATCAAACGCTAATGCTGTAGATGAGATCCATACTCGCTTTGCAGCGATTGCAGGGTATCTCATGATGAGCACACCTTTGATTGCAGCAGGGATACTAAAAGGTGGTGGTGCTATCTTTGGCTCTCTATACTATGGTTTTGCAGGAATGGTTAATGGTGTTGCGGAACGCACAAGTACCGCGGTTGCTACAGGTGATATTAGCCAAGGTAATACGAGTATTAATAACCACTCATTTAATAACACAAGCGCAAACAAGCATGACACATCAGGATTGCAGAAACATCATAGTAATGTCGTGCAACAACAAGACGGGGGATTTATAACCACGTTCTCTAATGGGGCGACTCAATTTGATAATACTGGCACTGTGACTAACGCTCACTACACCCTTGCTGAGACAGAATCTATCAACAAAGCATTAAGAAATGAATTTGCTGAAACAAATCAATCCCTACAAGCTCAATCAAAGCAAATTTCAAATGGTAACTCTTTCTCTGATACTTCACTTCAAACTTATGGTGTTCAACATTCAGATACAAGCCAGTATTCGAGTCGTGATGCAATTTCAACGTCAAACAACCTGAATGATAACGTGAATCAGATGCAATCTTCTCTAAACAATGTATCTCAAATGACTGGATGGAGTAATTCTGACTCAATCGGTTTAATGACGTCATTAGGCGCACAAATGAAAGCGGGCGCTAGCGTTCCATCCAATAAGATTCTTGATGCCGGGGTTGGAATTAACGCAGGCATTAGTAAAGAAAACGCTGAAAGATGGGAAAAACTGGATTCTGAGCAGCGTCAAGCTATTTGGCAAGAAGCGATTAACTATAACTCTAGTGCCTCTAAAGTCCTTGATATTGCTAACTCTAAGGAAGCAAACGATCTTAATGCTGATACTCGTTCATGGCTTGCCAATTGGTCGAATAACTTCACTGAAACTGATAACGCCATGAAATCATCTATTGCAACTCATCAACGTTCTTCGGCTTTGACAGACGCAATCACTCTCATGGATCAACAGGGTATTAATGTATCTGAGAACTTAATGCCAATGTTCCAACATTATGTCGAGAACCGCATTGAACAAGTCAACCGTAACGCAACCCGTGAACAGGTAGCACAACACGCCTATTCGATAATGACTGATAAATCTTCTGAGGGTTCGAGAAATCGAGATCAGTTGCTTGAGCAATATATTGATAGTGACACTTTTGTTAAAGATTTATCTATGAGAAATGTATCAATGCAAAATCATTCCGATCTGAATCAAACTCATGCCGTTAGAAGTTCAGATCTTACATATCAGCAATGGCAAGATATTTCGGCTGAGCATCAAAACAATAAAACAAAATACACGTTTGCTACTTGGGGCGATGATAACAAATTTGATACGCACACACTGTATGACGGCACTCAACAAGACAACATTAGAGGACAGGCAGAGGAAAACAGAGAACGTATTAACTCACGCTTCCAACAAACCCAACCAACTTCACCTACTCCTAGCCCAGTACAAGCCGAAGTTGAGGGCAAAATGAATGAGAGTTTTCTAAAAATCGGCGGTGAAAAAGATGATTGGCGAGCGAGACTTGAAGAGCAAAATGGTAGAGTGATGCCCCGCTAGGAATTGTTTAAAAAAAACAACCTATAGTTATAGGGGTGAATTTACAAACTGAGGTTTTAGTCATGTATATAAGAACCATGTCAAAAATTATGCTTCTTGCTTTGGTTTCTACGCCTGTAGCCGCTAAAAGTCTTTCTCATAACTCCCCTGTTGCGGGAACTATATTGACGCTAAAGGATTTTCATTACGCTGTCGAAAACCCTAACAGTGATAAAGCTATTGAAGTCAAAACCTACATGAATGGGATGCAAAATTTCGCTTCAAATCTTTATCTATACGAGTCAAGTAAGCCTTTAAATCAGCGCTCATATTGCCTCCCCTACAAATTGAATATGTTTCCAACTTTTCTTAAACCTGACTTTTTTTACCATTTACTAGAGGTCGTAATTAAGCGAGAACCTGAATTGTCTAGTGATGAAGAAGAGGATACTGGCATCAGTGGTTTAGTTGCTTATGCGCTTACAAAATATTACCCATGTAGTGATTATTATTAATCATCCCTTTGATTTTAAAATATTAATCACGGGTATTCCTCATCCACATCTTTAAGGTATCAGCATGGAAAGAAAAGATCGAGCAAAGGGTAATAACCTAGTTCGTGGGGGGCAAATAATCTTTCACAACATTAGAATGTGGATGCAAGTGCATTTTACTGTTTTCAAGTATGTTATGGGCGCTGCGTTGGTCTTAACTCCAATCGTGGCAATTATCAATGCCCCCGAAAATACCGCAACTGCAATCTTTTACTTCACCAAGTACAACCTCCAATATGCTTTAGGTGCAGATCCTTACACTAAGGTCATTACCTATTGGGACGATCAGGTTTTTACTTCTATCCTAGTGAATCAAGTTAAAAACCCTACCCTCATTCACCTTACGCATAAGTTCATTTATGACATTCAAGTAATCCTATTAATACTCGTTGCAATCGGGATGGTTGCGATCAGTTTTATTGGACGATACTTTCAAAGCAAAGGTGATGATAAAGCCCAAGATCACTTTATTCGTGGTATTCAAAAGGCTGAGCCTAAACAACTAACCAAGCATTTAAAGAGCAAGAAAAACAAGATCAGCACTTGTAAGCTAGACGGACACCAAATCTTTAAGTTGAATTTTGAAGTGCAACATTTACTTGTTGATGGGACGACAGGTGTAGGCAAATCTGTACTCATTCGTAAATTTTTAATGTGGGTTCGTGAGCGAGGTGATAAAGCCATCATTTATGATAAGGGCTGTACGTTTGTTGGCTCTTTATACAATCCCCAAACCGATGTAATTCTTAACCCTTTTGATGATCGTTGCGCTAATTGGAAAGTTTGGAATGATGCGAAAGAAGCGCCTGATTATGAAAGCATGGCTAATGCGCTCATCCCTCAACATGGCGAGGGCGACCCTTTTTGGGTTGATTCAGCTCGCTCTATTTTTTCTACTACGGCCTTTCAAATGGCTAAGGATACTGAAAACAAGCCAACAACAGAGCGTCTACTTGATCTCATCCTAACCTCATCTATTGAAACGTTAGGTTCATTCCTAAAAGGTACTGAGTCTGAAACTCTTGTTTCTAACAAAATTGAAAAAACTGCTATCTCTATTAAGTCGGTTCTCGCTACTTACATCAAATCACTGCGCTTTCTTGACGGGTTAGATGATACGGACAAGGACGGCAATTCTATTCGCCTGATTTCTCTATTACCGATTGGGTACAAGACGATAATCAAAAAGGCTTTTTATTCCTTTCATCCAATGCGATGCAACATGCTTCGTTACGTCCTTTGATCTCTATGTGGCTTGCCATCGCTTCAAATGCAATTTTAGGTCTAGAGGAAAATGAGGATAGACGTATTTGGGTTGTGATGGATGAAATGCCATCACTTCATAAGTTACCGGAATTGGGTTCAATCATTGCCGAAGTTCGTAAGTTTGGTGGCTGCTATCTCATCGGTATTCAATCTTATGCTCAATTGGTAAAAACTTACGGCAAACATGCTGCTGACGAAATGTTTGACCTCCTTAACTCTCGTTTCTACTTTAGAGCACCATCTGCTGAAATGGCTCAAATATCCGCAAAAGATCTCGGTGAGCAAGAAATTGATGTTAGCCGTGAGAACTACAGCTACGGGGCAAATACGCTGCGTGACGGTGTGACGTTATCACACCAAACCATTACTAGACCTGTGGTTTCTGCCTCTGAAATACAAACACTTGACGATCTACAGTGTTGGGTTCGAGTTCCTAACAGTTCATTTATCACCCGACTTGATTTGAAATTTGACCCTAAGAAAAAGCAAAACACGCCTTTCTTGAAACGTCAGTACGATGAATCTGAATCAATGAAACTGGTTTACGAGAAGCTTGTTTATCACGAAATTAGAGCACCGATGATGCTTGATGAGGCTGATAGAGCTGCTTTGTTCGCTCGTCAAAGTGACACCTTTGAGAACGAAAATGAGCAACAATCCGCAGTCAAATCAATGAAAGAAGCAATTAACAACGCTGATAAGCGAGAACAGAAAACCCGCAATCAACAAAATGAAAGCGATCGTGTTCAACGAGAAATCGATGAGGCTTCATTATCTCAAGATTTTGAATTGTAAGGAGTGTCGTCACTATGATTTCTTTATCCAAAATAGGCTGCTCTGGCAGTGCAACCAAGTATTATCTTGATGAGGAAAAAGACAAAAACATTACCGATGTTGAATTGTCTAAATCCTCTGAAAATGACATTTCAAAAGAGAGAGAAAGCGATAAAACTGTAGACCGCTCAAGCTCTCGAAACACAATCAATAACAATGAGCCTACCTTATCTCAAGGCGAGGGTGGAGCAAGTAGTCCTCCCCCTGCGCGCAACACATCAGCAAATTATTATTTGCGACCCGTTGAAGCAAAAGAAAATACAGAGTGGTGCGGTAAATTATCTGAACAGGCGGGGCTTCTAGGAAGCCCCGTTTCTCATTCAGATCTGAAAGAAGTTCTAGGCGGTAGCCTGAAAGGTGAGGATGTTCACTACAAGCGTGAGAATCATAAATCTGGTATTGATCTGACTTTTTCAGCGCCTAAGAGCGTCAGTCTATTAAGTCTGGTCGGTGGCGATACTCGATTGGTCGATGCTCATAATGCAGCTATCAAAAGCACGTTATCTCAAATTGAAAAAGATATAGCCCAAGTGAAAGGGACAGATGAGGATGGGAAAACAACATATACCAATACTGAACAAATGCTTTTTGCGATGGTTCAGCACAAAACAAGTCGAGAAGATGAGCCACATTTACACACCCATGCTTTAGCAACCAACTTAACAAGGGATATGGACGGCAAGCTTCGCTCTTTGGCTACTTGCCTCAAACAAAGTGGAAGCGGGACAAATGGCTCTTTTGAGCGCCTTTATAACAACCAAAAATATTACACCTCTCTCTATCAAAGTAACCTAGCCAAATCTGTTGTGGATATGGGTTATAAAATTAGAGGTACGGGCAATGGTCTATTTGAGATTAAAGGAGTACCTGAAACCGTACTAAGTGATAATTCAACACGTTCAGCACAAATCAATGAAAAATCGAGTGAGCTTGGTTTAGATAGCCAAACAGCTAGAGACTTAATTGCTAAATCAACCCGAAAAGCAAAAACGGGTTTTTCTGCCAACGATCTTCAATCATCATGGCAAAGCAAGATAGATAGCAAAGGGTTTGATGTTCAGTCGTTCATTGTTCGCTCTTATGATCAAAGCTCAACTCAAGAGCCATCAATTAATCAAGAAACAAAAGACGCAGTTCATAGATCGATTCATCATCTTAGCGCTTTCTCTACGTCTATGACCTTTGAAAAATTAGTAACGCTCGCTGTCACTGAGTTTGCGAAAGAGGGGTTCGTGAACGCCCAAGAAGCAAAAGAGTATTTGCATGAGCTGAATAAGAGTGGCGACCTTATCAAACTTGATAAGCAAGGTGAAAGCTATACAACTCAATCTATGATTGATAGAGAAAAAAAGCTTGTTGATATTGTATCTTCTCGCACTACTGATATGAAAGGCTATGCCAATGAAAATTCGCTAAAGTCTCATCAGTTAAATACAGATAATGAAAAAGCTATCGTTGGTATCATCGAGTCTAAGAAACAATTCAATATTTTGAACCTCCCCCACTCGGCTGAAAAAGCCGTTAAATCATTGGTTCATGTTTACAACAATAGCGGTAAGAACGTTGATATTGTTTCACCAAACCTTGCAGCAGCTGAGCGAGCAAAAGACAGTTACAAACGAGAGTCCTTTGGTATTTTTGAAACAATCAAAAACTTCTTCAAGCCTGAACATACTCACACGGTAAACGATTATTTAAAGTCAGATAAGTTTGGTTCAGGAGTGCTCATTGTTGAATCAGCCAACAAACTCAGTGCCGATCAACTTACTGAATTAGCAGTTAAAGCGAAAGGTGATAGTCGAAAGGTTGTTTTCTTAAACCATGAAAGCCAAACACAATCATTTCGTTCTAACAGCGCTCTAGCTTTGGTTGCCAGTTCTGGCGCTCATTCGGAAGTATTCAGATCTGAAACAAAGACCCAAGCGCAAGTGTCTTTAAGAGATCAAGATATTGATAAGTTAGCCTCTCTATACTCTGCGATGTCGTCATCTGGTGAGCGTCCACAAGTTGTAGCTACCAATGTTAAAGATACGAATTTACTTAACTCAACAATAAGAGATAAATTAGTGTCAGAGGGGCAAGTATCATCATCAGGAATGACAATAGCGACCCTAAACCCCGTTTATCTTAGCGATGCTCAACGTGAGCTTTCAAAGCACTATAACAGCACTATGACGCTAAGAGAGTTCAGCAAAAGCAAAGGTAAAACCTCTGTTCAAGATTTCAAAGTAGTAAGCAAAAATAACCGTGATAACACCATCGTTATAGAGAATGATAAAGGACAAAAGCAGACAGTTGACCCCTCATCAAAAGAGTTTAAAGAACGTAATATTTCCGTTCTAAAAAGTGCAAAACTGGAAGTTTCTCAGGGTGACACGCTTACAGCCAATAGCAATAATAAAATCCTGGGGTTGAGTCAGCAACATAGTTATAAGGTTGAATCAACCAAGAATGGAAGTCTTACCCTAACCGATAGTCAAACAAATAAGATCATCACAATCAACAAACCAGAAAACCTCCCGCTCTCATACGGTTATGCCACGCCATCACACAAAGCCGATCCTAACAGCAGCCATAATTTCTTATACGCTAAAGACTATGCCATCAATAAAGAGATTATTTCTGAGCTTGCTTTAAATTCTAAAACGCTTGATGTGTTTACTACTGAGCATGACAAAGTAGCCAAGCGCTTTGATGAGTCTCATGTTAGACCATCAGCAGTACAACGAGTTTTTAATGCTCAATCTATTGATAGAAACGTAACAGGGCAAACCAGTGACACACTAAAACAAGATTTATCAGTTGCTATTGATAAGCTCCAAATGCCTGACTTTCGAACAAATTTAGAAAAGGCTGTGGACTACGCTATTAATCATTTAAGCGAGCGAGAAGCAGCTTTTACGCAACAAGACTTAATGTATCACTCCATACAATACTTGATGCAAGAAAAAGGCTCGCCTGTAGATCCTCGTGAGATTGTGACTCAACTTGATAAGCACAAAGACCTACTTTCATCGGTTTACAGTGACGGTACTCGATGGACTACGGAAAAATCATTAGCTCTTGAGAAAAGCGTTCTCAGCACTTTGGCTGATAATAAAGCCGTTGTAGAGCCTTATAGTACCAATGCGCAAGCAGATTCGTTCTTAGCGTCCAATGACTTCCTTACAAGGGGGCAATCTAATTCAATATCTATGATCGCAACCACTGACGATAGATTTGTAGCCGTCCAAGGTTTAGCGGGTACGGGTAAATCGACCATGCTAGAAAAGAATGTTGAGCTGATAAATCAAGTGAAACAAATAAAAGGACTAGCAGAAGTGGAAGTTCTCGGCTTAGCGCCAACCCACGCAGCAGTTAATGAACTCAGCAACAAAGGCATTGCAGCCCAAACCATGAGTCAATTTCTCACTGACATTGACAAAGGAAAACTTGAACCAAGCGACTGCAAAGGCTCTTTGTTTTTCGTGGATGAGGATTCGATGATTGGTAATAAGCAGCTTTCTGAGTTTTTAAGCTTCGTTGTTGCTTCCGATTCAAAAGCTGTGTTCGTTGGTGATAGAGAGCAATTGCTCTCTCAATCATCAGGTAAACCTATCGAGCTTGCTGTAGATAGAGGCGCAATAAACTACTCGAACCTAACGGACATTAGACGACAAGATACGCCAGAGCTTCTAAAAGGCGTTCATAATATTGTCGATAAGCAAGGCGAATCAGCCGTTGATGCACTAAGAGATCAAAAAACAGAATCTATCGTCAACTCGCATGTTTACTCTACAAAAATGGACTACACGAATAGTCCACTAAAAAATGCTCAAATTGCTAAAGAGGAAGTCACTCGATTAGTGACAAAAGACTACCTATCCCGCACTCCCGAAACGAGAGAAAACACACTTGTTATTGCATACACCAACAGAGAAAGAGACGATATAGCCAGTTCGATTCGTGCGGGACTACAAAAATCAGGTGAACTCCCACAAGAACAAGTAACACTCGGTAGATTCCGTCAAGTTAGCGCTTCACGAGAAGAGTTATCTACGATGATGCCATACGAAAAAGGCTTAGTTCTGGCTACTGGAAAAAATACGTTTTATGACATTACCAATGTTGATAAAGAGTCAAAAATACTAACACTAAAAGAGTTTGGCAATCCTGATTCCAAAGAGAGTTACTTCATCCCCTCACAACGTGATCACAAGTCCACTAATCTATTTAGTTACTCTGAAAAACCTGTCAGCGTTGGTGATAGGGTTATGCCTCGCTTTACCGATAGCGGAAACGAAATAAAAGCTAATACAGAATTTAAAGTTAGCAGTATTGATACGCTGACAAACAAAGCAGTATTTACAAACCAATACGGCAAAACAATCTCTGTAGGAGGTGATGATAAACAAAGTATGTTTTGGGACTACTCATACACTAGAACGGCTGATATGGCTCAAGGTTCAACCTATCAAAGTGTAATAAGTGCAATTTTAGGCAAAGGTGCGCTTACCGATATAAGACGGGCTTACATTGATATAAGTCGAGCAGTTAAAAGCATACAAATATACACTGATAACGCTAAGCAAATGATGAACGCTTGGGGAAATAACCGAAGCGATAAGTTTAGTGCACTTCAAACTTTAGATAAGCAAGAAACCCAACCACACTTGTACTTTAATGACCGCCCTACTCCAAATGAGAATTATCAATACCATGATATTAACGGTGAGCTTTCATTATCAAAAATGAGAGATACATTAGTAAAAGATTCATCACCTTGTATAGAATCAATATCACAATCCTTGCTAGGCGAACCTAATAAATCTAAATCAACATCAGACTACTTAGTATTTGGTCAAGGTAATAGTCACACTAGAGTCACTTTGACGGGTGAGTTTAGAGGCTTCTATAGGGATTATGAAACAGGTAAAGGCGGGTCTATTGTTAATCTTCTTATGGATAAAAAAAACTTAAGTTTTCGTGATGCTCTTTATGATCTTGATTACCAATTAAGAGAGCCAGAAAAGAATAAATTAACGCTTAACCCTCAACATGAAAAACTTGAAAACACTATACCTCAAACAGTACAAAACAGAATTAATACGGCAATTAAGATAGCTATCAGTTCTACTTCAACCCAAGGAACGATAGCCCAAACCTATTTAGAGAATGGACGGGAAAATGCAGAGGATATTTCAAGATTAAAGTATAACGATTCTTTTTGGACTAGAGAAAATGGTCAAACATACCCTGCTTTAATATCTGAAACAACAAATAGTGCCAACGAGGTTTCAGGAATTGAAATACGACACCTTGGTAATGATGGTGATTTAAACACACCTATTAAAACGCTAGGTAGTAGAAGCGAAAACTTTATAGTATTAAACGAATCTAATTCCAACACTACGATTATAACCACCGATGTTGTTGATGGGGTAAAAGTAGTTGATGCCACTAATAATGTAGATGTAATATCAACCGAAAATCTTTACAATGTAACCAAATTAGATACAGAACCGATAAGAGAAAATGTGATTCTTGTTCTTTCAGAAACCAACAACCAACACAATGATGATTTACGAAACAGTATCCTTGAGTATTTCAAAGATAAGAACTTATATATAATCTCAATAAATGAAATTAAGGATAAAGCGCTATATATTATAGAAAACAACAAGAACAACATAGAACACAATACTAACGAAACGTTAGACGACATTAAAATCAACGACAACGATAAACATAATGATAGTAGTATTAGCGATAAATCATACAGTAATGATATTATTCAAACCCATGACAACTTATCTATACCTGATATACCTAGCAAGAAAAACGACATACCACAACAGGATATAGATATAGAAAAAGAACTATAATCATTCTTTACTAATAAGCGAGTCGGTTTGTTTTTCGGCTTGCTTTTTCATTTCCTTACTCAACTTATACCATTCAATATGATTCTCTTTTGCGTGTTCCAAGTCAAAACAATGCTTTAAAACTTGCTGAGAAAAGAGCAGGTTTTTATTTACATTAAGTAAAATTAACTCAAGCAAATCTCTATTAGTAATAGTCTCATCGCTACTATTATTTATAACTCTTAATGCTAGTTCGATGAGCTTCGCCCCTGCCTCTGAGTCCGTACCAATTCGCTCGGTTTCCTTATACACAATGAACTGCTCATGCAGTGCAATTGGCATCCCTACTTGTACCTTTACTGTGGTTTTTCCCATGCTATAACCCTCTTTATTCAACATTATAAGTATAGAACAAGAAAACTAGGTAGAATCGACCTAGATTCTAGTCAATCGGGAAATTCAATAAAAACAGAATCTTAAAAATTTGAAAAATAGAATCTAGCTAGATTCTAATTGTCTACATCCCTTGGTATATTTGGTCGGAATCTAGTTGGATTCTAGTTCAAATCTAACTAGAATCTAGCGTTTCGGGATATTGTGTAGGATTATAGAAATTTTTTTTGCTCATTTTTTAACCCGCAATCTACCCTGCAAGCTATATAATTCAATCGCTTGCACCACACATCGACAACCATTATGTTTAGAATAAACATAGCGTGGGGTGTATCGCTCCACAAAAACGCCCGTCCCAAGCCAATAGCTCTTTATGTAGCTACTATCGAACTTTGCGATTTTGGGATTTCAGTCGTTTAAGAGGGATGAAATTCAATGAGCCTTTACGGTCTTTTTGCAATTACATGGTCTATGTAACTTTGCGATAAATGATTGCGCTTCTGGAATTTAGCCGAACAGATACACTCTTATTAGACCCAGTTTCCTACCTCACTTGTAGCTAATAAGAGTGTATCGTCTTGAGGCAAATTAGCGAAGCGAAAAGCATTGGTTTGGTGTGTTTTTCGAGGAACGAGATAAATACTCCAAAATCGCCCAACGTAAGAAAAGAAAAAGGCTCAACTGTAAACCAATTGAGCCTATTAAAAGTAATGGCAAACTATCATTTATAAAACTTATCTTCAACCTTACCTATATAGCGATCTCTAGCACTTTGCCTGTTACTACCAAAACCCGCATTATAAGCGCCTAAACTATTTCGGTTATAGCCGTGAGTGGCAAAATTAGTAGATAGAATCCAAGCTCCAACATGGACATTGGTACAAGGGTTATTAATTAGATCAGGCTCAGATATACCAAACTCAGATAATTTATTTAACCAAGTAGAATTAATCTGCATTAGACCAATATCATAAGTCCCGTTGTTATTGCTGTAATTCATCGCTTTGGGGTTCAAGGAGCTTTCAACTTTTGCTATACTCTTCAACAATTTAGGATTAACATTGTAACGCTTTCCCGCCTCATCGAAACAAAACGCCATAGCATTACTCGAAAATAAAAGAACTAAACTAGCTTTTATTAATTGCATTGTTCAAGTCCTCTTTTGGATCACCAACATCAATCAAATATAACAGCCTACGCCATGCATTTAACTCAATCGCTCTAAAATTACTGGAGTTAATATTTGATTCCCATTTTCTAACTGCTGAGCAACCTTTAGGAGTGACATTTTTACCCAAATAACGCCCTACTTGATTCTGAGATAAGTTTAATTCAGACCTCAAAAACTTAACTTCCTCTGGAGATGGTTTTCTAAAACTCTCATCGTGTAAGGGTAAACAGCAATCTAGTTTTTTAAATTCTTCTAGTAACATAATAAAATTATCGGGGCAGCGCCCCGCTTCCTTATTTTTAAATCCAACCTCTTTCGGCAACACTCACAACACTATCACCGCCAACAATAAAATGATCTAAAACTCTAATATCAACTAAGTTTAAAGCACCTGATAAACGTCTCGTTATTCTTCTATCAGCTTGGCTAGGTTCTGGATTACCGCTAGGGTGCTGATGATAAATAATCATAGAACTTGCGTTCAACTCTAAAGCTTTTTGAACAATCACACGAGGATAAACCGAACAAGCATCAATTGTTCCCTCAAACATAGTAACATCATCAATTAAGCGGTTTTGATTATCAAGAAACAATACATTAAATTGCTCTCTTTCAATTCCTGCCATTTTAATACAAAGATAATTTTTTGTGGTTTCAGGTGATTTAAAAACATCGTTATTATTGATATGCTTTCTTAGAATGTTTAGCGCTTCATCTAAAACAGCTTGCTCTTGCTCTGAAAATGTAATCATTTGATTTTCCTCTTTTGAGTCGTGGATTGTTCCTGACCTTTAATATAAGCATAGACCGCCCCAATGGGTTTGCAAGTGAATGGATGGTTATTTTATAACTTTTACGCAGTTATTTTTACTATCCAGATATTTAGCAGATTGGCACTTATAGCCGTCACTTGATTTTTGATAATAGATAACGAACTTAACGCAATCAAAGCAACAGTAAACCGCTATTTGACTTTTATCAGTATTATTATCGCTTGTGATTTTCCATTGCTCTTGTGTACCCTTAGAAAGAAGCTTAATTACTACTGGCATATCATTTATTGATAAGCGTCTTTTAATGCGTGACATTGTAACGACAGTTTTTTACAACGCAAGGCGATAAGTGATTAACAGCGTCTTTCATGCGCTTAATCTCAGTTCGTCTAGCTTTTAAATGCTCTCTGATCATCATACGATTACCGCCCTACTTTTCGGGGACTGAAAACAGCCCCCTACCTTGTTAGTCACTCATAAGGTCATACATTTTTATCATTTGTGCTAAGCGATCATTGTGCTTAAAAAATAGGCTCTGCGATCACCCGCCCAACCGCCAACCATTTCACCGTGAAAGTAGTAATGGAATGATTCGTCACAATCGACAGCCTCAAAATGGTTTAGCTCATTACAAGCTCACTCAAACAAATCAAATAATTCTTGTTGGTTCATAGCACTAGCCTCATAGTGGGTTATGGGGTTATTCCCTAACCTTTATTTAAGTATAGAATAATGTCCGAAATAAACTAAGAAAAATGACCGTTTTGTATGATTATTCATTCTATGGTTATAGTTAATTATTATATTAAAGTGCAGTGTCCAAAATGGGGTCAAGATTTTTCAAGGAGGCTCCGCTTGCGGATACCTTTAAAAATCTTGATGCCATATCCACCCAAAAAAATGACATTCGGGTTTGAGCAAACGAAGTGCAGCCAAACCGACACTAAGCCAAAAAAGGCTTATCCAGTGCTCGATGCTCATCATTGTAATGCGTTGGGTTTGCGACAGGATTGGCTCTCTGGAACTCAAGCGAACAGAAATAAGATTGTTCCCAGTCAGGAACGAACCTGGTCCAAAAATTATATTCAGTGACTTTCAAGCCTTAGCTTGAACTTCGCCCAACCAAAAAAGATGTAGCCACTATTATTCATGTAGCCGTCAAAATGCGAATAACCTTGCAAAAAGGCCTACGCAAAATGTGACCTCATGGTAAATGCGGTTGCATATCCACTCATTGCATTATTACCTCATTTCAGAGGTGTAATGCATGAAGTACCGAGAAATGACCAAGAATTACATTTTTCGTGAGTTAGAATGTCAACTAAGCAAAGAAGAAGTCGCAAAACTTTGCTTTAAAACCGTGAGTACAATCACATCTTGGGATAAGGGAAAACCTATCCCAAAGGAATGCCGTCGCTTAATGAGGTTGAATAGAAACCTTGAAATATCACATTTGGAAGAGTGGGAGGGGTTTGCAATGAAAGGGAGTAAAATGCTTACACCGACGGGTCAACTCGCTAGCCCTCAGCAAATACTAATACGATTAAGTACTCAGGAACACCATCCACAGAGCACCAAAAGCCGTCAGCGTGTTGCTCGAAATACACGGGGCGATTGTCAGAATGTTGTTTGATTAGGACGGGCATTAGCTCACCTCAACCGTGGTAATTTTGGCTAACGGCCAGTCACGCTTGACGTAATGAAGTGAGCAAATAACTTGTCGATACTAATATAACCAACTTCTAAGCTCCAAGTGTTTTGATTATCCCATTTTGATATTCGAGCCAAACGGTGCTCATCATCGCCTTTCTTTGCAACTGTGTCGTGCTAATAGCTAACGCCGCTTCGCTTTGTTGGCTCGGCACTGTAGCAAAAATGTTCGTTCGCTTTTGCTCACTCCTTATTCTTACTCCATCACCGACCTTAGTTGCCAAGTTTAGCTTTTAGATTTTCTAAATTTATTCACTAACTTGTTGATAGGTTAGATCTTGTAGATACGCTATAAGGTGAGAAAGGTTCAGATTTTGGGTGCAGCAAGCCATTCCTACAGAGTTATTTTTCTGCAAAGGTCGCTACACCCAAAACGTCTATACGCCACATGGAGCCGAATAGGACGAGTCATGGGGGTAAGATCGGTGTTTCGTCTTACCTCTCTCGATAAAGCAGAGTAAACCTGCCGTTAAGCCTGTTCGAGAGCACTTAGGTGTGTGTTTGGCGACACGTTATGACTTTTTATTGAGTGGCAAGGCCAATAAAACAGACTTTGACTTAAAGGACGGCAACCCTTAAAGTCAATGCAATTGAAAGTTGGCAAGCCTTTAAACGAAAAAACCCAAGCGCTCTAGTGATAGAGAACGCTTGGTTTTTTTCGTTTAAAGGCACTGATAATTCCATCTATAAATTTCCACACAAGACAATCTTGTGAAATACTGTTTTTCAGACGCAATACGGGCGTATAAGCGAGCAAGGATCTGAATTGTTTGCTTGGAGTTTGATAGATTTAGGGTAGGAAACCCAAAGAAATGCTATTGAACCCCTCTCTCTATTTTCGCTAATCTGCGGGTGACTAAGCCACTTCTTAACTATTTACAGAGTAGAGATCTATTACTGAAAGATCAAGGAAAAGATCTCATCGTCAGCGGGGTATTTGCTGATTTCCAGACACAAAAAAACCTAAGCTCCCAGAGAGGGTAAAAAACTTAGGTCCTTTTGTGAGTAGTATGTGTCGAGAGGTCAAGCCCGACCCACTCAGTACCTTAGTGTAAAACACACCACACAACGCATGTGTGGCATCGCTAAACGCTGTGCGCTGCACTCTCAACTAAGATAATTAAATAATACTTTGCGGATTGTGATCTGTCAAAGGTATTGGATTAAAAAACCAAGTCTCACTTTAGAGACTGTTCAAATTTAAAGCAAGATAATAAACCACTGTATAAAAAATCAGTCTACTCTTATAGACAAGTAGACAAGGAGCGACAACTTAGAGCAATAAGAGACATATACGGGCTTATTCATATTATAAGTGTAAGAGGCTAAGAATGGATGCAAGTGAGTATCGGGATGCGATTCCCCCCACAAAAAAACTAGAAAGCCTACTTAGATTCAAAGATGGCTTATTCGAGTTAAGATCGAGTGGATACAGCTATAACTCGCTATCGGATTGGTTAAGTACCAATTCGATTGATGTTAGTGAGCATACTGTCAGGCGTTTTTTTTTTCCAAGTATGAGCACGATTATCAGATGTTTTGTAAGGATGAAAATTAATGCTCGAACTAGATCATATATATAAGCAGCAAGCAGCAAAAGGCACTTCAAGTCCTCATGCTCGGTTGGTTAAATATGCGCTAGGGTTCTCCGCCATACTTGGTTGGGCGCTATCACTTGTTCTTTTAACTTCTTCATCAAACAACGTTTTACATACCGACTATTTATCCGCTGTGCTTGCTTACAACCACGTTAGATACACTGTCTGGTTTCATAGTGAGGGGGAAATCAGAGAACTTCGCTCGATTCTTTCACAACACGACATTAACGATAAGAAAGAAGCCGAAAAGGTCAAAATAATTGTTGAAGCAATGCTTGTGCGTAGAACGGACGTTTACGCTCAAGAATTAAACAAACTAAATACCTCTATTGATTATGTGGGAAATCATTATCTTACGCTGTTTAGATTTGAGTCTTTTTTACAAGATGTTATCGAGATTTGTCTGGCTAAAGATAGAGAACTCGATAGCAAAATGATTGATATTTTTGAGGTTATGTTTGTATATCAAACAGAAGCTAATACTCTGATAAGAGAAGATTTACTCGATGCAGAAAACAACAAAGGACTGTTACTATGACCGAGATAATTCTAATTGGTGATTGGTTTTTAGATAAAAACACAATTAAAGCGGTGGTTCTCGTGCTACTGGTGCTAACTTTACTGCTTGTTGTTAGTTATAACAAAATAGATTCCTCTAAAATATCTTTAGAATCCATCACATTTAATCGCAATAATTTTAACGATTCTGATTCTATGTTGGATGATGAATTGACACCACTTCCCGCCATCAAAGAGGGCTATATGCGGCTCGCTTTTTGCTCTGATACATGCTCGGTAATCAATGCAGAAACAAAAGAGGTGATAAAGCACTATCAAAAAGGTTCAAACAACTGCCTACTTCTTAACTACCTTTTTAACAACCCAAACAAGCATTTAACTGAGCTTGATATAGCAAGTGAAGTGTTTCCCGAATCGGCTGAGAAGTTTTACATTCGCAAAGCGATTTGTAACCTTAAATTAGATAAACACCTCAGCGACCAAATGTTTGATAAGAGTGAATCAGGCGTACAACTCAATACCGTTGTAAAGCTGCCGTCCAAGCAAGTATTAGCTTAAAAAGGCAGGAACAAAACGCTTGAACGGCTCTATCTCATTTCAGCTATCTTTATCTCTACGTCCTCCGATACTGAAACCAATCATCACCAACTAACAGCTCCAAATCCTCCAACAAAAACCAGTGAATCAAAATGTTCATCATTCAGATCTCAAAGGTTTTTGGTGTTCCCTCTGCTAACCCAATTTGATTCTATAAGTACATTCCGTGTTTCACTTGTTGGTTCGCCTTTTGAGTGATCAACACTATGAAACTGGTCAATATTTGGGGAATATGATTCATATTTTATGCCGAGCTTTTCGAGAGCTAAAAAAGTAAGAACAGTTTCGTGAAGCTCTGAACCATCGAAAACGCCACTACAACTACCAGAGAGAATGATTGCGACTTTAACCATTATTAAACTTCCTTTGTTGTTGGGTGTATTTAGATTGAAAAATATCCTATATTTAATTACAAGTGTTCACTGAATATATAATAACGATGCTTATTGATATTGTTGTTGCAGGGCTAGCAGTGGTTGCTGTCGGGCTTGTGCAATTTAATCACCATAAAAGACATGATGAAGAAGTGAAAGCGCTTACTACTTTTGTTATGCAAAATCAGAGTGCGATAGATAACCAATCGCTCAGAAAGCTATACCTGAAAGCACTTCATAAAAACACTCACCATGACCTTCACTACTGGTTGAACGAAACTCAAGGAAATATAAAAGTTGGTCACGTTTGGCTAGTCAGACAATACGTTTTAAATCAAAAACCCCTACCCTATCCTGTCCCTATCTTCTCATAAGAGCCTAACGCAAACTCGCTAAGGCTCGTTTTTGTTCCGTTCGCACCACATAACAAAGCGTTTTTTTGCTTTGTTATGTGGTGCGAACTCTAATGTTTAAAAGCATTAAACTATCTTGAACGGTCTTTTTGCATTATATTTATGGTATGACTCTAATTAGATGAGAGACTTCTATGGATACTAAATACGGTAATGATTCTTATGCTCTAGGCGCTAAGCCAGTTAAAAAAGAGGATATTAGGGTGGTTGGTAATAAACTCTTTATCACTACGAATGAGCTTGATAGAGAGCTTGAAATTGAGGTTGAAGTTATCGAAAGCATGATCAAGGTTGTGAAATCTAAAAGTGCATAGTTCAACGAGAACGGACGCTAAGAACTGGACTCCCCCAACAGTTGATGAAGTCGATAGACTTTGGATTAAAGCGTCTGAAAAAATAGATATAGAGGTTAGTAAGCTGCATGTTGTGTTTGGGATCGGTGAGCGAGCTGCTAGAAGATGGCGATCTAAAGCGAATGAGAAAAATGGAAAAAGCATTATTCGATACGGCTACTTTGCTTTGCTTGTTGCGATAGTAGAAGAACGCTCGATACTTGGCTTTAAAGCTACGACCCAAATTTAATTTATGATTTAGATTTACCAAACATGAACAATTACCACCCCGATTTTAACTATTGTGATCTCATTCCTACCGCTTTGAGAATGAGCTTATCTGAGTTTGCTCAATTAATTGGCGTAGATTACACCACAATTTACAGAGCGAGCTTAGCTGATGTTTGCCCCAAATGGATTTATGGCTTGATTGGCTTAGCGCTTGGACTATCACCACGAGTATTATTTCAATGTGAGAACCTAACTTTAACTTTTCAGATCTGAAAATTGATGCTTGTGTGTCTATTAATGAAGCCCGAAAACAAGCTAATTCAGTTCCACAAATGGGCGGTCTTATCAGTGCTATTACTAGGCGGTTTGTTTGCTATTGCTAGAATCATCATGTGATCGTCAACATGAGGCGTTAGGGTTCCTGTTAGAATCAGGGTATTTAACCGATAAACAATTAGTAGAAAAGGCTCAGTGGGGGTTAGGGTTAGATATTGATAACAAAGAATAACCAAAGAACCTTAGAAAACAATTCAATTAATTTCGGTCATTATTCTTGATATTTGCGGTCATTAATCTATAGTTAAAGTAAGTCAGATAAACGTCCCTTGTGGGCTATCCCGAAAGGAAGAACAGAGCATGTTAAATTCTAAAATAGTCGCAGTGAGCAACGCAAAAGGTGGAGTCGGTAAAAGCCTAAATGCGCTAATGCTTGCTATCCGAGCAGCAGAAAAGCAAAAGAAAGTGTTGCTGATAGGTGCTGAGCATGACGGGGCTTTTGCGCCCAATAGTCCTAAGTTCAAGATTGAAAATCTTGATGTGATCAGTGATGTTGCTCGTGACCCTGATTTTGCTAAAAAAATCGGCTTATACCGTCAACAATATGATCTCATTGTCGTTGATTTGCCAGGTAACAATTTGACGATTGAACACGCTGAGCTTGACGGTTTTGCTGAGAAGATGATTAAAAATATTCTCGTCAAATCCGACCTTGTTGTTATCCCTATCGAGCCGTCTGAGGATTCAGTGCGTAAGACGTACAGCTTTATTAAGAATCTTCATGGTTTGGCGAAAGCAACGAGACGTAAAATCAATCAACTCATTCTGCCTACCAATACTAAGAAAGGTAACGTGATCAGTGAGCAAGTTTTAAATGCTATTGATAAATTCCCAGTACCTAAAGCGGTGAAACCTATTCGAGCGTCAGAAGATTTAAAAAAGGCTTTTGCTAAGCGTCAAGGGGTATGGACGTTCAAACAAGGCGCACTTGTGAACAATGATTTAACCCCAGTACACAATCAAATTTTTGAAATCTTAGGCATAAATGAGTGAGGGTAGCAGCATGAATAAAGCAAATGATAATTTCATTGATATGGGCGATTTTGACTTTAACGACCAAGAGTTTGCTAGTGATGTAGCGGTTGATGAAGATATTGCTATGAGCTTAGGTTACGCTGAAAACGATACGTTAATGCTACCCGTAAACAAGGTACACCCTGATCCGAATCAACCTAGAAAACAGCGCACTGAGGAAGAAGTTGAAAACCTTAGAGCGACTGTTTGGGCGAGAAATGGTAATGATCAACCGATACAAGTTAGACCTCATCCAGAGTTAGATAATGAGTACATGATCATCACTGGCGAGGGGCGTTGGAGCGCATGTTCTTATCTTGGTATCACTCATGTTAAATCTGAAATCATCACTAAGAAGTTGACTGATTACGACATTATCCACATCCAAATGTCAGAAAATGTTGGGCGCTCTGATATGAACCTCATTGATACCGCCAGAGGTTATAAAAAGCTCACCGAAGATGCGGAAACACAGGGGATTAAGCTTTCACAATCTAAGCTAGCAAAAATGTTTGGTGTCAACGCAACTAAAATCAGCCGAATGTTAAAACTAGCTAATGCTGATTTAGAAATTCAAAGCTTAGCTGAAAATGGGTTTGAAAACTTAAATACCTTAACTTATCTAGGTCAAATCCAAGAGCTGAACGAAATTGAGTACCGTGATGCGTTAAGCAATGTTCAATCGGGAAGTGTGACAGAAAAAGAGCTTCATAAGCTTATCAAAACACTAAAAGATGAAGCGGAAAAAAAAGAGAACATAACTGACCTAGAGCTAGAAGCAAGAGCTGAGACAGTAGAAAGCACAGAGCCTAGTGAATCTTTCAGCTCTGAAACTGAGCAGGACGAATCACCAAGTTCAGAAAGTGACGACACTACAACTAAGAATCAATTAGGTTTGGAATACGAGAACCTTAGAACACCTACCAAACTCATCAGATCGAATAACAAACAAATTGTTTTAGATATTGATGGCGTAGAGTTTGTGATTGCGGGTGCGATGTTAGAACAAATCAAAGAAACGGTGCATAAGGGGGGGGATGAATGAACAAACTGATGGAAATCAACCCTAAGACCCTAAAAATCCGCTCGAAGTGGGTAGCTCCAACAACCCAAGAGGTGAATTTAGTTTGGGCTATCATTGCTTGGAAATATGGTAAACACATTTCAAAAATTCACGAAATGATTGGGGTTAGTGAGCGCTCCCCTAGACGTTGGAGAGCGCCTAAATCAGATGGCGAGAGTAATAAGAGCAATATCAAATATTGTAATTGGGCGTTACTTATCGCCCTTGTTACAGGCAAATCGATCATTGAAAAATCTACTAAACAAGTCTCGCTTGATTACAACTGGATAATGAAAGTTGACAACTATGAATCACCATCATTGGATGTTGTAAAACAGTTCATCGGGTTAAATAGTTTTACTGGACTTTCAAGAAACAAGCTAGCGCAAGTGCTAGGTATTCATGGCGATTTATTAGCAAAACGAGCTGATGGCATGATGGATTTTCACCTTTGGGCGGGGATTTTAATGCACTTAGGAGTAGAGCCAAGCAAGCTACTTGATTTAGATTATTCAAGTATCACTGAGAAAGACACGAGCTACACAAAGCTTGGTTATGAAGAAAATGAGATTAAGGACGCATACGCTAGATTAAAGCGTCAATCTTACGAAATATAGAATACCCCTACCACCTTTTGCATGAAGCAGTAGCGATTGAGAGAGCGCTTTAAGCGTTGCTCTTGATTTAAATCGCAACGAACGCAATATTCGCGGTTATGACTAAGGTGTGTGATTCATAGACATCCTTTCAACTATACTGGGTGTCTATGGACAGAGAAATCCAACAAAGACTACAGTGGGTAAAAATGTATGAGGAATGTGGCGATGCAGGCCTCGTATGTCGACGTTGTGGTATTTCCAGACCAACATTACGCAAGTGGGCTAAGCGATATAAGCAGTTTGGAATCGCAGGCTTGGAAAGCCAGAGCAGACGCCCTCATTCATTTCCAGATGCCAAAGTCACTGATGAGCTAAGAGCATTGATCCTTACGATGCGTGAGAAACGCAATTTAGGGGCGCGGCGTTTACAAACGGAATTAATCCGACTTCACCAAATACACCTAAGCACCGCGACACTCCATAAAGTTTTATCCGAAGCATCAGTCAAACCCATCGTAACTTACCGACGCAAAAAAGATTTCCAAAGATATGAGCGCCCAATTCCTGGTGATAGAGTCCAGATGGACACCTGTAAAATAGCGCCTGGAATTTATCAGTATACAGCTATTGATGACTGCTCTCGCTATCGGGTTCTAAGGTGTTATTCTCGGCGCACAGCAGCAAATACAGTCGACTTTATGATTGTGTCGTGGAAGAGATGTCATTTCCTATCCAGCGTATTCAGACGGACAGAGGCCGTGAATTCTTTGCTGAGAAAGTCCAGAAACAACTTATGATTTATGGAATCAAGTTTCGCCCAAATAAGCCTGGCTCACCTCACTTGAATGGCAAAGTGGAACGCTCGCAGAAAACAGATAAAAGTGAGTTCTATCCGACTATAGATGTCTCAGTGGGATTGAAAGAACTGGATCGGCTACTAGCTGAATGGCAACACTACTACAACTGGGAACGGCCCCACAGCTCATTAAATGGGCTAACCCCGATAGACAGGATTACTGAGATATCTGATCAAATCCCTTTATCTGAAGAGGTATCTCAGAACTACCAGATCAAGAAAGAGCGGTTTCAAGAGCAGAATTACAAGCTCGAACTTCAGCTAAGAAAAGTGAAACCATCTCTATGAATCACACAAAATCAGTAGACACTCTTTGACTTGATTTCATATTGCTTTTCATACTCTACTGGCGACAACTGATTATTGGAACCGTGTCGCCGTTTAATGTTGTAGAACATCTCAATATATTCGAAGATGTCTGACCTTTCCCCGAGATTAATACCACTGTCTCGATGAAGTTTCTTATGTTTACGCCGCTTGGTTTGTATAATCAACTGGCGACATATCATTTAGAGAGCTATGTGGCTGGCGTTAAGGTGGACGACATTTGTCGGGATATGGGGATATCTTCGGGCACGTTTTACAACTGGCGCAGCAAATTTGCAGGGGTGGAAGTGAACGAAGCAAAACGCCTAAGAGAGTTAGAATCTGAAAACAACAAGCTCAAGAAACTGCTCGCTGAGAGGCTACTTGAAGTGGAAGCGATGAAGGACGTCGTCTT
>NZ_LJJE01000088.1 GCF_001854765.1 Vibrio sonorensis | reverse complement strand
TAAAACGAACCAACCCATGTTCTCCGAAACGAAAATCAAAATTTGAACGACGTTCGAGGACCAACCCAAATCGTGACAACGATGAACCCTAATGGAGGAACCACTGTGGGCAAACACACATCACCCGTTTTAAACTATACCACCTCAATCCCACCTACTCGAACGGGGAGGGACCCATACGTGACAACGACCGGTGGCAAGCTCGAACTGAGTGCGTACGCGTTCCACCCCACTAGCGGACAAATGATGGGAACAAACCCACGCATCAGGAAGGTGGCTGAGGAGTACTGTGAACGCTTCGTAGACAGCCTGCATGCGCAACCCGAACTCGTGACGACCGCCAATGGTTATGTCCAACAGACCTACCACAGTAAACATGACAACTTCGACTGCGTCTATTATGTCGTGGCGACCAAATACAATGGCAAGAAGTTGCACGACGACGCCTACCTGCGAACCCTACGATGGTGTAAGTACGAACGCCATATCTACTCTGAAACAACGCAAACACTGGGACGTGAACGCGTACCAAATAGTGACTTAATTGGCGTCAGTGAGACAGAACGAGCGCGTTACTCGGAACTGCGCAAAGACGCCTCGCCAACTTACCGAAACCATTCACGCACGCGCTCTTACACGTCGGATAACCAATTCCGACACAGACACGAATGGGCGCACTATGCACAACCGTCAAGTAACCAGACGCCTGACCGACATACGGATTACAGTGGATTCCGTCTCATCGACCCTACGGAAACCCGCTCACGAGTCAATCGGCTACGGGACCGACGCTCCGCTTATCGCTATCCGGCATCGTCACTCTACACGACCCCTACACGCAAATACGTTGCGCACAGGGGTGTACGTGGACAGGCCTCTGAGCGTGTTAACCGCGGACGCTCGGCGTACTTAGTTCGACCGACGCCATCTCGAATAAAGGTAGTTAAAAAACCTACCGCGTCTCTGAAACGTACGAACCCTAGCCAAGGCGCACCGCGCCCTATGGCGCGTGCTGCCCCCGTCGACAAAAATACGGATCAGAGCGCTTTATTCGAAATTCCGACCATTTACCAGGCCGACCACTACCTTCAGAATCTGGGCCAGAAACTGAACGAACTGAGTGACTTACTTAGTCAAGTGGGGGCGTGCTCAAAAACCGACGTTGGGGTGCTTAGTCGACACATCCAGCAACTGCAATCCGATGGAGAACAACTGGAACGTTCGATAGCGTCGTGCCAAGACGCGCTCAACCGACTGGACACGAGGAAAAATGCCACCATTGACGCCAACATCGAGAACCCGGGTCAGAAACCGACCAACGACCAGAGCGAAGGAAAACCCGCCCATTATGCAGGACGACCCCGCAACTACGACGGAAATGACGCGTTGGCAAACACCGACAAAGAAGAGCAGCGCCGTGACCCCTCGAACGAATTCTCAGCCTATGGCGTCGATTCGCCCTTTGCCCTCGGCACCAAAAATGAACAGACCGTCACTTTCAACGACGACAGTGGCGGGGCGATGCCGGAGCGAACGGATGGGTATGACACCATCACGGACGTGCTATCGATCGATTTAGAGCCGAGTGTCGATAACGTTAAGACTCTGTTTCGGTCGGATCTGAACGCGAGCATGCTCGCCCACGACAACGGCTTAGGACTGGGAACGACGCCTCAGCGTGAAGAGTATAACCCGCGCCTGTCGAACGACTCGGAAGAAGAAAAACTCGAGGAACCAGACGGTGGCTCAACCTACAACTTTAATCTCGACCACTACTCCGATGGTTCACTGTACGAAGGCAAAAGTAGGTCTTCCGCCGACCGTTACCAGAATCGAGACAAAAAGCCCGACTACTCTCGCTCGTCGCGACAGGAATACGCGCAAAAGCCGCGCCGAAAAAGGGGCGCTCGTCTAAAGAAAGAAACTACCCTAGAGCGGCAACGACATGAACTAACCATCAGGGATTCGGGCACGCAGCGCGCACCAAAGGGTCCGTCCAACCGCTCCCGTCGACTAATACGCTACGTACAACACAAAAAGAACCACCCAGATGATAGGGATAACGCTGGGCCGCAAGAGTAGAGAAATACGTTTACCGAGCGCCGCGCGCTTAAACTCACTAGAATCACGCATCAACTGCATTTGATGCGTACTAGTTAACCCTAATCAAACGTGCGCGTTACGTCAGGATCCCAATTCCGTTAACGTGTCCTATGCCTGATTTCGATTTTCCGACGGATCAGGCATAGTCTACTTCTATGACCCTTCCCACCTCGATCTTGTTGACCACGTTACGATTGCATACTTACGTCACAACCTATGGCGCAACCGCTTGCTTTTAGATCCGGTCGGTGACAACAGGGTCGAAGGCAGCCGCCCAGCCCGTGACAACTGACTTAGACTCCGTTGAGGTACATCCGATAGCCTGTGAGCCGCGACGCCATCTCACGGCTCATACGCCACCACTGGAAACGCCGCGAGTTCTCGTACCGCGAACGCGTACCGTCCATCTTACGAACGATTTGTGTGCGAACCCGCGACACCGTTGGAGGTGCGACCGAACGACGAAACAATGATTAGGGGTAATGACCGGGTAGCTGCGATAACCGCCAACTTTTAAGCTGTCATTTCTATGGGTAGTCTTGCGTCCATGTCTAATTCAAATATCCCATAAGGATTGACATGAGCATAAATCAATGGCGTCAATGCCCTGAAATCTTCCTTTTTCATCCTTGAAAGCCAACTCGGTTCGTTCAACACTTGCTGGATCATCAAGGTATTTACGTACACCAAAGAGATCTGTAACAAATGCAAAGCTAGCACTGACAACTCTTGATCTT
>NZ_LJJE01000087.1 GCF_001854765.1 Vibrio sonorensis | reverse complement strand
GACAGTGGGAAAACACACAAGACCCGTTATACAATACAAATTCACTATCAAGTTGGCGCCGGAAGGAGAAAACCGCGACCAGGAGGCGAACGCTGTCAACAGCGAAGTCGTCCTAAGTGCATACATGTTCGACCGACGCTCTGGATACATGATGGACGCAACTGACGCGAACAAAGATGTAGCACTGGGATACTGCAGACTCGTATCTGATGAACTGCGAAAAAAATCGAAGCACGTGAGGAAGGACTTGGAGGGATGGCATGAAACGTACGTCAGTGACCGCGAACCCGACCCAACCGTATATTTAGTTGTGGTGACCTCGCTCGATGGCCAAGCTACTGACTCCGAACAATTCCTTCGAAACCTTCGATGGTACCCGAAAACCGGACACATCGCCTCCTTAGATGATCAAAGGAACAGTGAACTACGTGAGCCGAACCGCACAACCTCGCACTTCCCCCAGTCAGAATGGCCTCTCTTCAACAGAGACTCGAACGCATACCGCGGACGGACGGGTTACGAACCTCGCAACTACAGCCCCACGAACCCAGCGCGAACCACGCGAAACACCCGAAAAGCAGTCGAATACCATACCGCGCGCCAAACGACCCCGAACTACGCCAGGTCACTTGACCGAGGTACATGGCGCTATGGGCTCAGTCTCGGTCATCAATCGGACAACGCTACGCCACGCGGAACCGAACCGGAACCGCATGAACCACAGTCGCACTATAGGGCAACTGGGTTCCTGCAGCCTGAAAACGCGCGAACCCCTCTCCGCGCGAACTGTCGCACGCTCGGCTAGCCGAACTGGAGGGTCACGATCACCCGTAGGGACCCCACGCCAATACGCGAACCCTACGAACCCGACGTGCGCTCGCCAAAGCCCAACGCGCCACTTGTCGCTGACTCCCCGCGTCGACAAAAAAAAAACCCAGGCGCTGGATCCGAAACTCCGAGCGTTGACGATACTATCGAATGCCTTCAATATCTGGGCCAGCGCCTGAACCAACTAAGTCAATATCTTCAAAAAGCAAAGAACTACTCAAGTGAAGACCAAGAGGTACTTATTCATCCGATCGGGCAACTGCTATCCAATGGAGAACGACTGGAACTGTCGATGCGGTCATGCCATATGAAGCTCGAACTTCAGAAGCTCGAACTTCAGATCGCCATGAAAAAAGCCAACGCCGACAACGAGAGCCCGGTTAAGAATGAAAAAACACGCGGGGGCATACTCAATCTCGAGGGTATGCTACAAAGGAGGGCCGGGGAAGAACGCGAACGACACCAATTGGAAAGCGACTTCGTCTACAATGAACGACGTGGTGCGAACCGACCCGATATCAACACGCTCGGTGCGGTTAACCGAAAAGTGCCGATATCCGAATGTCTTGAGGCGGGAAATGACGGGCTCGTCACTTTCGACTCGCCGAATAAACCGTCGACGTTTATCGAACAGGGGGAGGAAGCTGGGGCGCGTGGCCCTGAAGTGACCCAACTCGATGTGACAGTGATGGATTACCCAGGTTGCGATAGCGAGTACGCTATCAAACCAATAGATGTCAGCCCGACGGCGCACAAGGATGCCTCCCGCGGTATTGGCACCGCGTTGTTCCACTCAAATGAGGTCACGGAGACCCTTCCGCGAACCACTCTCTTTAATGCCGACACCGCTCATCGCAAAACCGCGGGGTACTTCGATATTTACGGCGCCAACACGGACCGTAAACGAGAGACGGGTCACCTGGAAGCAGAACCAGTGGAGGACGGATCGAAAGAAACCAAACTGATGGGCGAATCACGACGCGCATACGACGAACCTGCTTACATTCGCCCCGAACAGGGTACACGGGGGAAAGGCAAAACGAGGAAGCCACGAGGTAGGGAAGCTCGTCGCCATTTAAACGCTTACCTAAAACGACGGGGAGACCGCATGACCTACGGGAATACGACAAAACGGCGCCAAGCTCTGACTCCGTCCGACCGCTCCCTTCGACAAAGCTACGACGGTGGTCACGAAACGAACACCGCGAAATTTAGAGATTCGTTTCAGTGGAGTGAGACCGAGAGCCAGCGTGCTGAGCGCAAAAACTTTAGATTCTACACCTCCGACTCGAGTGAAAGTGATGCGAACTAGCTAATCCTAATCACACATGAACGTTACGTTAGGATCCCAGTTCCGTTAAACGTGTCCTATGCCTGATTTCGATTTTCCGACGGACCAGGCATAGTCTACTTCTATGACACTTACCACCTCGATCTTGTTGACCACGTTACGATTGCATACAGGACAACCCGACCTATGGCACAACGCTAGCTTTTAGATTCGGTCGGTGACTAGGGGGTCGATGGCATCCGCCCAGCCCGTGACAACTGATACCAATCTGGAAAATTAACGGGTCCGGTTAATCCATACGCTTAGACACATCTATGTCACTCTGTCGGTACACTCTAAAATGTGTTTCCATGCTTCACAGACCTTCTCGACAACGTCGTTAAAAATCCGTAACACGCTGATATGCTGATCAGTGCTGCCGCAACGAACCCATACTTGCTCAAACGGGTTTAGTTCAGGTGAATAGGGCGGAACTTTGGTGTTACTTACGTTGTAACATTCCACCTGTGATGCGGGTGGCTTTGAAAGCCCCCCTAAAAGGGGGCTCTCATTTTAGTTTCCTAACCCCAAACGCATCTGGCGCTCTTCTTCCTTCCCTACACGATCTTGTGTGCCGGACAGAGCTGCTTATAATTTCATCATTCCTCCCAGGCGAGTCGAAAAAGCAGCCTCTTTGCCAAAACTTGTTTCCCATAACTTCTTCTTTCTCAAGTACGGAAATTTGTTAAACAAGCGAAACGCGGTTCGTCCTTTTACAAAGCCCATATATGTCGAAACCCTTAAGCGAGGTGGCAATCTCACGAACAGATGTACGAGGTCTACTTGAACATTACGCTCGACAACCTGACAGTTCTTCATATTACTATTGATATAGATACTGCGGTAAACCTCCTTACCTAAATTGCCTTTAAGATTTTTAGGCGGTATTTCGGTGTCCAAACTAAGTAGTACTGACACCTATAATACTCGTGTGAGGCGGATTCGTATCTACTCATGTTCTTTATTTCCTTCATTTGCTGGTTACAAACGAGGACATCTTGAACGTGAGCGTTCTTCGGGCATAGCCCAAAGGAACGACCACCGCCTTCTTAAGAAGGTGGTTTAAGGTTAGAAAATCAAATTGCTCTGCAATGTTATTCGTGTGCCACCCCGCACCATCCATGATCACCACTGCATGACGACCTTTTTTGGTGACTGCGGAGATCTACTTAAGGTGTTCAACCATAGTCTCCTTGTTAACCCAAGTAACAACCACTGCTTCTCCAATCTCTCTAATGGGGCATACTGAGCCAAACAAATACGCATACTCAAACTGCTGTTGTTTTACCGCTCTCGGCCTTGAACCACGTTCAGCCCAAAGTCGAGTTGTCGTATTTTGCTGGCCGAATCTCGCTTCATCTTGAAACCAGACATCAACGTTCTCAAGTCCCATGTGGCCGGGGATCTTAAGGTTTGAATTTTTTTAAAATCGTCTTGAATTATTTGGGATTGTCGAGGGTGTTTGGAGCGGGAAGTTATCCAAGAGAAGCCCATGTGATTAAGCAAATAATAGATGGAGCCTGGATGGTAGTATTTACCAAACTCTACGACGATATGGGCATGAATATCAGCGCCAGTTAACCTGCCCCCGGATGAATCCTCTGCTCGATTCTTTATGTATAGGCTTAATTGCTCACGTTGTTGAGGGTTAAGACAGGCAGGCCGACCTGAGCTTGGTTTTTCTTGCAGCCCTTCAAGTCCTTCTTCGAGGAACGATTGTACCCATCTGTTCACACTGGTTCTACTGACTTTAAGGGACTTGGCGATTTGGGTGCGAGAGTGACCATCTTTAAAATGGGCCAATGCGAGTAATCGTATCTTCATCGGATAGATTTTTGTTGGCTAGCGAGCTTTTTAAAGTCGATGTTATCGAGGCTGTTCATAGCATCCGTTTTCACAAGACAGTAACAGCCGCGATCAGATCATATTTTACCTAGATTGATATGACTTAGACTCCGTTGAGGTACAACCGATAGCCTGTGAGCCGCGACACCATCTCACGGCTCATACGCCACAACTGGAAAAACCGCATGCTTCGTACGACGAACACGTAAAGTCCATCTTACGAACGACTTGTGTGCGAACCCACGACACCGTCTAAGGTGCAACCGAATGGCGAAACAATGATTAAGAGGGTTACACCCGCCTGCCTTCGCTCCAGCACGAGGTTTATGGTCCAAATGGCTTACTTAAGTAGCTAAAATCAACCAGGCCAACGTACATCCCTATCTTCACTTTTCGCCACCTTTATACGCTAGGCCAAATGACCGACACCTTACTTGACAACCCACCCACGAAAATCACTAGGCTGAAAACACCTGACTGTTCTTCTCAGCAAGGTCTTGAACGACAAAAATCAAATATATACCAACGCTATTATGTGCTGGTTTGATAAAAAAAACTTCAGGGACACGAGCTGAGCGACCTGAACTACTTCGTCATATGGGTGACCTTAAATCAGTGAAAACGATCGTCGCGGGAAATGCGGGTGCGATTGGCGCCCTTCAACTTCCTGAGACCGGCAATCTCGTTGAATATATTCGAAAAACCAGGGCTAAGTTAAGTGCGCAAAGTCGAAACGACCTGACGGATTTGATACCTGATTCAAACGGCGTGACCGATATCGTGACCTATCAGTTCAAGGGCTTTTGCTTAAGTTCGCATTACGAAGGACGTGGGATGATTTCGAGACAAAAAAAGAAAGGCGGCGGCAAGGGATTGAATGGGCTCAAGAACGCGGTAAGTGCTAAGGGTCCTCAATCGAGTACCGACATTCACCAACAAATCATGACGCTTAGAAAATCAGGTATGACTATCTGTGACGACACGTCAATCAGGTGAACGGATATGGGCTTTGAACCATCAAGGGAAGTGAATACGCTAATCCAGTAGACTTTTTTGGAGCATCAACGCGATAGTTATG
>NZ_LJJE01000086.1 GCF_001854765.1 Vibrio sonorensis | reverse complement strand
ATGTTTACGATGTGAAGAGTTTCGTTTCTACTTTGATAAGAAGTGGAAACAACAGTAAGTGCCCAACACTTACACTTAGTGTCCCGTTCGTCTAGAGGCCTAGGACACCGCCCTTTCACGGCGGTAACAGGGGTTCGACTCCCCTACGGGATACCATTGGGTCGTTAGCTCAGTTGGTAGAGCAGTTGACTTTTAATCAATTGGTCGCAGGTTCGAATCCTGCACGACCCACCATT
>NZ_LJJE01000085.1 GCF_001854765.1 Vibrio sonorensis | reverse complement strand
GTCTGCATCATGTCGCTGTTTGTCTTCACTTTTCAAAGTGAAAGCAAAGAGTAAATTGCAGACACCTTAGGTTACTAACAACAACCACCAACGTATTGCGACGTGGATTTGTTACTTAGGCAAGGCGCTGAGCTTTTTGACGCCGGGAGTTATCGTCTGATAACGACCAAGCAAAAAGTAAAAGCAACACAGCATAAGTGACAAAGACCAAGCAAGACTCC
>NZ_LJJE01000084.1 GCF_001854765.1 Vibrio sonorensis | reverse complement strand
GATGAAGGTAAACACCACGGATTAGAGAGCTTTCACGGTATTTTCTGGTGAAGCCGATGACTGACCTTTCCCCCTAAATTAGGGTTCATCGCGCTTTCCGGGGAAAGCCGCTTTTATCTTTAAGAAGAAGTAATCAGTATCTCGATAACCATATCCCATTCTTTTAATTAATTTTATCTTGTTGTTTATTCCTTCAAGAGTACAAGTATTCAGTGGATACCTTGCTGAAGCGGTAATCCCATGAAGGTAAGGTTTTAGCTTGCGAGCGAACTCTGTTAGCGGCTTAATTCCACTCTCATTGACTTGCTCCCACCATACCTGCCATAGGTTTTTTGCCTGAAGTTCAGATTCACAACGCCAGAGTTCTTTT
>NZ_LJJE01000083.1 GCF_001854765.1 Vibrio sonorensis | reverse complement strand
AAGATCCTGAAGGAAGTGGAAGCAGGCCGAAAAGTCAACGAAGCCTGTCGTGAATATGGCATCTCTGATGCGACATACTACAACTGGAAGTCCAAGTATGGCGGGATGGAAGCGTCAGATGTTAAACGGCTTAAAGAGCTTGAGGACGAGAATCGGAGGCTCAAGCAAATGTTTGCCGACCTCAGCCTTGAGCACCGTATCGTCAAAGATATTCTTGAAAAAAAGCTGTAAGGCCAGCGGTTAAGCGCGAGCTTGTCGATTACGCTCGCAAATACTATCAGGTCAGTTTGCGAATGGCCTGCCGCGCAGTTGGCATTAGCGACTCAGTCTATCGCTACCGACCAGATCCTCATCGAGATGATGAGGTTATCGCGAAGTTGCAGGAGGCAGCAGAGCGGTATCCTGCGTACGGATTTGGCAAACTATTTAAAGTAATTAGGCGGTGGGGACACCACTGGAATCATAAACGAGTCTATCGAGTGTACTGTTCACTCAAGCTAAACTTGCGGCGCAAGGGCAAAAAGCGCCTACCTAAACGAAATCCAGCGCCACTGGTATGCCCAGAGTGGA
>NZ_LJJE01000082.1 GCF_001854765.1 Vibrio sonorensis | reverse complement strand
ACTTTCTATTGATGTAAATAGTGCTGCAAACAAGAACGTTCCTGCAACAGTGAAACTAGATGCTTCTCGAGTGTCTTATGACACAGTGGATACAAAACTGACGGTTGACTATAACGATACCACTACGATCGTATCTAGTCTGGTTCAGTACGACTTCGCTACTCAAAAAGCTCAAGAGCCAACCTCTTTAACTATTAAAAACACTGATGGTGTAGTAGTTAGCTTGAGCAGAGATGGCAATGATTACAAAGGTGATCTTGTTGTAGGCACAGAGAAAATGGCTACAATAGAAAAATCAAGAACATACGTAGTTCGTTACATAAGTGGTGAAACTGATACTGTTTTCTAAAAAACTATCTTGTTGAAAAATAAGGGGGGCGGTTCGCCTCCCTTTTGTTGTTTATTCGGAACTGAAATTTTATGTTATCCAATTTAGCGATAGTATCAGCCAGTTTGCTACCAATTACTGATCTAGCAAGTACTGATAACAACGCGAATGTCTACACTTCGATCAGCGCCTTAGCTTATGTCGAAGATAACTCTGTCTATGATTTAGTGAAAGGTAATGAAGTTGATTATACCCCTTCTGAAAGTGCGTTTGCTGTAGGGGAATACTCATTAGGTACCCAGTATAAAAGTTTTGCTTTTTCATACTTTTATCGCTATGAGTGGTTCCTCGGCTTTACCGAAGATACGATGGCGTTTTACGAAACGACAGTGCACGAAAGTCCATTAGAGCCGGATAAAACTTACGACATTGATTTGAGTGTCAATCACATCCACATGCAAGGCCTCCGTCTTGGTTATCTGTATGATCTAAATGATGATATTAATCTCTATGCGGCCGCTTCATACATGAAGGCTAAAGAGTTGATGGACGGTGATATTACTGGTCATGTTGCTTCTAATGATGGTTGTGGTGGTGAACTTGAGTGCTATACCGGTAATCTTACGCTGGACTATACTTATACAGAAGATCGCTTACTGAAAAGAAAAGCGGATGAGCCAACCAGCAAGTTTGGTTATGGAATTGATATCGGTGCAGATTGGAAAATCAATGACGATTGGTTTACTTCTGTTTACATCCAAGATCTAGTGAGTGCAATCTATTGGGATCATGCACCAGTAACGGTGATGCACGCTAATACAGCCACACACATAGTAGAAGATGGTAAGTATAAAATCAGACCTCTTATGAGTGGTACTGAACTTTACCACGACTATAAACAAGTACTTCCTATAAAGTATCGTGCTCTGTTAGCTTATAATATAGCAGAAAGACATCGAATCTACGTTCACGGATTGCATGCGTATAGTTCGACACTTGCTCACTTGGGTTATGATTTTGCGGCGGGTGGTACGCTATACCGATTTAAGTATTATCCAGTAGAAGGTGCTATTGGAGTCGAGCTCAAAAACTCTATTTTTAATCTTTCGGTAACGAGTGACTCCATAGACTATCAAAAGAGTACACTGACGGAGATTAAACTGGGGATATCAATACCATTTCTCTAATTGATTGAATGTGATAAAGCCGTTAATTATAGCGGCTTTATTTTTAAGGGCACTCTTTCAAAACACTCCCAGTCAAATCGAAATGAATACTCAGTAATACTGGTTGTACAATCCCATAGTTGCACCGCTCTCTTTCATCCGCTTTAACTGTTGTTGGAACTGGTAAGCCACCGAATCTTCTTCTGCTATTGTCGGCCAGTTACTCGCGCTTAAAGGTTTTCCTGCATCAAACAGCGTGTTGGTGGCCTCTTTTAGGTACGGTGACTTTTTTGAAAAACCCAGATACAAGGGACGCTCGCCCCCACAGCAACGTTTGTGTACCCGGATATCATCAGCCTTATTTAGTTTGAGATAATAAAGCAGGGTGCCCCTGGGGTAGATGTAAAAGTCGGCTCTTTTCTTTCGAATTAGTTCAATAGCTTCAGGGATGGAAAGCTCGGCTTTGGTGTAATACTGAATATTGTCGACGCCAGCAGCAAAATCTGGAGCTCCCAATGATTGAACGAGCGTCAGTCCGGCTAATTGATGTTTACTCGTTATTTCGTCGATTTCTAGTCGTGATATACCAATCTCTCCACCTGGGAGGCCACTCTCAATAAAAAAGGTAAACTCTGAACGTTGCAGGTTGAAAACAAAACCCGGATAAAAGTCAATTTCTCCATCCGCAAGCATTTTTAATAGCCTTTTCTTGGGGCTTCTAACAACCGTTAGTTGACAGCCAATGTTTTGAGCTGCCTGGCTGTATAGGTCGTAATAAAGCCCCTCATTATTGGGAGACTTTGCGATAAGAGGCAGTCTTTCCGTGGTTCTAAATCCCATTTTTAGTTCGCATCCCAAGGAGTGCGATGGCAAGGAAAGGCAGATAAACGCAACAAAAGCGATAAGTTTACTCACGGTCTGCTCCTATGGACTCTGACTTATTATTAAGATTAGGTGCAGATGCTGTTTTTTGGGAGCTTAGGATGAAAAAAAACCGATGCTCGCATCGGTTTTCTTAACAAGAATAATAACTACGAACGGCTGGCTGCTTTATCCATTAGATCTTGCTTTTCTACTTGTGAAATATAGGCAAGCTCTAGACCGTTAATTTGCGCTTGGCGAATCTGTTCTTGGGACAGACCTGCTTGAGGTGCAGCAACTTCGTATTCATATGGCAGCTCAATGCCTTCTACTGCCGGATCGTCAGTGTTTAAACATGCCAGAACTCCGTGTTCGAGAAACAGCTTGAGTGGGTGGTTTGCCAGTGAGTCAACGGTACTGGTTTGGAAGTTAGAGGTCAGACATGACTCTATACCAATTTTGTTCTCTGCAAGGTAATCCATCAGCTTAGGGTCGTGAATGGCCTTAACACCATGGCCAATACGCGTCGCCCCAAGTTCTCGAATTGCTTGCCACATGCTTTCTGCGCCCGCGGCTTCTCCTGCGTGGATAGTGACGTTTAATCCAGCGTCCTTCACCTGTTTGAAGTGGGTGACAAAGCGATCTCCCGGTTGGCCAAGTTCATCACCAGCTAGGTCAACGGCAACGATTTTATCTTTTTGAGTTAAAATTGCATCGAGTTCTTGCTGGCACGCATCGGTGCCGAAGGTACGGCTCATAATACCAATTAGGTTGGCTTTGATACCAAAGTCTCGTGTACCTGCCGCAACGCCATCGACAACAGCTTCGACAACACCTTCAATCGGTAGGTTGTGTTTCATGGCCATATAATAGGGGGAAAAACGCAGTTCGGCGTAGTCTATTTGAGCGTTAAGGGCATCTTCAACATTTTCATAGGCGACGCGTCGACATGCGTCTAGGTCACCCAGAACTGCTACTCCCCAGTCTAATTTGGATAAAAAGGCGACCAACGAGGGTTCGGCTTCTACAATTTGGACGTGTGGCGTAAGAGACTCAATATCGTATGCGGGTAGCGAAACGCCAAACTTTTGGCCTAGATCTAAAATGGTTTGCGTACGGATGTTTCCGTCGAGGTGGCGGTGCAAGTCGGTAAGTGGAAGATTCTTAGTTATCATTATAAGGAGTCCGTGTTCTGATTTGCGCTTAAGTATAAAAAGCCAAGGCCAAGGTGTCAGTACGGTTTGAGTACAAAAACAGCGATTTTGGCCGATTTCTACTTCATGTTAACTAAATCTGTTGGCCAGTCTTCAAAGGCAACTGGGCGACTAAATAAGTAACCTTGTCCTAATGGGCAGCATAGGTCGGAAAGCATTTGCGCTTGTTCTTGTGTTTCTACCCCTTCAGCAACAAGCTCAACTTTCATGCTTTTCGTCATGTTGATGATTGCGGCAACAATAGAAGTATCTAAGCTCTCTTTGTCGAGTTTATCGACAAAGGTTCTATCTATCTTCAAGCAATCGAAAGGCAACTTGTGTAAGTAAGCCAACGAACTGTAGCCTGTTCCAAAATCATCAATAGCGATATGAACCCCGAAATCGCGTATAGTTTGCATGTTTTGCAAGGTCACCGGGTCGTTATCGACAATTCTCGATTCAGTGATTTCCAGAGTCAGGTTATCGGCATTAAGCCTGTTCTATCTAATGTATTTTGCAACTCTTTAATGAAATCTGGTTGAGAGAGTTGGTTTACCGATAGGTTTACGTGTAAGTGAAACTCTGGGCCCCACTTGCCGTCCCGAATGCCTCTCATCGTATCGGAGCAGGCTTGGAAGAGAATTTGTTCACCTATTGGGCTAATCAGTCCACTCTCTTCCGCGATTGGAATAAAATCCAATGGCGATATCATACCAGAGCTAGGAGACAACCAACGTGCAAGCGCCTCTGCACCAACGACTTTACCCGAGTTTAAGTCCACTATTGGCTGATAGAATGGTACAAATTCTTGATTCTCAATGGCGTCTTTGATTTTGGCTTGCATCAGTGTGCGCTTACGAGAAATATCGGCCATTTCGGGTTTGTAGTAGCTAATACCAGTGATGTCTAGCTTCGCGTTGCTGAGGGCAATGCTGCCGTTGCGTAGCCAAAGGGTCATATTACTTGCGGGATGGTCGCGAACAATGCCGACTGACACACTGACAACCACGCTTTCTTTCTCCATAACGAAGGGGGCGGCAAACATTTGTACAATTCGATTTGCACTGAGCGTGACATACTCTTCGTCGTGGTTCTTGGTCAGATAAATCGCAAACTCGTCACCACCAATTCGGGCAATATAGCAGTCTTCGTCAAATAGTGATTTAAGTCTTTCCGCTATGATTGCGAGCAACTGATCTCCTTTGTAATGACCAAGGCTATCATTGATATCCCTAAACTTGTTGATCCCCACTAACATCAGGCAACCGTTGAGTTCTGTAAGGCGATCGCAGGTGTCGATCAGGCCCTCACGGCTGTATAGCTTAGTTAAAGAATCATAGAGCAACTGGGAGCGCAAAGCCCTGAAAGACGCTTTTAAGTTGTTTGCCATTTCTGTAAAGGCATAAACCAACATAGTGGTTTCGTAAATGTGTCCTGGTTTGGGCATATGGCTATCCCAATCCCCTTTTGCAAGGTGTCTGGCTGCGGTGACGGTAGAAGTTATTGGGGCTACAACGCGGTTGAATGCTACTAGCCCAATGGCAATCCCAATTAGGCTGGCGAACAATCCTATAATCCAACTGTTTCGTTGGCTTTCGGGTAGTTTGCCCAATAAATCTGTTTCAGAGATTGAAACGCCAATATACCACTTGAGTCCATACTCATCGGTATAAGGTGTTATATGGTTGAAGTACCGTTCTCCATTGACGTCAAGGTCGAAGCGACTGGTTGATTCTTTGAGGTGCAATTCATTTAAGCCCGCGTATTGCGCACTTGCCTGAATTACCGGATTCGCGCTCTCGGTTGTTAGTAGCCGCTCTCCTTTTGGACTCAAGGTTGTCCCCCAAGAGACGACACTACCGCCTGCGGAATGGGCGACTAAACGTTGGTCTTGGTCGTAGACATAAATTGCGGCATTGGTATCGGTTTGCTTCTCTCTTAAAAACGCATTGAAGGTATCAATCTTGACGTCCGTTACTACGACGCCCATAAAATCTTGCTGATAAAACACGGGCGTCAAGGCCGACAAGGTGATTTCTTGTCTTTCGTCGGCATTGGTGTAAATTTTAGACCACAACGGACTGAGGCTCTGAGCCACGGGAGCATACCAAGGGCGAATTCTTGGGTCATAGCCGGTAAAGACTGAGCGTATATCCTCACTGATTTCACTGCCGCGATAAATAACCAAGGTTTTATTAGTGCGATCATCCTGAATCATCAAGGTGTAGTCTTGGTTGGCTTCTTTTCTAAAACCAATATACTCCGCTCCTTCACCCCCAAAGCCAATCACGTCTAAGTGGGGAATGCTGCGGTAAAGATCTTTGAAGTTGGTGAGTAAGTAGTTTTCTATCTTTGTTGTATCACCTTCTTCGTATAAACGGTTGAAACTGATACCGTGACTCATTGCAAGACTGGCATTAAATGGCTGGTCGAGGAATTGGTGCAGTTCTAAAGTGACGTTGGATGTTAATGCTGAGAGCTGTTTACTGCTAATGTCATGAACCATGTCTTCATAATTGCTTTTCTGCACCGCGACAATAACGCCAATTGTGATCAGAAATATCATCACAAAGGGGAGAACCACAGCGGTTCTAAGAGTAATTTGGGTTGATGGCATCATATTTATAATTCTGCAAACGTCCGTGTTGATTTTTTTGTTAGACGCTTTTTGAATTTGGAAATGAAAAAAGCGACTCCCTCACACCTATAGATAGTCGCTATTGATAGAAAATTCAAATTGATATTCAGAGTGGATCAGTATAACTCTTTGAGTTTACGGGTTAATGTATTTCTACCCCAACCGAGAACTTTTGCTGCTTCTTGCTTGTGACCATTAGTGTGCTCTAAGGCGACTTCAAGCAGGATGCGTTCGAATTCGGGCAGAGCATAGGTTAGAAGATCAGAGTCTCCGTTAGCCAAGGAGGCTTTCGCCCAACCCGCAAGTTGTTGCTGCCAGTTTGCCCCTTCTTTATTGGAATAGTCCGATTTCACTTCTAATAGTTCTGGTGGCAAGTCGTTTGGTAGGACTTCACTACCACTTGCCATGACTGTTAACCATCGACATATGTTCTCTAGTTGTCGAACGTTGCCAGGCCACTCTAGCTTCGATAACAACTCGGTTGTTGAAGGATGAAGTGTTTTGACGTCCACCGCGAGCTCTTCGGCTGCCAATGACAAAAAGTGCAAAGTCAGTTTTTCTATGTCTTGTCGACGTTCCCTTAGAGGTGGGATCTGTATGCGAATTACGTTGAGACGGTGGAACAAATCTTCACGAAAATCTCCCGAATGGACCAGCTTTTCTAAGTTTTGGTGGGTGGCGGCAACGATTCTTACATCCACTTGAATAGGTGAGTGTCCACCAACGCGATAAAACTGGCCATCTGCGAGCACTCTTAACAAGCGGGTTTGAATGTCCAATGGCATATCACCAATTTCATCGAGAAAGAGTGTGCCGCCATTGGCTTGCTCAAAACGGCCTTGGCGAACACTGTTTGCGCCAGTAAATGCGCCCTTTTCATGGCCAAACAGTTCTGACTCAATGAGATCTTTAGGGATAGCAGCCATATTTAAGGCGATAAATGGCTTTCTCGCTCTGGGGCTGTGTCGGTGTAGCGCATGAGCGACTAACTCTTTACCCGTTCCAGATTCGCCGTTGATTAATACTGATATAGAAGAACGAGATAATCGGCCTATTGCTCTAAAGACTTCTTGCATTGAAGGCGCTTCACCAATGATTTCTGGTGCGGTAGAGGTATCCGCTTGATCGGCTGCTTGTGCTTTCTTTTGCTCTTGACTATGAGTAATCGCCCGTTCGACTAAGGTTAAGGTTTCATCGACGTCAAAGGGTTTGGGCAAATATTCAAAAGCACCTTGCTGGTATGCGTTGACGGCGGCATCTAGATCGGAGTGGGCCGTCATTATGATAACGGGGAGATCAGGACTTCGAGTGTGCACTTGGCTTAGTAGTTCGATGCCGTCCATTCCCGGCATGCGAATATCAGAGACGAGTACGTCAGGAGATTCTCTTTCCAATGCGAGTAAAACGCTCTCTGCATCGGCAAAGGTTTCACATTTTATATTGGCTGCGGATAGCGTTTTTTCAATTACCCAGCGTATTGAGCTATCGTCGTCGACCACCCAAACATATCCTTTACTCATAACCTAAATTCCTTTCAGCATTGCTTATAATCCAGTGTCGATGGGGAGGTATATTGTGAATGTTGTTTTCCCCGGCCAGCTATCGACATCGATTTTACCTCGGTGTTGATCGATGAGGTTTTGGGCGATTGATAAGCCGAGACCTGTTCCACCTTCTCTGCCGCTGACCATGGGGTAAAACAGAGTGTCCTGCAGTTCAGATGGGATGCCCGGTCCGTTGTCTACGACTTCGATGCGAGCCGCCAATTTACAGCGTTGCCCGTGTATATTTGTTTGGTGCACCGTTCTGGTGCGTACTGTTATTTTTCCGTTTTCTTGTGATTGAAGGATCTGTCCTGCATTGCTGATGATATTGAGTAAAGCTTGCTCTATTTGGTCTGAATCCATTAAGAACTCGGGCAAACTCGGGTCGTAGTCGCGTTCGATATCGATAGAGTGACCACACTCTAGTTCGACGAGTTGGCGCACTTTCTCCAATATTAGGTGCAGGTTTTCTGCCCTTTTCTCTCCGGGCTTTTGAGGGCCAAGCAGTCGGTCTACGAGTGAGCGCAGTCGATCCGCTTGTTCAATGATGATTTGGGTGTACTCTTTTAAACTGGCGTCAGGCAACATGCGCTCTAGCAATTGAGCGGCCCCTCTTAAACCGCCAAGCGGATTCTTTATCTCGTGAGCTAGACCTCGAACTAACAGTTTGGCGGCTTGTTGCTGAGCGTGTTGATTGAGCTCTTGTGACAAACGGCGCTGCTGGCCAATCTTTCTCATCTCGACTAAGAGCATCAGTTCTCTTTTCCAAGAAATAGGGCTAACCGTTACTTCTAACATCAGTGGTTTTCCGTCTACTACAAAGGTGACATCGCTGTCGGTAATACTCTGGCCGCTTTGTAGTGGTTGGGATAACAACGCCAAATCCATTGAAGCGTGTTGAATAAGATGAGAAAGAGGCTGGTCGACGATGCGTTTAGCGCTTTGTCCAAATAGTTGTTCCGCTGCTGGGTTTGCGTATTTCACCTGCAGAGATTCATTCATGATCAGTAACGTGGTTACTTGATGATTTAAGATGATGCTATTTAGTTCGTCACTCACGCTAGTTGTCTTCCTTGAGTCTAATATGGAGTGCACTATTTTGGTGCATTCACGTTTCAGTATGACTTAACGCAACCTAAATCGAAAGAACAATTGCGTTAAAGAGAGTGAAATTGGCTATTTCAATCACGAAATCGAAGTCGAGATTCTTCGAAGCATCACAGCCAAGTACTCATGCAATTTACTTGCCGAGAATCGAGGGTTTTCTAAGTTTAAGTGTTGGCTCATCTATCTGATTATTATGAGATTAATTGCAAAAAAAAGCCCGCAATAGCGGGCTTTTCAAACTTTCTCAATTCAATCTTATACAGAGTAGTAAAGTTCGAATTCAAGTGGGTGAGTCGTCATGTTAACGCGCTCTACGTCTTCAGACTTAAGACCGATGTAAGAATCGATGAAATCATCAGAGAATACGCCGCCAGCAGTTAGGAACTCACGGTCAGCATCTAGAGAATCTAGAGCGTCTTTTAGTGAGTAAGCCACTGTTGGGATTTCAGCTGCTTCTTCAGCAGGTAGGTCGTACAAGTCTTTATCCATTGCTTCGCCTGGGTGGATCTTGTTTTTGATACCGTCAAGACCAGCCATAAGCATAGAAGCAAAGCACAGGTATGGGTTCGCCGCTGGGTCACCGAAACGCACTTCGATACGACGTGCTTTAGGACTTGGTACCACTGGGATACGGATAGAAGCACTACGGTTACGCGCTGAGTAAGCTAGCATTACAGGAGCTTCAAAACCAGGAACTAGACGCTTGTAAGAGTTAGTTGATGGGTTAGCAAATGCGTTGATTGCACGAGCGTGCTTGATGATACCACCGATGTAGTACAGTGCCATTTCAGAAAGGCCGCCGTACTTGTCGCCAGCGAATAGGTTAACACCGTCTTTCACTAGAGATTGGTGAACGTGCATACCACTACCGTTGTCACCTACTAGAGGCTTAGGCATGAAGGTTGCAGTTTTACCGAATGCATGAGCAACGTTGTGTACAACGTACTTGTAGATCTGAATCTCATCCGCTTTAGTTGTTAGCGTGTTAAAACGAGTAGCGATCTCGTTCTGACCAGCCGTTGCAACTTCGTGGTGGTGAGCTTCAACTACTAGGCCCATTTCTTCCATTACAAGACACATTGCACTACGGATGTCTTGAGAAGAGTCAACGGGTGCTACTGGGAAGTAACCACCTTTAACGCCAGGACGGTGACCTTTGTTACCTTCCTCGTAGTCAGAACCAGTGTTCCATGCCGCTTCTACATCGTCGATCTTGAAGAAAGAACCAGACATATCTGTTGCGAACTTAACGTCGTCAAATAGGAAAAACTCTGGCTCAGGACCGATGAGAACAGTGTCTGCTAGACCAGTAGAACGCATGAAGTCTTCTGCGCGCTTAGCGATAGAGCGTGGGTCACGGTCGTAGCCTTGTAGAGTTGCAGGCTCAAGGATGTCACAACGAACGTTTAGCGTTGCTTCTTCTGTGAATGGGTCTAGAACAGCAGAAGATACGTCCGGCATCATTACCATGTCTGATTCGTCAATGCCTTTCCAGCCAGCTACAGAAGAACCGTCGAACATTTTACCTTCTTCAAAGAAGTCTGCGTCAACTTGGTGAGCTGGGATAGAGATGTGCTGCTCTTTACCTTTTGTATCGGTAAAACGCAGGTCTACAAACTTAACTTCGTTTTCTTGGATCAGCGATAGAACGTTTTCTACTGACATCTTGGATAACCTCCAGTGTTATTAAAGCGGTATAGCTAGTCATTAAATCTAGCATTGATTAAGACTGTTTCATTCTGATTAATCGATGCTGAAATGTTTATAGCTAGAACCGTGCCAAAAAATAAATTCCTTTATAAACAACATATTAGTTGCTTTTGGTGATGTTTTGATAGCTAGTGTGCACTAAAATGATCACCACAAAGCACTATTTTGGTGCATTTGTTTGGTTTGCACCAAGATGAAACATATTGTCTTGGTTATTCCGCCTTAGGTTTGTGGTCTTGTCAATCTTTTACTGCAGAACTTCAGCTGTATTTGTTTTTTTGTGTTTTCCTGCCCAAGCTTTGATAAATCGGTCTTGTGTCCGTTACTCATCTCTTATAGAGCGTTTATAGTGAGATTACTTGGCTATCGAGATCACATATTTCTGGGTTTTTTGCCAGAATCTGGTACATTATGGCCGTTTTTTTAATCACGTAAGCGAGTTTTGAGCAATAGAGCCTGACTTGCTTCTTATATTGAGTGAATTCATTTCCATGACAACACCACAGATTGATAAATTGAGAAACATCGCGATCATCGCGCACGTTGACCACGGTAAAACCACATTGGTAGACAAACTGCTGCAGCAGTCTGGTACCCTTCAGTCTCGTGGTGAAGTCGAAGAACGAGTCATGGACTCGAACGACATCGAGAAAGAGCGTGGCATTACCATCCTTGCTAAGAACACTGCCATTAACTGGAACGACTACCGTATCAATATCGTAGATACTCCAGGGCACGCGGACTTCGGCGGCGAAGTTGAGCGAATCATGTCCATGGTTGACTGTGTACTTCTAATCGTCGATGCGGTTGATGGTCCAATGCCACAGACTCGCTTTGTTACTCAAAAAGCTTTCGCACATGGCTTAAAGCTATTGTCGTTATCAACAAGATTGACCGTCCGGGTGCTCGCCCTGATTGGGTAATGGATCAGGTATTCGATCTATTCGACAACCTTGGTGCGACAGATGAACAGTTAGATTTCCAAGTGGTTTACGCTTCAGCGTTAAACGGTTGGGCTTCGCTAGAAGAAGGCGAAACTGGCGAAGACATGGAGCCACTTTTCCAAACTATCGTAGAAGAAGTGGCAGCGCCTGAAGTTGACCTTGATGGTCCACTACAGATGCAAATCTCGCAGCTTGACTACAGCTCTTACGTAGGGGTTATCGGTGTTGGCCGCGTAACTCGCGGTACCGTTAAACCAAACCAGCAAGTGACGGTTATCGGCGCTGACGGAAAAACGCGTAACGGCAAGGTGGGTACGGTTCTTGGCTATCTTGGTCTTGAGCGTCACGAAACCACTCAAGCAACAGCGGGTGATATCATTGCAATCACGGGTCTCGGTGAGCTAAAAATCTCTGACACCATTTGTGACCAAAATGCAGTAGAGGCTTTACCTCCGCTGTCGGTTGACGAGCCAACCGTTACTATGACTTTCCAAGTAAACACTTCTCCGTTTGCTGGTAAAGAAGGTAAGTATGTTACGTCTCGTAATATCCTTGAGCGTTTAGAGAAAGAACTGGTTCACAACGTTGCGCTGCGCGTTGAACAAACGGACGATCCAGATAAATTCCGCGTATCAGGCCGTGGTGAGCTTCACCTATCTATTCTGATCGAGAACATGCGTCGTGAAGGCTTCGAATTAGCGGTATCTCGCCCAGAAGTTATTATCAAAGAAGAAAACGGCCAGCTAATGGAACCGTTTGAAACGGTAACGATTGACGTGATGGAAGAGCATCAGGGCGGCATTATGGAGAACATTGGTCTTCGTAAAGGTGAACTGAAAGACATGGCCCCAGATGGTAAAGGTCGAGTTCGTATGGACTTTGAAATGCCTTCTCGTGGTCTTATCGGATTCCAAACTGAGTTTATGACTCTGACTTCTGGTTCTGGTCTTCTTTATCATACCTTTGACCACTACGGCCCTCACAAAGGCGGCGAAATCGGTCAGCGTATCAACGGTGTATTGATTTCTAACGGTGCGGGTAAAGCACTGACTAACGCTCTGTTTAACCTACAAGAGCGCGGTCGTCTATTTATCGGCCACGGTGTTGAAGTTTACGAAGGTATGGTTATCGGTATTCACAGCCGTGACAATGACCTAACGGTTAACCCGCTCAAAGGCAAACAGCTAACCAACGTTCGTGCATCTGGTACAGATGATGCTCAAATCCTAACGCCACCTATTATTATGACGCTAGAGCAGGCGCTAGAGTTCATTGATGATGATGAACTAGTAGAAGTAACGCCGGAAAGCATCCGAATTCGCAAAAAGTTCCTGACGGAAAGTGACCGTAAGCGAGCTTCACGCGAAAGCAAGTAGTTAGATTGATTGAAAAGGGCGGGATTTAATCTCGCCCTTTTTGTATTTGGAGTTATTGTGAAACCTATCATTATTACTGGTGGTCCCGGCGCGGGGAAAACCACCCTAATCAATGCACTATCCGATTTGGGTATGTCTACCTTTGAAGAAGCTTCTCGGTTGCTCATTGAACAGCAAAGCCAAATTGAAGGTGGCATATTGCCATGGGATGACCTACCAAATTTTGCGCGCTTGTGTATGGATTATATGGCGACTCAAAAGCATCAGGCCGTCCAATGTGCCCCTGTTTTTATGGATAGGGCTATCGGCGATATTGTGGCTTACTTGAGGTTAGCGGAGTTACCTGTCGAAGATGAGATCCTAAAGGGCGCGGCTGGGTACCATAGTAAGGTGTTTGTATGCAGACCTGAGGCTTGCATATATGTACAAGACGATGTGCGCCCATACCCGTTTGAAGAAGCGTTAAGAATCCATGAGAAGATAGTCTCTACCTACGCTGAGCTTGGTTATGAAATCGTAAATGTACCTTGGGGAAGTGTGGTGGAAAGAGTGGCGTTTGTTCGACAAGTGACAGGCTTACTACCTGAGTAAGCCTGTAATCAGTCGAGGTTTAGATCGCAAATTGACCGCTTATCTACTTACTTTAATTGAGCGAGAAAGCGCTCTGATTCTTCGATCGCGTCGTTCATTTGCTCAATAGCAAATTGAATGTCGCGTTCTAGGTTAGCCACTTCACCCTGTATCGAGCCAATAGCATTGGCATTTAAGTTGTGTTTCAAATAAAGCGTGTTATCACGCAGTGTATTGAGCACCGGTGTCATTTTCTTTTCTGCGCGCTTCATAGCGGTGAGCATGCTTTGATAGGAAGACTGGGTTGCTTTTAGCTTCTGCTCACTGGAGCGGCGAAGCTTATCACTAGTGTAAAGTTCTAACTCTTGTCGCCACTCTTCGAATAGGGCTTCAGAAACATCTTCTATGGCCGAAATTCGGTCGCTGACTTCTTGGGCAGCCTCTTCACTGTCTTCATAACGCTCGCTGATGGCTTCATACATCACTTCCAGTTCACCGCCATCATAGCCAGAAAGGGCTGATAGTGCGGCAAGTGCACTAGTAAACTCTTGTTGCGCTTCTTGTTGAGAAGTTTTGGCGTCTTCAACCCTATCTACCATGATGTCTCTTTTGTGGTAACCCACGGTTTCCATCGCCGAATAATAGGTCGACTGACATCCGGTTAAGGTCACAACAGAAAACATTAATATCAGCAAATAGCGCATAGTGGCGTCCTTTCCTTTAGAATGATGGGGTTAGGATGAACGACATCATAGGGAGATACAAGTTGAAACTGGAGAACCAATCAAAATTAATGCTCTTGTTTGGACGGTATTTACTCACGCGTATGCGCCATGACAGAGTTAACGTTAACGCTGGCTATTTAGCCTACATTACCTTACTTTCCATCGTTCCAATGTTGACGGTGTTATTGTCGGTTCTTTCTTCCTTTTCTGTGTTCGCCAATGCTGGGGACATTATTCAAGATTTTGTTATTACCCACTTTGTTCCGGCGGCGGGTGACGCGGTAAAAGATGCTTTAACGGAATTTGTTTCCAATACAGGGAAGATGACGGCGGTTGGCGGTGCTTTTCTCTTTGTTGCGGCCCTTATGCTGATCTCCAATATCGATAAAAACTTAAACTATATTTGGCGAGTTCAACAGAAGCGAAGAGCCGTGTTTTCATTCTCAATGTATTGGATGGTATTAACGCTTGGTCCTATATTAGTAGGGACAAGCATCGCTGCAACATCTTATATAACGTCATTAAAATTGATGGAGAGTGAGGCCCTCTCAAGCGCATTTAGCCTGTTTGTTAGCATGCTCCCCTTTATTCTTTCCTATCTCGCTTTTGTTGGGCTGTACATCTTAGTTCCCAACAAAAAGGTACAACTTAAACATGCTGCTGTTGGAGCGTTAGTTGCAGCTTTACTCTTTGAACTGAGCAAGAAAGCATTCGCAGCCTACATCACTCATTTCCCTTCTTATCAGTTAATTTACGGCGCTCTGGCTGCGATTCCGATCTTATTTGTTTGGGTGTATTTGTGTTGGTTGATCGTATTAGTGGGTGCTGAAATGACGGCGGCACTGGGCGAACGAGAGCAATGGAGTAGATCGCAAGACGTGTTACACTCACAACCAGAAGATAGGAATAGCGGTAAAGGATGTAAAACGAGTGATAGCACTGATACAGAGAGTGAGTGAAGCTGCGGTACGCGTAGATGGTGAAGTCGTCGGAGAGATCGACAAAGGCCTGCTCGTGTTACTGGGGGTCGAGAAAGACGATGATGAGGCTAAAGCGAAACGCCTTATGGAGCGAGTAACAACCTATCGAGTGTTTGAAGATGACGATGGTAAAATGAACCTGAACGTGAAACAGGTGGATGGAAAGGTGCTTGTCGTGTCTCAGTTCACTTTACCCGCCGATACTAAAAAAGGAACACGAGCCGGATTTTCGCGTGGTGCGCATCCCTCGGATGCAGAGCGACTGTATGATTATTTTTCCGATCAATGTGAGCAGATTCTGCCTACTGAGCGAGGGCGCTTTGCCGCCGATATGAAAGTATCTTTGGTCAATGACGGACCAGTAACTTTCTGGCTTCAAGTATAATTAAGTTAAAGAATGCAACTTTCACAAGGAAAGCAGCTAGGCTTTCAAGGATAGAAAACTGAGGCTGAATAAGAGTTTATGTTTAAACTGATCACTCCCAAAACGGACAACCAGCTCAACAAATATTACCACTTTCGATGGCAGATGCTTCGTGAACCATGGCGTATGCGATTGGATCAGAACGCGACGAATACGACCCTATGAGCCACCATCGAATGATCGTTGATGGCCGTGGAAGGCCTATCTCTATTGGGCGTTTGTATATTACTCCAGATAGTGAAGGGCAGATTCGTTATATGGCGGTAAAAGGAAACCGTCGTAGTAAAGGTATGGGTTCACTTGTGCTGGTGGCGTTGGAGTCCTTGGCAAGGCAAGAAGGCGCTAAGCGCTTGGTGTGTAATGCCCGTGAAGACGCCATTTCGTTTTACGAAAAGAATGGCTTTGAGCGTCGAGGTGCTTTAACAGACGAACGCGGTCCAGTGCGACATCAACAGATGGTGAAACCACTTGATCCTATGGCTAATGTACTTCGCAAGCCAGAATGGTGTGGGGAGTTACAAGAGCGTTGGGAACACCAAATTCCAATCAGCGATAAAATGGGGATAAAAATCAATCAGTACACGGGCTATCAGTTCGAGTGTAGCGCACAGTTGAACCCAAATCTTAATCCTCACAATACCATGTTTGCTGGCTCGGCATTTACCTTGGCGACCTTAACTGGTTGGGGTATGACATGGTTGCTGCTGAAAGAGCGAGGTCTTCAAGGGGATATTGTTTTAGCCGACAGTCAGATACGTTATCGTCACCCGGTGGAACAAAGTCCAGTGGCTTCTACATCACTTGATGGCATCAGTGGTGACTTAGATAGATTAGCTGCGGGAAGAAAAGCCCGCATCGTTATTCACGTGACCATCTATAGCGGTGATCTGCCAGCGGTCGAGTTTATTGGCACCTATATGTTGATGCCAGATTATCGCGCCGTTATAGGTAGCGATGAAGAGAGCTCAGCATAAGCAGTAAAGGCACCTAGTGACAGGTGCCTTGTTTTGTTGTGGACCCCGATATCAGATCAATAAGCACCGTGCCACACGCTTGTTCAGTTTTGAGGATAACCGTGGCGCCTTGCGGGTGAACTAGATCAACTTGGCTGGCTATGTTGTTAGAACCGTGGTTATCTTGCACACGAATTCGTCCTCTATCTGCATTTAAGCTCAAATGTTGATCTTGTAATACCAAAGGCTCCTCCTCATGGAAAAGGATCCCTGAGTCGAGTAGGGCTAGATCAATGTCTCCACTCAAAGTATGAGTAAAAATCACTTTATCTCCTGCCAGACCTCTTAACTGCCCCTCGATGTCACCATTGCCCAGCAGAGAAAAGGGATGTTCTAACTTCTGCGTTATAGGTTGGAGTGGAATACTTGCACCGTGCATCTCTAGTGACCAAGGTTGGCTGAGTTTGGACTTGTCCCAAGCACCAGTTAGCTCAAAGTACCCGTCTTCAAAAGGAATAAATAGGCGTTCTAAGTGCGCAGCACCTCTATCGGAATAGGCTTTTATGATCGGCTGAGAAGAGAGAATATCTCCCCAGCTAGCACTATTGGCGGATAATGACACCGAACCTTGCCATAAGTAAGGCTGACTGCGGTCTATCAGAGTGAGTTGTTTACCTTCTATATTTAGTCCACTGAGTTGCCAGTAGGGCTGCTGTTGCAATTGAATAAACTGAGCGTTGTTTATATCTAAGTTCTCTATAGTGAGTGTCTCTAGAGGTTTAATCCAGTCTACTAATTGAGAGACTTTTTGTTGGGTTTGATCTAGCCATTTAACCCCAGATAAAGAAAACTGCTTAGCTTGAAAACTGGTAGGTGAAATAACGCCCGTAAAGTTGAGAGAACCTTGCGAAAACTCACTATTGAGCTCGCTGATAGAAATGGTGCCGGAATGGAAATTGGCTTGAGCAGAAATGTCGATAAACTGAAAGCCTTTGAAATTTAACATATCCGCGTCAAAAGAGAGGTAGCCCTCTTGTTCCCACAAGGGGTTAGACAAAGAGAAATTCTCCGTGGACAAAGCTAAGTTTTCCGCTTTAAACCCGTCAATATCAATATTGCTAGCGATTAAATCTAAGCTATTTATATGATGAACCTTAAAGGGGAGAGCAGACAATGCTCGGTTGATCGACGATATCGTATCCTTGCGCAGTGTCAGATCCTTAATGGTGACATTAACTAATGACCACCCTTGTTCAAATTGCTCTGATTGCCCAGAGATACTGGTATTGTTCCAATCAAAAGAAATGCCATAGGCAGTACTGTTTTCGGGTTTGTAGTCCAAGTCGATCAAAAGATTATCGTAGGCTTCATCTAGGACATATAACTGAGATGCAGAAAACTGTACTTCTCCAAATGGGATGATTTGAGATTCATCGTTCCAGTTCGGTTGCTTAACTTGAGCATTGACCCCCCTAAGTGACCAAGTATCGCCACTAAAGTCTGAATGCTGAAAGGCGAGCTGGTGGAGCTTGAGCTTGGACTTGAATAGTAAAGTAGGGAGAGTCGACGGCGAAGTGATATTGGCTTCTTTTATTAACAGTGAATCTAATACCCATTGCCCATGTTGCCAAGGGGATGAGTTAAACCAAATCTGTACATGAGGTAGGTAAATATCGTGGTCTTTGTAGTGAACGCCAGACAACTCGAATTGGAGCGGTGGGATATAACGTACTGCCTCTACAGAGTCCGGTGCTGCACTCCAAAAGGGCAAGGCGTAGTTAACAATCGAAGTGGCGTATTTGGTTTGCAAAGCCGAATAGAGAGCGGCAACCAGTGCGGTTAGAGTAAGCAAAACCGATAGTAGGCTAATGGTAATCGCGCGTTTCACGTTGTTGTCATCCCAAGCCAAGACAAAGTGTGTACTTAGAGTGGAACATTTTCTTCCTGTTATCAATAACAAAGCCCCTTCGAAAAGGGGCTTAGACTCGGAATTACAGGTGGAGTCACTTAATCGACTTGAGGTCCGGCGGCGACAAGCGCTTTGCCTTCTTCGTTGTCGGTGTATTTGTCGAAGTTATTAATAAAGCGTTGAGCTAGGTCTTTCGCTTTACTTTCCCACTGAAGTGGATCGACATAAGTATCTCTTGGATCCAAGATGCTTGGGTCTACCCCTGGTAGTGACGTTGGTACCTCTAGGTTAAAGATAGGGACTTGTGTAGTTGTCGCTTTCTCAATTGAACCATCGAGAATGGCATCAATAATCCCACGAGTATCTTGAATCGAGATACGTTTACCACTGCCGTTCCAGCCAGTATTAACTAAGTATGCCTCTGCTCCTGCCGCTTCCATACGCTTGACCAGCACCTCTGCATATTTGGTCGGGTGAAGGGTTAAGAACGCTGCGCCAAAACAAGCTGAGAACGTCGGTGTTGGCTCAGTAATCCCGCGCTCTGTACCAGCTAGTTTAGCGGTAAAACCGGACAGGAAGTGTACTTAGTTTGCTCTGGAGTCAGTTTAGCCACCGGAGGTAATACGCCGAAGGCATCGGCAGAAAGGAAGATCACCTTCTCTGCATGTCCGCCCTTAGACACTGGCTTGACAATATTATCGATGTGATAAAGCGGGTATGAGACGCGAGTATTTTCGGTCTTCGAACCATCATCAAAGTCTATGGAGCCATCGGTGCGAACGGTGACATTCTCCAACAGGGCGTCTCGGCGAATGGCGTTGTAGATATCGGGCTCGGCTTCTTTAGAGAGTTTGATGGTCTTGGCATAACAGCCACCTTCGTAGTTAAAGACGCCATCGTCGTCCCAGCCGTGTTCGTCATCGCCAATTAGTGCGCGTTTGGGATCGGTAGATAGTGTTGTTTTACCAGTGCCAGAGAGTCCAAAGAAGATGGCAACATCGCCTTCTTCACCCATATTGGCACTACAGTGCATCGAAGCGATGTCGCGCAGAGGAAGGAAGTAGTTCATCATTGCGAACATCCCTTTCTTCATTTCGCCGCCGTACCATGTGCCACCGATCAACTGCATTTTTTCAGATAGGTTGAACACGGTGAAGTTCTCTGAGTTTAAGCCGTGTTCTTCCCATTTCTGGTTGGTGCACTTCGCCCCGTTCATGACCACAAAATCAGGTTCAAAAGTTGCCAACTCTTCTTCTGTTGGACGAATGAACATGTTTTTCACAAAATGCGCCTGCCAAGCGACTTCGGTGATGATGCGGATGCACAAGCGAGTGTCTGGGTTAGTACCACAGTAACCATCGATGACAAAAAGACGCTTGCCCGACAACTGCGAGGTAACTAGCTCTTTTAAATCGTCCCATACTTCTTTGTTAATCGGCTTGTTATCATTTTTAACAGCATCACTTGTCCACCACATATTCTCCTGTGTTGTGGCGTCTTTAACGATATATTTATCTTTTGGTGAGCGGCCAGTAAAGATTCCAGTGTCAACGGCAACAGCGCCAAGTTCCGTGACTACGCCTTTCTCGTAGCCTTCTAGATCAGCTCGGGTTTCCTCCTCGAACAATATTTCATAACTAGGGTTGCGAATAACCTCAGTCACGTTGTGTAGTCCGTGCTTTGTTAGATCTATTGTTGCAGCCTTTTTATGTTCCATAACGGTCATAGGTGCTCCTTATCGGAATATTTTGTAGGGATTTTGTAAGAATTTTTTTATTTTTCTGCTCACCATGCTAGCAACGGGTCAGGGAGAAAACAGAGATATAGCTCAAAATTTGTCCATGATTTCACTGTGGTTTTTAGGTGACCCATCACATATTGGTTAGTGAGTATATTATCGCGTACGCAAAGGTTTGCGCTAGCCCCAAAGAATTAATACTTCTAAGAAATTAAGTATAGCGTACGGTGGGTTTCGGGCCTTGTTTTAACTGGGTTTTGATCACAAAAAAAGCCGACTTTATGTCGGCTTTTGTCAGTTTGATTAAGCTTGGTAAACGCTACGAATTAATGCAGGGTTTTATTGTCAGAACTGTTGTCATTAAACAGCTCTGCAACCTGAGATTCATCAAATGAATAGGTTGTTCCGCAGTAATCACAATGTAAAGAAATTGTGCCGACCTCGCTCAAAATGTCATTAATTTCAGCACGGTCGACGGTAACGATGGCACCAGCACTTCGCTCCCTAGAGCAACCGCAGTGGAATTCCACTGGTTGAGGTTCGAATAGACGAACTTTTTCCTGATTGTATAGGCGGTAGAGCAGGTCTTGGGCTTTAAGTGTAAACAACTCTTCGTTCTTAATGGTATCTGTCAGTTGCTCTAGATGCTCAAAGTCCTCTGGTGTGCCAGTACCATCCGGCATGACTTGGATTAGCATACCGGCAGCATGAGCTTGCCCTTCGTGTTCACCTGTTCGGATCCACAATCTGGTTTTAAGTTGCTCAGAATTAGCGAAGTAGTTTTCGATAACTTGCGTAAGGTTTTCGCCATCTAAACCGACCACACCTTGGTAACGCTCACCTTTTTTAGGATCGATAGTGATCACCAAATGGCCCTTGCCCATCATGTCGTGAAGTCCGGCATCGTCAGCAATATCACCTTCCCAGCGCGCGACACCGCGAACTTTTTGGTCATGGTCACCATTGATCACGGCGAGTGATACTGGACCATCGCCTTGAATTTGAATGGTAATAGAGCCTTCAAATTTGAGTGTTGCTGTCAAAAGTGTGGTGGAGACGAGTAGCTCACCCAACAGCTTTTGTAGAGCTACAGGGTATTCCTTGCTGGAAATAATTTGTTGGTACGCTTCGTCCATCTGTACCAACTCGCCACGAACGGAAAGATCCTCGAACAGATAGCGATTTAACACATTGCTTGCCATGAGAAATACTCCAGCTTATTGATGTTTGAATTTAATAATGTCCCGACGCTGCTTTTTATCTGGACGGCGATCAGGGCTAGGGTTGTGTGCGTGAAGTTTACGCTTTAAAGCGTTTTCTTCTCTTTTAGCTACACTTTGAACGGTCTCGGAGTATAAAGATTGTGCTTCTGGAGCACCACGCCTTTGGTCAGAAATTTTTTCCACAATGACGGTTTTTTCTTCGTGACCTTGTCGTAAAGTAATGGTAGCACCAAGTTCAACTATTTTACTTGGTTTACTTCGCTGTCCGTTGTAGTGAACTTTACCGCCGTCGATCATATTGCGAGCGATAGAACGAGTTTTGTAGAAACGGGCAGCCCAAAGCCATTTATCAAGCCTGACTGCTTCGCTGTTGGAGCTCATAATCCTTGTTAACCTCTAGTTGTTAACTTCTAAATAGTTTCTATATGGGGCGTTTCGATGAGATTAAAGGTGGAGATTAGTATTATGTATTTCAAGCTAGATCAAAAAAAACATTTGCTCTACAGCTCTTATAAGTGGATGTGGTATAGTCAGCCGCAGTGGGGTTATATCTAATATATAGAACTCTATCTCGTGGAAAGTATTAATATTTTTACCAATAATGAGATGGTGAAATCGTTATACTGAATATCATATTAAGGAAAGTTGGTGGGTTCGGTTAATCACTTTATGCAATTAACTATTTTAAAAATAGAACCAAAGCGTTTGAGTAGAGTGTGCACGATAATTTTACTTCTACTAACGGTATGGATCTTAGGAAAGGTTTTTTGGGCAGTTAACCCTTCTTACTCCGTGCCAACTTGGTCGCCAGCCGAGAGTGGCAAGGCTGTCGCAACGGCTAGTGAAAGCGTTGACACTAAAGCCATACAAGACAGCCATCTTTTTGGACGTTATCAAAAAGATGCTGAGCCTGCGCCCGTTAAACAAGAAGTCAAAGATGCACCAAAGAGTCGACTGAATGTTATTTTGGTGGGGGTTGTTCAAAGTAGTAACGCAGAAAAAAGTCTGGCCGTTATTGCAAGGCAAAATAAGCAAGTGACTTATGGCGTTGGAGAAATAATTGAAGGGACGAGAGCGAAAGTAAAAATAGTGCTTTCGGACCGAGTGATTATCGACAATCAGGGACGCGATGAAACGGTTATGCTAAATGGTGACGAGTACCGTTCAATAGCTTCTACCTCTGGTTCACGTCCTAAACCGGTTCGGAATGAACAACCTGATAATAGTGCCCAGCTCGCAAAAATTAAGTCAGAGCTTTCTAGTAACCCACAGCAGCTGTTCCAGTATGTGCGTATGTCTCAGGTTAAGAGAGACAATCAAGTGCTTGGCTACAGATTGAGTGCGGGTAGAGAAGCAGAGCTTTTCCGCTCAGTAGGGTTAAAGGAAGGGGACATAGCGACTCATATCAATGGGCTCGCTTTAAGTGACCCAGCGGCGATGAATCAAGTATTCAAAACGGTCTCGGATATGACTGAGATAAACTTAACGGTTGAGCGCGATGGTCAACCTTATGACATATACATTGAATTTTAGAATCAAGCTTGAAAAGTTAAGCTTGTGAAGGAGATTGTTAAGTGAACCATTGGCTGAAAAAGAGTGTTTGGCTATTAGTTGGAAGTCTAATGTCAGCACCGACAGTAGTAGCGAATGAATACAGTGCAAGTTTTAAGGGCACGGATATTCAAGAGTTTATTAATATTGTTGGCCGAAACTTAGAGAAGACCATCATTGTCGATCCAGCGGTTCGCGGTAAAATCGACGTGCGCAGTTACGATATGCTTACAGAGGAACAGTATTACAGTTTCTTTTTGAATGTTCTGGAAGTGTATGGCTATGCCGTTATTGAAATGGATAACAATGTTGTCAAAGTTATCAGTGCTAAAGACGCAAAAACCTCTGCCATTCCAGTTGTAGGTGATGATAGCGGTAAAGGCGATGCCGTCGTTACTCGTGTTGTCGCTGTTCGAAATGTCTCCGTCCGCGAGCTTTCTCCTTTACTACGCCAACTGAATGACAATGCGGGCGCTGGTAATGTCGTACATTACGACCCAGCCAATATTATTCTTATCACTGGCCGTGCAGCGGTAGTAAATCGATTGGCCGATATCATTAAGCGTGTCGATCAAGCGGGTGACAAAGACATTGAAGTTGTGGAGTTAAAGAATGCGTCCGCAGCAGAAATGGTGCGCATTGTTGAAGCCTTGAGCAAAACACCAGAAAACCAAAATACTCCGGCCTTTCTTCAGCCAAAACTCGTGGCAGATGATCGCACTAACTCAATTCTTATTTCTGGCGACCCACAGGTTCGCAAGCGCTTGAGAAAATTGATCACTCAGCTAGATGTTGAAATGGCAACAAAAGGCAATAACCGAGTGGTGTATCTAAAGTACGCTAAAGCAGAAGAGCTTGTTGACGTATTAAAAGGGGTGTCGGATAACCTTCAAGCAGAAAAAGCGGGTGGTCAAAAGTCTGCTTCGCCATCCTCTCGCGCTGAAGTGATGATATCGGCACACGCAGATACGAATGCATTGGTGATCACTGCACCAGCAGATGTTATGTCAGCATTGACTGACGTTATCGCCCAGCTGGATATTCGCCGAGCACAAGTTCTTATCGAAGCGCTGATTGTTGAAATGGCCGAAGGTGATGGTATCAACCTTGGTGTTCAGTGGGGGTCGCTAGATTCAGGCGCTGTAATTCAATACGGCAATGCGGGCGCGCCAATTGGTAGTGTCATGGTTGGTCTTGAAGAAGCGAAAGACTCCACCCAGACTAAAGCCGTTTATGATTCAGATGGAAATTTCTTGCGCAATGAAACCACCACGACTAAAGGCGACTTTAGCACTTTAGCGTCTGCACTAGCGGGTGTAAACGGTGCTGCGTTAAGTGTTGTCATGGGTGACTGGACGGCATTGATTAGTGCTGTTTCTTCGGACTCCAACTCAAATATCCTCTCTTCGCCAAGCATCACGGTTATGGATAATGGAGAAGCGTCGTTCATCGTGGGTGAAGAAGTGCCTGTTCTTACTGGTTCTACCGCGGGCTCTAACAATAGCAACCCTTTCCAAACCGTTGATCGAAAAGAAGTGGGTATCAAGCTCAAAGTGGTTCCTCAAATCAATGAAGGCAACTCTGTTCAACTCAATATCGAGCAAGAAGTATCCAATGTACTGGGTGCTCAAGGCGCTGTAGACGTTCGCTTTGCAAAACGTCAGCTCAATACCTCGGTGATTGTTGAAGACGGACAGATGATAGTATTAGGTGGCTTGATTGATGAACGCGCCCTTGAAAGTGAATCTAAGGTTCCCCTTCTCGGTGATATTCCGGTGCTCGGTCATCTGTTCAAGTCGACCAGTACTCAGGTTGAGAAAAAGAATCTTATGGTGTTTATCAAGCCAACCATTATTCGCGATGGCGTGACGGCGGATGGGATTACTCAACGCAAATACAACTTTATTCGCGCCGAGCAACTGTATAAAGCGGATCAAGGGTTGAAGTTGATGGATGACAGCAAGGTTCCGGTGTTACCAGAATTCGGACAAGAGATTGGTCATCCTGCAGAGATCCAAGCCTTTATTGAGCAGATGGAAGTAAACTAATGAGTAGCATAGAGTCCGTGGAAGCATCAGAGGTTATGGTGGCTCGATTGCCTTTTAGCTTTGCCAAGCGCTTTCGATACGTTTTAGATCCAGACGCTAGTGAAGCTGTTCTTCTATACGTTCCTCCTATCGATGTCACTTCGCTATTGGAAGTGAAGCGCGTTCTTCGCACGGACTTCTCGCTAAAAAGTGTTTCTCAACAAGAGTTTGAGGTTCAGTTGACTAAGGCTTATCAGAGAGACTCTTCTGAAGCTCGCCAATTGATGGAAGATATTGGTGCCGATAGTGATGATTTCTTTGCTTTAGCAGAAGATTTACCACAAGACGAAGATCTATTAGAAGCAGAAGATGACGCGCCAATCATTAAGTTGATTAATGCCATGCTTGGCGAAGCGATCAAAGAAGAAGCGTCGGATATTCACATCGAAACCTTTGAAAAAGCACTGGCGATCCGATTTCGAATCGATGGAGTGCTACGAGATGTACTGTCGCCAAGTCGCAAACTGGCGCCGTTGCTGGTATCCCGTGTCAAAGTGATGGCCAAGTTGGATATTGCCGAGAAACGCGTTCCGCAAGATGGTCGTATTTCACTGCGTATCGGGGGCCGTGCGGTTGATGTTCGTGTTTCCACCATGCCTTCCTCTCACGGAGAAAGGGTGGTGATGCGTTTGCTAGATAAAAACGCCACGCGCTTAGATCTTCAAAGTTTGGGGATGACCCAAGAAAACCATGACAACTTTAGAAAGATGATTCAAAGGCCTCATGGGATTATTTTGGTTACAGGTCCAACGGGCTCTGGTAAATCCACCACTTTGTATGCGGGTCTTCAAGAGCTAAACAGCAATGAGCGCAACATACTTACCGTAGAAGATCCGATTGAGTTTGATATTGATGGCATTGGTCAAACCCAAGTAAACCCCAAAGTCGATATGACATTTGCACGCGGGTTGAGGGCCATCCTTCGTCAAGATCCCGATGTAGTGATGGTGGGTGAAATTCGAGATCTCGAAACCGCTCAGATAGCGGTGCAAGCTTCTCTTACTGGTCACTTAGTGTTATCTACCCTTCACACTAATACTGCGGCTGGTGCAATCACCCGTTTGCGCGATATGGGTATAGAGCCCTTCCTTATCTCTTCATCACTGTTAGGCGTACTGTCGCAACGTCTGGTTCGCAAACTTTGTCCAGATTGCAAGCAACCTTACGAAGCAGATAACAGTGTGAAAAAGTTACTCGGCGTGAAGAAAAAAGCGTCATTAACTCTTTATAAAGCTCAAGGTTGTGAAAGTTGTAACTACAAAGGCTATAAGGGGCGTACTGGTATCCATGAACTGCTGATCGTCAACGATGAAATACAGGAGATGATCCACAACGAGGCTGGCGAGCAGGCGATTGAAAAAGCGATTCGCGAGAGTACGCCTAGTATTCGTAGTGATGGCTTAGATAAAGTGAAACAAGGCATTACTTCCCTAGAAGAAGTGATGAGGGCGACCAAGGAAAGCTGATGGCTGCATTTGATTACAAAGCTCTCAACAACAAAGGTAAGTCGGTTAAAGGCTCGATAGAAGGTGATAACGCGAGACAGGTTCGCAGTCGTTTGAAAGAGCAGGGGTTAATCCCCGTTGAAGTGACGCCCAGTGCCGAGAAAAGAAGTCAGACTCAAGCTAAACCAAGTAGAAGTTTCCAGCGTGGGATTAGTACTTACGACCTTGCTTTGATCACTCGTCAATTATCGACATTGGTTCAATCTGGTATGCCTTTAGAAGAGTGTTTAAAGGCGGTGTCAGAGCAGTCGGAAAAGCCGAGAATTCGCTCTATGGTATTGGCTGTAAGAGCCAAGGTCGTCGAGGGGTATACGTTTTCCGACAGTTTAGCCGATTTCCCTCAAGTGTTTGATGATTTGTTCTGCTCAATGGTGGCCGCTGGAGAAAAATCTGGGCATCTAGATGGCGTATTAGAGCGCTTAGCCGATTACGTTGAGAAGCGACAAAAGATGCGTTCCAAGTTGATTCAAGCGATGGCGTACCCTGCTGTATTGGTGGTCGTAGCGATTGGTATCATCATTGTTCTTCTGGCTCGAGTTGTTCCGCCTATTGTTGAACAGTTTGTGCAGATGGGGCAGGAATTGCCACAGTCTACACAGATTTTGCTTTCTTCCAGTAAGTTCCTCCAGAATTGGGGACTTTATTTAGCTGTTTTAGCGATCGCGCTGGGTTACTTGGCAAAATGGTTACTGAGTTTGCCGTCGGTGCGAATGAGCTGGGATAGGAGGATTATCTCTCTTCCCGCATTGGGCAAAATTGCCAGAGGGTTAAATACTTCTCGATTTGCTAGAACACTTTCTATCTGTACATCAAGTGCGATCCCCATTCTGGATGGGATGAAAGTTGCAACAGACGTCATCTCAAATCGATATGTGAAACAGCAGTTGAACGAAGCTATCGAAGCGGTAAGAGAAGGTAGTAGCCTGCGAAAAGCGCTGGAAAATACTAAGCTTTTTCCTCCTATGATGCTTCATATGATTGCGAGTGGAGAACAGAGTGGAGAATTGGAAGGCATGTTGACCCGTGCTGCAGACAACCAAGACACTGCTTTTGAGTCAACGGTGAACATTTCACTGAGTATTTTCCCACCTTTGCTTATTGCACTGATGGCGCTGTTTGTGCTCTTTATTATGATGGCGACTATGATGCCAATTTTAGAAATGAACAACCTAATAAGCCGCTAGGCTCAATCAGATTTTATTGTCGTTATTGTTTGACGATAGGTACGTTTTGTTGGAGATATCATGAAAAATAGAAGAAAACAGTCGGGGTTTACCTTAATCGAAGTGATGGTGGTCGTGGTTATCTTGGGTGTTTTGGCCAGTTTTGTTGTACCCAACCTTCTGGGGAATAAAGAAAAGGCCGATCAGCAAAAAGCGGTAACGGATATTGTTGCTTTAGAGAACGCTTTAGATATGTACAAGTTGGACAACAGTGTCTACCCAACCACTGATCAAGGCTTAGATGCGCTGGTAGAGAAACCGTCAAATCCAGAGCCTCGCAATTACCGCGACGGGGGATACATCAAACGTCTACCCGCCGATCCATGGGGCAATGACTATCAGTTCTTGAGCCCTGGTGATAAAGGTTCTGTTGATATCTTTACGCTCGGTGCTGATGGGCAAGAAGGCGGTGAAGGTGTTAATGCCGATATCGGCAACTGGAACATACAAGATTTTCAGTAAGAGAGATGAAAGTGGGTCACCGAGGCTTTACATTAATTGAGATCTTACTTGTTTTGGTTTTGATCTCTTTAACTTCAGTAGCGGTGATCTCTACGTTTCCGGTGAGTGATAAAGACGCGACGAAACACATCGCACAAGGACTTTATCAAAAGGTTCAGCTTCTTAACGAAGAGGCCTTGCTCAGCGGCCGAGACTATGGGGTTCGATTTGATGAAAAGGGGCGCTTCTACCAGTTGATGTTGCGTGATTCATCGGGGTGGTCGCCACTTGAACTTGATAAAATTCCTGCCAAAACAGACTTTCCAGAAGCGTTGAAAGGCGAACTCGTATTGGGAAGCAACCAGTGGGATAGCGACCGCTTGTTTAAACCGGGGTCATTGTTCGACGAGCAGATGTTTGCGGAATATGAAGAGGATAAAAAGCCGCTTCCTCCACAAGTGTTTATTTTATCGAGTGGTGAGCTGACTCCCTTCCGATATAAGTTCGTGTTAGATGATGAAACCGAACAAACGTGGACGCTGGTGGTAAAAGAAAACGGGGCTATCCTGCTGCTTGCTCCGGGGGAGTCTGATGAAGAGAGTTAAAAAAGGCTTTACCTTAATCGAAGTTATGTTTGCTCTATTTATCTTTTCGATAGCGGCAGTCGCAACCATCCGTTCAGTGACACAGCACATCAATACGCTGAGTTTTTTGGAAGAGAAAACTTTTGCATCCATGGTGGCGGACAACCAACTTGCTTTAGTGCACCTTAAAGGTTCCGTCGCAAAGCGTAACGGCATGGAAGAGATGGCCGGAAGGAAATGGTATTGGACAGTGGTTCCTGTCGAGACGGTAGGTGACCTGTTGCAAGGCTTTGATGTTTCGGTGGCTACAAGCGCGGACTCTAGTCCAGTGATAACGGTAAGAAGCTATGTCGGCAAGTAAAACTCGACAACAGGGCTTCTCGCTTATTGAGGTTTTGATAGCCATTGCTATTTTTGCCTCGTTGAGTTTGGGCGCGTACCAAGTTGTGAATCAGGTTCAGAGAAGCAATGAACTTTCCGCTGATCGAAGTGAACGCATAAAGGGTCTCCAGCGGGCGTTTGTCTACCTCGATAACGACTTTAGGCAAATGGCTGTGCGCCAATATCGAACGAATGGTGAAGAGCCAACAAAGCAGTTAGTTCAATGGAAAGAAAACTTATTGGACTCCGATTCATATGGACTGATGTTTGTCAGAACAGGCTGGCAAAATCCAGCGCAGCAGTTTCCACGCGGTGAAGTAACCAAAGTTGGCTACCGCATGAGAGACAATGTGTTGGAACGAGTTTGGTGGCGTTACCCTGATACTACCGTTGCACAGGAGCCTATAGTGTTCCCACTGGTTGATAAAGTGACAGACTTTAGCATGCGCTTTAACGATGGTAACCAGTGGACTGAAAAATGGGGTGAAGACAATCCAGAACATGAAAATCGACTGCCAAAGGCGGTGGAGCTTCGCCTAGAGCTTGAAGATTATGGAGTAATCGAAAGAGTCTATCTGGTACCTGCAGGGCAGATTCAGCAAGATCAGGGGGACAGTGATGGCAGCTAACAAAAAGCAGAACGGGGTTGCCCTGATTGTCATCTTGCTTTTGATTGCTGTAATGGCAGCTATTGCGGCTACTATGTCAGAGCGCCTTTTTTCTCAGTTTAGACGTTCGACAAACCAACTGGATTACCAACAGGCTTATTGGTATTCCGTGGGTGTTGAATCACTAGCCAAAGTGGCTATAGAGCAGAGCTATCGAGACAGTGATACGGTAAACATGTCTCAGCCTTGGGCGCTGGAAGAGCAAACCTATCCTTTGGATCATGGAACCATCAGGGGGGCTATTTCTGACAAACAGTCGTGCTTAAACTTAAATGTTTTCCACGGTATTGAACCACCGAGTAATAGCAATCAACAGCCCTATCCGTTGGCGGTGTTTCAGGCTTTGATGGAAGAGCTGGAAGTGGAAAACTACGCAGCAGAGATAATCAGCCAATCAGTGTGGGAATTTGTCGATAGCAATACGACGGTAAATACAGTTTCTGGGGTTGAAGACAGTTACTACGAGTCTTTGTCCCCTGCCTATGTGGCAGCAAATACCATGTTGGCAGATAGCAGTGAATTGAGAGCAGTACAAGAGGTATCGGGGGAAATAATGAGTGTTATTGACCCCTATATTTGTGCGCTACCAACGTTAGACTGGAGAATGAACGTCAATACTCTGGACGAAGATCGTGCGGAGCTATTGTCAGCCATGTTTTATCCTGATTTGAGTTCAAGTGACGCGAAAAGCATTCTAGAAAACAGACCCTATGACGGGTGGGATAGTGTTGACAGTTTCTTAGCGGAAGCAGCTCTTAGCCAAATAACAAATGAAAACAAGCAGAAAGTAAAACCATACCTGTCAGTAGATAGCCGTTACTTCGAATTGGATATTGAGGTCTTGGTTAATGATGCACGTGTAAGAGTGCGAAGCTTACTGCACAGTGATAATAGAGAAAATGCGTCAGTGATACGCCGACGCTTTGGAGGAATTGGTGAACGAATATCTGATCGTTCGTCTGAGTAACCGTCAAGACAATGCGTGCCAGTGGGTGGCGTGGTCTGAGGGAGAACAGCAGGTGATAGGCAGTGGCGAGATCGCTTCTGTTTCTGATCTCAGTGAGTTATCTGCTTATTCAAGTGGGCGGCAGACCGTAGTCTTACTCAATAGTGCTGATCTGTTTTTAAGCCGAGTTGAGATACCCGTAGGAAGCCAAAGACAATTTGAAAATATGCTGCCCTATATCGTCGAAGACGATATTGCTCAAGATGTTGAAGCACTTCATTTCACTGTTTTGAAAAAACAGGGTGGGTTCGCGGATGTATGTGCGGTTGAACACGCTTGGCTTGAGCGTGTGCAAGCAAGCTTTTCACAGGTCGGTATAGAAGTATCACGCGTGATGCCCGATATAATCGCTCTACCGTCATTAAATGAGAGAATCTCAGCCGTGGAAATTGCTGGTGAATGGCTAGTTAAAAAAAGCGAGAATACAGGGCTTGTGGTTGCCAAAGAGTGGTTGCCCATGATTGCTCAATCGGATTGGGTTAAACAAGATGAAATCTTTTTACCGTTAACGGCATACACTCCCCTTCCTTCTATCGAATTAGCTGAAGAGCAAGAATGGCAGCAAGGTGAGCCTATACTCGTGATGGAGCTGCTTGCAATGGGAGCGGTGAAAAATAAGGTAAACCTTCTCACGGGGCGATACAAGGCGAAGTCTTCTGCTGCAAAACACTGGACGGTTTGGCGCAGTGCAATCGCTGCAGGAACGCTGTTCCTAGCGGTATTGCTTACCCATCAATGGATGCAAATTCGAACATTTGAACAGCAAGCAGAAAGTTATCGAGCCGAAAGCGAAAGGATTTTTCGTACTGTCTTGGTAGGTAAGCAACGCATTCCTACGGTGAGTTACTTAAAGCGAGAGATGCAAAGGGAAGAAAGTCGTTTGTCGGGTAACAGTGGTGAAACTTCAATGTTGACTTGGTTAAGTGATTTACCCTCTGCTTTGAACAAAGCCCCCGCTCTGAATTTAACCAACTTGACGTATGATGCAAATCGCGGCGAAGTTCGATTACAGGCTCAAAGCAAAGACTTCGACACGTTCAACAAAGCAAAAAATGCTCTTGAAGCGAACTTTGTCGTGCAGCAGGGGCAGCTCAACCGCTCTGGAGAGTTGGTCAATGGCAGCTTTGTCCTTAAGCGTAAAGGCGTGGAGGAGAATCAATGAAAGCTTTGAAAGAGCAGTTTCTGAGCTGGTGGTTAGGCCTGACTATGCGTGAACGCAACTTACTAACCGCGGGTGGAGTGGTATTACTCGTGAGCAGTTTGTACTGGGGCATAGTGGCACCGTTGCAAGAGCGCGCACAGCAAGCGGAAACTCAACTGCAAGCCGAAAAGCGTCTACTCACTTGGGTGAGTGAATCGGCGCAACGAATCAGTTCACTGCGTGCTACATCAGGCGCTCCGGTTGCGACTAAGCCACTCAACCAACTCATCCCTGAAAGTACTCGTCGTTTTCATATCGATTTGATTCGAATTCAGCCAAGGGGTGAAGAGTTTCAAGTATGGGTGAAAGCGACCCCTTTTAATCAGTTTGTAGACTGGATTACCTATTTAGAAGAACAGCACGGTGTACAAGTGGTGTTTATGGATTTGGTAAGAACAGAACGAGATGGCATGGTTGAGGTGAAACGCCTGCAGTTGAGCCAAGGATAGTTGAGTGAAAAGTAAAGTTTTAGTTGGGTTTTTATTACTCCTTACGTTTGTTATCAGCGGTCTTGCCCACTTACCAGCGAGAGTGGTCGTCAACAATATTTCACTTCCCCCAGAGCTGGAAATCAGCGGTATAAGTGGGACGATATGGAACGGCCAGGCTGCTTCTGTTCGCTGGCAACACTACTCTTTTGGAGAAGTGAACTGGCAATGGACTCCAAAGGCGCTATTTGCGGCTAAGTTTGAAACTGAGGTTCGGTTTGGAAGAGGCAGTAGTTTAGGTTTGTCGGGTCGAGGTAATTTGGGTGTGGGTATGTCAGGTGCTTACGTGGACGGTTTTAATGCCTCTTTACCGCTGAAAACTATCGAATCATTACTTCCACCATCGCCGATCCCTGTAGTGGTCAATGGCAATGTGGAGCTTAGCATTCAAGAGTGGGTGTATAGTATGCCTTACTGTTCAATAGGTGAAGGCTCACTGGTTATCAACACTTCTGGGATAGGTACCCCTATAGCGCAGTTAGACACAGGGGCGATTGTCGCTGACTTCAATTGTGCAGACAGTGTGATATCGGTGGTAGGTCAACAAGCGAGCGAGCAAGTGAGTAGTGGTCTTACTTTATCTTTGGATGCCAACCGCCAGTACGCGCTTACCGCTTGGTTTAAACCTGAAAGTCAATTCCCCGCACCATTAGAAAGCCAACTAAGCTGGCTCTCTTATGCTCAGCAAAACGATCGCTATCAGTTCAATTTTCAAGGGCGCTTATAAACGCTTATCGCTGTGAAGAGGTTGGAAAACTGATTTGCACTCGTAAGCCACCTTCACTTCGGTTGTTAACAACAACAGAACCGTGATGCTGGCTTACGATTCTTTTAACGATAGCCAGCCCCAACCCAGTGCCTTCACTGCCTCTGGCTGTATCACCTCTAGTGAAGGGTTCAAACAGCTTAGCAATCTGACTCTTGTCTATTCCTGGGCCATTGTCTTCGACACATACCCACGCCAGTTGATTATCGGCGGTCATTCCCGTACTAATCTTTACCCAGCCATTGCCGTATCTAACCGCATTGACCACCAAGTTGGTAATGGCCCTTTTAATCGCAATCGGGTTGCCAAACGCTTCTTTCATGGATGTGTTGAGTTGCGCTTCGATAGAGACATCACTGACCCCTTCTGCGACTGAGACGTCATTGGCCAACTGATTGAGAGATACCTCTTCAAAGGACATGGCATTGACCGGTTTTAGGTAGTCCATAAATTGACTGATGATCTCGTTACACTCTTCGGTATCACTGATAATACCTTCTGCCAAATAGCTGTCTTCTGGAGACATCATTTCAGTCGCTAAGCGTATGCGAGTGAGTGGGGTGCGCAAATCATGACTAATACCAGCCATTAGCAAGGCTCGATCTTCTTCGAGTTCTTGTATGCCTTTTGACATCTGATTGAACGCACGGGTAACAGAGCGAATTTCTGATGCGCCTTTTTCAGGAAGTGGTGGTGGGATCTCTCCTCGACCTACCCCTTTAGCGGCCTTTTCCAAAGCGGTGAGCGGTCGATTTTGCAATCGAATAAACAACCAACCTCCGGCAATAATACACAATGCCGCTATTAAACTATTTCGAAAGAGAGGGGTGAAATCTTCTTCTTGTAGTTCGGACAAGGGAATTCTTATTAAAGAGTCGGGTAAAGAATCAATCTTCAGCCAAAGTATGTAGCTGTCTTCCCCCATAACCATGCGCGCTTCAGTCGGAGAGCTGAACTCATGAGTCATCTCCTCACTCATTAAGTCTATGGTAAGTGCCCGATAATACTCTTCGGCTATCTCGCTCTCAGGTGAATGGATGGTGACGCCGAGTTGCTCTAAAACTCTTCGCCTTAGTGGCGCATCCATTTCCAGCCCTGCTTCCATGTGCGCTGTATCATCTAACATCAGGTTAATCTCATGACTAAGAATCTTATTAAACTGCTGTAGGCTCGGCATAAGCGCGTAGTTAAACACGGCGTAGTAAGAGTAAACTTGACTGGCAACCAGCAAGGTTAAAAACAGAAGAATAGACTGAGTAAATGAACTGCGAATGCGCATAGTGGCTTCCGATCTTATAAGGAAAAGATATTAAAAAAGGCTCCACTATCATAAGGATAAAGGAGCCTTTTGGCGAGATTAAGCTTCTTTGCCGTCGGGGACAAAGACATAACCTAATCCCCACACGGTTTGAATATACCTTGGCTTGCTGGGGTCGACCTCTAGCATGCGACGTAGACGCGAAATTTGCACGTCGATAGAACGTTCCATTGCTGAGTATTCGCGACCTCTTGCCATATTCATCAGCTTGTCGCGTGACATAGGCTCTCTTGCGTTGGTCACCAATGCTTTAAGTACGGCGAACTCACCAGAAGTCAAAGGCATGGGCTCTTCACCTCGGAACATTTCACGGGTGCCAAGGTTTAGCCTAAACTCACCAAATTCGATAAGCGACTCTTCGGAGCTTGGTGCTCCCGGTAGCTCAATTGTCTGACGTCTTAAAACAGCCTTTATACGAGCGAGTAATTCTCTCGGGTTAAATGGCTTGGGTAGATAATCATCAGCTCCTACCTCTAGACCGACGATACGATCGATTTCATCGCCTTTAGCCGTCAGCATTAGAATAGGTAACATATTGTTTGCATTGCGCAGTCGACGACAGATAGATAGCCCGTCTTCACCTGGTAACATTAGGTCGAGCACCATCAGGTGGAAGGTCTCACGAGTTAACAGTCGATCCATTTGCTCACTGTTGGCCACACTTCGGACTTGGAATCCCTGTTCCGAAAGATAACGTTCTAAAAGTGCACGCAAACGTGCATCGTCATCGACCACTAGGACTTTATGATTTTCTTGCATGTGTGAACCACCTCTTCAATACGCCCCTACGCTATTCGGGCGCCTAAAATGTAACACTGTTCAGAACAATATGTTTCAAAGAATTGTTAACGTTTATTACCTTTATAGCTAGTGTATACTCGAAAAACTTGCCGTGCGAGGTTACTAAAAAACGTCCTGACTCAATTTAATAATACTAACAATATGAAAACAAACTTAATAACTCGTGAAGGTTATGACCGTCTCAAAAAAGAACTCGATTTCTTGTGGAGAGAAGAAAGACCAGAAGTGACTAAAAAGGTAACTTGGGCTGCTAGCTTGGGTGACCGTTCAGAAAACGCAGATTACCAGTACAACAAAAAGCGACTGAGAGAAATTGATCGTCGGGTAAGATATCTGCGCAAGAGATTGGAGCAGGTTAATGTTGTTGACTATGCGCCGCAGCAAGAAGGCAAAGTGTTTTTTGGCGCTTGGGTTGAGATCGAAAACGAAGGTGGAGACATTCTAGAGTTTAGAATTGTCGGCCCTGATGAAATTTATGGTGACGCCAAGGGTTACATTTCCATTGACTCTCCGATGGCACGGGCTCTGTTGAAAAAAGAAGTTGATGAAGAGTTTGTGGTAAGAACCCCTGAAGGTGAGAAAGAGTGGTTTGTAAACGCAATTCGCTACCAACCTCAGTAACGCCACTAAGGGGACTACTGGGCTATTTGCCCAGTAGGTATTTATCTTCACTGCTCACTAACGCGCCGTAACGCAAAAAGTTTTTACCTAAGATCATGCTGTAGTCAAAGTTAGAGCGATCTTGCAGGTTGACTCTTATGGTCTTAGTCACTTCTCCTAGAGATACCCTCATTTCAACCACGGGTCTTTCATTGGCCTTTTCACCTTGGCGAGCCTTGATGCGCATGCTGTCGACGACTTCTCTGGTGAACTCTTTACTATCGCCGTCTTTATTGCGATAAGTAAAGGTGACCATAGGTGTCCCGTTTTTTTCAAAGTGCTTAATAGATTCCGCGTGCAAGGAACTCACATCGGCGCCGGTATCTAGTTTGACGGGAAATTCTAAGCCTTCAACCTCGGCCATTTCGATATGTCCGGCGCGAAAGAGGGGGTAGCTTTCTAGCAAGTGTTCGGTTCGCGTATTGATCAGTAAGCCGTTTTTTGCCATTTTTTCACCAACGATAAAGTAGGGCTGCTTTTCATCTTCGGCTAATACTTCTAAGGCAAACTCTCGTGTAAAGGTGTGGTCGCCTACTTCAAATTTTCCCTCAACGACTGGCCTTAGCGAGCCCGCAACTCTTAGTTTCTTTATCACGGGCTTAACTTGTCTGGTCTCTTTGCCATGTTTATCCCTTAGGTAATAGACCACTTCGTCCTGCTTGCCCTTTTCAATAATTTCAAAATCGGTCACTTTAAGGATGGGGGTTTTCACAACAAAAGAAGGCTCAGCAATCATTGCGATGCCGTCGATGGTGACATTTTCAATAGGAGACGCGACCGCCGGCTGGTCTTGAATTCGCGCCTTGTAACTGACGGTATTGCTATCTAAAAGGTGGTGTCCTCGGGTATCGACCACAAAATGTTTGTTTAACGTTTCTCGCCCCAAATAGATTTGGTAGGGACTACGGCTTCGGTCTTTTACGTAAGCTTGCCACTGTTGAGTATGACCGTCGGGCAGCTGAACTGGGATGGTAACTAAGGGGTACGAACGACCACTTAAAGTGATTTGTTTTAGCCAAGGTAAGGTGATTTTCTGCCCCTTTTTATTGGGGGACTCTAGTTCAAACGAGACGGTTCGCGCCTCTTTATCTAATTCTATATTGGTCCCGTGTACACTGGTATATCGGTTAGACAAAGAGACACCAACCGCCTGTTCGAGTCCTTGTATAGAAACGCGCTCTTTGTTGCTAATGACGGTCGCATGGTTTTGCTCTTGTAAGTAATCATAACCGGACATCACCCATGCATTGTTGCGCAAGAAGGTTTTGCCAATCAGAACTGGGGCGGTAAATTGTTCTCTATTGGTGAGGTTTAACTCTGTCTCTACCTCTTTGCCAGCAATGGTTAAAGGCATACTGACTACCGGCCTGAATATAGGGTGCTCAGATGAACGACTTTTAATCGCGGCAACGCGTTCCAACTCGTCCTCAATGGCAATTAGCTCTCCCGAGTGAGGGTGTTGCAATGAAAATCGGACATAGAGCTGAAAGGGAGAAAACGCATCTTCTGCCCAGCGGGTTTTGGTTCCTCCGAGCGCTTCGACAACAGCAGACATTAGTTCATCGTCTTTTAGGTGCTGGTAAGAGGGGTGTTGGCTGAACACGTGAATGTCGTCAGCGTGAATTGAAGTTGTATCCGCACCAGTATCAATTTTGGCAGTAAAAGCCGCGTCGCTAAGTGCGTCAACTTGAGAGTAGTAGACACTTTCAATCCTGCCCAGTACTAGCTTATCGTCTAATGTGTAGACAGGATATTGTGTTGTGCCGGGGATGGGCGTCGCAATACTGTATCCAGCAGAAAACATTGAGCTGAGAAGAGTACAGATAAGAGTGGCTTTCTTCATTTAGATATCCGTTTGACCTGAGACACGTTTGAATGGAGTTGGATTCCATGCCGCTGACTTGGTTCGAGGTTTATAGCCAGTTTTGACAGAAACTTTACCTATGTCCAATTACTCGGCAGAAAACTCTGTCTAATGCGACAAAAACATTGCAAATCGAACCGATGGCCCCAATTTACTCTGTATATCAGAAACCTTGTTTGAGCTTAGGTTTGAACAAACCAATAAAGAGAATACACGGATGAGCAAAGCTATCTGTCAGAAAATCGCCAGCGAACTAAATGTTCGAGCTGATCAAGTTGTTGCCGCAGTGACTTTAATTGATGATGGTAATACAGTCCCATTTATTGCTCGCTACCGCAAAGAAGCCACCGGTGGTCTGGATGATACCCAGTTGCGAAGCTTGGACTCTCGGTTGCTCTATTTAAGAGAGTTAGACGAGCGCAAAAACACCATATTGAAATCCATCGGCGAACAAGGAAAGCTCACACCTGAACTGGAAAATGCAATTGAAAGTGCAGACAGCAAAACTCGCTTGGAAGATCTTTATCTACCCTACAAACCCAAGCGTCGCACAAAGGGACAGATTGCCATTGAAGCAGGCCTAGAACCTCTAGCGGATAAGCTGTGGAATCACCCAGAACACGAACCAGAAACAGAGGCAAGCCAATACGTAAATGCAGAAAATGGCATTGTTGACAGCAAGGCGGCGTTAGATGGGGCACGAGCTATTGTTATGGAACGCATTGCCGAAGATGCGGATCTACTGGCTAAAATTCGTCGTTACCTTAACCAACACGCGGAAATAAATGCGCGGGTTATTGATGGTAAAGAGGGCGAAGGTGAAAAGTTTAAAGACTATTTTGAGCACAATGAGTCAATCAGCAAAATCCCTTCTCACCGTGCATTAGCTATGCTTCGCGGACGCAATGAAGGCATCCTATCTCTGGCGCTTAACGCCGATCCGCAAGTCGAAGAAGGTGCGCGCAATCCCATTGCGAAACGCTTATCGCAGACCACTATTCGGTATCACTTAGTGACGCTCCCGCTGACGGCTGGCGTAAGCAAGTCATTAGTTGGGCTTGGCGTATTAAGGTTTCCATGCATATGGAAACCGAATTGATGGGAGCAATGAAAGAGCGGGCTGAAATCGAAGCTATTGAAGTATTTGCGACCAATCTTAAAGACCTGCTGATGGCGGCTCCGGCTGGACCTAAGGCAACACTAGGTCTTGATCCCGGTTTGAGAACGGGAAGTAAAATTGCCGTGGTGGATGCGACAGGTAAAGTGTTGGCGACGGAAACCATCTATCCGCATCCTCCGCAAAACCAATATGATAAAGCAGCACAAGTGGTTGAGAAGTTGATTCGCAAACATGAGGTTGACCTCGTTGCGATTGGTAATGGTACCGCTTCGAGAGAAACCGATAGCTTTGTGGCTGATGTTATCAAGCGCGGTAATCTCAAGTGCCAGAAAATTATGGTAAGTGAGGCTGGAGCTTCTGTTTATTCGGCTTCCGAACTCGCTGCAAAAGAGTTTCCGCAACTGGATGTTTCGCTTCGCGGCGCAGTCTCTATCGCTCGACGCCTTCAAGATCCGCTGGCTGAACTGGTGAAAATTGATCCTAAGTCCATTGGTGTCGGACAGTATCAGCATGACGTGAGTCAGTCTATGTTGGCCAAGCGCTTGGATGCGGTAGTTGAAGACTGTGTGAATGCGGTGGGCGTGGATGTAAACACCGCCTCTGCGGCTTTGCTGACCAGAGTTGCCGGACTGTCTACCACGATTGCGCAAAACGTCGTCGATTATCGAGATGTGAATGGCCGATTTGAAACCAGAACCACGCTCAAGAAAGTGGCGAGGTTGGGGCCAAAAGCGTTTGAACAATGTGCGGGATTTTTGCGCATCATGGACGGAAAGAACCCACTTGATTCTTCTGCGGTGCATCCAGAAGCTTACCCTGTTGTAAAAAATATCGCAGAAAAAAACGGTAAGGCAGTGAAGACTCTAATCGGTGATAGCCAGTTTTTAAGTGGGCTTAAGGCGGTCGATTATACCGATGAAGAGTTTGGTGTGCCGACAGTGACGGATATTATCAAAGAGTTGGATAAACCGGGTCGCGATCCTCGACCTGAGTTTAAAACGGCGGCGTTTGCCGAAGGTGTTAATCGAGTTTCCGATCTAGAACCAGGTATGGTTTTGGAAGGTGTGGTGTCTAATGTGGCCAACTTTGGTGCGTTTGTCGATATTGGCGTACATCAAGATGGTCTTGTTCACATCTCTGCTCTGTCTGATCGCTTTGTTTCCGATCCAAGAGATGTGGTAAAAGCTGGTGATGTCGTAAAAGTGAAAGTGATGGAAGTCGATGTTCAGCGCAAGCGGATCGGTCTTTCAATGCGCCTAAGCGATGAACCGGGTCAGGCTCAGCGCACTAGTCGACCTGCCAATGGGCAGCGCCAAACTCCAAATAAGCACGCTAAGAAACGCACGTCGAATGAGCCAAATAACGGCGCAATGGGTGGTGCATTTGCCGCTGCGTTCGCAAAGGCGAAACGATAACGTTTTGGCGTTAAGTCCATAAAACCGCCAAACGGCAGATATAAAAACACCCACTTAGGATTAAGTGGGTGTTTTGTTTTCTCGGCATTATCCAAAAAATAGCAGTGACTATTTTGCGGATACTACAACACCGCAATGACTTCCGAAGGGACATTGGGTGCTACAGCATGGCCGTAATGATATTTTATTACGGTACGCCGTCGCGCCATTTTGCCTTCTGTTATCGCTGCATCGATTATACGCTTCGGTATCCGAAAGCGCATCGCGTAGCCGGTTCCCTGTTTTTTACTGTAACTTTCGAGTGCCAGCAGACCGAACAGTCTTTCCAACTTGTTTTGAGACTCTTCTTGATTAGCGCTGCGTATTCCTGGGTCATGCTCCGTCTCATAGCCAGGGTGCTCGGACGGATCCCAAGAGGGCTGCTTTCTACGCTTATCATCGGCTTTCACCTTACGCTCAGCATGACTCTTCGCTAATGCAACAGTCGGAGCAACGGGCTCACGGACTTTATTGTCCCTTGCTGCCTGTTCCGTTTGCACATTAACCGATGGGGCGATAAGTGGCACACTAACGTTAGTAGGTGACACGATCATAGTCGAGACCTCCTCAGTATCGCCCGAGCCAGTCGGATGGCTATGCGCTTCCTGACTGGTTAATTTGTGTATCGACCTAGTTGGTCAAAAATTTAGCGATTAATGTAAATTAATGTTAATTAATTTAGCTAAGCCCTTTAACAATAAGGTCTACTGGCTTTATTGATTTTTTACCGTCTGCAAGCCGAAGGTGACAATTTGCTGGCAGAATAGCTCAGGCTCAGTCATAAATGGGGCGTGAGAAGATTGGCTAAAGACGAAATGCTGGCTATGAGGTATGGCTTCATTGACATCACTGGCTACTTTGACTGGAACTAAACCATCAAGTCGACCGTAAAGTCGCAAGATTGGGGCAGAAATTTCGCTAAGCTGAGGTCGAAGGTCTACCTGGTCTAGCATCTTTAATCCGGCCAACAGTGCACTCTGATTGGGGGAAGGCCTTGAGAAAACTGCTTGTTTAAGGTTTTTTACATCTTGACGAGCTGAGGGGCTTCCCATGGCTTGAAGCGCCATAAAACGCTCGACTGTTAGCTGGAAATTGTCGACAAGTTGGTGGGTAAAGTCTTTTAACACCTTTGGTTGGATACCGCGCCAAGGTCTTTCTGCAGCGAATTTGGGCGAACTTGCAACAGTAACCAGCCCTGAGACGTATTTGGCGTGTGAGTGTGCTATGTGAGTTGCCAACAGCCCTCCCAACGACCAACCGACCCATATGGCAGATTTTGGTGCTTGTTGTAGAACGAGTTCAGCCATTTCTTCAAGAGTTTCGGAGGGGGCCTCTGCACTGTGACCATAACCGGGTAAGTCCACAACATGTACTCTGAAATGTTGCTTCAACACCTGAGCGGTTTGATGCCAAACGGCCCCGTTCATTCCCCAGCCGTGAAGTAACACTAGATCCATACCTTGACCATTCACTTCCCAATGAAGGCTTGTCGGTTTAGTCGCAGAATCCACCACTTTATCGGTCCTTTTATCCATTACTCTTGCGGCAAAATAGATTTCAATCTCGGTTGCGGCAGGAGTTATTTATCACAAATTACAATGGCACTATGTTAACCAATTGGTTGAAGAAAGCATCATCAAAGGTTTGTCTCGGCAGTGTGAACTGTGTCGTTTAGCCATCGAATCGGAGCAAACGGCATCGACCTTGTTTTGTCATCATTGCTCTTTATTGTTAGCGCCAAAACCCAGATGTCGTCGATGTGGCTTAGAAATGGTTAGAGATGTTGACGTTTGCGGGCAGTGCTTGAATAGCCCGCCTCTTTGGAACTCACTCACTTGTGTTAGTGATTTTTCTTACCCCTTGTCTGGCTATATCGATCGTTTTAAACATCAGCGCGCTTATTGGCTCGCAAAACCTCTGGCAAATCTCTTGGCTGAGCGCGTTGTGCTTCCAGCACCATTGATGACTTGGGTGCCTTTGCATTGGCAGCGTCATTTAAAACGCGGCTTTAATCAGAGTGAGTTATTAGCTAAGCAGTTGCAGGGTGCGCTTAACAATGACGTTAGGCCATTATTTGTTAGGCAAAAGAAAACTAAAGCGCAGCAATTGCTGAGTAGGAAAGAGCGATTGAGCAACTTACAAGGTGTGTTTAGATTGAAATGTCCTATTGTTCATAAACATATTGCCATCGTCGATGACGTGGTTACGACGGGAAGCACAGTGAATCAATTGTGTCTACTTTTACGCTCCCAAGGTGTCGAAGTTATTGATATTTATTGTATTTGTCGTACATCTGAACCACATAAAAAGTGAGTCAGTAGGGGGATCTGTTTGAAAAAGCTAGATCTCCGCGAAATCACGAGTAAAATGATGAACAAATAGCCTACAAAATTACTCAGGTATTCGTCGTGTCAAATTCTATTATTATTACAGAAAATGCTCAGGAACATTTCGGGAAGCTGTTATCCCAGCAGCCTGAAGGTACTAACATTCGTGTCTTCGTGGTTAACCCAGGAACACAAAATGCTGAGTGCGGAGTGTCTTATTGCCCACCTGAAGCCGTGGAAGCTACGGATACTGAGCTGAAGTTTAGCCTGTTCTCTGCCTATGTTGACGAGTTAAGTTTACCGTTTCTAGAAGACGCAGAGATCGACTTTGTGACAGACAAAATGGGGTCTCAGCTAACGCTAAAAGCGCCCAACGCCAAAATGCGTAAGGTTTCCGACGACGCGCCGCTTGTTGAGCGTGTTGAGTACGCTATCCAAACCCAAGTTAACCCTCAGCTTGCTGGCCATGGCGGTCACGTCAGCCTGATGGAGATTACCGAAGATGGGATTGCGATTGTTGCCTTTGGCGGTGGTTGCAACGGCTGCTCTATGGTTGATGTTACCTTAAAAGAAGGCATCGAAAAGGAGCTATTGGCTCAATTTGAAGGCGAGCTAACCGCAGTGAGAGATGCAACCGAGCACGATCGAGGCGAGCATTCTTACTACTAATCAAGCGAATTGAAGAGCTGGTCCTGATGACCAGCTTTTTTTTACCCATCAGAAAGGACTAATGAATCTCTTATTTTTGAAGCTAAGCAGATAAAAAACAGAGCTAAGTCATTTCGCCTCTTTTCAAGATGGTAATATTTCTCATATAGTAACAATCTGCTGTTTCTCTGAGCATTAAGGAGCCATTCACGTGAGCAAAAGGAAACCACCAGAAATTTTAGCGAAGGAAACCGTCGCTAAATCTCGACTATTTACCGTGGAATCTCTTGAACTGCGTTTTAGTAATGGCGAAGAGAGAACCTATGAGCGCATGAAACCCAGCGGCCGCAGCGCCGTAATGATGGTGCCTGTTACTGCTCAAGGGGACCTATTGCTGGTTCGCGAGTTTGCAGCGGGTACGGAGCGTTACGAGCTCGGATTTCCCAAGGGTTTGGTCGACCAAGGAGAAACGCCGGAGCAGGCGGCCAATCGAGAATTAAAAGAAGAGATTGGCTTTGGGTCAAACCGACTCACTCCGTTAAAAGAGGTGGTGTTAGCCCCCTCCTATTTTTCTAGCACAATGACGCTGTTTATTGCACAGGAACTATACTCAGAGCAGTTAGAAGGTGATGAGCCAGAGCCCCTTGAAGTGGTTCGTTGGCCTCTCAATCAAGCCGAAGAACTGCTCACCCACTTGGATTTTTGCGAAGCGCGGAGTATTACTGCGCTGATGTTTGCTCTGCGCATCTTAAAACAATAATGCAGAGTGTAAGGACGATTAAATGCCAACTACAAAAGATTTGTCTTACCTTTTGCCCGAGGTAGTGGAAATAGCTCGCAGTGCAGGCCAACTTGTACTCGACATCTACGAAAACAAAGAATACGAAGCTTACACCAAAAGCGATGAAACCCCAGTAACCAGCGCAGATATTGCTGCTCATAAGTTTATCAATGAAAGGCTGTCCGAGTTAACGCCTGATATTCCGGTCTTGTCGGAAGAAGCGGCAGATATTAGCTTAGCGCAGCGTTCTCAGTGGTCGCGTTATTGGCTAGTCGACCCCCTTGATGGCACTCAAGAGTTTATTGCTCGCAGTGGTGATTTCGCCACTATTATTGCGTTAATAGAGAATAACAAGCCGGTAATGGGCGTGGTTTATGGCCCAGTGTCTGGAGTGACCTATTACGCGTATCAAGGCAAAGGCGCTTGGAAAATCCCTGATATGTCAGAAAGTGTTGCTATCTCGACGCATAAACACGGCGGTGAGAGCGAATCAATCGCAATTGCTATCAGCCGACGCCAAGATATTAACCGCATTACTCAGCGTATGAGCAGCCACTGGAACTACGAGTTAGTACCGCTAGGCTCTGCGGCATTAAAGGCTTGTCTCGTCGCTGAAGGCGCAGTGGATTGCTATTTGAGATTGGGCCCCACTGGCGAATGGGACACTGCGGCTACTCAGTGCATTGTTGAAGAAGCGGGTGGGCGAATTTTAAATACTCAGCTCGGTCCTTTGTCTTACAACGAACGTGAAACGTTAGAAAACCCGAACTTTATTGTGTTAGGGGATGAGTCACTGCCGTGGAAAGATATTCTTATTGTCAAAGATTGAGGCGAAAAGAGTGTAAATAGAGATAGGGGGCGTTGAGCCCCCTTTTTACGCTTTGGAGTAAAACTCTCTGTCGCCAAGCCAACGGTTAATAATGGCGATGGCATTGTGTGGATATTGCTGATGGATATGGCGAGCAATGCGTTGCACTTCTGGCACTAATTGCTGATCTCTAACCAAATCGGCAATTTTAAAGTCTGCTACACCGGTTTGCTTAGTTCCTAACAGCTCACCGGGGCCTCTTATCTCCAAATCTCTCTGTGCAATGACAAAACCGTCGTTACTCTCGCGGAGCACACCTAAACGCTTTTGGGCGGTTTTAGACAGGGGAGCGTGATAGAGTAAAACACAGTGGCTAGCAACGGAACCTCGCCCGACACGGCCTCTTAACTGATGGAGCTGAGCTAAGCCGAGTCGTTCTGGGTTTTCAATAATCATCAGGCTGGAGTTTGGAACGTCTACACCAACTTCAATGACGGTTGTTGCGACCAGCAGGTGAAGTTCGTTGTTTTTGAATGCCTGCATAACGGCTTGTTTTTCCACAGGCTTCATGCGGCCATGTACTAGGCCGATTTTCACATCTGGAAGTTTTGCTTGCAGTTCCTCCGCGGTATCGGCAGCCGCTTGTGCTTCTAATACTTCGGATTCATCAATAAGTGTGCACACCCAGTACGCTTGTTTTCCTTCGTTTAAACACGCGTGGCGTATTCTCTCTACGATGTCATCTCTTTTCGTATCTGGAATGGCAACGGTTTGAATCGGCGTCCGACCCGGTGGGAGTTCATCGATGACAGAGGTTTCCAAATCTGCATAGGCGGTCATGGCTAAAGTACGCGGAATGGGCGTTGCTGTCATAATAAGCTGATGGGGATACGCGCCTTGTTTTGCCCCTTTTTCTCTTAGCTCTAATCGCTGGTGGACGCCAAATCGGTGTTGTTCATCAATGATGACTAAAGCGAGTTTTTTGAACTCTACTTGTTCTTGAAACAGGGCATGTGTTCCAACAACCATTTGCGCTTCACCAGTAGCGATCTGCGATAAAGACGCCTCTCTTGCCTTGCCTTTTTGCTTGCCCGCTAACCAGCCTACTTTTATTCCCATAGGTTCAAACCAGTTGGCAAAATTGATGGCGTGCTGTTCTGCCAACAGTTCGGTTGGCGCCATTAAGGCCACTTGATAACCTTGCTCTATGGCTGTCACCGCTGCTAAGGCCGCCACTAAGGTTTTTCCTGAACCTACATCGCCTTGTACCAGCCTCATCATTGGGTGTGGCTGTATTAAGTCTTGTTCAATCTCTTTAACCACGCGACTCTGGGCGTTGGTTGGTGAAAATGGTAACTGTTCTAAAAGTTGGGACTTAAGGTTTTTTGAAGCGGTTAGTGGTAGCGCGGTATCTTTTTGCCCAGTATGTCTGACTGCTAACATAGAGAGGTTTTGGGCGAGCAGTTCTTCCATAATTAAGCGAATCTGAGCTGGGTGTTTTCCATCATCAAAAAGGCTTGTATCGACGTCTTCTGGCGGTCGGTGAATAAAAGTGAGCGCTTGCTCCAAGGTGATTTGATGTGGATACAATCCAGCGGGTAGCAACTCTTGCACCGCAGATTTTTTTAACAGTTCTAGCGCCTGATCGGTAAGGTTACGCAGGGTAATCTGGCGTAGTCCATCCGTTGTCGGATAGACGGGAGTTAAACTGACCTTACCTTCTTCTGATGAGTGACCCGGAGAAAACTTGTAATCTGGATGAATGATTTCCAAACCATTTGGACCGCGTTTTATCTCACCATAAGCGTGAACAAATTTACCTTCGGTAAAGTTGTTTTTCATACCGGCGGTAAAGTTAAAGAACTTTAACGAGATAGAGCCATTGCCATCACTGATTTTGACGGTGAGTATTTTTCGACGGCCAAATAGGGTATCCACCGTCATAACCTTTCCCTGTACTGCAGCCCACAACCCGTGGTGCAAACTGGCAATGGGGTATACTCGACTGCGGTTTTCGTATCGAAGAGGAAGGTGAAAGAGCAGATCTTGGACTTGGTTAAGGCCTATTTTCTCAAGCTTTTCTGCAACCTTTGCCCCGACCCCAGTTAATGAAGTCAGTGGAACCGCAGAAAGTAACTGAGACATAGTGGTAACTCTCCCAATAAAACAATAGGGTTAGTTAACCACTAGGCTGTGTATTTGTACAGTTTTTTAGATGAGATAATGTATAAGCCACCAAAAACTATTGCTTAGCGGCGTTGCATCTCTTGCCACCAAACTTGGTCGGCGACAATCTGACCTTCTTCGTCAAGTGGCGGGTAGGCTAAGCCTTTTCGTTTAGCTACTTTTGCTAGTACAGGGTGCCCACGTTCAAAAAGCGTTTTGTGGATCTCCTCCGCGGGTACTGAACTGACTTGATTGTCATACATTCCTTTCTCGGTGCGCTGTCTTTGCGCCTCGTAGAGAATAACAGCACTGGCTACGGAGACATTCAGTGACTGAACCATTCCCATCATAGATGATGATATCTTGGTCGGCTAGCTTTTTAGCTGTTTCCGAAGCGCCCACTTTTTCACTGCCAAGAATGACGGCGGTAGGCTTGGTGTAGTCTATTTCTCTAAAGTCGACGGCGGTGTCGGACAAGTTTGTTACCAGTACCTGCATGCCTTGAGACTTTAGCGTTTTGATCGCGCCTTCTATTGAATCGTGTGTATCGACTTCCACCCAGTTTCTCGCACCCGCTGACGTATGGCTAAGGGTGCGCATTTCGTGGGGCCAGACCGCGTGAATTTTGTGTAGGCCCGTTGCGTCTGCGGTGCGAATAACCGCGGAAACATTATTGGGTTTGTGTACTTCTTCAAGGCAAAGCGTGAGGTCCGTTTGACGGGCTTTTAGTACCTCTTGGATACGTTGATAACGTTCTAGATTCATAGGTTTTTCCGAGAACCGCTGCCGAATGGCAGCGGGTAGATTAGTTCTTTCTTCGGCGTACTTTTAATGTGAGTGGCATCGCTTTAATCTTACGCATAATACCAGCTAAGTGAACGCGATCTTTTGTGGTCAGTAGTACCATTACCGTATACAAGCGACCGTCGCGTTCTTCAGTGGACAGACCGTGTATGTTCGAGCCCGTTTGAGAGATCACGTTGGTTAGCTCTGCCAAAGCGCCTTGTCTATTGTGCACGTCTACTTTGAGTTCGGTGATAAATTCTTGGTCGAAATCATCTGCCCACTCAACGGCCATATACTTATCCGGCTCTTTTTGGTGACCTCGGATATTTGGACATGTTTCTCGGTGTACAACTAGGCCTCGGCCTGGAGATACGTGAGCAACGATATGGTCATCGGGGATTGGGTGACAACAATTGGCAAATGTCAGTAGTATGCCTTCGGCTCCGCGAATTGGCAGTTTCTTCTTGGTCTTGCTTTCTGTTGTGGTAGGAACTTCAGTTAGCTCGTCGGCGGCTCCGAGTAAACGACGCGCAATGACGATACTCATTAGTTCGCCTAAACCGATATCTGCCAGTAAGTCATCCACTGTATCAATTTTCAGATCGCTGAGTACGTGTTGAACATTCTGCTCACTGATTTCTGATAACGACAGTTCTCCTAATGCGTGGTTTAGCAATCTGCGGCCTAGGGTCACCGACTCTTCGCGACGCATCGTCTTTAGAACCTGACGGATTTTGGTACGCGCGCGTGAGGTAACAACATAGTTTAGCCACGCCGCATTAGGTCTTGCTCCTGGCGCACTAATGATTTCGATGGTTTGTCCATTCTTGAGAGCTTTGCTCAATGGGTATGGATTGCGATCGACGCGGGCGCCAACACAGGTATTACCTACATCGGTGTGAACGGCGTAAGCGAAGTCAACGCACGTTGCGCCTGCGGGCAGTTCGACAATACGGCCTTTTGGCGTGAAAACGTAAATCTCATCAGGGAAGAGATCTGATTTAACGTTTTCAATAAACTCAAACGAGTTACCAGCGCTTTGCTGAAGTTCCAGAAGGCTTTGCATCCAACGCTGGGCTTTTACTTGAGCAGTTGTGCCAGTGCGTTCACCATTACCTTTGTAAGACCAATGTGCTGCAACACCTTTATCCGCCATCTGATCCATATCTTCGGTGCGGATCTGCACTTCAACTGGTACGCCGTGAGGGCCCACCATTGAAGTGTGTAACGACTGGTAGCCATTGGCCTTGGGTACGGCGATATAATCTTTTACGCGACCGGGACGTGGCTTGTACAGGCTGTGCACTTGGCCTAGAGCGCGGTAACAAGTATCTGGTTCTTCTACCACGATTCTAAATGCGTAAATATCCATAATGGTATGAAAACGCTGCTCTTTGGTTTTCATCTTGTTATAGATGGAGTAGAGGTTTTTCTCTCTACCAAAGACGCGGGATGTTAAGCCAACTTCATTCAGCCGACCTTCAATTTCATCATGGATACGCTGGATCATCTCTTTTCGGTTACCACGAGCCGCTTTGACCACTTCTTTTAGAACGCGATAACGGTTCGGGTAAAGCGCTTCAAAACCGAGTTCTTCAAGCTCAGTCTTGATGTTGTGGATACCGAGGCGATGAGCCAGTGGGGAATAGATTTCGAGGGTTTCACGGGCGATACGGCGTTTTTTGTCCGCTCTTAGTGCGCCTAAAGTGCGCATGTTGTGAGTGCGGTCAGCCAGCTTGATTAGGATAACGCGAATATCCTGAACCATCGCAAGCACCATTTTGCGGAAGTTTTCCGCTTGGGCTTCTTTGCGATCGCGAAACTTTAGCTTGTCCAGCTTAGAGACACCATCTACCAGTTCAGCGACGGTATGGCCAAACTGAGCCTCAAGTTCTTCCTTGGTGACTTCGGTGTCTTCTATTACATCGTGTAAAAGTGCTGCTTGCAGCGTTTCTATATCTAAACGCATTTCTGCGAGAATACGCGCTACGGCAACAGGGTGGATGATGTACGGTTCACCGCTTGAGCGGGTTTGCCCTTCATGGGCGTCTTTCGCTACCACATAAGATTGACGCAGAGCCTCAATTTGAGGCTCTGTTAGGTAGTCTTGGGCAACGTCTTTGAGGCTATCGAATAGATACAAACTTTAGGCCCGGAGTGTAAGTTGAGACCGATTAGGGTTTAGCGGCTGTGTGCAATGCTGCTAACTGCAGCTAGTTCAGCGGCTTCCTGCTCTTGCTGTTCTTGACGCTCACGAGCATCAAGGATCTCTTTAGTGATCAGGCCTTCTTCGATTTCGCGCAAAGCGATAACCGTTGCCTTATCGTTTTCTTCCGGCACTAGAGAATCTTTTCCGCCAGTTTGCATTTGACGAGCGCGGCGTGCCGCAATCAGAACAAGGTCGAAACGGTTGCCGACTTTTTCAACAGCGTCTTGTACAGTTACGCGTGCCATGAGAACTCCAATTAGTTAACAAAAATTTTAAATGACGAGAAAGTATACAGTTTAACGCCATGAGATTCTATTACTTATCTGCTCTATTCAGCGAGTAGAGCATCAAGCATACCTTTATATTTAGCAGCTTGCTTATCTTGCTTCAATCTTTCTGCGCGAATGATGGCTTTAAAGTCCATCAAGGCGGTGTCAAAGTCGTCATTGACGATGACGTAATCGTACTCGTTGAAGTGAGATATTTCGGATTTAGCTTCCGCCATACGCTTAGCGATAACTGCGTCGCTATCTTGCCCGCGAGCAGTGAGACGACGCTCTAGTTCGCCATTAGACGGCGGAAGGATAAAAATGCTTTGTGCTTGAGGCATCTGTTCGCGGATCTGACGGCCACCTTGCCAGTCAATATCGAGAAACACATCTATGCCTTTGTCCAAGTTTTCTTCGATCCAAACTCGTGAGGTTCCGTAATAGTTGCCAAATACTTCGGCGTACTCCAGAAACTCACCTTTTTCGATTAGCTCTTCAAAGTGCTCTTTTTGAACAAAGTGGTAGTGAACGCCATCTTCTTCACCCGGGCGCATGCCGCGAGTTGTATGAGAAACCGATACTTTCATCGCATAGGTCGGATTGGTTTCCAGCATTGCGGCAATTAAGCTCGACTTACCCGCACCACTAGGAGCGGACACAATATAAAGAGTACCTTTACCCATCTTAACGATTCCACTTTTGTTGGATGTATGACCAAAAGAAAATTGATCTGTATTTTAAAGATAGCACTGACCGAAAGTTAAACGCGTAATGGCGGATTGGGGTCAGAAAAATGGAGGCGAAGAGTAGCACGATCCATAGGATCTTCACAAGTATTTGCTTCTGGTTTTGGATATGGTGACGGCGGTTTGTGCATCTGATTTTCTGAAAATTTGATTATTGTGTCATCACTCAGTAACGAAAAAAGCAAACGTTTAACCTTTTATTAACCTACTGTTTTTACGTATTATTCGCCATTTTGATATTTTTGCCAGAAAGTATTGCACTTTTACTCTAATTGCTTACAATTCGCGCAAATTATTATGCGCTGTATAGGTTCGAAGAGATGGTTCGAACGTTTCTACCATTGGGCCTATCCCAGTGACTACAGTTTTTTAGCGACCTTATTCTCGCTCTTGCCTTGATCAGTGCATATTGTCCCTCTTATATCTGAATAAGGTTGTTATTGTGAGCATAGAATCAAATGCCACGGCTTCTGCCCCAGCTAACTCTTGGCTAGAATCCACCTTCAAAATTCGTCAGCGTCAGTCCACGATTGGGACTGAAATTTATGCGGGTTTTATTACTTTTTTGGCGATGAGCTATATTTTGGCTGTTAACCCTGCCATTTTGGGTGATATCCCTGGTATGGATCGCGGCGCTGTATTTACTGCGACGGCAATTTCTGCAGCGTTTGCAACCTTGATTATGGGCCTGTTTGGTAACTATCCCGTTATGCTGGCTCCCGGTATGAGCATGAATGGCTTCTTTAAAGGCATGTTGCTCAGCGGCTCTGTCGCACTGGTTTGGAATGAAGCTCTATTGGGCATTTTCTTGTCTGGTGTGATTTATCTCTTCTTGTCTCTGACGCGTATTCGAAAGTCTATGATCGAGTCGATTCCTGAAGATCTCAAGTTGGCCATTACTGTCTCCCTAGGGCTATTTATTGCGTTTCTCGGTCTTAAAAACGCGGGAATCATTGTTTCTAACCCATTTATTCTGGTGAGTATGGGTAAGCTGGATGACCCTCAGGTTGTGATCGCTTACATCAGTATTTTCATTGCGCTGGGATGCATGGTTCGCGACATTAAACTGGCGACCTTTATCTCTTTTGTTTCTGCAATTGTGCTGACTGTACTGGCGGATACTTTTTTGGGAACGTCCAATGCGCCAATTCCCGATGCTATCGTGACTGCTCCACCGAGCGTAAGTGGAAGCTTTGGTGCCATCTTCGACGTATCAGGCCTAACGGCTGAAAAGATGTTTGATCTTCTCTTTATTGTCATTATCTTTTTGATTGTCGATTTCTTTGACGGGTTGAGTACTATCGTTGGTGTTGGCCGCGACGCTGGTATTATCGACAAAGATGGCAAAGTGCCAAATGCTAAATCGGCGCTTATCGCTGACGCTGGTGGTACGGTATTTGGGTCTATGATGGGTACAACCTCTATCACAGCATTTTCTGAATCGGGTATTGCTTCTTCTCAGGGAGCGAAAACGGGTCTGGCAGCCGTTGTAGTAGCGGGCTTGTTCATTGTGTCGCTGTTCCTATACCCACTGTTTTCTATTTTCTCAACGGCGATGGTCGCCCCTGCAATGGTGGTTGTCGGTATCTATATGATTGGTCGTTTGGGGCAAATCAGTTGGGAACAAAAAGAGTCGAGAATCGCGGCCTTCTTTACCATTATGTTTACCGTATTGAGCTTCTCTCCAGCAAACGGTATGGCAATGGGCTTCATCACTTATGCATTCACAATGGTTGTGGCTGGTAGAGCCAAGGAAGTGCATCCGATTATCTATATTTTGTCGGGTCTGTTCTTAACTTACTTGCTTCTGCTTTAATAGCGAAACAAAAAGGCCTGACTGCGATGGAATATCGAAGTCAGGCCTTACAAGCCTCTTGCCAGAGGTATCCACTTTATATGCTGGCTTTTAATTGTCTATTCAATATTCTGGATCTGTATGTGGCTTGTTGTTTTTAATTTCTTATTAATCAGAAGTCTAGTGTGATTTTTGTTTTCTTTATTTTGTTTGTGTCACCAATCTTGTCACCAATGTGGTGTGATTGCGTTGGTATTGAGCTAAGCCTGGGCCAAAGTTGAATGTATTAATCTTCAAAATACGTTTACCCCATCATGTTTTTTTATACCTACAGTGTTAAAATAAATGACAATGCAAACCCTTAGTTTGTTATGTAAGTTTTTCTTAAACCTAAGGTGTGAAAATGTCGTCCAAAATAAACTGGTTGGTTGCCCATGCATATCCTGGAGCCCTTGTGCTACAGCAATGGCTGACTGAGAACGGAATTAGCTATTCCTTAGCTCAAAAATATGCGCAGAGTGGTTGGCTTAGGAAGCTATCTTCAGGCGTTTATTATCGGCCAGGTGCAAAAGATGAAGTTAAGCCAGGCTGGGCGGATGCTCTACAAGCAATGGACACACAGTTGCATCACCCTGTTCATCTGGCTGGGTTAAGCAGCTTAACTCACCAAGGGTTGAGTCACTATTTACAGCTAAGTAAAGAACAAGTTTGGATAGGGGTGAAGAACAAACAATCATTACCTAAGTGGTTTCGTGAATTTCCCAATCAAAATTGGTTTTATTGTGGTAACCATAAGCTTGAAGCTGCCTCTGACAAGGACCTAAAAGTGATTACGGTTAAAGGAAAAGAGCTAAAAGCAAGTTGCCCAGAGCTTGCTGCTTATGAAGTTGTTGATGCAATCGGGAAGCAAATTTCTTTTGAGCATGCAGCAGAGCTTTTTCAAGGCCTTGTAAACCTGAGTCCTAGAAAGGTGCAATCTCTTCTTGAACGTAGTAGCTCGGTTCAAACAAATAGAGTGTTTTTGTTTTTGAGTCATTATCATGGGCATCAGTGGACTCAGCGCATTGATGAAACAAAGATTGCATTAGGTTCAGGAAAGCGTCAGGTGGTAGAACAAGGGCGATTTGATGAGCGTTACCAAATCACTGTGCCAGAAATATTAAGTGTAAAAAAAGAAGAAGCAAACAATGGATAGAGAGAGTCCTTATTACAAGCAGGTTTCACTGCTGATTAGAATGTTACCAGTGGTTGCAACAGAACCTTCATTTGCACTCAAAGGTGGTACAGCTATCAACTTATTTGTGAGAGATTTTCCACGCTTGTCTGTGGATATTGATCTTGCTTATCTTCCCCTTGAGCCGAGAAATGAAGCTCTAGCAAATGTAAAAGCAGCATTGCAGCGTATAACCGATTTAATCAACAAAGAACCTGAGAGCCGAGCTGTATTGCAGGACCATAGGTTAGATGAATTGCGTATTGTTGTTACAAGTCCTAATGCAACAATTAAAATAGAAGTCTCCCCGGTAGCAAGAGGTACGTTGCATAAACCTGATAGCTTACCTGTCCAAGAATCAGTCGAAGAAGAGTTTGGTTATGCGGAGATTCCCGTAGTTAGTCTGCCCGACCTTTATGGTGGAAAACTATGCGCTGCCATGGATCGCCAGCACCCTCGCGACCTGTTTGATGTCCGTATGCTGCTTGCAGAGGAAGGTATTTCACGAGATATCTTTGTTGGATTCATTACTTATGTACTCAGCCACCCAAGGCCTATCAATGAGGTTATGGCTCCTAACTGGCAACCTCTTGATGATAAGTTTCAAGCTGAGTTTGATGGCATGACCTTTCAACCCGTCGAGTTAAAGGACTTAATTGCTATAAGGCCAGCGATGGTAGCTGCACTACAAGCCCATTTCACAGGAAAAGATCGCTCATTTTTGTTGTCATTCAAGCAAGGGGATCCTGATTGGTCACTGTTTGACTACCCAGATGCAGCAGAACTGCCAGCTATACGCTGGAAGCTACAAAACATAGCTCAGTTGGCTAAAAATCAAGAAAAACATAGAGAGCAGCTAACTAAATTAGAGTCTGTACTTGATGATTGGCTTAAGCAAGCCAACTCCAATTAACTTTATAAAAGTATTAACAATAATTCTAAGGAGTAGGTGTGTCACGATTAACTGACCTCATCGCCCAAGCAAAAGCCACAGACCCACAAATGGGCGCTGATTTAGAGCGAGAGTTTAGGGCTCTTTCATCACGTCGTTCATTTGGTTTGAATTTCGAGCGTCACCGCCCTGAAAACGTTGAACTCCCGCAGCGTCCAGTGCGCAAAGGTGACAAAGTTCGTGTACTTCCGGCCCGCGGAGATACATCCAAAGGAGATCAAAGACTTTGGGTCGTGAAGCATTTTGAAATACAGAGTGGTAAAAAAGTTGCCCATCTTGTTGAGCGTTATGCAGCAGAACCAGAGACTAGACAGGTGGACGTTACTGATCTTGTTGTCGTGGCTGAATTTCGAGACAAGATTTATCCAGGACTAGTGAGCACTGGAAAAGTTGAGAGAGGTGGCGATAAACCATTTCATTCGGTGATTAATGGTGAAAACTACCATGTACTAAAAGGACTTACCTTTACTTATCGCGGTAAGGTTGACGTAATCTATATCGACCCACCATACAACACCGGGGCGAGAGACTGGAAATATAACAATGATTACGTTGAATCTGAAGACCTATACCGTCACTCCAAATGGTTGGCTTTTATAGAAAGACGCTTAAAGATGGCTAAAGAATTGCTTAATCCCAAAGACTCGGTTCTTGTAGTCACGATAGATGAAAAAGAGTACTTGCGGCTGGGTTTGTTGCTTGAACAGTTGTTTCCTGAGGGTGACATACAAATGGTTACAAGTGTCATCAATCGCGCAGGATCACAGCGTGTAGGCAGTTTCTCTCGAGTAGAGGAATACATCTTCTATGTATTCATCGGAGGCAGTAAAGTTAATCCGTGGACCTCAACAATGTTAGAGGATGAGCTTGTAAAAGAAAGTAATAGTTCAAAGATGCCTACTGTGTGGTTTACAGCTGTACGTAGGGGAACATCTTCGGCTCTTCGAGATGCACGGCCAAACCTTTTTTATCCGGTCTATATAGATGCGGATTCAGGAAGATTTGTTAGTGTTGGTGACCCCATTGAAAAAAATGTCGATCGTCAAACTGTTACACATCCAGAGGGTGTCACCGTGATGTGGCCAGTGCATACTGATGGGACCGAGCAAACATGGAGGTTCTCCGCTGAACGAATGCGGGAGAAACTAGCGGACGGCACCGCTCGCTTTGGAAAGCGTAACTCTAAAACTGGAATGCGCCCTATAACTTATCTACAGCCCGGTACATTGAAAAATATTGATGAAGGAATATTCATCATAACTGGGCGAACCGAAGAAGGTGCGCTAGAGCTTGCTATGGCAGAAGGAGCTGCAAAATCTGTAGCTCCGCGTACTGTCTGGAATAAGACTAGTCATTTTGCTCGCGATCATGGATCGACTTTGCTGAAAACTATACTTGGTGAAAAACGTTTTGACTTCCCTAAGTCTCTCTTTGCTGTTGAAGACACATTACGTTTTGTTGTTTCTGATAAACCAGATGCCGTTATTCTCGATTTCTTTGCTGGCTCCGGGACAACTGCTCACGCAGTTATGCGCTTAAATCGTCAAGATGGTGGTTCAAGGCAGTGTATTTCTGTCACCAACAACGAAGTTGCAGCTAGTGAGCAGAAAGAATTGCTAAAGAAAGGAAAGCGCCCCGGTGATTTAGAATGGGAACAGCTCGGAATATGCGATTTTGTAACTAAGCCAAGAGTTAAAGCTGTGATTACTGGAACTAGGCCAGACGGAGCCCCTCTAACTGGAGACTATAAATTTAACGATGTGTACCCTATGTCAGATGGTTTAGAAGAAAATGCAGAATTCTTTACGCTCACTTATGAAACACCAATAAGCATCAATCATAATTTAGCATTTTCAAAAATTGCTCCTCTACTTTGGTTAAGGGCTGGCTCAAGGGGAAGAAGGATTGAAGAACTTCCTCTGCGAGGGTGGGATATTGCTGAAACTTATGGTGTATTGGTAGATCTAGATAAAAGCCAAGAATTTTGTAAAAAAGCCGATTTAATCAATAGTATGGAAATTGCTTACATTGTTACCAATGATGATCGCCGTTTTCAGTCTGTAGCGAGAAATCTTCCTAAAAATGTGGAACCTGTTCGCTTGTATGAAGCTTATTTAAACAATTTCCAGTTTACTAACGGAGAGTAGTCGTGAAATTTACGTTAAAAGATTACCAACGTGAGGCAGTGCATGACTCGCTCAACCGATTGGATAAAGCAAAAAAACGCTGGCATGAGGATGGCGATGTTCACGCGTTCTCGTTAACGGCCACCACTGGTGCAGGTAAAACAGTTATGGCTGCGGCTGCATTCGAGGCATTGTTCTATGGGGATGATGAATTTGACTTTGAAGCTGATCCCGGTGCGGTTGTTATATGGTTTAGTGATGATCCATCTTTGAATGAGCAAACACGCTTTCGTTTAATGGAAGCGGCTGACAAGCTAAACCATACAGATCTTGTAGTGGTAGAGAATTCTTTCAGTCTGGAGAAATTCGAGCCTGGGAAAGTGTACTTTCTGAATACTCAGAAGTTGAGTAAAAATAGTCTTCTAGTTCGAGGGTTCGATCCCGATGCTCAAAATTCCGGGCAAAATGAATTATTTCCTGAGATTCGTCCAGATCTGCGTTCACACACCATCTGGGAAGTGATTCGCAATACAATTGAAGACCCCAATTTAACCTTGTATCTCGTTCTTGATGAGGCGCATCGTGGTATGGGCTCTAAGAGTAAAGCAGCTCAGAATGATAAGTCCACCATTGTCAAAAGACTAATTAACGGTTCTGGCTCTGTGCCTGCGATTCCTGTCGTTTGGGGTATTTCCGCGACAGTAGAGCGTTTTAATCAAGCTATGAGTGTCGCTGAAGGGCGAAGTACACTACCTAATGTTGTTGTTGACCCTTCGAGAGTCCAAGAGTCGGGATTGTTAAAGGATACGATTATCCTCGATATTCCTGATGAAGCAGGTCAATTCGATACAGTGCTGGTGAGAAGAGCGACAGATAAGATTGTTGAATCAAGCCAAGCTTGGGCAGATTATACAGCTGCTGAAGGACTTCAGCCAATGCTACCCTTGATGATACTTCAAGTACCAAACAAGCCTAACCCAGATGATATCAGTCGTGCATTAGATACTATTTTTGAACGTTGGCCTGATCTTAAAAATACAAATATTGCTCATGTATTTGGTGAAAGAACCACGATGAACTTTGGCCGTCATACAGTGTATTACACGCAACCAGAAAGAGTTCAGGATGATACAGAAATACGAGTACTGATTGCAAAAGATGCAATCAGTACTGGGTGGGATTGCCCTCGAGCTGAGGTGATGGTCTCGTTTAGACCTGCGAAGGATCAAACCCACATTACGCAGTTACTAGGGCGAATGGTTCGAACACCGTTAGCTCGTAGAATTCCTGGTAACGACAGGCTAAATGCTGTGAATTGTTTGCTGCCATTTTTCGACAAGAAGTCTGTTGAAGCGGTAGCAGAGTCGTTAATGCATGGGAGCTTTAGCGAAGGTGAAGCGCCTATCCAAGGGCGTCGTGTGCTTATTAATCCTGTTAAGCTGGAGCCTAATACTAAAGTTAGCAACGATATCTGGAAAATTTTTTCAAATATCCCCTCCCAGATATTACCGCAGAAAGTTGCTAAGCCTATCAAGCGTTTGACGGCTTTGGCACATGAGCTATCGCAGGACCAACTGTTGGAAAACGCAGGAAAGAGAGCTCATGAAGAGATGCACAAAGTGCTAAATGCAGCGTGCGCACGTTATTCGACACAGGTTGCGGAAGCAAGAAAAGATGTACTGACAGTAGATGGAAAAAGCTTGAGAGCCGATTTAGGTGGAAAGAATATGTCTTTTGATGACTTCGTTGAAGAGGCCGATTACGCAGTAATTGAAGATGCGTACAAACGTGCAGCTCGAGCATTTAGTCCAGATTTAGCCAGAACATATGCTGAGCACCTCGCGGATAACAATCCAGTTGCTGATTCAAGAGAAGAGGCTTTAATGGATGCTCATGTTGACATTGCAGCTCTTGGATTGGTTAAGGATGTTTCTGAATACTTAAACTCAGAAGCTGAAAAATTGGCCAGTCAATGGTTCAAAGAGCATCGAGTTTCAATAAAGAACCTCACGGACGTGCGTCAAGATGTTTATCGCCAAATTCGAGAGATGAGCAAAGAGCCACAGGACGTCGATCTATCTCTTCCTAAAACATGGATGGAACCAACATCGGAAAGGCTTGCTGACGGTTCGGAAGTGCTTTTGCCAACTTTTGACTCTCATTTAATGTCGAAGGACGATGGTCTTTTCCCTGCTATATTAAATGATTGGGAAATTAAGGTAATAGAGCATGAGACTAATAGAGATGGATTTGAAGCATGGTATAGAAACCCTTCTCGAGGTAGCCAAGATAGTTTAGGCATAGCATATCTCGATAATGGTGAATATAAATTATTGCGACCGGATTTTATCTTCTTCGCGAGAAAGCCTGACGGAACGATCGCAGTTGATATCGTCGATCCACATAGTTTGCACTTAAGCGATGCCTTGCCTAAGTTGAAGGGACTTGCAGAATATGCAGAGAAGCATGCAAGGAAATATCGTCGAATAGAATCTGTTGCGGCCTCTAATGGGAAGTTAAAGGTGTTAGATCTCATGGAGCCAACAGTGAGAAAACAAGTTTTAGACTCAGTTAATGCTAAATCGCTTTTCGAAAGTGAGTTGGCCTTTGATTATTTGAGCTAATTTCCGATATGGATTGTTAAATGGCCAATCGGTGTCCCTTAAGATGGGTTACTAATTGGCATTTAAGATAGTTTAAATGGAACGCAACGGTGGAGGAGGTAACATTAGACTGTAACGCTCCTTCAAAAGCTGGCTGCTTAAACCACTATTAGCGATAAGGTTTTCAAGAGTGTGAATATCTAGTAATTCTATAGCTCTTTGAAGCATCATAGGGTGCTCTATATTCATCAGTTCATCTCCCCTTTCAACCTTTGCAAAGCCATTTCTTGAGAGGTAGATATAACCTGATTTAGCTTTGTCACTAGTTATCAGTCCGAGAGCTTTTGCTCTATATAGAATTGCCTTAAGGCTGACGCCCCATCGAACTTTCATTTCAACAAGCGCATCCCAATTAAAGTATGAACCTCTTACTCTTGGAAACTCTGCAACGAAAGAGCTTCTTGGCATTAAAAATGCGCTAGCAAAGTTATTGGCTTGTTGTTCAGTGACTCGACAACCTGTCTCAATACCTTGGTGCATAATTAGATGGCCTAGCTCGTGTGCAAAATCAAAGCGAAGCCTACCTGGACTCTGTTTTGTTGTATTTCTGACAATTAATGGACGAGACGTATATATAGAGAATGCGTCAATACGCTCATCAGCATCAGCAAGATTGACAACAATACAACCTAGTTTCTCTAGCAATTTTATCATGTTAGATATCGGGCCTAAGCCAAGGCCGAACTCTTTTCTTGTGCGTTCCGCGAGAAGCTCAATATCTTTCAACGACCCGAACTCATGATCTTCTGCTGAGAAAATGCTTACTTCCGGAAAGCCTACTTCATCTTCTATTGCAGAAACGAAATGGCTATCAAGCATTTCTACTTGAGCCATTATTATCTTTTTGAGTGTCTGAGTTGACGATCTCAAGCTTCTAAAATGGCATTGTTCAGCTTCAATGGTCTTTGCTCTTGGCCTAAAGAAGAAGCTTGTATTAACCGAAAGTAGACTACTAAGAAGTTCAATTTGTGCATCTGATGGAGAAGCGTTGTTTTCTAGCCTAGACGCATATTGCCTTGTTACCTGTAAAGCTTCTCCTACATCTGCTAGCGATAGACCAGCAGCTACTCGCGCCAATTTTAGCTGCTCACCGTTAAAACGATTAACAGCTTGATAAATCATTTCTTTTACTCATCTGAGACCTTTTTTTGTACTTTATTTTTACGAATCAATAACGGCTCATCAATTTCAACCGATTCTGGTTTGTCTGTAACCACTGGACCAGTTATAACTGTGTCGTATTCCCAACTGCATATAACGTTGCCATTGCTATTGAAACCCAACAAAGAAATAGATGGGGAGTAATCAACACCATTAGATATAGGATTTAAGTAAAATCGCCAAATCAATGGGGTGTCACCTTCGTCGTCTTCTAGTTCAAGAGACATTTGATGCTGTTCAACAGCATTACGTTTTAGGCGATGTTGCTTGCGAGGTGAGTGAGGATCATCCACAACAAATTGAACAAGAGTGTTTCCAACTCTAATTGTGTAATCCATTGTTTGGTTGGCAAGTGTGAGCATGGATAAGCATTGTCTGAGTGCATACGGATTAGCATTCCCTGGGGTAATCCATAATTTGCAGTGCCTTTAAACCAGGCCGTCGCATTGGGACTTTCTGAGTAATGATGGGCCTCATCAAGTACATCGATCAAATTCTCACTCAATATGTACAAGCGTTCTTCAGTTAGGTCTGGAGCATATAATTCAGGTTTTTGGGTCATTCGTTCTATCCGTGTTTGGGTTAAATTATGCAAATATTGTGAAATGTAAACTCATTTTATGTCTTTCTGCTGTTTTGTCAACTTGAGTGGATGCAGAAACTTGAGACTTATTTTTGTGAGAGGATTACATTTCCACTTGAGAGAGAGCTTCTCGATTTAGATTAGAGTTTAAGTACTCAAGTGCCATTGACTTTCTCCGTTCTGAAGACATCACTTGAGCGATGGATTGAACTCGTATCTCATCAGTAATCGTAGTCTTCTCTGCGTGTTGAGAAACTAAGTCGATTTCTCTTGAGTTAAAAAACCAATGGCAGTTGTCCTTGTGTCTACTCCCAGCGACATAGCTGTTTGCTCGATCCATACCCGATGTCCAATAGACGAACACATCACCGTCAATCGTAGTTCCCTGGCTTGAATAAACCGTTAGGGCGTAGCTAAAACCATCGGAAGGCGGCCCTCATCGTTTTTGTAACTATTGCTGCTAATTGATACTGTGCGACCAGAATCAAGACGAACAGTAAAAACGATATCATCGTTGATTTTAGATATGGTAGTGATTTGGCCCATTGAGCCGTTTGAGACTGATAGTCTGTAGTCGTTTTTGCACATCTTAATCCGATCACCAACTGCAAACCTTTGTTTGCATCGATGCTCAGAAGCGATGCAATCAACTTCAACCTCTTCTTTCCCAACTTTCCCTTGAGATTGTAGAATGGTTCGCATTTGGGTTGAGAGCTGATCAACGTCCTTCCAACGCTGAGCAAGCACCAGAGAGCTCTTATTTGGATTATCACTATGATAACTTTTCCATGCGTTGATCACCTGTTTCTGAGTATCTTCCGAGGACTCCGAAAAATTGAGTAATCCTTTAGCTTCGAATGTACTCAAAGCTTTTGATGCCTGACCATCTCTCAATTGCATTACAGCTGTTCGAGCCCAGCTTTCGCGCTGGCGTTTGATTTTTTCAATTCTGCTACAGTTCAATTTCTGAGTTAAAAATCGTAAGCATCCGCCTAGTTCAATTGCGTCTAGCTGCTTGTCTTCACCAACCAAGATAACCTTTGCATTGTGTTCTTGAGCTAGATGTAATAACTTATTCAATTGCTTTGTGCCTAGCTGACCTGCTTCATCAACCACAAGCACATCAGCTTTAGAAAAATGATTTCGTCCACGTTCCGAGTCAGATAATAGTTTTGCAACAGTGTAAGAATTTATTCCGGATTCTCCTGTTAGGTTATCCGCTGCTTTCTTTGCAATTGCAGTACCAATTACAGACAGGCCTTGCTTTAAGTATGCCGAATTAAGTACAGCCATAGCTGACGATTTCCCTGCTCCTGCTGAGCCTTGAAGAATGCTAAAATCTCCCTCACAACACACATAAAGAAGCCCTTCTCGTTGCTCTTTTGAGAGAGTGTAACCACACGCTTTCTCGTGTGATGATATTGCTTCGTTGACGATATCTTTTTGCAACGAGTGATTGTGTTTTTTAGTAAGTGACTGAGCTATTTCAAAAACTTCCTTTTCTAGTCTAAGCATCTGTTTAGTTGAGAAGAGTTGGTTGTGTTTATTATCAGTTCCTAGTGAAACAAGTTCTTCATCTGTAAGTATCGACTTAGCCAACTGATTAACGACTGCTGCGGGTTCGCCGTTCCACTGAGCTCTCTCTGCGATGGATCGGTAAAGGTCTTGTTTTCTAAATATGGCAGTTTTATCAGTGAGAGAAGTGATAATCTCAGGAACCTCAAATGCTGTTTTAGTTTCCGAAGACTTGCACTTAGCGCTCAAATGTTTCTCAAGGGTTTCGTTGTTTAGCCCGTAGCTGCTTAGCTCACTTCTCCAATTTTGTAGCAGTGTATCTCGCTCTATATTTTGTTTGGCAGCTCGTGTTGTTATTTTTATGCTATTCCCGATTCGGCTAGCACTTGTCGTGGCTGAGCACTCTTTCAAACGTTCATTTATAGTTTGAGCTCGTTTTGAAAAGTTATGACAGGCTTGCTCTGGAATGATTGTCAGTCGAAAGCTTTCTCCATCTTGCTCAATTTCGAAACCGATCTTTTTCATTTGATGTGATAATTCTGCACGATATAGAGCTCCTGCTGCTTTTTGCCACAAATAGAGGTCTCTGCTAATGATGGTTCGATAAACATTGCCAAGTGTTGGGCTCAGATTAAGTACTAGGGCGTGCGAGTGCAAAGCTGGATCAAGCTACGCGATGTTACATGCTCCAAGGCTCTAACAGTCAGAGCTTGGGTGCGCTCTCTGTACTTCCCATTGGTGCCTCTGCGAGTGTATGCCGCATTTTTTTCTAGTAATTGGATCGCTTGTCGAACTGCTTTAAGCTGAGCATCGCTGATTTCTTTTCGTAGTGGCTCATCGGCCATTGCCCAGGCCAAGCTAACGGATTTTGGAGCGGAGAAAGTGAGATCCCACCCTGGCCTATGACCATCTCCTGCTTGCTTACAAAGCGGCGTCTTGCCGTTAGGCGAGTAACCTCGTGCTAAGTGGTGGTACTCCTCCCCAACCGGCTTGTTGCTGAGATTTAAGTATTCTGCCCCACAACCTATCCATAGGTCTTTAGATGATGCATCGTTGAGATAATAGTCATCCTGATCGTAGTAATTAATATTGTTAATTGGATGGATTGTTAGCATTAGCGAGCTCCTAGTCGGCCATTCTTTCGTTTTTGTGGTCTTTGTGTAGTATCGAGTATCCAGGGGCTAGGAATGTGGCTAGGTGCTTGTTTGCCTAGCTTAGGGTATGGCCATTGGAGTCTAAATACGCTATTCCAACCGGAACTGGTTATATAGCCAGTTATCCCATTATCATTTGATTGAGGGAGGTGAACGAGATCAGAAGCTGTAACTAGTTGAGAAACCTCTTTTTGCCAACCTATAGCAGACGGACCAACTTTTGTACTCCCTGAGCATGGTCTTTCATAAATGGCTTCACCAAAACATTTTGCAGCGTACTCTGCCTCACCACCTGGAGCACCGCATCTAAGAGCTATTACTGTCGCAAATAGATTAAGGAGAGTGTTTGTGTCGTGTTCTCCATATTGATCATGTAGTTGAGAGATAGATTGAGTACCACCAACAAAACGACAACCCTTTGAACGCCCTAGAGTTAACCATTCTTTTAAGCTATCGTTTTTAGGTAGATTGCCTAGTTCGTCAATAATCAACCAAGTTCGCAAAGTACTATTATTGTCGGGCTTAGCGAGCATTAAGCTTGTAATTAATCCAAGAATCGAATTACAAAGTGGGGCACCAACTTCTTTAAATTCTGGATGAGATTGTATGATGATTTTTTTGATGTTTGGTCTTTTACCATTTACCCAATCTCCAAGTGAAAACGACTTTTCAGAAGTGTTTTGCCAATACTTGGCTAGGGAATATAACCACGATACATCTGTCATCAGTGTTGACATAAAGCCATGCGTAGTTTTGGAATCTTTTTCTATGTAGCGAGCTGCTTTGATGTAGTGCTGCTCGAACAAAACTCGAAGAGAGAAGTCATCTTTAGATAGTATTTTTGCAATGTCATCCCAACTCCATTTATCATTACTTTCAGCATTACAGATTGCCAATACTCCAGCGAGAATAGCTCTTGCACCGTTCGACCACATCGGATCTTTGGTGTTTCCAGGAACTAGCCTTTGTGCGATAAGCTCAAAATCTTCATCACGCTTAAGGTCTTTTGCTATATCCCAGTGTGCAGAACGCTTATCCCAGGGGGCTATTAGTAGAGTATCTTTGGGGTCATAAAATAGCTCTGTATACTCGCGCTTTTCATCGTAAATAATGATCTGTTGATTAGCTTCAATAATCTGCTGAAGTAGCTGCTTAAGAATTACAGACTTCCCTGAGCCATGTTGGCCAAATGCGAATATGTTGCCTTCAAGTTCCTTAGATGTAAGTAAAAGGTCAGGGTGAATAGCTACAGAACTCTTTTGGTTACTCTTCCGGTGGTGGTCGCGTAGCCCCTTTTTAAGTGATTTATCTTTGTATAGTGTCGGCCCGTTTATTTTTACGAGTTTATTCTGTCCACCGGGTACAAAAACAATACGCCAAGAAATTAGTACAGAAGTAGAAAAACTGAGTAGAAATGCAATTGAAACAGCAATTTTCATTTCTAAGTAAATGTCTAAGCTTTTTAGCTGAGAAACATATTGTGCAAGTACAGCTGTAGAGTTTTGGGAAAGAAGCTGCCAGGTGGCTTTAGCTACCCAATCAAGGTGTCGGTTAAAAATGCCCCATTTATGTTCTGGCCATATTAATAAAATTTGAAGAATAATAAGGCCGATAAGGGACAGAACGAATACTAAGGCTAACATGCCCCAGTTCTGTTTTGGCATTGATGGGGGAGTATGGCTCATTATTTAACCCTCTCCATTTTAAGAAAGTTGTTAACATCTTTGGCAGCTTTCTTTCGCTCGTCAGTAGTGAGACCAATCGTAGCAACGCAGATCTCAAACGTACTTGTGATGATGCGACTTTCAAATTTGGCTAAAAGAGCAAGAATGTTCTGATGCTCTTGGTGGCCTCTCCAAGCTTTTCTAATGATGTCTGCCGTGGTTGTATTGTGATTTTCTGCTTCGGCAGTAATGTCGTTGTAATCGCTCATTGAGAAGCGAACAGTTACTGGCTTTTGGGTTTGTTTCATTATTCTTCCTTTGAAATCATGGTAATCATGTTGTTATATTTAGCCTTGTAGCCTTTTTCTTACTGCTCCGAAATCATCGTTGATTTCTTGATAAGGCTTTGTATTTTCTGTCTTTAAGTGCTTTTGACTTTGAATTTGGTTTCATTGCAAATGAATTGGGTCTGTATATGTCACCACCAGTGCCTGTAGCTGGTAAGCAGCCGCTTCCATTTTGGTATTTCTTTGTGATGATTCATTTCAGGTAATTCCTTTCTCCGAATTAATTCACCTAGAAGAACATATGCATAGAGTTCTTGAGGTTCGTGAATTATTTTGGGTTCAATTTCTAATGCCAGCCTGATGTACGTTTCAGCGAGCCTTCTTTGAGTTTCGTTAATTTTACTTAAGCGAAAATTTTCAAATTGACTGTGGGCGAGTAGCATTACTGCTACTTTTTCGTGCTCTTGTTCAGTACAATTTGGGAACAAACTACTGCTCATTTCTATTGCGGTTTCTTTTGGTTTTTTTAATTTCATGTTTCTTCCTTATTGGCTATCTAACCAATCATTAATGTCTCTAACTCTCCAACCCAAAGTTCGATTGCCTCTATAAATAGGAGTAGGGAAGCCATGAGCTTTCGACTTCTGCCAACGCCATAAGGTGACAGTACTCACGCCTAGCTGGACTGCGAGCTCGTGTGGCTTGATGATTAACTTTTCGTTCATTGATTGATCCTCTAATTGGTGTTCTATTGGTTATTAACTTTTGTTTGATATCTATGTTAAGTTTGAGGCTACTAATTCGCACAAACAGTTATTTCTACCGACTGTTTTTGACTTTTGGGTGCTTTTATGGTAAGTGATTTGGATCGTATCAAAACGATGTTTTGGTGTAGGGAAGTATTTTTGAGGCTTGGAATAAAGGAACCAGGTCAACTGGCTATGACTAAATCCAATGAAGATCGTCATCTTTCGATTTCAAGATTACTTGTAACAAAAGATCAGGATTTGGTTTTTGAATTATTTCTAAGTGGACCGGATAACCCCAAGTGGGAAAAGTATTTCAATGGGGAGAGAGTTCCAGCAAATACTTCGAATGGGCGCTCTAAAAATCGACCGATCAGGTCTCTCGTCAATCAGGTTTTTGAAGGGAGTGAATCCTATTTCGATAACGGCCCATATGGGATTTTCACGGTTTTAAGTAGCAATAGCTTTAGTGAGGCTGTGCACAATCTAACATTGGCGTGTCAAAACTGTTTTTCTGATAATGATTCCACTTACTTGAGGCCTGTCTCGGAAAATGATGACGAAAAGTGCACCTGGAGCAATCAAGTTGAGAGTAAGTTCACTGATAATCCAAAGGCGAATTTAGAACGGATTAACTACTTTTTAGCTGACTCCCTCTATTACAACTACGATGCGCCCAGAACGGAACTTCTTTTGTTGTCAATCGTAGGGGCCAAAACTGAACTAAAGTTCCTACACAATGAAGGTCGGTTGATGAAAAGGTTAACCTGTGACCCTGACTACAATGGCCGAGAAACAGGTATAGAGACACTTGAGAAGATATTTGGTGTACCTAGCTCTGTTTGGATTAACTCGTAGATGAAGCTAAAAAAACTGCTTTAGCTCTTGTACAACTAGAGTGTGTGCTTTTTTTCTTTCTTCGAAGTAGTCATGAGTGTCGTAAATCGCCATGATTTTGGGAAGTTTATGGTTTAAGCACTTCTCGGCAACGTGGGGAGCAACTTTTAAGTCACCCAACAGAGTTCTAAACGTCCTGCGGAAGTCATGAATTGTGAAATGTGGGATTGTTAGTTTTTGTTGCTTAAATAGCTTTGCTATTGCTGCGTTGAGTGTGTCTGGCGAAATGTGTTTGAACCTTTTTGAGGCTCTTCGATTAGGAAATACATATTCAGAACCAAGTGCTCTCGCTTTTAACTGACCAAATATTTCAACAAGATAATCATCCAGAGGATAAGTGGTAGAAGTGCCACTTTTGGTTCTATTGCCTGGGAGTAGCCAAACCTTTTTAGACAGGTCGATCTCTTCCCATGTTGCAGCTAAGAGTTCTGTTTTACGTACCCCCAAGCATACTAAAAGAATACAAGCTAAGTAATTTTCTATTACAAATTGATCGGGGTTACTTTTGGCTACTTCAAAGAAATGTTTCAGCTCATCTTTAGTTAATACTCTTTGTCTTGCTTTCTCTATGAGGTTAAGTCTCTTAGGCATAATTGATGCTGCTGGATTCGCTTCTATTAGCCCGATTGTTTCTGCATGATCAAATAGTTGCTTACAATAGACTAGTGCATCAGAAGCAATAGTAGGCCTGCCACTATCCCTAATTGCTCTAATTTGTTGGTATATGTGAGGTTTCCGAATATCTTTTACATTCATCTTACCTAGGACAGGTGATAGATCTTTTCGATAGACTCGTTTGGGGATTTCAGGAAATTTCAGGCGTTTATCACACTCTTGAAACCAGTCTTCTGCGAGTTGGTCTAAAGTGTTGATGTTTTGATAGTGTGAAAATGCTCTTTCTATTGAAGGGTCTTTACCTTCCTTGTGCTGTTTTCTAAAGTCAGCTGCTTCATCTGCAATATCTCCCAATGGAATTCCATGTGCTTTGAGCCATATGCCCCAACGGTGATTTCCTTTCGAACTCCATTTATTGTATAGCGATAAACCCAAAATGCGCTACCTGATGATGCTACTCGAAAGTAAATTCCGGGCCCACCGGATGCTACTCGTTTGCGTGTCGCTTTTCCGACTTTGATTAGGTTTTCTAGCTGTTGAGCATTCATGATGAGCATCCTTAAGTGGTGACAAGCATAACAATAAAATAGTGTAGTACTGTAGTTGTGTCACCACTTTGTCACCAAAGATGTGAAGTTACTAGTAGTCGAGTGAAACTCAATGAAGTCTCAGTATTCCTTATTATCAATTACTTATGGATAATTTAAGTTCATTGAATTTCACTGAAATACTATTCAATATTCTGGATCTGCTCTCGCATTTGCTCGATAAGTACTTTTAGCTCAACACCTGAAGCTGTGATATCGGTACTGATGGACTTAGACGCTAGGGTGTTCGACTCACGGTTAAACTCTTGCATCATAAAGTCTAAGCGTCGGCCACATGCCCCACCTTTCTTCAGGATATTGGTCGCTTCTTTTACATGTGAATCTAAACGATCCAGCTCTTCAGCAACATCTGACTTTTGAGCCAGCAAAATAAGCTCTTGCTCGACGCGGCTTGCATCGAGTTCTACTTTTGCTTCTTCAAACTTGTTGAACAGGCGCTCGCGTTGCCATTCTAGGATTTCAGGCATTCTTGCGCGAACCTTTACCACTTCGTCGGTGATGGCGGTTAAACGCTGTTCAATTAGCGCTTTCATGTTTTCACCTTCGCGACCACGTGCTTCGATAAAATCGCTAAGAGCGTTATCAAAGGCGCTGAGCAGATCTTTATTGATGGTGTCCATATCTTGCTCTGGTGTTTCCATCACTCCCGGCCACTGCATGACTTGAAAGGGATTAATGCGAGACTCTTCGCCCGTTAATGTCATTACTTGATTTGCGGCGTTAATAACTTGTTTTGCCAGTGCTTCATCGATAGATAGCTCACTGTTTGCGGCAGGATTGTTTTCAAATCTAAGGCTACACTCGACTTTGCCACGTGCTAGGCGCTTTCTAAAGCGTTCGCGCAATACGGGTTCTAGACCACGAAATTGCTCTGGCAGTCGGAAATACGTTTCCAAATACCTTTGATTGACGGAGCGAATCTCCCACACGGCATTGCCCCAGTCACACTTAATCTCTTTTCGTGCATAGGCAGTCATACTGTAGATCATTTACATTCCTTAGTTTGCGTTAGTAGCAAATTGATAACTGGCGATATAGTAGCAGAGCGTCCGGTATGGTGCGAGTTGTCTATTTGGCTATCGCTGGAGTGTAGACTCGTATTCCTATATAATCTCCGCCCAATCCTATCTCTTCCACTATATAAGGTAGAAGCCAATGCGCCCAAATGACCGCAAGGCGGAACAAATTCGCCCAATTAAAATTACCCGCAATTACACAGCGTACGCCGAGGGGTCTGTACTGGTTGAGTTTGGCAACACCAAAGTATTGTGTAATGCGACCGTGGAAGAGAACGTGCCCCGCTGGCTAAAAGGTCAAGGCAAAGGTTGGGTAACGGCTGAGTATGGTATGTTACCTCGCGCAACCCATTCTCGTACTCGTCGTGAAGCGGCGAGCGGTAAGCAAGGTGGCCGTACTATGGAAATTCAGCGTCTGATTGCTCGTAGTTTGCGCGCAGTCGTTGACCTAGAAGCCATGGGTGAGTTTATGATCACTGTTGATTGTGATGTGATTCAAGCGGATGGTGGCACTCGTACAGCGTCGATTAGTGGCGCAAGCGTTGCGATGGCGGATGCGTTTTCTCATCTGGTCAATAGCGGAAAACTTAAAGCGAATCCGATGAAAGGCCATGTTGCGGCAGTTTCAGTGGGTATCCTTGGGGAAAATATTCTTTGTGATCTGGAATACGTAGAAGATTCCGCCGCGGATACTGATATGAATGTGGTGATGACCGAAGAAGGTAAGATGATTGAAATCCAAGGCACCGCTGAGGGTGAACCTTTTAGTCATGAGGAATTAATGTCGCTGTTAAAGATCGCTAAAGGCGGTATTGCCGATATTGTTGCAGCACAGAAAGCTGCATTAGTTGATTAGTTTTAAGATAGCTCCCAGATCGGGGGCTATTTTTTTGTCCCTTCTTTAGTGAGGAGGGGAGGTTAAATCCAGTGTGGATTTCCCATTAGTTTGATTTAGAGAGTGAGTGATGAAAGCATACCAGCGTGAGTTTATTGAGTTTGCCCTAGAAAAGCAGGTTCTAAAATTTGGTGAATTTACTTTAAAATCTGGCCGTAAGAGCCTTATTTCTTTAATGCTGGTCTGTTTAATACAGGTCGTGATTTGGCGCGCCTAGGCCGTTTTTACGCTGCTGCTCTTGCCGATTCTGCGATCGATTATGACGTACTATTTGGCCCAGCATACAAAGGTATTCCTATTGCAACGACTACTGCGGTAGCACTGGCTGATCATCACGACATTGATACGCCATACTGTTTTAATCGCAAAGAAGCTAAGGACCACGGCGAAGGTGGCAACTTAGTTGGTAGTGCGTTAGAAGGCCGTATCATGTTGGTTGATGACGTGATCACTGCGGGTACCGCGATTCGCGAGTCGATGGAATTGATTAAAGCGAATGGTGCTGAGCTCGCAGGGGTGTTAGTCGCAATTGATCGCCAAGAGAAAGGCAAAGGTGAGTTGTCGGCTATTCAAGAAGTGGTACGCGACTTTGGTTGTGCGGTTATCTCTATTGTGAGCTTGACTGATCTTATCACTTACTTGGAAGAGAAAGGTGATAGTGCGGAGCATCTAGAAGCGGTCAAACAGTACCGAGCAGAGTACGGCATCTAAACTGGACTGAGTCATGTTATAAAAAAGCACCTATCACAAGGTGCTTTTTTGTATGCGTTGCTCGGTGATTTTTAATCACCCCAATCTCCGCGATGGGAGTTATCGTAGATTTGCTTGCCATCTCTTTGCGTTTTTAAGAGGGAGAGGTTCCACATATACTGCTCTGGTCTTGGTGTGACCAAATCCTCAATGGCTTTATTCATCGCGCGCGCATCGATCTCTTCATCTCCGGTCGGGAAGTTTTCTAGCGCAGGTAGGATATGCACTTCATATAAGCCAGATTTATCGTTGTAGGCTGGTAGTATTGGGACGACTTTGGCTTTTGAAAGTCGGGCCATTTTTCCAAAGCCTTTTAAGGTCGCTTTTTCGGTTGCGAAGAAAGGGACAAAGACAGAGTTTTGTGGTCCGAAGTCTTCGTCTGGAAGCCAATAGCCTATGTAGCCGTCTTTGATTGAGCGTACAAATGGCTTGATACCTGCGTCGCGAGGGAAAATTCGGCCGCCATACTGCATTCGTTGAACTTGCATTAACCAATCGCCGATAGGGTTGCGTTGGGGCTTCATTATTGTGGTAACTTTGTAACCTCTTGCTGCCAACATAACTGCAGGATAATCTACGGCCCAAGCATGTGGTGCTAATATAATGACATTTTCTCCCGCATCGAGGAGGGGGAGAAGGTTTTCTTCACCTATCATTACACCTCGGTTTTGGTTGTGTTTAGTCGACCTGACGAGGAACTCTGAGTAACCCAGCATGTATTGCGCGGCTTTAACAAAGGTCTCTTCAAGAATGGCTTGTCTCTCTTCATCACTTTTTTCTGGGAAACAGTACTCAAGGTTGACCCTCGCTCGTCTGACAACACGGCCGTTTTTTCTAATGGCAAAGCCCGATAGCTTTCGTGCTAAAGCGTCTCTCCAGCGAAATGGCATAAAGGCAAACAGAGCTGCGAATAGGATACCGATCCATGTTCCCCAATGCTTGGGATGCAGAAATGACCATTCAAATGTTGGGTTGTGAATGTGTTTATCGATACTGTTGTCGTTTTTGTTCATGACGATTAATGATAGCGTGAGTTGGTCAAATTGTGGTCTGGCAGGGACTTAAAACGTTTGTGAAGCCACATCCACTGCTCCGGAGCCCTAAGTATAATCTCTTCGACAAAGGTATTCATATAGGCTGCTGCGGCGACTTCATCTTTTTTGGGGTAGTCGGGTTCGATATTTTTATCTGCGATGATTTCGTACTTACCATCGATGTTCCTAAAACCAGAGCCCGGGATAATTGCACACTTACTGGTATAAGCCAAAATACTGGTGCCAGTTGTGGTGCAGGTTTGTTCAACGGCAAAGAAGGGGACAAACACGGATTTGTTGTGTCCATAATCTTGATCCGGGAGATAGAACAAACGGTGACCTTGGCGCAGTACGCGTATCATTTTTTTAAGATCAGTACGATAGATAAGTTGGTTGCCATTACGAGTTCTACCACGGTATTGAATAAACTCGTAGGCAGGATTGCTATGTGGTCGATAGGCACCATAGCCGGGTAGCCCTAATACGCCGAAAGCTCGTGCTGTTATCTCTAGGTTTAGAGCGTGAACACAACACAGCAGAACTCCTTTTCCTTGCTCGCTTTGACGTTTAACTTCTTCAATATCTTTCGCCACCAAAATTCGCTTAAAGCGCCAAGTTGGCCAAAACCAGGTGATTCCTGTTTCAATAAGCGCCATTCCGGTATTTTTAAAGTTTTCAATGACAAAGCTATCGATCTCTTGAACACTTTTGTCTGGGAAAGCGAGTTCTAAGTTTCGTCTGGCAATTTTTGCTCTAGATTTGGCGGCCTTTAAACCGATAGTTCCGATGCCTCTACCAAGTTTAAGTAGCATTGGGTAAGGAAGTAGGTTGACTGTAAGTGCAAGTAAACCAAACCCTATCCAAACACCCCAATGTTTAGGGTGCAGGAGTGATAGGGTGAATTTTGGTTTGCCGAAAGTGTCTTTGCTCATATCTGCTTAGCTAATCTGGGCACTCAACAGAGCCCAATATTGGTCGAAGTTTTCTGTTGGTTGATATTTAAAGTCGGAACGCACAAAACGATTTAGGCTTCCTTCTACTTGGCCTAATAACTGAGCTGCAAGGATTTTTTCATCCACGGGGAATGATTTACCTTCTCGTAGCTTGCGTTCGCGAAGTATTTGGCGCAGTGACGTTTCAATACGTTCAAATAGCTGATTAATTCGGTCGCGAAGTCTTTCATTTTCGAACATCAGTGCATGACCAGAAAGGATGCGACTTAACCCTGGATTTCGCTCAGAGAAGGCGAGAATCAATTGCAGAACCAATCGAATACGCGTCAGAGTGTCTTTCTCTTCATCGAGAATTCGGTTGATGCGAGACATCAGTGACTCTTCTATAAACTCAATCAAACCTTCGAACATACGAGCTTTGCTAGGAAAATGACGATAGAGGGCGGCCTCAGAAACACCGACTTGTTTCGCGAGCTTAGCGGTGGTGATACGCGATGCGCCATCGTGTGATTCGAGCATTTGCGCCAGTGCTTGTAGTATTTCCTCTCTACGGTTGCTTCTTCTTGTTCCGGCCATGAAACTTGTCCTTTTGTTACCACATGCTTAATTCAGCAAAAGAATGAATAGACTTTTATTAAGGCGAGCTGAGTTAGTTCGCCGACTGCTTATCGGCTATCAGATGCAGGATCTGATGCGCTATTTGAGATTTTGAGGCGAGTGTTAGTGATTGCTCACCATCTTGCCAGTATACGGTGATAGCGTTGTCATTGCTATTAAAGCCCTGACCTTGCAGTGAGACATCGTTAGCACAAATCATATCCAGATTCTTTTTCGCCAGTTTCTTTTGCGCATATAGAGAGACGTTTTGCGTTTCAGCGGCAAAACCGACCGTGTATGGGCGGGAAGTTTCTAACGCGGCAACGGAAGCGACAATATCTGGGTTTTTTACCATTGTGATATTCATTTGATCATTTTGATCTGTCTTTTTGATCTTTTGCGTAGCCACTTGTTCTGGACGGTAGTCTGCGACTGCCGCACAAGCGATAAAGATATCGTGGTTTGGCGCATGGGCCATGGATGCATCATACATCTCTTGTGCACTGATTACGTTGATTCGATCTACGCCATGAGGGCTAGCAAGAGATACAGGACCACTGATGAGAGTGACATCCGCCCCCATTTGTTGCGCGGCTTGTGCTAGGGCAAAGCCCATCTTTCCTGAGCTTTGATTGCTAATATATCTGACTGGATCGATCGCTTCTCTTGTTGGGCCCGCAGTTATTGCGATTTTTTTGCCTTTAAGGGGGTTGTCTGCCCAGAACTGTTCGCAGAGTTCGACTAGCTCTAATGGCTCTAGCATTCGCCCGGTCCAACATCACCACAGGCTTGTTCTCCTGCACCAGGGCCCCAAATATGCATACCGCGGCGCGCTAAGGTTTCAATGTTTTCTTGAGTCGCTACGTTGAGATACATCTGTTGATTCATTGCTGGAGAAACAGCGATAGGGGAGTCTGTTGCCAGCACTAGCGTGCTGAGTAAATCGTTCCCCATCCCTGCTGATACTCTGGCAATCAAATCGGCGGTAGCGGGAGCCAGCAGTACTAGGTCAGCCCATTTTGCGAGTTCAATATGGCTCATCGATGCTTCTGCTGCGGGGTCTAGCAAGCTATGAGATACAGGGTTACCGGATACCGCCTGCATGGTTAAAGGCGTGATAAACTCTGTAGCCGCTTTGGTCATCACGACTTGTACTTCCGCACCTCGCTCGATGAGTCGACGAGTGAGATCGGCACATTTGTAAGCAGCGATCCCGCCACTAATGCCGAGAAGTATTTTTTTTCCAGACAGTGTTTGCATCTTTATTTCCCTCAAATTTTCTGCGGCTAAGATACCATGCGTGATTTGTCGACTCTAGGGGGGCTTTCATATTCATGGCTACGAGTTGATCACGGACTGGGTCTATTGGTCTTCGCTGTCAATCAAAAAGAAGTGCAACGCAAGGGGAATCACGAGCACTCATGCTGACTCAAAGGGCATTGCATTGTTATTGGGAAGCGTACTCGTTGTCTTGCTCAGATTATCTTCTCTTATTAGGTGACTTGGGGATATAAAACCAGTAGGAGGATCGAATGAAAGTATCTCAATTACCGCCAGCTCTCCTACCACGAGAAAAGTTGCTTATATATGGAGCAGAAGCCTTGAGCAATGTTGAACTGTTGGCCATTTTTTTAAGAACGGGCAGTAAAGGCATGAGTGTATTGGAGCTATCCCATCAAGTACTCTCTGATGGAGGATCGCTGCGAACGCTGCTCAATGCCAGTGAAGAGGAGTTTTGCCGACATAAAGGCCTTGGGAGAGCCAAATACGCTGAGCTAATGGCAATTAAAGAGCTATTGAGAAGGACGCTGGCTGAGTCGGTAGACATAGGTGAGGATCTCAGCAGTGCCGAAAGTGTTAAAAAATACCTTACCTATCTTCTTAGAGATAAAAGACGAGAAGTTTTCTATGTTTTTTATTTAAACACTCAATTTAAGTTAATTGAAGAAGAGGCATTGTTCGAAGGTACGCTTGATAGTGCACAAGTGTATCCCCGTGAAGTCGTAAAACGCGCCTTAGCGGTACATGCGTCAGCGATTATTCTCGCCCATAACCACCCTTCTGGCGTCGCAGAGCCAAGTCAGTCGGATCGACGTCTCACCCAGCGATTATCGGATGCTTTAGCCTTAGTTGACATCAGAATTCTCGATCATTTTGTGGTGGGAGAGAGTGAAGTTGTGTCCTTTGCGCAACGAGGTTGGATATGAATCACAATTTTCAGTTGTGAGTTAATAGAAATCTGCTACAATCGCCCGACATTTTTTGAACTAATTCTCAGCTCCGCTTAAAAAAGATCAGGAAAACCTGTAAAAAGGATCTGTTCGGGTCTTGAGCAATGCTAGCCAAGTTAGTATAATGCGCGACCTTTGATAGCCTTGTATGGATTTTCCATAGCGGTTTTTAACCTCAAATCTCATTTGAGAAATAGAGAGGTTCGGCCACCAAGGTTGATATCGAGCTGAAACGATTTTGGAGAAGACATTCATGTCACGAGTATGCCAAGTAACTGGTAAGCGTCCAGTAACGGGTAACAACCGTTCACACGCACGAAATGCTACTAAGCGTCGTTTTCTGCCGAACCTACAAACTCATCGTTTCTGGGTAGAGAGCGAAAAACGTTTTGTTAAACTGCGCCTTACTGCTAAAGGTATGCGCATTATCGACAAGAAAGGTATTGATGCTGTTCTTGTTGACATCCGTGCACGCGGCGAAAACGTTTAAGAGGAAATAGACAATGGCAAAGAAAGGCGTTCGTGAGAAAATCCGCCTAGTATCTACTGCAGATACAGGTCACTTCTACACAACTGATAAGAACAAGCGTAACATGCCAGGCAAATTTGAGATCAAGAAATTTGATCCAGTTGTTCGCCAGCACGTTGTGTACAAAGAAGCTAAAATCAAGTAATTGGTTTCGCTTTTATAATTTTGAAAACCCAGCTTCGGCTGGGTTTTTTATTATTTGATGCGTGAGTAAGAAAGATCTAAACGGATTCGTGTATCTGCTGGTAATCTCATATACTGTTGATAATGAATGAAATATGAGGTTGCAGTCATGCGAGTGAGCCCTGCCCGTCGTCGCCGTTGGAACAATATTCTTATCCTTGCCGTGATTGCTTTTATGGCGGTGCTTAATCTGCCCACGATTATTCAATCGTATCTAATCGAAGAACCTGTTAACCCTTACCCTACGTTGCTAAGCCCCAATCTCGAACTGCAAGCGCTGCATACTAACCACTGGTCTTTAGAAAAAAACCAAGGTCGTTGGCGACTGAGCGTTCCCAGTGCGACATCACCAGAAGATCTGGCGTCGAGATGGCAAGTTTTGGTGGGGACAGAAGTCGATGCGACAACTTTTGAGCAGTTAAGGCCTAATTTAGGCTCCCCTGAATCTCTGGAAATCTGGTACAAAGATGTGGAAGAGCCACAAAGAACGACTTTGTATCAGACCGATAAGTTCTGGCTTTTAGATAATTGGCAAGGTAACTGGATCGCCATATCGGTTGAGAAAGACTATTTATTCCCACCTGAGATACTAGACAAGTAAGAAAAGCCAACTTAGGCTTGAGTATCCAAAACAATACGATAACAAGTTATGCCTGAGTTACCTGAAGTAGAAGTGAGCAGAATGGGGATTTCTCCTCATCTCAATGGTGAAGTGATACGCACCTTTGTTTTTCGCACTCCCAAACTGCGATGGCCCATTCCGGAGGCGCTTAAAGCATTAGAAGGTCAGCGTATACTTTCTGTTTCGCGCAGGGCGAAATACTTGCTGATTGAAACTTCAGTCGGTACGGCCATTATTCATTTGGGCATGTCGGGATCGCTTAGAGTCTTGGACGCTCAACTACCCGCCGATAAGCACGATCATGTGGATATGATATTAAACAATGGTAAGGTGCTGAGGTATAACGATCCTAGACGATTCGGTGCTTGGTTGTGGTGCGAACCGGGTCAAGAGCACAAAGCTTTGTCTAACTTAGGCCCTGAACCTTTGACACTCGCTTTTGAGCCTAATTACATATTGGATAAAGCCAAGAGTAAGCGCGTTGCCGTAAAGTCTTTTATCATGGATAACAAAATAGTGGTCGGTGTCGGTAATATTTACGCCAATGAGTCTTTGTTTAGTTCGGGAATTTTACCCACTCGTGCTGCGGGTTCGTTGAGTGTATTGGAATGGCAGCGTTTGGTGACTGAAATTAAGCGGGTATTAGAAGTCGCCATTAAACAGGGTGGTACGACGTTAAAAGACTTTGCGCAAGCCGATGGCAAACCGGGTTATTTTGCCCAAGAGCTTCAGGTATATGGTAAAGCGGGGGAGCCCTGTCCTATCTGTGGTCACTTGATCGAAGAGCAGAAAATTGGTCAGCGAAACACATTCTTCTGCTCGGAGTGTCAAAGTTAAATCTTGGCTTTGTTTTTCAGGGCTTGTGCGACTGGCTTTGGAACGAAGTTAGCCACATCACCCCCGTGTATGGCAACTTCTCTGACAATGGTCGAAGAGATAAATGCATGCTCTTCTGCTGGGGTGAGGAAGACACTCTCTAGCCCTGGCATTAGACGTCGATACATGTTGGTCAATCCAAACTCGTATTCAAAGTCTACCGTGGTGCGCAGACCGCGAATCAGTACGTTGGCCTTTTCATCCTTGGCAAAATCGACCATAAGACCGGAAAAGCCTTTCGCGGTAACATTGTCTAAGTGAGTGGTTACTTGAGTTGCAAAAGCAACCCGTTCTTCTAACGTAAACATGGTGTTTTTGCTTGGGCTAGCTGCAACCGCTATGATCACTTCGTCGAACATATCACTGGCTCTTTCGATCATATCAAGATGCCCATTGGTAATGGGATCAAAAGTGCCAGGATAAATGACTCGGGATAGGTGTTTTTGGCTCACAAATAGGTACTCGCGTTAGCTTATCTCGTTCAATGGTAACAAAAAGGTTCAAAATTACCTATTCAACTCGGTATTATACCCGCTAACTTTTACATATTTGGCTGACTCAATGGAAAAGATTCTCGTTGTTCGTAACGACAAAATCGGTGATTTTATGCTGGCATGGCCAAGCTTCGCCATGCTAAAGATTTCGTTGCCTGAAGCTCATATTACGGCTCTTGTCCCTAAGTACACAGTGGCGTTGGCTGAGCTGTGCCCATGGATTGACAGCGTGCTTGTTGACCCAACCGCTAAGGGTAGTAAAGAAGATCAGAAAGCACTGATTCGTAAGATTAAATCAGAACGTTTTGACGCTTCGATAAATCTTTTTTCAACCACCTACAATGCGTTAACGGTCTGGAGAGCGCGGGTTCCTTTCCGCTTAGCCCCAGCGACTAAGTTTGCTCAGATTTTCTATAACAAGCGAGTTAAGCAAAAACGCTCTCAATCTACAAAACCTGAGTATGAATACAACCTCGATCTGATCCGCGCATTTTTGTCTGGTATGGGTCGCCCCGTGATTGAGCCTACGGCTCCATACCTATCGTTTAACGAACAGCAGTTAAATGTTCAAAAATGCAAGTTACAAGCTTCTCTTGGACTTTCTGACGATAGGCCGTGGGTGTTTGTCCATTCTGGTAGTGGTGGATCTGCTAACAACCTCTCACTAGAGCAATACTCGGATTTGATTTACGGGTTATCGATGGATTGTGATGTAGTACTGACTGCGGGTCCTGGAGAAGAAGAACAGGCGAAACACCTTAAAGCTCATTTACAAGAGCGCGGTAAAACGGCTGCTCTCTATGATAAAAATGATGGTTTAGTGGATTTTGCCACCTCGATAGGGTGTGCATCTGTGTTTATTGCTGGTTCGACAGGCCCTTTACATATGGCGGCTGCTCTTGATGTTCCAACGGTAGGTTTTTTCCCAAGTAAGCGCTCGGCAACGCCACTGCGCTGGAAACCAATAAATTCCGAAGGCAATCACATCGCTTTTTGTCCACCGAAAGCTGGTGATAAAGCGAGCCAAGAGAACATGAGTCGGATTTTGGTGCGAGAAGTGTTGGAAACACTCAACCTTGGTTGACGGATAAGCTACAGTAATATTAGGCGACCGATTTGGTCGCCTTTCAACTGAGGGAAGTATTAATCTGGCATTTTTTCGGTATTAGTACGGACCCATAAGTCGGCGTATTTGACGAAGGTTGAGTGTGCCGAAAGCACTGACAGTAGAAAGCCTTGTTTGCCATCTAAAAAACCGGCTTTAATTACGTACATTTTAACAAAACAACCAAGCGCATGAAGCATGCCCTGTGAGATACTGCTTCTTTTACCTTTTTTCTCTCGCTGCTCTGCCCAAGCTTTTGCATACCCTGCTGATTTCACCAAATAGTGGTGTATGTCATTATAGGTATAGTGGATTAGGTCTCCACTTAGGGTTTCTACTTTCATCTGCTCTGAAACCACTACTTTTTCGTGAACCAGTGCGTCATTGTATTGAGTCAACTTTGTTGGGTATAAACGCAGGACGCGATCGGGATACCATCCGCAATGACGGATATAGCGACCAAATACCCAACTTAAGCGCGCTGTTTGATAAACAGTTGTTGGCTCGTTAGTCGTGACTGCGGCTAAAACGCTGGTTTTTAATTCTGGCGTGACGCGTTCATCTGCATCCAGCCAAAACACATAGTCTGACTCAACATAGGATTGAGCGAGACGGCGCTGTGGCCCAAAGCCCGGCCAGTTGTCATTAACGAAAAATTTATCGGTAAATGTTCGAGCCACTTGTTCTGTATTGTCTGTACTACCGGAATCTAGAATGACGATTTCATCAACCCAGTCGTGGACAGTTTCCAAACAGGCTTTAAGGTGTTGTGCTTCGTTTTTAACGATAAGTGCAACGGCTATAGTTGGTTTACTCACTGGGACTCCTTGGGAGTGGATTTTTGTAGTGCTAAGTCAGCGGCTACGCTATTAAACATGTTGATGACTCGCTGGGGGGCAATGCGTTGCATGGCATTTTTATCTTTTACCCGCGCACGCCAAGTTAGCTCGTGTGACGGTTTTCCTGTTTCGGCTTGAATGGCTTCTTCGTAGGCAGATACCACATATTGGCGATATTGGTAAGGACCTGTACGCTCTGGATTATGGTGAGCATAGAGGCCAATGACTGGTGTATTCACGGCATTGGCCATATGAGTAGGCCCAGTATCGGGAGCAATAACGATATCGACTTTGTCTAATAAAGCCAGCATTTCTTTTAGTGAGCTGCTTCCAACTAAATTGTTGACTTCGACATTAATCAGTTGCTCGATTTGCTTTGCCAAATCGCGCTCGACCTTTGCGGGGCTTCCGGCTAGGATCACGTTCCAACCCGCGTTACATGCGTGTTCAATCACGAGAGCATAGCCCTCGGCTGTCCAGTTTTTATAGGCCTTGCTTGCCGCTGGAACTATAACTAAGTTGGGTTTGTCCTTTGCAATGTGTTGCTTTGCCCATTTCGAATCTGAATTCGAATAGTCTATTTGCCATTTAGCCGTCATGTCTTGCACACCAAGGACTTCACCAAATGCGAGTAATCCATCTAGCACATGCATTGATTGCGGGGAAGGTACCTTGACGTTGGTGAACCAAGTTTGAAAATCTTGACTTCTTGTTGAATCGAAGCCAATTTTGTACTTTGCTTTAATGCCTATGGTTGCAATACTCGCTCGAAATGCGTATTGCATATGTAGCAATGCATCAAACTGGTAAGAGCCTAGTTCTCGCCATAGTTTCTTATAGCCCGCCCAGCCTTCACTCTTATCAAAGACTACGACTTTGACATTGGCTAAGTCTTCAATGAGTTTTGCTTCAAGCTTTCCAGTAACCCAAACAATTTCTGTGGTAGGCCACTGACGCTGAATAGCTTGAACGGCTGCAACAGTATTGCAGACATCGCCAATCGCCGATAAGCGCAGTACGCAAAGAGAGCTAGGCGGAGAGGAAAAAAGAGGCATAGTGGTTTCGTTTGACTAGTAATGGCTAAGATTATGCAGAGAGGTTCAATAAATGTAAAATGTCAGTGCCAATTTATTGAGAGACGCGTTAAGTATGAAGATGTTGCAGTTTGATAACCAAACCATATGGTATGACGAGGAACTGCTCACAGAGGATCCCAAACAGGTTTTTGAGCCGAACTACTGGCAAGAAAAAGGGCTGGTGATCGGCAGTGCTGAGGGACGCGGGACGACTTGGTTTGTAGAGACCGAAATGATACCTGCAGCGCTTCGTCATTACCGTCGTGGAGGACTGTTTGGCAAACTGGTTAAAGATAGTTACTGGTTTGCCGGATGGGAACAAACTCGTGGTGTACAAGAGTTTAAGTTGTTAAAAATACTGAGAAGCGCTGGGGTAAATGTTCCAAGACCAATCGCTGCGCAGGCGGTGAAAAGCGGTATGACTTATCAGGCAGACCTGCTCAGTGAGAAAGTCCCCAACGCCAAAGACTTGGTTGCAATACTTCAAGAGCGGGCATTACCAGAAGAAATTTATCGAAAAATCGGCAAAGAAATTCGCAAGATGCATGACGCTCAGGTTAACCACACCGATCTCAATATCCACAATATCCTGCTTGATAAAGACGATAAAGTTTGGATTATCGACTTCGACAAATGTTTTCAACAGTCTGGTGATGAGTGGAAACAGGGCAACCTAGATAGATTGAAACGCTCGTTTTTGAAAGAGGTAGGTAAGTCGGGTATTATTTGGACCAATGAAGATTTTGAGTTTTTGCTACAGTCAATGGCATAAACCAATAAAACCAAGAGCATAACATGTTGAAAGCCTCTGTAATTATCTCCGTTTACAAAGATGTAGAAGCGTTGAACTCTATTTTGTACGCGTTAAGTATGCAAAGTGAGCCAAATTTTGAAGTTGTTGTTGCAGAAGACGGTGACTCTAGAGACGTTGCTGATTATCTAAATTCACGCCCTTTTTCTAATCTGAACATTGTCCATGTGACTCAGGAAGATTTAGGGTGGAGAAAAATGACGGCGGTGAATAAAGCCGTAGCAAAAGCAAAGTCGGACTACCTTATATTTTTAGACGGTGATTGCATCCCTCATTTTAAACATGTGGAATGCCACATCAAGCACAGTGAGCCCGGAAAAACCTTAATTGGTCGTCGCGTGTTTTTGGGACGTCGTTACTCCAACTTGGTCCGCACTGAGCCTCAAGAAATCGGCCCACTGCAAAAGCCCATTTATTACTTGAGCAAGATATTTTCACTGCACCAAGACAAAGTGAGAAACTATGAAGTGGGGTTTATTAACCCATTACTACACGCTCTCTATAAGAAAAAGTGGCTCAACTTAGTGGGATGTAATTTCTCTTGTTTCTTAGCTGACTTTAAAACGGTTAACGGCTATAACGAGGAACTTCCTGGTGCTGGAGCGGAAGATGATGACCTGTGTCACCGCATGATGGCGATGGGAATTGAGATGAAAAATATTAAATTCCTCACCCCTGTTTATCATTTAGATCATCCTGTTCGACGTGCTCTCGCTGATGTTAATGCTCGTATCACGGCCGAAAATCTAAAAAATGGCGTCTATTATTGTAAAAAAGGGCTAGATCAACATCTCTAGCCTGTATAGCTATTTCAAAAGTTAAAGCGTTGAAAAGTAGTCTTCTGCTTCTGATAAAAACGCTTTTACGCATTCTGCAGAGCGAGCGTGTTCTCGCTCTACATGTTCTTTAACTAAATGGCGTGTGTCTTGGCTCCATGCCAATTGCTCTTCATCAAAGCCATAGGCTATCCCATATCGATCACTCTCTTTAGGATACCACTGCTCAATGGATACTCCCGTGTCGGGGACAACGATGGATTGGCAGCCGCAGAGCGTGGCAAAAATAGAGTAAGCCGTATAGTCATCATAGCTAATAAAACACTTGGCTTTTTTGAATACCTTTGCAACTTCTTCGTGACTCAGTGAATCGATAAGTACAGAGTCTTCTGGGTGGACTTTTGGTTTGTGCTTCCCCTTGCGTATTGCATGGCATGTCAATGTACGCTCATTCTCAGCACGACTATCCTCTGTGTTGTATAAGTCTACGGGATAGTAGATGACTTTAAGCTCATTTTTAGATGTCTTGGAAGTCGGTAATTCAAAGTCTTTGATCCCTGAGTTAAATTTAAATATCAGTTCGTTTTCACCATAATCGAACTCTCCAGTAAAGTGGCCTGGCTGATGCAATAACCAACGGACGACATGTGGTGCCTCAAGCGGATTTCCTTTGGTGATTTCCGGATAAACGACGACTGACTGTGCAATCTCATCACTTGTTGGATAGGGAATAACAGGAGTGTTCCACGCAGGTTTTGTAGTATAGCGCTTGACCTTTTTCCGGTGTTTGAGCTTTTTGGTTATCGATTTAATGAGACCGTTTTTTTGGGAGCGGTCGAAACTCTCTGGCACTAAATAAGCCTGATGATTCGTTTCTTCATTGATTAAATGGACAAGGCGGTGAAGTACAACAACGCCACCATTTTTACTGTCGTATCCTGGTGAACTGACTAAAATTTTCACTGATTAGACTCCTACCTGCTGAGATAGATAATGGCGCAAGTGGGTAACAACGGTGTTAAGTTCGCTTTCTGTCATGTTGTAGTAAAGTGGTAATCTCACCAGCTTTTCACTTTCTTGAGTTGTGTGGTTGTCTTCACCATTGAACGTGCTATACCGTTTTCCTGCCGCTGTTGAATGCAAGGGAAGATAGTGGAACACCGTTAATATGTCTTGTTGTTTCATGTAATCTATAAAGTGAGCGCGATCTACTTCACTGTTAAACTTTACATAAAACATATGAGCGTTGTGCTGACAATGGTCGGGTACGTGTGGAAGGGTGATAAGGCCCGCTTGCTCAAATTCAGACAGCGCTCTGTTGTACTCCTGCCAGATGTTCAAGCGAGTGTGATTGATCTTATCTGCGCTCTCTAATTGAGCATACAAGTAAGCCGATTGGATTTCGCTAGGAAGCATGCTACTTCCCATGTCTACCCACGTATACTTGTCTACCATACCCTTAAAAAATTGACTTCGGTTGGTCCCTTTTTCTCTGAGGATCTCAGCTCTTTCAACAAACTGATTGTCATTGATAAGGAGAACGCCTCCCTCACCACCTGATGTGTAGTTTTTGGTCTCGTGGAAGCTAATTGCGGATAAGTGACCAATCGCACCTAATGCTTTTCCTTTGTAATTTGACATCAAACCTTGGGCGGCATCTTCAATGACATAAAGGTTGTATTTGGTAGCAAGGGCCATGATCTTGTCCATTTCACATGCAACGCCAGCATAGTGAACAGGTACGATTACCTTGGTTTTTTTAGTTATTGCCGCTTCTATCTTTTCTTCGTCAATGTTCATCGTATCTGGTCGCACATCAACAAAAACGATGCGGGCGCCTCTTAAAACGAATGCATTGGCGGTACTGACAAACGTGTAACTCGGCATAATAACTTCATCGCCGGGTTGTATGTCTATCAGTAGGGCTGCTAGCTCTAAAGCATGAGTACAGGAAGGCGTTAAAAGTGCTTTCGGAGACCCTGTTATCCCTTCCAACAGATTCTCACACTTTTTGGCATAGAAGCCGTCTCCAGAGAGCTTAGGGCTCGCGATGGCTTGTTCTATGTAGGTAATTTCGTTGCCCGTGACAGGCGGTTTATTAAATGGGATCATTGTATTACCGAACTAGTGTGAGTAAAAATGGATACTTACTGGTTTTCGAGATATTTGGCTTCTAATGTCAGTAGGTCTTGCTTTCGTTTTTTGATTTTTTTTGCCGGAGAACCAAAGTAGATAGACCATTCCTCCGTGCTCTTTGTGACCATTGATTGTGCCCCAACAGATGTGCCTTCGCCAAGTTCAACTCCCGGAAGAATAATTGAGCAAGCTCCAACAATGGAATGCTTATTGATGACTACCTTGGCTTTTGTCTCATTTTTAAATTCAGCTGGCACGGTAGGGTTGGTCATAGTCGCTCCACTGTAATCATCACTTTGACTAAATACGTGGCAACCATAAGCTAAACCAGAAAAATCGTTTAACTCGACACCGAGCTCCCCACCGGCAACATTGCAAAATACGGCGATATGAACGTTTCGACCAATGGTGACTTTTCCGGAAATAACACAAAAATCATCAATTCTGGAATGATCGCCAATTTCGATAAGCTCTGGGTTGTAAATTGAAGCTTTGTCGCTGATCTTAACGTTATTTCCTAGCTTGTTAAAGCCAAGTTCTTGCAACTGCTTGTTTGATAAAAATGCCACAATAAAACCTTTTGTATTGTTGGTTATAGAGCTCGATTACAAATAGTGTAATGTCTTTGCTAGAGAACCTGAATTATTTTTAAAAACGCGGTGGGCTTTTTCTCCCATATCGAGTACAAGCTCGGAGTTAGCACAGAGCTGCATGAGCTGATCGGCGATATTATTGGAATCTTCGGCAAGTCGCAAAGCACCATGATGAATTAGCTGATCACCAATGACTTGGAAGTTGAAATAACTTTTACCACTTAACATGGGTTTTTTAAGTGATGCGGGCTCTAAAAAGTTATGTCCTCCCACTTTTTTTCCAATTAAGCTGCCTCCCATGAAACACAAGTCTCCAGCACCAATCAATGCCATCATTTCACCCATGGTGTCTCCGAGGTAGACTTGAGTGGTAATCTTATGTGAGCTGGTTTCGGTTCTCTTTGAGATGGTTAATCCCAACTGCGTGGCCAATTCGTACACGTCGTCGAACCGCTCTGGGTGCCTGGGCACTATCATCAACAAGGCACTTGGATATTTGTCCAACAGTTTTCGATGCGCCTCTAAAATTACTTCATCTTCTCCTTGATGTGTACTTGCTGCTACCCATACCCAAGAGTAGTGTGTCACTTGTTGTTTGAGTGTCTCAATAGCGGTATAAATTTCTGGTTTAACTTTGATATCAAACTTTATCGATCCGGTGACTTTAACTTGGTCGGTGGACAGGCCAAGGGTCTTGAATCTATTTGCATCGTCATCATACTGACAAAGTACTTTTGTTAAACACGGTCTCATAACCTCAAACAAAGGCTGGATCTTTTGGTAGTTTTTCAGTGATTTTTCCGATAAGCGGGCGTTGACAATGTAAATGGGAATGCCTGATTTATGCACTTGAACAATGGTGTTTGGCCATAACTCTGTCTCCATAACAATGAGCTTACACGGTTTTACTGTACGAATAAGCTTGTTAATGGCCCAAGGTATATCTAGAGGCATATACAGATGCACTATATCACCAGAGAGTTTTTTGGCTTGCTCGGCACCAGTGGGAGTGGTAGTCGTGATAACAAGGGTCTGGTTTGGATATTTACGCTGCAACTCTTGAGTTAAAGATTTTGCTGCTAAGACTTCCCCTACAGAAACAGCATGAATCCAAATGGGATTATGCAGTGACGGGAGTGCCGGGAATACACCAAGGTACTCTTTCCACCTACAGCCCACACTTGGCCTTCCTTTACGCTTTCTCAAGAGTACAAAAAGGCCAATGGGAACGAGGAGAATGATGAGTAACGTATAGACGAACTGTGCGAAACGATTAATCATTCTTTTTGATGAGGTCTTCTGGGTTCATATGGATCCATTTGCCTCGAGGTTTATCAATATACTGAAAATGTTCATTACTAAACGCACCTTGAATACAAACGTACTTTCGGTCTTGTGTGTGAACTTGCTTGTTAGCCAACACGTTATGTAAAACGGTAGGCCCCGTTGAACTGTATACACCCATATCCGGAGTGTAGTTATTGATGTTGTGTACCACCTGATCGATGATCTCTGCCAAGTCTGGATTTCCGGGATGAGAGGCGATGAAGTAGTTGGTGATTTCTGTGTTATTGGCGATCTTGATATAAAGTGCGTTTTCTTCGTTGCCGAGCAATTTATCAATTGGCCAAACCAAAGTCGCATCCATATCTAAATAGACACCACCTTCTCGATAGAGAACAAAGAGTCGCCACAAATCTGCTTTCGCGGCACCGTCGTTAAGACAAGAGTATGCATCGTACACTTCTTTAGGCGCGTGCGTCTTTAAGTACTCGGTGCAACCTTCGTTAGTGACAAGTCGGTATTCACAATTTAACGACATAAGCCTATTGAACAGGTAGTTCATATACATAGGCAATGAATAGCGGTCAGTAAAGTTGGTTTGCCAGATCACTCTAGGAATGGGCCTATCATTAGCAAGCTTTACCTTTGCTGCAGAATAGTTTGGAACAGCAAACCTTTTTTTGGGGAATAGCCAATGGAATGGGTAAGAAAGTACTTTAAAAATGTTTCCCACCAATCGAATTAGGCGATTAGCTATAACAATTTTTGTTTTATTCATTTTATAAACCTTTGTTAAAGGATGGTTCTAGCTTACTAATGACCAATGAAGAGTCTAATTGGGTCAAGCAGTTTTGGTGTTTTAATGGGCATGTTCTTTTAAAACACGGTCGACAGTCAATATCAGTATGAATGATGTGCAATTTTCTTGTTAATGGTGGCGTATAATCTGGAGAGCTTGATCCGTAAATTGCAATGACTTCAGTGCCAACAGCGGCAGAAACGTGCATCAATCCAGAATCATTAGAGATCACGGTATCGCATGCTGCTAATAGATCGACAGCTTCATTTAGGGAGGTTTTACCCGCTAAATTATAACAGTGTTCACGATGACTCGCTGGTAGAAGGTTGCGGATACCCTCTGTTACTTCGTGATCTTTTTGAGAGCCAAACATCCATATGTGGCCACCTTTTGAGATTACGTATTTTGCTACTTCCGCATATTTAGTTTCAGGCCAGCGTTTGGCTGGGCCAAACTCCGCACCTGGACACAATCCTACAACTTGTTGTTGACGAGAAAGCCCTAATTTTTCGATGGTGCTTTTTTGGCTGGCTGGATCCTGCTCTAGTTTTGGAAAAGGGCAACTGCGGTTTATTGATACTTCCCCTTTCATCGAATTACGAGAATAGGCTAAGGCTACGTATCGCTCCACCATAAATTGGAAGACTCGTTTGTCTGGTCGCAGGTCATTGAGTAATCCATAGCGGGTTTCTCCCTTCCAGCCAGTTCTTACTTTTATGCCTGCAAACAGAGGGATAAGAGCTGATTTTGCGGAGTTAGGCAGGATATAAGCATGGTCATATCCTCTATTTTTTAGACTTCTACCTATACGCCAGCGCTCTTTTAAGTTAAAGCTACCATGCCCTACTGGCATTTCAATTGCTTCACTGATTTCTGGCATACGTTCAAGGATGGGTTTACACCAGGCGGGAGCAAGAACATCGATCTGTGCATCGGGGTATTTATCTTTTAAAGTGATATATAAGCTCTGTGACATCACCATATCACCTACCCAAGATGGCCCAACAATAAGTATTTTCATGGCAAAAAAATTATTATCACTTGTAAATGGAGAACGATTGTAACATAGCCTACTTTACTATGTTTAACCTACCTCATTGGTGTTTTCGAGCTTTGCGAAACACATAATTGCCTCTTACTTTTCTCCATAAGCCTAAAACGTCTGTTTTAGGGAAAATAGCAATTCTGCGAATTTGAAACTTATCTCTATGGGTGGCTAGTGGGCCACTATTGGTCGCCACTGCGAATTGATATCCCAACTCTTGCACTATCTTCTTGGAATCGTCATTCAGATCGCCATACGGATAGGCAAAAGAGGTGAGTGACTCACCCAATAGGGTTTCAAGGCGTTCTTTATTCTCTGAAATTTCTTGGTATTGCTCCTGATAGGTGAGTTTGCTTAAAAACGGGTGAGTTAAGGTATGCCCCCCGATTTCTACACAGCCAGAATTGTGAAGGGCTTTGATCTGCGCTTCTTGCATTAATGGCACTGCCTTCTCTGGGTTTTCCGGTGACTCAACATCCCAGCGGTTGAAGGTTTCACCCGTGACAACATATACAACGGCTTTAAAACCGTACTTTTTCAGGAGAGGTAACATCAGTTCGTAGTTGTCTTGGTAACCATCGTCGACCGTTAACATAATATAGCGTTTATTGGCCTGTAGGCGATAGATCAAACCTTTATCTTCTAAATCTTTAAAGGTGAGAGTCTCAAATCCCATCCGCTGAAGTAGCTTAAGGTGTTTCTCTAGCATATCGACATGGAGGTAGGTGCCATGAACTCCCTTTTCGGAGTCTTCACGAATAAAGCGGTGATACATGATAATTGGCATCTCTCGCTTTAGTTTATGTACGATCAGGTCTTGATAAATGTCTTCAAGATGAGAAGCGACAGTATCGATGTCGTAGTTTTGTTTGATGGCCTCGGTTACTTTCTCTGAACATGATCGACGAGTCAGCGCAGTTTCTATTTGTTGATGAAGAGTCTGAAAATCAATATCTAGGTCTTTAGGTCCTATATCGCCGAAGTTGGTTGACATAGCATGAGTTAAATTGCTTTCGTCGATGACTCCCACACAGGTGGCTTCCCCTATTGCGAAAGTTGGCCTACCGCACAGCAAAGATTCCATGGCGACACGACCTGCGCCAATAACGAGATCGGATTGATGAAGGACGCTGGCAACATCATTGGTATAGCCGAGAAAAGAGGCTTTGTTCGTGAATTTTTCGAATCTGTCCTCTTTTTGAGAACCTGTCAAAATTCGGACATCGTATTTGTTGAGGTCTAGGCACTCATTTAAAAGTCGATAGCACAGGTCCCCCTTTGGACCCGTTAGACGCCCCACAATGGTGATAATTGGTTTGTCATTGTTTGGCAGTTCACTAGGAAAATAGGCGTCGGTTTCTATGCCATTTCGACTGACTGTTAATTGGGACGATGGCACGTCCAAGTCATTGATTAACTGTTGCTCTATCGCTTCACAAACGGGTAGTGCTTTATCGCCCATGGCGTGAAACTTCTTGCGCGAAGCATGAACCGGCTGTCGCCCATGTACTGTCGTGACCATGGGCGTATTAGTGAGTTTACAAGCGATGTGACTACTCCAACTAGAAGCGCGAGAGTGAGCGTGAACCAGTTGGATATTGTGTTTTTTTATAAGGTAAATAAGGTAGGCCACATGCCAAAATCGTCTTGGGATACTGCGCTTATTAAAACGCAGTCTGAAGTACTTGCCCTCAAACGGTTTGGTGAGAGTGTCTGACACATAGAAAACGTTATGGCCTCGGCTTGTAAGCTTGTTACCAAGTGTCGTTGCATAAACCTCTGCCCCAGTTACTTCTAACTGGGAAAGTGCCATTAGTATATTCATAATCTATGTCTTACTCTTCTAGTCTCTACTACTCGATATCATCTGCTTGCTGGTAACCGTTGAGCGCTATGAAATTTTGGTTGGCTTTAGTTTCTTCAAAAAGCTCGTTGGCTCTGTCTAAACGGGGCAACTCTGGGTGTAAAATATGCAGAACTATTCCTTGGTGGAAGAGATTCTTCACTCTTTTTCCCACTTTCAGTAATCGGTATTCGATATCGGTATCTTCACCGACACAAGGGACGTCATATCGGTTATCGAATCCATTGACCTCTACAAAGTCTTGTTTGTGAAGTGAAAAGTTACAGCCCACGATCCCTTTTGACTTTTTGTTTAAACGCTTAAACAACCATGGGTTTGTTACTCTGATACCCTTTTCAATATTTTTCCCCTTTCCTAAAACATACTTTATTAAGATGCTAAAAAGGTTGCGAGAGAAAAATGCGTCGGGGGAGGTATCGGTGTAGAGGTCCTCTTTGAAGCTTGGAGCCATATCGACTCGTCGACCATTTAAAATGATGCCCAGCGCTTTATTGCTCAGGTGGTCAATGACAAAGTTCTGTTGAGGGATGCAATCGCCATCGATAAAAATAAGATATGGACTTATGGACCTTTTTACCGCTTTGTTTAATGCTCGGTTTTTTCTAAAGCCGCTGTCTTTTTGCCATACATGTTGGATCGGTAGTGGAGATTGCTCTACTAGGTTTTTTACCTTCTCAACGTTCTCGGGTGTTGAACCATCGTCCGCGATGATGAGTTCAAAGTTATTACTCTGATTTTCCAATGCTTTAATTATACAACTTAGGGCACCAATATTGTTGTAAAAAGAAACGATTACACTTGCATCATACATTTAGAGTTCACTCGATTTATTACTGAGTTCTAATTGAGTTAAGCACAAGGCTAACATCATAAAAAATACGGTTGTTTGATATTCTAACCCACTTGTGTAAAAGAAGGAGTTAATTAAGTAGGTCACAATTAAACATGCACCGCTATAGGCCCAAGGTGATCGGCTTGGGAAATAAAGATAGAAGCGATAAAGCATGGCTAGAATAATACCCAGAAATGCAATCGCATAAACGATGCCAAGTTTTACCGCTAAATCCAAGTATGTGTTGTGTAGATCGTTAAAGGAAAACTGATGGTTTGTCTGCTTCAATATCTGTTCGATATTTGCATTGGTTTTTAAGAACTCTGAATACTGGGGTTCAAATGAGCCTATTCCCGTGCCCCATACTAACGTCATTGGAAAAGTTGAGATGTTGTGTTGGCTAAAGCGAACTCCTTGTTTCCACATTTCTAAACGAGCATTGTTAGAGTCGTTGTGCTGTAGGTCCGCTATAGAAGATATACGTTCTGAAATGGGTTTGAGTGCGGGGATAGAGTTTCCAAAGTAAATCAGACTAGTAAACGATAAAGTAAAGATCAGAAAGTAAGTTGGTTTGACTAATAAAAAGTAAATAGCAACCGTAATGCTAACAGCAAGAAGTGGCCCTCGGTTTCCTGAAAGTAGCAAAAAGAGGATGCTGAGCAATAAAATTGAGCTTACAGCGAGTGTTTTCTTTTTGGTTATTCTTTGGTCCGAATGTAGGCAAAACGGTAAGAGTAATGCAACCGAGTAACCGAGTAGCTCTCCCCATCTCCCAACATCCCAAAAACTTTCAATACGCTCGCCAGCCCAGTTTGAGTAACCAATATCAAAAAGATTTTTACCAGCGTAAATTAGTGCGAGGCATAACCCTAAAGCAAGAGAATAAGTCGCATATTTGTGATTGTCGCTTCTACCTAACTGAAACAACAGTAATGGAAAAAGTAGAAAGACCGCCCCTTTTCTAAAGAAGGTGAAAAAGTCATCAAAAGAATCAGTAAAGATAAGTGATGAGCACACTCCTAATCCAAATAATACAAGTACCCCAATACCCAATTGATTCTTTTTCAAGTGTGATAGGTATTTGCGCTCAGAGATTAGGAGGTATGTCTGCAATAGTAACAATAAGGAAAGGCCAATATACAGGCCTGATTTTGAAACAAATGCAGAAAGGAAGAGCAGGGAAATAGTTATGCTCTCAAAAATTTTAATAGTTTTAGGCATATATGGGGAAACTACTGTCCTATCACGTAAAACTGGGTAGTAAGCTAGCTCAAGCTTACTACCTTAAGTCATTATTTTTTGTTAATGATAGACATGTATTCCTTCACGCCTTCTGAAACCGTCTTGAATTTGTGATCGCAACCCGTCGCTCTAAGTTTTGAGAGGTCAGCTTGCGTAAACTCTTGATAGGCGCCTTTTAAATGCTCAGGGAAAGGAATCGTTTCGATTATTCCTCGGCCGTGGTAGGAAATCACCGCTTTTGCAACTTCTTCAAACGACTCAGCATTACCAGTACCCAAATTGAAAATACCAGATTTACCGCTTTCCATAAACCAAAGGTTGACAGCGGCCACATCCGCGACATAGACAAAGTCTCGAATGAAGTGTTCACTGCCTTCAAACAGCTTGGGATTTTCACCTGCGTTCATTTGATTGTTAAGGTGGAAGGCCACAGAGGCCATTGAACCTTTGTGCTGTTCACGTGGGCCATACACATTGAAGTAGCGAAACCCGGTGATTTGAGAAAGGGTTTCACCATGCTGCTTGGCGTCTTCCCATACGCGACGTACATAGTTATCAAACTGTTGTTTGGAATAGCCGTAAACGTTTAATGCTCCTTCATACTCTCTTTCTTCAATAAAAGTATCTGTTTCTCCATAAGTCGCCGCAGAAGAAGCATATAGGAATGGAATTTCGCGATCTAAACAGTAATGCAGTAGCTCTTTAGAATACTCATAGTTATTGAGCATCATGTATTTGCCATCCCATTCTGTTGTCGCTGAACACGCTCCTTCGTGAAAAACAGCGTCGATAGGGCCAAAATCATCACCCGCCATAATTTGGGTTAGAAAATCATCACGATCCATATAGTCGGCAATATCAAGATCAACGATGTTCTGAAATTTTTTGCCATCTTTTAGGTGGTCGACCACTAAGATGTCATTAATCCCCTTTTCATTAAGAGCTTTGATAATGTTGCTGCCAATCATGCCAGCGCCGCCAGTTACGATGATCATACTTTTCCTTCAAATAATGATGAGTCTTACAGCAGTATACCATATCTTAGTTAGTCGTTTTTGTCAGTTCAATGATGCGTTGTACTTCGCCGTTAAAAACCAGTAGTATGCTTTGATAGAGGGGGACTTGATAAACGTATATTTAAAACTTAGATTGAGTTTTTTATTGTGTTATCGAGCATCACTCTACTTTTACTCTCTGAATTCTATTGTTTTTATGTAATCGTAGTTACAAAGTTACTTTTGAACTATAACCTTAAGAGTTCTTGTGAGCCGCCGCATTTTCTAGCCACTAGTACATAATCTTTAATTGCTATAAACTTGTCCCATTATTTCTACCACCTTTTAATTACTCTAAAACACTCTAGCTTTTTGGATCGCTCCCTAAGGAAAGTTTGGTGCCTTTGGGTTTTTAGGTGGTACGTACATGGACACAAACAAAGGTAGTAGGAACTTGTTCTGATGAAAATACTTGTGACAGGTGGTGCTGGATTTATCGGTTCAGCTGTAATTCGACATATTATTAAGAATACTCGTGATGAAGTAGTCAACGTTGATAAGTTAACCTATGCAGGAAACTTAGAGTCTTTAAGCGAAATTGAAGGCTCTGAACGTTATGTCTTTGAGCAAGTTGACATTTGCGATGCTCATCAAGTGAAACGTATATTTGAACAACATAAACCGGATGTAGTCATGCATTTGGCTGCCGAATCTCATGTAGACCGCTCTATTGATGGACCTGCAGATTTTATTGAAACCAATATAGTAGGTACCTACACTCTATTGGAAGCGGCTCGTACATATTGGAATGATCTAGGAAAAGATAGAAAGTCTGCCTTTCGTTTCCATCATATCTCGACTGATGAAGTGTATGGTGATTTGGAAGGAACGGATGATCTGTTCACAGAGAAGACACCTTATGCTCCTAGTAGTCCTTATTCGGCTTCAAAGGCATCAAGTGATCACCTCGTGAGAGCCTGGCAAAGGACATTTGGCCTACCGACTATTGTTACAAACTGTTCCAACAATTATGGGCCTTACCATTTCCCTGAAAAGTTAATCCCCCTTGTGATTCTAAATGCCCTCGAAGGCAAGACGTTACCCGTATACGGCGATGGTATGCAGATTCGTGATTGGCTGTTTGTTGAAGATCATGCCCGAGCACTTTATAAAGTCGTGACAGAGGGCGAGGTCTCAGAAACCTATAACATTGGTGGCCATAATGAAAAAGCGAATATCGAAGTAGTTAAAGCCATCTGTGAACTGTTGGAGGAACTCGTACCAAACAAACCAAAGGGTGTTGATAAGTATGAAGATTTAATCACTTATGTTGCCGACCGCCCTGGACATGATGTTCGCTATGCTATTGATGCGAGTAAAATTGCTAGAGAGCTCGACTGGAAGCCTGAAGAAACGTTTGAAAGTGGAATTCGTAAAACTGTTGAATGGTATTTGGTAAACGATACTTGGTGCAGCAGGATATTAGATGGCTCTTATAGCCGTGAGCGCCTAGGTATGGAGACTAAATGATGAAAGGTATTATTTTAGCTGGTGGCTCGGGCACGCGTTTATACCCTATAACTCGAGGTGTTTCAAAGCAGCTGTTACCTGTCTATGACAAACCAATGATCTACTATCCACTGTCAACATTGATGCTTTCGGGCATAAGAGACATTTTGATTATTACTACACCGGAAGACAATGATAGCTTTAAAAGGCTGCTAGGTGACGGCTCTGAGTTTGGCATTAATTTAGAATATGCGATACAGGACACCCCAGATGGTTTGGCTCAGGCTTTTATTATTGGTGAAGAGTTTATCGGTAAAGATAGCTGCTGTTTGGTGCTTGGGGATAATATTTTTCATGGACAACGTTTTTCAGATACACTGCGCAATGCGGTTAGCCGAGAAAAAGGCGCTACCGTTTTTGGGTATCAGGTTAAAGATCCAGAGCGATTTGGTGTGGTTGAATTTGACGATGAGATGAAGGCTATTTCGATAGAAGAGAAACCGTCTACACCTAAGTCTGACTATGCAGTAACCGGTCTTTACTTTTATGACAATCGAGTTGTTGAATTTGCAAAAGCCGTTAAACCTTCCGATCGAGGCGAACTAGAGATTACATCTATCAATCAAATGTATCTGGACGATGGAAGTTTAAATGTGGAACTTTTGGGAAGAGGTTTTGCTTGGTTAGACACAGGTACTCACGAAAGTTTACATGAAGCTTCATCCTTTGTTCAGACAATCCAACATGTGCAAAGTTTAAAGGTTGCCTGTCTAGAAGAAATTGCCTGGAGGAATGGGTGGTTGTCAGATAGAGATTTGCTGAAAATTGCCGAGCCAATGATGAAAAATGAATACGGTAAGTATTTGAAGAAATTGGTCAGTGAATCTTGAAAAGGTAGGTGATATGCGAGTTTTAATAACGGGCAGTTATGGTCAAGTCGGTAGTTCTCTTGCGAGATTATTAGCCGAAAAAGCAGATGTTAAAGCTGTTGACAGAGACAACTTAGATATAACTGATCAAAAGGCAGTTAATCGGTTAGTGGTTGATTTCAGACCTAATATTATTATTAATGCGGCAGCACATACTGCGGTAGATAAAGCTGAGACGGATGTCGATTTATCATATGCTATCAATAGAGATGGCCCAAAGTTTTTGGCTGAGGCGGCTAATGATGTTGGGGCTGCGATTTTACATATTTCGACTGACTATGTTTTCGATGGTAGTAAGGATGGTTTGTATAGTGAAACTGAAAATACTTCTCCTCAGGGAGTTTATGGTAAGAGTAAGCTCGCTGGAGAGCAAGCTGTTATCGACGCATGTGACCGACATATAATATTAAGAACTGCTTGGGTATTCGGTGAGCAAGGTAATAACTTTGTAAAAACGATGTTGCGTTTAGGAGGGGAAAGGAGTGAGCTCAGTATAGTTGGAGACCAATTCGGTGGCCCAACCTATGCTGGTGATATTGCCGATATCTTAATAATGTTTGCAAATAGGATCTATGAGAACCCAGCCTTTGAATATGGTGTATATCATTTTTCTGGAGTGCCACATGTTAGTTGGTTTGAATTTGCTACTGCTATTTTTGAAAAGGCAGTAAAGCAAGGCGTTCTAGAGAGTGCACCTAAATTAAGAAGTATCAAAACGAGCGAATACCCTACCCCCGCAAAGCGCCCTAAAAATTCAAAATTGAATACGAAAAAAACTTGTGAGGTTTTGCAAGTTGAACCTAGTAATTGGAACAATGCGCTTAGTGATTTATCACAGTATCAGTAAATTTAGATATAATGGACCCTAATTGTGAAAATAGTTGAAACTGAGATCCCAGACGTAAAGATTCTTGAGCCAGCAGTCTTTGGTGATGAGCGAGGCTTTTTTATGGAAACTTGGCAGCAAAAGAAGTTTGAAGAACTAGTGACTGGAAAAGCCACTGTGTTTGTGCAGGATAACCACTCTAAATCAAAAAAAGGTATTCTCAGAGGGCTTCATTATCAGACTGAAAATACGCAAGGCAAGTTAGTTCGTGTAATTTCTGGAGAGGTGTTTGATGTTGCTGTTGATGTCAGAAAGGAGTCACCAACATTTGGTCAGTGGGTTGGGGCTTTTCTTTCGGCTGAAAATAAACGTCAGTTGTGGGTTCCTGAAGGATTTGCACATGGTTTCTATGTCACAAGTGAAGAAGCTGAGTTTGTATATAAATGCACGGACTATTACAATCCGAAAGCCGAGCTATCGATAGACTGGGCTGATGAAGAGCTAAATATTGATTGGCCTATCGATATTCAGCCTGTCACGTCAGATAAAGATTCAAGAGCACTTAGTTTTAAAGCTTATCAAAGGCTTATAATGCAAAATGGAGAATAAAATGATTAATATTGTAATCCCTATGGCGGGAGCTGGGAGCCGTTTCGCTAAAGAAGGATATAAAGACCCTAAGCCTTTGATCCCTATTGATGGGGAGCCAATGATTAAGCTTGTAATTAGTAACTTGACCCCTTCTCAAGAGCATAAGTTTATATTTATTTGTCAACAGAAGCACGTAGAGGAGTATGGACTTAAAAGTTTACTCAGTGAGTGGTCACCAAACTGTGAAATAGTTGAAATTGATGGCCTAACGGAAGGTGCTGCTTGTACTGTTCTCAAAGCAGAGAAATTCATTGACAATGATGCTCCATTAATGATTGCGAATAGTGATCAATATGTAGATGTTAGTATTGATGAGTACTTATCTACAATGCAAAGTCAGTCCCTAGACGGATTGATTATGACGATGAAAGCTGACGATCCTAAATGGTCATTTGTTGGATTAAGTGATGACGCTTTAGTGACTAGGGTTGTTGAGAAAGAAGTTATATCGGATGAAGCCACGGTGGGAATATATAATTTTGCCAGAGGTGCGGACTTTGTCGCGGCAGCCAAGGATATGATAGATAAAAAGCTGATGGTTAATGGTGAATATTATGTCGCCCCTGCATATAATCAAAAACTAAGTGATACGTGGAAAGTAGGCATTTTTAATATAGGTTCAGAAGCATCAGGTATGTATGGGTTGGGAATCCCAAGTGATTTAGAGTTATTTAAGTCACTCCCGGTATGTCAGCAAGCTTTATTGAGATGTGTAAAATGAAAGTGATTTCGCATCGAGGTTACTGGAAAGAAGAGCAGGAAAAAAACTCTAAATTGGCTTTTATTAGGTCCTTTGATCTTGACTTTGGCACTGAAACGGACGTAAGAGATTTTGATGGAGAACTTGTAATATCACATGATATTGCGGACAGAAAAGCAATAAAGTTTAAAGATTTTCTAGATGTTTTGTCTAAATATAATGACGGATTGACTCTTGCATTAAATATAAAGTCAGACGGATTGGCTAGTCAAATATTAAAAGACATTGAATCTTCCTCTGTCTCACAACATGACTTTTTCGTTTTTGATATGTCAATCCCAGACATGAAAAGCTATATAGATAGTGGAGCAGTTCCAGTTTTTACAAGAATGAGTGATGTTGAGACGAAACCAGCTTGGCTTGAAGAATCCAACGGTATATGGTTGGACTCCTTTTCTGATGAATGGTATTCCTCGAAGGAACTTGTTGATATTTTAAGTATTGGTAAGCAAGTGTGTATTGTATCTGCTGAACTTCACAAAAGAGATCCTGGACCACAGTGGGAGGTTTTGAAGGAGTTTGTTAACTATGAAAACCTTATACTTTGTACAGACTTACCTGAAGACGCTACTTCGTTTTTTTTTGATAATTATGGGGCGATAAAATAATGACTATTAAAGCCATATTATTTGATATGGATGGTGTACTTATAGAGGCTAAGGAGTGGCACTATGAGGCATTGAATCAAGCTCTTGAGTTATTTGGTATGCCTATTTCTAGGTTTGATCACTTGACAACATTTGATGGGTTACCAACCAAGAAAAAGCTTGAGCTGTTAAGTGCGGAACGAGATCTGCCGAGTGAGCTTCATGGTTTTATTAATGAAATGAAACAGCAATATACGATGGAGATTGTACATACGCACTGTAAACCAGTCTTTGTTCATGAGTACGCGCTTTCAAACTTGAAAGCAGAAGGGTATAAACTTGCGGTCTGCTCTAACTCTATTAGGAATACAGTTGTCACAATGATGGAAAAATCAGCTTTATCTGACTACCTAGAGCTTATGGTGTCTAACGAAGATGTATCTAACGGTAAACCTGATCCAGAGATGTATTTAAAAGCTATGTCAGAGCTTGGATTAAAGCCTGAAGAGTGCTTGATTGTAGAAGATAACGAAAACGGCATAAAGGCCGCTAAAGCATCAGGCGGGCACTTACTTGTTGTGAAAGATGTTGCTGATACAAACTACTTAAATATTGTAGAGAGAATTAAAGAGATAGAAAGCCAGCATGGTGAGGTGATTTAGATGGCCATTAACATACTAATTTTAGCAGCTGGGCAAGTCGCATTTGACACGCATGACGAAGGCTACCCTCTTTGCCTTACTGAAACGGATGGTATGTCATTAATAGAGAAAATCATATCCCACACTAAGTGTATTGAAGATGAAAAACATTATACATATGCCATCTTAGAAAGAGATGCAGAGAAGTTTCACTTAGATAAAGTTGTGCAGTTGTTGACGGATGGTAGTGATGTTGTGAGAATTCCTGACAGCACTAAAGGTTCTGCCTGTACAGCGTTGTTGGCTGCTAGTCAAATCGACCCTGATAGCGAATTACTCATCATTAGCGCTAACGAGTTAGTGGATAAAGATTATTCTGAAGTGATTAGTCAATTTAAGGGAAAGGGTTTGAACGGAGGTACTCTTACGTTTAAATCGGTGCATCCTAGATATTCCTACATTAAACTTAATTCTGATGATCTGGTAGTAGAGGCAGCCCAGCAGATGCCTATTAGTAAAAATGCCACTGCAGGGGTATTTTGGTTCCGTAAAACTAGCGATTTTGTTGAGGGTGCTAAAAATATGATTCGCAAAAATGCTAGTGTGAATGGTAACTTCTATGTTGCGCCAGTATTTAACGAACTAATTCTTCAGCAGCTAAGAATCGGCGCTATAGAGTTGAGCTTGGAACATTATCGCCCAATAAAAACGGAGAGACAGATGCAGCAATTTGAGCATCGAGGTTAGTCATGAAAAGTGAACAATTAGATAACATGGTCAAAGGTTGGTTTGTTGGAGCTTTCTCTCCGGTAGCTTATAAAAGTGAAGCCTGTGAAGTTGCGGTAAAATCATATGCTTCGGGGGATAAAGAGGAAGCACATTATCATAAGGTTGCTACTGAGATAACTCTTGTCTTAGAGGGCAGAGTAAAGATGGTGGGAAAAGAGTGGGGGCCAGGAGATATAATTGTTCTTGAGCCAGGTGAAGTGACTGATTTTGAAGCGCTTACGAACTCTAGGAATGTTGTTGTTAAAGTTCCTGGAGCGTTAGACGATAAATACGTTGTCTAGTTAAAAATTTATCAAATGGACACGCACTTAGGGCGAGCAGCCTAAGTGCGTTGTTTTTTATGAGGTAAAAAACTAATGTTTTATAGCAGTTTGAGGCTCGCAATTTTTGAAATTCAAAAAAGGTCTCTCAATACTTACGCGGGTTGGACCTGGAGCTTAATGAATCCTATGTCCCAAATGGCGATACTGTACTTTATTATGAATTATGTATTTAAAGCTAACATTGAGAATATGGTACTGTGGTTAATTAGTAGCCTTACAAGCTGGATAATAATTCAAGGGGCGCTACTAAAAAGTTGTCAAAGTTTAGTCTCTCGCAGAGCACTAATGCAAAATAATAACGTATCCCATTTTATGCTGGTTGCCGCTGATGTTTTATCAGAAGCCCTAGTTCTCGCTCCTTTTTACCTCATTGGTATATTATACGCGCTGTATACAGGAACAGGTATAGGACACATTTTGCTTATTCCTATATTGTTTCTGTTTATTTTAATTTTTCTTTTGGGTGCGGGCCTAGTGTTTGCAACAATAACACCTATTCTAAGAGATCTACCCTACCTGCTAGGTATTTTACTACAAATCGCATTTTGGCTTACACCTATTGCATATGCTAAATCATATATGACAGGTATAGCTGCATATTTAGTTGAGCTTAATCCATTCACACACTTTATATTACTCTCACAAGCAGTATTTATGGGGAAAGAATTAACCATTAGCTTATTTGCCACTCCAGCAATTCTTGCTTTAGTCTCCCTAGTTATTGGTATTACTTTGTCCAGGGCAATAGGTACAAAAACGGTGATCAATCTATGAATGTTGCGACAGTTAAATTTGAGGACGTAAAACTAGATGTCCCTGCTTCTGATAGGCATCAGTCGCTTAAGAGCCTAATAATCAATATTAGGTCGTTTACGACAGAGAAGAAGAACATACTCTCTATACCATCTTTCACTGCCAGTAAAGGCGATAAAATCTGTGTTGTTGGCAGAAATGGCAATGGTAAAACGAATTTTTTAAAAGTTTTGTCGGGAATCTACCCTTGTACATCTGGCAGTGTCTGGACAAGTGACAAGCCTACAGCTGTACTCGCAGCAGGTATAGGTCTTGAAGAAGAGCTCAGTGTCCAAGAGAACATTAATCTCTCTCTGATATACAAAAATATATCTAAAGAAAATATACCAGCTATTAGAGAGGAGATTCTAGATTTTTGTGACTTGAGTGAAGATAGGTATAAACAGTTCAAGCATCTATCCACTGGATATAAAAGTCGCCTTGCCTTTGCCATTGCAATAAGTGAAGAGCCTAAAATCTTGGTCTTAGATGAAGTTCTTGGAGGCGGGGACGAGTTTTTTATGAAAAAAGCTAATGAGAAACTAACAGAAACTATCGGATTAGCCGATACTGCGTTTATTGCTACTCATGGTCCCGATGATTTTGAAGACGTTTGCAATAGACTAATTATCATAGAGAAAGGAAAGATCTATTACGATGGCTCTTTCAAAGAAGGATTAGAATTGTATAGAAATATGTATAGTTAGGATAAACAAGGTACGACAAAAATGGCTGTTTCTGTAATAATTTGTGGGCTCGTACGAGATGCTAATAAGCTACTAAATAAGCTGAAAAACTATACTGATTGGAGAGAGCAAGGGTTAGTTGATCAGATAGTGTTCTCCACTTGGATTGGTGAAATAGACAGTTATCAAGGTCTAAGAAAACAACTCGTACACTCTAATATAGATATAATTGAGATCGAAGAGCCACGACTAGTACTTAAAGGGGGACATCAACTACATCAGATGCTCTCTCTATACTACGGCTTATCAAAGTTAAATAACAAAGATCAGTTTGTTCTCAGAACTCGTGTAGACTTAGCCGATAATCATGAAGCTATGCTTCATGATTTCGTGTCAGGTACCCCGGTAGCTGAAGATTTCGCCGAAGTAGGTCTAAAACATAAGATTCTTATTGAATATTCACAGATGGCTTATCCATTTCTATGTGGCGATGCTCAATTTTTTGGGCACTTTGAAGATCTGATGAAACTGATAAATATGTCAGCTGATATGGAGCTATTGTATAATCGACTAGCCGTCGAACAAACTTTCTTTTTTCACCCATTTAAAGATTGTAGGCTCTTTAAGCAGCATTTCTATTGGAACCTGCCACATATAAGTGAAATTGCTGATAGAAGATCAGAACAATGTGAAGACATTGTTAATACCGCAATTATTTCTGATGTGGTTCAAGCTTGGTGGTTGATATTAGATAGATACTTCAAAGTTGGCTGGGGAGAGTATAAAAATATTGATATTGAACTAAAATCAATGTCTGACGCTTTTTTATTCGACAAGGATATTAAAATTATTGGTGGAGAGCAAAGTGATGTAATTGCTGATCACTCTTTTGTGTCTGCAATTAATAGAGTCATAGATCACGAAACAAAAAATAGGCTAGTAGAACTAATTTCGGACAAAGAACCATTGAATATGTTTAAAATAGATATTGATATATTCAACAGCTATGAGTCTTTCTCAAAAAAGTACAGTGACCTACCTAGTGCTAAAGCAAATTGCTCTATAAGTAAGAAGAATGTTATTAGAGGAGCTGCCCAACACTTTTTTGTGAAAAATGAAAATGATTCAGCTAGTAAACGTTACCACGAGCAGATAACAGCCTTGAGGAGAGAAAACGACTTTCTTAGGAAGGAATTAAATATCAGTATTACCAACTCTCCTATTCATAGAGTTCTCAGTAGAGTTTTACCGAGGAAAGCGATAGAGTTTTTTAAATATAAGCTCCCCTTTGCAACAGAATTTTATGCTAGAAATGTAATGAAAAAAAAAGGTAAATAAATGAACTTAAATGATTACATTAAAATAGTGGAGCTTACTGAACGAATAGAAAAAAGTGAAAGAGATTTGAATTTTATTATTAATCATCCTTTTCGGTTCTTGGCGCGCAGTATTTTCTATCCTTTGATAAATATAAAAAAGCGTATCATAAATCTAAAAAACAGAAGCGACATTTATAGCCGAACTCGTCCAATGCCAGTAACAGAAAAGTATGAGACAAAAAACTTTTTTTCAATAGAATCCATTAGTGACCGAATTTACAAATTAGAAATTGCTAACAACGGACAGGAAGTAGAAAACTTCAAAGTAGAGTTCAAAACAGGTAACAAAAAAATAATTTTTGTCCATGCATACTATGAAGATGAAGCGGTCGAAATAATAGATAATATAAGTAAATTTATCGATTATGACATTGTAGTCAGTACCCCCTTTGATAGTATAGCTGAACTGTTCGAACGCAATATGGATAATGATAGATTGGTCGTAGTTAAATTTCCGAACCATGGCAGAGATATTTTCCCATTTTTAATTTCGATCAAGCTTGTAGATTTAGATAGATACGCTTGCTTTATTAAAATTCACACTAAGAGATCTGAGCATCTGAATGATAAAGGGGATTGGTTCAAGAGGAATATAAGGTTATTGGTTGGAAATAAAAGCATTTCTGATCGCCTTTTATCAACCGTTGTCCCAGAAACTTGTACGTTGGTAGGAGTAGAAAAGTTCCCAATACAGGATCACCTTGAGAATAATATGCCATGGCTGTCTCATCTTGTTGGAAGTAAAGTTGAGTCAGTCAAATCATATTTTATACCGGGAACAATGTTTTTTGGTACTCGCTCATTTCTAAAGCTTCTTGATGAGATGAATTTGCATTTATACAAGTTTGAAGAAGAAAATAGTCAATTAGATGGCTGTTGCATTCACTCCTTGGAACGTTATTTTGGCCACCTTACACGAGTTAATAAAGGCGAGTGCTTAACAATCGAAGAACTAGCTGATAAAGAGCAACTACTATGAAAAAAGTGATTCTATTAAATGGTGCGATCAGAGATACAGAAGAGTTTTTATTAATTATAGACTGTATACTCTATAAGCTGAGTAAAACACCAGAGGCTATTGATGTTGTCATATCTACATGGCATGAGGATATTTCTTCCAATAGGGAGCTCTTTGATTGGGTAATAAGGCAAGGCATAAAAGTGGTGGGTTCTTCGGGTTTAGATGTAGGCGGCCCTGCAAATATCTTTAGACAGTGGAGGACCTTAGATGCAGGTCTAAGTGTAATTGCTAGCGATAGCCTAGTTCTTAAAGGTCGTACAGACAAATTTCTTCTCCGTAAGGATGTCGTTGATGCGTTTATTTCGCTAGATCTTGAAGCAGAAAAAGTTAAATCTTTTGTATCCTCGGATAAATTGGCTGTTGAACATATTTCAATTAGTCTGCCGTTCATGGCTAAAGACATGATCTATCTTGGGTGTGTTTCTGCTATAAGGAAAACTTTAAGCTATTCCGTTAGGACACAGTACGTAGCGGATCATATGTTCAATGGTATTGGGCCTGAGTGCTTCCTTTGGTTGGAATCATGCTCAAATAACCCCTTTGTCATGTCGATGATTCAAAAAGTAGACTTTCGTGAAGTTTCTAATAAGTTGTTGAGACGGGGTAGCGTTTTTGATTATGATTGGAACACGCTTGATGAGCATCTCGTCGTTTTATTTAGGTACTGGATTGAGGCTTTCGATCAAGAGTTTTCGTTTGTAACGGATATACTTGACTGTAATAAGGCAGATACTTGGTGTATTGATGAAGGTAGTTGGAAATATCAAACGGGAGATCGCGAAGAATACGAGGAACTTAAACTTATATTGAATAAGCTACCAAAATACGCATTAAATGATCCTGTAACTGACACTTTTATTAACTCATCTTCTATAATTAGTGCTTCAAACACAACGGTAGCTAATCCGGTTTTACCTTTTTCAGATAAAATAGACGAAATACGTAAACGTGACGAAAGAGAATTTTCGGACATAGTTATACTTCGTCAGCAGTTAATCACACGTGAGATTTCTAAGAAGACTCCTGATGTTCCCAAACTTCAAAGTGCACTTAAATGGAACATTCGTCAGAGGGATAGGATGACTCTTGATATGGTGTATAAGTGGATGTTGGAAAAAGCAAAGGAGGCAGAATATGTTGTTGAGGAAGACAAAATTTTTGCTTTAGAAAGAATGATAGACTTTTTTACCTTTAAAGGTGAGCATGGTCAAATAGAAGAGGCTATACGAACTCTCAGAGGCTATTTTGTCAAATCGCCGATTCTTAGTGTCAGATTAGCTGAATATTATTTTACGCGTGGTGACAAGTATAAGGCGTTATTCCATTTTTGGAAATCGAGCAAGAATTTACCAGATAGCTTAGGTGTAAATCATGGTATGGGCTGTACACTTTTGGATCTTGGGTTCCCCAAAATAGCGCTTAAATACTTAAGGAGAGCCCATCAGGTAATGCCTAATGACAGTACAGCCGCTTTTACCTTGATACGAGCGCTTCACGCGATTGGAAGTAGACAAGCAGCTTTAACGTTACTCCCCATTCTTTCAGATGATTTACAAGTGGAGGCAAAAAAGATTTTAAATGTGGAAGTCTAAAAATAGCCAATGGCGAAATAAATTTAGTGAATCTATTGCGTCTGCTCACCTCTCATCAGAATATGCGAATAAGTCGCTCGAATGGTTTTTTGATGGAGTTTACAAGTTAGCTCATAATGAAGAGTCTCCAATTGATTTTGACGAAAAATTCTATTTGCATAAAAATGAGGATGTTAAAAGAGCAGTCGTAAACGGGGAGCAAGCTTGTGGGTATATTCATTTTTGTATACATGGAGCTAATGAGAAAAGGCAATGGAGCTATAAAAATGTTTATTCTCAATCTAAGAGTGAAGCCTCTCTCGGTAAAGGATTATTTTATCCAAAACACCTGCACGGAAAAAATAACTGGAAAAAATATACTAATGAAGCGTTAAGGAAAGAAAACAGATCGAATGTCCTTGTTATACTTCTACCCTATTTAAGAAGTGATCTTTTTTTTGCTGGATACACAAGCTTTTTCGATGATATATCTGATTCGTTTAACCTTTTTGATGAAGTGAAAGTTTATGTAACCAACGGAGCGGAAAATATTGATTTACTGACTAAATATGGTAGTAATATAAATGCCTATAATCTGGACGATATTAAACTTTTGGATAAAAGACCCTCTCTTATATACTGCTTTGATACAGAGACGTTTTTTCAATCAATCGATATCTTCGACGATATAAGCAAGACTGTTTATTACTGCCAAGACTACGAAGCTGGTTTCTCTCCATTTGGGTCTATGTATGCTAGGTGTCAATCGGCTCTCTACAAGTCGAAGAATATAGTGTTCTCTACTCGTTTTTTACGTGATTTTGTTAAGGAGCAAGGTCTATTAGCAAGTAAGAATAGCCACATTACAGCTCCTAGAATAGACATTATCGACGATATAGATTTAAAGAAAAATAAAAGACTGTTTTTTTATTTCAGACCAGAGGCTTTTAATACGCGTAATATGCCTGAAGATATACTTTCATCAATAATGGATTTTTGTGAAAAGTATAGCGGGTATGAGTTGTTTTTGGTTGGCACTGTAGATACAGATTATTCGTATAGTGTGAACAATAATAGAATCAATGTAATAAGTAAGCTGCCAAAAGAAGAATATATTTCTCTGATTAAGACATGTGATGTAGTGGTGTCGTTAATATATTCAGCTCATCCGGGAGTGATAGCCTATCAGACTGCTGCGTCAGGTATTCCGACGGTAACTAACTCGTTTGCCAATAGGACTGAAAAAGAACTAAGACATATCTCTGAAAACATAGTTACTTATGATCCAATAAAAGACGAGCTAATAGAAAGGTTAGAAGAAGCTTTACAAAAGAAAAAGGGGGAGATGTCTTTTAACTATCAAAAATATAGCGGGATTATTAGTGACAGTTCTTTAAAAGACTTCAACCATAAAATTATCAAAGTAAAAGATTAATATTATGACTCAAAAAGAAACCAGACCAGAAATATTACAACCATCAGCCTATAGCCTTCGGTTCATGCCACAAAGGTTAACCCGAGCAATTGATTGGCATGGACATTTAAGCTTTGCTGCGTGGTTAGTAGAGCTTATGGAACCAAAATCTATAGTAGAACTTGGAGTCTTCAGGGGGGACAGCTTATCGACGTTTTCTCAAGCGGTTAAAGAATGTAAAGTAAATTGCGAGATTACGGGCGTGGATACGTGGGGTGGTGACGATACGACGGGTCGCTACAACGAAGAAGTATACCATGACCTTAAAGATTTCTTTGCAACCAATTTTCCTTCTACGACGCTTTTTCGTGGCTTATTTGACGATGCGTTAAGTACTTTTGAAGACAACTCTATTGAAATTCTACATATCGATGGATGCCACCACTATGAAGCAGTGAAGCATGATTTTGAGACTTGGTTGCCTAAACTATCAAAAGATAAAGGTGTAGTGCTGTTTCATGATATCTCAGTAGCGATCGAAGGATTTGGAGCTAAGCAGTACTGGAATGAAATAAAGGATAGTTATCCTTCATTTAGCTTTAGCCACTCCAACGGTCTGGGTGTCCTTCTTGTTGGTAGAAACCAAGTTAAAGCACTAGCCGAACTTACTCAGGATGCGCAAGCTCTTGATTATGCTAGAGCGATATTTGAATTGAGCGGCTCTAGGTTTCATCATTTGGCGAAAGAAAAATGGTGGCGAGATGAGGCAAATAAGCATGCAGAAAGTCTAAGTTATACAACCGAACAGCTTGGAGCTAACTTGTCTAACATGGTAAGTGAGCATGTAGCGAACTATCTGAATAATATGGACTTGACGGCTTCTCTTCCTACTGTCGAAGCACCTAAGTCTATTATAAAACGAATAGCAGACAAGTTTTAATAATGCCACAATTGAAAGCGACGGATAAAACAGTGTCCGTCATAATTGTTAACTGGAATTCTGGGGAGTTACTCCTTGAATGCCTGTCAAGGTTGTCTAAGCAGACCTACAAAGCTAATGAAATAATTCTAGTTGACAATAATAGTAGTGATAGTTCCATATCACTCATCCCAGAGTCTCTTCTAGGGAATATTAAACTTTGCAAACTCGAAACTAATTTGGGTTTTGCGGCTGCAAATAACTTGGCTATTAAAAATTGCAATAGCCACTATGTTGCTTTACTCAACCCAGACGCTTTCCCCAAAGAAAATTGGCTGGAAGAATTGTTGATAGCCGCCAATGAGAACCCTACAGTTGGATCTTTTGGCTCCAAGCAAATTTGCTATCCAGATTCAACTAAATTAGATGGTGTTGGTGATGTTTATCATGCATCAGGTATTGCTTGGAGAGCATATCACGGTAAAGAGAATTCTGTAGAGAACCAGTATCACCGGTATATCTTTTCTCCGTGCGCGGGAGCAGCTCTGTACAATAGACTCGCATTTCTTGAGGCTGGAGGGTTTGACGAAGACTTCTTCTGTTATATGGAAGACGTCGATTTGGGGTTCAGGCTTCAACTATTGAAATATGATTCATTATTTGTAGACAGTGCAGTTGTTTATCATGTGGGTGGCGGTACTTCTGGGGGAAAGCATAGTGACTTTTCTGTTTACTATGGGCATAGGAATCTCGTATGGGTTTATTTAAAAAATATGCCGCACATACTTTTACTTGTTACACTGCCCTTACATCTTCTCATGACCTGCGTTGCGTTTGTAAAATTTTTACTTCTCGGACAGGCAAACATTTTTTTACGTGCAAAAATTGACGCGTTAAAAGAAATAGGTAAAACACTAAAGAAAAGAAAACTTGTTCAAGCTACCAAGAGAAGAAAAACTAAAGAAATTTTAAAATTAATAAGTTTTGGCTTTAAATAAAACTACAGAGGCTAACCCAATGAAAACAGATATACTTATACTAACCGAAGCTTACGTTCAGGCTTTCAATGAAAAGAATATTGAAAAGGTATGTGACTTCTTCTCTGAGGGGTTTGTTTTAACTGATCCCGCAGGAACGGTAAAAGGTCAGAAAGCAGTTCACAACTACATAAAAGGCATATTTGATAGTACAAATACCCTTTTATTTGAACCTAAAAAGATACTAGTCGCTAACGAACATTACAGCATTATTGAGTTTAACCTAAAGCTAGATGATAGTACCTTTCTTGGGACGGATATAATTACATGGGATGCAAATGGAAAAATGGTTACTATGGATGCGTACCTCTATCAGTCTTCTAACTAACACTGTAGTGGTCAACTAAAATTGGCCACAGTTTTGCAAATTTCCCAGCAAAGTCTTTCTGATTCGTTCGCAGTCAGGCCACCGTTGTACAGGTTCGGCCTGCTTTGACTATAGTATCTAATTATATATCTAACTATGCCCTGCCAAGCTTCATCTAAACTGCAATAATACTAACTGGTCAGGTTAATCCATTGTAACCCTCCCTGTTTTAGTGGCACTCTAAATTAGAGTTTTTCCTACTTTTGTAACCCTCCCTGTTTTAGTGGCACTCTAAATTAGAGTTTTTCCTACTTTTATGCCTTGCTAAATACTCCCAAGGAGTC
>NZ_LJJE01000081.1 GCF_001854765.1 Vibrio sonorensis | reverse complement strand
ATAATCAAGTAATTGGTACCGTAAAGTGGTTTAACGAAACCAAAGGTTTCGGTTTTATTTCTCAACAAAATGGCGATGATTTATTTGTTCATTTCCGAAGTATTTTAGGCGATGGTTTTAAGAAGCTTGTTGAAGGTGATAAGGTTTCTTTTACTGTAGGTAAAGGGCCAAAAGGTCTTCAAGCTGAAAATGTAACGACTATTTAGTCTTACAGTTGAATTTTAACGACCTTGTCATGTATGTGGCAAGGTGGTTGCTCTGACAAAGAGTTGTTTCAAGATAAAATATAAAGAAAGTTTTCCAGCGTCATCCCTAGCAAGTTTCTCTCTGTAATCTCCCTTAATTCTCTATCCTAAAAATAATACCTATGTTCAGTGCACCTTAATTTTAAATTTCTAAGGGGCATAATATGTCTAATCAAATAGTTAACAATGAGAATAGAATTAATAAAAACAATGCTATTCAAAATACAGAAACTTCAATCAATAAAAAAACACAAGTTAATAGCCTTCTCCAAAGAATTGCCAATGGTGAAAGTGGTGTTGTTTTGGAGGAAATACTTTGAGAAATAATGGTCGAAAGAAGATCTGGTTTAAGTTGAAAAAGTTCGAATCAAACACTAAAAAAACTAATTAAAATGATTATCCTGTTTGTAAAGGGTTGCCATCTGGCAACCCTTTCTCGTTTTATGCTTTAGACAAATTGTTTAACTAGAGATTAGCGTTATTGTCATCAGAGAAATATGAGCATAGAGGCCTATAGCTAAGCCTCTAACAAACTTAGGGGCATAGATGCTTTAGCGAGAACTCTCTAGCATGGCTATGGACAACTGGTGTGTTTTGGGGGAGTGGGAGTCTGCAACAAATCACCTTCTCTGAACTCTAAAAGTGCTGTACCGTTGCGTTTTTCTATGAGTGGTACAGTATTTTATAAACAGAACTTCATACGTAGTGGCCAACATTAAGTATGGGTACCTATACGACTTTGGGGCAATTTCGTGTTACATGCCCCGTCAGCACACCTTTGGACAGAAACGAGTTAGAATCGGTGCCCAAAACCGTGCACTTCGGATAAGTTGGATTGGGTAAAACCAAGTAAACGAGTCTAACTGAAGCATGTCTATCAAGTCGGTGACTATTCACTGGACGCAAATGAGTCAAGTTGTAACTGACTTCGCTCTACTAAAATGCCGCAAATCTGACTTCAGGTAAGGGATCAACCAGAGCTTCACTAACAACCCTTTCTAGTTCACTATGACTTGAAACATCGTTTAGAGTTTTGGCCAGTTTCACCACCTCTGCTCGTAACAATGATACGTTTGCCAATTCGTTTAGAGTTCGTCTCTCAACATTATAATTACTATTGTCAAATAGTGTTGGTATAACTTCTTTCAGTAGATTAACTTGATGATTTAGCAAGTATTTATTCTGCAATAGCTCGTTAATACTCCATAGAACACTTATCGCGCTAGACTCCCTGCTTAATGTAACCATTGTAATTAGTGTCGCGATTAGATTTTCATTTGATTCGCATTTATATAGCTTTCGCCACTCAAAAATGGTGAAAGCCGCATTTGAGACGCTTTCAGTGTTTGAACTATGAAGGCATTTCCTAAGGAGTTTCTCCAAGTTATCTTCTAGGCCAGAACTGTTTTGTACAAAGTAAGGCAAGGATAGAAGAGCTTGGTTATGCTGAGTGGTTCTAATGAAATCTAATACTTTATGATAATTGGACTCATTTAAGTCATTCTTCCTTAACGCAGGAATAATACAGCGACTCAACGCTTCTGAGATATATTTTCCAATAGAGTCATCGTTGTTAGTTTCGAAGAGATCTAACTCATCAGATTCTCCTGCTTGGGAAGACCAATCTGTAAGAACATTAAAGCATTTTAATGCTTCTTCGTGTGAAGGCGATACAGATACATGCCGACAGTTGATCATGTCCAACAAACGAATCACATCAAAAAAGTCAGTAGCATCTGTATCAAAGACATACTCTTTAAATTTAGTTCTCAGCATATCTGGATCGTGAGAAGGCAATTTTAGTGTAACCCAATTAAGCAGCCCAGTGTTTGGTAAGCTTTTGATGGCTGAATTATTATGCCCCCAAATCTGATCCCTTATCTTCTCTTTCTCACTCTCTTTTAGATAGTTGCACTGTAAAAGAGGCAGTAATCTTTCTATTGCAAAACGGGATGTATCCAAATTTGACTGCACCTGATCAATTATTTGATCTATCCTGTGGTCTAATTCAGAACTATCAATTCTAGTTAGCTCGCCTTTAACCACGGGGTTTGGCCACACAAATGAGCCTGAGCCACTATGGCCAGAACGTTCTAACTCTGATGATAAAGGAAATTTTAGAGCGTCTAAAAGAAGTTCTCCCTGAGCGGAGCTAGGAATACTTTTCAAAGAGTAATTAATCAAGTGGTTTAATGATTTCCTTAACCAAATATGTCTAAACTTACTCTCTTGCCCCCAAGACATTGATAATCGGAATATGTGCATTGCCTTAGATGGAGATGCTCTGACAGATAACCTTGCTAGGATCTCTACTAAAACTCTAATTTTTGTTAACGCTGTTGAAGCATTGACTTCAGATTTGCTTGAGTGTTTATCAATCCAAAACGAAATTGCTTCGATGCACCATTCAATGAGTTTTTCACAGTCGGAATTTGAAACCTTAGCCAACTGTATTCTTGAGAAGGTCTTTTCAAGAATACTATCTGTTTCGCTATTCGCGGTAAGAACGGTAAGATAGAGACGATGATGAAAACTTATCTCTTTTAATTGAAGTAAGTTGGCTGCAACATCTACCATAATATTTACATGATCCCATCGAACTGGAATACCAATTTCACTAGTGATTTCATTAAAAACTACTAAAGGGTGAACTTCATTGCTGAAGCTTTTTTTTGCTGAGTTATCTTTGTAAGTGCCTGGTTCAAACAGTACCTCAATACCTGTATGGCTTTCTTGAGTCTCAATCCTCTTCTGTACGATGTTTCTTGTGCTTTCAATATGCTGCCATAAATCGCATTTTCTCATTCGAGATACTTCACTAAAGACATTTGAAGTACTCAGTTGGTAATCCATTGCCCCTAATAAACTATCAACTACACTAAGCCTAGACAGAAGGTACACGGACTGCTTATCTTTCTTATATTTATCAAATAGATACCGTTTGGCGTCAGATAATAACCTTTTACCCTCTTCAAATAGCCCGAGTGAGCCACACAAAGATGCTTTCTTAATTTTTCCATCAGGAGAGACTGCTTTAATCTTTGGCAACAACTGGTCAAGCTCTAAATAATTTAGATTTAACTTAGCTTCAGTTGCTTCATGAAAAATCAAGGAATCTTCACATTCTGGCCAGAACTTTATGTTCTCTTGTATGAACGTTTTTGCATTTTTTTTAAGGGCATCTCCTTCTTCACCATACCAGCGGCTTACTTTTAAAACGTAAACAGCAACTTCCAATTGTTGCCTTTTTGATAGGTTATTGGATTGTTCGAGTGTTGCGATAGTTAGCATTTCGTCAGCTAACCAGTCTTGAGCTAAGTAGAAGGATACGTTGTATCGCCATGCAACTTCGTAAAGTAGTGCTGCTCGTTGGTCTATCGGGAGACTATCAATAACTTTTTTGCTGATCAATTTATGATCTACACTAGAGTGCATTAGAAATCTATGGTGAGAGGGACATATAAACCATCCAGGGTAGTCTTCACGATCTTTTTTTAATGCCTCTAGCCGCGTTTCAAAAGATTCGTCACTATATGAAGTTTGTGGCTTCCAATCCCAACTTGGTTTTGGTTTGAATTCATGTAGTACGCTAAGAAACAGTTCTGTGGCTTTTTGATGCTTTAGATCAGGATCATCATATTCTGACACTAACATTGCCAAGTCAATTGGTGCTATGTTCATCGACTCTAGGTACTTTCTCTTAGCCGCATTTAAGCCTAAAGCCCCAACTAAATAGATACGCCTTGCGCTTGTGGATAAATGATCTCTTACCCAACCAGTCCACTGTAGAAAGTTAGGGTCATCCCCAGAGAAACCAAGTAAGCAAAGTTCATTTTCAATGAATACCTGGCGTGCAAAGTTAACGAATGCAGCATGCCTTACAGGGAAAGTGCGGTAGTCTTCTTGCGTGAAAGTAAGATCATTGGTGATATTCAACGTGCCGTGTAACTTTACTATTCTTGGCGAGCAAGCGTGAGACAAATCTTCTTGTTTATGAACAACACTGTAAAATGTTTCATGTACTTTCTCAGAGGCCCTCTCTAGCAAAGTATCCCAGTTTGTAGTTAGAACTTCAGTCCAAGGAAGACGAAGCATCGAGCTATACAGTTTTCCAGGTTCCCAAGAGGCATCATTAATCTCTTTTTTTATCAGGTCATTTAGAGCCTGCCTACCGAAATAAGCAGTATATTCTTCTGCTATACGAAGTGGGTCTGTATTCCCTTGCGTTCCAAGCTCTTGTTGTAACGTTCTCGAAAGATCAAACCATAATGGCAACTTCCTACTTGCATCTGCCGTCGTAGATGAACAACGGCTAAAACCTGCTCCAACCATTATTGATGCTCCATGGTAAGAGCTATCTTGTTTCCAAAGTACAGAAGCAAATCTTTGCAATGTAGGAAAATCTGGTATATTTCGCACAAGGTCTAGAGCGGATTGTTCTGACATATTTCGCATCAATTCATTGGGTTAGGAATAAGACTATACTCCTTCAAACTATCCAGTAAATCAATCCCGAAAAATTACGGCTTAGTGCAGGATGAGCCAAACAAGCATTCATACCCCTATGATTAGTAATACGTTAGGCTACCATAATAAAATATCACCTATTCTAGAGATCTAAGTACTTCCACGCATTAGCTGAAGTTATGCAATGTTGAGGTAAGTTAATGTAAGAAGGTTATTACGGATAAATCATTTAGGGGCAGATATGAGTTGTTGCAGAATCTGCAATCACTGAGCTTTCTCGTTGCTCGGGCAACTATTGCAAAAATTGCAACAGTTCAACTACCGAGGAATCCTCGATAGTTGATTGATAAGCAATGTGCATATTTTGCACATTAGTTAGTTCTATTGCCGAAGCGACGAGATCAGAACCGGCTTGGAGCAGAGGTGATTTACGAAACAACCTGTTTCGCAATTGTGCAAGACCCTCTTGCATAATTGGTTACTAGAATTTGTCCAACAACCTGTTGGACAATTGGGAAACAGCTTGTTTCACAAATAAATCTCATGATAGTGTCTTGCGCTCTCAACACATCTTGGGGCACAAATTAGTTGGCTTGAAGCTAACCTTCTTTACTTATCACAATCGACATTAACGCGGTATTCTGATAATTTGAAGTAGTCAGTGCAGACTTTTTATACATGAAGCGCTTTTATTTTGAGGCGCTTTTTTGTGCCCGTAACCCTATCTAACAATCAAGAAAATTGCCCCTCGAAGTAAGCGACTCTGAATCTAGTTAACAGCCTGTTGACCAAATTATTATTATGAAGGGTTACTGCTGCCTAAACACGTTTTGGGGCACAGGCTTTTCAGAAGAAAAGCCTGTTTCAGCTCCTGTCAGCAGTCTGTTTTTTCAGACAACCTCAGAGCGTCTTCTAGCTCAACGCCAAGGTATCGAATTGTGTTATCCAGCTTCGAATGTCCAAGTAAAATCTGTACGGCCCTGATGTTTTTCGTTCTGGCATATATTAACGTGGCTTTGGTGCGGCGCATGGAATGAGTGCCGTAATAGTCAGCATTCAGTCCTAGTTTTGCAGCCCAGCTCCTGATAATTGAACGGTAGAATGAGTAGCTGATAGGTTGCCCAAAACGTCGGCTACTCGGGAATAGAAAACTGCTTGCCTCTAGGGATGCTGAAAAAATCCATCGGCTAATACTTTGCTGTGTTCTCGGAGTAATCTCATAGTGGACATCGATGCCAGCTTTTTGCTGGATGCATTGAACCCTTTCATAGATAACTCCTTGCGAAGAAACATCGTAAACGTGTAGCTTTAGTAAATCACTCGCTCTTAACTTGCTATCTATAGCTAGGTTCAGCAGTGCCAGCTGCATCAGATCATTTTCAATCTCCAGCCTAGTTCTGATCCGCCAGATCTCTTCAAGTTTAAATGGCCTTTTGATGCCACTGCATTTTCCAGAAGATAACTTTCTCATGATGACCTCCTCTTAGTGTTTTTGGTCAACATGAAGTTTGGCAGTACCATATAGTAGGGTTTAGTAAGCTCTGAAACGTCAGTGGACAGTTCCGTGCTATGTGTATTGTTAAATTAGCATTTAACGAATTACTTTAGATATAGTAAAACTTTTAATGTTATGGCCAAATCCACTTAGCTACTACAAAACCATTGGCAGTTTACTGTGGGAGCCTTACACCCCACAGCAAACCGAACCAGCCAATAAAGGCTAAGTACGAATATGGTGAATCACACCATTTAGATCGTCGACATTGCGTTTTAGATCGAGAACAATGGGTTCCAGTTGGTTGATGGCCTCATTCATATCCGATGACAAGTTCTTGATATTAGATAGGTTGCCTGAGATTTCATCACTGACCGTTAATTGTTCTTCAGTCGCTGCGGCGATTGACGTATTCAGTTTATGAATTTCAATTGCAGAGCCCTGGATGGTGCCAAGAGCATCATTCGCGACGCCCATATTTTCTCGCGTTGACTGCATTTTTTCCGAGCTGCTTTGAATCGTCACCGTCGACTGCTTCGCTTTTTCTTGCAGCGTTTGAATAATGCCTTCAATCTCACCCGTTGAATCTTGGGTTCGTTGCGCTAAAGAACGAACTTCATCAGCAACCACGGCGAATCCTCGGCCTTGTTCACCCGCACGGGCTGCCTCTATCGCCGCATTCAGCGCCAACAAATTCGTTTGTTCGGCAATGGCTTTAATCACATCCAACACATTACCAACATTGTTCGATTCTTCAGCCAATTGTTGAATGATCTCTGTGGTGTTGAGGAACTCGCCCTCAAGCTGTCCAAACTCTGAGGTGGTTTTATTAAACACTTGCTTACTGGTGGAGGCTTCTTTTTCTGCGCTGCCAGCATACTCTTCCGCCATATTGGTACTTTGTGCAACATTCGAAAGCGCTGCTGTCATCTCTTCCATTGCTGTGGCAGCCATCTCCATCTCTTGGTTCTGCTGATTCGCCATAGTGATATTGCGCTGAGTAATGCCTTGAATCGCTTCAGAAATCTGAGAAATCGTCGAGTTCACTTGGTTTATTTTAGTGATGGTCGTGGCGTAACTAACGAGCACTTTATTGATGGTCGTACCAATCACGCCGAGTTCATTTTGGCTTCCATCGGCGACCCGTAAGGTAAGATCTGAATCCACACCAACTTGCTTAAGGACTTTCGCCATTTCATCAATCGGTTTTACTACTTTGCGATTGACAATGGCGTATCCCACAATAGCAATAACAAACACAGCAACTAAAGAGATGTTACCGATCAACACCGTTGTTCTCACATCTTGAGCAGCGCTGTTGAACTGAGAAGAGGTCCGCGCTTCTAGAGCGGTAAAAAACTCATCAATCGGCGCCATGATTTTAGCTTTCTCTTGATGGTATTGCTTACTATGGAGCAATTGCGCTGCCATCGCTAAATCGGGTTCGCCCCGCTTGGTGTAGTTACCACTCGCGTCTGGATAGAGCCCTTTAACCGCATTCATTGCTTTGACTTCCATGTTAACCAAAGCATCAGAGTTGCCTTGCGCTTCTTTTAGCAACCTAAACTCTTTATCAGTGAAGCCGAGGTCTTCCATCATGGCTTGAAGCGAGACTCGCTTTCCATCTGGCTTGGGCTTTTCACCGTAATTTAGAACCAAATCCCAGTAGATGGTGTGATAGTTTTGTGGTCTTGGCTTATCCCCATTTCTAATCGCGAGGATGTCCATGTACATTTTTTCGTAGGTCTCATCACCTGTCAGTACGTAGGTCCTACCCAAACGTGTTAAGTCATCCGAACTCTGTCTGAGCTCATCCGCCGCTTGATACGATTGATACCGCACCGTAGCCATTGTGTCCACTTGCTGCAGTAGACCATTGAGCTGTAACACCGTAACCACACTAATGATGATACCGAGGCCTATTACAACAAACACCAATTTCATAGTGTTGTTAATATTCATATTGATTTCCCCTATCCTTAAAGAAAACCGCCTAACGTTGTCTATTTATCTTGGATCCACTCGGTGCGCCTACTTCACTCTGGCTGTGGTAGCTTATCTAGTAATTGTTTTGCTTGCTCAAACTCAAAATTTTCTATGAGTTCGATAAGTTTTTGTTTCTCTGCGTCATTCCACAAATCACTATGTTTAGCCTGATCGATAATGTCCGATGCTGTCACATCATAATTTTCAACTTAACTATAGTTTAGTAAGTACTTAACAAGATGCCGAAAAACTTTATAAGAGATTAAGCGATGCCGATTGAGAATTTAGATGATTGCACCGTCTTGTTGGTGAATGACTGCTTAGACAACTTAGCGTTTATGGCACAAGGTTAGCAGGTCGCTACCAAATTAAAGCTGCTAAATCTTGCCAAAGGCACTGCATGTTCTTGAGCAGTTCGATGTTGATCTGATCCTGCTAGACGTGGTGATGCCCAAAATGTCTGGCTATGACGTAATTCGCTTTGTTACAGCAACCACAAAACACACCATATCCCAGTGGTCTTCTTAACAGGTAAAGATTCGCATGAGGACGAAAAGCTGGGATTCGAGTTAGGCGCGGCAGACTACATCCACAAACCTATCAGTATCCCGGTTCTTCGCTCTCGGGTCAGGACCCATTTGCAGAACAAACAATCCAAAGATTTTTTGCGCGTTCAAAACGGCTATCTAGAAACGAAAGTACTCAAACGTTCGAGTGAACTCGACCGAATGCAGAACGCGGTAGTGTTTGCACTTGCTAGCCTCGCGGAAACGCGCGATCCTGAAACCGGCAATCACACATTAGGGACTCAACATTGTGTGAAGCTGCTTGCTGAACACTTGGCAGAAAATGAAAAGTACCAAGAGTTACTCACCTCGAAAAAGATCGATACTTACTTCAAAGCTACCCTACTGCACGATATTGGTAAAGTAGGCATCATCGATTCGATCTTACTTAAATCTGGAAAGATTAGTTTGAGATCATGAAATCCCACACTACCTTGGGATTACAGGCACTTGAGCGAGCGGAACAACTCTCTGGGGCGCATAACGATCTGATTAGCGCCGCGAAAGAGATTGTATACGTGCGTCATGAAAAATGGGACGGTTCTGGCTACCCAAATGGTTAAGCAGGCGATGATATTCCGCTCAGTACTCGTTTAATGGCAGCGGCGGACGTGTATGATGCGCTTATCTGTAAAAGGGTTTACAAAGACCCAATGACTCATGAACAGGCAAAAAGTATTATATTGGAGGGGTAGAACACTTTGATCCACAAGTGATCGAAGCGTTTCTAGCTCAAGAAGATCTTTTCATCAAGATTGCTAGTGAGTTTTCCGACAATTAGCCAGTAACGTCCTTTAAGCTATATGAATGATACAGAGCGCTAACCATGAGAAAATGTAATCTGATTTCCGTGGCACGATTCGCCAACGAATAGTCACTCTAACACGGAACGGGGCACAGGCTTTTCAGAAGAAAAGCCTGTTTCAACACCTGTCAGCAGTCTGTTTTCTCAGACAACCTCAGAGCGTCTTCTAGTTCAACGCCAAGGTATCGAATTGTGTTATCTAGCTTCGAATGTCCAAGTAAAATCTGTACGGCCCTGATGTTTTTCGTTCTGGCATATATTAACGTGGCTTTGGTGCGGCGCATGGAATGAGTGCCGTAATAGTCAGCATTCAGTCCCAGTTTTACAGCCCAGTTCCTGATAATTGAACGATAGAATGAGTAGCTGATAGGTTGCCCAAAGCGTCGGCTACTCGGGAATAGAAAGCTGCTTGCCTCTAGGGATGCTGCAAAAATCCATCGGCTAATACTTTGCTGTGTTCTCGGAGTAATCTCATAGTGGACATCGGTGCCAGTTTTTTGCTGGATGCACTGAACCCTTTCATAGATAACCCCTTGCGAAGAAACATCGTAAACGTGTAGCTTTAGTAAGTCACTCGCTCTTAATTTGCTATCTATAGCTAGGTTCAGTAATGCGAGCTGCATCAGATCATTTTCAATCTCCAGCCTAGTTCTGATCCGCCAGATCTCTTCAAGCTTAAATGGCCTTTTAATGCCACTGCATTTTCCAGAAGATAACTTTCTCATGATGACCTCCTCTCAGTGTTTTGGTCAACATGAAGTTTGGCCGTCAAATTTAGTAGGGTTTAGGAAGCTCTTAAATGTCGGTGGACAGAAACTGAAAGGCTGAACTCTGAGATATCAACTTAATTAATGTAAAGTTTGTGAGATTGTATGCAACTCCCATTGAATTTCTTTCCTTGCAATTATGACAGCGCGCTGACACAATGTAAGCCTGCTGTCATTTTTTGAGGTGTAATTTATGAAGGAATCTATTTATCTAGCTGTATATGATGGAATCTCTGATTGGGAGTATGGGTATGTCTTGGCTCATATCAACTCTCAAGAGTTTCAAGCTTTCCCTGACAGGTTTGAAATAAAGACGGTTGGGCGAAATAAAGAATCGATTAGAACTAAAGGTGGATTAACTGTCGTGCCAGATTTATCTCTCGATAAGCTAAATCCCTCAGATGGTAAAATGCTTATTCTTTGTGGTTCAGATAATGCTGCTACAGGCGGCATCGATGATTTTATCGATGCAGCCAAGCGTTTTATCGACAATGGTATTTGTGTTGCAGCTATCTGTGGTGCAACCGCTGCTTTAGCGAGAAAAGGTATATTAGATAATGTTCCGCATACTAGTAATGCAAAAGAATTTCTGGAAATGACAGGATATGCAGGTAGCCAGAACTATATCCAAGAACCCGTTGTATCGACAGACTATTTGATCACCGCAGGGGGTATTGAACCTATTGCTTTTGCGGCAGAGATATTCAGGAAGTTGGAGATCTATTCTGAAACTACGCTAGATTCTTGGTTGAAATTATTCGAACAGCGGGACATAACTGGTTTTTACGAGTTAATGGAGAATTCCCTTCAATGAGTGACCCAAGACATGACCTCAGTACTTTAGCCCTAACTATTTTTTCTTTAAATGGTCAGTTTTTATCAATAGCCGAGAATATTGCTTCTCGGGCAGATCTCACCGCAACTCGCTGGCAAGTGTTGGGGGCTCTTGTTAATGATCCTCTTACACAAGCTGAAGTCGCACGTCAAATGGGGATCACACGTCAAAGCGTTCAGAGAACCAGCAAACAGCTTATCGATGAAGGTATGTTAGAAACATTAGCAAATCCATCTCATCAAAAGGCTATGCTACTTCAGTTAACGCCAAAAGGTCATAATGCTCTGTCAAAAATAAGACCATTTCATAAAGCATATGCTGAGCAACTAATTGATACGGTTGGGGAAGAAAAAGTAGCTGAAATGGTTAAAGCCATAACTGAGCTATCAACCGCAATGAAAAGCCTTTAATCTATATGAGTGATACAGAGCGCCAATCATGAGAAAATGTAATCTGATTTCAGTGGCACGATTCACCAACGAATAATCACTCTAACGCGGAATGGGGCAAATTCGAGTTTGTTTCCCTAGAGACATCAATGCCAAGTGACTTTTGTCCTGCAGAGCACGAGTCGAAACATCGTTGGACAGAAATAAATTAAGTTTGCTTTCTTTTTTTATTCGCTTGATAATTGAATGGTCAATGATCGCGGGATTACTATTGAGTAATACATTGATGTCTACTTTTTTACGAAAGTCTCAGGCCGCGCCGAGATATCCAAAGACCTCCGCCTTTCTTCAATTGAGCCACCATTGGTGGCTCTTGTCGTATCTAAATGTCAGGAAATTTCGCTTCAAGTTTCCCCCATTCATTTGTGTATGCCGTAAACCTATGAGGGTTAAATCTATATGACTAATTATGCGTGTCATTATGAGTTTTTATTTACGCGAGCAGATCAACAATAGAGTCAGTGCAATGGGATGCATGAAAGGTTTTATAGTTTGATATTAAAGTGTTCCGTTGGCATCAGAGGGGATGCACAACACACATTAGTTCAAATACAAGATACCGTTGTTCTCACTTGACAACTTTTTCCTATTTTAGACCACATCGATAAAACGCAGGCCGCGCCGCGATAACCAAAGACCTCCACATTTTCAATAGACCTGTTCTCTTCCGCTCATAGAGTATTGACCTCAGGTAGTGCGTAATAGAGCCACTTTTAGTGGTTCTTGTCGTATCTGAGCGTTAGAAAAGCTAAAGTACTTCACTTCGAGTCTCCCTGGTTGATATGTGGGTCGTCACAAATTTTGGGACAAAAGTGCGTTGCGGTTATTAGATGGGAAAGTGTTTTTCCTCATACTCTTCGACCAATGCAGCTAAACTTTCAAGTTCGTCACCTTCCGGAGTGCCTGGTTCGGCTATTTCAAACAGAGATTCAATCCGCTTCAGTGCGGCTTTGTAATCACTTTCAGAGGATTTAAGTCCCAATTCATCTAATTTTGCCGCAGCCAGCTCATCAGCATGTGCAGTATAGGGTGTCATCCCCTCGACCAGTTCTTCTTCAGATAACCGTTGTTTTCTCATAGCTCCCCTTACCATTCAAAATTAGATAATTTATAGCATACTGGGTTATTAGCTAAAGCGTAAGGTTTGGCTTGCAACACGCAATGGGGCAAAACGAGTTCATAACGCAAACTGGGGCAAGACCCAGCATGATTGACTTGTAATTTGTATTGGATATTTTTGAACCTCCCCCCCACCAGAAAACTAAAAAAGCAAAAACCATCAAGCCTAAACTTGATGGTTTCGATTATTAACTACTTGTTCAGCAGGTTGGTTGCTTTCTTCTTGACCTTTTCTTAGCTGCCTATGCGGCAGGACACTAAGAACCATTGAGTTAAGTCGCGTTCAAATTTTCCTTAGCTGCCTATGCGGCAGGACACTAAAGAATATAGCCTCTAACCTTCTAATTCTGCGTGCTTAAAGTCACAATTCACCAAAATACCCTTTTTGTTCTTAGTTCTATAAGTCCCTGTTTTTACTCCTCTAAAAAAGAGCTTTAGAAAAAGGGTCAAAAACGTAACTCAGGTACCGTCCCTTTTCTTTTTTGATTGGTAGCTAAGCCATAGCTATTAAAGTTTGATGCTAAGCGCTCACAAACAAGCTCCTTTTGTGCAAATAAAAAATAACCTTGCCCTGATGAACTGCTTGAGATTGGTATTCGATGAAAGCTATCGATGATACGCTCTTCATTAGTGACTGGTAATGATGTTCCAGCATCAAGTAGTTCGGCTCTCGCCATGCTACGTTTGATTCGACGTTTCTTGGAACCCAGAAAGCTTTTCCCAATCGTTTGGTTACGTGTAAACCTCACCTCTAAAGCATTGCCTGGCACCTCACATACACTGGAGATCTCAAATAAACCTTCATTTACCATCAAAGAAAAATAGGGCTGAAAAGAGAGTCCAATCATCATTTTTTTATCTTCTGCGACAAAGGCTATTGTTTGACCGACCGTCACGTCACTCCAGTCGGGAAAAGTCACGCCTACCCTATTCATCGCTTGTTGGTTATTGACCATAAACAAATGCATTTGGGATATACACCGTCCTGCCAATAGCTCATAGTCGGCTTGTTCAGGCATGTAGCGTATTAAGAAGTAGTAACGCTTCGTCATAGCTATTCCTTACTTCGCTTTGGAACAATTGAAGAGGCCGCCCTTGATCAAGACAGACATGATGAAGTGCACATCATTTGGATGGTCTGAGAATCTGTCATTGTCTCAATCCAACTCTCTGTATTTCTGACCAATTGGTAAAAATCATTTCCATGGGACACATGCCGCCTTGCTATAACGTACTCTCGGTCAGCTCCATATTCATTCACTCTTAATTGCTTATCTGCTTCTTCATGCCACCAATCGTCAATCGATTGCAACGCTGCACCAACTTTTTGACCATGAAACGCAACGGTTTCTTTTCCGTCCAATAATTCTACGGTAGCTAACTGCTTAGTAGGAACACCATCTTCTCGGCTATCTAAAAACTCTTGGCTTGGGTAAACCTCATCTCCCCAACCAACTCCAATTTTAGCTTTGACATCCATGTAGAAATATTCGGTTGGGTCAGACAAGGCTCGCGTCAAATAAGCTGTAAGTTTTTCTAAGCATTCCGCTGAAGCTTCATCCCAATGACCATACCAAGAAAGCCTTGTTGCATTCTCGACAATCAAGGTTTGTAAATCACTGGTGGTCACTTCTATTGACAATTTCCGACACTCTCTGTTTCTCCAAAGCCAAGTACCAAGCAGAATGTTCTTCGCGTATCGAAGAGCAAGTTCCTGATAACCACTAAGCTCTTCATATGTTTTAGCAAATAACGAAAGTTTAGAGCGCACTTCATTATCACTACAGGTATCTGGAGTTAGAGAGTTAGCTCGTATTCGAAGGGGGAATGCACAGTAGATATCATCAACACCAGGTTTGACATAACACTCTTCGATGAACTGAGGATTGGAGTAAGCTAAATCTTGTGGAGCAATATTCTTTTCTACGAACTTGCCCCCTTTATATGCTTCTGCATAACCACCTTTTGGTGCGCGCAACCTAGTTCTATCAACTTCAAGGGGACACATTTCACCACTTTTAGATAGATAGTAGAAATATGCTTTGCCTGCAGAGAGTGAACGTACGTAGTTCAGCTGAGTGCAAAGTTCCATAAACGATTAATCCCTATAGTTTTTTATAAGAATAGTTTCGCTACTGCATTCTATCGACCAAAAGGCATGGTTTAAAAAGTGATCTCTTCCACTAAAACGTACTTCTATCGGATTCACTTTTTTAGCTAACCCTATCGCATTCTCTACATAGGCGTGACAATCGGTTATAGAGTTGAACCGTTTAGTAGGACGTTCTAACAAATGGTAGCCAATAGAAGCTGGCAAATTATCGGCATCTTTAGTCACTAAACGCTCTAGTTCATCAAAGCTACTCGGCTGGCTCTCACTTGGGTATAGCCATCGCCCGTATGCTGGTAACCCTTTTATGACATGGAAAAGCTCGCTCCTGCTGGTAAACGTCTTCAGCCACTCAACCTGTGCCGATAACTGTGGTTGGTATAATGCCCCTCCGGCGAAAGCAACGGGAAGTGCCGTTTTAAGCGCGGTCTTAAAATCTGAAATGCGGCTATCACTACGAACTCTGATAACTAAGTCTATTTCTAGGTCCGCCAATCGTTCACTACGAATGGTTGGTCGTTTAGCGTTCGAAACCGTTCTAGCTTTGGCGACTGAGTTAGGTTCGGTAAGCTTGGCTGTCGGTTGAATCTTCTCGCTTCGAACATAGAAAGAGAAACTCGAAAACTCAAACGAGGAATCACAATTTACTAACTTATTAAACTCTCTTTGATAGCGGTGCATAAAGCCCCAAATAGCCGTCAAAGAAGGAGCACCACACAGATATGGGCTACTCATTGCGACCGCATCTTGCACCCTCATTGATGACAAATAGATATACTGTTCGCCCGTTACCTTATCTTCATTACTAATTGGTTTGCTGAGTTGTTCGAGGACCCATACAATTTGGGCTTTAACAACCTGCATAAGCATAGGGTGATAGGCAAACTTGGCAGCATACTTATTATTCTGAAACGTGAGATGCAAGCTACGGTTAAACTCACTAGCTAAGGAACCTAGGTCCGATTCTGGTAGCGCCAAAAAGGCCTGGGCTAAAGTGTCATCATGTTCCAATTGTTGTTGATCAGGATCACCATCAACGTTATCTCTTAACTCAATTAATGGGAGCATCCACAAGGCTATCTGCTTTCGCAATATCTTACTTCTAACCTTGCGAGCACTCTTCCTCTGCTTCTGCGTTTTTGATGGTTCTGAACCAATTAGATGATTTAACACCTGACAAATTTTGGCGTTAGTTACCTGATAGTCATCAAAGTAGTGACCACTCTTTTTACGGCTTTCAGATAACGTCCCACCCTGCGCAGGTTTAACGTCTAGCGGGTAGTTAAGGGCTTTCATATGCCCACCTAAACTGCCACACAGGTTCCCGATACTTGCAGAGTTTGGCAGTGACGAAGACACAAAGCGAAGCTTACTCTCCCGACTTCTCGATCTCACTTCTAACTCGCTCTGAATGGTGTGACTAACCACTGGGGTCACCGAAACATAATCACCCTCCCATGGAAACCGTAGCTGCTTACTGTAAGAACTGACACTATCAGGAAAATGATTATCAGGGAGCTGTTCTTCAATTGTATGTTTTAAGCGAGCAAATGACTTAGCACCTAAACCAAATTCCTTGAGCAACTGAACCCAAACAGAGTTTTCTTGCTGTATAAGTGAAAGAATACATACGGACTGTGATTGCCAACTAAAAGGATTCAATAACCACAATGTATGACGATACACCGCAGAGTTATGTGCCCACCCCAGGCGTTGCTCTAATACTCCGCTTGAAATGAATACCTCGGTTGTCGTAAGAGGCTGCGCGACTATCCGCTGAGCTTTAACTCGGCAGTCTGGAAACTTGAGATTATGAGTGTGGAACCACTTGATTTCATCAAGGGACACTTCTAAGTTCTCAGCCGCTTTTAAATGCCTTTTAGCACGGGCAATATCCAACCAATCCGAGCATCTATCTGATTGATGGCTTGAACTGAGATTAAGCAAGATCGTTAGCGCCTCTTTTTCATACCCTTCAACACAGACATCTTCCGTATAGGGCATGAACATCTTCTTTAGCGTAACCTGCATTATTGCTTCGTCTTCAATTGCCAATAAGTCACTTAATTTCGTCATAATTACCACTCAGGTAGATATACGCTTAAACCATCACTTTCAGAGCTCATTCGAGTCAGCTTTGTTTCGATGACACTTCTCAGAGTAAACGCTGATTCGTGACTCGCTATCTTTGTATGCATTCGCGGCCTGAAGGCGGCTTTGATCTCACCAAACTCATACAACCGATACACCTCATCTGTTGTACAAGAAAGCAATGTAGAAGATTCTAAGGGGCTGAGCAGTACATCACCGATATTTCCTTTCGCGCTTGAAGGTACTGTTGCTATAAGCTGAGTAAAGTAAGCTAACACCTGTGTCAGTACGATATTGTGACTCAACTGCCGACTCGGTAACTGACGACAATCTTTAAGCAGAGCGCCAAAAGCTTCGTTGAAAAACACCTTCTTCCAATCTTTTACTCGCACAAGTTCTGCCTTCTCTTTCAAGCATCGAGGTCTTGCCACAGTGTCGTTGGCCAAGCGCCACAATATTCAATAAATGACTCAAAACTGAGGTCATCGATATCGCCATAGCGATTTACATACCAAAGTAAAAAGCCATAGCGCTCGGATAACGTCATTTCCCCCGTTAGTAATCCCAAGGGTTTTGAATCATTTCCTGACAACCATTGAGCGATCAAGAGCTCAGCTTCTGGCGCATCCTCTACTGGCGAGTTTCGGAGCTCAAAACCACATTCACACTGACTAATACTCTCGGTACTTTGATATTCAAGTCTCGACTTACACTCAGGACAGTGATGAACCAGTTTACAGCCATGGTGTTCACAAGCTTGGTGAGAGATAAGTTGCCACTGCTGGCGAATGTAGGGTGCTTCGTCAATACACAAAGGGCAAATAGGCGTGAAGATTTTGCGAAGAAAAGTATAAGGGTAGTCAGAACCGAATCTATATACCGCTTTGTATTGAGAAGAGAATTGAGCTTTTGAATGTGATAAGGCTAGGCGCAGTACACCAAAATTGTTGAGCTTTAATTGGTTCTCAAGGTGGATAAGGACTCGCACCCGCATTTGGCTTGTGGTTTGAGCGTGGAAAATATTGACTCGGTTGAGCTCTAAGGGGAAAGCACCAGCAATCGCCTCATGCTGATCCATGGTGTCGAACCAAATATCTTCGGCAAAGTGAGAAAATCGCTCGTAACCTTGTTCTTGCGATAAGCGCAGCAAGAAGCTTTCGAGCGATTCGTCAAGGTAAAGTTGAATGTCCGTTTTCACATGCCACCGCTAAAACTTAGAATTTCTAAGTTTTAGTGTATTGTATTTTCAAGTTACTATCAAAAAAACCGTTAACTAACATCAAATCACGAAGACTGTATTCCCAGTTGGAAAACTCTTCAGAGATCTCTAATTACTCTGGTTCAATTGCTTCAGTGTCAATGCTACCTTTAAGGACCTATTGTAAATCTTGCCAATTTTGCAATCTTTCGGCTGAAAAAGTGGTTTGAGTTATAGCGATCAGGCTTTGTTTGAGATGTTGTAGAGGCTCAGATCACTCCTTCATCAGAGAGTTGTGTTTCTCAACTATCCATTCTTTTGCACTTTCACTACTAATTATCGAATAGACAAAAATAGATTCCCAATTGTTCGGTGTTGTTTTTTGTCGATCGTGTCTGCCTAATACATCTCCCAAAGCTTCGTTCAAGCATTCAATAGTTATGGTTGCATCTGATGGAAGCGTGTGGATTTTGTCAGAAGGATATTCGCAAAGGCTAGACCACATATCCAACATTTCAGCCACAATGCCCGAAGGAAGGACAACACTTTCCACATGAAACTTGATTGAGGGGAATTCGTTGCAGTTCGTATTGATATATACCAGTCTAAATTTCGCTAACGGGTACTCTGGGGCTGGCTCTATTGAGAAATATATCTGTCGCTCTGATAAACAATCGTCAAAATACGGATGTAGAACCCTTACACGTGTATTGAATTGATTGCAAAACCCTGAAATAACATCTTGGCGCTTAATATTACAATCACATGCTGGTACTAGGTTTTTCGAAAAAACCGCAAATTCTGGATAGCTAGCCTGAGGCAATAAATGATCGAGCGTTCCTGTCCCCAAAGAGCCGCACATAGGGCATACACGCCTAGAAGAACTACGTAGTAATGGGATAAATGAAAAACATTCAGGCTCGCTCGTGTAGTGCGTCTTCAGAGCATTTGCTAGATCATCCCTAATA
>NZ_LJJE01000080.1 GCF_001854765.1 Vibrio sonorensis | reverse complement strand
CCGTTGTTAAGTCGGTTCCTTTTTTCACATATCGCCTTAAAAGCCCGTTAGCATTCTCATTGGCTCCACGCTCCCAAGAACTATAAGGATGGGCAAAGTACCCATCAGCCTCCAACGCTTTTGCGATGGTGTCGTGGCCTGCAAACTCTCTCCCGTTATCTGCCGTAATGGTATGGACGTGTTCCTTATAAGGCATGAGTAGCTCTATGGTGGCTTGGGTGACATCATCTGCCGACTTCGATGGCACTTTTTTGACTACGTAAAATCGTGTTTTACGCTCTAAAATTGTCACCATAGCACCAGTACCATGTTTACCTAATACGGTGTCGATCTCCCAATCACCCAATCGATCCCTACTGTCAACGATGCTTGGCCTATGCTCGATAGACACAGCATTCTTGATCGCTGGCGCTTTCTCTTTTCTACCGCGACGATACCGCTTATGACCTTGCCTCAAGTGGCGATATAACTTGCCTCCTAAGCGTTTATCCTGCGCAACAAATCGGTAGATCTACTCATGGCTTACAGCGGAACCGACTCTAGTTAATACGCTGGAAATCTGCTCTGGACTCCAATCCGCTTCTAAAAGGAGGCGGATAAAATCAACCCGCGCTTTTGGTATTCTATATTTACGCGCTGATGTGCGTTTTTTGGTTGAGAATACCTGAGCTTCGGTCGGACAATAATGACTGCCTTTGCTGCCGCGTTTAAGCTCCCGATATACCGTAGAGCGATGGCACTGAACGATTTTAGCTATTTCAGAAACCGAAATTCCCCGCTCCAATAGAGCAGAAATCTGGTATCTTCT
>NZ_LJJE01000079.1 GCF_001854765.1 Vibrio sonorensis | reverse complement strand
AGATTATCAGGAGACAACGCAGGAAGAAGCGGCTGCTGCTTTATCTATCACATCGATAGGGTTGGGAGTAATCAATCCATATGTAGGTGGGCTAATGGCTCTTAGTGCTTGGGGACTTGAACCAAGTTGGTCAAACTTTGTTGGTATGATGGGTGGTCCAGCTGGTAAAGGGGCTAGTATGGTAGATGATGCTATCTATTACGGCAGCCCCGCACTTAAGCAAACGGTGGATAATGTTGAGAATATCAACAATGGCATGACCATTGGGTGCCATACGGTGATTAAGTGTGAGTAAACAAGACGAGAGATGGGATACCACTGCCATGTTTGGTGTGCAGTGGTGTCTCGTGGGGATTCTGTTTTTTAAAGGGGATTATATATTGGCGGTACTGGGCAGTATTACCTACACCATTGTAGTCGCTCAGATCCCGGTTCTAAAGCCTGTTCGTAAACAGTATCCGTATTTCGCCGTGGGTATTGGCGCATCTTTTATTTTCCACTTTGGTATTGTTTACACATTTGGGTTTTATGACTTAGACAATGTCTGGAGAACATTGGCAACATTACCAGTGGCTTTTTATGTTTATTGGTTTTACACACGAAAAGTACGTCCAATTTTAAACAGTAATAAAAAAGAATAGTTGTATGAGTTTGTTTGGATAGCTTCGCTCTTTAGTTGTGGTGGCGGTGTGGACGTGTCGCCACCAATTTACTCGAGTCATGAAGTAATTGGTAAAGCTGGAGGGAGCTTAGTCCACGACAATAACGCGGCCCTATCA
>NZ_LJJE01000078.1 GCF_001854765.1 Vibrio sonorensis | reverse complement strand
AATAGCCACCAAATCAGTAGACACTCTTTGACTTGATTTCATATTGCTTTTCATACTCTACTGGCGACAACTGATTATTGGAACCATGTCGCCGTTTAATGTTGTAGAACATCTCAATATATTCGAAGATGTCCATACGCGCTTCCTCTCTAGTGGTGTAGATCTTCCGCTTAATTTTTTCTCTTTTGAGTAACTGGAAAAAACTCTCGGCAACCGCATTGTCATGACAGTTGCCACGACGACTCATACTTGATTCAAGTCCATGCT
>NZ_LJJE01000077.1 GCF_001854765.1 Vibrio sonorensis | reverse complement strand
GTCCCGTCCTGAAATGTGTTTACACATTGAGGACGAATTATGACTACTCCAAATAATACCTACGTTAAGCGCACTCAGCGTGATTACACACTAGGCTTTAAATTACAGGTTGTCGCTGCTGTAGAAAGAGGCGACATGACTTATAAACAAGCCCAAGATATCTATGGAATCCAAGGTCGCTCTACCGTTTTAACTTGGCTTCGAAAGCACGGCAAGATGGATTGGACGCAATCCCCAAGGAGGAATGTCATGCATCAATCAGCTAAATCAAAAGAGTCCCCTGCACAAAAAATTAAACGACTCGAGAAAGAGCTCGAAGACGAGAAGATAAGAACACTCTTCCTCAACAGAGTGATTGATATCCTTGATGCTGAGCATGGGACCAACCTTAGAAAAAAGTATATCGACAAGGGGCAAGAAGCCTTCAAGAACAAGAAAGAGTGAGTCTAGCGAGAGTCTGTAAGCTATGTGGAATATCAAGACAGAGTGTTTATCAGCGAGAAAGGCGTGCTGTACAACGTCAGCTTGACCTTAAGCCAGTTAAGCAAATGGTACTCGATATTCGACGTTACATGCCAAGGCTCGGCACTCGAAAACTCTATTACCTGCTGAAACCGAAGTTAGCAAAAGCTAGGCATTAAATTAGGTCGAGATGCTCTGTTCGAATATTTACGTGATGAACAACTATTGGTCCGACCAAAACGTAGCTTCATCAAAACCACGAACAGTAGGCACTGGATGAAAAAACACCCTAACTTACTTAAAGAGTCTGAGCCTCACAA
>NZ_LJJE01000076.1 GCF_001854765.1 Vibrio sonorensis | reverse complement strand
ATGATGTCTTAGATCTCTAACAAAAATTAGCTGACGCAGAATTCTGAACGCCCTCAATTCGGGCACAACCGTATTATCTAACCGAGTCAATATTTATCTATTATTGTTTCCTTAGATAACAATAATGAATTAGGTATTATTAATTTATTATTGTTATCATTTTCTAAAGTGGTGCTTCTAAATCCAATTAAAACAACTTTACCTTTAATCCTCCCAATTTTTATATAATCACCTTTCTTGTAATTACCCTCTAAAGTAATTATGACTCCAGATATAATGTTTTCAATTGTAGATTTTATTGAAAAAGCCAAAATTAATCCACCGATACCAAAACCAGAAACTATTCCATACATTGGAGCGTTAAGAATGCTTAATCCATAGATTAAAACAACAATAGAAACAAAAATTGAGCAAGTTCTAACGTATATGTGACTAATTTCCCCTAAGAAAATAACCTTATTTAATCTCAGTAATAAATAAGGAGCCCTTTCCACTACGTTGTAGGATAAAAAAACCAAATTCAATAAAATAAAAAGATCCAAAAAAAACATATTGATTTCTAATACTTTTCCTGAAATGTTTATTTGATCAACCATCAAATAAATAAAGGCCTTATATTCCACAATAAAAATAAACGATAATAATATTTTATTCTTCAACAAAACAAACAAAAAAAAACTGCAAACAATGGCAATGTAAATAATAAAAATATAGATAAGCCACTGCCAAACAGCCTGCTCTAAATATTCTTGAAAGAAAAACTTAGGCAAACCCTCAATATAATTGAACCAACCTGGGGGATCTATTTCTCCCGCACTAATAATATATTCATGATATAGGTTATATTTACCTCTACTAGGAAGTTTTTTTATTACACTGTAGAAGTTTTTTATTTGCTCATTTGATAGCCCTGAGAAATAGTATCTCCCATCTATACGCGTTACTTTTATTGGACTTCCTGGTATTAAAAATGAAAGTGCAGTTTTTTCAACTTTTAGGTTACTGTGTAGATTTTTTGGTAGACGATTAAATATCTCTATTAGTTGAAGTATTATTTCCAAGTTTACACCATTGTTATTTGTTTTCGATTCGTAAAAATAGCTAAAAACACTTCTTAAATGCTCTATCTCTTTAAGGTGTGTTTTTTTATTTGATGGGTATTCTTTTACAAAATATATATTTTTTTGTATTTCATCCAATATTGATGATAATTCTAGAATAAAAAGTTTAGGTGTTCTATTATTTGGATATGTTTTTTTTATTACACTAGAATTTGCACCGCTAGATGAGGCGCAAATCAATAGAGTTATTAAAACCTTTATAAAGTTTTTTCTCATTATTATTCAATTCCTTTTGGTTCTCATTATATAAACCATAATATTTAACATTAAAGTTTTGGTGTTTTTTGGTTATTATGTATTTAATTTTTCGGATTTACTGCTTAATTTGGTGGCGTTGTTGGGATTTGCGTAAATCGATGGAACTAAAGTCAAAGCTTACGATCTGATCGGCTACGTTCATTCAACTCTGTAGTCTTATGCCTAAACCACGTTACAAAACAAACAACTGGAAGCAATACAACCAAGCTCTCATCAACCGCAGCTCTCTGACGTTTTGGATTGATGAAGAAGCGATAAGAGAGTGGAT
>NZ_LJJE01000075.1 GCF_001854765.1 Vibrio sonorensis | reverse complement strand
AAGCCTTGAGACCTGTCGCATCGATAGCAAGATGCTGAATCGGTCCTTTGGTTTTCGTTTTAAAACTTACATCAACGTCGTTGGCGTCCTCTTCTACACCTATCCATGAATCTCGCACTTATTATCTGAAATCGGGTTTAAAATACGAACTATTTAACTAGGGTCCGCTCTTTCGCTGAATTCGGAAACAAATCCCCTTTAATCATCAAAGAAGTTTCAATCGCTGCATCTGAATATTGGAAGCCTCTACCGCGCTTGCTAAGAACCTTATTTTACTCTACCCAATTAGTTATTTTCTTTTTCGCACTGCCCATGTTATCACCGATCTAACCATAACAAAGGATCCGATCGCAGGACTTTAAAAAAAGCTCAATGGATTTAGTCAGTAACGCCTATGCACGATAATATTTTAACAATTTATTTGACATGATCTAAAAACCATAAATCAATATGAAATACAAAATAATTACGTGTTAATATAAAAATTTCGTAAATAAATAGTTCATTATAACTTAAAATTACTATTTTTAACGACAAATAATAGCAAACTAAAAAAAACTTATTATCGTTAATACTTTGAATCTTGAAATTTAAATTACTCAGTTGAAATTGAAAAGTAAAGACAATTTTATTCAATATTGATTTTGTCAATAAAAAAAATCTTTAAATTAGATCTTTGTTTAAAAATAACAGGCAATTACCATATTGTAGCAAAATGTTTAAGACGGTTTGCACCTATAAAATATAAGAATTGACTATATAATAGTGGGAAATGGAGGTTAGTTATGAAAACGACGTACGAAAAAACAACCAGATCACAAATCACAAAAGAATATAACTTTATTGTTAACAGCTTTGATTATCCATATATAGGCGAAAGTGATAGCATGAAAGAAGTTAAAAAAAAAATAAATAAATTAATTAATAATGGTGTTATCCCAATAATTTTATCACCTTACGGATGTGAAAATAAATCGATATTAAATTTGGTAAATGAAACGATTATTAATAGTAATAAAGATTACGATACTTTAAATATACGACTTTCGAAAGAAAGTGGCATCGATCTATATGTGAAGAATTTAAATTTTATATGTGATAATAAAAAATCTATAGTTTACATTTCAAATATAGATGAAATTAAATTTCATGAATTGCTTTTTTTAATAAAAAGCCTAAAAGGAATAAAAAGCAAATTAAAAAAAAAATGGTAGTGTTTTAGTGCTTTCTGGATTTGATATCAAAAACCACTATAAATTAAACTTCGACGGTTTTAAAGTGGTAAACATACCGCCAATCAATGAACGACGAGAAGATATAATAGATCATGTTATATATATTTCCAAGAATATATATAACACAGATATCAATATCACGCCTCTATTATTATCTCTTTGCAAGTGGCTTAATTTTGAAAATAACATAATTGATATAATATACTTATCTAATTTTTTCTCTAGGAATAACACTTGTAACAGGTCATCAACATATGGAATGCTAGTTGAAGAAGGTTTTATATGTAAGGATATATTGAAAAAATCCTTAATTAGAAGTATTTATAATGGAGACTTTGATGCTATAAAAAATTGTGGCAATAAAACAAGTAAGGCTATAAAATACATTTTTGATAACTATAAAAACTGTGATCTCAGTGGCCGGCATAATATTGCAAAACACTGCCACTCAAGTGAATCCAACCTTTCCCATCATGTAAAAAGTGAACTTGGCTTTACGTTGTCAGATATCACTTTATGTTTAAGAATTATGCATGCTGGTTTTCTGCTGTCTGAAACAAACTACCCGATATGCAAAATTCTATTTTTGTGCGGATATAATGATCAGAGTAATTTTGGTCGATCTTTTAAAAAATGTACAGGTTACACTCCAAGAGCATTTAGAAAATTATCAGTTAATGATATAGTTTTTTAATATTTATACAATTAGTCATTTAGCAATTAATACTGCTAGCTGTAGTGACGAATTTAAACTCTTTCTAATTAATAATACGCTGCTGACCAAATCAGCTTGAAGATCAGCGAGGCTTTGTTGCGTAAATCATTTTCGAAGCCGAACAGCCCTATTTAGATTAATTGTCAGCCAATACAACAAGTTTTAGGCATACCAAGCCCTGTAAGCTTGTTCAACGCTTTAATCATCGCGTAGGTTTCATCCACATGTGCGTTGTAGTTTCTTAGACTTAGCCGTCCACCAAGCAACTGTTTGACTCGATACATCGCCGTTTCAAATAGCGAGCGCTTGTGGTAGCCATAGCGA
>NZ_LJJE01000074.1 GCF_001854765.1 Vibrio sonorensis | reverse complement strand
AAGCCGCGGTATACTTCGCAAGCCAGTCCGATTGAGGTATGCCTTTATTAAAGCGAATCAGACAATTTGGTCTGTTCGACGCATGTGTAAAGTCTTTGGAATTCACCCAAGTGGTTATTATTCTTGGCTCAAAAATCCAGATAGTAGACAAGAAAACCGGCGAAAATACCTTCTCGGACTGATAAAGCAATTTTGGCTGGAGTCAGGCTGTGTGTATGGTTATCGAAAAATCTACAGTGACTTACGAGATGAAGGGGAAATCTGTGGTATTAACCAAGTTCATCGTTTAATGAAGCG
>NZ_LJJE01000073.1 GCF_001854765.1 Vibrio sonorensis | reverse complement strand
TCAGAGGAAGGGGTTCACTATCTATCATTGGTGACTGATGCGTTCAGTCGAAAAATTATGGGATATGAACTGAGCAACGAGATGAAGGCAACAGATGTAGTAAAGGCACTCGATATGGCGATAAAAAATCGGCGATATCATTGTTCATGTCTCCACCACTCTGACCGTGGTCTACAGTATTGCTCTAGCACTTATCAAGAAAGGCTTAGAGCGGGTGACATTAAATCTTCGATGACAGATGGATATGATTGCTATCAAAATGCTTTAGCCGAAAGGGTGAATGGCATCCT
>NZ_LJJE01000072.1 GCF_001854765.1 Vibrio sonorensis | reverse complement strand
AACTTAGGGCCGAACTCTTTGCTCATTGCAACCGTTAACAACCTCGACACTAAAGCATCTTCTGCTTCACAAACAGAAATACAATGTCCGTTTACATTGAAGGAGTGAGCAGGGGATACCACATACCGTCCAGAAAGCCACTGACTTTGTAGTTCATCGCGCCTTGTTTTCCAATGAAATCTCAATGACCATATCCCATGATTGTAGGGCTTACCCTTCCATTTTTTACATAAAAATAGAAATTCTCTTTTTCATATTTTCTCTGGAACACATTTCGTCAATTGAAATCATAGCCAGGGATGTCCCACCGTCGCTCAACTTCTCTTCTAAGCATACTTTAGACTACCCACTCTAAGGTGTCTGTCCATTTGGTTCTGGATTTTATTCATATA
>NZ_LJJE01000071.1 GCF_001854765.1 Vibrio sonorensis | reverse complement strand
CCGCCGCTCCTCCTATGGCGGCAGCTTCCATCGCTTCACCTAAGTCTCCAGTAGCAATATATCCGGTACTAAATGATGTGGTCGCCCCGCTGGCGATTACTGAGCCCATTTCCCCTAAACTGCTAAACCAGCTCGTTGCGGCATTACCCATCAATAACCCTCCAATAACCATACCTGCCATTTGTATGTAAGGGTTCTCAAACGTTTGGCTGAAGATGGCAACGGCGGCACCAATTAGGAACCAAAAATGTCCTGTTGGGTCGGTGTACTTCACTGGATTATTTAACACATAAGAGTAGCGGTTAAAGCTCTGGCTTAAGCTTGGATCGGGGACTAAAGAGTCCGCACTTAGGAAGCGCCCTATTACTGGATCGTACAATCGAGCATTCATATTAATTAAACCGCTTCCGCCACCGACAGTTTCATGGCCTGTAAACCCGCGCATACTGGCACTAGTAAACAGTGGATTAGTTTGTAGTTCTGCGGCTGCCAGTTCTTCACCAAATGGCGTGTAACTTCGTTCAATTTGCGCTTGACCGTTTTGATCGGTGATATAGGTGGCAGTCCCTAATGCATCCCGATGCAAAAATGCCGTTTTGTCGACCTGTTTGTCATTGCCTATCAGAGTTTTTACATGCTCGGCAACGGCCTGATTATCCACTATAAAGCGGTGACGCATGGTCATCACACTTTCACCGTCACTGTTCACCGAACGTTCTAATTGATAATCAGGACTCACGTAGTATATGGTTTTTCCGTCGGCGACCTGTTTTACACGCTCGCGTTCTGCACCATATTCATACTGAACGACATTACCATTATCATTAATACTTCGAGCTTTGTTAAAGCTGTTCCAAGCAATGGTTCTGCCTCGTCCGGTAAGCATGTTGCCGTTAGCGTCATAACTGTATCCGGCACTTTGTAATTGGCCATTGCTAGCTACATCAAAACTGCCTTGTCCAGTCTTATAGGTAAGGTTGCCATAGACATCATATTGATAATCACGCTGAATCGTCGCTACAGTTTGATTATTTGATTGCGTCCAGTGCGTTAAGCGATCTAGCCCATCGTATTGATAGTATTCTTCTCGGTTGAGCACTTGGTTGATTTTACTGGTAACGTTGTTGCGTTGATCGTATTGATAGCGCACATCTCTGCGAAGGTTGGCACCAGTTCCTGTTGTTATACGAGTTACCGCACCCGTTGCACGATCGATTTCTCGTCGCGTTAACAACCCATTACCAAACAACTCCCCTCCAACTCGACCAAATTGGTCACGACTGGTTGCCATCCAAACGACTTGTGCTGTTTCATCATTTAATCTCTCGTCAAATATGCGTTCAATCTCATCATGAGCAGCAACTTGGTCTTCTAGTTCATCGGTGACATTTTCTAATAGGTCGGTTTGTTGACGGGCAAGTGAAGCGTATTTCTGAGCGAAGGTGGTCATTTGTCTAGCTCTCGCCTCCGCGTTATCAGCGAATCGCTGATAATCGTCTGACTTAGCACTATAGGCTGTCGCTGACGAAAAGGTAACATTGGCAATTTGCTGGTAGTAATTTGCCCAGTACATGGCAAGATTATGAATATTGATTGAATTTTTTGGTCCTGTGCTACAGGTTTGATAAATGTTCGATGAGCAGTTGTAAACATTCGAAATCATCCAATATGGGATTGGTTCTAAATATGTTTCTCGGTGTTTACAGCCCTTTATATTACTGCTAACACATCGGTCATATCGATAATAGGCATAACCATTTTGTATATGAGCAAGCGCAAATACCCGTCCCTGATAATGGTTCCAGAACCTCAGAGCCTCCGATCTCATATGATTAGCGTACGCAAGATGCGAGTTATATAGGCTTAGATACCATTCAGAAATGCGGTTAAACCTAGCCGCGTAAGTATCCAACCTTTGCGCATTTTGGTACAACTTCTGTGCGGACTGCCTATGTATTTCAGAAAGTCTAATATAGGTTTGCGCGTTTTGCTCAATGCTCGAAGCCTGCGCTTCTAACTCTAAAATACGCTCAGCCGTATCCTGCAACGCATTCTCTAACTGAATGTACTGGCTATCCCAGATATCTGAATATGGAATGCTCATTCGCTTAATCAAGCCGTTAATATCATAGGTATTATCTACATCCATTCCTGATGGATAACTCACCCTGCTTAGGCGCCCATCTTCGTTATATTGATACTCAGTAGTGAATGATTCACCATCTATGTTTAGAGTCATGGCCGTTTTTCTACCAAAACCATCGTAGGAATAGAGCGAGTTACATCGTTTGCAACAGACTGATCTAAAGAGCCTTTTATGTTCTGATCGTACTGCCACTCGTTGCTACCATCGGGCCGTACTTCGGTCAGTTTTCTGCCAATAGCATCGTAGGTATAAGTCGTACGTTGATTCTTAGCATCTTGTTGCCATATCAATTCCCCCCAGCCATTGAACCCATAACGCCAGTTACCCATTGCTGGGTCATTCATAGCAATTTTGTTGCCAAATTGGTCATAGGTAAGTGTGGTAATTAACCCATTGGCATCCGTTTGGGTTAGATTGCCCGCTGCGTCGTAAGTGTAATTGAGGGTGGACTGGCTGTTTTCGGTAATTTCAGTGGTTTGACCTAATCCATTGGTTGTTTCGGTTCGAACAAAAGAATCAGGACCGTTTGTTGTAGCCATTAAACCGCGATAAGTAATAGTAGTAACTCGGTCACCGTTATCTTCAGTTGGCTGCGTCTTTTTGACCACTCTACCAAGGGCATCGTATTCGGTTCGAACCCAGAAGGTAGCATCTCCAGCGAATAGACCTTCAAAGTATGGAATGGTTTCTCCAGCAACTTGCCCAAGTTCATCATAAGCAATATCAACAATCACTTGTTTACCGTCGCCATTTAAGGCTTTTCGCCTAACTTCTCTGCTTAGTGCGTCGAAATAGGTGGTTGTACTTCCCCCTTGTGAAGTTTGCTCTGTCACCATAAACACACTTCGGTCACCCAAGGTTAAATCAAACTGATCGAGACCGGCATCCGCACCATCACTCCAGTTGTAATGCTTGGAAACCCAGTTACCATCGGGAGCAACACGTCGTATTTCTCGACAGAACCCATCGTATTCAATCCGAGTAGTGAGGTTGTTGGCATCGGTAATCGCAGTTGGTAAGCCACATAATGTGTCATAGGATGTAGTCACACTGTGTCCAAGTGCATTGGTGTGACTTACCACTCTTCCTTGGCTATCATATGTGGTGTTGCTTCCTCTGCTTTCTCCTGAGCTCATCGATTGCTCAGCGGTTCTAAAGCCACGTCTATCGTAACTAAAGTGTTGCTCTACCGATAATGGGTGACTAGGTTCTAACGTTTGTTTTATTAAAGCCCCTGTCTCAACAGCGTATTCAAAGCTGGTATTACGGGTTTGGCTATCAGACGGAGATGTTTTTCGCACTGAGATAGAAGCGGGTTTGCCTAACAACCACCTTGAAGAATCATGCAGATAGTCGGTTGTCGTTTTCTCGGTGAAGGTTTCTCCATTGCCATCTAAGGTAGTTTTTGTCACTTCGCCAGCATAGCCATAGCCGTCATAACTCCCATATGACGTAGTCACGTCGATTAGTTTTTGTCCCGACAAGTCCCAGGTACGGCTAATCTGGTTGGTTAATCTTGGCCAAATTTTGTCTGCTACGGGCGCGTTAGCTTCTTCATACTGACTTAATGTTTCGGCAACTTTTTGGTGATTTACCCATGTTTCTGTTTTTGCAATATAGGGCTGCCAATTACCGTGAAAACCTGATTGAGTTATTGATTTGATATTGCTAGATAGATTGATGGATTCAACTTGACCAAAACCAAGTAAACCTTGCTCTTGGTGAGCAAAATAACCACGATAAGAATATTGTGTTGTATTTTCTCCCCCTACTCCATTGCCCTGCTTAACTTCTCTTACCACCTTAAGGTTGGGGGAAAGGCTGTACGCGCAACAGGTGCGTTGGATGGTTGAAATACGGCAGTGTTTCCAGTTACGTCATAGATAAATTCTGTTTTGGCACCAAGTCCAGACGTCACCGACTTTAACAATGCCAATGGCGAGAAGTGGTACTGCATACAAGTAATACCTTGCCCGCCACGGTAGCAGTCATTAGCCGTACCATCACCATCGACGTCTACACCTTTTCTGTAAGGTCCGTAGGCACTGTTTACTGATATGTAGTCTATGCGGGTTTTTAATCCAAAAACTTTTCTAACATAGTTGGAATAATGGACTTGAGAATCGTCTAAAACCTCTTGGTCGGGAAGTAGTGTTGTCAGAGCTTTAGGTTCACTAAACTGCCTACCATTGCCATACGCGCAATAAAATTTGTCTCCCGCTACGTAGCAAAAATCTGCAAGTCCATCTCGGTTACGGTCAGACAATAAAATCGATGACTCTATTTGAGCTGAGTTGTCGTACTCTGAGTCACTTATCTCAAAGTGGTGTTCTGGCAAGGTTAACCAACTCTGTGCATTAGCAAAACCACTCCCAGTATTGATATGACATTGATAAGTAAAGCCGTTTCGATAACACAAATCAGGCAATGAATCTCCAGATACATCAGTAAGTGTAACGGTTCTGGTCAATCGTTCAGTCACTTTGCTATCGTACTTGATTTGATCGATCGAATAGTCACTTGCCTCCCCTGTAATACTTCCTGTGGGTAGCCCAGAAACTAGCGCTCTCATCACTTCAAACTTTAGAGTGTTATCCTGTGTTTCTGTACCGTAAGCACAATAAAAAGTGCCATTAGATTTAATACCACAAAAATCCGTAAACCCGTCGCCATTAATATCGATAAACTGACTGGCGGGAAGACTTGCACTTTCTAAATCCATATTGACTAGACGGTGATTTTGAATATTGTCCGTCCAGTGATAAGTATTTGAGCCAACACCACCTAGATAGTTCTTTTCTAAAGGAAAGCCCTGATTGACTAAGACATATTCTTCGGAGAGTGCTGAACCTGTGTTGTTAGCACAAATGACTTGCTCATCTTCTACCCGACATATATCTATAAAGCCGTCTTGGTTTGTGTCTATTAGTCGCACCGCTTCTTCAATTGAGTAACTACTACTCCATAGCGAGGCGGAATTAAATCCACTGCCACCATTGTTAGTCGCACAATAGAAACCTTGCTCATTAAAACCACACACATCGACGTAGTTGTCATCATTGATATCTATCAATGCCAGAGACATATATTCTTGGGGCTCTTCCCACGCATTTCCCGAAAAGTCATTGCTCCATTTTACAGGTGAGGAGAAATGACCTGCCGACGTATTCAAGCTACAGTACAAACCCTCTTTTAAGTAGCAGATATCGGCTGTGCCATCTCGATTGAGATCTCCCGCTATAAATCCTTTGTAATCATCAATAGAAAAAAGCAGAGAAGGCTCTGGGATTATTCCCGATAATAGATTCGTTTGCCATTCGAACACATGTGGCCGCATACAGTTATTATTAGCGTCACATACCGTGACCGAATTTAGTCGTGTGTAACTAATGTCAGTCTGAGCGAAATCTGTATATGAAAGCTTGATTTGTCGTAGTAATGCACCGCTTCTATTGATATCAATGGAATCTAGTTTTTGCGCCAATGTTTGTTTTTGACCAAATCGATACGCATCGAGCAGATCATTTCTGGCAACGTAGTTAAACCTTATCTCAACGTCCGAATACGTGATTTTACTAGGATAAAATTTTCCCTGATGCTCGTCGTAGTAATAGATTAACTCGTTACCAAATCGATCCAACTGATTGGATAGCCTCCACTCTAACCCATGACCATTGTTGGTTGACTTGCTATCAGAGCGAGCACCATAAAAAGAAATGTAGCCTTCGGAACCATAGACCACCCACGACTCTGGCCCCGATAAGGTGTTTCCTACTGCCACAACCTTAGTTAGCCAGTCATTGTTAACTCGATATTCACTTCCTGCTTTGCCAAGTTGTCCAGATAACAGGAGCAACCTTTTTCCATCCAAACAGTAAACATCCGAGTCATCGAAACTGATTCCACCGACTTCACCATCTACAGATTGTGTTTTCGTACAACGATGAATCGTTGAAAACCCTGTTAGCTGCACACCTAAACCAAGCGGTCCATTCCCACTGCCTTGCTGATAGCTAATGCTTAAGTTTGGAACTAAACCATTGATACCCTCTGGAAGTCGAACAGGAATAGAGTACGCTGACTTCCCTTGATTCACGCTGTGCGAACCTGTCAACTCTCCAACCACTGATGCGGAACTCGCAAACGATGTTACCAAAAACGCCAAAGCAAAAATTTTGGATTTAGTTAGTATATTCATAACTTACCTCCCTGATTACTCATCAAATCGCGTAAGCGATGTTCTACATCGTCTACTCTTTTCTCTACCTCTTGAATCTCTCTATTCTTGTGTATGGTGCTGTTGGAAAAACTACTAAAATCTACTGGTTCGTAATCTAAGACGATACCCTGTGCTTCGAGTTCTTTGGTCATGGCATTAGCCTGAGCTAGCAAAACCTCAGGAGATTCCATCTCTGAGAGTTCTTTTTTAAAGCTCTTTTGTAATTCTTGTTTGGTACTTTCGATCTCTTGATTGAGACCTTGAAGATCCTTTGCAAATCGTTGTTGTAGGTATTCTTTTTCTTTCAAGGAGCGAGGCGCTTCTTTTACATCTTCCCAATTGAACTCTTCCGCTTCGAAAGAACTAATTGTTTGAATATCTTTCGCTTCCGAGTGATAGTGAGAGTTAGGTAGTCCAACTCGTTGTTCAGAAGTTGTTGAGTCATGATTTAAAGCTACCGTGCCGATAATCACTGCAATAAACACGGCAGCAACGATATTTATCCATTGCTTAGCCATATGTTTTTCCTTTTATTTTGTTAAAAACCTGAAGGTGTTCTGATCTAAATGAGAGGTATCGATTGATGTGTGCAATGAAAACAACAAGTCCACATAACCACATTAACCAGTGGTACTCGTGCTTGGTGTAAAAAGACTGCTGATTGTTAACGAATATAGTTGCGTTTAGCGCTTGGGTTCGATCACTCAAGACTTGTTTAACAACCGTTCCATTTGGACCAACAATGCTAGTTATCCCCTGATTGGATGAATAAAGGAGCGGTTTATTTACTTCTGCAGCACGAGCTCTGGCTACATCCAACAAACGTACTTTGAGCCAATGGTTTTCTAACCATTCGAGGTCGCTCATTAGAATTAGTAAACTTCCATCTGAGTTTTTTAGTTTTTCGCTGAAAACATCTGAAAATAAGGCTTCATAACATACCGCTACAGCTGCGCGAACTTGGCTCGGTGCCAACCGCAATAACTCTTGTGGACCTAACTGGTTAACGATTTCAGAACTTTTGGCGGTACTTCCCGACAATGGAACTTGGTCGTCTGCGATGTAAGAAAACCATCTTGGTATATACTCACCAAATGGGACCAGATGATGCTTAATGTAAAAAGGGTGAGCTTCTCGGTTTGAAAAAACCGCGTTTATTTGAGAGTCATTAGCTTCCCACTGTCCTCCCCAAACAGTGGTAATACCGCCCTCACTCATCCTTTGGATGTCATGAGCAAGAAACTGTTCGACGGTTTTAAAAGGGTACGATACGCTTGATTCCGGCCAAACCACCAAGCTCGCAGTTGGAAACTGAAGTGACAGTGATGCGTACCGATGAAATCGGTCAATAACTCTGTTTTTAGAGAGTTTGTCCTGACTATCAAACTGCCCATGAATGACTTTGACTGCTAACGTTTCAGTGCCTTGATTATTTTGGTGAAGATGGCTAGACCCTATATGTAAAACAGAGGCCAATGCCAATGTGGAAAAAATAGCCCACACAGCTTTAGATAACTTCTGTTGATTCACTAAGAGCAAACAATAGATTGAAAAGCTCACCAGCAGATAAACTAAAAAACTGACACCAAATGCTCCTAAGAAGTAAAACCAATGATTAATCCCAAAATCTACCAACAAGTAAGCTGGTAATAGCCAAGGAAAGGAATATACCGAGTGTTCAGAAGCAAGGTTCAAAAAGAATAAAGATATGGGCAAAACCACTAATGTTGCTCTAGTAGACAGCCGCCAACTGAGAATTGGAACTAGCGTATAACTCAAAGAGAGAATGATTAAGACTATTAACCTAGCCGAATCTAAATTAACACCAGTGCCTTGGTACTCCGTGGATATATAGCTACCTATCCAAGACAAACTTACTCCATAGAATCCCATACCAAAGAGGAACCACAGAAAGATGCGAAATGTTTGAGATTTAACAGTACAGTGCAGGAAGAATTGCAACGCGAGGGCAATAAGAAGGACGATAAAGCCGATCGAATCCAATCGATAAGCGTAACCGTATAACAAACCAACGAGTAAACCAAGAATCCACACCTGAGCAACTCCTAACTAGAGACTACTCTGCAGTGAATGATATTTTTACTAATATTTACATACAATTACGCAGGTTTTTGACTACATATGGAACAAATTAACGGTCGACCAAGTTACTAGAGTTTGGAAAATTCAGTTAGTCATCACATAAAGTATTTCAATGACAAAGCGCCTTCACCTATTAGGTGTTTTTATCAATACCCTCTTCGCTTCCAGAAGCCTGCTTCATCGCGGGGGTAAACATGGAAGGTTTTTTCGGCGATAATTTTGCTTTGTAAAGTCATCGTCATTCGCCACGGGCCTAGGTTAGATTCCAAGCCTCCATCGGGACATTTTAGCTGAATGGTGTCGCCCAAATAAAAATCCCAGTCGTTGCTGTTGATGTGAATATCACCATCAAATGGCGCCATCACTAAGCCCTTTTTGTTCAAGATCCCTGGGTGGTCAATACAGTAATCAAGCACTAGCCCTTTTGCTCTTTTAATATTGACCGTAAAGCCAAACTCTATTGATTCATCCGCGGGAACATCGGTCGTAAACTGAGTGATCTTTGGCAGTTGTTTCGATTTAGCATCCCATTGCGAGTATATGCCAAACGAGGTGATTTCTATCGCTGGTGTGCGTTTGGCCATGGTTGCCACCTTTTCCTCATATTGTCGATTGTCTCTTCGCTAACTTGGTGCACATTACCGTAGTTTTGATGACATTCAATAACGATAAATGTCGCTCCATATTTTGCTGCCATTTTTTGGTATGGCGCTATTTCCCAATGTTTGACAAAGGTATTAGCCACAACACAACTCTGATTTGATTTTAGACTTTTGCTGGCTTGTGTCTGACACCATTTGTGAGCGGCTTGCAGATACTCGGGGTTAAACAAGTATTCCCCTTTGCTATTGGTAAAGTACATATCGGCTTCAAAGTGGTTGATGCCTAATGTTTTTGCCAAGGTACTTTTACCAGAGCCAGGTAACCCTCTAATCAGCGTAAGTGTTAAAGCCATTTCTATCTTGCTAAAAAGGAAAAAGGGGATTCTAGCCTAATTAACCATGTGAGTCTTATTTCCTTCTAAATATGGATGAAAACCAGCCTGTTTTTACTAGTCGTCACCTCCTAAATAGACAGGAAACCACTAAAATAATTAGTGATACCAATACTCAAAACTCAACACAGTGCAATAAGCTATCGACAATTGGTTTTCTTTGCGTTAAGTTTAGAAGTATAGACGTCCACATAGCTAAGGGAGAAAGCTGTGCCAATTAGGGTTCCCGATCAATTACCGGCTACTGATGTACTGCGCAAAGAGAACATCTTTGTGATGCCTGTATCTAGGGCATCAACTCAGGAGATCCGCCCACTTAAAGTATTGATTTTAAACTTAATGCCAAAGAAGATTGAAACTGAAACTCAGTTTCTTAGGTTGCTGTCTAACAGCCCGCTTCAAGTGGACATTGAGCTATTGCGCATAGATAATCGCCCAAGTAAAAATACCCCCACTGAGCATCTTGATACCTTCTACCGCCAGTTTGAAACCATTAAAAACCGTAACTTCGACGGACTTATTATCACTGGTGCGCCACTAGGTTTAGTACAGTTTGAAGATGTCATCTACTGGGATCACTTACAAGCCATTATGAACTGGGCAAACGACCACGTTACGTCGTCACTGTATGTCTGCTGGGCGGCGCAAGCTGGTCTCAAGCTACTGTATGATTTGCCTAAAAAAACTCGTAAAGAAAAACTCTCAGGTGTTTATCACCATTCGATTCACCAGCAATACCACCCTATGCTACGCGGCTTTGACGATACTTTCTTAGCACCGCATTCGAGGTACGCTGATTTCTCACCGGAGTTTTTACAAGAGCACACGGATTTAGATATTCTAGCTACTTCAGATATTGCGGGTGTTTATCTCGCAGCCACCAAAGACAAGCGTAATGTGTTTGTTACTGGGCACCCAGAATACGATTCTCACACGCTCCACAACGAATATATTCGCGATTTGGGCGAAGGGATGGAGCCGGCAATACCGCTAAACTATTATCCAAACAACAATCCGGATAATCCGCCAGTAGCAAGCTGGCGCAGTCACGGTCATCTGCTGTTTAGCAACTGGCTAAACTACTGTGTTTACCAGCAAACGCCTTACGATCTTGACCAATTTAGCGAAGATAATTTCACCAAAACCGACTGATCTCACAAAGGCCACTTCCGTGGCCTTTTCTTTTTTTTTCAATAATTTGTGTTGTGTCTCGAATATCAAACTTAAACGTGGAAAATTTGTGTATCTTGATCATCATAGAGATTAAAGAGGTTTCAATTGGCTGCATTTTTAATTTGAAATCTATTAATTACAATAAGTTAGTGGTAGTGGAAACCTAGATGAATTTTTTGAAAGTGGCAGTACCACTCGTTTTTGTGGTTACAATCAGCAGTGGATGCATTCAACTGCCACTCGATCGCAGTGCGGTACCTGAGCAAGTTGAAGCTCGGACTCGACTTGCTATGGAGTATCTGAAAAAAGGAGATTTAGAGCAGAGCTTTGACAACCTTTTGATTGCTAAACGCTACGAGCCCGATGATATTGACGTCCTTCTCGGGTTCGCCCTGTACCATCAAACCGTCAAAAACGATTCTACCGCTCACTCATATTTAAAACGCGCAAGCACACTCTATCCTCGACACGGTAAAGTGTGGCATCAATATGCTCTTTTCCAGTGTCAAACCGGTAACTATCCTCAGGCTCAAGTTAATTTCAGCCGCGCCATTGCACAGCACGACTTTAACGCCTCCGCACAAACTTTCCTAACTGCAGGCCTTTGTGCCTATAAGTACCAAGATTGGGACTACGCGGAACAAATGCTAAATCGCTCTTTAAATTATCAGCCTAGACAGCAGTCTGTTGTTTTGCGCTTGGCGGATGTGGCGGTTCAAAAAAATGATTGTCCTCGAGCCGCAGAGTTACTGGAATATTATGAATCGGTCTATGGCATAGATAACCCGTGGCGCAAAGTTATCGCAGGGCTTCAAAATACAGGAGCCAATATCAGCGTCGATGCCGATGGTGAGTTCGACGCCGTTTCATTACGCTCTGCTTGCGTTGGATAGTCTTGTATTCTCGGTAACAGATGCGAATAAAAGCAATGATACCGAGGATAAACAACCCGCCGAAGAGAAATAGAAAGCTATCACATATCCAGCTCGGCTCGCACGGCATATAAATTTCAAATTCCATATGCACTCCTTAAGCACCAAGCAGCAATCTCCACATGATAAGTTTACATTGCGAAAATAGGCTTGGGCTCTATTTAAGTATGCGTTTATTCACTTGTTTTATCCAATCAGTCCGTTCTTCCTGAGTTAAAAAGGTCCACGCAATGAATCGGCTGGTCTTTTGTCCCTGCTGCATTTCAACTACTCTGGCTTCTTTGGCACCCGCTTTTTGCAAGTTTTTTCGCATCCAGCGAACGTTCTCTTTTTTGGAAAGCAAGGTACTGAACCACAATACTCGATCAGAAAAATCTCTACTTTCAAATGCCATGCGCTTAACAAAGGAGCTTCACCCCCGTCGCACCATAGTTCGTTGTGCTGCCCACCAAAATTAAGTGACGAGGTGGTTTTCTTATCGCCAAGTCCTTTCGCTTTTCGGTTGTTACTTAAATTACTTTGTTTGCGAACACTACTATTTATCGCTTCTTGCGCCGAGGCGTGAAACGGTGGATTACACGTCGTTAAGTGAAAGAAATCATTCGAACCGATAATTCCCTTAAAAAGGTATCGATTATTGCGTTGCAAACGGCACTCTATCTGACCGGAAGTAGAAGCGTTGCCATCGAAAATTTCCTGTGCGTTCTTAACAGATATTGGGTCTATATCACTCCCCACACCCTGCCAGCCATACACTCTATTCCCAATTAACGGATAAATACCATTGGCTCCAACACCGATATCAAGCGTGCGAACTAGGCTGCTACTTGCCATTCCTTGTTCAGCATTTAAAAGATCCGCCAAACGGTGAATATAGTCCGCTCTTCCAGGAATTGGCGGGCACAGGTAGCCTTTTGGAATATCCCAATACTCTATTTGGTAATGTTGCTTTAGTAGAGCTTGATTCAACAACTTTACTGACAAAGCGTCGCTAAAGTCGATGGTCATATCCCCTCTGGGGTTTGCCTTTATCCTACTCTGCAATGTGGGTACCAGCTTGGTCAGCACTTTGAAGTCATACCGACCACGATGTCGATTGTCTTTGTGAAGACCCGCTTTGCCTTTGAGTTTAAGAAACTTCATCTCTTGCGGTTTATTTGGCTTTTCTGCATCAGTACGCTTCTTGAGGTTCACTTTTCACCCTCTTGCAAAGTTAAGTAAATCATAAACAAACGCGCATCAAACTCTAACTGGTGATAGTCTGGCTCCATGTAAGTACAAAGAGAGTAAAAGGACTTGTTGTGCTCCTTCTCTTTAAAATGAGCAAGCTCATGCACCACTAACATTCTCAACAAAGCTTCCGGTGCATCTTTAAATACGCTCGCAATCCGAATCTCATTGCGCGATTTCACCTTGTTGCCATGAACCATACTCCGGTAGGTATGCAGTCCCAAAGCATTATTGATCAACTGAATTTTTGGATCGTAAATGGCTTTACTCAGTGGAGCGCTTTTCTTCATATATTGGTTTTTGATTTTCTGAACATAGTCAAACAAGGCGCGCTCACTCTTTATTTGATGCCTGTCTGAATAACGCTTGTCAAACCATTGGCAAAAACGTCCTGAGTCCACCAATGACTTTACCTGTTCGACAATATGCTCGGGATAACCTTGGATGCTAGAAAAGAGATCGTTCATAAATGGAGGAGGAAAATAGTTAAACGGCGAGTTTAACCGATTTGCACTTGCCATTCACGGCCTTTTCGCTACACTCCCAACCCCAGAAACCGATAAGCTCAATAATAGGTCAGACGCCATGCGACGTGTTGTACTCTACGTAAAAGACAAATGCCCACATTGTAAAGATGCTGAGCGTTACTTACAGTCTAAAGGCATTCCTTTTCGCCTTTGCAACGCTAAAATGCAACGTGGCCGAAAAGAGCTAGATGCCATTGGAGCGCGTTCCTTACCGGTGGTGAAAGTCGGTGACCGCTATATGATCGGTTGGAACCCTAGCAACTTTGAAAAGCTCTTTAAGGGCCGTTAAGCCAGTTTGCTAGACTCAGTATGCTCTTTTACAAAGTCTAGAAATGCTCTGTCTGCGAGCGATAAATACCCGCCTTTGCGCCACGCCAGAGAGAGCTCGATATTTACTGGCTCTTCAAAGGATACTGCCACGACATCCTGCTCGTGTTGCGTCACTAACTCTAGCAGTGCGGTGATGGCGTATTCATTTTTCACGATATTGAGGATCATCGGCAAAAGGTTAGTTTCAAAAGAACAGTTCATCTCTCTACGCACCTGTTGCGCCATGCTTTCGATGTATTCGCGATGAAAGTAACCCGGTTTAAACATCACCAACTCATTGGAAAAAAACGACTCGAAAGAGAGGCTTTTCTGCCCAGCTAACGGGTGAGTTTTACCCACCACCGCGACCATTTCGGCGTTGATGAGAGGATCAGTCTCGAGATCGTCAGAAATATCGTCATTCACTACCACTCCAATATCTAACTCTCCTTGCAGTAGCATCTCGCGTATAGAGCGCGTTCCTGCATCAACCAGTGTGAGTTTGAGGTTGGGGTATCTCGACTTAAACGCCATTAAAATCTCTGGAAAAAAATAGGAACCCAACATACTTGGGGCGCCTAATCGCACTTCACCTTTCTCTAAGCCACGAAGTTCATCCATCGCCAACTTAGCGTCTTCTACCTGCTGAAGCACTTTGTAAGCATGGACGAGTAAGACTTCGCCTTCCCCCGTTAACTCGATGCGACGGTCATCTCGCTTGAACAGCTTGAGCCCCAATTGCTGCTCAAACTTTCGTATTGAAATACTCAAAGCGGGCTGTGCAATATGCAGTTTCTTTGCCGCCAACGTGAAGTTTTTGTCCTCCGCGACTTGGACAAAATGTGTAAGCTGTTTAACGTCCATTCTCAATATATTTTTTATATTACAACTATATTTATAATATATTTTATCAATCCAGAATCAACTGCTACTTTGATCACATCATTGAATGAGGAGTATGTATGATTCAGTATGGTAGCCAGCAGTATCGCAAAGTGACCTTAGCCCTAGCCCTTGGGTCTTTCTTGGTATTCTGCAACCTTTATCTTTTTCAACCGATGCTTCCTGTACTAGCCTCTTCATTTTCTGTATCTGAAACTCAAATTAACTGGGTTTTTGCAGCCAGCACACTTGGCCTATCTATTTCTCTGGTTCCTTGGGCGGTAAAGTCAGAATCTGTGGGGCGGAAAAAAATCATGTTAATAGGTTTACTGGCTGTACCTTTAGTGGGGCTAAGTATGTTGCTTACCGACTCTATGTGGTTACTTGTCGCCGCCAGAGGGGCCATGGGCGTTTCTCTTGCCGCATTTGCTTCCGTCGCCGTTGCCTATATGGTTGAAGAGCTTGATCAAAAAGCGTTTCGCAAAGCGATAGGCAGCTATATTGCCGCCAACAGCTTGGGCGGTATTACAGGCCGAATTTTTGGTGGCGTTGTCACCGATGCTTATGATTGGCAAACCGCTGTTCTGGTTATGGCACTGTTTAGCCTTGTTGCTGCTGTTGTCGTTTTGCTTATCTTGCCTGACCAAAAGCACTTTCGCCCGCAATCTTCATCACTTCGTCATCAAAACAAAGCCTTGCTTACTCATTTGAAAAACCGCAAGGTCTGGTTTGCTATGTTAATCGGCGGACTTAACTTTGCTCTGTTTGTAAACCTGTATTCTGTTATGGCTTTTCGTTTGGTCGCTCAGCCACACTACTTGCCCGTTGGCGTCGCATCGCTAATATTCCTGTGTTATCTCGCCGGTACACTTAGCTCTAAACTCACCGGCCGCTGGACGGAACGCTATGACGGTGTTGCGGGAATGACCTTGGGCAGTACCATCAGTTTACTAGGTATGTATCTCGCCTATTTTGAATACATCCCCAGTATGCTTCTGGGCCTATTGCTGATTGGCTTCGGTGCGTTTTTTACCCATACCTTGGCCTACGCATGGGTGAGTGAAAAGGCCGTTCAAGGCAAAGCGACGGCAAACGCTCTTTATCTCGTTCATTACTACATTGGTGGAAGTCTTGGCGGCTTTTTCTTAATCTACTGTTGGCAACACGGCGCATGGCAATACGTCTTGTTTGGCGGTAGTGTTTTGTTTGCATTGAAGTTTGCTCTATTGTCATTGCTCAAACGCGCCACTGTATTGCCATTACATAACATCGAGACCACACCATCTCATGCACTAAACAAGTAATAGTTCTGGTATGATGTCGGCAATGATTCACCTTAGAAGTGAAAGTAGTATATGAGTAAAGTCGACAATCAAACCATTTATAATGAAGTCCATCGCTGGTTAAAAGATGTTGTGATTGGGTTAAACCTGTGCCCTTTCGCTGCTAAACCTGAGCGAAACAAGCAAATTGATATAGTGATCTCGGATGCCACCGCGGAAGAAGCCTTGTTAGAAGATATTTTAACTGAGCTGATTCGCCTAGAGCATTCAGAGCCCTCTGAGTTAGAAACCACTCTCGTCGTTGTACCTGAAATGTTGCAAGACTTTATGGATTACAACTTTTTTATCGAGTGGGTTGAAGCCCTCATTCGCCAGCAAAACTGGGAAGGGGTTTTCCAACTCGCCACATTCCACCCAGAATATTGCTTTGCAGATGCACATCCGGATGACAGCGAAAACCTAACCAACCGTTCTCCATACCCCGTCTTTCACTTAATCAGAGAGGAAAGCATGGAAAAAGTATTGAGACATTATCCAGATCCAGAATCCATTCCTGACAACAATATTCGTATGGTTGAATCACTGACCAGCGAGCAAAGGAAAAAACTGTTTCCATATTTGTTTTAAACGTTAAGCATTGAATAACAAGGCCAGTGCGTAACTGGCTTTGTTTTATTTGTATTTTTGGCAGGTTACCTTGTACAAACGAACAAACTTATCGCTTTTTTGGTAATACACACCGCAATTTTCGCCGCGAATTTGTAATTGATACGCCTCTGGCAAACGGCCGTGACGACCGTCGAGTAGCTTTCCATCTTCGTCTTTTACATTCCCATACTCTACGAGCAATATTGGCGAATGCTCAAACACATTGTCAGCGAGTCGGGGGACAAGCTTACCATTTTGAAACACACTAATTGCAGCTTGAATCTCTCTGACACCACTCGAGGTAATGTTGACGCTAATTGCTTCTTGGATAGGCAATGTAGTCACGCTGCAACCCATTACCCCGACTATCAATAGCATCCCTGCTAAACTCTCTACTCTATTCAAAATGGACATGGATTGCCTCACCTGTTAATGGTGGCGACCAATTGTGCATCGGAATACCTTCTTTGGCTGGTTGTGACTGAGCCGCTGTAGAAGCTGTATAACTTGGGCATGTTGAGCTGACCATATACTCGAGAGCCGCTGCCAACATACCTTCAGACTCATCCCCTAAAGGGTGAGAAAGATCGTCATTCACTCTACAGCCTTCTACTTTGTTATCGACACCGAGTGTCGAGGAGACCAACGATCTGTCTGTTGGTATTAACCCGTCGGCGTAGTCACCAAAGCCTTTTTCATTTTCAGCTTGGAACTCAATCGTATAATAAAAGGTTCCGCAGTTGTGTACGGGGGTAAAGCCATAAGGTTTACCGGTTGTTTCTGCACCGATAAGCACTACTTCTACATCAATACCACGTAAAGCGTTGATCAGCTCTTCACTTGCTGAAGCAGTGTTATGAGTGGATAAAACATAGACCCTGCTTACATTAATACTTGGTAGCATTTCATTCTGAAATTGATTGGTTTGCCAATTATAACTGTAACTTAGGAATGGATAGATTGTTCCTCCCTCTTCCCTCATACGTTTGTCATTATATACAAGCCGACTGAAAACTCGATTTTCTCCCGCTCCGGTTAACATATGACCAAGTTGCGCTGCCTGCAGTATTAATCCGCCACTGTTGTATCGAAGATCAAGAACTATTTCCTCTATATTTTGGTTGCGAAAATAGTTAAACGCATCAATCAACGACTCCTGAGCCAAAGCACTGAAAGCATTAAGCTGCAAATAGCCCACGCCTTTTCCATTGTGACGAATAACTTTTGCGGTCTTAATGTAAGAGCGGGGAACGTCACCTGCTGTGAGGGCAACCACTCTTTCAGCGCCGTTATTAGTTTGAAGAGTTAAATAGTAGGTTTTTCCATTCGTAGGAGAAGTTAGCGCTTGGTTTAGATATGCAATCTCTTGACTCGAGTTAGTATTGACCAAATCAATACCGTCTATTTCGATGACCCTATCTCCACGAGCCACACCGTGAACTTCTGCTTGCGAACCACTGTCCGTATAAACCACCCGAAGGTCCCTAGGTACATAATTGTTGTAAAACATCCAATGAATGCCGAATCCAGGTTCCATCCCGGACTGAACAGCTTTCATATAGTCGTCATAAGACACTGAAAAGTGGAAGCGATCCTTGTACCGACCACCGTCAGTCTTTTCGAACGATTTAAGGTTATTAAAATAGCTGATCACCGAAGAAAAAAGGTTGGGGTCCTCATCTGGAATTTCATCGTACCACAGGTAATTTTCGTTGCTAAACGCCCGTAAGTACATCTTTTCATGTAAAGCACTACCCGACTTGTCGGGATAAGAACGGTAACTGTTATAGGGATCTAAACCTAACCTTGGTTCTTCGCATAGGTTGGAAAAATCGTCAGAGGAAAGTGAGTAGTCTCCCAATTGCCAACTGAGGGCAGCCGCATCGGTGTCATCCGATTGAGCTTCGTTTTCATTACTTAAACCAGCCTCCGCCAGCTGCGGATCAGAATCACCCGAGCCACACCCTATCAAGAAAAGTGCCAACAGCATGACTACAAAAAATTGAATCCTTTTTTCCAACTTAGCCATCCTTGAGCACAAAGCTCCTAGTGCAATTACCTTGATGACCTATTAGAGTTGATTCATAACACTACTCCAATTGCAAACAGAACTAGATTGAAAACGGTGTGCCTCAGCGTCTTCGCAAACCGCAATCAAATCGCGGTCAACGCCAACACCAATGGTAGTCTGGGACAGATAAAAAAAACGGCAGCGAAATGCTGCCGTTGAGTGTTGTTGTTTACGACTATTTTGTGAACTCGCGATCCACAACCCGGTCTCTGCCCGACTCTTTTGCCTCGTAGAGGCATTCGTCCGCTAAGGAAATCATTTTATCTAAAGTACTTTTACGACAAGCATCTTCGGATAATGACTTTAACGAGAATTGGCAAGAGCCGATGGAAATGGTCAAGGGACGGCCTGTGACGTCAATGGATTTTACCGACTTGCGAAGTAATTCAAGCTTGTTCTGCCTTTGCGCCAAGTCCCCTTCCGGTAACCAAACCACAAATTCTTCACCGCCAAAGCGAGCCAAAAATTCATTGTCGCTTAACTGCGCTTTCAGAACTTGAGCTGTCTCTCTTAGCACATCATCACCGACTTGATGGCCGAAGTCATCATTGACTTGCTTGAAATGGTCAATATCGATAACCGCTATCGTTCCCTGCCCGCCATGGTGTTTGATTCGTTCAATTTCTTTGTGCATGGTTTTAAACAAGCAACGTCTGTTTGGCAACTGGGTCAAAGAATCATTGAACGCCTGAAACTTAAGCTGCTCATTTAAGTGTTGGAGCTCTTTTTCTTGCTTGCGTCGAATAAGTTCCACTTCAATCCAAGACGCCATAAGCTTCATAACGTCCACATCCTTGCGGTGGAACTCTCTAGGGTACGCCGTTGCCGATGAGAAATTTAAAGTACCGTAAACTTCATCATCAACAAAAATTGGAATACCGATATAAGACTCTAATCCAAACGCTTTATAAGCTGGGTGAGAAGCATACTTGTCATCTTTACCCATGTTTTCTATGGCAACAGGACCAAAAGAGCTACAAGTGATCTCACAATAAGTTGAGTCGTAGTCAAAAACATCGCCGACATTGAGCTCAACCCCTTCGGGAACGACACAATTTAATACTGTGTATTTACTTCCCTCGATTCGAGACAAAATACCAATATCTAGGTTGAACCTCTCCAAGCCCATCAGGATCAGTTGGCTCACTTGAATATCAAATCCCTTCTGATAATCATTAGTGATTTGATATAAGCTGCGAATGATTTTTTCGCTATCACTGATAGGTGCCATTGTTATTCCCATAGCTTGCAAACCTCTTTGGTTTTAGCTTGCCTTACCAATTAAAAAACGAACTACTGTTACTAGTAATTAAAGCGAAAACATGTGAAATTTCAATTATTTTTAAAGATATATGTACCATATAACTCTTTAGTGGTACAGCTTCACATATCTCAGGTTGGCACTATGATTCTGCGTTTGTTAGTATTGGCGCACATCATTTTCATATCGGAAGAAACGCCAGATGCAACTAACCTTACTGAGCCAAAAATTATTCGACCACCTATACCAAGACATCTCTGAGTTTCGCAGTACGTTTGACTTACCAGTCGCAGATCCTGCGTCACTTAATGAGCAGGCAGATACGCTACACACATCGCTCGCCATTGAAGAACTGACCGAACTGGCGGAAGCAGACTGCAAAATGGAGCAGGCCGATGCCATTGTCGACAGTGTTTATGTTCTTATGGGTAGATTGGTGCATTTGGGCGACAGTAAAGTTGAAGACAACCTCGCTATCAGCTATTTGATTGATCTACTACTTCACGTTGCAGCAAACCGCGGTATTGACTTTGTTCCGTGTTGGGATGAAGTCCACTCCAGTAATATGAGCAAGGTATGCCGTACCGAAAAGGAGTACCAAGATACTGAAGCGCACTACGCTAAACAGGGTATCGGTTTAAAAGCAGTCACTAAAGGCGATTACATTATTGCTAAGTGCGCACAAGACGTTGTCACTGAGGGCAAAACGATCCGCGAAGGCAAAGTATTAAAATCGGTCTACTACCGACCAGCTGATCTCGCAGCGCTTACCGCTTAAGCTATATCAAAAAAAACCGCCACCCTAGTCCTAGAGTGGCGGAAATGCCATCCAAAGAAGATGGAACAAGCCTAACAAGAACGAGATTGTTTCCTGCCACTTGCTCTTTGGGAAAACAACACAGCCTTAACTACGCCTATCACCATAGATCAACTGACACTCTTCGACTTTTAGTTTGCTAGCTTTATGCCATCTTTTATAACGCCATAACCCATTGATTTTATTTAAATCAAAAGGTCACACTTTGTGATGTGTGCACTTTGATGGCGCAAATTGCACCAAGATGATGCTTATCAACCCAATAGAGCACACTAGGCTAGATAAGCGTGAGAGATGGGCCAATGAATAAAAGTGATTGGGGTTAATCAAACACCAATAAAGAACGGTCTTCTAACTCAACTCTTTTCACTTGAGTTTTATAGACGTTGGAAAGGGATTCTGGGTCGAGAACTGCCTCAACAGGACCAAATGATACACATACTCCCTTATCAAGTAATAAGGCCTTATCCGCGTGTTTTAACGTGCGGTTAAGGTCGTGATTGGACATAACGACCGAAATCCCCATAGCAGCCACTTTATCGATTAATCGATACAAGAGCACCTCTTGGCCAATATCTAATGGCGCAGCGGCTCATCTAACATCAATACCTTTGCATAAGGGTTTAAACTCGGCCAGATTTGCAAGCAGATGGCACATAGCCGAACTCTTTGCCACTCTCCCCCAGACAAATGGTGTATCGGGCGTAGCAGCTTATCGTCGACGTCAAGCAGTTGAGTCAGCTCTGCAACCGCTGAATTCATCTCTTCTGTTTTAAGTCTGGCACTGGCTGGAATAGACAGGGAGAGAAATTGAAATACATCGATGTTAAAGGCGGGTCTACCGGATTGCGATAGGAAAGCTCGATATTGAGCGAGGCTTTCCTCAGAGTGTTCAGCGATCTCTGCGCCATCCAAGGTGACATGACCATCGTATTGCAGCAGACCAGAAATCGCCGTTAGCAAAGTGCTCTTTCCACTGCCGTTTGGCCCTATGATGTGTAAGATCTCCCCTGCTTCGCAAGTAAATGACAATGGCAGTAAACGAGAACCAATATTTAAACTATTAACGCGCAGCATGATTTTTTAATAACATCCAAATAAACACTGGGGCACCAATTGTTGTTGTGACCACACCAACGGGAAGCTCTGCCGAGTCCAAGACAGTTCGGGCAAGTAAATCACTAACCACCATAAGCGCCGCGCCACATATTGCAGCTGTTGGCAGTAAATATCGATTTTCACTGCCCAACGCCAAGCGGACCAAATGGGGTACAACTAAACCAACAAAGCCGATAATACCTCCAAGGGCAACCGCACAACCAACAATAATTGCGACAGCAATTATGAGTCGCCAACGCACCTTTTCAACATTCACGCCTAGTTGACGGGCGTGAACTTCCCCCATCATTAACTTGTCCAGTAATCGACCTTTTAAACAGAGCCAAACCGCTACCGGCAACATTACTATGGTCAGGATATGGTGATACCAACTGGCACCGCCCACACTTCCCATTAGCCAATACATTAATTGACGAAGACTTTGGTCATCGCTGAAATAAAATGCCCAAGTCACAACAGAACTAGACATGATGCCCAAGGCTACACCAAGTAGCAGTAACCGACTGGTTGTTAATCGCATCACTCTAGATATCGAAACCAATAAGAGTGTGAACAACATAGCGCCTATGATCGCTGCCAACATAAACCCGACTGGTGTCGCCATTAATGGGAAAAAGATAAGCAAACCCGCCATAAACATGCTGGCACCACCTGAAATCCCTAATAAGCCGGGTTCAGCTAAAACGTTACCCAAGAGAACCTGTAATACTGCACCAGAGAGCGCGAGGCCAGCGCCAATCGCCATTGCGGCTAATAAACGCGGAACGCGCAACTTCCACAACAACTGCTCCTCTAGATGGCTAAGGCCGCCCAAAGGCGAGATAAACACTTCTCCAACCATAAGGTAGACGATACCTATAAAAAATAGAGCTGCGATCATTATCCATTGAGCGCGCTGCCATCGGTATCTTTTGATATCAATGATTTGGGAGATATCCATCGAGTGCAATCTGTCCTAATTTAATCTGTATTCTGGTTATCATATAACAACAAGGCGCACCTGAGTGCGCCTTGTTTAATCTCTTGATTGAGACTGTATCATTAATCGTATACGACTTGATCGTTCTCGTAGCGTATTTTAACTGGGCAGACCATTAAGGCTGCTCGCTGGCCGACGGCAACATGACGATTTGGGAACACAATCGATTCACCTTCGTTTTTTGCCATCAAAGGTTTGTCTCCATCGTGACCAAATACTTCACCGTGCTTGAACGCAGTGAAATTTGCCACGTTATCATCAAACAAGAAATCAAAGTCATCGTTGAGGCGAACAATCGTTCTACTCACGCGGTAATTAATGGGTTTCTTAGGTAAGTGCTCTGGTTTACCATCGCTTATCAAGTCGCGAAGCGCCAAATCAAATCCCACGAGTTTGTCTAAATCGTTGTCACCATAACGCGCAACCCGACCTAACTCCATTGTCAGCGCTTGCGCAGCATAGTTTTCTGCGCTAAACCAGCTAAATGTACTCGATGGTGCATTGGAAAACAGCACCGCATCAATTTGAGCACTTTCGAGAAACGACATTAGCTCACGGCTGCGTGTTGCATGACGAACTTTTGGACTTACTGCAAAGGAGTAATGCTTGGAGTCTCTGATCGCACAATGCAAGTCCAAGTGCCAACGCTGAGTTGTCGCCGTGTCATGATAGAAGCTATCCACCAGCAACTTAAGCCAATTGGCAATCTCTAACTCTTGGCTCTCTTCGTAAGCCTTGTTGTCGAACAATCGATTTAGGTTTGTGTCAATAAAGCGGGTATGCGCATTGGTCGCGGCTGGATGAGCGACAACAAACAAGCATCGGTGCTTAAGAGGCTGGAAACCCGTTAACACGTCTTCAATGATTTTGTCGATCAACTCCATTGGAGCTGTCTCGTCGCCGTGGACACCTGTTGACACGAGAATGTGTTTTGTCTCAGGGGTGACCTGTGCTGGAACTATTTCCAACACACCCCTTTCATGCAGTGTCACTTTAGTACCCGATGCTGATATCACTTCACCGCCGTTCATTGGCTGGGATAAGTCCAGACTGTCTAAGACAAAAGACCGGCGAAACAGAGAATTCGTCATGCGCTACTCCTTTATTGCACAGCGGGTATGTTAAAGAATTGTTCACTGAAATATTGTTGCTGCGATCTCACTTATGCACAAGTATCTGGTGCATGAGTCTCAAAAGCGGATTTATGATATCAAATCACACTTGTCAAAACATGGCAAACCAGAATTATGTATATTTTTTAATCGCTTACATTGTGTACTCTGACATAATACCGTGAAAAACTATCACTGACTATCTAGCAGAGATTCAAAATAATCGATTTTTTTGCTAACTCGATCAAAACTTTGCTGCCAAAAATCTTTTTTACTCAAATCCATAGCCATGTGCTTTTCTACCACTTCTTCTGCGGTCATCGAGCCGGTATCTCTTAACAGGTTGAGATAGTCGAGATAGAAACTACTGCCTTTAACCTCGCGCTGTGCATAAACACCAGCAGAGAAAAGATAACCAAACAGATAGGGATAGTTGTAAAAACTGATGGATGACAAGCTAAAGTGCAACTTGCTTGCCCAGAAGTAGGGGTCAGATTCTGTCATCGAATCGCCGTACCAACGCTGCCACGTTTCACTCATTAAATCGCATAGTTCATCCGCAGTAAGTTCTTTGTCTGAACGACGCTGATAAAACGCTCGTTCAAACTCAAATCGAACCGGAATGTTGATCGTCAACGCATAACAGGAGGACAGTTCCTCCCATAGCATTTCGAGTTTTTCTCCGTCACTTGAAGCATTATCCAGAAGGTAGTCTCGCACTATATTTTCCGCAAATATAGACGCCGTTTCTGCCAGTGTCATTGGATAACGGGTTTTACACAGCGGTAAATCGCGCATCACCCAGTTGTGGAAAGCATGGCCTAGCTCGTGTGCTAAGGTAAGCAAATCAGAGCGACTTCCACCCCAAGTCATAAAAACAAGTGGAGAGCGAGTTGCTGCAAATTTTGTGCAATATGCCCCTAAGCGACGGTTCTCTGATGATGCGGCATCAATCCAGCCGTTTGCGATCATGGTATCGACGAACTCAGACATCTCTGGAGACACCTTTTCAAACGCGGCTTTGATCAGCTCTATGGCTTCTTCAAATGGATAAACTTTGGCTTGCTCCCCTTCTTTGGCAGGCATTCCCGCAAGGTGATTCCACGGTTTCATTTCTGACAGGCCATGAACTTTAGCCATTAAACGTCCCGCTTTCTGACCCAATGCTTTGTTGTCGTTAGCGCACTCCATCATTGCGTCAAGCGTATCCAAGGTAATTCGCGACTGGTGCAGAGACGGCTCTAGAAAATGAATATTGTCGGATTTTGAACGTTTTTGGTATTCAGTCAATCGCCAACCAGATATCGCATTCAGTATGGCGGCAAACGTTTCTTTATGCGTTGCCATTGCGCGCTGGATACCTTCCCAAACAGGTTGTTGCCTTTCAAATTCCGTCCCATAAAGCACACTTGCTGCCTGCGAAAAACCAAGCTGCTCTGATCTGCCATCGTCGTATTTGACATCGACTTTCAGCGTTCCAGTTACGTTGTCGTAAAGCTTACCCCAAGCATCGCGGCCATCGACTTCCATAGCACTCAATAGTTGCTCTTGTTCGATACTAAGACGGTTTTTCGCTTGCTTTCTCAGCCAGCGAATAGCAAAAGCTTGTCCCGCGACATCACCACTGGCGTGATTTAGCACATCATCAACAAAACTTTCGCTCGCTTGAATAAGTGAGTCTTGATATGGCGTAAAGGCTTGTGTCAGCTCGGCGCTGAGTTTTGCTATGCGCCCAAGTAGGGCTTTCGCATCGGTGGCAGAAGAGTCTACAGAAGTAATACAGTTGGCATAGGTACTGATTGTGGCTAATAACTTGCCCGCTGCTTCATTGGTCTGGATAGCGTTTTGCATTACACTCACCTGATCGCGACCGTTCTGATAGGAGCGCAAAACCTCTAAACACTGATTCACCAACTCGATGTCTTGTTCAATCTTGCTATCATCTAATCCCTGATAAGCAACGCTTAGGTTCCAACTAGGTACTGTCATTATATGTCCTCTACATCCAAGGGTTGTCCTACGGTTTTCACTTGAGAAAACTCACCCTCTCCACTTACCGAAATATGGCTTAAGCTATGATGGCCTAAGCTAAGAGTGGAAAACCACTTCGGGTTTTTCCAGTCGACGTCTAACTCATAGGCGAGGATCATGCGAATCGTGCCGCCATGTGCAATAATCAAGCTGTCTTGTGACGTCGCCTTTTTAATTTTTTTCCAAACGGCTACAACTCGCTGAAAAAAGTCCGTCAAAGACTCACCGTCCTTGAACTGACATGTTTGGGGATCTCGCCAAAAGGCTTCTAGCTCATCCCAACGGTGAGCCAATTGAGAAAACGGCACTCCGTCAAACTCACCAAAATTCATCTCCGCTAGGTCAGGCGCGATATCAAGTGGTGTATCGCTGTTTGTCAGCAAGTCTCCCAGATCGCGACATCGGCTTAATGGCGATGCATAAATCCTCTCATAACCTAGGTTTTTAGAAAGAATACTCTGAGCTATACTCCTCTGGTGTCGCGCATCGACTTTAACATCCGTCACACCATTTAATGCTGCTTCGCCTAGCGTTTTACCATGCCGAACTAAATAAAACTGAGTACTAATCATTTTTCAGTTCCATAGGCAACCCTGCCGTGACCAAAGTCACCCTCTGAGCGATTTGGGCGATGGCTTGGTTCATCCATCCAGCGTTATCGACAAAAAGTCGAGTCACCTTACCCAATGGCACCACGCCTAAACCCACTTCATTAGAGACAAGTACAATGTGGGCACTGGTGCTGCTCAAGGCATCGACTAACGCTTGAACGCCTGATTCAATTTGCTCTTGTGTTGCCTCGTCACCAAGATCAAACAAGAGGTTGTTTAGCCATAAAGTAAGACAATCCACCAAAATGACATCGCGGGAATCAAATTGAGTTAAAAGCGCACTGATATGCAGCGGACACTCGTGCTCAATCCATGCGTTATCGCGTCTTTTCTTGTGATGCTCAATTCGATTTTGCATCTCATCGTCTAACACTGTCGCTGTTGCGATGTAATGTCTTCTGCTGCCAACCTTAGCAGATTGTTCCAATACTCTCTGCTCAGCAAACTTTGATTTACCAGAACGTGCTCCACCAAGGACTAAATGGACTGTCATACCGCAACTCTCCACAAGGCAATCACCACCAGATAACAAAGTACTTCCATAATCTGTTGTGCAGCGCCTAGGCAATCTCCAGTGAAACCACCTATTCTGCGTTTAAGCCACCAACAAAATGCCACTCTAAACAAAATAGATGTGAAGGCCAGAGCAATAAAAATCTGAAAGCCCAACAAACTCGCTGCAATCAAGCCTGTCAAAATCAATAAAGCCAGTTCTTTTTTGCTTTGTCTCTGAGCCAATGGCTTGCTTTTACTATTGTCTAGGTCGGTGACATAAGGCATGTCATAAATAAGGGTTGCCGCTACGGCTCGACTCACCGCATAGACAGCGATCAGTACGATAGACAACTCGCCAATATTCGCTATTTCAACTAAAGAGACGTACTTTCCCAACAAAATCATGATTAAAGCACTCGCCCCATAGGTGCCTATGCGGCTGTCTTTCATTATGTTCAGTCGTTTCTCGCGCGTCATTCCCCCACCAATGCCATCGGCCATGTCTGTCAGGCCATCTTCGTGAAATGCTCCCGTCAGTAATAGACTAAACACCATGGTAATAAAAACCGCGATTTCCACTGGGAAAAGCCAAGCTGCGACACTATAGACGGCAGCGCAGCACACTCCGAGCAGAGCGCCGACCAACGCAAAGTAGCGCCCTGCTTGATTCATACGTTGTTCGCTGTATGGGAGATCTTTGGGAACAGGTAGCCTAGAGAAAAAGCCAAGGGCCAATAAAAATAGCTGCCATTGGTATTTCAACTCCTGCATTAAACCGTCACTCCTGCTTGCTCAAAGCTGGCCATATGGTTGTAAAACTCGACAGCAGCCCTAACAAGTGAAACCGCCAACACTGCACCCGTGCCTTCACCAAGGCGCATGGATAGGTCCAGTAGAGGTTTTGCTTCGAGCCTAGTCAACATGTGTTTATGCCCAGCTTCCTCAGATTGATGGGCAAAAATCATATACTCTCGGCACTCGGGGGCAATTTGACAAGCGACATAAGCTGCGGCGGTCGCGATAAAACCATCGACTAAAACGGGGACGCCCTCTTCAGCAGCCGCTAAAAAGCCACCTACCATTTGTACGATCTCAAATCCACCGACTTCCGCGAGAATTTGCTTAGGGGTTAAACCAGAGCAACGAGAGACCCCACACTCGACCAAGCTGCGCTTTTTGGCAAACTGCTGGTCGGTAATGCCTGTACCACGACCAACGCAGATCTCCACCGGCAGTTCTGACAACGCGGCCAGAAGCGCAGCAGCACTACTTGTATTTGCGATACCCATTTCACCAAACATTAAAAGGTCACTGCCCTCTTTAACTTTTTGGCGAATCAGTTTTTGGCCCAGTTCAATGCCTTTTTCAACTTGCTCCATACTCATTGCGGCGACCGTTGAAAAATCTTTGGTACCATTGCCAAGTGGTTGAGAAACCAACTGCGCTGAATCAGATGCCACTGGGAGTAAAATACCGCTATCGACGACATAAAACTCAACTTGGTTTACTCGACAGAAACAGTTAACAGCTGCACCACCCGCTAAGAAGTTCAGTACCATCTGTTGTGTTACTTCGCTTGGCGCAATACTGACACCGTGTTGTGCAATGCCGTGGTCTGCTGCAAACACAAGAATGGTGGGCTTGTTTAACTCAATACTTGTGACGGCGTCACCTTTTTTATTGCTTTGAATTAATGCTAAGTCATGAGCCAACTGCTCCAGTTGACCTAATGCACCTAAAGGTTTGGTTTTTTGATTAATTCGGTGCCAAATGCGCTCGGAATATTGACGGTCTAACATGTTATTTTGGTCTCGCTACGCTAAAAGTTTTTGCCAGTGTTACATACTCTGAGCCACCAAGACGTGCGAGTGGATCAACAGATTCTGCATTAATTTTTAAGCGTTCGGAATTTTCATCCACCACCGCGTCATCAATATAGATAGACTCGATTTGTGCAAAAACCAGAGTTTGCGGGGTATCGCCTATTTCTTTTACTTCATAAAGACGACATGCAAATGCGATGGGGCAGGCTTTTACTCTTGGTAAGTGGAAGCCTTGGATCTCTTCAAGCTCAACACCCGTTAAAGGGATTTCTGACTCACCGTGCTGCAACGTTGCCGAACTTTGTGTTACCTGCTCAGCTAAATCGGCGGAGGCAATGTGAATCACCATGCTTCCAGTTTCCAAGGCATTACGAGCCGTGTCTTTGGGCGAGCCATCTGGCTTCTTCCCCACTGAAAACATTAACAATGGTGGTTGACTTGAAACAGCGGTGAAATAGGAAAAAGGAGCGAGATTATAGTTTTGTTCACCAGAATCGGTTAACACCCAAGCAATGGGTCTCGGGATAATCGTTTGAGTCATTAAGTGATACACCTGAGTCGGTGCTAAGGTCGAGAGGTCGATATTCATTATCAATCCTTTGAATATTAAGCATTCCTAACAACAGTGTATCGCTTATCCCAGTGATAGACTATCCCCCACTCCGACTCTTTTTATCCTGCAAGTCGTCTCTCTCATAATGAGAGTCAATTTAATAGGAATCTCTAAGTATTAACGGATTTTACGTACCTAAAGCTGGCACAAGATATGCTTCGATGCTCTTCGTAACAGTGTTCATGTTTGAGTACTGAAAGGAGGCGCGATGATAGCGAACCAGAGACCGAAACCCCAAAAGCCAACGAAAAAAACACCCAAACCCCAAAAACGTGTGCCCTTTTCGCTGGCATAAAACAAAGGCTCCGAAAGGAGCCTTTTTCTTAGTTATCAGATCAAAGCTTTCCAAATTGATATCCACTATGCTGTTACTTCACGTTATTGGAGACGACTGATGGATATTAAGGATAACAAGCACGTTGCAATGATAGCAGGCGCAACGGGATTGGTTGGCAATGAACTTATAAAACAGCTTCTTGAAGAAGATGCCATTAGTCATGTGTATGCACTGACCAGAAAGCCACTGCCCTACTTTCATTCTAAACTTGAGTCCATCCAGACTAGTGACCTATCCACCCCTCATTGGCACGATGAAAACGCAAACCCAGATATAGGTTTTATATGCTTAGGTACGACGTTAAAACAGGCGGGAAGCAAAAAAGCACTGTTTGAGGTAGATTGCGAACTGGTTTGCAACCTTGCTAAACAGATGAAGCAACTTGGCGTAAAACGTTTAGCGGTCGTATCGAGTTTAGGAGCATCACATCGCTCTTTCTCCCATTATCTTCGATGTAAAGGGCAAATGGAGAACACCATCAAACCCATGGGGTTTGATCAAGTCACTTTTGTGCGTCCCGGTCCATTGAAAGGACTTCGTGACATACCAAGAGCTGATGAAACTGTCGTTCAAATGATACTGAAACTCTTACACCCCATCATGATTGGCAAACTCGCCAACTTCAATCCTATTGAAGCAAATGACGTTGCAAGGGCGATGTTACTGAGTAATCTCACCCGTTCACCGACACACTTTGTTACCCTCAGCACCATTCAGATACGGAATTTTATTCATTCTTACGCATAGAATGTAGGTATATAGCTCGAAATATGCAAAAACCTGACTATTGATAGAATAGTATTTTATAGACCTAGCTCGCATTTATCGTGCTAATAATCGATTGATTGGATGCATTACTGACCCATATCAATTTCTAATTATTAAGCCTCTCAATAATGACTCAGGTAATGGAATCCATCTATCGGAGATAATATGAGTCATAGGCAACAAACGTCATACCAGACGAAGCGCCGTAAAGCGAACGAGTTCAAATCTAGAGATGAATACCTAGAACACGAACTGTCAATTATGGATCTGAAACGCTGGAAGGTGCACCTTCCATACCGCGACTTCGGCATTGAGGTTGAAGATTGGGTTCCCGCACTTGCTGCTACCATAGGCAAAGTAGTTATGGTTACCGCTATGGTTGCGGCCTTCGCCGCTCAGTTTGGCCTTTCCCCAGAGTTTGTAGCGGAAAACGTACGCTTTGAGCTATTGATCGCAGGCTTACTTTTTGTTGTCTTCTTTTCTGCGATTCTCAATCCATTAACTAACCTTGCGGGTACACACGGCCCAATGATCCCGCTCATCCCTTTGGTCGCGGCTTCCGGTGGACACCCTCTTGCACTTGGTATCATGGTGGGTGTGTTTGGACTTATCCTCAGTGCAACCAAAGGTGGCTCTAAACTCGTAAAACTAACGGGAGAAGGCGTTCGCGGAGGCCTTTTGATTTATCTCGCGCCGTTGGGTTGATCAGCCAAATAGGTCGATTTGAATCATGGTCTGTTACAACAGGTTTTGACGCCGTATCCTTTGCTGTTATTTCTACCACAATCGTTATTTATGCTTATCTCGCGAAGATTGAAAAACGCTGGCTGGCTATCCCTCTGTGTTCATTTATCGCAGGTGTCGTAGCCTTCGCGATGGGTGTGCCGTTTGAGTTCACCAGCGAACCGGGTTTACCTAACATGAGTCCGTTTTACTGGTGGGGTGAAGACACTGGATGGCAATTGGGTTGGCCAGAGTTCGAACACTACATTGCGGTTATCCCATTTGCTATTTTAGCCGTCGCTATGTGGTCTCCTGATTTTCTTGGTCACCGCGTTTTCCAAGAGCTTAACTACCCTAAAACGGCCAAGAAAGCTCTTATGGACGTCGACGACACCATGGCGGTCTGTTCTGTTCGTCAGATTGTCGGCGCAGGTTTAGGTGGAGGCAACTTAGCATCGTCTTGGGGCACATATATGATCCCAGCTGCCATCGCTAAGCGTCCAATTCCGGGGGGTGCACTACTCACCGGTCTTTTGTGTATCTTTGCTGCTGTCCTTGGCTACCCAATGGATCTAGCAATGTGGGAACCCGTTCTTCGCGTAGCCCTGCTTGTGGGAGTGTTCTTGCCTTTACTAGAAGCGGGTATGCAAATGGTTAAAAACGCACGCGAGTCCCAAAGTGCAGGTATCTGTATGTTTGCATGCGCTTTGGTCAACCCAGTTTTCGGTTGGGCGATTACCATGTTACTCGACAACTTGGGCCTGACCGGTAATAAAGAGCGCAGCGACAGTTTAACCAAAACGGATAAGTTTGCGATTCCTTTGACTACTGCATTTATCTGTATCGGTGCATTAGCCGCTGTTGGTCAGCTTCCGGGTATTGTTGGCCTTATCTAACACTTGTCTTCTTGTTAAAGCCACTCTAACTAAGGGTGGCTTTACCCACCTTCTCTCCTATTTTCCGCTTTGTTGCCCATCTCTATTGTTCGCCATCCACTCAACTTAACCTCTGGGGCTAATAACATCCCCCGTCTAGCTGACGCCCCCCTTAACACATCATTAATGAATATTTATTTTTCCAATTAAAATAAATATTTACGCCCCAAGTGATAACCATTATCATTTTCTAATTTCCCCCTTTACTTCATCTCAAATGAAAGGAGTCATTATGAGTAATAATTGTTTGAGTATGTCATTCCCATCAACGATTTATCGAGGGACAGGCGCTGTTAGCAAAATTGGCGAAATTGCCGATGTGTTAGGCAAACGCGTATTCATTATCGGTGGTCACAAAGCACTTGAAGCTTCAATGCCTTTAATGGAAGAGCAGTTACAAAACTTGGAAGTAGTTGAAACCGCTTGGTATGGCGGCGAATGTTCTAAACAAAACTTTCAAATGCTAACTGAAAAGATCCAATCCCATAACGTTGATTTTATTATTGTTGTTGGCGGCGGTAAGGCGCTAGACACGGGCAAAGTGGTGGCCATAGACTTGGGGATCCCTTTTGCCGCCATCCCTACGATTGCTGCGACCTGCGCAGCGGTGGCAACAACCTCAGTCATCTATGACGATAAAGGCCACTACCTAGATTCATGGAAACTGAGTAAAGCGCCGGATTATGTCATTATTGATCCGCAAATCATTGCCAAAGCGCCACTAAAATGGCTGTCTGCTGGCTTAGGTGACACCTTGGCTAAGTTCTACGAATACCGCGTCATTTGTGGTGGAAAGCCAGATGGCAGTCTGAACATGGCCGCATTCAACAATGGTCAATTGTGCTTCAATGTTATTTCACGCTATGCAGATGAAGCCTGTAAGGGTGTTATCCAAGGTAAATCTACCTTTGCGTTAGAACAAGTCATGGACGCCATTTTTATCTATGCTGGATTTACTTCTATCATGGGTATCGGTAACCACTTAGCGGCAGCACACGGCTTGTACAATGGATTTACCGTCAATGACAAAGTACGTCACTTCGGACACGGCCTATTAGTGGGTTATGGAAACCTGTGTCTTTTAGCGCTGGAAAATCGCCAAGACTCTGAAATTGTAGAGGCCATTAAGCTCGCAAAATCTTGTGGTGTTCCAACCAGTTTAGCTGAGATCGCAGACCTCAGCGACGCAGAATTAAACGAGGTAGTCGACGCTTCGGTAAACAATCCTAACATCAAAAGTATGCCATTTGATGTCTCGCACCAAGATCTATTAAACGCCATTGGCCGAGTAAATCAATTATCGGACACTCTCAAGTAACCATATAAGAAATAAGGAGTTCTTCGTCTAAAGAACTCCTTATCCGTTCAACTGTTGCACCAGAGGAACAATCGCCCTACCTCATTGTATCCACCAAACTCGCGGTTAATATAAAAAGCAGATAACAGAGATTTGGCAGTGCTTTTATCACGCTGTGACAAAAGACCAAATCCAGAATACAAAAATTATTATCAGATTGAATTAGGTAGATCTATGAGTGAGAAAAAAATCATTTGGAATAAAGGCATTCAGCCCGAAGCTATCGATATTTTGTCGAAAAACGGTGGCATGATCGTCAGCCCGACAAAAGTTGGTTACATTATTATGACCTCCGACAAACAAGGTCTTGAGCGAAAATTCGAAGCTAAGCAAAGAAAGCGCAACAAGCCCGGTGTGGTACTTTGCGGTTCAATGGAACAGTTAAAGCAGTTGGCGCAAATGAATGACGAAATCGAAGCTTTGTACCAAAAACACTGGGATGAGGATGTCCTACTTGGCTGTATTCTTCCGTGGAAAAAAGCAGGACTTGATTTGCTTCCAGACGATGGAATCCGAGAGCTTATGATGGACAGTCGTCAAACGACCTGTTTTGTCATTCGCTTTGGCAAACCTGGAGAATTCATCGCCAAAGAACTTTGGGAGAAACACGGTAAGTTTTCCTTTGCCAGTTCGGCCAACCCTTCGGGTAAAGGGAATAGAGGCTTAGTAGAAAACATTGGCGAACGCATCGAAGAGCGTGCCGATCTGATTATTTGTGCCAATGACTATGTTAAGTCCATTCAACCTAATGAAGACGAACGTACTCGCTACGAACAAGGAGTAATGGTGTCCATGGTAGACGAGGATGGCAAACTGGTTCCTCTGCAAAACAATGAGCGCAAAATCAAGCCATGTCCTTCAGTGATCCGAAAGGGATTAGACATAAACAAAATCATGTCATTTATGTCGGATACCTTTATTAGCTGGGAATACAATCACGGCGACTATTACTAATCAAATCACACCCGAATTATGGGTCAATTCGGGTGTGCTCCATTTGGCGATTCAGTTGTTCAATAAAACTTCTTATACGCGGTGACAGCGCTTGCTCTTTTTTATACAAAACCCAGACTTTGAGTATGTCCATTGTCCATTCGGGAAGTAGTCTTACTAATTCACCTGTATGTAGGGCTTTTTGTGTAATATAGTCTGGCAGATAAGCGATCCCCGTCCCCGCCAGCGCAGAGTTGAGCACTGCTACACTGTTGTTTGCTCGAAATCGACTGCGAACCTCTATATCCATCTTCTGCTTATTTTTGCGAAACGGCAGCGAGGTTGTATGTGCCCTCCCACCAAACAGAATATAGTCATAACGTGGTAAATCCTCTGGGCTGTCGATGTTTTGAAACCGTGACAGGTAGTGGGGAGTTGCATAAAGACCCCAACTTATATCCGTAAGGTGAGTCGCGTAGGGGTGGTCGGGGGTGCCATTAGACGTGACGATAGCGATGTGAAACTGAGTTTCTTCCATATCCACTGGGCGATCTGTTAAATCCACTTCCACTTGCGTATGGATATTGCTTTTTACCATTTGGTTTAAAACCGGAACCACGCATTCGCATCCAAAATTAACAGGCGCAACAACCCTTAAATTACCGACCGGTTCTTCATGCAAATGTTGAACGAACTTTTCTGCTTTTTTCACTTCGTTTAACACGCCCGAGCAGTGTTGATAGTAGCCAAATCCAACATCAGTAACCGTGATTTTTCGTGTCGATCTGATGAGAAGTTGGACACCTAGGCGAGTTTCTAACTGGGTGATTTCTCTACTGACTGAGGACTTGGAGAGCTGCAATGACTTCGCTGCCTCGGTAAAACTCATCGTTTCAACAACACGAGCAAATACAACCATTGAGCTTAAATTGTCGATACTTTTCATCTGCATACCTGATAAATCTCTGCGCAAAGATGATAATAATTACCATTGTCATTTACAAGTTTGGCTTATGTACATAAAATGGTTAGGTAAAACAATGCCTACTCTAAGTTATATCAAATCCTATTTACCGTCTCTTGTTTATCATTTTCCTGAAGACTATCCATCAAATTCATAATTTACAATAAATCGATAACTGCAATTTATACAGTCATACATGCCGCCATCTTCCAAATTAATAGTCTATTGATCTGACTAAATAACATTTTGGAATATTAAATTCATATAGCCTATTTCCATAAATCACCGTTGCCCTATACCGTGTGTGGGCTTGGTTTTCTATCTCGTTGTTTCATATTGCCGAAAGTCCATTCTGTTTTGATTCACATCTCCGGCAAGCCGACTATGAGTCACCACGCAATACTATTTTTAACAAAAATAAGGAAAAAGTTATGTCAGTTGCAGTTATTGCTGCGCTTGCCCTATTTGCAGGTATTCTCGCTTTTCTCTATGTACAGCAAAAATCTACACATACCCTGTCACGTCAAGTTTTCACGGGTTTATTGCTAGGTAGTGCCTTTGGTCTACTTCTTCAATTCACTTTTGGCGACACAAGTGAGACCACTAAAGCTGTTCTAGAGTGGGTTAACGTTGTCGGTCGTGGCTACGTCGGTCTCCTTAAAATGATCATAATGCCTTTGGTACTTGTATCTATGATTGGTGCGGTGGTTAAACTAGAGAAAGGGGGAGCGTTAGGAAAAATATCAGGCCTTACCATTTCCGTTTTGCTGATCACAACCGCTATCTCAGCGATTGTTGGTATTGGTATTACGCAAGTGTTCGGTCTTACCGCTGAAGGTTTGACAGAAGGTGCGCGCGAAACCGCTAGAATAGCGGTACTTGAAAGTCGCTCTGATCGCGTCAGTGACCTATCTATTGCTCACATGTTGGTTAGCTTTATTCCGACCAACCCGTTTTCCGATCTCACTGGTGCTCGATCAACTTCCATTATTGCCGTTGTGATCTTTGGTGTTTTAATTGGCATTGCTGCTCGTAAAGTCATGGCAGAGCAAGAACAACTAGAAACGCCTATCCGCACCTTTGTCGAAGCTTCTCAGTCCATTATTATGCGACTGGTGAAAATGATTATGGCACTCACTCCATACGGTATCGCTGCACTGATGGCAAAGGTTGTCGCCAGTTCAAATGGCAGTGATATCTTAAACCTATTGGGCTTTATTGTTGCCTCGTATGTCGCAATTGCTTTGATGTTTGTTGTGCACGGTCTTTTGGTGTCCTTGGTTGGCGTCAACCCAAAAACCTACTTTAAGAACATTTGGCCAGTTTTAACATTCGCCTTTAGCTCTCGTAGTTCGGCGGCCACTATTCCTCTTAACGTGGAAGCGCAAATTACCAAGCTCAAGGTTCCACCAGCCATTGCCAACTTATCCGCTTCGTTCGGTGCTACCATCGGTCAGAATGGTTGCGCGGGCATTTACCCAGCGATGCTAGCCGTTATGGTTGCCCCAAGCGTAGGCATCGACCCAATGGATATCAACTTTATCTTGTCCTTAGTAGCAATCGTGACTATCAGTTCATTTGGCATTGCCGGCGTCGGTGGAGGTGCTACTTTTGCCGCTCTAATCGTATTACCTGCGATGGGTTTACCAGTGACGATCGCCGCCCTGCTCATTTCAATCGAGCCCCTAATTGATATGGCTCGAACTGCACTAAACGTCTCTGGAGCGATGACCGCTGGCACAATCACCAGTCGATTGCTCAAAGAGAAGCAAGGAGAAGTCGAATCCCAACACGCCTAGGTGTTTAATTAGTTTTAACTCTTCAACATTTGTTGTTTCTTGCCGGAGCGTATGCTCCGGCTTTGCTATTCAATATTCTTTCAATTCTTAGCTTGGCGAGCTTTTAATATTATTTAATTTGATTAAACTGACTCGCTCAAACATACCTTTTATCTATCCAATCATATCGTTAGTATCGAAATGACTAACCTGCTAGTAGATAAAACAACGTGTAGTAAGCTCAAAAAACCGTTAAGGAATAACGATGTCTCCTCTAGTTCAAGCCTATCTTGATAAATACCTTGCAACCCTACCGAAACAAGAAGTTTCAGCCATTCCTCAGATTACTGCGGAGTATTATTGTGCCGATGAATACAATGCCAATGAATGCGCCCGCTTGATTGACGCTGGTGTCAAAAGGGCTAGTTGTAGCTTGAAGTCGGCTTACGATATTGAACAAGAGCCCCTACCTGTCGAAGGACGGCTTACCGTAGTGCTAAATTGGAAAGAAGAACCCATTTGCATCATCAAAGTGAATCAAGTTGAGCTTTGTCCGTTTAACAAAGTCACACCTGAGTTTGCGGCCAAAGAGGGTGAAGGTGACTTGAGCTATCAGTGGTGGTACGACGCACACGTTGAATTTTTCACTCAATACGCGGCCGAAGTCGGTGCAGAATTCAACTTGGAGTCAGAGCTGGTATTAGAACACTTTGATAAAGTGTTCCCAGTAGAAAAGTAGCTCGATTTTCACTAGAGCTGCCGCCAAAGTAGCCTTGGCAAAGAAGTGAGCCTCAAGCTCACTTCTTCCTCGATTTACTGCATATACACTCTGGTCATCGGTGGTCGTTGCTACCGAAAAATCTTTAGTTGGGCTAAACCTCTTCACATAGCGCTTTAAAGCGTCTTTGCTTGTGAATGAATAGCTCAAAGGAATCAATGGGTAAAGGCTTGCTATATAGGTAACCCTGATAGTGTAGACAGCCCTGAGATTCTAAATAGTCTCTCTGCTCTTGTGTTTCCACCCCTTCCGCTATGGTGTACAGACCTAACGCTTCTGACATGGAAATAATAGTTCTCACTATAGACTGATCACTTTTATCCGATTTGATATCGTTAATAAACGACTTGTCTATTTTCAGCTGACTCAGCGGTAAACGCTTTAAGTACTTCAAAGAAGAGTAGCCAGTTCCAAAGTCGTCGAGGGAGAAGTGAACGCCCTGTTTCCGAAGTTCATTCATTCGTGCGATTGTCACTTCCATTTCATCAATCAACATGGTTTCGGTTAATTCGATACGCAGCTTGCCACGATGTAAGTCATACAGGTGGATTAGATGGCTTACTTTTTTGACAAAACTCGGTTCTATAACTGCTTGTAGCTGACGTTAACAGAGACTGAGAGATGACTAGTTTCTGGCCGACTATGCCACTGGGCCAACTGCTTACAAGCTGTCTCTAAAACCCATTCGCCAATTGGCAATATTAGCCCTGTTTTCTCAGCCACGGGAATAAAATTATACGGACCAACCAACCCTTTTTCTGGGTGCTGCCATCGGATAAGTGCTTCTGCACCCACCACGGTACCTGACTTATCAAGTTGCGGTTGATAATAAAGCTCGAACTCTTTGTTGATTATTGCCGCGCGAAGTTCGTTCTCTAAATCAAACATGCTTGTCACTTCTTTTTGCATATTTGGGTCGAAAAAGCACATCGAGTTTTTCCCCGTGCGCTTAGCCTTATACATGGCTATATCCGCTTGCTTTAACAGCTCTGATTTTTCGATTGATGCGTCGTTAAATAGAACGGCACCAATACTGGCACTACTGGTATAGCTATGAGGTTCCAATTGATACTCTTGTGACAAAGCTTCCAGTATTTTTAACGCCACCTCTTCCACTTGCAGCGCAGCTTCGTCGTAGTCTTTGGATAGGTCTGGCAATAATACGACAAACTCGTCTCCACCAAATCGGGTCAGAATATCTTTACTCGCAATACAGTTTTGAATGCGACACGTTGCCTCGCGTAATAGCGCATCGCCATACTCGTGGCCGTGTGCATCATTAATCGTTTTGAAATCATCGAGATCTAGGAACAGCAAAGCGTGATAGCAAGAGCTTACATAACTCTTTGAGATCGCCTCTTTTAGTTTGATCAGCAGTAATGAACGATTAGGCAAGCCCGTTAGCTGGTCGTGATGAGCCAATTGCAGCAACTCTTTCTGCTTTTGCTTTTCTGAGTTAGCAATTGAGCGAGTTAAGACATAAAGCACGCCATTGAAGATGAAAAACATCGAGAAGATAAAAACAAATCGACTCATAAAGGCATCTACAATCGATTGCTTTTCTATTTTAGAAATAAACCAAAAGTCGAGATAAGCATCGTAGTGAGAGACTATTTGAAAAGCCTCTTTCGAGTCTGATTCCTGATAGTCAAACACACTAAACGCCTGCCCTTTATTGGTGTTTTTCTGCAGAGCTTGGTAATAACTGTCCGAAACTGGCTTGGTGTATTCTGTATTGCCGTCAGTACTAAAGACTGGAAATCTATCTTTTCTGATAATTTCTACTTTATGGTGATCGTCTGCGGCATGACCACTAAAGATAGGGGTATTCTCTAATTTAATTCCCGCTGTCATCACTGCAATAGCTTGCGGAGCATCATGAGGCAAATAAATCGCCTTACGGATCGGCATTCCATACTCAGGTGTGCTTATCGCGTTGATGATATAGGTTGGGCCCGTGTGCATTTTGCGACTCGACCTCGCTTCACTAAACGATTGTCTTGTCTGTTCAAGCTCCATTAAGTTGGGCAGTTTAGTCAGATCAAAATTAGAACTAGTCACCAAGGCGCGGCCATCATACGCCACCAGACCCAATCCTAGAATGGCTGGGTATGTGTCCATGGTATTGTCTAGTACGACGTCGTGAATGGGAGCATCCGGCAGCTTGTGCTGGGTGATAAGATGAACACCGAGAACTTCAAGCAGCGAACCTTGCGAGTCTAAAAAACCACGAACTGAATTTCCCAATAGTTCAACGTGTGTCTGCTGCTGCTTTTGAAAGCTCTCGTTTATTGATACCCAGCGATAATAGATGGCACTGGAGAAAAACACCAACGAGGTAGCGAAGACAATAAAGAATATAATCCAGATATTGTTTTTTAGAGTGATGCTCTTATCCATGTGCTTCGATATCTATCTGATGTCCTTAATTAATCTTGCACAAGAATACCAAGGAATCTCAATGAAAAGAACTATATCCATGGTAAGACTTATCGAATATTGTTTTCATTAGGCATAAATTGACAAATTCTGCGTGCCACTACAAGTACTCACCCTCCACTATGACGGATAATTTCACGACTGTTGGTCAATTTGGCGCCGTTTTGAAGAGGATTTTCTTAACTATTGGCAAGGAAATACGGTTTATCGCGCGGTTCTTAATTGCTAAGCCCCGCAAGCAATGGTCTAATAGAGCTATTCTTCACCCTTGATTTTAGGTGTGTTTGTCTATTTTACGCACCTGTTCGGTAGTTCTTATGCAGAGTCAACACGCACAAACTTACTTTTTTTTCGACTATGAAACCTGGGGCACAAGTCCATCAGAAGATAGACCTAGCCAATTTGCGGGTGTGCGTACCGATATGGACTTCAATATCATTGGTGAACCTTTGGTGATCTATTGCCAGCCCCCGAGCGATTACCTTCCGGGGCCAGAAGCAGCTCTTATTACCGGAATTACTCCGCAGAAAGCACAAGCGGAAGGCTTAACCGAACCCGAGTTTATTCACAAAATTCACCAAGAACTTTCGACGCCAAATACCATCAGTTTGGGATACAACAGTATTCGCTTTGATGATGAAGTTACTCGGTATACCTGTTACCGCAACTTTATCGACCCATATGCGTGGAGCTGGCAAAATGGCAACTCTCGCTGGGACTTACTGGATGTGATGAGAGCCTGTCACGCCTTAAGACCTGAAGGAGTTGAATGGCCGACCAACGAAGAAGGTTTTACTAGCTTTAAACTTGAGCACTTATCCGTCGCCAACGGCATAGAACACGAAAACGCTCATGATGCGATGGCGGATGTTATCGCCACCATCGAAATGGCCAAAAAGATCAAAGCTGCTCAACCTAAACTGTTTAACTACTTTTTAGAAATGCGTGGCAAGCGCAAGCTCAATGAGCTCATTGATATTGTTAATCTGACCCCCTTGATGCACGTCTCGGCGATGCTTGGTCGCGAGTGTCAGTACACCAGTTGGATTGTACCGGTAGCGTGGCACCCAACAAACCAAAATGCGGTGATTGCCATTGATCTCGCCAAGGATCCAACGCCGCTATTAGACTTGAACCCAGACCAACTTCGCGAACGATTGTACACCAGACGTTCAGAGTTGGCAGAAGATGAGTTGCCCGTTCCTGTCAAATTAGTTCATTTGAACAAATGTCCAATCTTGGCTCCCGCCAAAACGCTCACCGCTGAAAATGCAGAGCGAATAGGTATCGATAGACAAGCCTGTCTAAACAACTTAGCAAAAATTAAAAACAACCCAGACATAAGGGAAAAACTGACAAAGGTTTATAGTCAAGAGCGTCAGTACGAAACCGACTCAAACGTCGACACTCAACTATACAGTGGTTTCTTTTCTCCGGCCGATAGGGCCGCTATGAACATCATTTTGGAAACTAAACCCGACAACCTTGCAGATTTAGATATTCAGTTTGACGACGAGCGCATTAAACCTTTGCTGTTTAAGTATCGCGCCAGAAACTACCCTTGGACCCTTGACCCACAAGAACAACAAAAATGGGCGAACCACTGCCGCGAGTATTTCGAAAGTCGTATTGAAGAGTACATGCTAAATTTGGAAAATTTGGTTCACGAACACGAAAGCGATGAGAAAAAAATTACAATACTCAAGTCAGTATATCGACATGTAGAGAGGCTTCTCTCTTAACTAGGTTAGGAATTCAATGGCTTCAAACGTATTAAAATTCACTGTATCTGTTGGTTTAATTTTTCTCTGCCTTCTGGCAGGGATTAACATTCAAGCACTTCTTGGCACTGCCATACCGGGCAGTATTATCGGCATGCTTATCTTGTTCGGACTTTTGGCAAGTGGGCTTGTTCCTTCCCAGTGGGTTCAACTCGGTGCAAATACCTTTATTCGTTACATGGTTCTACTATTCGTGCCGATAAGTGTCGGCCTCATGAACCATTTTGATAGCCTGATAAACAACGCTTTACCTATTTTAGCCAGTGCTGTTGGTGGAACCTTTATCGTAATGGTTTTACTCGGCTTTTTCCTTGACCGCTTACTGAAGAAAGGAAATAAATAATGTGGTTGTTCGTTTCTATTGCTGTATTTTTCACCGCCCGAGCCGTTAGTAAAAAGTTAAACTCACCTATTCTCAATCCTCTACTGCTCAGTATTGGTGTCATCATTCCACTGTTGGTCTACTTAAACATTCCTTTTGAACAATACTATCAAGACAACACTTGGTTGAACCTATTGCTGCAACCTGCTGTTGTTGCTTTAGCTTACCCACTTTATGAACAACTTCCCCAAATTAGGGCCAACTGGCGAATCATTATGTTGGCGTGCGGAGTAGGCAGTGTTATGGCTATGTTCACATCGACCATCATCGCAGTTTGGATGAACGCTGATCTTGAGCTTATCGCTAGCCTATTAGGCAAATCAGTAACTACTCCCATAGCAATGGAAGTATCCAGCAATCTCGGTGGACAACCTGCGATCGCTGCTATATTGGTACTTATCGTCGGTCTTTTCGGCGCTATCTTAGGTTACCCTATCTACTCCCTGCTTAATATAACGCACCCAATCGCTCGTGGACTTACAATGGGCACGGTATCTCATGCGTTGGGTACGGCAACTTGTGCTGAGAAAAACCCCCAAGACGCGGCATTTAGTTCTCTCGCTCTAGTACTTTGCGGGGTGATTACCTCGATTTTGGCACCGAGCTTTTTAACCCTAGCGATTTGGTTAATGACATAAAACACTATTCATGGTGTTTCATTTAGACACGCACTCTTTCTTGTGTGACCTCACCCTAATTGTGAATATGAAAATATCGTTGCATTCATTTTAAAGATCTCGATCACGGAATTATCCCCACCTTGACATAGAATGGAGTTCAATAAAGTCAAAAGGATTCACTATGAACAGTCGCATTAATAACGTACTAAAAGATATGCCTGTCGCTTTGACAACCGTTTTAACACCTATTGTCACTAGTAAAGATTTTGATGCCACGCTTTCCGCAGAGCAATTTGATAATTTAAGACGAGAAAGTCAGTTAAGCGATGCCGACCTAAGAGTCGCATTGTTGCCTCTCGCCGCCGCATTCTCTTATGCTCCTATCTCTGAATTTTACGTCGGTGCAATTGTACGCGGACTATCTGGCCGTCTCTATTTTGGGGCTAACGTCGAGATTTCTGGAGCCCAACTTGGACAAACCGTCCATGCAGAACAATCAGCCATCAGTCACGCTTGGATGAAAGGTGAAAAAGGACTCACCGACATCACCATCAACTACAGCCCGTGTGGCCATTGTCGTCAGTTTATGAACGAACTCACCACGGCCAATGAACTGGTCATTCAGCTACCAGAACGAGACGCCAAGCCTTTGGGTGAATATCTTCCAGAATCGTTTGGACCTGCCGACCTAGGGATCACAACTGGATTGATGTCTAGCGTCGATCATCAACATTCAACTGAAGACCCTGATCCGCTAGTACTGCAAGCTCTCGCCGCTTTAAATATGAGTCATGCGCCTTACACCCGCAATATCAGTGGAGTGGCGTTGCAAACTAAAGATGGAAGAACATTTAAAGGTGCTTATGCTGAAAATGCCGCTTTTAACCCTAGCCTTCCTCCCCTGCAAGTCGCCATGATACAAGTGCTCATGGCGGGATACTCGTTAAAAGAAATCGATAACGCAGCCTTGGTGGAGCTAGCCGAAGGCAAGATAAGTCACTTGTCTGATACCCAATCAACCCTTGAGGCTGTTGACCCTGATATCCCACTCAGTTACCTCACCATTTAATTGAGAAAAGCGCCTTTAGGCGCTTTTTTTAGGTTTCGTAAAACGGCGTCGCATCAACTTCTAACTGGCATGGGGCGATTGCTCGCTCAATTTTTACCCGACCAAATCGCAAATCGACATAGGAAACATCGACAAAGTGTTTGTGTTTGCGCGAATAAAAGCACTTCACTTGTGGTTTAACAGGATTTGATTCATTGATGCTCCATACGATCGCCACTTTACCATCGCTCAGTTCGACAATAGAGCCAACTGGATAGACTCCAATACAGTTAATAAACTTGTACACCAATTGCCTGTCTAAATGTGCCGGAGTCAGACCGAGTAAAACCTTAAACGCTTCGGCAGGACTCATTCCCCGTTTGTAGCAGCGATCAGCGGTCAGTGCGTCATAGACATCGACAATGCCACTCATCCTGCCGTGCAGCGGGATCTGCTCTTCTTTTAAACCCAATGGATAGCCGTTTCCGTCTAACTTCTCGTGATGCATCAAACACACATCTCGACTGACTGGCGAAAGCCCTTTCACATTTGTGATGATATCTTTGGCGTACACTTGATGAAGCTTCATATGAGCAAACTCTTTCTCGGTGAGTTTGGCTGGTTTATGAAGGATCCTATCATCCACTTTTACTTTGCCGACATCGTGAATGATGCCCCCTATCGCCAATTGCTTTAACACATTACGCGGCATACCTAAGTGTTTGCCAAACGTCACCAGTAAGCAGGCAACGTTGACAGAATGCTCAAGTAAGTAGGCATCTTTTTTCCTCAACGCAGAGACACACTGAATGGCGTCTGAGTTAATGAGTGCCGCTTCGATGAGATCGTCTGCCCAGTGTTCGATGTCCTCAACGTGAATTTCATTTCCTTCAAAGGTTTGATGGATAATTTTATGAGCTAGCCCTTTCGCTTCTTTGATAATTTTGTTGGCGCGCTTTTGCATATCATAGCGGCTGGTCGAACTTTTAGCCCTAGACGACGGCTGGCTTTCACTCGCCACTGGCTCGGGATTGGAAGGAGCTTCTTCCACTGGTTTAAATATACAACCGTCTTTTGACAGACCTTTATCTACCCACGCGAATCGGATTCCATTCTTTTTCAACTGTTCGATAGCTTTGTCAGAAGACACTCTTCCTGCATTTGCAAGATTGACTCGCTCGTTATGCTGAATAGCGGTAACGAACATCCCTATACTCAAGGTATCAATAGGAATTTTGATTGAGTCATTAGGATCGTACTGCATAGGCTTCACAGTGTTTCTCAGTTAAAAGAAGATTCTAACAAAAGTATACGAAGTAAACCTGCTATCTGCCCGTAAAACCATTCGTTCGACCAATATTTAATCGAATAGAAAACTGTATAGAAGTAAGGTGCCTACCAATATGTGAAAATAGCGGCTACTATCAATAAAATGAACAATGGAGACGCAATCCAGTTGCCATGTTAGCCCCTAGATTGCTAATTTCCGTTGCTTAAAGTCAGTCTATGCTTTTAGTCGATTAAGCATCACTTCGGGATCTAAATGCAGTTGATAACTTCGATAGTCTAAACCGTGGTCAAACACATATTCAGTCACTAAAGCCCTTACCACTGCGAGAATGTCATCTGATTTCCACGGCTTTTCGAAGTAGTGATCGATACCGGCAGTATTGATAGCCGTGATGGTATCAGCATGGGTCGCCTGTCCGGTTAGCAGAATTTTCCTTGTGTGGGTATAACGTCCGTCCTTCGAAATCTCGGTTAACAACTCAACACCCGTTTTCCCCGGCATAACATGATCAGAGACGACCACGGCAATGTGTTCACCTTCTGCATCTAGCTCATCCATTAGGTCGATGACTTCATCCGCCGACTCACAATCTTCAACACTTAAAAACGCGTATAGCGGTTCTAGATCTTGCATTACCGCGCTCAGTACTTCACGTTGATCGTCCACGCAAATCACATTCAATTTATCCATGATGTTCCTCAACTGGTAGCTTGATTCTGAAAACGGTTCGGGAGGCTTCACTCTTCACGACTACACTGCCTTCGTAGCCGGTAACAATCCGTCTTACGATGGAAAGCCCCAAACCTAACCCAAACGACAATCCACCTTTCTTAGTAGTAAAATTGGGTTGGAAAATTTTTCTTCTTGTTGCTTCATCTATCTCTGCACCATTGTTAGCAATAGTGACTAGAATCCTGTTTTTGCTCTGCCTTGTGACAATCTCTAACTCAGCATTATCTCGGTCTTCCATCGCGTCACAGGCATTTTTAATTATGTTGACCCAGACTTGAACAAGCTCAGTGTGAGAGCCCTTGAATTGAGGCAGTTCTCCGGGTCTCATGCGCACTTTTACGCGGCGCAAATCGCTTTGCAACAGGGACACGCTTTGATTCAAGGTCTCGTTAATGTCTAACCAAGTCTCGTCTAATGTATCCATTCTCCCAAGCTGCTTTACAGATTTTACTATGCCAACGGTGTGGTTCGCCGCCAAACGCAAATCGTGAAGATCACGTCCGGTTTGCCAAAACTGAACCGCTTCTTCAGGGGCAATTAGCCACTCTTTGGGCACCTCTCCTTCGGGCCAAACTCGTGCCATTGCTTTTGCCGTTTGGGGTGACAAACCGTAGCGGTTAGCAATCTCTTTTCCACCTCGTCTAGCCTCAGATGCCGTAACCTTCTGTCCGTGCATCAAACCAAAATCGAAAAACTGACTAGCGTCGGGGTGAGCTTCTTCCAATAAATTTAGGATAACGCTCTCCAACCTTTGTGACTGACTTTGTACTACTCCAATTGCATTGTTAAGCTCGTGAGCTAAACCAGCCGCCAGTTGACCCAAAGTGGTCATCTGTTCTGCCAGATTGAGTTTTTCAATCGCTTTTTCTTTGGCCACCGCTTCTCTAGTCGCCCGTTTTTGCCTTCTGGATAATTCATTAACAATGACCGGCGTAAACTGTGAGGTAATTGGTCCATAGTGTTCGGGCATGTAAGCGGGCGTTTCCCTGTCGATCCATGCGAGTTTTAAATCTGACCTTGCAATTACAGTCGAAGAGGCAATATCGGTACCCGAAAAAAAACTGTGTACACCAATAAATGCCCCACGACCCGCCGAAAAAACTTTTATTTTTCTGCCGTCTGTCTCTAGGTCGAACCCCTCTAACTCCCCTTCAATCACATAATAAAGTCGCTGATTGGTGTCCCCTTGCTCTAGTACTGTACTACCAGATTGCAAAGTTAGTTGCCTTTCGGCACAAGAGAAGTACCGTTCGATTAGGTTCTGGAATGCTTCCGAAGCCACTTGATTACCCTATATGGCCTAGAGCCAGAAGCGCCCAAACGAGTACAAAGCTAAGTAGAACCCCCACCAAGCCAAGTATCACGCCCACTTTGGCCATTTGACTACTTTGTACATTCCCTGTCGCGTGCGCTAAGGCATTTGGTGGCGTACTAATAGGTAACGACATGCCCAATGACGCGGCAAAGGTAACCACAAGAATAAGCGTAACTTCTCCTCCTAATGGAGTTAACGACGTCATCGAAGCGCCTAAAGCAGCCATGATTGGCATTAACAAGTTTGCCGTCGCAGTATGAGACATAAAGTTTGCCATCAGCAGACATAAAAATGCAGAACCCACTAACACCACATAAGGCGAAAACTCGCCAAAGGGGATACTGTGAACAACAAGCTGTGCCAACCCAGTCTGATCAAGTGCAAGTCCAAGGGCGATACCACCGGATACAAGCCACAACACATCCCATGAAATTTTCTTTAGATCTTCTTTATTGATAATGCCGGTAAGGGAAAAGAGCGCCACTGGGATCAGAGCAACGGTGTATGAGTTCATACCATGCAGAGACCCCATAAGCCAAAGCACAATGGTCAAAGTAAAGGTCACGTATACCATGATCGCTTTAGGTGTTTTTAAAAATCGTCCTTTGATATCCAGATCAATAGCTTCTTGGTCCGAACGGTATAAAAAGTGAATCAATGCCCATGCTAATGCCATCATAACTACCACAAACGGTACACCAAATGCCATCCAAGAGCCAAATGAGATGGTGTGCTCGCCCACCAAGTACTTAAGTGCTATCGCATTGGGTGGCGTACCAATTGGAGTACCAATCCCTCCAATATTGGCAGCAACTGGAATACACAGGGCAAAGGCGATTCTGCCGGGGTCTTTAGGACCTAAGACTGCAATCACCGGAGTTAAAATAGACAGCATCATCGCGGTGGTTGCCGTGTTCGACATAAACATAGAAAACACTGCGGTGATCATCATCAGTCCTAACATTACGAACTTAGGATCTCGGCCAAAAGGTTTGAGTAACACTCGCGCTAAGTTTACGTCTAAACGATACTTGGTCGCCGCCATAGCCAAAAAGAAACCACCGAGGAAAAGCATAATAATCGGGCTAGCAAACGTCGCCATTATGTCTTTGTAATTGAGTAGTTCGCCAAAATGGGCCTCTCCGGCTCCACTTCTAAACCAAAGAATGCCTTTGTCCGAGAGCAAAAGCAGCTCTAAGACAATAATGACAACAGACGTCGCGTAGATGGGTATAGGTTCAAAGACCCAGCACAGTGCGGCAAGTAAAAAAATGGCAATCACTCTTTGCTGCACAATGGTTAACCCATCAAACGGAAAAGCCGAAAGTGGCATCAAAAGAACGATAATTGGAATAATTAATGGAATAATATATTTTGCTTTTGGACGTAAATTCACGACGACTCTTCCTGAGATTTAACAATGCTCACATTGGAAAACTTCCTCTGCGACAAACGATCATGACTTTGCTTGTCATTAGTCGTATAGCGTCAGATCAATGAAATGGATGACGGCATAATGTTACCAAAAATAACGTGACACAAGTCACACTTATGGTCGGAGTATCGGGTTTTATTTACCTTTGCAGAATCAAAAATTCCGACAAACGCAAACGATTGCTTTTCCGGTCAAACTCAGTATCATGCCAAGCAATTTCTCAATATCCACTTTATTGAAAGGTCTACTATGTTTGGTACAGCAAATCGCCCGCACGCAACACGTGTTCTGTTACTTGGCTCAGGTGAACTTGGCAAAGAAGTTGCCATTGAATGTCAGCGCTTAGGTTTAGAAGTCATCGCTTGTGATCGCTATGAAGGCGCTCCAGCAATGCAGGTCGCCCATCGTAGCCGCGTATTCAATATGCTAGACGGAGAGGCTCTCGCTCAAGTCATCAGTGAAGAAAAACCAGACTACGTCGTTCCAGAGATTGAAGCCATCGCAACCGACACCTTAGTTGAGCTGGAAGCCAAAGGACTCAACGTCGTTCCTTCAGCTAAGGCGACTAAACTTACCATGAACCGTGAAGGCATTCGCCGCTTGGCTGCAGAAGAGCTTGAATTAACAACCTCACCTTACCAGTTTGCTGACAACTATGAGAGTTTCGTCGCCGCTGTCGAGAAAGTGGGGCTGCCTTGTGTATGTAAGCCAGTTATGTCCTCTTCAGGCAAAGGGCAGAGTGTTCTGAAGACGCCCGAAGATATTGATAAAGCGTGGCAGTATGCACAAGAAGGCGGCCGCACCGGCGCTGGACGCGTTATTGTTGAAGGCTTTATTGATTTTGACTACGAAATCACTTTGCTGACTGTTAGAGCCTCTGATGGAGTACATTTCTGCGCGCCAATCGGCCATCGCCAAGAAGATGGAGATTACCGCGAGTCATGGCAGCCACAAGCTATGAGTGAAACGGCACTTGCCACCGCGCAAGATGCTGCGGGCAAGGTGGTGAATGCACTAGGTGGATTTGGTATTTTCGGTGTCGAGCTGTTTGTAAAAGGTGACACTGTGATCTTTAATGAAGTGTCCCCTCGCCCTCACGACACTGGTCTTGTTACCCTTATGTCGCAAGATATGTCTGAGTTTGCTCTCCACGTTCGAGCATTCACCGGTTCACCTATTGCGGGTATTACGCAATTTGGTCCCGCGGCTTCGGCTGTGATTCTAGGGCAAGGTACTTCTACTGACATTCGTTTTGAAGGCATGAACGAAGCGCTAACGGTTCCTCAAACCCAGTTAAAGCTCTTTGGCAAACCAGATATAGATGGACGTCGACGTCTAGGGGTGACCATCACTCGCCGTGACACTATTGAAAAAGCAATAGAAGACGCGGTTACAGCCGCCAAAAAAGTGAAAGTGATTTACTAATTACACGCAGAAACTAAGCCGCATTGCGCGGCTTAGTTTAAATCCGCCTTTTAATTCTACCCTACCCATTCATTTTGTCGACTGACAGCCTTTTCTACATTTAGATCTAGCAAGAAATAGATCAACAATACATCCACCAAAATAAAAATATACAGCATCATTTAGGTCAACAAATTAAATGTTAATACTGTGTAATGCCGTTGCTTGCACTTTGTTATCGCTCGTAATGCATATACGGCATGATCCTCCGAAAATATGAAAAAATCTTCTATAAAATCGGGACTTACACCACATTAATGCAATTAAACGTCGTAAATAGCGCTTTGTTTTAAAACATGAAATAGGTTGGCATTCACTCCTGATTAAAATAGCACTAGTATTCGTGAAACCAATTTTATAATCATGGACAACACATGCGAAAAAACGTAGTAAATTTAGTTTTGTTTTCTGCACTTAGCACACTTCCGCTGATTAGTAATGCCCAAGATATATCCGCAAAGATTGTTGATGGTAGTACCGCTTCAAAGACGGATTGGGAATTTATGGCAGCCTTAGTTTTTAAAGGATTTCCAGCAGATAAAGGCCAATTTTGTGCCGGTAGCATTATCAGCTCAAAACACGTTCTTACCGCAGCTCACTGTGTGGACGATCTTTCTCCGGCCGACATCGAAGTCGTTGTCGGTGCATCCGACTTAGGTGCGGCTTCTTCTACAGGTCAACGTCTTGGTGTCAAAAATATTATGATCAACAGAGGACACAAAAATACGCCCTCTACTGATGCTGCAATTATTGAATTGAGCCGTGATCTTGATAACAACTATTCTTCACCAGTAACCTTAGCTGGTGAATCTACCCGCCGAAACACGCCGGATGGAACGACTCTTACTGTCGCAGGCTGGGGTTCGACCGTGGTAGATTCAAACAACCGGAAACGCTCTCCTTTACTATTGGAAGTTGATGTTCCCCTAGTCGACCAGAACACCTGTGCAGACCGATTTGAAGACGAGTCGAGAAATATTGATTCTCCTAACTTTTGTGCTGGTGATGGCGTCACGAATAAGGACTCCTGTTTCGGTGATAGTGGTGGGCCAATTATTCGTAAAGATTCTCGTCAACAAATCGGTATTGTTAGCTACGGTAAAGAGCAATGCGGGAAGATGGGCGTCTATACCAATGTAAGCTACATAGATTCGTGGACCAACTTTCACACTAATGGATTAGCCTATACATCTAAAAGAAACCTAGGTTATGTAACCGTAAACAATGTATATCCGAAATTTACTCTGACCAACAATTCAAATAACGCTATTACCTTGGGAGCAATTAGACAAAATAGCATCCAAGGCGCTACGGTTAAAAGCGTATCTGGCTGTAGTAATCAAACTTTGTTAACAGGGGAAAGCTGTGAGATAAGCGTACATTTAGGCGTCTATGCTTTAGGTACAGGTGAAGTAAGTCTTTTGGTTCCCGTCGTTGGAGTCAGTGAAGACCTTGAACTCTCTGCAACATTGAAGAGCGTTTTAAATGCTTCTATCGATGTGAAGAACAGCATACCATTTTCAAACGCAAACATTTACAGTAACTACTACCCATGGCATGTTGTTGATGGCATTTTGCAATCCTCGCCCAATCTATCAACAGGAAATGTGTCCACACTAACTATTAGTGGATTGCCTCAAGGGTATGTTTCATTTGATGTGGACAAGACTGTCGAAGACAGCGATATGTTAAGAGTAGCTGTCAATGGCAATATTTATCATCTAACCAATGAAAGTGCTTCAAAAACATTAGCATTTGTTCTACAAGAACAGTCCAATGATATTGAATTGTCTTTCAAGAAGATGGCAACGGCTAACACCGCCAGTGCCACTGTAAAAAACTTCCGAACCATCTCAGAACAAGAGTACAACAACCTCAACGGGATCGTCTCCACAACACCGACAAACCCAAATGGTTCTACTACGCCAAAAGCAGGTAGTAGCGGTGGTGGCGGTGGTTCACTCGGCCTACTCTCGTTTTTACTAGTCGGATTAATAACTAGAATTAGAAAATAACCGAAATAAAGCCGCCATATTTATACGAAAATACGGCGGCTTTCTTTCAACGACACACTAATGGAAAGTCCACCAAGCTAGGAGAAAAAGTTCTTCGAAAAAGTAAACACCCCATGACGAACAGTAATATTGAGGAACTCGTCCCACCACCGCCACCTGAGTCTGAATGTTGCAACGCAGAATTTTGATTATCTACTATCACCTCTGGTTCATTGTCTTGAGAGCCGTTGTTTTCTTCGCTGGGCTTGCCACTACCTATCGTCTCCCCCTCAGTCAAGACATCGCTTAACATTGGTTGTTTCTTAACTTGTAGGTGTTGCTCAGGTATCGCCTCGTATTCTGCTTTGCTGAGGCTCCTGAAATTGCTCAAAGTCACTTTTCCCAATGAAGTTGCACTCTGCTTGTTAAACTGAAAAGTTAAGTAGTTTGAAGTATTTTCTAACGCCAAGGCCACGTTACCAACTTTGTCGAAAGTGGTGTTGTTAGCAGTATAGTTAATAGTATCCCCAGCCTCTAAACCTTCTGTTTCGACACTAAATGCAATATACCCTTTTGATAGTTCACCGATAATAAACTGAGAGTTTCCAACAAGCACAGAAGATACGAGTTTTTCCCCCTCTAACTGCCACTCATTTCCATTCGTGTATGCACCAAAGCTTGAAAATGGGATCACTGTTGTCAAGTCAAGGGCGGAAGGTTGGTATTTGTGGTAATAACGCTCGGTAAAGAGTGAAGCTTGGACACCATTAACTTCATATTCCGTTTCAATATAAAACCCAGTTAAACCATTTCGTATTTGACTCAACCTAACGGATATATCACACGCATCTCCTGGGGCTAATGTAGGGTTAGCGCAACCCGAGATACTATCAACCGTCGTGTTTTCCATATTGTACTTATACGGAGCGCCCGCAATGCCCTTTATCGTAATGGGAAAACTTGTTTTGTTTACGTAAGTCAAAGTATGAGTAGGGTTACTTTCTGACGTGACGCCCAAATATTTAATTGAGGTTTGCGAAAGTCCGTTTTGAACTGACCTTATCCAAGCATTAAAATAGCTCACATCACTGTATACACTGAGGCTCTTGCAGTCAGCTAGAGTCCAACTTAATACACCTATCTGTTCCCCAGTGTCTTTCCTGACTAATGGGCCCCCACTATCCCCTTGGCAAGCATTTTGCGAATCTACTGCTTTAGCGCATAGGTTACTGTCGCGAATCAATGCACCAATCAGAGGATTACTAGAAACGAAACTACGGCACTCAGATTGGCTCATTAAGTTCAACTCTGCTTGATGCAGTTTGAAAGGCGAACTTTGAAGTGCATTTTCTGCGTCAGTCGCCCCCCATCCCGCAATAAGCAGAGGTGCACCATCTTCAGTGCCTCCTCGGGGTAAGTTCCTTGCCAAGCTTACTGGTTGAAAATCTGAACCAATGAGTTTGCGCGATAGTTCAACGATAGCCATATCGTAATCTTTTGCGCTATAGTCGAAAAAATCTTCATTGATAATATTATCTACGCCGTAACGGGTCCCTTGCGTCGTCTCTTTAGAAAGATCATTCACACCAACGACAACTTCAAGATCTTCCGGGTTTATTCCGTGAACACAATGAGCGGCAGTAAGTATTCGCCATTCATCAATAATGGTTCCACCACAAAATTGACCTTCAAAAGCAGGCTGACCTTTTTTCACCAAAGCGACCAAAAATGGCCATTCATTCTTTTCAACTGGCTTGCCGCTGATAATTCTAGGTGAAGCATTTGAAGAAGAAATAGAAATTGGCGACAACAACAATAAAAAGAGTAGTAATTGAAAAAGATAACTAACTCGAGTTTTAATCATTTTTACATCACATTTTGAACCACAAAAATGTAAGGTAACAGACTAAAAACAGCGATTGTATATCACTTTGGTTAGCAAACGGTAAGCACTTGGTTACATAACAATTCACTCAATAGTTAGCGATGAAATCTCGTGTTGAAGTCCGTATTTAGCCAGAAACAATCATCTTTTTATACTATGACTGGCCTCTTGTTTAAGACGCCAGTCAATAGATTATCTAATTAACTTTCGCATTCTTGTCACTATTATCAGTAGTAGGCTACCAAAACATAATGTGCCGCCTCCTCCAGAGTCACCAGAGATGGCTTTTGGCGTCTCCGTTGGAGTTGTATCTGTTACTGGTTCTCCAAGTGAAGGGGCTTCACTTGTTTCTGTTTGCTCTTTCGTTATTGATTCGTACTCTGCCTGGTCGATCACTCTTAAGTTATTCATCGTAACTTTTCCAGAGTCACTCCTTGCCTTGTTAAATGAAAAGACAAGTGTATTAAAGTCTTTATCAAGCGCGATGGCTTGTCGGGCATTTTTTACACTGGTGCGCATAACACTCTTAGAATATGGGTAATCTTTGTTGTTTAACTCGATTGAAAAACTGTCACCGGCTTCCAATTCTATATCTAAATCGAAACCTATGTACCCTTTAGGCAGATTGTCCAATATAAGTTCTGTTCCACCAGCTAGGCTTGAAGACTCCAAGGAGCTATTGACTGGCTGCCACGGATTGCCGTTTTGATAGACGGTCAATTCGAATGGATATAGCATTGAGGTGACAGCAAGATCTAATACATTCGTTGCCGCTTGAACCGGACGTTGACGCCTGGATACAACAACTTCTTCTGTATTTCCGTTTTGAGAGACTTCTAACGTTGCTTTAAAAAAGCCTACTATCCCAATTTGACGTACAAACTCAATATCCAATTGACAACTTTGCCCTGAGATTAAGACCTTTCCCTCGCAGTTTGATGATGGCAATAAACTATATTCAGTTGTCACTTTGTCTATCGCAAACGGTTCTGTGCCCGTATTTCTGATGGGAATAGAATGTCGAGTTACTGGTCCTGTAGACATGGTATAGCTTTTGTAACCATTATAAGATAGCGACTGATGTAGCTTTACCCAAGAAAGAAAATAACTAACGTTGCTGTACACTCCCAGCTTACCGCAGGGGTTTTCGCCATAACTCACAATCCCCAACTGTTCGCCAGTATCAGACCTAATCAATGGTCCACCACTATCTCCATTACAAGAATCTTTGTTACTCACTCCATCACCAGCACAAAACTGATCGCTATTAATGTTTTCAGTGGCACTAAATCTATAGTTGATGTTGCTATTGTACTTAGCTGCACAAGATGCTTGGGTCGCTAGTGGCAATTGCACTTCCATCAATTTGGTCGTTCGCGGTGTGTTTTCCCCGCGACTACCCCAACCTGCGACTTCAAGCAATGTACCATCTGGAGTATCGGCTCTACTTCGATTCGACATCGGTAACAATACGGGTCTGGAAGAAATGAACTGAATGTCTGCATTTAACTCCAAAACAGCAATATCATTAACAAGGTTACTCTCTTTGAATCCTTTGTGAATCATAATATTGGAGACACCAATCCTCTCGCTTGATGCCGATTCTATTGTCAAATCGTTAATGCCAACAATCACCTCTAGATCCTCGGCCGCATTGCTATAAACACAATGGGCTGCTGTTAAGATCCTCCTACTATCTAATATGCTGCCTCCGCAAAATTGCCCAAGTTCGGCAGACTGGCCTTTATCAACTATCGCTGCGATAAACTCCCAATCGGTTTGTACCGCTTCCGTTCCGTCGATTATTTTTCCTGAAATTTCCGACGTATGTGATTGAAAAGGAACCAGTGCCCCAGCCGCCATTAACAGCCATATTGGCCTACTAAATTTTTGATTCATATACAACACCAACTTTAAACAAAAACCTAACCTTAACAGTTAGTTACGAGCTTCTAAAGCTCTAATTTGTTAACAGTCGGTAAGCAACCGATTACATAATAAATCACTCAATAGTATCCAACAAAAAACCACCTAATACCGGTAAGGGCTAGGTGGTTTCTTTGAGAGATAACAAACTGGTTAAATCCAGCGCCTCACTCGGTTTTGATAGTCTAAATAGTCATCGCCAAAAAGTTGGGTCAATGCTCTTTCTTCTGGCTCGATTTGAAAGCGATTCATGTAGAAGACAAAAAGGATCGGAACCGTTAAGGCGATGATGTTCTGTTGCCAATAGGCAAAACCCAATAAAAGAAGTGCCAGGCCCAAGTACATAGGATTTCTGGTCCTAGCAAAGATTCCACTGTCCACCACTTTGGCCGCAGTTTCGACTTTTATTGGATTAACCGTCGTTTGCTGCTTTCTAAACTCGTAAACACCCGCCAACCCAACAAAACCAGAAATCACAAAGCAGGCAAAAAAAACCGCGCCAGCAAAAGGTAGAGAAACGTGCATACCTAACCATTCATCGCTTATTTGATGAATAAGTACCACACAAACAATAAAAACGACGACTGGCGGAATTTTTAGCTCTAGTGCTTTCATCGTTTTATCTCCAACTTATTCGCTTTAAGCAAATAGCTTAAAGGATCTGAGCCAGTGCTTGAACTGGGTGCTTAATCTTGCTTCCTTCAAAACGCTTAACTTGACTTCGGCAAGAGTAACCAGTGATTAAGCAGCGCTCATGAGGCAGGTTGTCGAGATTTGGCTTCCAGCTTAACGCGTAGATGTCTTTCGACATTTGAAGCTTATCGACTTCGTGACCAAACGTACCAGCCATACCACAGCAACCCACTGGCACTGTTTCAAGTCTAGCGCCAAAATGTTCGAATATCGCTCCCCACTCCTTTTCGGCATTCGGCAGTTTGGTTTTTTCGGTACAGTGAGCTAAAAGGTACCAGCTTTGCTCCTCTTTGCTTTCTGCTTTTGCAAACTGCTCTAATCGGGGGGTTAGCCATTCATGAGCTGTAAGAACTTCAAAGTCACCTCGCTTGTCACCAAGGATCTCGGTGTACTCATCTCGATAGCAAAGCACTAGTGCAGGGTCGACACCGACCATAGATATCCCCAAATCAGACACTTGCTCAAGGAACATAGCCGTATTACTGGCATTTCTAGCAAAGCGTTTTAAGAAGCCCTTAATATGTTGAGCCTTGCCGTTTGGCTTAAATGGCAACAGTATAGGTTGCAGTCCAAGTTTGTGCGCAAGTTCCGCAAAGTCTTCGACGACTTGAGCATCGTAGTAGCTCGTGAAAGGATCTTGCACAATAAGTACATGACGCTTTTTCTCCTCTTCAGAAAGAAGAGCCAACTTTTGCATATTAAACATCGGAAGATGTGATAAACGCGATTTAAGCTAGGTACAGACATCAAAGGAGCGTCTACATACCCTACCGTCGACGCGGTTAACTTTTGAATCCAGTCCTGATTAAGGGCCGCATTGACCACTTTTGGCGCCGTAGCCATTAGCGGCAGCATCACCTCGATGTTGGCAACCAAATAATCTTTAACTGGACGCTGATAACGCGAGTAATACAAGTTGAGAAAACGCGCTCTAAAACTTGGCACATCGACCTTAATAGGACACTGACTAGCACAAGCTTTACAGGCCAAACAGCCGTTCATCGCTTCGTAAACTTCATGAGAAAAATCGTATTCTTTGCTTTTGTTAATCGAGTTTCGCACTCGGTTTAACAAGGTTTGAACCGTAGCACCCTGCTGATAGGTATTTGATTCCAAATCTAATATATCGATACCCTGCTCTGTAAGCTGTCGCAACCACTCGCGAACTAAACCCGCTCTACCCTTTGGAGAGAGTCTTCTATCCGCCGTCACTTTCATGGAAGGACACATTGGCGAGCTGGTATCGTAATTAAAGCATAACCCGTTACCGTTACACTCCATCGCCTGCTTAAAGCTATCTCTAACCTTTACGTCAATTTGGCGATCGTAAAAACCGCGTTTAGTATCACTGACCTTCACAAGCTCAGCTTGACTGTCCAAAGGAGTACAGATCTTACCCGGATTCATCTTGTTCAGAGGGTCGAATGCCGCTTTAACTCGCCTTAACTCATTAAACAGCTCGTCACCAAAAAATTCTGGTCCATATTCAGAACGGAAGCCCTTACCGTGCTCTCCCCACATCAGGCCACCATATTTGGCCACCAGCTTAACCACTTCGTCGGAGACTTGGTGCATCAACGCTTCTTGTTTGGGATCACAAAGGTCAAGCGCGGGACGAACGTGTAAAACGCCAGCATCTACGTGACCAAACATCCCGTAATTTAATGCTTTACCATCGAGCAGGGTGCGAAACTCAGCAATAAAGTCCGCCAGATTTTCTGGAGGAACGCAGGTGTCTTCTGCAAAAGCGACCGGTTTCGCTCTTCCTTTTGCCGCGCCTAACAAGCCAACGGCTTTTTTGCGCATATTGTAGATTCGACCAATGCTGGCAAGATCTGAGCAGACTTGATAACCGATAAGCCACCCTCTTCATTGGCAATCATCTTATCCAGCTGTTTGCACAAAGCGTCCACTTGGTCAGCAACTTCGATCTCGTTCTGTCCAGCGTACTCAACCATATTGATGCCGAGCATTTCTTTACCCGGTACATCGGTTAGCAAATCACTCACCGTGTGCCACACAATATCTTGTTTGGCCAAGTTCAGTACCTTGGAATCAATGGTTTCTACAGAGAGCGCATTGGCCTCTACCATAAAAGGAGCATTACGCAGCGCTGAGTCAAAGCTGTTGTATTTTACATTAACCAAAGTCCGCGCCTTAGGGATCGGCGTTAAGTTCAGCTTAGCTTCAGTAATAAATGCTAATGACCCCTCAGCACCACACAACACTCTGGTCAGATCGAACTCACCCGAATCGCTGAGCGCATTTTTTAGATCATAGCCGGTTAAAAAGCGGTTAAGTGGGGGGAATTTCGCTTCAATTTGCTCTCGTTTATCCCTACAAACCGCTTCCGTCACTTTCAAGGCTTGATAGGCGTAACTGCCGTCTTGAGGTTCACCTCTCGACATATCAGATTCGATCAACGAACCATCAGCGAAAACCGCTTGTAAAGATAGAACATGATCAGAAGTCTTGCCGTACTTCAACGAACCTTGACCAGAAGCGTCGGTGTTAATCATGCCACCTAAGGTCGCTCGGTTACTCGTCGAAAGGTCGGGGGAAAAGAAAAAGCCATACGGGCGAACCGCGTCATTGAGCTGATCTTTAACCACACCCGTTTGAACTCGGACCCAGCCCTCTTTTTCGTTGATCTCCAGCACCTTGTTCATATGGCGAGACAAATCCACAACCACACCTTTAGTCAAAGCCTGACCATTGGTTCCCGTGCCGCCGCCGCGGGGTGAAAAAGTGACACTTTCATACACGGGCTTAGCACTTAGTTGACCGATTAAAACAACATCCTCTGTCGTTTTTGGTAAAAGCACTGCTTGGGGTAATTGCTGATATACACTGTTGTCGGTCGCAACGGCAAGGCGACTTGAGTATTGTGTTTCGATGTCACCTTCAAATCCTGAGTGTTGCAAATCAGCAACAAACTTTAGAACAATTGGGTCGACATCAGATTGAGAAGATAATCTTGGTAACATTTGCTTCCTGCCCCTACTTCGCTGATTCCTTCAGCCGTGGGTTATTATAAAACTTTTGAGTTTCGTCACTTTACAACATTTAAAAGAGTGATCAAAACAGATTCTCAATGCCAGAATGGAACAAACTGCATTTCTTATCCACACTTAATGCGTATTATCTAAAAATACCTTAAGTGCTTTTATGAGTGAATTAACAATGAAGAAAAACAAAACCGTCACCACCGAAGACATTCTACTGAAGCTATGTCAGTCCGTTTCGACCGTGTTGTCATCTGCAACCAACTCGAACATCTCCTATTCGGCTATGGTGCAAAAAATCACCAAAACCAGTTTAAAGCCAGACTTTGGTTGCTTTGTATTATTTGATGGAGGCTTTTCCGGACTGGTAGTGATCAACTTCACTTCAAAAGCAGCGCTAGAAGTCTATACCAATTATATGCGCAATATGGGAATGCCAGAAGAAGAGCTCGCGGTATTGCACACTTCCGATGAAGTTGGAGACGTTTTAGGTGAGCTAATGAACCAGTTGGTGGGTGACTTTACCAATAAGGTCCGCAAAGAACTGCAAACCAACATTACTCAAAACCAACCTAAGATGTTATCGCTTAACAAGCAAGTAAACCTGTCAGTCGATACCAATCTGGATCGCCCTCAAGCTCGTCGAGTGACGTTTTCAACAGATAACAACAACATATTCTATCTTGAGCTTGCAATGGATAAAACAGAATTTATTCAGCTTGAGGAGTTTGAAATTCACGAAGATGAAAATCCAGATGACATCCTAGAGCAAGCGCAACAAGGAATGCAAAGTAGCCAACCCCAGCAATCTACTGGCGGTGCTGCTGACGATCTCTTGGATGAACTAGGCATTTAATCTCACCACAAAAAAACGCATCCCCGATACCTATTGGTTCGGGGTTTTCTTTTTTACAGGTTCATAAACTACATTGCCATATCGTTTTTGTACTGATCGAACTTTTTAATGATAACGTCGAACTCCGTTCGGTCATTAGAAGAGCAGAGACCAGACTCCACACTGCCAACCTCTTGGTTGTTAAAGACCGACACTCTCAGTTCATACCTTTTGGTAAAGAAAAAACTCAACCCCATTAAGGTAACAAATACCGCCAGTCCGACAAGCGGGTGAACCAACGCAAACACAAAGCTAAAAGCGAGAGCGATCAGGCTAGCGCGCTTGAGTTTACTCTTCTGGTCATACTCCTTGACGTAAATGCCTTCAATTTTGCTTAAGCTTAAAGGCGTTGGGCTCTTTTTTGAATGGATAGCACCCGATTCGATCCATACTTGCTTATTGTTCATTTTTACTCCTTAAAAGATTCAAGAAACTAGAGGAGCAGAGCAAACACTATAACGAAGTTACTCGCTATTCGCCTGAATTTTAAAACTAAATTGTGTGTAATTTTGTTAATAAACAATACAAAAAAACCGCCACTGGGGCGGTTTTGCTCAATACTTCATTTGATGACTACGCTTTTTTGACAAACTTAGCAGTAACCATCATTTCACCGGCACCATCAAGCTTGCAGTCTAGCTGATGGTCTTTGCCCTCAACAATGCGTCTAATTAGAGCTTTGGTTCCAATTTTTAAAACCTGAGAACTTCCTTTGACTTTTAAGTCTTTGACCAAGGTAACTTTATCGCCTTCCGACAGTGGAGTGCCGTTTACGTCTTTAATAGCCGCTGCTTCAGCTTGTTGCTTCGCTTCAACCGGGTCCCATTCAAAGGAGCACTCCGGGCAGATCAACAAATTTTGATCTTGGTAAACATATTCAGACTGGCATTGGGGGCAAGGTGCAAGGGACATAACGCATCGCTTCTTAAATCAAAATTTTTGCCTATGGTAAACACTCCATCGACCGATGGCGAGTAAATCCTTAAACCAAGTATACAATTTTGTTGCTTACCTAACCGATTCAATCTATACGGTTATATTCCTGCCCTTAGCAGTAATGGTTATGGTGCCAACACATAAGTCGAATAATAAGATTTTACCGACATGGTTAAGCCTTCTCCCTTAGTTTTAAGAAGCGCTAAAACCTTATCAAAGGCCTCATTGCCATATTTATTCTGTAGGCTTGATAACGCCTTTGTGAAGAGAACAAAACGTGGGCCATCTGTTTAGGGGTCACCGACAAATGTATCGAACCCTCATGGCACTCTCTTTCCAAAAACTGAGGGTATCCTGAAAAATTACACGCGTGGTCGTAGTTTGAAGAGCTCGACGCCATCTCAATGCCCAACAACTTCATCCACTCAGCAAGCTGAACTTCAAAATCGTAAACCACTATCAGAGTTTGCTGATGACAGGTTCTTACGATTTCAGTAACCAAAGATAAAGACTTGGCGTAAAAAAGAGAGCCAGCAAAAGTGACAATATCAACAGTGTTATCTTCAAATGGCAAATTTTCACCCGCCCCTTGCACAAACTGAGTTTTTGCCGTTTCCCTAGTCTGAGCTAACATATCATCACTGGGTTCAAGACCCACAACTCGCATGCAATGAGCTTCCAATGCATAGGAAGATACCCCAGTACCGCAGCCAATATCCACACCTAGCTTGAAGTTAGGCCGACCAGACAAAATTTGTCCTAACAACCTCTGATGAATAGGTGGTCGATACGCCGCATAATGTTTGGAAATCTGAGTGTTGTATCCAGAGTTCATGGTTTCACCTTTAGAACAGATCATCAAAAGTCCACTTGGAAAGAAGTAAGCAATGTTAGATGAAAAAAGAAAAATTAAACCACATTCTGTCTAGTAATTAATTGATACTGATATAAAAAACAAGACTTCCAATAGATATCGGAAGCCTTTTTGGTAAACCCGAGTTTTTCAGCCGTCAAATCGCCATCAATTGTCAATCAAATCAAGAGTTAAAAGTAAACGAGCAGGTGAGTCTTTTGGATTTGGCGAACGGTGAACAAGCCCCGTCCCCTCATTGCCTTCCCAGAGCTCTCCCTTTAATAAGGCGACATCACCTACAGAAAGCTTGTGAATGTCATCAACACTTTGCATTAAGCCTGACTCTTCATCTGATTTTCCTATGCCTCCCGCGCCAAGTTTGCTGCGGTCTAAGCCAGCATTAGCCAGCCACTCCGTCGCCGCTCCACAATACGTTGTGACCAGACGCACCGGCACTCGATCCACGTGAAACTTCGGGCACATCGCTTTCTCCAAAACAGTAAGACGTAACCCCGCTCGCTTGGCGTCAAACAAACAGCAAAACATGTCCACTAATACCGCAATATCACGACTAACGGGTTTTGCTTTTTCGTCTTGACCAAATTTGTCGTTAAGAACCGACTCCGCATCCGAGGGCGTAACGGCTTCAGACAATTGAAGAGAAGGAAATTCATTAGCAATATACTTCGCAGAGATTTCAAGCTCTGCCATCAGTGGCCTTTGCCACAAGGCGATATTGCAATTTGGATGATAAATATCGGTCAACGACTCTGGTTGGGAATGATCCATCGGAAGCAGAGAACTCTCTGCACTAAGGCTCTCACTTACCTCTGTAATTGCATTCATATTTATTCTTCTCCAATAAAGTACGGTGGGAGCGATTCGCTAGCATCTTAAAAACTCGTAGCAGCTTGTTCTGCAATCATTCGATTACATATTATCAACCCAAAAAATTACGCAACGTTATAACATAACAGTTATTCCAACTCTAGCTTGCTTAACCCTTGTCTACTGATTTCTCACCAAACAGCGCACACCAAAGTCGTTTTACCACGGGGATAAATGAGATCAGATTATTCAGTTCCCTCGCTTGTCGAAGTCATGAAAAATCGCAAGAAAAGAGGAACAGCTCTGGTCATTTCTTACTCTTTTATTTGTTACAGGGGTACTTACTATAAAGACAATTAATAGGAGGCGAACATGACAGATATGATTGGTGAAATCGTTTTAACACAAGATCAGATTGAAGAGGGCGTCAACTTAGTTGCCGAAAGAATTACCCACAAATACCTAGGCGAAGAGGTTGTTTTTATTGTCGTGGTACCCGGCGGAATTTTCTTTGCCGCCGACTTACTGCGCAAGCTCCCTTTCCATTTTAGTATCGACCACGTTGCATGCCATCACACCCCAGGTTCATCTCAAAACCACTCTCCGATCATTTACCAAAATGATATTGAACTGACTGGTAAACATTTAGTTCTAGTCGACGATGCCATAGAAACGGGTGGAACCATGAAGCGCGTAGCTCAGTACTTTGCCAATACCAAGATGTACTGTCTGTCTCAATTGCCACCTTATTTGTAAAACCATCACGAGTAGAGATCCCATTCGATCAGATCTTTGCTTATGAAATGGCGAACGACGACATGTTGATTGGCTATGGACTCAGTTGGGATAACCAGTACCAAAACCTTCCTAGTGTCAGCAAACTAGCAAAAAGGTGATATTCCCAAACTCTGTATTAGTCTTAAAGAAGTTACTGATCAAATAGACGAGTACAAAAAGGAGTATGGAATGCGCATCACTTTACTAGTTTTTATATTAACGATGGCTTTTGGGGCAAATGCGGCCCCTCAAGCATCAGAGAAGGGCATGGAAAAAGGCCTGATGCTAGGCGTTAACTGTGAGCAAAACGACAAAGAGTGCAAAGATGCTCTCAAAGAGCAAAAAAAACAGAATAAACAACAATGGAAGGACAAAAAACAGGACAAAAAAGACGCCGCCAAGCAGCAAAGAGAACTGATGAAAGACAAAAAAATGAAAGGAGATAAGCAACGCTCTGAAATGATGGAAAGCGAAGAAGCTGAAAAAATGCAGGAAGATATGGAAGAGACAAAAGCTGAGATGATCGAAAAAGCCCAAAGTGACTCTTAACCGTCGTTTAATACCAATGGAGAGTGTATCCTTAATCTCATGCCCAAAGATGCACTCTCTACTACTGGCGGATCTTTTTGAAAACAAGCGCCAAGACAGCAATGGTTAACGAACGATATGAATGAGCAGCAAAGCTACATGAATGACTTTATGCGAGTCTTCGAAACCTTGGAACGCTGGGGACCCGGCAGTGAAGAGCAAACAAAAGATGCACTAAGCAAACTACCTTACAGTCCCAAAAACATTTTAGAAATAGGCTGTGGTAAAGGACTGTCAACCGCAGTACTGCTCCAAAATACCACGCTTCCATCACCGCAGTCGATACGGAACCTACCGCATTAGACAAGCTTCGAGAAAACATAAGTGCCCTTGGGTTTTCTCATCGATTGAAGCCCATATGTGCCAGCATGACAGAGCTGCCCTTTAATAAACAAAGCTTTGACCTTATCTGGGCAGAAGGTTGTGCCTATATCATGGGCGTCACTAACGCATTGAAAGAATGGAAACCACTATTACAAGACAACGGCATATTAATGATAAGTGATGCGGTTTGGCTAACCCAATCACCCAACCGAGAAGTGAAATCATTTTGGACAGCTGAGTACCCAGACATTCAAACCGTCGGACGACGTTTAGATCAAATTAAACAAGCGGGCTATGAGGTGCTAACACACTTTACCATTAGCGACAAAAGCTGGCACAACTACTACCAACCGCTGGAAATACGACTAAAAGAGTTAGAGCTATCTATGCAAGACTCTCAAGCACTGCGTGATATTGAAAAAGAGATATCCATATACCGTCAATATCTAGGAGAGTTTAGCTATCAGATGTTTATCTTAAAAAAGCCGGTTAACGCTGAAAATCGCTTTGAAACCAACGTCAGGAACTCTTGAGCGGGATTTTTGTGCTACTAAATATGGATAGTTAGCGCCCTATCGCTTCCCACATATTCAAAAATGGTTTCAAAAACGTTAAACTAGTCGACTTTCTAAAAATAGTCGGTTTAACCCTTTCGATGGATAAGCAAAAAGCCTTAAAGAAAATTGCTAAGTGTTTAGAGCTAGGCAACTCAGCAAACGTTAACGAAGCTGCCAATGCGATTAAGATGGCGCATAGGTTGATGCTGAAGTACGGCTTAGACAAAGACGACATCGAATTTATCAAAATGGGTAAAACCCAGTCTACGCATTTACTACCAACCAACGTCAGCTCTACCCTGCTGCGTATCATTCGCGGCATCAATACAAAATTTGGTGTCGAAGCAGTGCTGTTAAATCACAAAGGTTTAAAGCGAGTCGAATTTATCGGTGAAGCGGATCGCGCCATATTTGCCGCCTTCGCGTTTGACATCATTTACCGAGAAATGAACGAACAGACTGGCCGATTCCGCAACGGCTTTGCAGGCAGCGGCACTTCTACCACGGAAGTCAATCGCCGAGTAAACTCCTTTGTATCAGGTTGGGTCGAAGGCGCACTAGAAAAACTACCCATCATTTCACCAGACGAAGAATCAGCGAAAAAAATCGACAGTTACATCGACAAAGAGTTTAAAAACATCGACAGAGAAACCTTTAAGCAACAGCTAAAAGAAGCGATGAAGAACTTAACCGAAGATTACGAAGTAGGACTTAAAAAAGGTCGTAAGGTATCAGTGAGCCGCCCCATTGACGGAGCGCAAGCCCCTAAAATGCTTAGATAGTTGGCTAGCTTTTATTCACTCAGTCAATATTTGGTAAAATTTCAACGATAACTTTGACACATGGTACTGCAGACGGTTTAGACTTGTTATGTCTACATGAACATACGGAGCCATTGTCATGAAAAAACTTACCCTTGCTGTAGCCATTGCTGTTGTCCTAACAGGCTGTCAGGCAACACAAAGACAAAACGCAACCACTGGTGAGAGCGAAACTAACTCAGCAACCACTGGTGCAATTATTGGTGCTATAGCAGGAGCCGCAGTCGGGCTAGCCACGGGTGACGATGCAACTGAACGTCGCCAACACGCAACAATTGGTGCACTTGGTGGCGCTGTCGCTGGCGGCAGTGTTGGTTACTACTTCGACCAGCAAGAAGCTGCCCTTCGCAAAGAATTACTGAACTCAGGTGTACAAGTAGAACGCGTTGGCGAAAATCAACTGCTACTGCGCATGGAAAACGGCATTGGTTTCCAAACTAACCAATACAACCTAGATTCTAGTATTCACAACACACTTCGCGGCGTCGCACGTATCCTAGTTGAGTATCCAGATACCAGCCTAGTCATTGACGGGCACACCGACAGCACTGGTAGTGATTCTACCAACCAAGTTCTGTCTGAGCGTCGTGCAGAGTCGGTAAGAAGCTATCTACTATCTCAGGGAGTCGCAGCAGGCCGAGCAGTTGCGCGCGGCAATGGTGAGCGTTTCCCACTATGCAGCAACGACACCACGTCAGGTCGTGCTTGTAACCGCCGCGTAGAGATTCAGATCTTGCCGCTGAAATAGCCTCTGTCCTGTTCCTTGAACAAGCCAAGTAGTTTTCCAGAGTTGAAAACTACTTGGTTATCAGATTATTGCTTTCGCATTTGAAAATAATCTTGCACATATCTGGGGTTGGATGCCATGATCAAGCCAGCGTCAAAATTTTGCAAATTAATAGAGAATCAATGCGAACAAGCTTACTGTTACTGTTTTACCTCTTATCCCATATCGCGTTTGCGTCTACGGTTGATGAACTGCTGCCCAAAGCAGAAAATCAGGATGCACAAGCTCAATATGAGTTGGCTCGCTTGTACCAAGAGCAAAACTCAGAGCAAGCGAAACAAGACGCAATTTATTGGTTTATTCAAGCAGCAGAACAAGCCCATCCTGAAGCAACGCTCGCGTTGGCCAACATATACATTAAAGGCAGTCATACCCCGCAAGATATTCCAGAAGCCATCTATTGGCTCACGGAGCAATCCATATTAGGTAACATAAAAGCGCAAATTGCCTTGGGGACACTGTACGAAAATCTGCCAAGGACGCCATCAGGCATCGATATGGCAGAAGTTTGGTATCGCTTAGCCGCTGATAAATCAGATAGTGCGGAAAACGACTACTCGCGGATATTAGAGAGGCAGTTCAATCAACAACGAGCAAAGCAAGTGGCCTCTATCGACCTGCTCGACGATACTTTACTTGATGACAACATCAATATAGATCCGAACCAGTCCCCTGCCACCAAAACTCAATCAAAGCAAAACACAACTCCGCTCTATGCCATATCGGGTTTTGGTATTTTTTGCCTTGTGATTGCCTTGTATTACGCTTTTAGCAATCGACGTTGGCGGAAAAAGTATCAAGTAGCTCTATCGGGCAACGCAGCACTAGAGCGTAAAGAAGAGAAAATCGAACAGCAAGCCACTACCATAAAGCAGCAAAAACGACAGTTAGAAACTTTGTTCAAGCAATTTAAGAAAATGCAAAGCGCGCTAGCAGAAAAAACACAATCATCTCAGCAAACCAAACAATCCGATAATAGACTGGCTTTGGCTTGCGCCGTATTTGGTTTTTCATCTTCAAAAATACCTGAAGAAAAGGTCATTAAAGCTCGCTTTAAACAACTTTCCAAAATCTACCATCCAGATATGAAAGGCAGCGAAGATGAAATGAAGCGTCTAAACCACGCCTTAAAAATCATCCTATCCCATGTTAATAAATAGTTACACTTAATCTGATTTATAATAACCATTGCGTTATCTCGCCCGAAAATAAAGGTGACGCAATCGATCCCTCTCCCAGTTTACGTAACAAATGATTAACCAGCCTTTGGCTAATATGTCATAATCTGCCACCAAAATAACACCTGTTGTTAAAGGTGGGGAGATAACCATGTTCACAATTGAAGGGGTCTGCGACTGGTGCAAAAAGCCAAGTCTACTGACCAAACACGAATACGTTGATGGAAAATGCCACCACTCATGTAGAGAGTGTCATGATTTGGCCACTTTGGATGTCCGTCAGTTCAACATCGCTGAATTACAACAGCGGCAGCGTCAAGCACAAAGCTTGCGCTAGTCTATCTCCAAGGAAGAGAAAAAGCGCCTAATGGCGCTTTTTGCTTATTTAAATCGGAACTTCCCGAATTACAAACAAAACCCTCATCGAGCAACTCACCACTTTGACTAAGTCGCACATTCAATCGTCTTCCAGTAAAACTACTGTATACACCTGTATAACACTGTGTGATCTAGGTCACATTTAAAAACAAACGCACAAAAGCCAACACATCAAAACAACCCTTATTTTTCAACACCTTAAAATCAATCATTGGCTTTATAGCGACATTAAACGTACAAAATTCACACAAAAACACTTGCCATACTGATCATTTAAACATACTGTATAGACATACAGCTTGGATATAGGAACAGTATGATGATTCAAACAAACTCTGCAATTCAAAACTACTCTCGTTTCAACGTATTAGCTCAGCCAACTTTTCCTATGGCGATGAGCAACCAAGAACTTGACCGTCTTGCCCAGTTATCGAATCAAAGCCAATGGATACTGTTCACTTCTGAATGTCCACGTCCTGATTACGAGCAATTTGCTAGCCATCAAGTGCGCTGCCAGCAGATTATTCAGATGAAACCGTCGCAGAAAAAATCTGAAATGGAAATTGTTATTCAGGCCATCAAATGTGGTAATGCCAGCGCTGTAGTGGCATCCAGCCAGATTGAACCTATTAATCAACAGCTCTTGAAAGAGCTTGCGGCAAAGCATCAGTGTGAAGTCTTTTTCGTCGAGGGCAGAGCATCTAAGTATCACTAATAAGCTCTTCGAAAATCTATGCTGTTTGGCCTCTCCTTGAGAGGCTTTTTTATGTCTGCTTGTCGCTCCTTTTAGAAGCGCTGGTAAAAAAATGCGCAAACGTTTGCTTTTTGTCTGGCGGGATAATCAAGATCTGGTATCATGCCTCTCAGTTCGGTTATCGATATAGATTGATAACCCTGTTTTTAGGTTGTTAACAGAGGAAAGTTTCAATGACCCTCGCGCAGCAAGTACTTGCCGTCAACGATGATCTCCCAATCCGCACCGATAAACCCGTTCACAGTGGGAAAGTGCGTTCTGTCTATTGGCTAACAGAAGAAGACAGCGCCCGTCTTATTAAAGAAAAAGGTTACGATGTCGCGGCCGATGCACCACTGGCTATTATGGTGATCAGTGACAGAATCTCTGCATTCGACTGTATTTGGCACGGTGAAGGTGGCATTAAAGGTGTACCCGGAAAAGGTGCAGCGCTTAATGCCATTTCAAACCACTGGTTTTCTTTGTTTAAAGAGCACGGTCTTGCGGACAGCCATATTCTTGATATTCCCCACCCATTGGTTTGGATTGTTCAAAAAGCAAAACCGATCATGATCGAGGCGATCTGCCGCAAATACATCACCGGATCTATGTGGCGTGCTTATGCCAATGGCGAACGCGAGTTCTGTGGTATCAACCTGCCAGAAGGTTTAGAAAAAGACAAAGCCCTTTCAGATCTTCTTATTACTCCTTCGACAAAAGGCATTTTGAAGGGGATTAAAGGCGTTCCTGAAGTTGATGATGTAAACATTACACGTACTAACATCGAAGATAATTTTGCTGCGTTTAACTTCACAGCCAAAGAAGATATAGCAGTATACGAAAAGCTTCTAAAAGAAGGTTTCGGTGTTATCAGTGACGCACTTGCTAACATTGGCCAAATCTTTGTCGACACTAAGTTCGAATTTGGTTATGTCACCGATGCATCTGGCAAAGAAAAGATCATTTACATGGATGAAGTGGGTACGCCAGATTCTTCACGTCTTTGGGATGAAAAAGCCTATAACGAAGGGAAAATCATCGAAAACTCGAAAGAGGGTTTCCGTCACTTCCTACTTAATCACTTCCCAGACCCAGATATCTTGCTAAACAAAGACCGCATGGATGAACGTTCGCAACTAGCGGTAGATAACGCACTGCCTATCGAAGCCATCATGTCTGTTTCTGAGACTTATACCAAGATCGCAGAAAAGGTAACGGGCAAGCCAGTTGTCGTTAGTGAAAATCCTAAGCAAGAAATTATCGACGTTCTAAAACGCGACTACGGCTTAGTCGACTAACTCGCGCAGTGGATAAAAGAAAGGCTTCCCATTGGAAGCCTTTTTTGTCTGATGTTACTTGTTAGAGCTTAAAACGGTTAATTTCATTTTCTAACTGATGGGAGAGCTCAGAAAGCTCAGTGGCCTGCTCGGCAGCTTGGTGCGTTTCTTGGGCTAACTCATTAGATACATCGCGAATACCGACTGTATTTCGAGTGATTTCCGAAGTTACCGAAGCCTGCTCTTCGGCCGCTGAAGCGATCTGAGTGGCCATATCACTGATCTTCTCTACTGCATGCTGAATTTGATTCAGGCTCACTGCTGCAGAATCTGCATCAACCACACTAGTATCCGCTAGGTTGCGACTATCACCCATAATAGATACCGCTTTTCCGGTGGTTCCTTGGAGGGTTTCAATCATTTGTTGAATTTCTTGCGTTGAGGCGTGAGTACGTTGACTTAGCACGCGCACTTCATCGGCAACCACGGCAAAACCCCTTCCCTGTTCTCCGGCCCTTGCAGCTTCGATAGCAGCGTTAAGTGCCAGTAAATTAGTCTGTTCAGCGATATCTTGAATGGTCCCCAAAATAGTGCTAATACTTCGCCCATGAGTTTCCAATTCAGCGATAACAGTGGTCGCGACTTGTACTTCATGAGCAAGATTTTGAATTGAAGACTGGGTTTGACTTACCTGACCACTTCCGTGCTCACACGCGGTTACTGCTTCTGCTGAACTTTGAGCCGTGTTATCAGCGTTATTCGCGATCTCTTGGGTGGCAGCGGCCATTTCATTGATCGCGGTAGCGACCATATTGATTTCGTCTTGTTGAGTTCGTATACGGGCACTTCGCTCGCTGGCGTGCTCTGCGGTAAAGCGGGCTTGCTCAGACAGAGCCGTAGATACCTGTTGTAATTTGACAATCATAGCGTGCATATTGCCAATAAAAATATTGAAGTTTGATGCCAGCTTACCCACTTCATCGTTACTGAGCGGTTCAAGACGCTGGGTGAGATCTCCTTCTCCTGACGCGATCTGTTCTAACGCCTTGGAAACACGGGTTAGATCTCTAAACAAGAAGTTCACTAGCCACCACAATATCGCGATGACAAACACCGTGATAATAGCAACAGTAATTAGCAGCTCTTTAACGAGTTCGGTTTGCCCTGCCTCTTCCGTCGCTCTATCCATTTCAATAGCAAAGATCCAGCTTGTTTCAGGAACCTGACTAAAGAAATAAATCACTTCCCTGCCGTTTTGGTTCACAAGCTGAACTTGTCCCGTACGAGCGGCTTCTTTTATGCGTCCAATTGTCAGGCTGGGTACAATCTGTGTAACAGGTTTAAGAGACAACGAGCGGTCTGGGTGTGCTAAGACAGTGCCATCTTGAGTATCGATTAACATAGTATAAGCATTTTTGCCTGCGTCCAGCTTAATCACATCGTCGACCAATTGATCAATAAGAACGTCAGCGCCTACAACGCCAACAAACTTTCCATTGCGGTGGACAGGTTCGGCAATGGTGACCAATAGAGCTTGAGTAATCGCGTCAGCATAAGCAGTAGTTATAATTTGCTGCCTCGCTTTCTCGGCCTCTTTGTACCACGGTCTAACTCGCGGATCGTACCCTGCTCGGTTTCTTTCCGGATGAGAACGCAACATGTCACCTTCTGGTGTGCCTAAAAAGATGTCGTCGAAGCCACCTGCAGTTCTGGCTAACTGCAAATATGGAACAACGTCCTCCTGTTGAGAAAAATCATTAAATGCGCGTGCAATATCTTTTCGAATTTTAATCCAATCAGATATCCCAGCGGTGGCTACTTTGCTTAAGCTCTCTGCTCTAGTGAAAACACTTTGTCTGGTTTGAATGTTAAGTTGTTCAGTCGCGAGCCAAGTTAAAACGCTCGCCATCAGCATACCAGCGAGAACGCTAGCACCGATGAGTTTTTGTTTTAAAGTCATATTGTTATTTTAAGGTGGGGAGATACGTAACGAAGTGGCGAATAATAATGGCAAAATAATCCTCTTGCACGCAGTTTCTACTAATTAATTTTTTATGTTAACTCGCTGTAATTTCGCCGATTTTATGGCGTCATTCCATTGGCTAATCTGTGCAGCAAATTCAGTTTCCTGTACCATAATGTAAGATGTAGTCACGACCGAAAATAGCCACATGGATGCAGAATTAATTGAAATTCAAAACTTTCTCTCTCTTCACCCTCCTTTTAAAGACCTCGATGAAGAGATACTAAAAGAAGTCAGTCAGAACATAGAAATCAGCTATGTTCGCCAAGGACTACAAGTCATTGAATTTGGTGATGAAATACATGACCTCTACATGGTGAGAAGCGGCGCCGTTGAGGTATACCGACGCAAGGGAGAACTTTACAATCGCTTGGATCAAGGTGATCTATTTGGCCAGATGGGACTGCTCACCAACAATAAAGTGCGTTTCCCAGCGAAAGCGATTGAAGATACTCTTCTCTACTGTATTCCTGAAAGCGTTTTTCAAAACCTTTACGACAACTATGATAACTTTGCCGATTTTGTCGAGGTTGATGACAACGCACGCCTGCGACAAGCAGTATCTAGTTCCAGTGAGCAAAACGACCTGACCACATCAAAAGTAAGAACCTTGCTCACTCGCGATGCACTGTTTGTGGATAAATCTGAAACGATTCAAAATGCCGCGATTAAAATGGCTGAAGAACAGGTCTCTTCGCTGCTGATTATCGATTCAGAACGAGGCCAAGACGACGAAGACAGCAACACGGTAATGGGCATCATCACCGACAGAGACTTGTGTACTCGCGTGCTCGCTCAAGGCTTAGATCCTAGTGATGAAGTCAGTAGTGTCATGACCAATGAAGTCATTTCATTGGATCACAACGCCTATGTATATGAAGCCATGTTGACCATGCTGAGATACAACGTCCATCACCTTCCTGTACTTAAGGACAAAAAACCAATTGGGATTATCGAAACGACAGATATCGTACGTTACGAATCTCAAAACTCGCTTTTATTAGTAAGTAGTATCTATCAGCAACAGTCAATTGACGACCTAGTTGAGCTTTCAGAACAAGTCAAAGATAGTTTTGTACGACTGGTCAACGAAGATGCCAATTCACACATGGTCGGAACGGCGATGTCAGTGATCGGACGCAGTTTTAAGCAGCGCATAATCGAACTGGCAGAGATGGCATTGGGTGAGCCCCCCATCCCTTATTGCTTTGTCGCGTTGGGTTCGATGGGACGAGATGAGCAGTTATTAGTAACGGATCAAGATAACGCCATCATCTTGGATGACACCTACGTATCAGAAGAGCACGACCAGTACTTTGCGGATCTCGCTAAATTAGTTAGCGACGGCTTACATCGCTGTGGCTATACCTACTGCACTGGTGACATAATGGCCACCAATCCAATGTGGCGCATGACGCGAAAAGAGTGGGAAGAGTGTTTTGCAGATTGGATTGATAACCCCAACCCCAAAGCCCTGCTCAACGCGTCTATTTTCTTCGACCTCGATGGCGTCTATGGCAAGTTGAAATGGGCAGAACACCTCAATGGGTTTATCGTTCGACGCGCGCGCAAAAACAATCGCTTTTTGGCATGTTTGGCGAGAAACGCACTCAATCGCACACCGCCTCTTGGCTTTTTTAAAGATTTTGTTATGGAAAAAGACGGACGCCATAACAATTCCATCAACCTCAAACGACGGGGTACGGCACCATTAGCAGATCTGATACGCGTTCACGCTTTAGCGGTTGGTTCCTCTTCTAAAAACTCATTTGAACGACTAGACGATGTTATCGATGCCGGCATTTTGCCAAAGGGTCGTGGCGAAGACCTGCGCGACGCCATGGAGTTTATCTCTATGGTTCGCATCCGCCACCAAGCATTAGATGTAGAACAATCCATAGACCCAGACAACAACATAGAGCCAGAAAACTTATCCGACTTCGAGCGCCGAAACTTAAAGGATGCGTTCCAGATCCTTAGCAAAGCACAGAATTTCCTCAAGTTTCGTTATCAGGCCAGCAATCAGTTGAGTTAAACCCATGTTTAAAAGAGACAAAAATACTCTACACCCAGATTGGCAGTCCAGATATGCATCCAAGGCGCTTGAGGTGTCTGACCCAGCCCTTAAACACTACTTCTCGCAGCCTTTACCCGCGCCTGAGACAGCAATAGAAAACATCACTTTTCTAGCGATGGATTTCGAAACTACAGGTTTAGACCCGTTCAAGAACGAGATCATTACCATTGGAACAGTGCCCTTTACCCTTAATCGCATCTTGCTTAATCAAGCTAAACATTGGACCGTCAGGCCGCGAAAAGCACTTAACGAGCAATCAGTGGTGATTCACGGGATAACGCATAATGACCTGATGGGAGCACCAGATTTCTCCGCCGTGTTTCCAAAAGTACTTGAACAGATGGCTGGCCATGTTTGCGTTGTACACTACCACCCTATAGAAAGAGGCTTTTTAGACCATGCACTGCGCTTGCGAATTGGTGAAGGGATAGAGTTTCCTGTTGTTGATACCATGGACATCGAATCTCGCCTTTATGAGAAGTCCTATTCGGGTTTAGTCAACTGGATCAAAGGAAAGAAAAAACCATCTATGCGTTTAGGCCAGACTCGTACTCGCTATGGGCTACCGCCTTACACTCCTCATCAAGCGTTGACCGATGCCATAGCAACTGCAGAGCTTCTACAAGCACAACTCGCATACCATTACCCCAAAGGTACCCGTCTCAAAGAAATTTGGATCTAAAAAGGGAGTCATTTGACTCCCTTTTCTATTCTTGTGAACGAGATTTAGCGTTTTCTCGGTTCAGTCCCCATGCCCATTAGCAAGCTAACGCACATAAGTAGCAGTACGAAGGTAAATGGCAAGGCCGTGGAAATTGCTCCAGCCTGTAAGGCTTGAATAGCTTCAGTTCCACCAATCCATAGAAGTGCAACCGCGATAGCGCCTTCCATAAATGCCCAGAACACTCGCTGAAGCACAGGAGCATCCACTTTACCACCCGCCGTAATACTGTCGATAACCAGCGAACCAGAATCAGACGAAGTGATAAAGAACACCAATACCAGCACAACCGCAATCACGGATAGCAAGGTACCCATTGGCAGAACGTCAAACATCTGGAACATAGCCAAAGAAACGTCTGTCAATCCTTGAGTACCTAACTCACCCACTTTGTTGATCACTTGATCGATAGCCATGCCGCCAAATACCGACATCCAAACCAGAGTTACCGCTGTAGGCACAAGCAGCACCGCTGTCATAAATTCGCGGACTGTACGCCCTTTAGATACACGAGCGATAAACATGCCTACAAATGGTGACCAAGAGATCCACCAAGCCCAATAGAATACAGTCCACCCTTGGAACCAAGCTTCATCTTCACGCCCGTGCGGGTTGCTCAAAGGAATAATGTTTTCCGCATAAGCCAGTAGTGTGTTACCAAGAGAACTAAAGGTAACGGAATAACCGATAATGGCAACAAGAATAAGCAGTAAGAAAGCGACGACCATGTTGATATTACTGATCACTTTAACACCGCCATCGATACCGCGAACAACAGACACAACAGCAAGTAAAGTCACAACCGCGATAACAATAATTTGAAGCCCAATACCAGCGTCAATGCCAAACACGTGATGGATACCACTAGCGGCTTGTTGAGCGCCAAGACCAAGGGATGTCGCCAAACCAAACAAGGTGGCTAGTACTGCTAAAATATCGACAATATGCCCAGCCCAACCCCACGCACGGTCACCTAGTATTGGGTAAAACACCGAACGCATTGATAGTGGTAGACCTTTGTTATAGGCAAAGAAAGCGAGAGACAAAGCGACAATGCCATACATGGCCCAAGGGTGAAGTCCCCAGTGTACATGGTTGCGCCCATCGCGAGACGAGCTGCCTCTTCGGTGTTAGCTTCTACACCCAGTGGCGTTTCATACCAGCCGGTAAAATAGGCGACAGGTTCAGCAACGCTCCAAAACATTAGGCCGATACCCATTCCCGCAGCAAACAGCATGGATATCCATGAAAGGTAGCTATAATCCGCTTCAGCGTTTTCGCCACCTAAGCGGATTTTTCCAAATGGCGTTACGATTAACACCAAACACAAAATAACAAACAGGTTACCCGACCACATAAACAGCCAGTCAAACGAGCCTATAATTTGCCACTTCACGCCATCAAGGGTGGCTTTTGCGGTTTCTGCATCGGCAATAAGAGTACCGATTAAAAATAAAGCAATAAATCCCGCACTTATACCAAATACAGGGTTATGGACATCGAAGCCCCACCTCTGCACATTATCTTGACCGACTGTATAGTCAGTACTATCGATACTGTACTTATCTATCCCTTTAGTCATTGATCCTCTCTTTTCATTTCTAAGCAGGCTGTCTAGTAACTCTAGAACACGAATGTTTTGATCTGTAATCTAAATCCAACAGCCTACTGACAAAAACATCACTCTATGATGGCGCGTATTTTGGCAAATTCACAACATAAGATCCAATATTTCACTAATTTAGTGGTTATTTAGGCCAATTTGTGATTAATAAACCATCGATTCGTAATATAAGGGTTACTGGTTATTTATTTTGTACACGAAACATTGCACTGACATAATTAACATAAATCAACTGCCCACTAAGAATCCATTCACAATCCCGTGCTTAAAGGCTTTGCAACCGTCAAAAATTGCGGTATTTTCCTCGCTATAACCTGCCATTTCAGGACGATAAATTGGAAAAACACGAAGAAGTTTTGGTCTCTTTGCGGCAAATTATCCGCGCTATTGACCTTCACTCAAAAAAGCTAAGTAGAGAATCTGGTCTCACTGGCCCACAGCTCATACTAATGCGTTCTATTAGAGATCTTGGTGAAGTCACTATTAGACAGTTGTCCAACCACACCAATATGAGTCAAGCGACGGCAACTACCATTCTTGATCGCTTAGAAAAAAACGAGTTGGTAATAAGAGTAAGAAGTTCGAAAGACAAACGTAAAGTGCACGCTCATTTGACGGAAAAAGGCAAAACGCTATTAGAAAATGCTCCACTCCCGCTGCAGCACAGTTTTATCTCTAAGTTTCAGCAGTTGGAAGAGTGGGAGCAAAGCTTATTGCTCTCTTCAGTACAAAGGATCTCTTCGATGATGAACGCTGAAGACATTGAAGTAGCACCAGTATTGGAGCTGGGCAGTATTACTAAAGCCGAGTAACCACTGCGTTTAACAAAACGTCTGGCCAAAGCCAGACGTTTTCGCGTTATAAGTTGTCAGGGTTATTGCGGTAATACTCTTCTAGAATCTCCTTGCCAAAAAAGACCTCGGTCTGCATGTGAAGCACAAACACGACCGCCGCAATACCTAAGCAAATTAAATTAAACCGCTTAGTCACTCTGGCGCGTTTTCTTTCAGCGAAAATGGCAATGTTTATTCCCACCAGTGCAAAGGGATAAAAAATGATGAGAGCAATCAAGACCCCCAGATAACCAGAGATGGCCATCGGTGTTACATCATTCATATTAGACTTACCTCATAATTTCATTTGAAGTCATCCTATCAACCATCACTGTTAAAAAACTGACAAAAAGTGTGGTATCCAACCCTTGCCGATTATTTTTTCGATTCAGTTCTGACTAAAGCATCTAGATATTGACTAAAAGAACAATACAAAAAGGCCCTGTCTTGTCATCACCAAAACAGGGCCAAGCCGTTATTAGTATTTAATGCATCAACGCGTTGTGCTTGATAACAGAGCCCCTGCTCCGATAAACACTCCACCCGTGAGACGATTAAACAAGCGGGCTCGTCCTTTGGCAAAGATCCAACTGGAAGAACGATTTCCTAAGACCGCGTAAATCATCAACCACGCAAACTCCATCACCATAAACGTCGAAGCGAAGAGATGTATTGTGTCAACATACTCGCTTCAGGGTTAATAAATTGTGGGAAAAGAGCAGTAAAAAAGAGAATGGCTTTCGGGTTACTCGCACCAACGATAAACCCACTGACAAAATGTTGCACGACACTCTGTTTGTCTTTGCCCACCGACGACTGACGCTGATAACTTTCTTGCTTCGAACGCAGTGATTGAATACCAAGATAAATTAGATAGGCAGCGCCCGTATATTTAATGATGTTAAACGCCAGCTCAGAAGAAGCAATAATGATTCCCAACCCCGTAAAAGATAACGTCAGTATGGTAGTAATGGCGGTTAAGCTGCCTAAGGCGGTATACAGCCCACCGCGAATGCCACTTGTCACTCCTTTGGTCATACAAAGTAGCGAACTCGGCCCAGGTGACGCTGTAAGAATAAGAATTGCAATAAAGTAGAGTGTCCAAATCTCGAAACTCATCAATGTTACTCCTTTAACATTTTGCTCCTGCGTGCGCCCACGCTTAGCAAAGAATAATCGTTTTAGATGGTTGGTACCCGTTCCGTGGTCTACCAGCCCTCCTCCAAACTAACCGTACAAAGGTTTATTTGTAAACCAATTTTTATCAATTTATTACATTAGATGAGAAGCGCGGCGGAAATATTAAGAAAAAAGTAATGCATTTAATGTCGGTTATTACTTTTTGGTCTGGGGTGATAAGCCCATCCCCTACACGGACAGGCAAATACTAGGCATAAAAAAACCGGACTGTAAAAGTCCGGTCTTTATTCAACTCTTTTGATTACTCTTCAGAATCAGAAGGAGCGTCATCTTGCGGTGTTTCGTCTTGAGCTGGCTGCTCTGCATTTTCAGCTGTTGCTGCATTTTCTGTCGCTTCGTCGCCTTCCTCACCTTCTGGCAAGTCAACTTCTTCTACTTCATCAATGCGTTGTAGACCAACAACCGATTCGTCTTCAGCAGTGCGGATTAGCGTAACACCTTGAGTATTACGGCCTACCTTGCTTACCTCAGCACAGCGTGTACGTACTAGAGTACCAGCATCAGTGATCATCATGATCTCATCACCTTCCTCTACCTGTACTGCTCCAACTACGTTTCCGTTGCGATCAGACACTTTAATCGAAACAACACCCTGAGTTGCACGGCTCTTCGCTGGGTATTCCTCTAGGGAAGTACGTTTACCGTAACCATTCTGCGTTGCAGTAAGGACATCACCGTCTGTCTTAGGAACAATCAGTGACACCACTTGGTCGCCTTCGGCAAGTTTGATACCGCGTACACCAGCAGCAGTACGGCCCATTGCTCGTACTTGATCTTCTTTAAAGCGAACAACCTTACCAAATTTCGAGAACAACATAATGTCGTTTTCACCATCAGTAATGTCTACACCAATCAGAGAATCTTCATCGCGCAGGTTAACCGCAATCAGACCGTTAGAACGCACGTTTGCAAACTGCGTCAGTGGCGTCTTCTTAACAGTGCCGTCACCGGTTGCCATAAAGATGTATTTATCTTCAGAGAACTCTTTAACCGGTAGAATTGCCGTAATGCGCTCACCTTCTTCCAGAGGAAGAATGTTAACAATAGGCTTACCACGGGCTGTACGAGTTGCTTGAGGTAATTGATACACTTTCAGGCGGTATGTTTTACCACGAGTTGAGAAACACAAAATATTGTCGTGAGTGTTCGCCACTAGAAGACGCTCAATATAGTCTTCTTCTTTCATCTTAGTGGCACTCTTACCTTTACCACCTCGACGTTGTGCTTCGTATTCACTTAGCAATTGATACTTGACGTAGCCTTCGTGTGACAGAGTCACAACCACATCTTCGCGAGCAATCAGCTCTTCCATATCAATGTCGTGAATTGCGGCGGTGATTTCTGTACGACGCGGGTCACCAAACCCTTCGCGAACCGCTTCTAGCTCTTCGCGGATCACTTCCATCAAGCGCTCAGTGCTTGCAAGGATGTGCATCAGCTCTGCAATTTCATCAAGCAGTGCTTTGTACTCGTCTAAGATCTTCTCGTGCTCTAGGCCCGTTAATTTCTGTAGACGTAAATCTAGGATAGCTTGCGCTTGTTGCTCTGTCAGATAGTACTGACCATCGCGAATACCAAACTCAGCCTCTAGCCATTCTGGACGAGCTGCATCAGTACCGGCACGCTCAAGCATGGCAGCAACATTGCCCAGATCCCATCCACGAGCAGTAAGGCCTGCTTTCGCTTCCGCTGGTGTTGGCGCGCGACGAATGAGTTCGATGATCTCGTCAATGTTAGCCAGTGCTAATGCCAGACCTTCAAGGATATGAGCGCGGTCACGCGCTTTGCGCAATTCAAAGATAGTACGACGGGTCACAACCTCACGGCGGTGATCAACGAAGCACTTAAGCATCTCTTTAAGGTTAAACAACTTAGGCTGACCATTGTCTAGCGCAACCATGTTGATACCAAAAGTCGTTTGCAATTGAGTGTTTGCATAAAGGTTGTTAAGAACAACTTCACCCACTGCATCGCGCTTACATTCAATAACAATGCGCATACCGTCTTTATCGGACTCGTCGCGCAGTGCACTGATGCCTTCAACTTTTTTGTCTTTTACTAGCTCAGCGATTTTTTCAATCAAGCGAGCTTTGTTGACCTGATAAGGGATCTCAGTAACAACAATGGTCTCTTTACCATTTTTGTCCGCTTCGATTTCCGCTTTAGAACGCATGTAAACTTTACCGCGTCCAGTTTTGTATGCATCGATAATGCCTTTGCGGCCACTGATAAGTGCTGCCGTTGGGAAATCTGGGCCTGGGATGTAATCCATCAGTTCATCAATGGTGATTGCTTCATTGTCAATGTAAGCAAGGCAGCCATCGATCACTTCAGTTAGGTTGTGTGGCGGAATGTTCGTCGCCATACCTACCGCGATACCAGAAGCACCGTTTACCAGTAGGTTAGGAATTTTTGTTGGTAAAACCGCTGGGATTTGCTCGGTACCGTCATAGTTAGGTACGTAGTCCACGGTTTCTTTGTCTAGGTCAGCTAGCAGTTCATGGGCAATTTTTGCCATGCGAACTTCGGTATAACGCATCGCAGCAGCAGAGTCGCCGTCGATTGAACCAAAGTTACCCTGACCATCAACCAGCATGTATCGCAGTGAGAACGGCTGAGCCATACGTACAATGGTATCGTATACAGCGCTATCACCGTGCGGGTGATATTTACCAATCACGTCGCCGACAACACGGGCAGATTTTTTGTATGGTTTATTCCAGTCATTGCCTAGTACATTCATCGCGAATAACACGCGGCGGTGTACTGGCTTAAGGCCATCACGCACATCAGGAAGAGCACGACCCACGATAACTGACATCGCGTAGTCGAGGTAAGAACCTCTCAGCTCATCTTCGATATTAACGGGCGTGATCTCTTTAGCTAGATCGCTCATAGAGCCATTATCCCTCTATAGTTTCGTATCTGTAATACGCTTAAGGTGCAAAAATATAACACACAAATCCAGTCGGAGGCATTACTTTCCCTCTCCTTTTATCAGGTTGTGAGCTTGGTTGTGAATCAAACGCCGAGAATTTGCACATTATGGGTTTATCTTGCTGATTATTGGCTGTATTTTGTTCAATTTGTCAGAATTCTCTGCTCTATAGTGGTGCAATAAATTCGTCGCGCTATAATGAGGCCACTTTTCACGGACGCTACAAGTTAAAAATGACCAAAGTACATAACGTCGATCCGGACGAAATCAAGAAATTTGAAGATATGGCATCACGCTGGTGGGATTTAGAAGGGGAATTTAAGCCACTTCACCAAATAAACCCACTTCGCTTAAACTACGTTATGGACAGTGCCGAAGGCATTTTTGGCAAAAAAGTACTCGATGTAGGATGCGGTGGCGGTATTCTCGCAGAAAGCATGGCCAAACAAGGTGCTGAAGTGACTGGCTTAGACATGGGCAAAGAGCCATTAGAAGTCGCTAGGCTTCACGCGTTAGAAACCGGGACTGAACTGACTTATATCCAAAGTACCATCGAAGATCACGCTGAAACGAATCCACAAGCCTACGATGTGGTGACTTGTATGGAGATGTTAGAGCACGTCCCCGACCCTTTATCCGTAATTCGCTCTTGTGCGGCTTTGGTTAAACCCGGTGGTCACGTATTCTTCTCAACATTAAATCGCAATTTCAAGTCTTACCTCTTTGCTATCCTTGGTGCAGAGAAACTGTTGAAAATCGTTCCTGAAGGCACTCACGACCACGATAAGTTCATCCGCCCATCTGAGCTTCTTGCTATGGTTGATAAGACCCCTCTACAAGAAAAAGGTATCACTGGGCTACATTACAACCCACTGACCGATTCATACCGATTGGGCAAAAATGTCGACGTCAACTACATCGTTCATACTCAATTGGTAAATTCCAAATATTGAGACAAACTTTGTCTCAATGATCACTAGGCGGTAGCACAGGCTTACCGCCTTTTTTAGTAATAAAATGAACAATTTTCGTGCACTAGATTCCATTTTAAATATATTGATTTTCGACCCTATTTAATGACAAAGATCAAGAAGTTTTTTTTTGTTTGCGGTTAAGAAAGAACCGATCTTAAAGTGGATTTTTTTAGTAACCAAAGTAGGCCTTTTCTGCTCGGTTAGTAGCTACTTACTGTTTTTTTTATTTTTGTCAGTTATCCACAAGTCATCCAAAAACTGTACCTTGAAAACCTCTCCCTATAGCTCTATCTTGTAACTCGCAAATAAATACACCCCTATATCTTGTGTTTGCACTACAATTAACAAATAGATTTTGATCACAAAGCCGCTGCATGATTTACAAGAATTACACAAAAATGCGGCTTTCATCGGTTTTGTTAGGGAAATGAAGCAGAATGAACCAACAACTTACCGTTACCAAACGTAACGGACGCAAAGAAAGTATTGATCTAGAAAAGATCCACCGCGTAATTACCTGGGCTGCTGAAGGCTTGGATAATGTTTCTGTGTCTCAAGTAGAACTAAAAGCTCACATTCAGTTCTACGACGGCATCACGACATCTGATATTCACGAGACGATTATCAAGTCTGCTGCCGATCTTATCTCTGAAGAGACGCCGGATTACCAATACCTCGCCGCTCGTCTGGCGGTATTCCACCTTCGCAAAAAAGCATATGGCCAATATGAGCCACCAGCACTGTACGATCACGTTTCGCGACTTGTCGATATGGGCAAGTACGACAAACACTTATTGGAAGACTATTCCAAAGCAGAGCTTGTTGAACTGGGTGAATACATTGATCACCAACGCGATATGGATTTTTCTTACGCAGCGGTTAAACAGTTAGAAGGTAAATACTTCGTTCAAAACCGCGTTAGCGGTGAGATTTACGAAAGCGCGCAGTTCCTCTATATTTTGGTCGCTGCCTGCCTGTTTGCTAAGTATCCAAAAGAGACTCGCTTAGACTACGTTAAGCGCTTCTATGACGCGGCTTCTACCTTTAAGATTTCTCTGCCTACCCCTATCATGGCAGGAGTGCGTACTCCTACTCGTCAATTTAGCTCGTGTGTTCTTATTGAGTGTGGCGACAGCCTTGACTCAATCAATGCGACATCAAGCTCAATTGTTCGTTACGTTTCTCAACGTGCTGGTATTGGTATCAATGCCGGACGTATCCGTGCACTGGGTTCTGAAATCCGTGGCGGTGAGGCTTTCCACACTGGCTGTATTCCTTTTTATAAATACTTCCAGACCGCAGTTAAATGCTGTTCTCAAGGCGGTGTTCGCGGCGGTGCTGCTACCGTTTTCTACCCATTGTGGCACGGCGAAGCTCGTTCTTTGATCGTTCTTAAAAACAACCGTGGTGTTGAAGAAAACCGAGTTCGCCATATGGACTACGGCGTTCAACTTAACCGCCTTATGTACCAGCGATTAGTTGAAGGTGGTGACATTACACTGTTCTCACCATCAGATGTACCGGGCCTATACGATGCTTTCTTCCAAGATCAAGATGAGTTCGAGCGTCTATATGTCAAATACGAAAATGACCCTTCGATCAAGCAAGAAAAAGTAAAAGCGGTAGAGATGTTCTCGCTACTGATGCAAGAACGCGCGTCAACCGGTCGAATCTACATCCAAAACGTTGACCACTGTAATACTCACAGTCCGTTTGATGCATCGGTTGCACCTGTTCGTCAGTCAAACTTGTGTTTGGAAATTGCACTGCCAACCAAACCGCTAAACAACGTAGAAGATGACTCTGGCGAGATCGCTCTATGTACACTGTCTGCGTTTAACCTTGGTGCTATCCAGTCACTGGATGATTTCGAAGAACTTTCTGATCTCGTGGTACGCGCTCTCGATGCACTGCTCGATTATCAAGACTACCCTCTTCCAGCGGCGTACAAATCGACAATGAACCGCCGAACTCTCGGTGTGGGCGTGATTAACTACGCTTATTATCTAGCAAAAAATGGTGTGAAATATTCAGATGGCAGTGCAAATGCTCTGACCCACCGCACTTTCGAAGCTATGCAGTACTACTTGCTTAAAGCGTCTGTAGCGCTCGCTAAAGAGCAAGGCAAGTGTCCTCTATTTAACGAGACTAACTACGCGAAAGGTCTGATGCCAACAGACACTTATAAAAACGCGGTAGATAAAGTGTGTGATGAACCTCTTCACTACGATTGGGACGGTCTGCGCGAAGAGATCATGACCCACGGTCTGCGCAACTCAACACTAACGGCTCTTATGCCTTCAGAAACCTCATCGCAGATTTCGAACGCAACCAACGGTATTGAACCACCGCGTGGTTACGTATCGGTCAAGGCGTCTAAAGACGGTATCTTGAAGCAAGTTGTGCCTGAGTTTACTAAGTACAAAGAAAACTACGAGCTGCTATGGGACATAGGTTCTAACGATGGCTATCTGCACCTAGTGGGTATTATGCAGAAGTTTGTAGACCAAGCGATCTCCGCCAACACCAACTACGATCCAACGCGCTTCGACAGTGGTAAGGTTCCAATGAAGAAACTGCTTCAAGACCTGCTCACTGCGTATAAGTTTGGTGTGAAGACACTTTACTATCACAACACGCGTGATGGCGCGAGTGACGACCAAAAAGACGCAGTGCAAAAAGAAGATGACGATTGCGCAGGCGGCGGTTGTAAGATTTAACCCCAATACGGTTTAACACTATTTTGCCTGCTGGAGACAGCAGGCTTTAAAGGAATTGAGGCATCATGGCTTACAGTACTTTTAACAAGCAAAAAAACGACCAACTAAAAGAACCAATGTTCCTTGGTCAATCGGTAAACGTAGCGCGCTACGACCAACAAAAATTTGAAATTTTCGAAAAGCTAATCGAAAAGCAACTTTCATTTTTCTGGCGTCCAGAAGAAGTTGACGTATCTAGCGACCGCATTGATTACAACAAGTTGCCAGATCACGAGAAACACATCTTTATCTCAAACCTAAAGTACCAAACACTGCTTGATTCTATTCAAGCCGCAGTCCAAACGTGGCACTACTGCCTTTGGTTTCTTTGCCAGAACTGGAAACTTGGATTGAGACATGGTCATTCTCCGAGACAATCCACTCTCGCTCATACACTCACATTATCCGTAACATCGTTAACGATCCGGGTATCGTGTTTGATGACATCGTAGAAAATGAACACATTCTTAAACGTGCGGAAGATATTTCACACTACTACGATGACTTAATCCAGATGACTAACGACTACCACGCTACGGCGAAGGTGAGTTCGAGATTGCCGGAGAAACGGTAAAAATTTCTAAGTACGAGCTTAAGAAGAAACTTTACGTCTGCTTGATGTCAGTGAACGCGTTAGAAGCTATTCGCTTTTACGTCAGCTTTGCTTGTTCATTTGCATTCGCAGAACGCGAACTGATGGAAGGCAACGCAAAAATCATCAAACTGATTGCTCGTGATGAAGCGCTGCACCTAACGGGTACTCAGCACATGATTAACTTGCTGCGCAACGGTCAGGATGACTTCTCATTTATGCAAGTGGCAGAAGAGTGTAAGCAAGAGTGTTTCGACCTGTTTAAAGAAGCCGCTGAGCAAGAAAAAGAGTGGGCAGAATACCTGTTCAAAGACGGCTCAATGATCGGTCTGAACAAAGACATACTAAGTCAGTATGTCGAATACATTACCAACGTGCGCATGCAAGCCGTAGGTCTGCCAATGGCATATCCTGAAGCGACGTCAAACCCTATTCCGTGGATCAACGCTTGGTTGTCATCCGACAACGTGCAAGTTGCACCACAAGAAGCAGAGATTTCATCTTACCTAGTCGGTCAGATTGAAAGTGATGTCGCGGAAGATGACTTCAAGGATTTTGAACTCTAATGCCCCGCATTCAAATCAACGGAGTTTCAACCATCCAGTCTAACCCATCCAATACCATATTGGAGACACTGGAACAGACCGGAATCGAACCAGAATACAATTGCCGCGACGGGCACTGTGGAGCTTGCCGATGCAAACTAAAATCTGGTGAAGTTGAATACGTTGGTTTTGCAATGGCTTATACCCAAGGCGATGAAATACTTCCCTGTATTTCAAAAGCAAAAACTGATATCGAGCTAGACGAAGTCGTTTACAAGCTCAAAGAAAAACGAGCTTAATCAGTTCAAGAGGCCAGTTCTACTGGCCTTTTCTTTTACGATAAGATAAACCTCTCACCGCGATATAACTAAACTATCTACCTTCTTATCAATTGAGCTAGCGCAGGTCTCGATTAACTATCATTATAATTCGTTAAACACCTCTACCATTTGGAGCAAACGTGCAAGTTGCCGATATAAAAACGCTCAGTTTAGTCATACTGGCAATGCTTGCGTTTGCAGGTAATTCCATCTTGTGCCGCCTCGCGTTAGCTGAGGGGGTAATAGACGCGGGAAGTTTCACCCAGATACGATTACTCTCAGGAGCACTAACATTGCTCCTTTTGACTAGCGTAACGCGCACCAAACAAACAGAAACATCAACGAGGACTGCTCTACGACGTACCTGGAGCACACGCAGTGTATTAACAGCACTTATGCTGTTTGGCTACGCTGTCACCTTTTCATTTTCCTACGTCAATATCGCTACCGGAACAGGCGCATTGATTTTGTTCGCTTGCGTGCAGTTCTCTATGGTGACATTTCACTTGGCCAGTGGAAATCGCATGACGCCAATAGAATGGTTGGGGCTTGGGATATCTCTCATAGGCTTTGCTTATCTATTATTACCCGATGCGACAAGGCCGGACTTACTGTCGGCCCTACTAATGGCCGCTGCAGGTATCTTTTGGGCCGTATTTACCGTATTGGGTAAACAGGAGCAACATCAGCCACCGGTTGTCACTATGACTCACAGCTTTTGCTTGGCAGCACTATTTGGCCTAATGACTCTCTCTTTTACCCAACAAAATATGGAGATAGAAACAAAAGGCGCTCTGTTGGCTTCAGCCTCTGGTGCAATCACCTCAGGACTTGGTTACGCCATCTGGTACGCGGCACTGCCCAAACTGAGCTTAGTTAAAGCGTCCGTCGTGCAACTGTCCGTTCCCGCTCTGGCCAGCATTGGCGGATGGGTGATCTTAACAGAGCCGATTACCTACTCCACGAGTATCGCGACCCTTTTGATCTTAGGTGGTATCGCCATCGTTTTTGTGGTTCGAGATACTTAAAGCGCTGAACTCGTATCTTTTGCACCTTTTAAAATCTCTCTAGCGCATAATTTGACACTTTTTATTTGATAATGATTACCATTCGTATAAATTATATCCCTAAATCAAAAATAAGATACGGAGAACAAAATGGAAGTGTCTGACATTACCAATCTACTTATCCCTCAAAGTGAGTGGGCTCAACCTGATTTGTACCTTTACGAGAACGACGATAGGCTGAAACTCAACATTGCTGGCGCCATTCAATACAGCGGCATATCGAGTATTGGTGGTGTTGTATTGGGCTTTCGTTTAATTCAACACGCAATAAAACTAACAGCTGGCAGCGCCCCCACCCAAAGAGATGCCATCAGTATCTATACCGCATTTCCGGGCCGTGGCACTCAAGATGCGTTTGAATATACCTGCCGAGCGATTCGCGACAATCGATACTGTTGTGACACCAGCTTACACCATCCAGCGGCACAATTGGGTCAGCGAGGACAATTCCTGTTTACCGTGAGAGCTAACGAGCAAACCATGGTTCTCACGCCTGCGGATGGGCTGCCACAAAGAAGTTACTTCGATGCCGATAGACACTCCAAAGATGGCAATGAAGCGGCATTGAGATGGCGAGATGAGAAAATCAACTTTGCTAATACTCTGCTCAGCCTTCCACCAGAGCAGTGCTTAAAAGTGCTTTGATACCCAATCCCCAGATGAGTCGTTGTTCATCTGGGGACTCTTACGACGCTTTAGAGAACAAATTGCGCGCTAACTGCAATAAATGCATGGTCACTGGCGCACTTGTCGAGTTCATATTTTGGGTTAATTAGATGCTCATCCAGCGTTTTATACTCGACAAGATCAGCGAGAGAATACTGTGAATCGAGATGAAACTCTTGCGACACCAAAATGTAGTCCAGCACATTTCCAATCGCAAAGTGGTAGTGCGTTGCGCGGCGAACACAACCACTGTCTTGATCACTGAGTTGCCACCAACTGTCTTTCAATCCTAGACCCATTCCCTGTGAATCTGCATCTTCAATCAACAGCCCAGTAATATCACTTTCAAGGGTTTGATTAACATCCCCCATTAACACCGTTGGAATGGGGTGATCTCGATATTCCCGCTCCATATATAGGCGCAACATCACCGCTTCCCATGCTCTCTGTTGGGCGGACAACCACCGACCAACGAGCATCGACGACTGTTCGGGATCTTGGCTTTCACTGGCTCGTTGTGATTTGAGATGGCAAACATACACCGCGACTTCACCAACCTCTGGTACCGTGACAATGGCGTGAAGCGGTTTGCGGCTAAACTCTGGCAATGAGGCCTGGTAAAGAGATTCAATTTCGATGGGTTTGGCTACGCATTTTACGAAAGTGAGAGGATACTTAGAAGCCAGCGCTACAACAGGTTTTGAATAGATGTAATCTTGCTCGATATTTGGTGTATCAACGCAAGCAAAGTACTCGTACCCCAATTGCTGAAAGAGTGACTTGCACTCTTCAATGCTAAAGACTTCCTGCACACCAATAATATCGGCACCTAATTTGATTAAGGCTTTTTTCGTCCACTCACACTTTTCCTGCCATACGTCCTGCTCGTAAATGTTTTCAAAGTCATAAAACGCGTTGGGAGGCGCGACAAAATTAAACAGATTGGCGCTAGCAAATGTAAGCTTGAATTTCGTTTCCAATACTTCGCCCTAGAACAGTAAATCAACTCACCTATTGATTATAAGAAAGTTTAACTCGTTGCAGATTGGCATCGATACTTTGGTCCCCTTTCAGCCGTTGCCAAATTGCTTCAAACGTCCCTCCACCAATACCTTGATCTCGAGCATGTCGCTCGGTCGCTTCAAGCAGCTCCCATTCACCCTTTTCATTTCTTTGCGCAAACACAAACTCAAAGGACAAATAGTTTGCCATCCCCATGCGCAAGTCCGAAACAATTAAGCTATCTGCTTCTTCTCTTACTGTAAGAAAGTCATGAGAGAAGAGGCGTAAACCCTGCAAGGTCGCTGGGGTTTCGTTCAGTGGCCACGCTCCCAAAGGGCGTGACACAAAGTCGATTCTCTTATCGCCATCAAGTACGGAAGCCAATCCTTCCCAATACTGACCGTCACCCACCACGACTACTCGCCATAGCAGAGTATTAAACGGAGTTGGCGTAATGAGTACTTGCCTATTTGGTATGTTTTGAGCCGTCAAGTTTTCCTCAACTCGATGAGAGATAACCTGCTGAGCTGCAAAACCCCAAACGAGATACAAGGTCGAAATCAGCACAACTGACTGACACCAGCGCCCTCCTCGCTTTTTCGAAAATATTGCTACGCCAATTGCGATAAGTAGCGGCAAAGTATATAGAGGGTCGATGATAAATATGTTTCTAAACTCGAAGTAACCTACAAAAGGCCACAACAATTGGGTTCCATAGGTTGTCATCGCATCGAGAAGCGTATGAGTAATCAACACGCTGACCGTCAGGAAAAACACGCGAGCAAGTGTCCAAAAATGGTCGGGCTTAACACGACAGTAGAGCCAAGAAATTAAAAAAGCGAAAGGAGGAAGTACCAACAGAGAGTGAGAAAATCCCCTGTGCTTGATGGTATTACTTACCGCGTCTCCGTAGTCAAGCACAACATCGAGATCGGGCAGTGTCCCTAAAGCCGCACCCGCCAACAATACTTTTCCGTTACACTGCTTACCAGCGATTGCCCCAGCAACCGTTGCACCCAATGCCGCTTGAGTAATTGAATCCATCTCTTTTCCTAACCTAAAACACAACAAATCTAGCAAGAGTCTCAGTAAAACTAAGGCGTACCTTACGGCTCGATACCCAGTCTATTTTATTGATTTCAAAGATACTAGTAGTATTCACACCGCTCATTCACTCAGTTGCTTTTGCTAAATACTGGTACCGCTCGGTGAGCGGTTTGGATCATCGACAAAATCTATTTTGTCACTCGAGTAAGTTAAGGTAGCTTAAAGCTCAGAAAGGAGAGTCGGCATAGCATATTATGCCGATAGAACACGGGAGCAAAAGACTGCGCACCCAAGCTGTAATAAAGGTAAACTCAACATTTATGGGTATTAACCCACCAAAAAAGTGAATATATATTCACCACACATTCACATAAGAGTGGGGCCTTTAGCTGGCATTTCGAAGGCCACCAAGGAAGGCGTCTGCGGTAAGCATTGAGACAGCCTTACCTGCAATCTCTCTGCCATCGGCATCGAAAAGGGATAAACGAAACCCAGGAATATTTAAAGGACCGCGTTCTTCTGGAGCCGCTCTCCACATAGACAGTGCATCTGCCCTTCCCGCACTAAGCACTTCACCTAAAACTACTTTTTGGCTAGACACCTCATATAGAACCAAAATCTTCGACTGATTTAACATACAAGCCTCCCTACTAAATCACTGCTAACGAGATTTCAGTTTAAGCGCAAAAGTAGAGTTTGCACGTCGCATTTTTGAGACATTTTGCCCAAGCGAGTAAAATCATCGCTTTAATGGTTAGAACAAATTAATCTAAAAAAAAAATATGAACCAGATTGGGTAATATCAAGAATAATCATTCACTTATTACTGAGCGGCGCACTGTGGTCGTTTGACAGAGGAGTCGGAGTAAGGTAGAGCGTGGCTGTTTTTCACAGCCACTCTTAGTTTTTTATTAAGAATCTATTTGCTTATCATACTTTGCGGAACGTATATCTCTTTTTCGGTTTTTAACGCGCTGTATTTAACAAAAATGGGTTTCTTATCGAGGTAACGACGCAGCATGTCACCTGCCACCGTACCGATAATTTTCTTTTCAGCTTCGCGACTGCTGTATTTTCTATTAAATGTGAGCGTTTGTCCCCATTCCCCTTCTTGAGTCGCTAGCACTACGGTAAAAGTCTGTTCCGTCTGTTTACCCGTTACCAAGGCAACATCAGTAGCGCATTTTTCTAGCGTGGCTCCGCCTAAGGCCAACGTTGCTGCTAGCATGTCTTTTTCTCCACTGCCAACATCGACGCGTTTACCTAGCACCCATCCGTGACCACACGCTTCTTCCACTTGCTCATTAGATTGCAACCAATTAGCCAACCAGCCTTGAGTTGACTGTTCTGCCGTCGCTATGGTTATCGATCGCGAGCTCACTAAATGCCCCAAATTGTCCAACATTGGTTCATCAACACTAACCACGTGTTGACCAATTAAATCGTGGATTATCTTTAGCAAACGCATGCGCGTGTCCAAGTCTTCTTGTGGACCAAACAGCTTTACTTCGATAAACGGCAAGTAAGAGCGATAACCCAGCACATATCCATCAGGCAGTTCAATAGGGTCTAAAAGATCTGACAATGATGACTCAGACGAACCAAAAGTATAGAGTTTACTGCATGCTTGCCCTGCCATATCAGGGTGTTGCTTCTTCAAATCAGGTAGAATTTGTTCGTCAACCATGCGCTTAAACTCTCTGGGTACGCCCGGGGTAAAATAAAACCAAGAGTCGTGAATTTGCATTTTAAAACCACAAGCCGTCCCTATAGGGTTGGGAATGATCGTCGACTCGTCTGGCAACATGGCTTGTTTAAGGTTGCTTTCCGGCATCTTCACACCACGGGATTCAAAAAAGCTTTCCAACTCTTTTAACCACTCGGGAAACAGTACCAATTCTTTGCCCGCAACTTCCGCAGCCACTGAGGCACTCAGATCGTCTGTAGTCGGTCCCAGACCGCCATTAACAATTACAACGTCATTGTTTAAAGCTAGCATGGTCAACTCTTCTCTAAGGCTAATTAGGCTGTCCCCTACCGTTGAGCGCTTAACAAGAGAAAAACCCTCGGCAAAGAAGCGTTCCGATAACCAAGCAGCGTTGGTATCAAGAATATCGCCGTGTAGCACTTCCTCACCAGTACTTAGCATTGCAATTTTTATCATAATAATTTGTTCCTGTAGGCGATGTAATTTTAATCATCACACACTTTTATGAATCACGTGACATAATTCCATTGTATATTGGGATTTCTAAGACTAAGTTTGTTTATTAAGACCATTAACCGTTTGCATTCACCTGACTTTACTAGATAATTGTGACTCTGATCATCAAAATTATAAGATTTTGGGGTTTTAAGTGTATAAAAAATACATAGCAGCATGGATTCTATCTTTTTCCGCTTGCACCAGTGCTGTAGCAACTCCGTCGTTCGGCGATCAACACATAGAGCTTTCATACTCGTTTAACGCCGAGAGCTTCTATGATCTTTACGGTTCCCAATATCATTATACTCCTAGCAATAGTTATGCCTTAGGTCTGACTGAGCCACAATTAAAACTTGAAGAACCGGATCTACCTAAATATCTGATCGCTCAGGACCAAAAAGACTGGGATTATCTTAAAGAGCAGACATACACCGTTTTAGGTTTAAGTGTCGTCACAGTCGGCTTAATGACCATGTTACCTGAATCGATTACCAAATGGGATGAAGAGTCCCGTGATTTAAGTCAGCTTGGTAGAAAGTGGAGAGACAATGTAAGAGAGGGGCCCGTTTGGGACCGAGACGAGCACTTCTTAAACTACATCATGCACCCCTACTTCGGAGGGGTTTACTATACCGCTGCACGTCACGCAGGATTTAACGAGTTTGAATCATTTTTGTACTCAGCAACACTCTCGACCTTCTTCTGGGAATACGGTGTTGAAGCTTTTGCGGAAGTTCCCTCATGGCAAGACCTCTTTATCACCCCATTCTTTGGTTCAGTGGTTGGTGAGATGATGTTCGAGGCAGAGCAAAATATCGTGCGCTCTGGTGGCGAAATTTGGGGATCGGAGTCGTTAGGAGGCGTAACGCTCTTTTTCCTTAACCCCGTGGGTCATATTCACGGTTGGGTCACCAACACTTGGGGTGGAAGCGCAGATATGCAGTTTAACTATCAACCATGGTTTGGCAATGCTGACGCAGCGCGATTTGCGTTAGATGCCGGAGCGAGCTACGACAGCCACTTCTATGCAGTGGAGTTAAACGTTCGTTTTTAAAAAAGCCAACGAACAAAAACCGAAGCGGCACTCAGTTGCCGCTTTTTTTGTGCATTACGTATAGTTTTCGGCAACTTAGATCAATCTAACTCTCAATTATTGAACCATATCAAACATTAAGTCCCCTCAGCTTCTACACTAAAAATATAAGCTTGAAAAAGCGCACAACTACGTAGTGTAAGGCCGAGAAAGTCATTTTCGACGGTTACTACAAGTTCCACTGAGGAGGCTCGATATGAACACCACATTCATCGTCAACTTTGTCGGTAAAGCATCACCCACCACGATTAAACAGCTTGCGGCTGTCACCCATGAAAATGGCGGTAAGTGGCTAATCAGTAAAGTTAACTTTATTGAAAATCAGGTCGCTGCTGTGATTAAAATCGAACTCCCCGAGTCTCATGCTCAAACCGTAAAAGACGCTTTTAACGCTCATCCCGACCTCACCGTGCAAATTGTTGACTCTGACATCCAATCCACAGACGCATCAGCCGTTTATCAACTGCGCTTAGACTCCAATGATCGCGCGGGTATTGTCAACGAAATCACTCATGTGCTCGACGGACAAGGAATAAGCATACTGGATATGGATTGTCAGCGCGTGTTTGTCGCTGGTGGCGGAGGAGTAAGTTCGAGTTTGTTCACGGCCAATATGGCCCTCAGATTACCTGGTGAATTGAGAATCGACGATGTCGCAAAAGAATTAGAGTCTTTAAGCGAAGATACGCGCGTACTAGTAGAGAGCTAACCTCATCCCTTTCTCTGAAAAGCAGAAGAGCAGCCAAGGCTGCTCTTTTTTGTTAACTAACTGACCACTGAGAGAGCGAGCGCTTAAAGTCTTCATAAGCAAACTCGTTTAACAGCTCAATATTGCCAGTAGCTCGCTGGCAATAGATTGACGGCATTTTTAGACCGTTGAACCAATTGAGTTTCACCATGGTGTAGCCTGCACTGTCCATGATGTTGAGTCTCTGACCTATCTTTAAAGGCTGTTCAAAGTTTGCTACACAAAACTGATCACCCGCGAGACAAGAACATGAACCAATCACATACTCGTGTTCACCACTATCACTTGCTTGCTCAATGGAAGCTGGCTCATTGTAGATTAGCGTGTCTAACCTATGAGCTTCTGTCGCTGAGTCAACAATCGCCGTTTTCTTTTCGTTCTCAACGATATCGACAACGGTAACCACTAAATCTGTCGTTTTCGTAATGATCGCTTCACCCGGTTCGAGATAAAGTTGTACTTTGTGCTTTTGCGAAAATGCCTTTAAAGCAGCACCTAACTTTTCTATGTCGTATCCGGGCCAAGTAAAGAAGACACCCCCACCAAGACTGACCCAATCTAGTTTGTCTAGGTACTCACCGAACTGGTTCGAAATTGCCTCTAACAATCGAATAAACGCATCAACATCTTTGTTCTCACAGTTCATGTGGAACATCACACCATCGAGAGATTCAAACACTTCTGGTTTGATGTGATCGTATTGCACTCCCAAACGAGAATATTGTCGCGCTGGGTTTGCCAGATCTTGGCCGGCGTAACTTACTCCGGGATTTAGGCGAAGACCGATTGAGGCTTTTTCTTCCACAAGGTGGCGATAAGCAGCCAGCTGGCTTTGGGAGTTAAAGATCATCTTGTCGCAGATATCGGCGACTTCTTTAACATCATCTTCACTGTAACCGACGCTGTAAGCATGGGTTTCACCACCAAACGTTTCATGGCCTAGTTTCACTTCGTACGGACCACTACTTGTCGTACCATCCAGATAAGGCTTGATGAGGTCAAATACACCCCACGTAGAAAAGCACTTAAGCGCCAACACCAGTTTTACGCCTGAAATTTCTTTCAGCTGTTTTGCCTTCTCCAAGTTTGCAATCAACTTCTCTTCGTTGATCATAAAGTAAGGCGTTTTTAAATCTTTTGCTTGCATAACATTTGTGTCTATTGAAAAAAGCCGACGCTGTAGCGCGTCGGCTCGATATTGATAACACCTAAACTATATTAGATATTCACTGACTACTTAAGGATCTGGATGTCTGGTTGACCAACTTCCAGTTCCTGAACGTGCCAATCTAGACCAATTTCTGGCATGGTGTTGAGGAACGGGTCTGGATCCAGTTGTTCCATGTTGAACACACCTTTATCTGCCCACTCACCACGGAAGAACTGAAGTGCAGCAGTGATAGCAGGAACACCTGTAGTGTATGAAATCGCCTGATGCTCAACATCTTCGTAGGCCACTTCATGGTCAGCGTTATTGTAAATAAACACGCTGCGCGCTTTGCCATCCTTTTTACCCTGAACCCAAGTACCAATACAGGTTTTACCCGTGTATCCCGGAGCCAGTGACGTTGGGTCTGGTAGCATAGCTTTCAGGACGTGAAGTGGCTGAACAACAGTACCATCGTGCAGTGTCAGCGGGTCTGGGCTAAGTAAGCCAATATCGCGCATGCAATTAAAGTAGTTTAGGTAACGGTCGCCAAAACCCATCCAGAATTCGATACGCTTAGCAGGAATGAACTCTTTTAGAGAACGAACTTCATCGTGAGCCATTGAGTAGACTTTGTGCTTACCAACTAATGGGAAGTCAAACTCGAACATACGCGAATGACAAGGCACTTGCTTCCACTCACCCGAGTCCCAATAGAAAGAATCGCCTTGAATTTCTAGCATGTTGGTCTCTGGGTCAAAGTTAGTTGCAAACTTTTTACCATGATCACCAGCGTTAACATCCATTACATCTATCGTATCGATTTCGTCGAATAGATGCTTCACGGCATACGCCGCAAAGACACTGACCACACCCGGATCAAAACCTGCCCCCAAAATACCAGTAATTCCCGCCTGTTCAAACTTCTCGCGGTAGCCCCACTGCCAATCATAAGCTTGAGGTACTTGCTGACCTTCCGAACATAAATCAACCGCTACCGACGTATCTAGGTAAGAGACTTTCGCTTGATAACACGCTTCCATAATTGTCATATTGACCCACGGAGGACCAGCATTGATCACTAGATCTGGCTGAACTTCTTTGATTAAGGCAACCAACGCATCTACGTCATCGGCATCTACTGCACGAGCTTCTAGCTTTTTGCTCGGGTCTTTAAGGTTATTTTTTCCTTTAATAGACTCAATGATTTTTTCACATTTGGAAATCGTACGAGACGCCAGTGTAATATCACCTAATACGTCGTTGTTTTGAGCAGCTTTATGGGCAACAACCCAACCAACACCGCCAGCACCAATCTGTAAAATTGCCATAGTTTTCCGTTACCTTTATTTCGCCAGCTCAGCAGCTAGCTTGTTAATGTTAGAGAGCAATGTTTCAAAGTCTGAGAGGGTCAGACAAGGATTCAAAATTGTAAATTTAAGCGCCGTATTTCCATCGACAACGGTTTCACCAAGTACCGCTACTCCGCGGGTCAAAGCTTCGATGCGCACTCGCTTGTTGAGTTCATCTACGTTCGACACTTTTGCATCCACCGCGCGGAAAAGTACGGTAGATAGACAAGGCTGAGCTAACAACTCAAAACCGCTATGTCCATCGACCATTTGAGCGACGGCTTGGGTTTGCTCAATAAGGTGATCATACATTTGACCTAAAGCTTGTGGGCCAACGCTCTGCATCGTCATAAAAACTTTAAGTGCATCAAATCGCTTCGTTGTCGCTATAGACTTATCGACCAAGTTTGGCAGTTCATCGTGCTCGCGATTTAAGTAATCGGCATGGTGTAGCAAGAAGCCAAACCTTTGTTTTTCTTTGAGAAGCAAAGCACCACAACTGATAGTTTGATAGAACATCTTATGGAAATCGACGCTTACTGAGTCGGCGCGCTCTATGCCTTTTAAACGATGATTATGGCTGCTAAGAACAAGTGCGCCACCATATGCGCCATCGACGTGCATCCACATTTCGTGTTGTGCCGCGATATCGGCAATCACATCGAGATTGTCAATCGCTCCGTGGTCTGTTGTGCCCGCGGTTCCCACGATGGCAAATGGAATTAAGCCTTGTGATTTCGCTTGTTGGATAACCTGTTGCAACGACTCCACTTTCATAGTGCCGTCCGTATTGGCTTCAACGGTTAATACCGCTTTCTCGCCTAATCCCATCCAAGATGCTGATTTTTGAACCGTAAAGTGAGACTTGCTAGAGCAAACTATGCGCAGTTTGTCAGCGTAGTCTGGCAAACCCATTTTTTGAATAGAATGCTGACTGAGTTTATCTGCAATCCAATCGCGCGCTAGCATTAAGCCCATTTGATTGCTTTGAGTACCACCACTAGTGAAAATGCCATCAGCAGATTCACCGAGTTGGTACTTACCACAGAGCCAGTCCACAACCTTTTGTTCCACATAGGTCGCTGAAGACGCTTGATCCCAAGAGTCCATTGACTGATTGAGTGCAGCAATGATCCCCTCAGCAGCCACGGCTGGCATCAGTGGTGGGGTATGCAAGTGAGCAATACAATCTGGGTGCTGAGTAAAGATAGCATTTTTTGCTACCAACTCAGCCGTATCGTCGATCACAGTTTTTAGTGCTGCGTTTTTCCCATCGAGGTCGACGTCGTTAATCAAAGTTTCAAGCTGTTTAGGTTCTAGACCAGAATACGGGCGTTCTACACCTTCAAACACACTTTTTAGGGCTGCTGTTGTGTGATTCATTATCGAGGCAAACTCTTTGCTACCCATCTCACCGGTGTGAATAAAGTGCTTTCGCCACTCTTCGTTTGCACCAGTTACCTCAATCTGTTCTGCACCTGCAGCAAGCATTGCTTCTTCGATCACGCGCAGAGCAAAATCGATTTGCTCAAACGAGATAATTAATGGCGGAAGGAAACGTATTACTGAGCCATCTCTCCCGCCTTTTTCAACCATCAATCCGCGCTCAAGAGCAGCACGTTGAATCGCTAGAGTGAGTTGTCCATCAGGCATAGGCTCGCCGAACTTGTTTAGTTCAGTGCCTGGCTTTTTGATTTCCACGCCTAACATAAGTCCCTTACCACGAACTTCAGCGACGCAGTTTACGCGTTTTTGAATCGCTTCTAGGCCTAGCCTCAAGTACTGACCAGCAATGTTGGCATGTTCCACGAGGTTATCGCGTTCAATAATTTCTAGCGCTTTGGCTCCTGACACCATCGCCAGTTGATTTCCTCGGAATGTTCCGGTGTGTTCACCTGCTTGCCACGTGTCGTTCGACTTATCAAATACCAGTAGGGACATTGGCATGCCACCACCAATCGCTTTAGACAAACATAGAATATCTGGATTGATACCCGACTCTTCGTAGGCAAAGTGGTAACCGGTTTTGCCTACGCCACATTGAATTTCATCAAAAATGAGTAGGATACCGTGTTCATCACATAGACGGCGAAGCTCTCGCAGCCAGAACGCAGGAGCAGGAACAACCCCGCCCTCACCTTGTACTGGTTCAACGATCATTGCTGCTGGCTTCATAATTCCCGCCTCATCGTCGTTCAGTAAACGTTCAATATAGCGGATGCTGGCTTTTGCTCCTTCGTCACCACCGAGACCAAACGGACAACGAAGGTTATAAGGGAAAGGCATAAAGTGTACGTCGGACATTAAACCCGTTCTACGCGCTTTAGTACCTAAGTTGCCCATCATGCCCATGGTTCCATTTGTCATGCCGTGGTAGGCACCGCGAAACGCAAACATGGTGTTTCGGCCAGTGGTTTGTTTAGCAAGTTTAATCGCGGCTTCAACTGCGTCGGCGCCAGATGGGCCGCAAAATTGAATAACGGAGTTTTTCGCAAATGACTCTGGAAGAAAAGCTTTGACCTGTTTGATAAATTTGTCTTTAGCTTGAGTCGTAATGTCTAGAGTTTGATACGGTAGCCCAGAATCAAGCTGCTCTTTTAGCGCCTGATTAATTTCTGGATGGTTATAACCCAGAGCCAGCGTACCTGCACCAGCAAGGCAGTCGAGGAACAATTGTCCTCGGGTATCTTCTACCAAAGCACCATATGCCTGCTTGATCGCAATCGGCAAACGGCGCGGATAAGAACGGACATCGGATTCGTGTTGTTCTTGATCTAACAGCATTTGATCTGGCGTGAGATCGTAAGTTCCTTCAACCACTGGAACCTGAACTGAAAATGGATTCGCGATAGCATTAGTATCGACTTCAAAGGCGGCGCTCATACTGTAATTTCCCTTGAAATAGCAACATTCACGTGTACTGCTTTTCAATACACGAATTCAACGGACTTCAACTGCGCTTTTACCAATAACAAGCACAGGGAGTCGCCATCCATATGGATGGTATTAGCGATAGCTTAGTTTCAAGGTTCAGTAATGCTGCTGTTTTGTAAAACAGGGCATTTTGGAAGAATGAAGCTGATTAGTGTGTGTTTATTAAATGAGTTCAATGTTGGGTTTCCCATTCATATGCTGCAGCGCAACACTAGTATCCCGTCTATCGATGAAAGGACTCATCGATACCTACCCTACGTTACCTATACTCAGCCGGAATATGAGTAACGCGTATCCCCCAGTGGCCTTCTTTTTAGCACTCTCCGAGATTGCGCGCGAAATTATCACAAAACGTATTTGTCAGGCAATACTTTTTATACCTAAAAATGTAATTTAATGATTACCCTAACAAGAAAAAAAGCCGGCCCTTAGGCCGGCAAAATATCGCAAGGCTTACGCTGCGTCCGTTTTGAGGATTTGTGCGTAAAGTGCTAGTTCATCAATACTGTTATCCGGTGCTATAAATTCACTAAGCGTTTCGGCACCGTTCTCTATCACTATGGTTTGATCCGCGTCGCTGCCTTCCACTGTTAGCACTACATCGCCATCGACAACAGCCGCATCGACAATGGCGTCTAGATCTGCGACATCAACATCGTCATCATCCGCGAGAACGTCTCGAACGTCGATCAAATCACCCTCTGCAAAGTCCATAACCACATCAGTACCTGTATCTAAGTTGCTGTCCAACCACACAAATACGTTGTCGTTATCATCTCCTACCATAAGGTCATTACCCAATTGACCTTCTAGAGCATCTCCATCCGCCGCTGTCTGAACCGCATATTCCGGCGATTCATCAACGTCAATAGTGACAGTCGCTTCTTCGCTTGTTAGGCCGCCACTATCAACGGCAACATAGTCAAAGGTGACATCATCTGTAATATCCTCATTGCCTTGCAAGTACCTTAACTCCCAGTTACCACCATTTGAAGATAGGTCGATCCCAACAATTGGGTTATCCGGCGATGAATAAGTAAATTCATATAGTATTTGCTGATTGCCCGTATCACCCTCATCTTTGCGATATTGCTCAACATGAGTTGTACCATCGGCAAGATGATAGGTAACCTCAACATATATATTACCAGTACTAACGAATGACCCACCCATACCATCCAAACCTAAGGTAACAATAGTAAGAGGATTGTTAATGAGGTTAATTTTCAACGTCTCTTCTTTATTCATACCGCTACCGTCAATATCGCCTATACCATAGCCAATATGGGGTTGACCATTTGTGTACTGCATCAACGGTTTATCGTTATTATCGGTAATGCTAATTCCTATGGTATTACCGTTATCTAACGTAAACACCCTTTCGGTATCTGAAACATAATCACCCCAGTTAAAGAAGCCGTCTTCCAGTACGATGTCATCCGAGTCACCGGACCAACCCATTTCAAACGGGTCACCTTCTCCAGGAACATAAACAATGTTATTGGGATTAAAAATCTTACTTACATCGTCTACAGGGTCTCCTATGGTATAGAGGTCATCTTCAGTGATTTCTCTGGTCACGCCATCTTCGTCGGTGTAGAGCAAGGTGCCATACTCAGGAAGCGAAGTAATCATGACGTTGACTTGTGTTCCGGCAAAGTCATCGTCTTCATCGGAAATATGGTCAAGTTCTGCAACATCGGAATCGAATACTATGGGTACAATGACTGCGTCACCAGCATCCACATCAAAATCTTCCGCTACTGGCGCCTCATTCACATCCTGCTCGTTCAGAGTGACCGAAATCTCAGTCTCATTCACCCCATCCGATGCCACAACAGTAATCACATGACTATTTCCTAACAACTCATAATTATTAGTAAAGGCATCCACACCCGCTGGCGTCAGGCTAATATTGCCTTCGCTATCGATGTCAAACAGGCTATCTAGCGGATCGTCGTCGCCATAACTGATGCTATAGGTAATTTCTCCCCCTTCAGGGTCACTGGCGGTGACTTGGCCGATAACATCGCCATCTGCCGAGTTTTCCAAGTAATTAAAGACGTACTCATCGCCTTCTTCCGGTGGATCAAAGACCGGAGGTTCGTTGACGTCTTCCTCGTTCAACGTCACCGTGATTTCGGTGTCGTTTACTCCATCGGAAGCAACAACTGTAATGGTGTGATTATTACCCAGCGTTTCATAATCATTGGTAAACGCATCCACACCCGCTGGCGTCAGGCTAATATTGCCTTCGCTATCGA
>NZ_LJJE01000070.1 GCF_001854765.1 Vibrio sonorensis | reverse complement strand
AGTTGGGTTTAGACACAAGCGCACTAAATTTAGTCACTACATACTCACAGACCCTGGTATCATTGGATAGGTTATCCACAATTTCTGTGGATAACCATTTACCGACATGACAATAAGTTAATCCATCTGTCATTTTGTGTTCATAGTAGAGTCCTAATCTCAGCGTGTCAGGAAACTCAAAACTAGGGATAGAGGAATAACGCAATGGATAGCATTATAGCCACACAACCACACCACAATGACACTGAGTTCAATCCAAAGAATTGGCTGATCGATTCTCCAACTGAACTGGTTGAAAAATCAAACAACCAGACCACACTTGTTGAAAGCTCGACACCGGAAATCTCGATCCTATGCGATTCTCACTGGACTGATATTCTGGTCTGCTAAATCGATTGGTCTGCACCAAAATCACTCGGTTACCAAAAATTTGGGCAACTTTGGGGCTGAGTGATTTAAGCAAGGCCAATCAGCGTCATATAAGCCACCTCAATCAACACAAGTTAAGTTATGGAAAACTCGGTTTAATGGTTGCATATCAAACCAACGTACATTTCTTGACAGTTTAAAAAGTGCATTCTTCGACATTTTGCTGGCATTAAATTAAAAATGCTCAAAAAAGACCCTCTATCTAATCTAAATATTTCATCTAGTTAGTTGCAAACACGAATCAATATTTACCAAAATCAGGCTATATAAATAAAACCAATATAAACTTACACTCATATGTAAATTCTTTGCGTAATTTAGTTTTGTGCTCCAAGACCACTAATTGAATATGGAGATTGCAATGCCTCGTTAACCGCAGTAGCTTTAATGAAGAACAGCAAAAAGGATACTTTATGAAATTTTCCGCCGATCATATCGAAGAACTCAACCTACTTCTTCAGTTTGACCTAAGCAGTGCCGCGACGGGTATTAAAGTCCACAAAGATGCCAGCGAAGCCGTGCGCGAAGCGGCTGAGCGTCTATACAACAAAGGACTTTGCACGCTCCCCGATGGAGGCTATTTAACCGATGAAGGCATTGAGGTCGCAGAACACGCGGAACGAGTTTTGCGAGTACTGAGTAGTCGTCTAGCTGGATTCCACTAATCATTCTCAATTCGAAAACTAACCGAAGGTTTTCATTCTAGTCAGGCTTTTCTGTAACCGCCAAGCGGCACCTATGCCGCTTGTTTACAGGCTATTCCTTCCTTGATTCACTCCACCCTACATCCTTATTAAACAACACTTTTACATGCGTTTGTCATGCTTGAGTGTTAGTCTTTATCGATATCTGCATTAAAGAAAAATATAAGTAAGCGAGGGAGTGTGATGAAAGTAATTACGATTATTGGAGCTGGTTGGCTGGGGAAGCCCTTGGCGGATTACCTATCCTCCCTTGGCCATAAGGTGTATGCAAGCCGCACCTCTGATGTTGGAGCAAAAGAGGTCAGCTCTTCCAGTGTTAATGGCTTTATTTGCGATCTCAACGACAAGAGTGACGCCCTTAGCCAAACCTTAACAAGCCAAAATTGCGAGATCCTAATCGGCTGCTTTCCCCCCGGTTTTAGAAAAATGGGGGGCGAAGCCTATCCAAGTCATTGGAAATACTTGTGCGAGCAAGCTAAAAAAGCAGGCGTGAAACGTGTGGTTATGGTCAGCTCTACCACCGTCTATCCTAATTTGGCTGAGACGATGACTGAATCAAGAGCAACACTGCTTTTAAGCCAGCAACAGAAACAGTTCTCCGACAATGGAAAAGCAATGTTAAAGGCGGAGCAGTATGTTATCGATAGTCAATTAGGCTATGCCATTGTCCGTTGTAGCGGTCTGTTTGATACTGAGCGCAATCCAGCTCGATTTGTTACCCACATGAAGCAAGTCAGTAGCAGTGCCCCAGCTAACATGATTCACCGTCTTGACGCCGTTGGTGCGGTAAGTTTTATGGCTTTGCACAGTGAAAACCATATTGTCAATGCCACCACACCGAACACCACATCAAAAGCAGAGTTCTATCAAACCGCACTAGAGCGCGCTTCCATCGATGGTCAACTTCCCAACATCGTCGATCAACCCGACAAACACATCAGCGCCGAGAAACTGGTCTCCCTTGGCTATCGCTTTCACTTCAACCACGTGTTAGACGCGTTATGAGGTCACTATGAGTCATCATCTATTTCGTCAAATTGAAACTTTGTGGAACTATATGCAAATGGGGCACAAGGTAAAACCTGCTGACTGTATCTTGGTGTTTTGCAGTAATGACACTCGGGTAGCAGAGCACGCCGCAAAACTTTATTTACAAGGTTATGGTAAAAAGATCCTCTTCTCTGGAAAAAGTGGCCGCTTTACTGATTCGCTATTTGAAAAAACCGAAGCGGAAACCTTCGCAACCATTGCGCGCGATTGTGGTGTTCCGGCCAAGGATATTTTACTTGAGGTTGAATCAACTAATAGCGGTGAGAATGTTCTGTTTAGCGCCAAACTAATTCGAGAAAAAGGCCTTCAATTTTCAAGCTATCTCGTCGTCCAAAAACCATTTATGGAAAGAAGAGCCTACGCCACATTTAAAAAGCAATGGCCAGATCACTACGAAGAGATACAAGTGACTTCCCAGCAAACGCCAATATTTGAATACACCAATGAAGAACAGGATCTGGATAATGTCATCTTAGCGCTAGTCGCCGATTTTGAAAGAATCGAAGATTACGCACAAAAAGGATTTCAAATCTCACAGGATATTCCTAGCGAAGTGCAGCAGGCTTATGGACAAATTCGCGAGAAATATTTGCAACTTGCAACGCAATAATAAACCAGTCGCATATTGAAAACGCTTTATTGCTGAAATTCCATAAAAAAAGTCAGGCTTTATTGCCTGACTTTTTCGTAGATTAAAGGACTAGTGAACGGCCGTTTCTTCTTCACCTAAATAGGTAAATTTCAGCTCATCTTCTCCGAGGTCGACTTTCACCGTACCCCCGTTGACTAAGATGCCAAACAAGAGTTCGTTTGCCAGCGGCTTCTTAAGTTTGTCTTGAATAACACGACCCATTGGACGAGCTCCCATGGATTTATCGTAACCTCTGAGTGCTAACCAGTGGCGAGCATCGTCAGAGACTTCTAGAGACACTCCACGAGCATCGAGCTGAGCTTGAAGCTCTACGATAAACTTGTCTACGACCTGATGGATAACATGCTCATCTAAGCTATTGAACCAAATGATGTTATCCAGACGGTTTCTGAACTCAGGAGTAAAGACTTTCTTAATTTCAGCCATCGCATCTGGCGCGTGATCCTGCTGAATCAGACCAATAGACTGTTTCTGCGTTTCCTGTACACCAGCGTTGGTAGTCATGACAAGAATGACGTTTCTGAAATCCGCTTTGCGACCGTTGTTATCCGTTAGCGTACCGTTATCCATAACTTGCAGTAACAGGTTAAAGATATCTGGGTGCGCTTTTTCAATCTCATCAAGTAATACTACTGCATGAGGATGTTTGATAACCGCATCAGTCAACAGACCGCCTTGATCATAGCCCACATACCCAGGAGGAGCACCAATCAGACGGCTCACCGAATGGCGCTCACCGTATTCAGACATATCAAAACGCAACAGCTCAATGCCCATCAGCTTAGAAAGCTGTACGGTCACTTCTGTTTTACCTACCCCTGTAGGGCCAGCAAACAGGAACGACCCAACCGGCTTATTGTCTGCACCCAAACCAGCGCGTGATAGCTTAATCGCTTCGCTCAGTACGTCGATAGCGGGGTCTTGTCCAAACACTAGCAACTTCATCTTCTCATCGAGATTTTGCAAAATTTCTTTGTCAGATGAAGAGACAGATTTTTCAGGAATACGCGCCATTTTAGCAACCATTGCTTCAATGTCGCCTACCCCAACGGTTTTCTTACGACGGCTAGCTGGGGCTAGGCGGTGTCGAGCACCCGCTTCATCAATAACGTCGATAGCCTTATCCGGCAAATGACGCTCGTTGATATATTTTGCTGATAGCTCAACCGCAGCGCGAAGGGCTTTGTTGGTATAGCGAACTTCGTGGTGCGCTTCGTACTTGGCTTAAGGCCCATCAGGATCTTAGTCGTATCGTCTAGCGATGGTTCAACCACATCAATTTTCTGGAATCGGCGAGACAGGGCGCGCTCTTTTTCAAAAATATTGCTGTATTCCTGATAAGTTGTCGAACCAATACAGCGCAGCTTACCACTGCTCAGCAAAGGTTTGATAAGGTTGGCGGCGTCTACCTGACCACCAGAAGCTGCGCCCGCACCAATAATGGTGTGGATCTCATCAATGAAGAGAATCGCATCTTCTTCGCGTTCTAACTGTTTTAAAATAGCTTTAAAGCGTTTTTCGAAATCACCGCGGTATTTAGTGCCCGCAAGCAGCGAACCAATATCCAGAGAATAGATGACACTATTTGCAATAATTTCAGGCACTTGCTCTTCAACAATTCGCCACGCTAAACCTTCTGCAATTGCGGTTTTACCCACGCCTGCTTCGCCGACTAACAGCGGGTTGTTTTTGCGACGGCGACACAATACCTGAATCGTGCGTTCTAGCTCTTTGTCTCGACCGATTAACGGGTCAATTTGTCCCTGTCTGGCAAGCTGATTAAGGTTAGTTGCAAAGCTCTCTAAACGTTCTTCAGAGCCACTTTCGTCTGAAGATTCAGTTCCAAATGAGTCAGATGACGAAGAATCGTCACTTGCACTCGATGCTTTGGTGATTCCATGCGATATAAAATTGACGATATCAAGGCGACTAATATCGTTTTTCTTAAGTAAATACGCCGCGTGGGACTCTTGTTCACTAAAGATAGCGACAAGTACATTCGCCCCTGTTACTTCACTGCGTCCCGACGACTGGACATGAAAGACAGCGCGTTGAAGTACGCGTTGAAAGCTCAGTGTTGGCTGTGTTTCTCGGGTTTCATCGTTCTCTGGGATCAGAGGTGTAGTTTGGTCGATAAAGATATCAAGCTCATTGCGAAGCGAATCAATATCAGCTTGGCACGCCAGTAGAGCTTCCCTTGCTGCATCGTTTTCAAGCAATGCTAGCAGGAGGTGTTCGACCGTCATAAACTCGTGCCTTTTATCTCGAGCACGTGCAAAAGCACCATTAAGACTCGACTCTAGTTCTTTATTCAGCATAAGTACCTCCTTAAGGAACAACGTGGTTGCTCGGCCAAGCCCGAATTAGGCTTGTTCCATCGTACAAAGCAAAGGGTGCTCATTTTCCTTTGAATGCATTGTGACCTGTGCGACTTTGGTCTCTGCTACCTCTGCAGTAAACGTGCCACAAATTGCCTTTCCTTCATAATGCACCTTGAGCATCACCTGTGTAGCCTGATCAATATCCATCGAAAAAAACTTTTCTAGGATTTCGATGACAAAGTCCATCGGCGTGTAATCGTCATTGTTGAGTATGACGTTATACAAAGATGGAGGCTGTACTTTGGTCTTTTCTCGCTCCAGTAGATCTGAGTCTGGAGTTACCCATTCAAAATGCTTACTCATGTTTCATCGATATTAGCTGTAATACAGTTTAATTTTATCACTTCGTGGCTACGAAATGTTCGATTTAACTCCAGTAAGAACAAAAAAACATCACGGACAAATTTGCGCCCTTACTTAGAGACTAATCCACCAATTGTATCGCTGCAAATAAAAGAATGCTATTGATGTAAATCTAGGTATCTAATTGATTAAAAAGACACCAAAAAAAATTAGGCCGCTGAATAAGTGTTCAGATCACATCACGGCTGCAAGTTACAAATTTGTAAATCTCAAAAGTGATTTGTTTGCAAATATGTAGACTATATTGTGTTTTTTCTATTGACTGTACTCAATCATTGACTACATTGGTCAAATAGTGACTAAAAATTTGGCTATGGCTGGATTGATATTCACTTTCGTAACAGCACAAAGGCTTAGTGCGGACTAACAACATCAGTAACAAAATGCATGAGGGATGTATAGCATGGCTACAGGTACAGTAAAATGGTTCAATAATGCCAAAGGATTTGGTTTCATTTGTCCAGAAGGAGAAGATGGTGACGTTTTCGCTCACTATTCAACAATAAAAATGGACGGCTATCGAACTTTAAAAGCGGGACAACAAGTTTCGTTTGAAGTTGAAGAAGGACCTAAAGGCTACCACGCTAGTACTGTCGTACCAATTGAAGCTCAAGCGGTAAAATAACCGCAGCCGATAACAAGAATTAAAAAACCCGCCTCTTGGCGGTTTTCTTTTAGCTTAGGTACTATTAAGCGTTAATAATGCTGTTCAGTGTTGCACTTGGGCGCATCAATGGAGAAGCTTTATCAAACTCAGGAGCGTAGTAACCACCGAGTTCACCAGCAATACCTTGAGCACCGTTTAACTCACCAACAATCTTATCTTCGTTTTCAGACAAAGCTTTAGCAATTGGTGCAAACTCAGCGGCTAAATCTGCATCCGCGGTTTGTGCTGCAAGTGCTTCTGCCCAGTACGTCGCTAGGAAGTAGTGACTACCACGGTTGTCCAGCTCACCTACTTTGCGCGAAGGCGATTTGTTGTTGTCTAGGAACTTGCCCGTCGCTTTGTCTAATGCATCAGCCAGAACTTGAGCTTTGGCATTACCTGTTACCGTGCTCAAATGCTCTAGAGAGGCCGCTAACGCTAGGAACTCACCTAATGAATCCCAACGCAAGTGGTTTTCTTTCTCTACCTGCTGAACGTGCTTAGGTGCAGAACCACCAGCGCCTGTTTCAAATAAGCCACCACCGTTCATCAATGGAACGATTGAAAGCATTTTCGCAGACGTACCCAGCTCTAAGATCGGGAACAAGTCAGTCAGATAATCGCGCAACACGTTACCCGTAACAGAGATGGTGTCTAGACCGTCTTTGATGCGAACTAGAGAGAACTTACACGCATCAAGTGGTGCTAGGATCTTGATTTCTAGACCAGCTGTATCGTGATTCGGTAAGTATGCATTTACTTTTTTGATCAGCTCTGCATCGTGAGCACGGTTCTCATCCAGCCAGAACACCGCTGGAACACCCGTCGCGCGAGCGCGAGTAACGGCAAGCTTAACCCAATCTTGGATCGCTCATCTTTAACCTGACACATGCGGAAGATATCGCCCGCTTCGACTTGCTGTTCTAAAAGAACCGCACCAGATGCATCAACAACGCGAACGCTACCAGCGGCGTCTAGAGTAAAGGTTTTATCGTGTGAACCGTACTCTTCCGCTTTTTGTGCCATAAGGCCCACATTTGGCACGCTACCCATAGTTGTTGGGTCGAACGCACCGTTCTCTTTACAGAAATCGATAACCGCTTGATAAATACCCGCGTAGCTGCGATCAGGGATCATCGCTTTAGTATCTTTCTGCTTGCCATCTGGACCCCACATTTGGCCAGAAGCACGTAGCATCGCTGGCATAGAGGCATCAACAATGATGTCACTAGGAACGTGGAGGTTAGTAATACCGCGATCTGAATCAACCATAGCCAGTGGTGGTTGAGTCTCGTATACCGCTTGCAGCGCTGCTTCAATCTCTTCTTTCTGAGCAGCTGGCAAGGCTTGAATCTTAGCGTAAACGTCACCAATACCGTTGTTAACGTCAACACCTAGCTTGTCAAATACGTCACCGTATTTGTCGAAGACTTCTTTGTAGTAAACTTTAACGGCATGACCAAAGATGATTGGGTCGGACACTTTCATCATTGTCGCTTTCATATGCAGCGACAGTAGAACGTCTTGCGCTTTCGCGTCTTCGATTTGCTCTTCGAAAAACTTAACCAACGCATTCTTATTCATTACCGAGCAATCGATCACTTCTTTCGCTTGGATAGCAAATGGCGCTTTAAGCTCTTTGCTCGCACCGTCCGCACCTACAAACTCAATCTTGACCTCTGTTGCCGCTTCTACGGTAGTCGATTTTTCACTACCGAAGAAATCACCGCCGCTCATGCTTGAAACGTGTGACTTAGAATCTTTTGCCCAAGCACCCATTGAGTGTGGATTTTTCTTGGCGTAGTTCTTCACTGACAAAGGCGCACGGCGGTCTGAGTTACCTTCGCGCAGTACTGGGTTAACCGCACTGCCTTTGATCTTATCGTAAGTCGCTTTGATTGCTTCTTCTTCGTAGGTACTCGCTTCTTCTGGATAGTCAGGAAGGTCGTAGCCTTTCGCTTGTAGCTCTTTAATTGCAGCTTGAAGCTGAGGAATAGAAGCTGAAATATTAGGTAGTTTGATAATGTTCGCTTCTGGCGTTTTCGCCAGTTCGCCTAGCTCTGCTAGCGCGTCGCCAATGCGTTGATCTTCTTTTAAATGCTCTGGAAAGTTAGCAATGATTCGTCCAGCAAGGGAGATGTCACGAGTATCAACGGCAATACCAGATGAAGCTGAAAAAGACTGAATGATCGGCAGTAGTGAATAAGTTGCTAATGCTGGTGCTTCATCAGTGATGGTATAGATAATTGTAGGTTTTTCTGTAGGCATGAAATTTCCCTATTGTTCTTACATCACCCTTGGAACAGGTGATGTGTGATGTTCCGCTCACAAGTTGATGTTTCATCCCCTCAATACTTGTTTGCGCTTGTCTGTCTCTTTTGTTTAAACCCAGTCGATATTTATCTTTCTGGTTGTCCATGAGATCTAATCGCCAGTAGTCTCCTCATGAGATTACTGGAGCATATAATTAAACAAAACAGCGATAATAGTCTATCATTGGTTTCGTTTTTCCTTAATTTGGGCGCGCACATAATAGCTCAGAATCGTGCCCCATAAAACTTTAACCTACACTTCGTTTACATTTTTGCAAGGTAGTTAACATGTCTTCTGGCTCTCGCCAAAAACCAAAAGGTTTTCGATCACCCCAGCGCTCATCGGGTTTAAAACAGCAAAATAATAAATATAAAGCTAAGAAAAAAAGGGCTTCAGCGGCGGATAAACGCCCTAAGGTCACACCTGAAAACCGAAAAGTGATCATTTTTAACAAACCTTACGACACTTTAAGCCAATTTACTGATGGCGATGGTCGAAAGACCCTTGCTGACTATATTCCCATCAAAGATGTCTATGCGGCAGGTCGATTAGACAGAGATAGCGAAGGGTTACTCGTACTAACTAACGATGGAATTTTGCAAGCTAAACTCACTCAACCTGAATCAAAAGCGCCAAAAACCTATTGGGTACAAGTCGATGGTGCGCCTACTGATGCTGATCTGGATAAACTGCGAAAAGGCGTGGAATTAAAAGATGGCATGACTCGTCCGGCTATCGTCACCATTATTGAACAACCAGACGTTTGGGAACGAGAGCCCCCTGTTCGCTTTCGAGCCAACATACCAACGACTTGGCTTTCCATCACCATTACTGAAGGCCGCAACCGTCAAGTTAGGCGTATGACTGCCAATATCGGATTTCCTACTTTGCGTTTGATTCGCGCTTCGATGGGAGAAATAGAGTTGGGTTCACTCGGCTTGGGAGAATGGAAAGAGATTACCCTCTGAGCCAAGGTCACATTGAAAAGATTACCGACATAAAAAACCGCTGTATCACAACAGCGGTTTTTGCTTTTGCGAATACGCTTATTCTGCTTTCTCTTCCGCTTTTTGAACCGCGATAGCCAGCTCTTCTAGCGCTGCTGGATTTGCAAGGCTAGGTGCGTCAGTCAGTAGACATGATGCCGCCGTTGTTTTAGGGAAGGCAATCACATCACGGATATTTTCTGTACCACATAGCAACATCACTAGACGATCTAGACCAAATGCCAAACCAGCGTGTGGTGGAGTACCGTATTTTAGAGCATCCAGTAGGAACCCAAACTTAAGCTGCTGCTCTTCTGCTTCGATGCCCAAGATATCAAACACTACTGATTGCATCTCTGCATCGTGAATACGTACAGAACCGCCACCCACTTCGTAGCCGTTAAGAACCATATCATAAGCATTTGAGTTTGCGGCTGCAGGGTTCGCTTTTAACTCTTCTGGAGATACGCCTAGAGGAGATGTGAACGGGTGATGCATCGCGTGTAGGTTGCCTTCGTCGTCTTCTTCAAACATTGGGAAGTCGACAACCCATAGCGGAGCCCAAGCAGACTCATTCGTTAGCTCTAGGTCTTTACCCAGTTTAAGACGCAGCGCTCCAAGTGCTTCTGCAACAACGTTTGCTTTGTCTGCACCGAAAAGAATGATATCGCCAGATTCAGCTTCTGTACGTTCTAAAATACCGTTGATCACGTCTTCGTTTAGGAACTTAGCCACTGGAGATTGCACACCTTCAACGCCCGCTGCGCGATCGTTAACTTTCATCCATGCAAGACCTTTAGCGCCGTAGATGCCCACGAACTCGGCATAACCATCAATCTGCTTACGAGTCAAAGAAGCACCGCCCGGTACACGGATCACGGCTACACGACCTTTTTCGTCATTTGCAGGGCCAGAGAATACTTTAAACTCTACGTCTTTCACTAGGTCGGCAACGTCAACTAACTCAAGTGGGTTACGCAGATCTGGCTTGTCACTACCAAAACGACGAATCGCTTCAGCAAAAGGCATCACTGGGAACTCACCTAAGTCGACATCTAGCAGCTCTTGCCACATATCGCGAACCATTTTCTCTGTCGTTGCGCGAACTTCATCAGCGGTCATAAATGACGTTTCGATATCGATCTGAGTAAATTCTGGCTGACGATCAGCACGCAAATCTTCATCGCGGAAACATTTAACGATTTGGTAATAACGATCAAATCCAGACATCATTAGCAGCTGTTTAAACAACTGCGGAGATTGAGGAAGCGCATAGAAGCTACCTTTGTGAACACGGCTTGGTACAAGGTAGTCACGTGCACCTTCTGGTGTCGCTTTGGTCAGTACTGGCGTTTCGATATCTAGGAAACCGTTATCATCTAAGAAACGACGAACAAAACTAGACGCTTTCGCGCGCAGTTTGATACGGTCGCTCATTTCTGGGCGACGAAGATCTAGGTAACGGTACTTAAGGCGCTGCTCTTCACTGTTGTTCTGATTGAAATCAAGTGGAAGAACATCACTGCGGTTTATGATCTCTAGGCCTTTCGCAAGATTTCAACGTCACCCGTTGCCATATCTTTGTTCACTTGGCTGTCTGGACGCGCACGTACTTCACCCGTTAGCTTGATGCAAAACTCATTGCGAAGTTGGTTAGCCACTTCGTAAGCATCCGCCATATCCGGATCCACTACTACCTGAACGACACCTTCGCGATCTCGCATATCGATAAAAATAAGACCGCCTAAATCACGACGACGGTTAACCCAGCCGCAAAGTTCTACAGTTTGTCCTGCAAGGGACTTGTTCAGGTGACCACAGTAATGGGTACGCATAATAAATTCCCAGTATCTCTTATGTTGTTAATTCCATGTCGTCCGGAGTATCATCTTTCGAACGAACCAAAGATCCATTTATACGCTGAAAGTTACTTAAAATCGACTATTCAACGTACATTTTGTAGTGATTTACTGCCAACTAAAGTTATTTAGCACAAGAAATGTGCAAAATGCACCGTTAGCGTAAAATTTGGCGCTGATTATAACCTCAACTAATCTTGGGATGCTAGGTAGAATAAAGGGTGAATTCACCTCATTTTTCAACCAGAGAACTGAATATGACACAGCCACCACTTTTACTCGGTCTCACTATGTGGTCACACAACCAGTGGCAAAAAAGTTTCTACGGTTCAGGTACTCAAAACAATGAGCGACTGGCACGTTATGCTGAGGTGTTTCATACCGTAGAAGGCAACACCACTTTTTATGCCACTCCCAGTGCGGCTACCGTATCAAATTGGAAAGATGCCACTCACGACGAGTTTCGCTTTACGTTTAAGCTGCCAAAAGTCATCACCCACCAGCATTTGTTGGCAAATAGCACCGCTGAACTCAATAGCTTCCTAAGAGTGATGGAACCGCTGCATTCAAGAGTTGGTCAATGGACAATTCAACTACCCGCTGCTTTTGGCGAAGAACATTTGGATCGTCTGTTTCAATTCTGTCGGCTGTTTCCTCGTGACTTTCCGTTGGGGGTGGAAGTGCGCAATATGGCCTTTTTCTCTAAAGGCGAAGCGGAGCGCCGCTTAAACCATGAGTTAATGGAGGCTGGTATTGACCGTATCGTAATGGACAGTCGCCCTGTATTCTCCGCCCCGCCAGATAGCGAGGCCGTTATCGATGCGCATCAGAAAAAGCCTAAAGTACCGGTCCACGCCATTGCAACCGCTCAGCACCCAATGATTCGATTCATCGGCCACCCAGAGATGGCTGAGAACTTAACTTTTTTCAAACCTTGGCTTAGCAAAATTCCGGCTTGGATAGAAGAGGGGCGCCAACCCTATTTAATGATCCACACACCGGACAACGCAGAGGCCCCTCAACTCGCCAAAAAGCTATACGAAACACTTTCTGCTTCGCTCGATTTACCCGAGTTGGCTCCCTTCCCATCCATATCTGGAAACCAGCAGATACAGATGTTTTGATATAATTACAGCGAACTTGGTTCACCTTGATGACACCGAGTCGAATATCTCTTAAAATACGCGCCTTTTTTACGCGCTTGGCTAACGAGACAGGTATGAACCCTAAAAGCAATCCAGACACTATTTTCTCTGCACCTATCGATAAGATTGGTGATTTTACGTTTGATGAGAAAGTCGCCGAAGTCTTCCCAGATATGATTCAGCGCTCGGTTCCGGGATACAGCAACATCATTTCTGCTATCGGCATGCTTGCAGAGCGTTTTGCCAAACCTCATAGCAAGGTTTACGATTTGGGTTGTTCTCTGGGAGCGGCAACGCTTTCGATGCGCCGCCATATTCAGCAAGAGGGGTGCAGCATTGTTGCTGTCGACAACTCTCCAGCTATGGTAGAACGCTGTAAACTTCACGTTAATGCTTACCGTTCAGACACTCAGGTTGAAGTTATAGAAGCTGACATCCGCGATATCAAAATCGAGGATGCATCGGTTGTCGTACTTAACTTCACCTTACAATTTCTATCGCCACAAGATAGGTTGGCGTTGTTGCAACGCATTTATCAAGGATTGAGACCGGGCGGTATTTTAATTATTTCTGAGAAATACGTGTTTGATGATCCCGCTTCTAACGATCTGTTGATCGAACTGCACCACGACTTTAAACGCGCCAACGGTTACAGCGAACTCGAAATCAGCCAAAAGCGAAGTGCCATTGAAAATGTGATGAAGCCCGACCCGATTCACCTGCACAAAGAACGTTTAAGCAACATCGGCTTTAGCAGTGTGGAAGTGTGGTTCCAGTGTTTTAATTTTGGCTCTATGTTCGCTATAAAATAATCCGTCAACTCGCGGCTAAACGCCGTGACCATGAAAATACAAAGACAGAGTTACTATGTTTAATTTTTCCGATATCTACCAGCTAATTGCTCAGGATACCCGCCTTCAACCTTGGCTAAATACCCTGCCACAACAGTTAACCGACTGGCAAAACGCTGAACATGGTGACTTTAACCGCTGGTTAAAGGCGTTGAGCAAAATCCCTACTGATGCTCCTGATAACGTCGACTTAAAGACCTCAGTTACCATCAGCAACGACCAAGCTTTGCACACTGGCGAATACAACAAGCTGGAAAACTTACTGCGCACTTTTCATCCGTGGAGAAAAGGCCCCTATCATTTACACGGTATTCACATAGATACTGAATGGCGCAGTGACTGGAAGTGGGATCGCGTTCTTCCCCACATCAGCCACTGAAAAACCGCTCTGTTCTAGATGTAGGCTGCGGCAATGGTTATCACATGTGGCGAATGCTAGGAGAAGGTGCAAGGCTGTGTATCGGAATTGACCCATCTCATCTGTTTTTACTTCAGTTTGAAGCGGTTCGTCGTTTAATGGGTAACGACCAACGCGCCCACCTACTGCCACTCGGCATCGAGCAACTCCCTATGCTGGAAGCCTTTGATACCGTATTTAGCATGGGCGTGCTGTATCACCGCCGCTCTCCTTTGGATCACCTTATCCAACTGAAAGACCAGTTGGTTGCCGGAGGTGAACTCATTCTTGAAACTCTGGTTATCGAAGGGGACGAAACCTCTGTGTTGGTTCCAGTTGACCGCTATGCCCAGATGCGCAACGTGTACTTCTTCCCTTCAGCCAAAGCACTGAAAGTGTGGCTTGAACAAGTAGGCTTTGAAGAGGTGCGTATCGTGGACGAAAACACCACGTCGACCGAAGAGCAGCGCACCACTAGTTGGATGACTCACAACTCGTTGCCCGATTATCTCGATCCACAAGATCCAAATAAAACCGTCGAAGGCTACCCTGCCCCACGCCGCGCTATTCTCGTCGCAAAAAAGCCCAACGCATAGTTGAGTAACGAATACCCCAAAATCCTGACATAAATCTAACCAATCTATCTTCGGCGCTAGTTAAGCTAGCGCCATTCTGGCGACATTTTTATTCGCTGAGTTAACATCCTGAATTTCAAACCCATTGTTTGTGACGGCCACCCGTTGAGGTGGGAACAAAGCGTGGGCTAAACTATATTAAACTCTGATTCTATCAATTAGGTTAATCGATGCTTAAAATTTTGAGCCCCGCTGTCGCTCTTTTATTGCTATCGGGTTGCGCCATTAATGGTTCAAACCAGTACCACCAACAAACTTTAACCGCTATTAACAATGCTCAAACGGCGACCGAAAATCGCATCAGTAATTTGGAGTTAGCGATAAGTACTCAAGCAGACTACATCGAAAGCTTGGAAAACGGCTTACTCACTCTGCAAATGTCCATTGACAAAATTGCTCATTCATCAAAAACATCAAATTCATCGACTAAAACAAGCTATCTAGCGAAGCCGAAAACAAACACTGCTATTAGCGATACTGTCGTGTTGGGCGAGATTGAAAAAGTAAGCATTGATTCAATTAACCAAACCTTCGACGCGAGGGTGGATACGGGCGCTGCGACTTCATCCCTAAATGCGATTGATATCGAACACTTTGAAAGAAATGGGAAAAAGTGGGTTCGATTCCACCTGTCAGACGGAGCGAGTACCTCTGACGATTCAAACTGGATCGAAGCCCCTATCGTGCGGTTTGTTAAAATTCGTCAATCGACCAACGACGAGGGAGAAAGGCGCGCAGTGGTGGAATTATGGGTAAAAGTCGGTTCAATTCACGAAAAGGCGCAATTCACCCTAGCAGATCGATCTCAGATGAGCCATCCTGTGCTCTTAGGTCGCGAATTCATCAGAGATATTGCGGTAGTGGATGTGAGTCGTAAGTATATCCATACCAACAAGAATCAGAAGTAAAAAGGTAACTTATGACGTCAAAAGTCCCTTTCTACCTTTCGGTAGTCTTTCTCATTATTGCCGGTATTGCCCTTAGTGTTTTTCGTCATCAGAGTTATGGTGTCCCATGGACGCCCGGCGAAACACGTCAAATGTGGGATATCGAAGCTAGAGTGGAGTTCAACGCTCAAGACAAACCGGTCAAAGCGTCATTAGCGGTTCCCCATACCCAAGACGGCTTTACACTGATTAATGAGTCTTCCTCTTCATCTGGTTACGGTGTCGCTTATGTCAGCAGTGATGCGGGACGCCGAGCAGAGTGGTCTATTCGTCATGCTTCTGGCCCACAAACTATTTATTACAAGGCGCAATTCCTTGTTGACCCACAAGCAAAAGTTGAACCCCTTCCCCCAGAAGATAAGATCTTCCCACCGACGTTTGATGGCCCTATGGAAGCGGCCGTCACGGCATTAATTGAACGCGCGAGCCAACGCTCGGCAGACGATACTACTTTTGCTCGTGAGCTCATCAAACAACTCAACGACAACGATAGCCAAAACGCTGCATTGATCCTAAACCAGATGAGCAAGGTAAATGCCGTAGACAAGATACTGGCATACGCAGGAATCCCTGCAAAAATCGTCGGCGTGATAGAACTCGAAGACGGGCGTCGACGTCAAAGTATTCAACATATGAATCAAGTGTGGAACGGTAAGCAGTGGCAACTCTTCAACCCTGAGTCCGCAACTTGGTCTGCACAACCAAACCTGCTGGTATGGGATGAGTCAAACGTCTCTCTGCTCGATTTGATTGGCGGTAGAAACAGTCAAGTTCACTTTACCATGATCGCGCAGGAGGTATCACCTCAGCAAGCCACGGACAGCAAAGTGGAAGCAGACGGACTGCTGAACTTCTCCATTCACAGCTTGCCCCTTGAAGAGCAAGCGATGTTTAAGACCATTATGCTGATCCCAATTGGCGCACTGATTGTGGTCTTTCTTCGGGTGATCATAGGACTGAAAACGTCCGGTACCTTTATGCCAGTACTGATTGCCGTTGCCTTTGTACAAACCCAGTTAGTCACAGGCATTGTCGGCTTCTTACTCATCGTCGGCACCGGTCTAATTATCAGAAGTTATTTGTCGCGATTAAACCTTCTGCTCGTCGCTCGAATATCGGCGGTTATCATTACCGTGATTATGATCATCAGTATCTTCACCGTTGTCGCCTTTAAGATCGGGTTAACTGAAGGACTCTCCATCACGTTCTTCCCAATGATTATTCTTTCTTGGACCATCGAACGCATGTCCATCCTTTGGGAAGAGGAAGGCCCGAAAGAAGTGGTTTTACAAGGCGGTGGTTCACTGTTAACCGCGGTATTGGTATACCTAGCAATGACGAACAGTTTTGTTCAACACCTGACCTTTAACTTTATCGGTCTGCAACTTATTGTTCTTGCGGGTATCTTGTTGCTGGGTACATACACTGGTTACCGTCTCACTGAGTTAAGACGCTTTAAACCACTGGCGGAGGACTGAGTTATGTTCTCCCGCTTAACGTCACCAAGCAAACTGCGTCACAAGGGCATTATGGGAATGAATCAGCGCAACCACAGCTATATTGGTCGCTATAATGATCGTTCAAAATACCCTTTAGTTGACGACAAGTTGAAAACAAAAATCATCGCAGAGCAGGCTGGTTGTACCGTCCCTACTCTGATTGGCGTCATCCGCAATCAAGCGGAAGTTAAAACCATTCACAAAATGGTAGAGAAGTGGCCTGGCTTTGTGATCAAACCCGCTCAAGGAAGTGGAGGGAAAGGGATACTCGTTATTATCGCTCACAAGGACGGGACTTATACCAAACCTTCTGGTGCGACGATAAACAAAGAAGACGTTGAAAGACATATCAGTAACGCCCTTGCCGGTCTTTTCTCCCTCGGCGGCAAAAACGATGTAGCCGTGGTTGAAAACCTAATCAAATTCGACGACTGCTTTGACGGCTTTAGTTATGAGGGGGTGCCAGACGTTCGAATCATTGTGTTTAAAGGCTACCCTGTTATGGCAATGATGCGTTGCTCGACTTCGGCATCCGACGGAAAAGCAAACCTTCACCAAGGAGCCGTCGGTGTGGGAATTGACATCGCGACAGGAAGAGCCGTGCGCGCTGTTCAATTTGATCAACCGATCACTCATCATCCAGACACCGGAAAAGAGTTATCTACGTTACAAGTCCCCCATTGGGAACGCCTTCTTACTTTGGCCTCCAGCGCTTGGGAAATGACAGGCCTTGGCTACATGGGAACCGATATGGTTCTGGACAAAGAGGAGGGTCCAATGGTGCTAGAGTTGAACGCGAGACCCGGCTTAGCCATTCAGATTGCTAACGGAGCTGGCTTGTTGCCACGCCTTCACCATATCGAATCTCTTGGCTCTCCAGCTGACTATCCCAAACCCGAAGAACGCGTTGCCTATGCCGCCAAACAATTTGGAATATTCGCCAAGTCCATTCAAAGATAAACAAGTCCCCGAACTAGGGGCTTGTTACTATTAAGCGTGTCGCGTTTTTCTGTCTCTTCGCTGTCGGCGCAGATGCTTTGCCGATGTTTCATCAAATTCCCCGAATTAGAATGGAAAGCAGGGATAAAAAAACGGGAGGTTCACTCCCGGTTTACTTATTAGTACTCACTACTTATTTCGTTAACTGACGATTACTTGGGTTCTCGCAATAAATAAAGCATAAGTTTTAGTGGCGTTTTAGCGATAATACTATGTGGCAGATGTGCGTCCATGTGAACCCAGCCGCCGGCCTTCATCTCTTTCTCTTCATTATCTAGAGTAAAAATGCACTCGCCTTCAACAATTTGAGCGATGGCTGGAACCGAAGCGGTGTGTTCCGACATCTCTTCCCCTTCAGCAAAGCCAAAAATGACCGCTCTTAGCCGATCACTTTTGTAGACTGGTCGACTTGTGATCCCTGCTTTTGGAATATCAACCGTTTCTGCGAGATCTTCATAGTAGGTATATTCAAACATACTTATTTTTCCTTCTTCTTTGCTACCAGAGTAATGGCAGCTAGATTGTCTTTGTGCTTGCGAAACACCTTACGCATCCCAAAAACGCGCTTTCTGGCTTTCGGCTTGGTCAACAAGTTTTTTGCTATCTTTAAAAAGCCAAATACCCCTTCATCGTCGATCATTCTCTTCGGTTCCAAAAGGTGCATAGGGGCGACCGCCTCAAACTCAATTTCAAAGCCATTGTCTATCATTAGCTGTTTCCACTCTAAAGCGGTTACTGGTTTGGCTGGGTGCTGAATGGTTTCTGATATCTCTTTTTGTATTTCGCGCTTTAAGCTTTCATCGATGGTGTTTGGCTCAATGCAAAGTTCGTGGATCCCGTATCGACCACCAGCTTCAAGGATCCTTGCAGCTTCGGCGATAATCTCGTTTTTTCGGCTATCGGGCTGCATCGTTAACATGGCTTCCCCGTAGACCACCGTGGCAACCTCTTCACTTAAACCAGTCTGTTGAGCGTTACCTAATTTGCACGTTTGCTCTTTGCCATTTAGGTAAGAGCGCACGATTTTCGCCGCTTGTTCGTCTTGTTCAATAGCGGTGTAACTCTTGGGCTGTTTCTGTAAGCAAAGCTGAGCCGTATAGCCCATACCGGGTGCAAACTCTACCACCTTATCTATTGGGCTAATTTTCAACCCGTTGAGCATTTTTTGGGTGATTTCTTTGCCCCCAGGTCGAAGTACTTTTTTACCAAGTTGGGCTAACACCCAATGCCCTGGGGTTTTTGATACTTCTCGGTGACTGTTCGGCATCACGAGTTTTTCCGACATGGTAGCTCCTAACAAAAAATGATTAAGGGAACGAAGAAAATCACAATCGCTACTAGGCCTATACACCGGAAGATCGGGCTTATTTGTTCCATACCAGTTCCTTTGCTGTTGCACTACTGTTGATAATGATTACTATTTGCAGTCTATCTCAAGAAAATTCGTTCACCGCTTGATTATTGTCAAGCTAAGGAATGTGCTATGCCGGGTTCCATTATTTCGCTGTTGGATGACGAGCAGAAACAAGCGTTGTTTGAAACGCGAAAATCCTCCAAATACGACGCCGGTCATCTGCTTTTCAATCAAGGTGAGAGCGCCGACCACATGTACTTGGTAGACAAGGGAAAAGTCACCTTGTACCGCTTAATGCCAAACGGTGCCGAGAAACTGTTTAAGGTATTTTTGGCCGGTGAGTTGATCGCGGAAATGGCGATGTTTATGCAGCCGAGAAATTACCCGATGAGTGCAAAAGTCGATCAAGATACCGAGCTTTCCGCATTCCATTACAAAGATGTGTTAAGAGTGGTTTCAGGCTCTCCAGAACTCTCCATACGGGTCATGGCCTTTATGAGCAACAGAATTTGCCACCTAATGAATACGGTCAACATCCTCACCCAAGTAAATGCGAACCAAAGGCTGGTAATGAAGTTTGCCGATCTCTATCGGGCTCAGAATGCCAAAGACGGCCGAATCTGCTTGCCCGTGACCAAAAAACTGTTTGCCACTCAATTGGGAATGACCCCTGAAACTCTATCAAGGGCAATGAAAAAGCTAAAAGCTGACGGGCTGCTCAAAGAAGCGGGAAACCACATCAATCTTGTCGATATTCCAGCGCTTTGTGAATCGGTGGACCTAACTCCGGAAATATTTGCAGTGTAACGCTGGACTATCTTTATCCACGACCGTGACCAAATGCGACGCTTCGCCAAGAATTCTATCCCTTAGTGGACTAATACGAAAAAACCGATGGGCTTCTGAACTGACCCCCATCGGTTTCTATTATCAATGACTCGATTTTGGCTAATCTTCCAATAGCAACTCGGCTTCTTTTACCGGTTCGCTATTTTGGCCAAAACCTCGCAGGCCGACTACGTGTACGTGCTCGTGATCTTTAAACACCTTACGAACCAATTTGTAAGTCGTTCCTTTCTCTGGACTGATGTTTTCTGGCGCCGCAATAAGGAGCTGCATATCTAAACGGTCGCAGAGTTCAAACAGTGTCGAGATGGACTTAGCGTCCAGTCGTGCGGCTTCATCTAGGAATAGTAGTCGACACGGCACAATGTCTTTGCTGCGCAAACGTCGAGACTCTTCTTCCCAGCTTTGAACTACCATGAGCAATATCGACTGACCGGTACCAATTGCTTCACCAGTAGATAATGCACCAGACTCTGCTTGCAACCAACCATCGGAACCGCGATTCACTTCCACACTAAGCTCCAAGTAATTGCGGTAGTCGAGTAACTCTTCACCTAGGACCTGAGGCGAACGCTGCCCCATATCGATATGCGGATTGACGCGCTGGAACAGCTTCGCCATCGCTTCAGAGAAAGTGTATCGAGAGGATTCAAACAGGTCTTTGTGCTGCTCTTGTTGCGAAGCCAGACCATTGAGTAACACGTCGTGACTTTCACGAATGTTAACGTTGAGTCGAACCCCTTTAACTTGACCAAACGAAATGTTCGACAAGCCTTGGTTGAGCATGCGAATTCGGTTTTGCTCACGCTGAATGGTCTTTTTGATGATACTCGCCACCGATTCGGAACTGATTGCCAAACGCATCTCGCGTTGTGTCAGTTCTTCGGTCAGTCTCGCCAGTTCCACTTCCATCTCTTCAATCGCTTCAACTGGATCGTCGGTGTGGATGATATCTTGACGAATTCGTTCGCGAAGGTGCTGGTATACCGCAATATAGAAAAGCACTTTGCGCTCTGGATGTGCGTTATCTTCAGACAGACGCAGCGCATCGCGCAAGTCGTCATTATCCGCCACTGCTAGACGCAATGCACCAAGAGATTTATCTGACATAGAGCGCAACTCGCCAGCACTGAGGTAAGCAAGCTCTCGCTTGTGCAGGCGGCGTTCTACGTCATTTTCTCTGGCAAGTCGAAGAACGGAGCACCACCCCGCTTTGGCAGCGACTACAAAGGTACGCAGTTCCACATACTCTTTTTGCACCTTCTTCACACGTTTGGCGAGCGCCTTCATCTCTAGCTCGGTCGAAGTGATCGTTCGCTCGTATTCGCTCTTGCGATTGCGCGAACTATGTAGGCGCTCTTGCAACTCATCTCGACGACGAACAGCGCGTTCTTCTGCACCTTCATCGGCATTAACGCCAAACTCTTGAAGTTCTTGTTTAAACTCTTGCACGGTTTCGAGTTTTGCCTGATGAGAGCTTTTCAGTGATGCCAGAACCTGATTGTATTGGTTCAACTGATGCTGAGACTGCTTGAGTTCATCGCGGTAGCGAGTTCTCGCTCTCTCTGCTTCCACTAACTTAGCTTTGAGCTGCTCGCTCAGTTCACTGCTCTGGGAGAGCATATCCACTGAATCTGAATAGGCAAAATAGTGGCGACGCTCAGCGAGGTCTGCTACGGCAAATACTTGCTTTTTAACCAGCTGAAGAGTTTGATCAGCATTCTGGTAAGCCACTTCTAGTGCATCAAACTGTTCTGGATCAGCTTCTAGCGCGCTTACAATAAGCTCCAGCTCTTCCAATACACTGCCGTGTTGCCCTAAGAAGCGTTTCTCTTCTGACAATCGATTTAACTTGGACTCTAGATCTTCAAAGCGCTCTGATAACGTCTCATCTTCGAACAGGCCCATTACTGGAGCTAATTTATCTAGGTTGCCAATCGCCTGCTTACTTTGCTGGCGCTGCGATTTAAGCTGCTTCTCTTTGCCGTCGAGTTCGCTAAGCTGACGCTGGTATTGGCCGCGGTTTTCGCGCAGCGTTTGCAAAGCTTGTTCAGGATCGGATTCAAAGGCAATTTGAATGTGGTTTGCGACAAATTGATTGAACGCTTGATAGAGTCGTTGCAACTTTTGCGAGTCAAAGGCGGCTTTAGCATGTTCTTCAACCACCTGCTCTTTTTCGTTGCGAAGGAGTTCTAGGCGCTGCTCACGCGCTGCTCGACCAAAAAGTGGAATTTCTGGGAATCGAGAGTAACGCATTTGGCGCTGATTCATTCGAACGCAAACCGCACCCTCTAGTTCTTCCGCATCGAAACTGCTGTCATCAAATGCGTCCACATCACCTTCAATGATGTAAAGATCTTCCGGGCAATCGTCTAACTCAACTAATTTCTCTTCAATCCCACTTAGGTCTGATACCACGATAGCATGTCGGGCAGGACCATACATGGCACTGAAATACGGAGCATCACCAATGGTTATATCGTCGTAGATCTCGGACAGCAATACACCGCCAAGTGTGTCGGCAAGACCTTTTAAACGCGGGTCATTGGAACCGCCGGGAGAAGCTAGACGTTCAATTTCCGACTCCAGCTCATTTCGACGCGTTGATAAGCGTTCTTTTTTCAGTGACTGCGTTTTTTCCTGCTCAAGTACTTGTTGCATTTGAGCCATTACCGCCTGACTGTCATACAGATCAGCACCACTTTGTTCTTTTAGTGACTCAAGTGCGTTATGAGCGGCTATCCATTTGGGAGCAATGCCTTCCAAGCGCTGTATTTCAGCACTGGCGTCTTGCTCTTTGCGTCTGATTTCTCCACGAGTCTCTCGGCTCTCTTCCAAAGAGATATCAACCGTCTCTATCAGCTCTTGATGGCGCTCGCGTTCTAGCTCTAATTGCGCCTCTTCTCTCAGCTCAATTTGGTACTGCTTTCGATACGCCTCTACCAGTTCTTGCGTTTGTCGCTGCTGATTCAAGCTTCTTTCTAAATCTCGATGCTGAGCCTGCCATTGCTGCTCATTAGCCAAGATATTTTTTGCGTCTCTGGCTCGTTGAATCGCTTTTTTCGCTGCTGTTGAAGCTTGATGGCGTTCAATATTGCTGTCGACACTTTTCATCAAGCTAAGGGCTTTCTCAAACTGCTTAGCCGCAGCCGAAGACATATCTAACTTGTGTTTTAACGCTAGAACGTCTGCGGTTTGCTCGCTCTCTTTGCGTTTTAGTTCATTGAGCAAAGCTGGTGCGGTTTCGGCATTAAGCGAATCGCTTCCCGTTAACTCCACGGCTTTGGCCAAGGCTTCAAGAGCTTGCTGATATTGCAACGCGCGAGTTTGCTGAACATCTAAAGCTTGTTGGTAGTCCGCCAACTGTGTTTTCAGACTGTCGACTTCATCTTCAGATACTGTCGATTGCTCTTCTGTTAACAAGAGGCGCTCTTGGGCTTCTTCTACGACCATCATCTGCTCTTCAAGGCGCTCTTTTAGCTCTTCAAGATCGTCTTGATAACGCTCGATTTTTTCTTGTTGTCGAAGGGCATTTTGCACCAACTGCAGATGGTCTGATGCGGATTGATAGTCTTGCTCTAAAGCCGACTCCTGCTCCACCAGTAACTCAAGCTCTTCGTGAACTTGATTGAGTAGGCGATTTTGCTCAATTAGGGTTTCTCGCGAGCCAAACAATTCGCCACGTAGGTTAAGGGTTTGCTCTAGCTTATTGCGTCGATCATTAGCATGACGCATGTAGTCGGCGGCAACGTAATTGGTGGACTCTGTAATAAGATGTTTAAACAGGTCTCTATCCGCTTGAGTCGTTTTTATCGCTTCCAGCGTCATACGGTTCTCGCGCAGTGCCGATTCCATATCTTGGAACGCTTTTTTCACTCCGCCGTTTTGCGGAAGCAAATAGTCGCGTAGCGAACGGGTAATGGCACTGGAAATACCGCCGTAAAGCGAGGCTTCAATAAGGCGATAAAACTTGGAGCGGTCACTTGAGTTTCTCAGTTTCTTTGGGATAACTCCGAACTCAAACATCTGTGCGTGATAATCGACTATCGAGTTAAAGGCCTTAAAATGTGCCCCTTCGTATTGAGCAATGCCGTCTTTCACTTCACTGATTTGTCGGACTCGCGCTTGGCCTGCAGAGACGGATTCGATCAATACATCTGATGGCTTAACGTCACTTGGCAATCCTTGGATCACAAACGGCTTGATATCGACTTTTTTGTCTCTTCCCGCCACTTGCTGAAGCTTCACTGCAAACAGCAGTCGTTGTTTCTTTGAGTTAACGACATCTAGCGCCGCATAACACGCGCCGGGCTGAAGCTTTCCGTAAAGTCCCTTGTCTCGTGACGCTTGGCTGCTGCCTGCTTCTGTCGTATTTCTAAAGTGAAGCAAGCTTTGATCTGGGATTAACGCGGTTATAAACGCCGCCATTGTGGTCGACTTACCTGCACCATTACCACCAGATAGGGTGGTAACTAAGCCATCGATATCAAAGGTACGGGCAAAAAATCCGTTCCAGTTAATCATGGTTAGCGATTGATATTTACCTCGTTCAATCATACTTCACCTTCTAATTCTGCATTGTCGTTGTTTTCTTCTTCATTGAGCAGACTGCCCTGACTTGGCTGAGGTGTGTGAACCACGGCTTCACCATCTCGAATGAGTCGAAGCTGGGCTTCTCGAATGTCGTCACCGACTCGAACGTCGGCACCAAATCGGAACACCGCTTCGCTGATGCGAAACTTTCCGGTCTCACCAATGTTGATGACCATTCCGAGGCGACGTAATCGTCGCAAAGACGTGCGCACTTTTTCAAACAACTTTTCTTTGTCTAAATCTGAACCACTCGCTCGGTTGGTCACTAGCTTCATTAGCTTTTTCTCATCAGAGAGAGACAACATTTCGTCATAGAGTTCTTGATTGGTAAAGATACCTTCGTGTGCCAATCGCTCTGGGCTTAAGTAGAGGTAACAAAGTACTTTGCCAACTAACATATCCAGTTCGGATAACACGCTCCGAGAGATAAGCGATGTGGAACGTGGACGCAAATAGAAGAAGCCTTCTGGAGCTTTTACCAGTTCGGTGTTGTATCTTTGATAAAACAGTGCCAACTCTGTTTCAAAATCCGACAGCAGCGCGTGATTGTCTAAATCTTCGCTGGAAACGTGTCGGCCTGCTCGGAGCATACTGTCCAAAGCGGGAAAAAGTGGATTTGAGATCGCTTTTGCCAGTTTTTCTGACATATATTCATTAGTATCGATCGATGACATTTGCTTGTACCTTTGCTCCAAAATCGTTAATCGCCTGCCAATCTGGTTGAATCGCTTGATAATCCGATTCGGAATATCCTAGGCGAACCGCTTGGTCGATAACAATTCGAGCTAAATCAAAATGGTGGGTGTGGGGATGTTGCGCGAGATAATCTCGAAGCACTAAACCGAGATCGATCGGTTGCCCCTTTTCTTTGTGAACTTTGAGCATGCCACCTATGCGCTCTGAAAGTTCGTCGTTCACTTGTTTAAACTCTTCATATTCCACTTCTTGTGGTACATGGCCAGTGACTTCGTCGTCTCGCAACACCAGCGCTTCATCGCGCAGGTCTCGCAAGCGCTCTGCGTCGGCATGAGTCAGATACCAAGGTGAATCGAAGTACTCCTTAAGTGATTGGCGCAGCGTGTACTGAACGCTCGGTTTTTATCCATATCGATAGCGGTACGAATGAATTTGTGAACGTGTCTGTCATAGCCAATCCAAAGGTCTATGGCCTGCTGCCCCCAACTGGTGATCCTATCTAGCTTCTGCTGAAGGCCAAATAAGGTCTCTTCGATAAACTCCAGCTCTGAGTCCCCATAAACCAGTTCTTGGATATCTAAGATCTGGGTTTGCAACTCATCTCCTGCTGCTTGCAGTGTATCTTGCAGTTCTCTGAGGGTGTTGGAGGTTTCTGACAACAAGCTCTCACACTGATTGATCGCATCGCGCCAGTCTTGATTGAGAAGTTCAGCTATTTGGGTTTTCACCGACTGTTGCTGCTCATCCATCACGCGCTGGTTAAGATCAATTTGATCAAAGATCTCGCCAACCGAGTACTTCAGTACGCCATACACATTTTTTTGCCAGTGGCCTACTGTTCCTCCTTCCTTTGCCGCTTCAATGGCTTTCGACATTTCGTCTGCAACCATGGATAGCTGAATCGACAACTTGAGTTTGGAAAATTCGCGATGTCTAACGTAATAGTCAGTTATGCCCACGGCTAGTGGGGAAAGGCGGTAGATACTCGCCCCGTCGTTAACTTCACTGATAAAGCGACTGATCAAGCGCTGCTTTACCATATCGTTAATCGCGTTGTTAGCACGAAACGCCGATGCGTCTCCACTTTCTTCAAATAGTCGGGTTACGATTGCAAATGCATCGTGGAGTTCTCCTTCCCCTAACTCTTCATCAAACCTGTCGTTGCTCAATACGGCGATAGCGATTAAATACGCTAGCCGTTCAGTTGTCAGGTTCAATGAGAAATCATGCTGTTTTACCCAGCCAACCAGCTCATCTATTGGTTGCTGAGCCGCATTTAGAGTCGTCTCACTCATTGTTATTCCTGTTATTGTTTCTTTTTTGCCCATACGTGTATGTATCGACCTAAGGATAGGTATGGCTCTTGGCGACAAAACTTTTCTTCCAATGCCAATACATCCTCATACTGGAAATCGCCCATGTACTCTCTATTTCCTATGTAGTCACTAAAGCAGCGAATTCCAGATTTACCACAAATCTCATAGCCCGCCTCTTCAACCCATTGATAGACGGACTCAGGCCATAAACCTTGTTGTGGCTGTAATTTAAACCGTTTACGGTGTGGCATACCTTCCAATATATGGGGGATATTACCGCATACCGCATTTTTATAAACCAAACCGTGCTGGTTATAGAACATTATCGACGCCATGCCACCGGGCTTGACGAGCTTCAAAACCTTCTCAAGCGCATCTTTTGGATCCGCCAGCCATTCCATAACCGCATGAAACATAACGATATCTACAGGTTTTTCAAGGTGCTCAGATACTGTTTGAGCTGGTGAATGAATAAAACGGTAATTTTCTAGCAAACCGTTTTTTTCGATATCCACCTTCGCCAGTTGAAGCATCTCAGAAGATAAATCACATAACGAAACTTGGTGTCCGAGCTTAGCAAGCTTTTGAGACATTTGTGCGAGTCCACCACCAGCATCCAGCACATGCAGCTGCTTTAGATGGGGGTCAAAAGCGGATAACACTTGTTCTAGGTCTTGCCAAACAATGACTTGGCGAATCTCACCTTTGTCAGAGCCGTAAATATTTTTTGCAAATTTGTGGGCAATATCGTCGAAATTGCGGTCTTCAGTCACAGCAGCTTGGGTTATGATAGCTAATTGGTGCTGCTATTCTGTCATAAGGGTGGCAGGAATAAAGAGGGATTCTCTTAATTTATCTTCAATTGATGTTTTTTCGGACTGTTTAAGTATGTTTGAGCTGAAAAAAATCGTATCGTCCTTGCTTATGCCCCTACCCGCTTTACTCATTATCGGGTTTACTGGACTGATGCTGATCATGTTTACCCGCAAGCAGAAGACAGGCTGCTTTGTGGTTTTGTTTTCTTTTATTGGCATTTTCCTGATCGCTTTCCAACCGGTTTCTTCTCGTCTGTTAATGCCTATCGAGCGTCAACACAGCGCTTTTTTTGCGGTTAATGAATCGATTGATTACGTTATGGTGCTTGGGAGTGGTCACGTTGTTGATGACAAAATCCCACCCACTTCGGAGTTAAGTCGAACAGGGTTGATGAGATTGGCCGAAGGTATTCGCATTTTGCGTATGTACCCTGGAGCCAAGCTAATTCTTTCCGGTTATTCGGGTGGGTCGGAAGTCAGTAATGCCCGAATGATGGCAAAAGTAGCTTGGCACTTGGCGTATCAAAATCTGATATTATTCTTCTAGAGACGGCTAAAGATACGTGGGAAGAAGCGAGACAAGCCGCGGCTTTTGTACAGAGAAAAAACTTAGTGGTCGTCACTTCAGCAAGCCATATGCAACGCGCATTAAATGAGTTCCATTCTGCTGGTCTAAAACCTTTCCCTGCACCCACTAACTATTTGGCACACTCTAATGTCGAACAGTTCTGGGTTAAATACACACCTAAAGCAGTTTATCTGGAACAGACTGAAAAGTACTGGCATGAAACTTTGGGTATCATTTGGCAGAGCTTGCGTGACTGGGCTTCGGATTACGAAGAGAAAGCGATAGAAAATTCGGCAGCAAACCAGTCGTGACTATCTACTCACTCGGAGCGAGATAAACGACAAAATAACCGAAGCAGACGCTTCGGTTATTTATTGTCTATGTCCTACAAAAAAAAGCTTTAATCGCCTGCAAACATATACCCTTCACCATGGACGGTAACAAAAATTTGCGGGTTCTTGGGGTCATACTCCATTTTTGCACGCATTCGTCGAATCAAGACATCAATGGTGCGATCATTTGGCGCATCGACTCGATGGCTGATCATATTGAGTATTCGCTCTCGGCTCAGTACCTGATTGGGGTAACTGCTCAACGCCACCAATAGCTCATATTCAGCTTTGGTTAGCTTAACGGGGTCACCATTTTTACACAGCGCTCGTCTTTGTACATCGAACGTCCAGTCTCCAAAATAGATGAGACTCGTATCCTCTTTCGTCCTGTGGCCTTCTGATCCAGAATTCACTAGGGAAATACGCCACAGCAAGTTTTTAACTCGTACAAGCAACTCTCGTAGCTCGAACGGTTTAGTCACATAATCGTCAGCGCCCATTTCCAAACCAACGATCTTATCTATGCTATCCGTGCGTCCAGTAACCAATATAATCCCTATATCAGACTGGCTGCGCAGTTCGCGAGTCAGTAACAGGCCATCTTCACCGGGTAAGTTAATATCTAACATCACCAGATCGACATTTTGTTCCGATAGCAAAGTACGCATTTCATCGCCGCTCGACGCTTCGCTAACTCGATAGCCTTCGTTTTGAAAGTATCCGACTAGCTTGCTGCGAGTGACAATGTCATCTTCTACTACAAGTACGTGAGAGCTCATTTTCACCACTTTGTTTAAGTTATTAGGAGCAGGAACTGCGGGTCATTCTATTCATAAACATTAACAATTCTAGCCTGATTAGCAGGAAAATGTTGGAAACCTGAGAGTTTATTGATGCAAGACAATCTACTTCTTTGGTCAAATGCAACAGGTTTATCTGGTCTCGCCTAGAGGTTGAAATCGGGTTTAACAGCAAAACGTGTTATCAAGCTTGTTCATCCAACTCCGTATAGAAATAGCTTTGCAATTTTCAAACGGCATCTTAAATAAAATTGTTCTATTTTCTAGCGAGTTGCACCATGTTCTATTTCAAGTATGTTGATAACCTAATCGAGTGCGACAACCGAACTTAGTGATCGATCTCGCTTTTGTTTTCACAAGTCGTTATTTCTCTTTTTTATTTGTTACACATGGTGTTACCTCTATTCATATTTATTCGTTACACTTAAAGGAATAAATATAGTGACGTCGTGATGACAAATGGTTGGAGTAATAAGCGATGCAAGAACTAAAAGCCTTTAACGAAAAACGGGCTGAGATTTACTGGTGGTTATCCAGCGTTTTTGCTAGAGAACTGACAGAAGCAGATTTGGAGCAGTATCAGTCTGCAGAGATACGGTCATTTCTATCGGGATTAGGTGAAAACCCAAGCTTAAAGCCCGCGACGGATAAATTGGTCGACGCCCTAAATCGTCTCAATGACAGACAAGACGCTCAACTTGAACTAGCTGCGGACTTTTGCGATTTATTTTTAAAGTCAGACAAAGAATCTGCACTGCCTTATGCTTCGATGTACGTAGGCGAAAGCGGCTTGCTCAACGACAAACCAGCAAAAGAGATGGAGAGCATATTAGAACAACACGGCATTGCGGTTGATAAGCAGCTCAATGAGCCAGCCGACCACATCGCCATTCAGCTCGACTTTTTAGGTAACTTAATTATTCGCTCGAATGAGTTAGAACAAGAAAGACATATGGAAGATGCCTTTGCCGAGCAACATGAGTTTATTGAGCAACACCTACTCAATTGGCTCGAACCATTTACACAGAAATGTACAAAACTCGATGAATTTGGGTTTTACGCAGCAATGGTTGAATTAACCGCCGCGTTTTTAGCGCTTGACGATCACTACCTCATTGGAGAGTAGGGATTTAAGCTTGAATAATTAGCAATAATAAAACTAAATCAGTTTTATTAAATGTGACTTATTCCGTAGGCTTAACGGTTTTTTATTTGCCTGCTTTTAACAAGCAGTTTAAAATTGAGACCGCAAACGATAAAAACGATGAAGTTAAATACAAACCGCTGTTTAAAAGCGGTTTTTGTGTTTCTGATACTTACTGCAATTGGATGATAAAACCAGATTGCAGGATTCGACAGGACAAAACCTTATGGCCACTATTAAAGATGTAGCTCGCTTAGCCGGAGTTTCGACAACGACTGTTTCACACGTTATCAACAAAACCCGTTTTGTTGCCGAAGCAACACAAGAAAAAGTGAATGAAGCGGTAAAAGAACTTAACTATGCACCAAGTGCTGTTGCAAGAAGCCTTAAGTGCAACACCACTCGTACCATTGGCATGCTAGTCACCCAGTCGACCAATTTATTTTTCTCTGAAGTTATCGACGGTGTAGAAAGTTATTGTTATCGCCAAGGTTACACACTCATTTTGTGTAATACGGGCGGTATCTATGAAAAGCAACGCGACTATATTCGCATGTTGGCTGAAAAACGCGTCGATGGCATCTTAGTTATGTGTTCTGACCTTACGGAAGAGCTGAGCGAGATGCTGGATCGTCACTCTGATATCCCTAAAGTAGTCATGGATTGGGGGCCTGAAAGCTCTCAGGCAGACAAGATCATTGATAACTCTGAAGAAGGCGGTTATCTAGCCACTAAATACTTAATAGACAGAGGACATAAAGATATTGCGTGCCTCAGCGGACACTTTGAAAAAGCCGCCTGCCAAGAGCGGATCCTAGGTTACAAACGTGCAATGAGCCAAGCGAACCTTTCTGTCGACGAAGACTGGATTTTAGAAGGTAACTTCGAATGCGATACTGCAGTATTAGCGGCGGATAAAATCGTAGCAATGGATAAAAAACCCACGGCAGTGTTCTGTTTCAACGATACCATGGCGCTGGGCTTGATGAGCCGTTTGCAGCAAAAAGGGATCCGCGTTCCCGAAGATATTTCGGTTATTGGTTACGACAATATTGAGTTGGCAGAGTACTTCTCTCCGCCTCTCACCACTGTTCACCAACCAAAACGACGTGTGGGTAAAAATGCATTTGAGATATTGCTAGAGCGCATTAAAGATAAAGAGCACGACAAGCGTGTATTTGAGATGCACCCTGAAATCGTGGAGCGTTGCACGGTGCGTGATTTGACTAAATAGTCATTAATTTGTGTTTGGTTGCTTCAACTATTTATCAGCCAAACACATCGTTACGTGCGATTATCTGAATCAAGATCACACTTGAAACACTGAGGTGTGATACTTACCTCAAAATTTATTTATTCTTAATTTGGACGAAAAGAGCCACGCACAGGGCAAACCACCTCGAAAGAGTGGGACGCAAAGCCTCCGGCCTAAGCATTTTATGCATGGTAGCGGGGTTGCCGATGGCAAATATGCAAACTGTTAACTCCTTACTGACATTTTTCTGCATTATTTTGCTAATCTCTCGGACCTGAATTGGTGGCGTATACATATACACCGAGAAAAGACAGCATGGATAAACCAATACTAAAAGACTCAATGCGACTCTTTGAGCAACTAGGTCGTATAAAATCCCGCTCTATGTTTGGTGGATTTGGGATTTTTGCTGATGAAACAATGTTTGCTTTAGTCGTACACGATAAGCTTCACATCAGAGCCGATGAAGAAACTGCTCAGGATTTTAAACTTCAGGGATTAGAACCATACGTTTACAAAAAGCGCGGTTTCCCTGTTGTCACAAAATACTTTGCACTTTCCGACAACTGGGCGGAAACTCAAAACCACACTCTAGCTATGGCGAAGCGCGCGTTAGAAGTTGCTAAGCAAGAAAAAACTAAGCAAGCAAAAGCGAAACCCAATCGCCTCAAAGATCTCCCTAATCTGCGCCTCGCAACCGAGCGTATGCTTAAAAAGGCTGGGATTGCAGTGTAGAGAATCTTGAGCAAACCGGTGCCGTTGAAGCCTTTAAGGCGATTCAGCAAACCCATTCCTCCGAAGTGAGCCTCGAACTGCTTTGGGCGCTTGAAGGCGCGATTAAAGGAACGCACTGGTCAGTAATCCCAGTAGAAAGGCGACGCGAGTTGGTCGATAGACTCAGTAGCTAACCCCCTTCATTTAGAGCTCACTCCCCCAAGTGAGCTCTTCTTTTATAGCGCTTTATTACTCATCTAGCCCCTTACTTTATTTTCTCCTAATAGATATGTAGTGAAATTTTTTTTGCGTTGACAAGTTCTTATTCTCCAAAGGATTGCGACTATCCGACAAAAGTTGCGTACTATTAAACTAGGCACTTCTATGAGAACGGAGAAGAAGTAATGAACGGTAAACTTATCTTGGGAATTCTGTTGGTCGCACTGATTGCCTTCGTTGCGATTAACTTTGGCGACTATCTCACTCTGGAAAATGCAAAAGCACAACAGGCCGCACTGGCGCAGCTTATCGAGCAAAATTACTTTCTCTCTGCCGCCACTTATTTCGCGCTATATATCGCAATTACCGCCCTTTCCATTCCCGGAGCTGCTGTCGTTACTCTACTTGGCGCCGCCCTATTTGGATTTTGGAATAGCCTACTACTGGTTTCTTTTGCCAGTACAATTGGGGCAACGATTGCTTTTCTTAGTAGCCGCTTCTTGTTGCGCGAATGGGTACAAACAAAATTTGGAAACAAACTCTCTGCTATCAATAATGGAGTTGAAAAAGAGGGGGCGTTTTACCTTTTCTCGCTAAGGCTTATCCCTGTATTCCCATTTTTCTTAATTAACCTCTTAATGGGGCTCACCCCGATTTCCACCCTGAGGTTTTATCTCGTCAGTCAGTTAGGCATGCTTCCCGGAACCGCAGTGTATTTAAATGCCGGTACTCAATTGGCGCAAATTGACTCTCTGTCTGGAATTGTCTCTCCTCAGGTTTTGCTCTCTTTTGCTCTTCTGGGTGTGTTCCCTATCATCGCTAAATGGGTCATGGCTAAGGTTAAGCCGTCCCAGCCTGCTGGTAATGGAAACGCTTAATGAAAATTTATTCGGCATCAAATCCTACTCAAGCCCATATTCTTTGCGAACTTCTCAAAAGTCAGACGATCCGCTGTGAAGTTCGCGGAGAGGGCATTTTTGGACTTCAAGGGGAGTTACCGATATCGCCAGACACCGACAGTTATATTTGGCTGTTAGATCAACAACAATTGGATAGAGCAAAAACCGTCATTAGGGACTTTGAAAGCCAGTCATTGCAAAAGGATTGGCATTGCCCTGAATGCGGAGAAAGCAATGAAGCGCAATTTGCCATTTGCTGGCAATGTGGGCAGCATGCACCTATAGAGAATGTTGTTGAATAAAATCTATTGAGTAGCGATTAAACTCGTCGGGGCGCTCTACATTGCATACGTGTCCACAATCTTCAATCTCTCGAAGCTGACTCTGACGATGCACTGCCACCATCTCTTTTACCGGACGAATAAACATGTAATCTTTATCGCCCATAAGGTACAACGTGGGTATCGGGAGTTCTCGCTCTTTAAAGTAGCGCATCAACGGGTTTACTTCTGAAGTTAACATAAACCAGCGCTTAAACTCTTTTTGACATAGCTTCTTTGCTTCTCTGATAAACAGGTGCCTTGACTCTTTTTGAGCGCGTTGAGGCATCACTATGTAAGCGAATAAGCTGTATAGCCACATGTAAGGTACTATGTGTTTACACATGTTCCCTAACTTTACAAGAAACTGGGAACGGGCATCTAGACGAGTTACTGCCCCGCCTAACACCATTGTTTTCACTCGGCTATGAGCGAGCTCGGCAATATTACGTACAATAATCGTACCCAAGGACATGCCAACAAAATGCGCCGAATGAATTTTTAGGTGATCGAGAACTTTAAGAATATCGAGCGTCACAGCTTTGAATGTATAGCGATTGGCGATCAATTCTCTAAGCAATTGATTGGACTTTCCGTGACCGCGTAAGTCTACAAGTAAAAGGTTAAAGTGGGCTTTGTAGGCCTTTAGCTGTTTAAACCAAATAGATGAACTTCCACCAGCTCCATGAACAAACACCACCCATTCTTTACTGGTTGGGTGTAAATAAGTTTTATGAAACAGTAATGATTCGAACGACATATCCAATGCAATTATAATTTTTTAGGTTGGCAACAATAGCACAATCCACTCATGCTAATGTTTAGCTTAAGTCAATAAGTGTAACAATGCCTATCCGACCAGAAAAGAAAAAGGTACCAAATTGGTACCTTTTTAATAATGACTAACAATTAATAACCTATTACTTCTTCATAAAGCGCCACATAGAGGCTTGCGGCTTTATCCCAACAAAAGTCCTGCTTCATGGCGTGTAACTGAACTCTTATCATTTCGTCTGGACGTTGCGCATAAAGCAAAAGTGCTCTTTGCAAGGTCAGAAGAAGTGACTGTGGTTCGGGATCATCAAACACAAAGCCCGTTGCTTCATAAGGGTTGGTATCGTAATCCACAACACTGTCTCTTAACCCCCCACTCCACGAACAATTGGCAATGTGCCATAGGCCATACTGTAGATCTGATTTAACCCACATGGTTCAAACTCTGACGGCATTAGGAAAAAGTCACTGCCAGCTTCAACTAAGTGAGCCAATTCATTGTCATAGGCTTCTACAAACGCAAACTTATCTGCATGCAGAGCGGAAATCTCTTTAAGCTGGGAAGCTAAAACAGGATCACCCGTGCCGACAATCACTAGTTGCAGTTCATACTTCATAAACTGTTCTAGGATGGGTAAAAGATAGTGAACCCCTTTTTGATTGGTCAGCCGGCACACCATACCAAAGAGCGCACCCGGTTTGGCTGAAAGCCCTACGCGTTTCTGCAGTTCTGCTTTGCTTGCCTTTTTACCTTCTAGCATACTCTGTTCACTGGCAGAGTAATTAACGGGTAGAACTGGATCAGTCTGAGGATCCCACGCGCTGTAATCACAACCGTTTAAAATACCCACTAGGTCGTGTTGGCGCTGTTTAAACTCTGCCGCCATACCGTGACTGCCTAACGTCGTTTTTAACTCGTCGGCGTATGTTGGGCTAACTGCATTGATCTTGTCCGCCGTTAGTACGCCAGCCTTTAGCATAGTAACGTGAGTTGGACTTACGGCAGCCTCTGGGGCATAGCGAGTGTGAAACTCTGGCAAACACCTAAGCTGTTCATAACTAAACACGCCTTTAAACACGGCGTTGTGTATGGTAAGAATGCTTTTTACTGGTTGGAAGAAGCTGTCTTTCCCATATCGCTTTTTCAAAAGGTATGGCACTAAACCCGTGTGCCAGTCATTAGCATGGATAATGTCAGGCCTAAAATCTAGCTTTGGCAACATGTCGAGACAAGCCGCACTAAAGAATGCAAACCTCTCTCCGTTGTCTGAGTATGCTTGATTGTTTTCCGCATACATTTCTGGTCGGTCAAAGAACTGCGGGCAGTCGATGGCATAAACAGGTACGCCTGCGTTTTCTAACTTTATCACTCGATAAGGAGTATGGGGCCAATGGGTTAACTCGGTATTTAACACCGATTCACCAGCTTCACTTTCCAAGACTTGTCGATAAGCAGGGATAACGCTTCTGACATCTTGACCTTGTTTTTTTAGCGCCTCAGGCAGAGCCTTAGCCACATCGGCTAAGCCTCCACTTTTGACGATTCCTTCTACTTCTGATGCTACAAACAGAATGGACTTACTTTCAGTAGCCAACTCTTGCTCCTTTTGGAATCACTACAATACCGTCATCTGAAACGTGATAGTGCTTGCGGTCTTCTTGCAAGTTGACGCCGATTTGAGTGTTTGGCGCAATATCGACGTCTTTATCGATAATCACGCGACGTAGAACACTTCCTTCACCAACTTTCACGTCTCCTAAAAGGATACATTCGCTGATATCACAAGCAGATGCAATATTGCTGCGGAAACCAAGTACAGATTTTTCGATGCGAGAGCCACGCACTAAAGAGCCATTACACACTAAGCTATCAATGATCTGAACACGGCCATTGAGCGAATCAGTGAATGTCGCTGGTGGCAATGGCGGATAGAATGTGTGTAGCGGCCATTTGCGGTTGTAGAGCGAAAACGGCGCATCTTTCTCTAACAGATCCATATGGGCTTGCCAGTAGGCATCTATCGTACCGACGTCACGCCAGTAAACTTCTTCTTTTTCGCCAGTAATTCGGTTGGTGCTAAAGTCGTATACATAGACATCACCACGGGGGAACATCTTTGGAATAATATCTTTACCAAAGTCATGAGTAGAATCTGGATTGTCTGCATCTTCGATAAGCTCTGCAAACAGTACTTGTGCTTCAAACACATAGTTACCCATGGAAACCAGAGCATGATTCGGGTCGCCCGGAATGCACTTCGGATTAGCAGGCTTCTCTTCAAAGCCAACCATTCTTCCTTCTTTGTCGACTTCTATCACACCGAATTGCGAAGCTTCAGACAGTGGCATACGAAGGGCTGACACCGTCAGCGATGCGGATTTTTCTTTATGGAAATCAAGCATCTGCTTAATATCCATTTTGTAGATGTGATCGGAGCCGAAGATACATACTTGCTCTGGTTCTGCTAGCTCCATAAATCTAAGGTTTTGGTAGATAGCATCGGCCGTACCTTCATACCAACGTTTACCCGTGCGCATTTGCGCTGGGATCGGGTCGATAAACCGGTCGGTGATACCGTTGATATTCCAGCCTTTTTTCATATGATGAAACAGGGACTGAGATTTGAACTGTGTCAATACATAAATTCTCATTAAGTCAGCATTGACAAAATTATTAAGTGCGAAGTCTATCAGTCGATAGCTCCCCCCGAATGGCACTGAAGGTTTGCTTCGGGACTCAGTCAAAGGTCTTAGTCGAGAGCCCTCTCCACCAGCAAGAATCATTCCTAGTACACCAGCCATTTGTATCTCCATTTGTTATGGCACTACCGCCTGATTCGGTGTGCTTTTAATTTCCTAGTTGTTAGCCTGTTGTTGCCAGACACAAATATCGACCTAACATCATTGTTTAGTCGTTTTTTATTGTTATAAACCGTACTTAAGAGACGCGAGATGCTTCTCTATTTCACCCCGAAGTATTCACGAGGCACATATACCTAAAGAGCTAAAATAAACCTTAGTAATAACTTTCCACTATTCTGTCGATGTCGTAATTTCTAGGCTGCGCGAGTCCCGCTATGTCAGTACATTAGCGTTACTTAGGTATAGTTATAAAGTACCGAACTGAGCGAAGATTACAATTTAAAACACACCATACTTGACGTGGATTAGAGTTAATTTCTCAGCTCCTGATTTGAGTCACAATAACCCAGTCTGGAACAACATAAAGTTAACAATAACAGCACAATACAATGACCTTTACGTCAGTGTGCCATTCTTCCGTGAACAAACGATGAAACTGGGCTCCAACTCAATTTCATGACTTAAGTGTGAACAGTTTGTTGTGCAGGCACCCTGTTTTGATCGGTTTTTGCCAAGTAAAGTGCACTATCAGCCTGAGTCAGAGCATCTTGTAACCCACAATTTGGCGAAATCATTACTCCACCGATATGAATGGTTAAATTTTCACACTCAGGTTGCTGCTGACAAAGCTGCTCTAAATGGGTATTCACGCGCGTCGTCAGCTCAAAAATCGAACGCCTTTTACTGGAGCGTACCAAGACTAGGAACTCGTCCCCTTCCCAATGGCTAGCACTGTCAAACTCTCGGATCGAGTGGGTAATGGCCTTAGTTGCCATTTTTAACCCCTCGGTAGAGACTCGAGTATAGCGATGTGACTTTTGCTCTACCTCCATCCACACCAATCCAAATGGTATGTTTTCCCTCTTGGCTTTAGCGAGTTCTTCGGACAGCTCTCTTTCCATGCCCATTTGGTTAAGCAGGCCTGTTATTGGATCTAGCATAGCAAGTTGGTAGAGTTCAGAGGGTTTAGATTGGTTAATCCTCTTTAATGAACTGCGGCTGGAAGAGAGTTCTTCATGGATGTTAGTCAACTCCTGCTCAATGCTAGAAAACTCATTTTTGGCCGATGATTCAGATCGACTTATCAACCTTAATCTCGTAGCTATGCGCTCAATTTGGCGAGTTAATCCCTTTGCGATTAAAAGATAGATTAAAGCGCCTAGCACGGTGATCAATCCACACACTAAATAGAGCAAAGCACTGTAAAGCTGAGGGTCTACTATGGTATCGATATTGACAAATGTCAGCTCATACCAGTCTAAGGCTTCGACATAGTGGATGGTGACCACTTGATTCTTCTCGCCTTTATCCAAAGTTAATGTGTGAGCTTCTTCACCTCGCTTTTGTCTCTCCATCAATGAAATAATTGCTTGATAGTCATTGTTGGAAACCAAGATATCTTTGAGTTCTACAGGTTTGTTTGTCACCCCCATTGGTCGATATTGGAAGACACCAGAGTCTCGCTGAAGCTGTACTCGCATATCATGATCGACGAACAAGGTATCCACACCTGAACCGTGATGGGCAATTAGGCTGTTAACGAACGGTTTGACTTCCATACCCGTCCCCATTAAACCCAGAAACTCACCGTCCTTTTCGATAATGTGGTTGATCCATAACTTCTCGATCCCAAGCTTTCTATCTCTATCGACGTTGATTTCCACTTTTCGATGTTCGGCCTTGTGCTTGAAGTACCACAAATCTAGGTGGGAAGCAGGCGTCAGGGTATAGCGATAAAAATTTTCGCTTTTAAACTGCTCTGCACTGTTAAAGTAGTAGGAGAGGTTTTTATCCAAGGCGATAAAAAAGTTCTTATCGGTAAATCGCCAACGAAATCGTTCTAAGGTGTACTCTGCCTTAGTACGTAACCGTTCATCTTCGGGATTCTTTGCCCAAGAAACAACATCGGGGTGACTCGCAATATCACTGATCTCTTCAATCTCGTGCAGAATCGGTTTCAACGTAGTTTCAATATCGTAGTGCGTAGCGACGTGAGCGTATTTCCAAACCAACTTATGGGTAAGATCTTCAAATACGTATCGAACGGAAAGGTATAAAGAGGTGGCAAAAAAACCACACAAGATTACCAATATAAGTGACGTTTTATATTTCAGTTTCATGTTTGCTCGCTTGATATACACCGAAACAATTAATGTGAAGGAAGGTTGATGTCAACGCTTGCTACTTCTTTTGTTAAATGCAACATGTTTCAATGTATCATCTATAAAAACAATGTGAAGTATTTGCGAGTTAGACGTGTTTTTGTTGGTGTAAATGGCAATTCAACGGATGTTCGAGTAAAGAGATGTATTTATATCCCGCATCCAAGCCCAGTTGATAGTCATGAAGTAAATCGTCGATATCGCTGAGCAAGGAACTTGACTTCAACGGGGCGGAGGGGCGAATTTGAACCACAAAACAATCGTCAGGCGGATTTTGTAGAAACCCCTGAGTTAACTGATAAGTTTGATAGTGAACCATTAACATATCGGCTAAACCGGAATCAAACTTATCTCCTATTAAATGGCTAAGACGATAGATGTCGTCTGCGCCAAAAAGCCATCGCCCGCCATTAATAAGATCCAGATGCGCGTGATCTTTTTTCTGTTCTTTCGACCGCCTTATCTGCTCAGAGAAAAAGTCATTCCAATCCGTTTTCCATTGCATTAGTTTCTGCCGCCATTGACTGTTTATGCTCTTGAATGACTCTTCAAACCATTCAACCTCTTTGGCGGGGATTAATACTTCTCTGTTCTGTGGCTGGATTTGCAACCCTTCGGTACGAATAACGGTAATCAATCTTGCACCCTGTCTCCATGCCTCTTGAACAGGCACTGACGCAGACACTCCGCCGTCGATGTACAAATGCTCATCAAGTTCAATTTCCCGGTGATATAAGCGCGGGATGGCACAGGTCGCTAGCATGACTTGTTGCCAATCGTCTCCCATTGCTGGGAAATAGTGGTCGTGTAGCGTAGCAGCATTAGTCACCGCTGCAAACGCTCTACGAGGTCCCAATACGCTGCGTCCCATTCCGAGATCAAGCTTGTAGGGATAGTCTCTAATTCTATCTAAGGCCCAATCCAACCCTAGGTACTGCTTGCGACGGATATAGCCGAATAGATTAAAAAAGGATTTTGAAGTGGTCAGTTCAAGTATAAAGGAACGACCGATACCGCGTTGACGGCAAAGGAAGGCACAAAGGTTTAAAGCTCCAGCTGAGGTGCCGTAGAACTCCTGAAAAGGATCAAAATTTGAGAGGAGAAAAGCATCTAGTACACCAGCCGTAAAGATTCCACGCTGCCCACCACCTTGAGCAACGAGGCTGTGTTTACCACCCGTGTACTTTGACAATCGGCCAAGGTCGATCTCGTGACTATCGTTAGTAACGATACCGTTATTTGGCATAGAACACTCTAGTTAGAAAGCTATTGCTACTACACCAAAGCCAATCAGCACTGCAAATATAGTCCCAGTGATCACCAGCGAATATTTGAGTTCCTGTTCCATAAACACCCCTTATATGGATTCTGTTAACTGTTATACAACAAGTTTAATCGACTATAATTCAAACCTGTATAACAAATTAATAACACCGCAATCGGCGTTGTTCAAACAATCGCTCTGTTTAGCTCATAAATATGAAATTAACATCACAAACATTAAGTGAATTGTGAGCATGTACATTATGATGAAAAAGATCCCGTTTCTGTTAGCTATACTATCAACTGCTCTATCCAGCCATAGCGTGGCGTCAATCTATGTTACGCCTTGGGCTGGCGTGATTGACGGTGGAGAAGTCACACTATCAAGCGAAGCGACTTACAATATCGAGCACTCAAACTTATTTGCAGTGAGCTTGGATACCGACTTTGACAAAGGGCGTATCGGGTTGTTTCTCTCACGACAAGAGAGTGAACTTGAAACGTTAAACGCTAACAGCCAAATAGCCTATACCCTTTTTCAAAGCGCGATTCATTACGACATCGCTTCGAACTGGCAAAGTCATTTAGGAGCAGGTTTAGGGGTGTCAATTATTGATACGGACTGGAGTGGCACCGACACGGACTTTGCCGCTTCAGTATTTACTGGTTTGGAATACAAGTTCAGCGAAAATATAGCGATAAGTGGTCAAATTCGTTGGTTGGGTACAGTTGTAGACAATCAAACCAGTGGTATTTGCCAACTCCCTGCGGGAGAAAGTGGCTCGTGCGTGATTCGATTTAAAACCGATTGGATGAATCAATTTGCCGCTCTATTCGGTATTGTTTGGCAATTTTAGCTACCCTTTCTCAGATGTTGATCAATTTAACATCTCTAACAATACGGTAAACATTAACTAGTGATTGAACATTTTTCAGTCATACAATCTTTTCTAGCACAAAGTTTTATATCTCATAAAAGTCACTTTAAATAGCATTATTGACCACATTAGCAACAACCAAACCAGATCATAGCTCACATTTTTATGTTTAAAACACATATAAAACCTCTTATCCACCTTTCTACAACAATTATATTCTATTGCGTTAACTTCTATTAATGGTTAGTCTGTACAACATGCGCAGCTGAATATTTCAGTTTTCGCAAACACACATCGGACAATTAAGCACAATATTCTGTCTTTCTTGTGGACAACCAACATATATAACTAAATTTTTGCTTATTCATGGAAGATAGAGCAAACAGTCAGATATTCTGACCTTCCCTATCTTTCCAAAAAAGCAGTCAAGTCCCGAAAGACCTTTATGCCTCATGAAGTTGTAAAGGAGTTTTTATGAAGCGAGAACAATGGGGATCCCGCGCAGGCTTTATACTAGCCGCGGTTGGATCAGCAATCGGCCTTGGAAACATCTGGCGTTTCCCTTACATGGCCTACGAAAACGGTGGTGGCGCCTTTTTTATCCCTTACCTTTTTGCCATGATCACCGCTGGTATTCCATTTATGATTTTGGAATTCAGCATGGGTCAGAAGTACCGTGCTCTGCGCCAAAAACACTTGGTAAAATTCACTCCAAGTTTGAGTGGTTGGGTTGGTTCCAAGTTGGTGTAGCAGCGGTTATCGCCGTTTACTACGTTGCGGTTATCGGCTGGGCTATCTCTTACTTTGGCATGTCATTTACCCAAAGCTGGGGAACAGATACTAACGCTTTCTTCTTTAGCGAGTATCTTGCTCTTGGCGACAACTCACCAACTAACCTTGGCAGTATCCAGTGGAAGATCGCTATCGCGATGTTGATTGCTTGGGGCATTACCTATGCAGCAATCGTTGGCGGTGTTAAGTCAGGTATCGAACGCGCATCTAAAATTATGATGCCAATTCTGTTTGTGATGGTCGTTCTGTTGATCGGTCGTATGCTACTTCTTCCAGGTGCTCTAGATGGTGTGAACTACATGTTCGAACCGGACTTTAGCAAAATTTGGGATGTGAAGGTTTGGGCTGCGGCTTATGGTCAGATCTTCTTTACTTTGAGTATCGGCTTCTCAATCATGCTGGCGTACTCAAGTTACTTGCCAGAGAAATCAGACATCACGAACAATGCGTTTATGACAGTATTGATCAACTGTGGCTTCTCTATCCTAGCAGGTATCATGATCTTCTCTGTACTAGGCTACATGGCTGCAGAGCAAGGTAAGCCTCTTACTGAAGTAGTATCTGCGGGTGTTGGTCTGGCATTTGTTACTCTGCCTGCTGCAATTAACCTGTTACCTGCGCCATTTATTCTAGGCCCTCTGTTCTTCTTTGCACTTGTGGTAGCTGGCTTGAGCTCACATATCTCAATCATGGAAGCGGTCACTTCAGCAATTATGGACAAACTAAACTGGAGCCGTAAGAAAGCTGCAAACATCGTAATTGGTACTGGTTTAGTGGTTTCAATGGCATTTGCTACCAATGGCGGCCTACTGCTTCTTGACCTAGTAGACCACTTTGCAAACAACGTAGGCATTATGGTCGGCGGTTTGATTGAAATTATCCTAATGGCTTGGTTGCTTAACAAAGTCGGCGACGTACGTGACTATGTTAACAGTACATCTGATTTCACTATTGGCGCATGGTTTGAAGTATGTCTTCGCTTTATCACCCCAGTGATTCTGGCGGTAATCTTGGCGACCAAACTACAAACCCTATTTACAGAAGGCTACGGCGGCTACGACTTGACTCTAGGTTGGGCTCTAATCGCGGCACTGTTTGTATTCGGTCTGTTTATCAATGCCACTAACCGCAAGGAGGTAGCGTAATGACTACTGGTGCAATTATTATGATGGTTCTAGGTCTTGGTATTACATGGGGTGGCGCTGCATCTGTATCAAGCGCGCGATGGACAAGCAGTAACGACTCACTGCATAATCAAGTTAAAGCCGACACATTTGTGTCGGCTTTGTCGTTTAAACCGCAGTTTAAAAACGGTAAGTCACACCAATAGCGGCACCTATTTGCAGTTTCGGCCCCTTGTATAAGTTGAGCTCTGGGTGAACTTGGCCATAAGCATTCCAACCATCACTCACTTGCCAATTTAGCCCCAGTGGAACTCTTAAACCAAAATCGTGGTCCCACTCTCCCCATGCACCGCCACCGACATACCAATCTACTGGAGTATGAGCATCAAATTCTCCTCTGCCAACAATATAGTCAAAAGCACCGCCTTGATTACCAATAGTCAATCGATACTGCTCTTCGAGTTCAACGACAACACTTAGTTGTTGGTCCACCGCCATACCGACCGAAAGGCTAGGTGCATTCGCTTCTTCGGCAATGGCAGAAAGAGGGATTAAACTGGCTAGCATAAGGTGGCGTTTGCTCATATCACATACCTGTAGATCAAAGATGATTGTTAACAAGCGCTTTTATACCAGTGACGGGGTGACTTATGTCAGGGACAAGTGAAGTAGAGTCAGTAGAAAGACAATCGCGTTATGATAGAGATGTATAACGGAAAAAGGAGGCCTACGGCCTCCTTTATCATAGGGGTGAATGACTTAACTGTGGTTGCGAATCCACTCGTCCATTTCAGTCTTGAGGTTGTCAGATTTGGTACCAAAAATAGCTTGTACACCACCACCGACAACGACAACTCCCGCTGCGCCAAGTTGCTTCAACTTATCTTGATCAACTGCGTCAGTATCAGCGACCGCCACGCGAAGGCGTGTAATACATGCATCTAAACCCGTAATATTTGTTTTACCGCCAAATGCCGTTACCAGCTCTCCGGCTAGTTCAGTACCAGTTACGGTTTGCGCATCATCAGTTTCGTCTTCGCGACCCGGTGTTTTAAGATCTAGAGCTTTGATAACCGCGCGGAAAACCACATAGTAGATAGCCGCATACGCCAGACCACAAACGACCATCAGCCCCATCTTAGAAGCATTGCCAGACAACACTAGGAAATCAATGAGACCGTGGGAGAACGAAGTGCCGTGCACAAAACCAAGCGTGTTTGACAAAACATAAGCTGAACCAGCAAGAAGCGCGTGAATTCCGTACAGTACTGGTGCAACAAACAGGAACGAGAACTCAATAGGCTCAGTAATACCTGTTAGGAACGAAGTCAGCGCAGCCGATGCCATGATACCCATCACTTTCACGCGGTTTTCTGGCTTAGCTGAGTGTGCAATCGCGATTGCAGCAGCTGGCAAACCAAACATCTTGAACATGTAACCACCGGCAAGTTGACCAAAGCCGTTGCCCGCTGCGCGAGAGGCTTCGTCCGCCACTAGATAACACGTAAGCACACCATTTTGAGTCTCACCCGCTGCGTTGACACAGGTACCTGCTTCGAAGAAGAAAGGAACATTCCATACGTGGTGAAGACCAAAGGGAATAAGAGAACGTTCCACGATGCCGTAGATTCCAAACGCCACTTGTGGGTTTTGGTGAGCAGCCCAGTCAGAAAAACTAGCAATTGCGCCGCCAATTGGTGGCCATACTACGGACAGAACGATACCCAACGCGATTGCAGCGAAACCAGTGATAATTGGCACTGCGCGTTTACCAGCAAAGAAGCCTAGGTATTCTGGAAGCTGAATGCGGTAGAAGCGATTAAACGCCCAAGCCGCTAGACCACCGACTAGGATACCGCCTAGTACACCAGTATCGATTTTTTCGACACCCATGACACCAGCCATAACCCCTAATGTAGCTGTCATGATTCCGTAGCCAACGATAGCCGCTAGGCCTGCTACGCCATCGTTGTTTGTGAAGCCAAGCGCTACTCCCACGGCAAATAGCAGTGCCATTTGTCCGAATACCGAGCCACCCGCTTGCTCCATTAAGTTGGAAACGATTTCTGGAATAAAGCTTAAGTCGGCAGCACCGACACCAAGTAGGATACCTGCAACAGGGAGCACGGATACTGGAAGCATCAGCGCCTTACCTATTTTGCAGGTTTGCAAAAAGGTTCTTAAACATAATTATGCTCCTGATAGATTTTTAGAATTGTCGAGTACTAACGGCACACCCCCGTAGCCTAAATGTTAGCACTCGCTGAAAATGTAACATTGTATTAACGTCAATTTTCTATCTACAAATATATCTTGCCGTCCAGCGTACTTTCCACATGGTCACGAAATTAAGTTTCAAACTCATATATAGATCACATAGCAAAACAGGCTGTGAAATGGATTACAATTGACCTATATATATGAATAAATTGAAAAATTATTGTCTACGCATTAATTTCACTGAGTAAATAAAATTAAGCCAGTTGTTATTTTATGTAACAAAATTACATTTTGAACCAAAATGACTCGCAACTTCAACATTAATAGTTAACAAGAATATTAATAATGCTTTTATTAACTAACGCTTATAAAAAAAGGAGCTTTCGCTCCTTTTCTGTGCAAAACCCATTTTCTATCTCAAAAAAAGATCTCGGAAGTTTTTGCTGGTTTTTTCACCCACTTCAGACAGAGAAAGTCCTTTGAGCTGGGCAATATATGCAGCTACTTCCACAACAAAAGCGGGCTGATTTTGCTTACCGCGATGAGGAACAGGAGCTAAGTAAGGTGAATCTGTTTCAATCAGTAGTCGATCAAGCGGCAATTTCTTAACCACTTCTTTCAGCTCGGTTGCTTGCCTAAAGGTGACGATTCCTGAAATGGAGATATAAAAACCCAAGTCCATCGCCGCCTTAGCGAATTCGTAGTCTTCGGTAAAGCAGTGAATAACACCACCACACGCTTGTGCGTTTCCGGAACGCAATATGGACAAGGTGTCTTCTCGTGCATCGCGAGTATGGATAATTAGCGGTTTATTCAATGAAGTAGCAATACTCACCTGCTGCTCAAACCTGAGCTTTTGCAGCTCAGCCGTTTCCGGTTGATAGTGATAATCCAAACCCGTTTCACCAATCGCAACCACTTTGGGGTGCTTGGAATATTCCTGCAATCTATCTAGAGCAAATTCACTTTCAACGTCAAGTGGATGAACACCGCAAGAGGCGTGTACCTGTGGGTAGGGTTCAATCAACTTTAACATTTCGGGAAACGAGTTGAGGGTTACGCCAACCGACAACATTTCGGTCACATTAGCTTGTTCAGCTTTAGAAACAACATCGGCCACGCTTTGATGAAGTTCTTGGTAATCTAATTTGTCCAAATGACAATGGGAATCTACGAACATGTATCCTCGTAAAATTTAAACAGCCAATCCGCTATGAGTAGTTCGCGGTTTAACCCTGAAAAAGCCGAAAACTGATTCAATAATTCGGCAAGGGATTTACTTTGATTATAGAGAGAGGAATATGACTTTGCTTCTTTCAATGCCAAAGCCCCGGGGAGGGTGCCCGTTAAATCCGGTTGAAAGTGAAGTTTCTGTGCATCGGCGAGTAAATACCAAATCCATCGCAGCGATTCATTGCCCTCGACATCGAGCTTTTTATACACCTCGGAAACTTGCTCACTAGCCGCTAGAAAATGAATCAGAGCTTGCTCTGCTTGCTCGTACTGTTTCATCTTTCCTTCACTGAGAAAAGTCTCCGCTTCCAGAGGCGCACCGTGATTTAGGGTTAGAACATAACTCGGGACTTTTGCGTGTCCTTTATCCGCTAACCATTGCATCGTTGTTTCTGTATTCGGCGTTCTTATCAACCATTGCTGGCAACGGCTCACTATCGTTGGCAGTAGCTTGTTAGCGGCCGCCGTACGCAGAATAAAAATACAGTTTTCCGGTGGCTCTTCTAATGTCTTTAAAAGTGCATTAGAAGCCGAAGTATTCATATTTTCAGCCGGCTCGATAAGGATGACACGAGGACCGAATAACTGTGAAGATTCCATAGCGATGCGATTAATTTGTCTGATTTGGTCCACCCCAATCCCCTTGCCTTCCTTTTCTGGGGCAATAAGGTGATAGTCGGGATGATTCCCCGATTCAACCAGTTGGCAGCTATGACAAAATCCGCATGCACTGGTTGACTGATCCTCACACAAAAGTACAGCAACTAAATGTTGAACGAGGTCGTGAGCGCCTAAACCTTTGGGCGCTACAACTAAGTTTGCATTGGGGAACCTTCCACTGCCAACTCTTTGTTGCCAGTGGCGCCACTCCTGCTGTAACCAGGGGTAAAGCTTATCCATTCGCTTCTAGCCATTGCGTTAACTTACTCTCAATATCGCGAGCTACCGAGTCGATGTCTTGAGCTGCGTCAATGGTAATGATCGAGTCATCTTCTGCTGCGTGTCGCAAATAAGTATCGCGAGTTCGTTCAAAAAAACTTATATCCATTTTTTCAATGCGATCTAGCTCTCCACGCCCACGAGCACGCGCAAGCCCTAGTTTAGGCTCTATATCCATATAGAGCGTTAGATCAGGGGCAAATTCGCCCAGAGCCGTCTCTTTAAGCGCTTTCATCGTCGTCGATGGAATGCCTCTTCCCCCGCCTTGGTATGCTTGTGATGACAAGTCATGGCGATCACCCACTACCCATTTTCCTTTCGATAGTGCAGGTTTGATAACATTTTCCACCAACTGTACACGAGCCGCGTAAATCATAAGCAGCTCTGTCATATCTTGTAGCTCTTCTTCGTTATGATCTTGTTTGACTAAGTTGCGAAGAGTTTCTGCCAGTGGCGTTCCTCCCGGTTCGCGAGTTTGTTCGACGTCAGTCACTCCACTGTTTTTTAGTACATCGACCACTTTGCTGATAGCGGTACTCTTACCTGCTCCCTCTAGCCCTTCGATGACAATAAATCTTGCTTGTTTCATTTTCTGCTTCTTAGTTTTTTTAAATAGGCTCTAACCGCTCTGTTGTGCTCGGTTAGTGTTTTAGAGAATACGTGGTCACCATCGCCACTCGCCACAAAATAGAAGTAATCACTCGCTTCTGGCTGCAATGCTGCCGCAATAGATGCTTCACCAGCCATCGCGATTGGTGTAGGCGGTAAGCCGAAAATAACATAAGTGTTGTAATCAGTGCGTTGGCGAAGGTCTTTTTTGCGAATATTACCATCGTAATTTTCACCCATGCCGTAGATTACTGTAGGGTCTGTTTGTAATCTCATACGCTTGTTCAGGCGGTTTACAAATACTGAAGCGACGCGTTCGCGTTCTTCGTCCACTGCTGTCTCTTTTTCAATAATGGAAGCAAGGATTAACGCTTCATAAGGCGTCTTTAAAGGCAAGTTGTCCTGTCTGTCCAACCAGTGTTTATCTAACACCTTTTGCAGCTTTAGGTTAGCGCGTTTTAAAATGTCTAAATCGCTATCACCAGAGGTATAGCTATACGTTTCGGCTAAGAACAAGCCTTCCAGCTTCTGTTGTTTTAAACCAAGCGCATCGGCAATCGCCTTTTCACTCATTTGATCGGTTTTTATCTCCAAGTGCGGGGCGGCTTGTAATTCATCAAGCCACTCTGAGAAACGAGACCCTTCAACAAAAGTGATAGAAAACTGGTGTTCTTTGCCTTCTACCAATTGAGCGAGCAAAGATTGAAAAGAAGTATTCTCCGCAACGAGATAGGTCCCCGCTCGAATCGCCATTAGCTCCGGATGAAGTCGACGCACAATTGGGTGCATGTCATTGGGTTGCAACCAGTTGTTCTTTTCTAGTTCGCGAACCAAACCGTGATAACTGGTTCCGGATTTTACGGTAAATATCTGCTCTTGTTCTAAGTTCAATGGCTGCGAAAGCAAAGATTCAACTTGCTTGGTTACATACCAATACCCCCCAACCAGCAGTAATAGTGTCAAGGTAAGCAAAAGTGATAGTTTTTTTATCACGGGTAATAGGTCTCCTGAAAGTGTTTGGTTAACACGCCCAGCTTATAGGTTCGTCCAGAGATGGCGGTGACTGGACATACACCGATAACTGAGTTAGTGATAAAAATTTCATCGGCTAGGTATAGCTCATCGAGTTTGAAGTGTCCTTCACAAATAGACATCCCCTTATCTTTCGCTAACGACATCACCTGTTTCCTGGCAACGCCAGCGACTCCTGCCTTGTCTATGGTTGGAGTAAACAGTGTTTGGTCTTTGCACCAAAACAGGTTTGCCATAGTAGTCTCTACGACCTTGTTATCGATGTCCAACACTAGGGCATCGGCAAAACCTTCACTCTCCGCTTCTCGCTTTGCTAAAACTTGTTCTAGACGATTGTTGTGTTTGTGACCAGCAAGCAGTGGATTGTGACCTAGTTTTGTAGTGCATACACCGAGGTCGATGCCATTTTCTTGCCACTGCAAATAGTGGGAAGGAAAAGCAAAATCACTAATCGTGACGAGTGTCTTGTCAGCGCCATCTGTACCATAACCTCGCCCCCCAGCTCCTCTGCTTATATGCAGTTTTAAGCCAGCCTTTGGGGAAGGTTGGCTTGCATGGTTAAGCCAACACTCCACTTCAAACCAATCGGGTTGAACGATTCCTAATAGGTCTAAACAGCGAACCATTCGCTCTTTGTGCAAATGCCACAGATGAATTGAGCCATTGAGCGTCAACATGGTCGTAAAGCAGCCATCGCCATACTGAAATGAGCGATCACCGATATCGACGGTTTGTGCCACCTTTCCATTAACCCAATACACAGTTTTCTCCATAAAACAAAACGGCTTAATGCTATCGCATTAAGCCGCCTAAACCTAGTCTCTGTAAAAAGATGTATTAGATCTTTTTGAACACAAGAGAGCCGTTGGTACCACCAAAGCCAAATGAGTTACACAGAGCGTATTCCATATTCACTTCACGAGCGGTATGAGGTACTAGATCGATATCCAAACCTTCTTCGGGATCGTCAAGGTTAATAGTTGGTGGAACAATTTGGTCAACCAAAGACATAACCGTGATGATAGCTTCTACCGAACCTGCGGCACCTAGAAGGTGGCCTGTCATCGACTTGGTGGAGGACACAAGCACTTGCTTAGCGCCTTCTTCACCTAGTGCGCGTTTAACACCTTTGATTTCCGCAACGTCACCCGCTGGTGTTGATGTACCGTGAGCGTTCACATAACCCACCTGCGTACCCGTGATTCCAGCATCGCGCATCGCCGCTTCCATCGCTAGTGCACCACCCGAACCATCTTCACTTGGAGAAGTCATGTGGTAAGCGTCGCCAGACATACCAAAGCCAACAACCTCAGCATAAATCTTAGCACCACGCGCTTTCGCGTGTTCGTACTCTTCCAGTACCATCATGCCAGCACCGTCGCCAAGAACGAAACCATCGCGACCTTTGTCCCATGGACGTGAAGCTTTCGCAGGCTCTTCGTTGCGAGTTGAAAGCGCTTTAGCTGCACCGAAACCAGCCATGCCTAGTGGTGTAGAGGCTTTTTCTGAGCCACCTGCAACCATTGCTTCCGCATCTCCGTAAGCGATCATACGCGCTGCGTGACCGATGTTGTGAAGACCAGTAGTACATGCCGTTGAAATAGCGATATTTGGACCGCGTAGACCACGCATGATAGACAGGTTACCAGCGACCATGTTTACGATCGTTGAAGGTACAAAAAATGGGCTTACTTTACGAGGACCTTTGTCCACCAAAGCAGTGTGACCCGTTTCGATCAAGTCTAGGCCACCGATACCAGAGCCAATAGCGACACCAACGCGCGCGGCATTTTCTTCGGTAATTTCAAGACCTGAGTCATTAAGTGCCTGAATACCTGCTGCGATACCGTACTGGATAAACAAATCCATTTTACGTGCATCTTTTTTAGTCATGTATTCAGTGCAGTCGAAATCTTTTACTAGACCTGCAAAGCGGGTAGAAAAGTTAGTAGTGTCAAAATGTTCGATATCTACGATACCGCTTTGACCAGCTAGCAGGGCTTTCCAAGAGGATTCTACAGTGTTGCCTACCGGTGACAACATACCCATGCCAGTGACAACAACACGACGCTTGGACACGATTTTATTCTCCGGGATTGATGTGATTCTATGAGAGGTATAGAAGGGTTGAAAAATACAGGCGGTCTGTTGACCGCCTGTAGAAGAGTGATTTACTGAGCGTTAGCTGTAACGTAATCAATCGCAGCTTGAACAGTTGTAATCTTCTCAGCTTCGTCGTCTGGAATCTCAGTGTCAAATTCTTCTTCTAGAGCCATTACTAGTTCAACAGTGTCTAGAGAATCAGCACCTAGATCATCAACGAAAGAAGCTTCGTTTTTAACTTCTGCTTCGTCTACACCTAGCTGTTCAACAATGATTTTCTTTACGCGTTCTTCGATGTTGCTCATTTTTTCTTTTCCTTTACAGATTTCGCCTAATGCGATGGTTCCGTAGTTTATTCGAACTATTGAAAGTTGCAAGGGGGTCCTTGCTGGTCAAACCACAATTTTAGCGATTTTAACCGAAATTCAGTACATTTTTGACTTAAATCATGCCTATATCTTAAGCACGATTATGGCTAACTTCACAAACTATAGAACACATTTATAAACACGGTTCGACAAGTTTGCATCCGTTAGACCATTACACCATATACATACCGCCGTTTACATGCAAAGTTTCGCCTGTGATGTAAGCCGCTTCTGGAGATGCAAGAAATGCAACTGCTGAGGCAATCTCACGTGGGTCACCCAGACGGCCTGCAGGTACGTTAGCCAAAGTTGCCGCACGTTGCTCATCGTTTAGCGCCTTAGTCATATCCGTTTCGATAAAACCAGGAGCCACGGTGTTAACCGTTACACCGCGAGAAGCTACTTCACGAGCCATAGACTTTGTAAAACCAATTACACCCGCTTTTGCTGCTGCATAGTTAGTTTGACCAGCGTTACCCATAGTACCAACAACTGAACCAACGTTGATGATGCGACCAGCGCGCTTTTTCATCATGCCGCGCAGTACTGCTTTAGACAGACGGAAAATAGAAGTCAGGTTGGTGTCCATGATATCGGTCCACTCATCATCTTTCATACGCATTAGTAGGTTATCGCGTGTGATACCTGCGTTATTCACCAGAATGTCGATTGCACCAAACTCGTCATTGATCGCTTTAAGAACGCCTTCAATTGAGTCTGTATCTGTCACGTTCAGTGCCAAACCTTTACCGTTCGCACCAAGATATTCACTGATCGCTGCTGCTCCATTGTCAGAAGTAGCAGTACCGATTACCGTTGCACCGCGCTCGACAAGAAGTTCAGCGATAGCGCGACCAATACCACGGCTAGCGCCTGTAACCAGAGCGATTTTGCTTCTAGGTTCATCATCTTATTCTTTCCTTTGCTTACTTAGCCGCTTCAAGTGACGCTGCATCATTGACAGCTGCGCCGCTAAGGGTCTTAACAATACGTTTAGTCAGTCCGGTCAGTACTTTACCAGGACCCAGCTCAAGCAGTTTTTCTACGCCTTGGCTTTCCATCTTCTGAACCGTTTCAGTCCAACGAACTGGGCTGTGAAGTTGGCGAACCAACGCGTCTTTGATTTTTGCTGGATCCGTTTCAGCCGACACATCTACGTTGTTGATAACTGGCAGCTGAGGCGTATTAAAATCAATCGCTTCTAGTGCTACTGCAAGTTTTTCCGCTGCTGGCTTCATCAGTGCACAATGCGATGGTACTGAAACTGGCAATGGTAGAGCTCGCTTAGCGCCCGCTTCTTTACAAAGAGCGCCCGCGCGTTCAACTGCTTCTTTTGAACCAGCAATAACAACCTGACCCGGAGAGTTAAAGTTAACAGGAGAGACAACATCGCCTTGCGCCCCTTCTTCACACGCTTTCGCGATAGCGTCGTCATCAAGGCCAATGATCGCGTACATCGCACCTGTGCCTGCCGGTACCGCTTCTTGCATCAATTGACCGCGAAGCTCAACCAGTTTGATCGCCTGTTTAAAGTCGATAACACCAGCACAAACGAGTGCTGAGTACTCACCTAAACTGTGACCGGCTAGATTCGCTGGTTGCGCTAAGCCTTGTTCATTCCATACGCGCCAGATAGCGACCGAAGAAGCTAACAGTGCTGGCTGAGTGCGAAATGTTTGGTTGAGGTCTTCTGCTGGTCCGTTTTGGACTAGTGCCCACAAATCATAACCAAGTGCTTCAGAAGCTTCCGCAAATGTTTGCTTTACTACTTCATACTGTTCGCCAAGTTCAGCAAGCATACCAACTGCTTGTGAACCTTGACCTGGAAATACAATAGCAAAGTTGCTCATGTTCTTTTCCTTTAACAAAGTTAAAAAGAATAAAAAGCACCCTATTGTGCTTTTTAAAATTGAAAATCGAGTGACAGCTTAGAATCTAACTAGTGCTGAACCCCATGTAAAACCGCCGCCAAAGGCTTCGAGTAACAGGGTCTGACCGCGTTGAATTCGACCGTCGCGTACCGCTTCATCGAGTGCTGTCGGTACCGTTGCGGCAGAGGTATTGCCATGTCTGTCCAAAGTAACAACCACTTGGTCTAGAGACATAGACAATTTTTTCGCTGTCGCAGAAATAATTCGATAGTTCGCCTGATGCGGCACAAGCCAATCAAGTTCACTTTTGTGCATACCATTGGCGTCAAGGGTGTCTTTCACAAGGCGAGATAGCTGAGTAACGGCGACTTTAAACACTTCATTACCCGCCATGTGTAACCATTTATCCGCATCTTTACCGCGCTGGGGAACTTCAAGACTCAACAGTTCTCCAAAAGCCCCGTCAGAATAGATATGAGTGGATAAGATCCCCGGCTCTTCGCTCTGTCCAACAACGACAGCGCCTGCTGCATCACCAAACAAGATGATGGTTGAGCGGTCCGTTGGATCACAGGTTTTAGACAATGCGTCGGAACCAATAACAAGCACATTCTTACACATACCTGTTTTAATATGCTGATCAGCAACGGATAGAGCGTAAACAAAACCTGAGCACGCCGCCGCAATATCAAACGCTGGACAACCTTTAATACCTAATTGAGCTTGCACCTGACACGCTGAAGAGGGGAAAGTGTGGCTACCACTGGTGGTCGCAACAATAATGAGATCGATATCATTTTTATCGATACCCGCCATATCGATGGCATTCACTGCCGCGTGATAACCCATATCCGCAACAGTTTCGTTTTCAGCAGCAATGCGACGTTCTTTAATACCAGTACGGGTTACAATCCACTCGTCGCTTGTGTCTACCATTTTTTCTAAATCAGCGTTAGAACGCACTTGAGATGGCAGGTAGCTGCCAGTACCTAAAATTTTGCTATACATGTAGACTAATAATGCCTCTCGAGTAAAACCGCTTCCAAACGATCGCTAATACGGCTGGGTACTTGTCGTTTGACCTCGTGTAAAGCCTCACCAATTGCATTGGTGACCGCTTTAACATCAGCACTTCCGTGGCTTTTTATGACAATGCCGCGCAATCCTAACAAACTTGCGCCGTTATACTGGTCGGGGTTCAGTGTTTTTAGTTCATTAATCAGACCAGAAAACAGTTTTCTGGCGACCCAACCTTTTAATGAAGAGGCCATCATGGCGGATTTTACTTTATTAATAAAGAGTTGAGCGGTACCTTCGCACGCTTTAAGGCAAACATTGCCGACAAAACCATCACATACCACCACTTCGGCATCACCTTCGAGAAGCTGATTGCCCTCAATATAACCAATATAGTGAATAGAGTCGGTGTCTGATAGCATTTCAGAGCAACGCTTAACCAGATCGTTACCCTTAATTTCCTCTGCCCCAATATTGAGTATGGCGACTCGTGGCTTGCGCTGTAAATATTGCTCTGCCAAAGCACTGCCCATAACGGCAAATTGGAATAGAGAGTCTGCATCACTCGAAACATTCGCGCCCAAGTCGAGCATCCATGTTTTTCCACCTTGAACCGTCGGTAAGGCAGAAACTAGAGCAGGCCTTTCAATACCGGGCAAGAGTTTGAGTTTAAAACGGGACAACGCCATTAACGCCCCGGTATTACCACCGCTAACGCAAGCATCAGCAAGCCCTTCAGACACAGCGTCTATCGCCATGGCCATTGAACTTCCGGCACTGTTTCTTAAAGCAAGAGAAGGTTTTTCAGAATTAGATATGACTCGTTCGCTATGTTGAATAGTCAGGCGACTATCCGCTTTACGGCCTAGCTTTACGAGTTGAGCAGTGATCGCGTTTTGATCACCTATTAGAGTCACTTTTAGCTCTGGGAAAAACGACAATGCCTGCACGGCGGCAGGCACTGTAACGCTGGGACCGAGGTCCCCGCCCATTGCATCAAGTGCAACGGTTATAGTTTGCAAAGGTCAACCTTACTTGTTGATAACCTTCTTGCCGCGGTAGTAACCTTCAGCTGTCATGTTGTGACGTAGGTGAGTTTCACCTGAAGTCGAATCAACAGAAAGTGCAGCTGTAGTTAGCGCATCGTGTGAGCGACGCATACCACGCTTAGAACGTGTTTTACGGTTTTTTTGTACGGCCATGGACCCTACTCCTATGTAAATTCTTAAAGAATTACTTCTTTAAGCTTTTCAAAACATCGAATGGATTCGGTTTTTTTTCTTCCACAACTTCTTCTGGAAGCTCACCAAACACCATGTTATCTGAATTAACGCTACAATCCGCTTCATCATGCATTGCTACTTGAGGCAAGTTTAGAATGAACTCGTCTTCAACTAACTGTATTAGGTCTATTTCACCGTACTCGTTCGGATCTACCAAATCGTACTCTTCCGGTGCGTCCTCTTCACTTTTCTCATTGTAATAAGGAGTATAAGTAAATTGAACATTGCACTGATGTGCAAAAACCTCGTTACAGCGTTGACACTCTAAATCGACTTCTACGTTAGCTTTACCAGAGATAACGACAAGTCGCTGTTCATCTAACCCAAATGACAATGACACTTGAGCGTCGCGTTTAACGCCTTCGACCGATTCTTCTAAACGCTTAAAAAGACTAACTTGAATGATACCATCATAATCAAGACGCTTCTGAGCTGCTTTAGCCGGATCAACCGTTCGCGGTATTTTTACCTTTTGCATAGGGCGCGAATTCTATCTTTCAAATCGTTTTGAGTCAAAGGAAAAGGACAAAAAGTTAAAGTTTTTTTCAGTCGAAACCGCCTGTTGTCCGAACCGCGCTAACGATAGCACTAATAATCTGCTCAGTGAGTATACTCATCGGCAAACAATCGATTATGCTAGTAGCACTTACTAACCTACACCGAATTACCATGAACTCCACCACTTTAGTACTGGCATCTACTTCACCGTTTAGAGCCCAATTGATGGAAAAATTGGGGCTGCCTTTTACGCAGTTAGCCCCTCATTGTGACGAGACTCCCCTCGACGGCGAATCTCCCCAACAACTTGTTGTCAGGCTAGCCGAGTTAAAAGCGCGCAGTTGTAATGTCCGTGAAGAATCACTTGTTATCGGTAGCGACCAAGTATGCGTGATAGACGGCGAAATCATAGGCAAACCCCACACGCGAGAAAAAGCGATTGAACAGCTTACTCGTCAGTCAGGAAAAGCGATCCACTTTTATACAGGCCTTGCGGTCTACGATACTGCCAACGACAAAATAGAAAGCAACTACGAGCGCTTTACAGTGTACTTCCGAGAGCTCTGCGCAAATCAAATTGAAGCTTATGTCGACAAAGAGCAGCCATTTTATTGCGCAGGTAGTTTTAAAAGTGAAGGTTTGGGAATCGCGCTGTTTGAAAAATTAGAAGGCAGGGACCCAAATACACTCGTCGGCCTGCCTTTGATAATGCTCTTGGAGATGTTGGCTCGACACCGTGTCGACCCGTTAAGCTGACATTTTCCTCAGCCGTGTTAACACTTCCTCAAGCTTTTGTCCTAATGGCGCATTAATTTCCATCCACTCATCATTTGATGGGTGCTGGAACTTGATGTTCGCAGCATGCAAGAAAAGTCGGTTGAGTCCTGCCTTATCCGTGTACGCATCAAATCTACGATCCCCATATCGGTCATCCCAAGCGATGGGGTGACCAGCATATTGAGTATGTACGCGAATTTGATGAGTTCGACCAGTAATTGGGCTAGCTTGAATCAAAGTGGCTTGAGCAAACTTTTCGATCACCCTAAATCGAGTTTCTGAGGCTTTGCCTTTTGGATTAACTCGCACAATGCTGTTCACTTCGTTTTTGAGCAAAGGCGCGTTGACGACTTTACAGCTGTTTTTCCATATTCCCATGACTAACGCGAAATAGTACTTCTGCACAGTTTTATTTCGAAACTGAGCCTGAAGATGTCTCAACGCAGAGCGCTTTTTTGCCACCAACAAAATACCAGAGGTGTCTCGGTCGATACGGTGCACCAATTCGAGAAAACGCGCTTGAGGGCGCAGTGCCCGCAGGGCTTCAATCGCACCGAATTTAAGTCCACTGCCCCCGTGTACTGCGGTGCCAGAGGCTTATTGAGTACCAACAAGTGTTCATCTTCGTAAATAATAAGGTGCTCCAACTCAGCAACCTTATCCAACTTGGTGCTCGGCGCTATATCTTTATCGCTTTTTTCCTCAATAGTCACCGGAGGAATTCTAACGATATCGCCAGCCTGCAGTTTGTACTCGGCTTTGATTCGCTTTTTATTAACGCGCACCTCTCCTTTTCGAAGGATGCGATAAATCATGCTTTTTGGTAGGTTTTTTAACTGATTGCGCAGGAAATTATCAATGCGCTGTCCCGCCATATCTTCATCGATATCGACAAATTGGACTTTAGTTCTTATCTCACTCATGGGAACATTCTAACTCGTTACCTGATTCATTTCACAAAATGTTGGCAACAAAACAAAAAAATTTCATTTTGATTGTAATTCACAGGGATTGCGCTCAAAAAACAACCGACAAATCCCATTTTTGACAAAAAACGAAGAATTTTCATATAAATCAATTGGTTATAAACTCCAATTTCAGATTTTTCAGTGATTTATCTGAAAGCAGATTGCTGAGTTTACTGGGTACTGCTATAGTTCACACCGCAATAGGTGAAATGGCCGCATTTTAAACAACGCCATTCATTTTTGTGAGCGTATATTCAGTTCACTTTAGCAGGCAGTTTCAACAAAACTATATCGGCTTCTCATTAAAGTAACGATGTACAAGTTGAATGCTGCATTTTGAAGTATCTTGGATATAGACATGAGTAGCCCGCTAATTTAGTAAGATGCAGCACACGGCGTAAGACATTTTCGTAATTAGCATTTTTTGTTACCGCACTCATCGCCACTTCATGTTGAGTATTTCCGCCAGATTGCGGCACACAAGCAGTGAATACGCTTGTGATGACTGATGTGCCCGAGAGCATCCCTCCAGCCGGGAGGCTGCAACGATTAAGCCATGGGATCAGGCACCCTGAAGACGACTTAGGTAACAAATCAAAAACAAAGAATGACAACGAGATTTGTATAAATGAAAAGAATGTTAATTAACGCAACTCAAAAAGAAGAGTTGCGTGTCGCTTTGGTCGACGGCCAGCGACTTTACGATTTGGATATCGAAAGTCCAGGTCATGAATCGAAAAAAGCGAATATCTACAAAGGGCGTATCACCCGAATTGAACCAAGCTTAGAAGCTGCATTTGTCGATTACGGCGCTGAACGTCACGGTTTCCTTCCTCTTAAAGAAATTGCTCGCGAATACTTCCCTGAAGGGTACACCTACCAAGGTCGCCCGAGTATCAAAGAAGTACTGACCGAAGGTCAGGAAGTGATCGTGCAAGTGGAAAAAGAAGAACGTGGTAGCAAAGGCGCAGCCTTAACTACCTTTATCTCTCTTGCTGGTAGTTACTTAGTTCTAATGCCGAACAACCCTCGTGCTGGCGGTATCTCTCGCCGTATCGAAGGTGACGAACGCACACAACTAAAAGCTGCGCTAAGCACGCTGGAACTACCTCAAGGTATGGGCTTGATTGTTCGTACTGCGGGTGTTGGTAAAAGCGCTGAAGAGCTGGAGTGGGATTTAAACGTTCTGCTTAACCACTGGAATGCAATTAAGCAAGCTTCTGACTCGAACCCCGCGCCTTTCTTGATCCATCAAGAGAGTAACGTGATCGTTCGAGCTATTCGAGACTACTTGCGTCGCGATATCGGTGAAATCCTGATCGACAGCAATACCATCTATGAGCGCGCACTCGCGCACATCCAGTTGGTACGCCCTGATTTCGTTAACCGCGTTAAAAAGTACGACGGCGAAGTACCTCTATTTAGTCACTACCAGATTGAAAGTCAGATCGAATCGGCTTTCCAGCGCGAAGTTCGCCTGCCATCAGGTGGTTCTATTGTTATTGACCCGACAGAAGCACTGACTTCTATCGATATTAACTCTGCCCGAGCAACTAAGGGCGGTGACATCGAAGAAACAGCGCTCAATACTAACCTTGAAGCAGCAGATGAAATTGCACGTCAATTACGCCTGCGCGATTTGGGTGGCCTTGTCGTCATCGACTTTATCGATATGACCCCAGTGCGCCACCAACGCGAAGTTGAAAACCGCCTTCGTGACGCTGTTCGCATGGACCGTGCTCGCGTACAAATCGGTAGAATTTCTCGCTTTGGTCTTCTAGAGATGTCCCGTCAACGCCTCAGCCCTTCTCTAGCTGAAGCGAGTCACCACATCTGTCCACGCTGTAACGGTACAGGCGTAGTACGTGACAATGAATCTCTGGCACTTTCTGTTCTTCGCTTAATCGAAGAAGAAGCGCTAAAGGACAATACCGCGCAAGTTCTCGCTGTGGTTCCAGTGCCTATCGCTTCGTACTTACTCAACGAAAAGCGTCGTTCAATCAATCACATTGAACGAATTCAAGAAGTGAAAATTACCGTTGTTCCAAACTCTGATATGGAAACGCCGCACTTTGACGTAATTCGCGTCAGAGAAGGCGAAGAGTTTGATCTGCTTTCTTACTTGCTTCCTAAGAAAATCGAAGCTCTGAAAGAAGCAGAAAGTAAAGAAACACCTGAAGTAGAAGCCAAACCTAAGAAACTGGAAGAACCAGTTCTCAAAGGGTTTGCCTCTCCAGCTCAAACTGCGCCTACACCTAAGCCTCAGGCAAAACCGGTAGTTCAAAAGCCTCAGGTAAGTGAAACTGCAGAGTCTTCTGAACCTGGTTTCGTTGCAAAGCTGTTTAAAGCTATTGGCAGCTTCTTATTCGGTTCTGCTGAAGAAGAGAAGAAAGAAGAAAAACAGGAAAAAGAGCGCAACGACAAACGCAATAATCGCAATCGTCGAAATCGCAATGACCAACGTCGTCGCAATAATCGCGATGGCAATCGCGATAAGCGCAAAGGCAACAAAGACGAGCAAGAGTCTGGCAAGCAAGAACGCAAACCGCAGCAGAAGCGCAAACCTAGACAGGACAAGCGCAACAAACGCGATGATGTGAAGAACACCAAACTTGCCGAGGAAGGTCAAAAGCTAGCTGCTGACGCTCAAGCACCACAAACTGAATCTCGTAAAGAAGAGAAAACAGCGAAGGTGAAAGAGAGACGTCAACGCCGTAAACTCAATAAGCAGGTTCGTGTTAACGGTCAAAACGCGCCAGTGAAAAACGCTGCAAACGCCGAAAATAACGCTGTAGAAGTGAAGGCCGAAGCTATTGCCGAACAGGCAACAGCAACTCAGGAAGCTCCGGTTACTGAAGTTCAAGAGCAAGGTGAAGGCAAGCAACGTCGTAACCGCCGCTCTCCTCGTCACTTGCGTGCAAGTGGTCAGAGACGCCGCCGCGGTCGCGACCGTCGCCCTAACCCATTCCGCCTGCGCAAAGGTGGTGTAGCCTCTCCTGAGATGGCTATGGGTAAAGTGATGCCGCGTTATGACCTACCAGTGAAAGGTAAACGTCCTAACAAGAAAGCGGGTAAAGCACCAGCGGTTGTAATGGGTGGATTCGCATTCCCAGAAATGGCAATGGGTAAAGTCATCATTCGCCGCCCTGAACCAGTGGTCGAAGCGGTAGAAGCAACAGTTATTGAAGCACCGGTTGAAGCAGTCAAAGTGGAAACCCCAGCGGTAGAAACACCAGTTGCGAAACCAGTAGTTGAAGCGCCAGTTGAACAGCCAAGAGTAGAAGCCGTTGTTCAAGAAGCACCTGTTGAAACTGAAGTGAAAACTGAGTCCACTGATAAAGCTCTGACCCAATCAGAGATCAAGGTAGCGACATTGGTTAAAGGCCACGCTAGTGCCCCTATGGCTAAAGCACCGGGCCCACAGGAGCTCAAGCAAATTGATGTCAATGCTGCACCATTCCGCAGTGAGCGTTATCAAGCTCGCGGAGCGGGTAGCCAAGTAGCGACTAATCAAGCTGGAGCTGCGATGTCTAAGCCTCAAGGCTACTGATAACTACTTGTTAAATATGAAAAACAGCACCTAAACAGGTGCTGTTTTTTTATGTCCCGAAAATAAAAACAAAATCAAAGTCAATGGGCTTGGCCTATAGTTCAATTATTGGTCACAATAATTGGTCATCCTATGGTTCATTATTGAACTTAATCACACTTTTCGGTAGGATGCGCCGACTTACTCTGAAACACTTTTTTCGTTGCTGCTCTTTTATCACTAATTTTGCTCCGTCTACGAAAAAGCGATTCAGAACAAATTTAACCCACAGTGATACTGAGCAAGCATGTTCGAATTTCCCCAATTTTCAAAACACTCTGTAAAAAACGATGTCCTTTCAGGTTTAACCGTCGCATTGGCATTGGTTCCTGAAGCAGTTGCATTCGCTTTTGTAGCGGGTGTAGACCCAATGGTTGGCCTTTACGCTGCCTTTATTGTCGGCCTAGTAACTTCCATCTTTGGTGGCCGCCCAGGTATGATTTCTGGTGCAACTGGCGCTATGGCAGTTGTTATGGTGAGCCTAGTTGCCACCCACGGCGTTCAATACCTATTCGCCGCTATTCTGCTTGCGGGTATCTTGCAAATCGCTGCGGGTATTTTTAAGTTGGGTAAATTTATCCGTATGGTTCCCCATCCGGTAATGATTGGCTTTGTTAATGGCCTCGCATCGTGATCTTCCTCGCTCAGCTTGGCCAGTTTAAAGGTCCTGATTTAAGTGGAGCGCTAACTTGGTTGCCTGCTGACCAACTGGGTCTTATGCTTGGTTTAGTGTTGCTTACCATGGCTATCATTCACTTCTTACCTAAACTGACGACAGCGGTGCCTTCTTCACTAGTAGCGATTGTTACGGTTACGCTGTTAGTTCAGCTACTAGGGCTTGAAACGCGTACGGTTGTAGACTTCCTACGCACTATGTCAGGAGACGTCAGCGCGACACTTGCTGGTAATCTGCCAACCTTCTCTATTCCTGCCGTACCACTGACCCTAGAAACGCTACAAATTATTCTGCCATACGCGATCATTCTTGCGGCAATTGGTCTTATTGAGTCACTGTTGACGCTAACGGTACTGGATGAGATGACAAACTCTCGTGGCCAGTCCAACCGAGAGTGTGTTGGCCAAGGTATGGCAAACGTAACCTGTTCAATGTTTGGCGCTATGGGCGGCTGTGCCATGATAGGTCAATCGATGATCAACGTTAACTCTGGTGGTCGTGGTCGACTATCCGGCATCGTTGCAGCGCTGATGCTATTGTTCTTTATCTTGTTTGCATCTTCGCTAATCGAAATGATCCCATTGGCAGCACTCGTAGGTGTTATGTTTATGGTTGTGATCGGTACTTTTGAATGGGCAACCTTTAAACTTGCTCGCCGCGTGCCTAAACAAGATTTCTTCGTTATTGTTCTTGTTACTGTAGTGACAGTACTGACCGACCTTGCTGTCGCGGTTGCCGTTGGTGTTGTGGCTTCTGCTCTAATGTTTGCATGGGAGCACGCAAAACACATCTACGCTTCTAGTACTGTTAATGCTGAAGGGTCAAAAGAGTACCATATCAACGGTCCTATCTTCTTTGGTAGTGCTGCTAACTTCCTTGAGCTGTTTGATGCGCCAAACGATCCTGAAGACGTTATTGTGGACTTTGCTAACTCTCGTGTTGCGGATCACTCCGCTATTGAAGCGATTGAAACTTTAGCCGAGCGTTATGCCGCTGTAGGCAAGACTTTGCACCTGCGCCATTTAAGCCCAGACTGCCGTGCCCTACTTCATAAAGCGGGTAGCTTAGTTGAAATCAATGTCAAAGAAGACCCTAGCTACAAAGTTGCCACTGACGTACTCGCTGGCTAACTGGTTAACAAGCTCTTTTAAGGCCATCGCTTCTCACGATAGCTTTTCATAAATATCAAAAAGCTTCCGATGGAAGCCTTTTTTGATATTACTTAACCAATTTATCAAGCTTTTCGCCGAGCAAAGGCAAACGCCAGCCCTGCATCAAGTCCGGTAGATTTGCCGGATCCCTATCCTTTTTCCAAACCCAACTAATCAGTTGATTCAATTGTTTTTTTGACGCTAAAAACTCAGTGGCGAGACCACTCTTTTGGGAAACTTTTTTCACTTCATCTTTTAACGTTTTAAATTGCTGTTTATAGCTAGGCTTATCCATAAGACGCTCTATAGGAGCTGGATACTCGTCTTGATGTATTGTCATCGCCGTCTTCACCATTGTGATGATCCGGCTTCCGTGGCGTTGGATCGCTCGTGGGTCAAAGCCCTCTTTTTCCATCACCGATTTGCTCTGAATTTTGTACTTTGCCACCGCCAACAAGTCGTGTTCTTTAAAAACAAAGTTTAGCGCTAAATCTCGTTTAATGGCTTCTTTGTAACGCCACATGGCAAGAGCTTTAAGGATGACAAGTTGGTTCGGCTTAAGCTGCCATGCCCCTTTAATATCCAAGTAAGCTTTGGTTGGTTCAACTTGACGAACTCGTTTATTAGCAATCAAATCGCTTTCTTGCTGCACAGCTTCCCACCAGCCTGCTTGGGTCACTTGCTCTAGTAGCTTTTGATACAAAGGCAACAAGTAGTAAACATCAGCCGCGGCATAATCAAGCTGCTTATCGCTTAGCGGGCGCTTAAGCCAGTCAGTACGAGACTCACTTTTGTCCAATGCTACCCCTAAGTTTTCTTCCACTAACTTAGCAAAGCCCGTTGAAAGGCCATTGCCCAAAAAAGCGGCCATGATCTGAGTGTCAACCATAGGGTGTGGAAGACAACCAAAACTATTTTGAAAGACTTCTAAATCTTCACCGCAAGCGTGAAGAACCTTTAGTATTGAGGTATCCCTAAGCAGGTCCTCAAAAGCAGTCATATCTTCGATAGCAATGGGATCAATCAGTGCTAAGTTTTCTCCATCATAGAGCTGAATCAAACCAAGCTGTGGATAGTAAGTACGGGTGCGGACAAACTCAGTATCCAGCATAAGCACATCTTGCTGCTTTGCCTGCTCGCAGACGATTTCTAGTTGGGGTGTGGTCGTTATTATTTGGTAGTTCACTTAGGTCTCACTGTTTGCCTAAAAAAATGCCAGCATTTCGCTGGCATCTTATCATATTCAAGACTTCTTATTCTGCCTTTAGTTTGGCATCGTTTTCTTCGCGGAGCACACGCCTTAAAATCTTGCCGACATTAGTCTTTGGTAAGTCTTCGCGAAACTCAACCAATTTAGGGACTTTGTAGCCTGTTAGATGTTCTCGGCAATGCTCGATGATATCTTCTTTAGTCAAGCTTGGGTCGCGTTTTACCACGTATATTTTTACCACTTCCCCTGATGCTTCATTTGGCTGACCAATGGCTGCGACTTCTAGTACCTTACCGTGGAGCGCAATCACATCTTCTATCTCATTTGGATAGACGTTAAAGCCGGACACTAAAATCATGTCTTTCTTGCGATCCACTATGTGAATAAGGCCTTCGTCATCAAATTTAACGATATCACCAGTCGACAACCAACCTTCTTGGTCAATCACTTCTTTGGTCGCTTCTGGCGCTGCCAATAGCCTTGCATCACCTGAGGGCCTCGCACTTGAAGTTCACCTATTTCGGTATTGGCAATGGGCTGACCTTCATCATTGACAATACGCACATCTGTCGATGGTACAGGAACCCCGATCGCGCCTGTATAATGATGTAAATCATATGGGTTAACCGTTACCAGCGGCGAACACTCCGTTAGGCCGTATCCTTCTAAAAGATGTATACCAGTGGTCTTTTTCCACTGCTCTGCGACCGCTCTTTGCACCGCCATACCACCACCAACAGAAAGTTTCAGTTGGCTGAAATCGAGTTCGTGAAAATCTTCGTTATTTACCAGAGCATTAAACAAGGTGTTGACGCCAGTGATTGCGGTAAAACGGAACTTCTGCAACTCTTTAACGAAACCAGGTATATCACGAGGATTGGTGATCAGTAAGTTTTGTCCACCGATCTCCAAGAAGAGCATACAGTTCACTGTCAAGGCAAAAACGTGATACAAGGGCAGCGCCGTCACTACTAGCTCCCGACCATCTGACAATACAGGCCCATACGCTCCTTTTGCCTGCATCACGTTGGCTATCATATTTCGGTGCGTCAGTATCGCGCCTTTTGCAACGCCGGTTGTGCCACCTGTGTATTGCAAGAACGCGATATCATCACCCGACATAAATGGTTTTACATACTGTAGCCTGCGGCCCTTTCTCAGCGCTTGTCTCATCGAAATCGCACCGGGAAGATCGTATTTAGGTACCATGCCTTTAACGTACTTAACCACAAAGTCGACCAGCGTTCCCTTTGCTCTTGGCAACATCTGTCCAAGACTGGTTAGAACAACGTGTTTAACTGGAGTATTGTCGACCACCTGTTCAAGGGTATTGGCAAAATTTGAAACGATGACAATCGCTTTAGCGCCAGAATCGTTTAACTGATGCTCCAGCTCACGTGGGGTATATAGTGGGTTTACATTGACCGCAATCAGACCCGCACGCAGAACACCAAACAGAGCAACAGGGTATTGCAGTAAGTTTGGCATCATTAGCGCCACTCTATCGCCTTTCTGCAATTTGAGATCATTTTGTAGATAAGCGGCAAATGCACGGCTGCGTTCCTCTAACTTTCGGAACGTCATGACGGCACCCATGTTTACAAATGCTGGTTGGTCAGCGTATTTTTGGACCGATTGCTCAAACATTTCTACTAAAGATGGGTAATGTTCCGCATCGATCTCTGCCGGTACGTCACTTGGATAACGAGACAACCAAGGTTTATCCACAATAATACTCCTCGAATTTAGGCGGCTTTTCGTTTGCAGCACGCTTTGCTATGACGGTGATATTACAGCACAGCCCTGTGATTTGAGCACGAAAGACTCAAACACTTGTTTAAATTTTGTTAACTAAGCCTAAGATTAGATCATTGACTCTAATTTGCTCTTCTAAATGGCAATGATGAGCGCCTTCCACCTCAACGAACTGTAACGATTTATTACTTTTTTTGGGGGTGCCTTTTAGTGCTTCATAGCCCGTCTTGCCTAGGATCACTAGCTGAGGGCATGTAACCCTTTCGACAAGAGCTTCTGCATGGGCAAACGACATTCGATACAAAGAATCTGCGAGCAGTTTTCTATCATGTCGCCAACACCACTGGCCATTGTCAATTTGCTTAGTTCCACGTTGAACTATCGGTCTTATTGCATCGCACGACACGAGATTCGTTCTCGCGCGCTTTTGAATTGCACCTTCAATTGACGAAAAGTATCGACTGGGCTTCTTGCGAATACGCTGTCGGCTTTTGATACCGTTTAGTAATCGTTCAACCGTTTTATCTTCGCTTTCAGCTAAAGGGCCGAACCCTTCAATTTGAATCAGTGCAGCGACCTGTTCAGGAAAGGCGGCACTATAACAACTTGAGATTAATGCGCCTAGTGAATGACCAACGAACACCAGTCTGTTTGGTGATAAAATCGTCAAAAACTGGTAAATATCGTCGATATAGTCGTGAAATGGATAAAAGTTGTCCGCACTTTTGTGGTCAGAATGACCGTGTCCAGGTAAATCGATTGCGCAAAGGTGGAGGTGTGGTGCTTTGTCGGCCATCTGGCTCATCAGAGCGCTAAAGCTCGCCGCGTTGTCCAACCATCCATGTATAAAAACGACCGAAATATCGGCCGTATTTTTATTGTTGGTTTCTATTGTCGCTAGCTCACCAAAGCTAAGGACATAACGCTTCTCTATCATTGTTAGCGTACTTCTTTTATCACCTTACCATGTCGAGTACCAAAGCTACCTCGGCAATAAAAACCACGACACGGATAATAATAACTGTCCAACTCGTTAACCAGTACCCTCTCTTCCACTCGCCACATGTGGTAGTCATTGGACGTCATAGTAGGAAATGTATATTCAAACTCACCTACCATCCCTTTTTCAACGCCTTTGGCTTTTCCTAATACGGTAATTAAGCGGCCCTTATCAAGCGTTACCGGATCGGCAAAACCCTGGTAATACACGACATATCGACCATTGGGCTCTTGGTTTATGTCTGGTTTTCCGGATGAATTGATAGGCAGGTTAACAATTTCAATACGTGTGCTATCTGCTAGATTATCGACTTGGGCAATGACCCCACCTAAACGCAGCTCGGATTCCGCTTCTTGCGAAGTTTCCAACCAGCTTTGATAGTTGGTAATGATCTCTTTATTGGACGAGGTTAGATTTTCTGGGAGTGAGCTGCACGCAGACATGGCAGCAGTGATAAATAAAATAAAAACAAAACGCGGGAAAATCTGTTTCATATTGAATCTCTTTTGCGATCAGATATAGATATCGACGCCAAGAAGTTGATTTAGTTCCTCTCTCTTGGCTTGATTCATTACGTTTAAGTATTCCTGCATGGCTTGCCGACTTTTTCCTTCTGGCAGATCATACTGAACTTTAGCACGGTCAATATCGGCTTCATCGACATAGCGAATAGAATGAGCAACAGCATCGGCAACTTTGGTTGTTTTGCTTACTGAGGTACCTTTTCCGGAATTATCAGCCTTCTTACTCTTATTGGTCTTCTGGCTGCGATTACTGCCAGGCACCTGAGAAGGAGGTAATCCGTTAATTGAAACCATTCTGTTGCTCCATTATTTCAAGCTTTTTACTCGCGGCCGGGAAGTTTTTTCCATGCAACCGTATCGCGAAGATACACTGGGCTTGCCTCTTCAGCGTCGACAGTTTTACCAACCAAAAAGTCTTGCTGGGCGAGCACAACCATATCTTCCGCTGTTGGGTAAAGTACTTCCCCTTTCTCAACGTCAAATGGCAAGGCTTGGAGCTCTTGATCATAGGTTTGCCAACCCGTTCCAGCGCTTACCCAAGGGTGTTGATCGCTATCGCTTTGCTCAACGAGCACTTGTGGTGGAATCACACACTCCGCGTGTATTTCTTGCCAAGTGCCGTCATTTTGACGTTGGAAACGGCCCCAATACACTTCACTCATGCGAGCATCTATAGCAACGGCCACCTTTTCTGCACCATTGATACGGTAGCTACCTTGCGCCATCGCCTTCAGGGTTGATATACCTATCATGGGTAAATCCGCCCCAAATGCTAAACCTTGTGCAATTCCAATGCCAATGCGTACGCCAGTAAAGCTGCCTGGTCCTCTACCAAATGCTAGGGCATCCAGTTCGTTGAGTTTAAGACCGGCTTCTTTGAGTACTTCGTCGACCATAGGCAAAATCAATTTGGTATGGTCTCTCGGCGCCACTTGGCTACGTGTGTATAACTGACCGTTCGCCATTAATGCGACAGAGCAATTTTCTGTTGCTGTATCTAGAGCAAGTATTTTCGCGCTCATTACACTCTCTAATTATTCGATTTAAGGACCTGCGTTTCTGCGTCCTTTATATGTTCAAGAAAATCTTCTACCGCTCCAAGATCTCTAGTGCGAGGTATGGATGGTAAGCTTGCAAGGAAAACCCCTCCATAATCGCGAGTCACCAAGCGATTGTCACATATGATCAATGCACCCTTGTCTTGCTGATCTCGTATTAATCTACCTACCCCTTGCTTTAAGGTAATCACTGCATCAGGCAGTTGCACTAAAGCAAACGGGTCTCCGCCTTTTAGCCTGCAATCTTCAATTCGGGCTTTCAACAAAGGATCATCCGGAGCGGTAAATGGAAGCTTATCAATAATAACACAACTCAGTGTATCGCCTCTAACATCGATCCCTTCCCAAAATGCACCTGTTGCAACAAGTAGTGCATTTCCAAGTTCGAGAAACTCCGCCAAGGTCTTTTGCTTGCTTGTTTCTCCCTGCATCAAAACCGGAATAGACAGCGTTTCTCTAAACTGCTCGACCAAGCGTTTCATCATTGAGTGAGACGTGCACAAAAAGAAACACCTACCTTGGTTTTTCTCTATCACTGGACCTAACATTTTGACCAATCGGTCCGCCATTAAGGGGTGATTGGGCTCTGGCAAATATCTGGGCACACACAAGCGCGCTTGAGTTTGATAGTCAAAAGGGCTGGGTAGCGACATTTGCTGTGACGGGGTAAGACCCAAACGCGAAGTAAAATGATCGAAGTCTTCTCCCACCGCTAACGTCGCCGAAGTAAATATCCACGCACCACTTTTAAGAGAGATCTGCTCTTGGAACTTATCCGCGACGGATAATGGTGTGATATGCAGGCTAAAGTGCCTAGGGCTGGTATCATACCAATATGAGTACCCCGTGATAGAAACGTCACAAACCCTATCCAATCTCGCCTTGATAGTGTTGGCACGTTCAAACGCTGTATCGAGTAATTGGCTTCGCCCCAGCGCCAAGGTCAAAACATCTAGTGCAAAATCCAATGATTCTTGCAGTCGTCCCACCTCTCTTACTATGGTCAAAGAGCCTAATGCTTCCCGCCAGTTACCGCGAAAGCCCGGTTCACCCAACACTAGCCTTAAATCCATCACACATTGCGTTAACTTCTCACTCACCTTTTGCAACTGCTTCATATCTTTTGCTTCAGTGCGATATGCAATTTCAATGTCTTTGGCTAACTCTTGAACCTGACGACTGGAAAGCGATTGCCCAAAATACTGACTAGCAATGTCCGGCAGTTGATGGGCTTCGTCAAAAATAAACACTTCTGCTTCTGGAATAAGCTCGCCAAACCCTGTTTCTTTGATCGATAAGTCGGCGAGAAATAGGTGGTGGTTAACAACCACTACATCAGCATCCATCGCTTTTTTGCGCGCTTTAAGCACAAAGCAGTCTTGGTAGCTAGGGCACTCTTTGCCCAAACAGTTATCGTTGGTTGAAGTAATAGTAGGAATGATCGGGCTATCTTCCGCAATGGCATCGCATTCCCCCAGATCTCCAGACTTGGTTTCTGAAACCCAACTGCGTACCTTTACCAACTGAGAGAGCAATGTAGGATCAGAGACGTTAGTATGGCTTTCCACCATTTGGCGACTTAAGCGATCTAAACACAGATAGTTTGAGCGTCCCTTAAGTAAGGCCACTGCGCCGTAAAACCCCAGGGCCTCTACCATCAAGGGTAGATCTCGGTGATAAAGCTGTTCTTGAAGATTTTTAGACCCAGTACTGATTATGGTTTTCTTACCACTGAGCAAAGCTGGGACTAAATAAGCAAACGTTTTTCCGGTTCCCGTACCAGCTTCTACCACAAGTTGCCCTTCACCTTTAATGGCGCTGCGCACTGCTTCAGCCATATCTAGCTGTGCTTGGCGTGGCTGAAAGCCAGGGATAACCTTCCCTAAAGCCCCTTGCGATGAAAAAGTGGTAGAAATCATATGCCTGAAATCAATTGAAATAAGTAGGCTGGATTATGGCAGTTTTTGAGAGTTGGTGCGAACCCAAAACATTGGATTCGCACATAGTGATATGGATTTAACGACGGTTTAAATAACGGGATAACCACGCCGGCCCGGCAAACTCATTCTGGTTATCCATGATGTACTTCGCTGCTTCACTGGGAGAGGCTTTATTTTCCCACAACTCAGAAATTAAGGCTTCGTCAACGTCTCGGTCACCAACCAAGCTGTTAACCCGTTCGGAATAGAGTTTTCTAGCAAGTAGATCTTTATCCATATGCACCACCTTAAAGCTATTTAAATAGCTAAAACTTAAACGACAATCTCCACGGTTTCACCCAGATATCAACAAGCTATTGGAGTAAGTGTTCGCTTGCTTTACTTAAAATATCTGATTTTTTATTGAAACCATCTTGATATTAGTTTAATTGTAGCTTCCATACTGCGGCATAGTTCACCGTTCGCTATCCCGCAAAAATTTCGCATTTAAAAAAAAATAAATCACGGAAGTAGTACCTAAATGGAAAAGAAAACACTATTAACCCACTGCACTGACGCACCGGGGCTTATCTCCAAGATCACAAACATATGTTACAAGCATCAGTTAAACATCATTCACAACAACGAGTACGTCGATAACACTAGCGGTCATTTCTTTATGAGAACCGAGCTAGAGGGCTATTTCAACGATCAGACCTTTTTGGCAGATCTAGATCAGGCTTTGCCAGAGAATGCCAAGCGAAAACTGATGAGTTCTGAGCGCAAACGCATTGTGGTACTCGTAACCAAAGAAGCGCACTGTCTAGGTGATATCTTAATGAAAAACTACGATGCAGCTTGGACGTTGAAATCGCCGCCGTAGTGGGTAATTACGATACGTTAAAGAGCTTAACTGAGAAGTTTGATATTCCTTACCACTGCGTTTCCCACGAAGGACTAAATCGCGAAGAACACGAGCAGAAAGTACTAGAAGTGGTCGATAGCTACAAAGCTGACTACTTAGTTCTAGCTAAGTATATGCGCGTTCTTACGCCGGGGTTTGTAGAAAAGTACCACCATAAGATTATTAATATTCACCACAGCTTCTTGCCTGCTTTTATTGGTGCTAAGCCTTACCAACAAGCTTACGAGCGCGGTGTTAAGATCATCGGTGCCACCGCGCACTTCGTTACCAACGACCTCGATGAAGGTCCAATTATCAAGCAAGACGTCATCCCTGTAGACCATAACTTTAGTGCAAAAGATATGGCGCAAGCAGGCCGAGACGTTGAAAAGAACGTACTGAGCAAAGCGCTGGGTAAGGTACTGAACGACCATGTATTTGTTTATGGAAACAAGACGGTCATTCTTTAAATTACCTATCGACAAAGAAAAAGGCGCATTCATCTTGATGCGCCTTTTTACTGGTCTTTATCTCGTCGTTAACTATGCTGCCATATTGAGAACAAACCTTCACAACATCAAAGTCTGAGTGCCAGCTCAACACCTTGCCTAATCGCCCTAACGGCATCGAGCTCACCAGCGTAGTCGGCACCTCCAATCACGTGCAATCGTTCTGCCAGTAGATCCCAATCTTGTTCAAAAGGTCGAACCGATTCCTGTCCAGCACAAATCACGACTTTATCTACATCAAGAACCTGAGCCTTGTCATCAACGCACAGGTGTAGCCCTTGTTCGTCTACTTTTTGGTATGTCACACCGCCGACTAAGTGCACGCCTCGCTTTTCAAGCGTCCGTTTATGGATCCAGCCAGTCGTTTTCCCCGGCCCTTTTCCAACTCGGCCTTTTCGTCGCTGTAATACCCAAACTGATTTATCACTCTGTTCTGTTGGATAGGGAAAAAGGCCGCCGGGGTGTTCTATCTCTCTGTCTATACCCCAATCGTGCAGCCAATCGTCCAAACTGTGGCAAAGAGGTTCGGTAAGCATAGAAGCCACATCCACACCAATACCACCAGCACCAACGATTGCTACTTTATTGCCAACGTACGTTTTTTCTCTAATAAGCGTTTGGTAATCAACGACTTTATCAGAGCTTTCCATACCTTCGATAGTGATTTTCCGCGGTTCAACGCCCGACGCCATTACCACTTCGTCATACTCTTTGAGTAAATCTAGGTTTGCTTCTGTTTGCAAGTGCAACTTGACCCCTGTTTGCTCTATTCGGTTGGCAAAATAGCGAATTGTCTCTCTAAACTCTTCTTTGCCCGGGATCTGCATTGCCAACCTAAACTGCCCGCCTATGCGATCACTGCGTTCGTACAAATCAACATGATGACCTCGCTCTGACAGCGTTGTCGCACACGAAAGACCAGCGGGCCCAGCACCGACAACCGCAATACTTTTTGCTTGCTGAGTTGGTGTAACCTTCAGTTCATGCTCTCTGCACGCAATTGGATTGACCAAGCAACTAGCGTGCTTACCTTTGAATACATTGTCCAAACAGGCCTGATTACATCCTATGCAAGTATTGATCAACTGAGACTCTTGCCGTTCAGCTTTCATTACAAAATAAGGGTCAGCGAGAAATGGTCTCGCCATGGACACCATGTCCGCTTGCCCCGATGCAAGGATCTCTTCAGCTTGCTCAGGAGTATTGATTCTGTTGCAAGTCACGATAGGAACACTCACATGAGGTTTCACCTTTTCCGTAACCCAAGTAAATGCACCTCGCGGTACCTGTGTTGCTATCGTTGGTATTCTCGCTTCATGCCAACCAATGCCAGTATTGATAATAGTGACTCCTGCCTTTTCAAGCGCTTTGGCCAGATGAATCACTTCTTCAAACGTGCTTCCTTCCTCAACAAGGTCAAGCATTGAAAGTCGAAAGATGATAACGAACTCTTCTCCGACCGCTTCTCTAATCGATTTGACGACCTCTAATGGAAAACGGATGCGATTTTCATAACACCCGCCCACTCGTCATAACGCATATTGGTACGTTTACAGATAAACTGATTTAGCAAATACCCTTCGGAACCCATCACTTCCACACCATCGTAGCCGGCCAACTTAGCTAAGGAAGCACTATTTGCAAAGGCATCAATGGTTTTTGTTATCTGCTTTGTAGACATTTCACTGGGAGCAAAGCGGGCAATGGGAGCCTTAATGCCTGAAGCACTTTGCGCAAAGGGTGCATCGCATAACGACCAGCATGCAACAGTTGCAATGCAATTTTACTTCCGTGTCGGTGTACCGCTTCTGTGACTACTTTGTGAGCATGAGCGTGTTTTGGTTTACTGAACTCAGCACTAAAAGGGTGAAGACGCCTCTTAAGTTGGGTGAAAAGCCCCCAGTAACAATCAGACCAACGCCTCCTTTGGCACGCTCTTCATAAAAAGCAGCGAGCTTGTTGAGACCCTGCTTGTCCTCTTCTAGGCCAGTGTGCATCGAGCCCATTAGAACTCGGTTCTTCAATTGGGTGTAACCCAAATCCAGCGGTTGCAATAAATGTGAGTACATGGCTGACATCGCTTTTCTTATTCTGGTCTGACCAGAATAACTCCCGCATTAACAAAAATCAAACACTTGTTTACATAAAAGCAACATCATTCAATCTTGCAGTTGTTCACCTAGACTAAGTTAAGTAGGATGTAAGTTTCCCTGCATACTTGGGTGCATATAGACCAATCGAAATGCCCCAATGGAGATAGAATGAAAAAAATAGCAAAATACGTTGGACTGTTTTTCAAAGGCATTTGGAAACTGCTCAACTTTGTAAGATTAGCTGTCATAAACCTACTTTTTCTTGGGGTCGTCGTTGTTATTTACTTCGCCTACAAAAACGCTGAGGCTCCACAAGTTACCAATACGGTAAAATCAGCAATGGTGTTAAATTTGGCTGGCCCAATTGTTGAGCAATCCACTTACGTCTCACCGATGGATTCTATATCCGGTTCTCTCTTCGGGCAGGGGGTACCGAGCGAGAATGTACTGTTCGATATCGTAGAAGTTATTCGAACCGCTAAGGACGATGATCAGATCACCGGTCTTGTACTCGCGTTGCGCGATATGCCAGAAACGAATCTCACTAAACTGAGATACATTGCCAAAGCCATCAATGAGTTTAAATCGTCCGGCAAACCCGTATACGCCGTAGGCGACTTTTACAACCAGAGCCAGTACTACCTTGCCAGTTACGCAGACAAAATCTACCTTGCTCCCGACGGCATCGTTATGGTTAAGGGCTACAGCGCATACTCTATGTATTACAAAACCTTGTTAGAAAAGCTGGATGTCAATACACACGTATTCAGAGTTGGTACTTACAAATCAGCCATCGAACCATTTATTCGCGATGATATGTCTAAAGAAGCAAAAGAGTCAGCGTCGAGATGGTTGAGTCAGCTTTGGGGTGCCTATGTTGACGATGTAGCAAACAATCGCCAAATTGAAGCCGAGACACTTAACCCATCGATGGATGTTTTCTTAGCCAAGCTTGAAAAAGTGAACGGTGACTTAGCCGCTCTAGCTATGGAGTTGGGCTTAGTCGATCAACTCGCCAATCGCCAACAGATGAGAAGCGAGCTGGCAGAAGTGTTTGGCAGCGATGGTGACGACAGTTACAACGCCATCGGCTATTACGAATACATGGCGACGATGCCACCTAGCTCAACTTCGCCGACGACGAGATTGCCGTTGTCGTAGCAAGTGGCACCATTATGGATGGCAGCCAACCTAGAGGCACAATCGGCGGAGATACAACCGCTTCGCTTCTTAGACAAGCTCGCAACGACGATAAAGTAAAAGGTGTCGTGCTTAGAGTGGATAGCCCTGGGGGCAGTGCTTTTGCGTCAGAAGTGATTCGCAATGAAATAGAAGCCTTAAAAGCAGCGGGAAAACCAGTTGTTGTCTCTATGTCTAGCCTCGCCGCATCTGGTGGCTATTGGATCTCAATGAGCGCAGATCGAATCGTTGCACAGCCAACAACCCTAACTGGCTCGATTGGTATTTTTAGCGTCATTACAACCTTTGAAAAAGGCTTGAATAAGTTGGGTGTCTACACGGATGGTGTAGGGACTTCTCCGTTTTCAGATGTCGGCCTAACGACGGGACTAAGCCAAGGCGCGAAAGACGCATTTCAGTTAGGTATTGAGCACGGATATCAGCGTTTTATCGGTTTAGTCAGTGACAATCGTCAAATCCCTTTAGAGCAAATAGATAAAATTGCTCAAGGCAGAGTTTGGACCGGCCAAGACGCGATGCAATTTGGGCTCGTGGATCGCATGGGAGATTTTGACGATGCGGTTGCGTTAGCCGCAGAGCTCGCAGGACTAGAGCAGTACTCTATATACTGGGTAGAAGAGCCGTTAACGCCATTTGAGCAGTTGATTCAAGAAGTCGCTAACCAAGTTCAAGTTAAGTTTGGTTTTGATATAACCACTTATCTACCAGATTCCATCGCACCAATTGCTAAGCAAGTTGTACAAGATGCCAATCTATTAGGCTCTTTGAACGACCCTAAAGGCCAATACGCCTTTTGTTTAAACTGCCAAGTGCAATGACTCTAGAAAAAAGCCCACCACCCAGTGGGCTTTTTCTTTATTCAACGGCGCGCAGAGCCCATAACGTAAGGTGGCGTTCAAGTTACCTATGGGTATATAATTGCCTTCCTGTTCCCGATATTTTTTAACTACCCTACCATGGCAAAGAAACACATTTATATCGCCTATACCGGTGGCACTATTGGTATGCAAAAATCCGATCACGGATATGTACCCGTCGCTGGATTTATGGAGAAGCAACTGGCCAACATGCCAGAATTTCACCGCCCAGAAATGCCAGACTACACCATCCACGAATACGAGCCACTTATTGACTCTTCGGATATGACACCGGCAGATTGGCAACAGATCGCCGATGATATTCGCGATAACTACGAAAAATACGATGGATTTGTCATCCTACACGGGACCGATACCATGGCATATACGGCTTCAGCGCTCTCTTTTATGTTAGAGAACCTAGCAAAGCCTGTCATAGTTACTGGTTCCCAAATTCCGTTGGCTGAACTGCGCTCAGATGGGCAAGCTAACCTTCTCAATGCCCTTCACATCGCAGCTAACTACCCGATTAACGAAGTCACTCTGTTTTTTAACAATCAACTGATGCGTGGCAATCGCAGTACAAAATCTCACGCTGACGGTTTTAACGCCTTTACCTCTCCAAACCTCCCTCCACTTTTAGAGGCGGGGATCAATATTCAAGTGAATAGCAATATCACGGTGGATAACAAGCCGGAGGGTGAGTTCACTGTACACAATATTACTCCACAACCCATTGGGGTCATCACCATGTATCCGGGCATTTCCCATGAAGTGATTCGAAATACGTTGAGACAACCCGTTAACGCAATGATCCTATTAACGTTTGGCGTTGGAAATGCACCACAAAACCCCGAGCTTTTAGCCCACTTAAAAGAAGCATCCGAACGCGGTGTTATTGTGGTCAACCTCACTCAATGTTTAGCTGGCAAAGTAAACATGGGAGGCTACGCGACAGGATGTGCGCTGGCTGACTCTGGCGTAATTAGTGGCTTTGATATGACACCTGAAGCCGCATTGGCTAAGTTGCATTATTTACTGAGTAAAGGTTTAAACTACGAAGAAATAAAACAACAGATGCAACTCATTTTACGCGGTGAAATGACTCTATAAGTAAAAACCCCAGCGATATTCGCTGGGGTTCATTTTATTTTTGATTGACGTTAACTCTAACGATATCACTTTGTTCTTGTTGAAATTGTTTTTTCAACTCCGCCTTAGATTTGAAGCTGATCTCACCACCTTGTGCAACAGTCATATGCTGCGCATCAGAATTGTGCTTACTTTGATAGAGCATCACAGCTTGCATACAAGAGTCTCGCTGCTCCTGCGAAAGTGGTGTACCCTCAGGCCACTTACCCGTTTCGACAGCATAGAGCAAACGTTCATAAACTTCTGGTGTTATAGCGTTAATTAATTGCTCTGCGTCCATGGTGTATCCTTATAATTAATATCTTTGTGCAAAACATAACGGCATATGGCGTGTAGTCAAGTCATCGCCAAAGAATAAGTGCAACCGATCACAAGCAGTATTAACTATGAACTCAATTAAAATCATCTTAGTTTCGGCCTCCGTTTTAGCCCTAAGCGGCTGCTTTGAAAACACCCGAAACACTGAACAACTCTGTAATAAAAATCCGGGGCTGCGTTGCGAGCTTCTCAACATCAACGACGGTCAGTGTCGCATTCCTAGAACTGACCTAATTTGGCACCGCCACGAAGTACAGAAACAACCAACAGATAAAAACATTATCAAAGAGTTTGGCTTAGTCAGTGAGTACCGAAAATGTCTTGAGCTTGCTGCTCAAATTCAACCGATAGATCAAACTGACCTTAAGCAGCGTCGTTTTTCAGCCTTGATGCATACCGGTGAAGAACTCGACCGAATTACGGGACAACTGCGCCAATCGACATCTCCTGAAGCGCTTTACTTTTTGTGGAGTCAAATTGGCGACGAGAGAGCGAGACAAGCATTTTTGCGAATGGAAGGTAAGCCGCAGCTTGACACCGCAGAAATGCAATACGCTTTAGCAACCTTCTACACGAGCAGAGATGAGGGCAAAACCATTAAGCTTCTCAACCGTTCTCTTGAACTCTCTAATGGCAAGAACCTAAATACCGAAGTGTTTAAGTCTCTTGCCAGTACTTACTACCAAATCAATATGAAAGAGAAAGCTTATATTTGGGCTAAAGTGGCTTTCGAATTTGATGTACCTATCGCCTCAGAAGCAGAGCTCCACCTTCTGTACGGGTTCTCTAAAGAAACCTATTCTGAACTCGATGATGTTGCGGACGATGTGGTTTCTGCGCTGAAATCAGGTGAGTTCAATAGAAACTCGTTGAAAGCTTACGGTTCAATCTAATTGAAAGGATAAAACATTAGAGCGGTGATTTTTCACCGCTTTAGCTTTCTTTGTTGAAAATTAACGACACTGAGTTAACACAAAAGCGTTCACCCGTTGTTTTTGGTCCATCGGGAAAAACGTGACCTAAATGGCTATCGCACACCGCACATCTTATCTCCGTTCTGACCATTCCGTGACTCAGATCCTCAATATAACGTATCGCTTCGGCGTTGATTGGTGCGTCAAAACTTGGCCAACCGCACCCCGAGTCATATTTGTTATCAGAGAGAAAAAGTGGGGTATTGCAACACGTGCACCGGTACTCCCCTGTTCCTTTGTTGTGTAGCAATTTCCCGCTAAATGGAGCTTCGGTACCCTGCTGCCTACAAACCCTATACTCTTCTTCTGACAACTGTTCACGCCATTGCTGGTCTGACTTCATCACTTTCTGAAGTTTATCCTGCACTGAACTTTTTCCTTCTATTCTCATTATTAGTTTAGACTTTTTTCTCGAAAAACTTGCTATCACTACGGGTTGTAGCACATACTTTCAAACCATGACAAGGATGACTAAAAATTACGCAGTTCTTTAGCTCTTCTTAACTATTTTACGTCAACTGGTAACAAAAATACTTATCGGCTAGGTTGTTTTTCAACCAATTGCGACTAATTGTGAAAAAAAGCGACGCTTTTTTTTGACTTTAAACAAGTTAAGACCGATTATCTGTTGCACATTTTTGCTGGATTTTGTAATTTTACTACCAGTTATCTTTAATCAGAAATTAAGTTGTGGAGCAACTATAATGACTATCAAAGTAGGTATTAACGGTTTTGGCCGTATCGGTCGTTTCGTATTCCGCGCAGCTCAAGAGCGCGCTGACATCGAAGTAGTAGGTATTAACGATCTTATCGATGTTGAATACATGGCATACATGCTGAAGTACGATTCAACTCACGGCCGTTTCAACGGTACTGTAGAAGTTGAAGGCGGTAACCTAATCGTTAACGGCAAAACTGTACGTGTAACTGCTGAGCGTAACCCAACTGACCTTAAATGGGACGAAATCGGTGTTGACGTTGTAGCTGAAGCTACTGGTATCTTCCTAACTGACGAAACTGCTCGTCAGCACATCACAGCTGGTGCAAAGAAGGTTGTTCTAACTGGTCCTTCTAAAGACGCTACTCCAATGATCGTAATGGGCGTTAACCAAGACACTTACGCTGGTCAAGACATCGTTTCTAACGCTTCTTGTACTACTAACTGTCTAGCTCCTATCGCTAAAGTACTTAACGACAAGTTCGGTATCGAGTCTGGTCTTATGACTACAGTTCACGCTACTACAGCTACACAGAAGACTGTTGACGGTCCTTCTGCTAAAGACTGGCGCGGTGGTCGTGGTGCTTCTCAGAACATCATCCCATCTTCAACTGGTGCAGCTAAAGCAGTAGGCGTTGTTCTTCCAGAACTAAACGGCAAACTAACTGGTATGGCTTTCCGCGTACCAACTGCTAACGTTTCTGTAGTTGACCTAACTGTAAACCTTAAAGAAGGTGCATCTTACGAAGCTATCTGTGCAGCAATGAAAGAAGCTTCTGAAGGCCCTCTAAAAGGTGTTCTAGGTTACACTGAAGACCAAGTTGTTTCTCAAGACTTCATCGGTGAAGTACAAACTTCAGTATTCGATGCTAAAGCTGGTATCGCTCTAACTGATAACTTCGTTAAAGTTGTATCTTGGTACGACAACGAAATCGGTTACTCAAACAAAGTTCTTGACCTAATTGCTCACATCTCTAAGTAAGCATTAGAACTTGTTAGTAAAAGGCGGCTCTCGAGTCGCCTTTTTAGTATCTGAAAATCATTAAATGGAGTTTATCTAATGGATCTGACTTCTCTTCCTGCGTTAACCGTTCTGTCTGACAACGTCACCATTGTTGAAAAAGACAAGGTAAAAATTGTACGCGTCATTCACGACAAAGCGACAGCCGGTATCGCCCTTCACGGCGGCCATGTCGTTTCATTTAAGCCTACGGGTAAAGAAGACTTAATTTGGATGAGTAACAGTGCCATCTTTGACGGTGAAGCCGCTCTTCGCGGTGGTATCCCCGTCTGCTGGCCTTGGTTTGGTCGAATTGCCTCGCCTTCACATGGCTTCGCACGTAACAGCGAATGGACACTGATTCAGCATCGCGAAAACGAACACGGCGTCATCATCGAGCTTGGTTTGCAAAGCAATGAAGAAACTTTGGCGATCTGGCCCAACCAATTTGAAGTTCGCTTGATTGTTGAAGTTACTGAGCAACTGAAAGTAACACTTCAAACCACCAACACAGATGCTAAGCCTTGGACCTTCTCTGGCGCACTTCACTCTTACCTAAACGTTGGCGATATTGCCAAGGCTAACGTAATTGGTATGGGGCCAAGTTATATCGACAGCTTGCTTGAAGACAAGGAGTGTCAAGGCGGAGAAAGCCTTGCCATAGACCAATCAGTTGACCGTATCTACACGCAGCCTGAAGCGGTAATTACTCTACAAGACAAAGCGCTAGATCGCAGTGTTAACGTAGAAAACCACGGCCACAACTGTGCAGTGATTTGGAACCCTTGGAAAGAGAATGCTCAATCAATGAGCGACATGGACAACGATGGCTACAAGACCATGTTGTGTATTGAATCGACGGTATTAGCAGACAGCATTGAAGAGGGTATTACTCTTCAACCAAGCGAATCTCATCAGCTAGTCACGGTGATTTCAGCATAAAAGAAGGAGGCCTCGGCCTCCTTTTTACATTAGTTGAGCAAGAGACTATCGTCTGCGAGCTCTTCTCCCCTAACCTTGGAGAACATCTCCAATAAGTCTGGAACTTTCATATTCGCCCGCTGCTCTCCTGCAACATCGAGAACAATTTCACCTTGGTGAAGCATCACCGTTCGGTCTCCACAGGCCAATGCATCTTTCATCGAGTGTGTAACCATCATAACGGTTAAATCGAACTCTTTTACTATCTTCTTCGTAAGATCGATAATGAACGCCGCCATGCGAGGGTCAAGTGCTGCTGTGTGCTCATCGAGAAGTAGTAACTTACTGTCTGACAAGGTTGCCATTACCAAGCTCACCGCTTGGCGTTGACCACCTGAAAGCAAGCCAATATTGTCCCCCAACCTATCTTCCAAACCTAAGCCCAGAATACTGATTCGCTCTTGAAATAGCTTGCGTCGTTTCGAGGAGAGAGACAAGCTCCAACCTCTTCGCTTACCTCTCATGTAAGCTAAGGCCATATTTTCTTCTATGGTCAAATCCCCACATGTGCCTGCCAAGGGATCTTGGAACACCCGCGCACACTGTTTCGCACGCTGGTCGACCGTTTGCTTGGTCACATCGATATCGTCGATGATCACTTGTCCGCCAACCATAGGGGTTTCACCAGTCACCGCACCAAGCAAAGTAGACTTACCGGCACCGTTGGAACCTATCACGGTAAGAAACTCGTGTTCAGGGACTTCCAAGCTGACCCCTTTTAGCGCCTTATTCTCAAGAATGGTGCCCGGATTAAACGTCACCTGAATGTTTTCTAATTGAATCATGCTACGTCTCCCGATTCTTTGTCTTTTTTGCATGGTGCAGAGCTCCCGTTAGGAGCACTAGACTTTTTTGCCTTCAGGTTTCCTTTAATTTTGGGTGCGATCAATGCGATTGCCACTAGAACTGCGGTCACCAAGTTAAGATCTGATGCCTGTAAACCAAACATACCAGTACTCAAAGCAAAGGCTACTGCTAATCGATAGAGGACAGAACCGACAATAACCGCAACCACGGCTACCCAGATCTTTCGACCGGGGATCAGTGTTTGACCTAAAATCACCGCCGCCAAACCGACCACTATGGTTCCCACTCCCGATGTAACATCAGCAAAACTGTTGGTTTGGGCAAACAAAGCACCTGAAAAACCGACAAAGCCGTTCGACAACGCGAGGCCAAAATAGGTGTAGAAAGAGGTACTTGCACCTTGGGCTGACACCATTCTGGCATTGACCCCTGTAGCTCGTAGTCCCAACCCAAAATCGCTGTTTAACAGCCGGACCACAAACCACGCAGAGATCAAAACGAGAATACCAACCACTAGGGGACGGACCAGTACCGGATCGCCAATCGCTTCAAATGGGGTAAGAATGGTTTCTTCACCCAAAAGCGCCATATTAGGGCGTCCCATAATTCGAATATTGATAGAGAATGCCGCTATCATAGTGAGGATCGACGCCAGGAGGTGCAATATGCCGCAACGCACAGCTAGAAAAGCGGTAACCCAACCTGTCGCGGCTCCAGCCAGTATCGCCATGCCAGTGGCTATCCAAGGGTTAATACCGGCAACAATTGCTGTCGCAGCAACTGCGGCCCCCATTGGAAAGCTACCATCAACACTTAAGTCGGGAAAATCCAGAACGCGGAATGTGAGGTAAACGCCAAGCGCGACCAAGCCATACAGCAGGCCTATCTCCAAGGCGCCAAAAAACGCAAAAGCAGACATACAAACTCCCTTTACTGCTTAAACAACAGGTAGGCCATAGGGCCTACCTATACGCTTTGTTAGGCCTATTTCACGCTAGTGGCGCGGTCTAGAACACTGCTTGGAATTGCTACACCCAGCTTCTTCGCCGCTGTTGCGTTAACCACGAGATCTGAGCCTTTGGCAACTTTTACATCCAACTCACCCGGTTCTTTGCCTTCAAGAATTGCGGCTACGTAATCCGCAGTCTGAACGCCAACTTGATAGTAATCAAAGCCCAAGCTTGCAATCGCGCCTTTCTCTACGTAAGACGTCGCACCACCAAGCACTGGTGTTTTCGCTTGATTAGCCGCGACGATCATACCTTCAATAGCACTGGCTACCGTGTTATCTGTTGGCGCGTAAATCACATCTGATTTAGCAGCAATAGCTTGAGTGGCCGATTGGACATCCGCACTCTTTAGAGCCGTCGCTTCAACCACTTCTATTCCTTGAGCGGCAGCGCTTTCTTTCAGCAGTTTAACCAATGTGACCGCATTGGCTTCACCTGGATTAAACACTACACCGATAGATTTCACATCCGGTAAGATTTCTTTAATCAAATCTACGTGCTGGCTAACGGGAGATAAGTCAGAAAGACCGGTAACGTTTTTACCCGGTTGCTCAAGCTGGTTTACCAATTTTGCCCCTACAGGGTCTGTAACGGCAGTAAATACGACGGGAATAGAACGAGTCGCCGATACGAGTGCTTGTGCTGTGGGGGTAGCTATCCCAACCAGTACATCGGGTTGCTCACCCACATATTGACGTGCAATTTGCACCGCGATGGCTGGGTTGCCTTGCGCGGTTTTATAATCAAACTCTAGGTTTTTACCTTCCTCATAACCTTTCGCCTTTAACCCATCCAGAAGGCCTTGACGAGTCGCATCAAGCGCAGGGTGCTCAACGATCTGTGATACCGCAACTTTTGCGGTCTTTGCCATGATACTGGCGGATGATAATAATGCAGCGCCTGCAAGAACGGCAACGGCTATAACTTTTCCTGCTTTCATCTCAACTCCTTTGATTTCAGCATGTTTATTAGTGGTGTTGTGTTTGTTTGATATTTTTATTGTGTGCACTTTTTGTGCTTATATTCCGCCACCAAGCCTTACGTGCTACAGGCTAGGTGTTCGGTTACATACCCATTATTACCAATATACTGTGCGAAAGGGAAGCAAGATTTAACATGGAAGTAACAAAAATCGAACTAGATGGCTGTCTATTTTTTAATCGCGTGAATAAGTAGGTTGCGCGGTGTCGTTTGAGCAGTACAAAATTCTGATAGCTCAACTTGATAATCTTGCTCTTCAAGAAAACAGGCGCGATCCAAAACCAACCAGATTTCGATCAAACGATGAAAAGCCGATTGCACCAAACTCAATCGTTCCATCTGCCAGTATCGACTTTCACCAAGGGCTTGGAAGTGCTCGAAGTCAGTGTCTGTTAAATCAACCTCTGCCAACTCTATTCCTTTAGCGTTACTGGCCCAGTGACAAAATGCCATAAAGCCTTGGCCTAATTGGGACTTTTTAATACTCGGTACTGGTGTGTATTCATCAAAGCCCAAAACGCCTCTCAGCAAGGCATCAAACCCCAATCGATAACTCATCTCTTGATAACGATGTTTGCTCACCCTTTGACCACCAGTGACCGTTTTCTGAAGTGGTATTCTGAGTTCATTGCGAGTCAGGTTAAGCGAAGAGCGCTTGCCTACCTCAGAAAGACCTTGGTAAACGTCGTCTTTTGTAAGGTGATAGCAACAGGGTGCAATAGAAACAGCGCTTAGCTTGTGTTTTGCCGCTTGCTTGATGAGCTCGACGTGCAGATCACCACATGCGTGTAGCGCTACGGCATGCATTTTTGGAGAAAAGACCAACGGCAATTTAGGGTCAAGTGCATCTCCATGTACAAAATGCATCGCCAAACCCAGTCGTATTGCCTCTTGTTGACCAGAATCACACAAGCTTTTTTGATACTCCAAACTGGTCACAGGTTTTCTTGAGCTCGCGTTTAAGAAACGTCCTAAATAACCTTTACCACTACACCATTCCAACCAAGAATCACTATTAGAGCTCTCGCATACACGCTCTGCTAACGCTTCGATTTGCGCTACCTTTCGGCCCGGAATACCCGTTGACAAGGCTTTGGGGTATGACCGTGTTGGCTTCTCGTTAACTTTGATCTTATTGCGCTCAAGCTCGGCTTTGAGTTGAGGAAGGTAATCGGCAACCATCGTCTGAACCTGAGAGGGCTCTTGTTTCAGTCGATTTACTTCATCATTGCTCAAGCAGCCTAGGTGGTTAGCTAGTTCAGGGAAGAGTGAGTCCCAAGGAGCAGAACGACCTTCAAGGCTAAGTGAAAGGGTTCATAACGCCAAAACGATTGATGTTCGCTTAGAAAGGCATCGAGTTGTTGAAAGGTTTTTTGCATGGTTCCCCCTGAGAATGCACATTCTAGGGGGAAGTCTCTATGAGGAAAAGCGTTATCTTACTGGCAGCTCGATGTCCTTGAACATCTCTTCAATTTCAGCATTAGATTTCAGAGAGATAGCTTGTTCAACAACAGGACGAGTCAGGTGCGGAGCAAATCTTTCCATAAAGTCGTACATGTAAGAGCGCAAGAAAGTGCCGCGACGGAAGCCAATGCTCGTTGTACTTGCTCCAAAAATATGACTGGCATCGATGGCAACGAGATCCGTGTCTTGCAATTGGTCAATAGCCATACTTGCAATCACACCCACGCCAATGCCCATGCGAACATAGGTTTTGATTACATCTGCATCGGTAGCCGTGAACACCACTCGCGGCGTAAGGCCAACCTTGTTAAACGCGGTATCTAGCTCTGAACGACCCGTAAAACCAAATACGTAAGTCACCAATGGATAACTAGCGAGATCTTGAATTGTCACTTTATCTTTTTGAGCCAAGGCGTGATCTTTAGGTACCACGATCGAGCGATTCCAGTGGTAACAAGGCAGCATAATAGCGTCTTGATACAGGTGCAGAGCCTCAGTGGCGATGGCAAAGTTAGCTGTCCCCTTTGCAATGGCTTCCGACATTTGACTCGGCGTGCCTTGATGCATGTGCAGCGATACTTTTGGGTAGCGCGCCGTAAAACCTTTTATCACATCCGGCAAAGCGTAACGCGCTTGAGTATGTGTCGTAGATATATTAAGCGTACCCATTTCTGGGTGAGTATGCTCACCCGCTACCGCTTTAATGCTCTCTACGCGGGAAAGGATTTCTTGAGAGATGCGAATGATATCCTCACCCGCCGAAGTCACTTGTGTAAGATGCTTACCACTACGTTCGAAGATTTGAATACCCAGCTCGTCTTCTAGTAATCTCACTTGTTTACTGATACCTGGCTGAGAGGTATATAAGCTCTCGGCAGTAGCTGAAACATTCAGATTATGGTTTACAACTTCAACAATATACTTCAGTTGTTGTAACTTCATTTTGACCTCGCAATCCCTATCGACGACTGTAGTGCGGAAACATAGTTTATAATATTTAGTTATAACGCCTCTAGCACAAAATTGATAGTGAAATTAGGCGTTGTAATTGGGCATTTGATGAAATTTGAGTGACTAGCTTAGCTTTTTTGCAATGGATAGCGCATAAAACATCAAAATAAGTAAGTTTTAATGACTTATATACCCCTGACGGGTAATAATATTAACGAGTTATAGTAGGCTACATTTTTTAAACCCAAGCAACCTCAAATTAACGTTATGACTAGAATTCATAAGCTTTTCACCTAGGCTTACCTTTTACTAGTTGTAAGCATTGATATTGATACTGAATACTGTATCTTGAGGGCAGTCGGGTATGATATTTGTCATGTATCCTCACTAATTAGCCACATGGAAAGATAAGACGCAAATTTATGAGTATTGGTTTAATTATCACATTAGTCGCCGTATTACTGGTGTTAGTTCTTGGCTATAACATAATGCTGCAATACAAAGTTAAAGTTGAAACAGCAAAAAAACAAGAAGCTCTCGCTACCTAGCAATTATCGACGCCACGGAAGAGTTGATTGGTCACGCACATCATATTCCTTACAGTAAAGATCTGTTGCTTTGCTTAAATAATCGAATTCTCGATGCATTGGAAAATATGCAGCAACTGGATCCTAAAAACAGACAACTAGAACAGCGCGTTGAACAGATGCGCCAACAAATTAAGCAATTGGACGAAACCTATAAAGGGGGCGAAAGCACATCCTTTAAGAACCCTAGTAGCGACAAGCAAGCCATTATTATGCTTAAGTTGGTTAAACGTCTAAGAGACACCATTCGCAGCGAACACAACAAAGGCCGATTTAATACTCAATCTTATGTGGCTGAGAATGCGCGACTGGAAACGATTCAAATACGCATTAATATCGAAAACGTGATTAAGCGTTCTAATGATTCTATTGTCCGAGGTCAACCGGGTACAGCAATCCAGCTTCTTAAAAAAGGGCTCGATGCGCTATCTAGCAAAAACGACAACTACTCCAACCAAGCGCGTGAAAAGTTGCAAACCATGTACGACGAGCTTGAGCAAAAACGTCAAAGCAAAAGTGCAGAAGAACAACAGCAAGTTGAAGAGAGTGCGCGTAAGCAAGACATGGACGAACTCTTTGGCGAAAAGAAAAAGTGGTAATATAATCCCATCAGATTCATTGACAAAAGGTCGCTTGAGCGACCTTTTTTATTTTTAGAGCCCTTATGTACGAACTCGAACAGTATCAAGACCTACTCTCGCCTATCAATCAGTTTCTGCAAGTACCCACTCCCACCGAGTGGATAGAGGAAGCCAAAAAGCCAGAGAACCTTAAAGTGGTACTGATAGACCACCTACTTTGTGAATTAAAGGCTGGCCAGTCGGCGATGTACTTAATCCGCAAGTACGCGGTAGACCCTTCAAGCGCATCCAGTCTGTTGGAGTGGTTTAAGCCCTATGAAGACTTCGCCTATCGAAAAACAGGCGGCTTAGAGACACTTAAAGGAAAGAGTCAGATTTCCAAAAAGATCACTGCAAAGGCAAACTCGCCTTATAGCCAAGAGCTCATCGATAAGATGGTACTTTTAATCAAAGAAGAACTTCACCACTTCTATCAAGTACTAGAAATAATGGGCTCACGTGACATCGGGTACGAACCGGTTTCGGCAAGTCGATACGCTAAAGGGCTTTTGAGCAATATGGCTACCCATGAGCCACAGACTCTGGTTGATAAACTCATTATCGGCGCCTATATCGAAGCGAGGTCCTGTGAGCGATTTGCTATGCTGGCTCCTCATATGGAAGCGGACATCGCCAAGTTTTACATCTCGTTACTGCGCTCAGAAGCAAGGCATTACCAAGATTATTTAACCTTAGCTGAAGAGATCGCAGGTCGTGATATCTCTGAACGCGTAAAATGGTTTGGGGAGATTGAAGCTGAACTGATCGCTAGCCCTGACAAGGACTTTAAGTTCCATAGTGGTGTTCCTGTCTAGCCACGAAGGTCCTTTATCACTGTTCGCCATGGCCACGCAAAAGCAGAGGCAAGTTTTTTGGTACGAGGAGACGAAAAAGCCAGCAGCTGCTGGCTTTTGAGCTGAGCGCTAAGTCTAAAGAGAAGCGTTAATTTCGGCTAATACTGCGGCAGGGTCGGCCGCCTGCGTGATAGGTCTACCGATCACTAGATAATCTGAGCCCGCGTTAATCGCCTCTACTGGGGTCATGATTCGTTTTTGATCGCCTACTGCAGCACCAGCAGGACGAATACCCGGTGTCACGAGTTTAAAGCTTTCACCCAACTCCGTTTTTAGCATGTTTGCTTCTTGTGCTGAACATACCACGCCGTCCAAACCAGAATTTTTGGTCAAAGTGGCTAAGCGTATTACCTGTTCTTGCGGAGGAATATTAAGACCGATCCCCGCCAGATCGGTTTGCTCCATACTAGTCAGCACGGTTACGCCGATAAGCAGAGGACGTTCCTTGCCATACGGCTCTAGGATTTCTCTTGAAGCGGCCATCATTCGCTCACCACCGCTCGCGTGCACGTTCACCATCCACACACCTAACTCTGCTGCTGCTCTAACCGCTTTGGAGCAGGTATTTGGAATATCGTGGAACTTGAGGTCTAGGAACACGGAAAAGCCGCGCTTGTGCAATTCTAGGACAAAATCAGGACCAAACAGTGTGAACATCTCTTTGCCCACTTTTAAACGACATGATTGCGGATCAATTCTATCTACAAAAGCCAACGCGTCGGCTTGCTTATCATAATCCAATGCAACAATAACTTTTTGGTCAGTCATTTCATCTCCTAACTTAACATAAAAAAACAGCTATACCTCAAAAGCTTAGATATAGCTGAAATTGATCATTCGCCATCAAGGCCTCTAATCGGCTTGATGGTCCCCCACCCTTTACACGACGGACAGTGCCAATAAAGAGAGTGGGTTGAGAAACCGCATTTTCGACAGCGGTAATGCGGTTTCACTTTTAACTGTTCACCTACCAGTCTTTGAAGAGTACCTAAGCTGTCTTTCGCTCGGCCTTCTTCCGCCTCGGCTAAATGGTAGTCCATTAAGCGATAAAAACCCTTCATCGTCGGGTTTTTCACTAATTGCCGAGTCAGTAGTTCTTGAGCTGAAGCCGTGCCCTCGTGCTGAGAAACCATTTGCGCCAACATAAGCTCTGCAGACACCCCAGCTTTCGCGGCGATACATTGGCGAAGAAACTCTAAAAGTCCGTCTTCTTGGCCAAGGTGATGATAGCAATCGGCCAGTATTGGTAAGACTTCACTGATAAAATCGCTGTCTTGTTCAAGTACCATTTCTAGATAGTGAATGGTTTGTCGGTAATTCTCGACTTCTAGATACAACTGTCCTAATGCGATACTGGCGCGAACGCATTTGGTGTCCTCAGACAAAGCTCGCTTAAAATATTGAATGGATTTACCGTTGTTTCCATCCGCCTTTTCCACCATCGCTAGTTCACACCAGAAGTGAGCGATAGAGGTTTTCATGCGCTTTTTGCCAAGCTTCACCAATTGATTCGAATATTCAATGGCTTTTGCCCATTCACGAGTTTGCTGATAAATCGAAACCAGTTGTGTAAGTGCCGCCTCTCGATGCTCCGGCTCTTCGACGAGTTGTTCAAAAATTCGCTCTGCTCTATCTAAAAAGCCAGACACCATGTAGTCTTTCGCTAGCTGCTGCAGAGCAATATTTTTTTGATCTATGGTTAGACCAGAACGCGATATTAAGTTTTGGTGAATGCGTATCGCTCGGTCTACCTCTCCGCGTGAGCGAAACAGATTACCCAGGGCTAAATGAGTATCGATGGTCTCGTTGTCGACCTGTAAAAGCTCGATAAAGTGATCGACCGCTTTGTCAGATTGATCGGACAGGAGCAGGTTTAGACCTGTCACATATTGACGAGAAATCTGGTTTGAATGCTTTTGCTTGTCCTGTTGTGCACTTCGATTACCCATATACCAGCCATAAGCGGCGGCAATCGGTAACAACAGGAAGAGTATTTCTAGCATCGAGTGGTAAGCCTGCCTTTATCGATTACGAACGAGTTTCCGATGCAGACTGCAACGCAGTAGATTGCTTGAGCTGTTTGTTCAGCTTGCGCACTTTTAACTTGGCTTGTAAGTGGAGACTTCCGAAAATAAGCCATGCCAACACAAATCCAGTCACAAATACGCCGCCAAGTAGAGTGGAAAGGTGGAAATCGCCTTGAGCGATCAAATAGTTGAAAGTCACCACTGCTTGGTTTTGAGATCCCAGCGCTAATGCAATAAGAAACAACGCTAACAAAATAACGATTTTAATAATCTTCATAGTCCATCACCTTCCCAAATCTCTGCCGCTACGATTATGCAGTAAAATCACTAAACACTCCATGGTTAAGTGTTCAATAATACCCAAGTAACCACAAAATATGGTGTCGCCTTTCGCATCAGCCTCAATTGAGCATAAAAAAACGGCACACCAAATGTGCGCCGCTTTTAAGATTCTGTTGTGTTCAGAATAGAGATTCAGGCTTAGCCTAAGTTTACGCGCTCGCGCAATTCCTTGCCCGGTTTAAAGTGAGGAACGAACTTACCTTCCAACTCTACTTTTTCACCAGTTTTTGGGTTGCGGCCCGTTCTTGGTTCACGGTAGTGCAGAGAAAAACTGCCAAAACCACGGATTTCGATTCTGTCGCCACCTTCTAGTGTGGTCGCCATATGTTCAAGGATATCTTTTACAGCATCTTCTATTTCTTTGGCAGAAAGGTGAGTTTGCTCAGCGCAGAGTCTTTCTATCAGTTCTGACTTAGTCATAGTTTCCCTCATAGAGTAATTTATCACTTATTATAGTAAGTAATACCAATTCCAACAAACACTTGCTTCAATATTAGACACAAATTAAACAATTTGCTCAATTTTGTATGTGACTGTTTTACAAAAAATTGACGAAATTGGGATTACCACTCAAAAAAGAACAGAATAAAAAAGGAGCCTTACGGCTCCTTTTCAGCTAAATCGGTCGATTACTCGCCTTTCGCTGCTTTGAAAGCGTCAGCCATTGCATTACCGAACGAGCCGTCTTCTTGCTTGTTCAGTGAAGCCATTGCTTCTTGCTCTTCAGCTTCGTCTTTAGCTTTGATAGATAGGTTGATTACGCGGTTCTTACGGTCTACACCAGTGAACTTAGCTTCAACGCTGTCACCAACGCTTAGGATTAGAGAAGCGTCTTCTACGCGGTCACGTGAAACTTCAGAAGCGCGGATGTAACCTTCTACGCCTTCTTCAAGTTCGATAGTTGCACCTTTAGCGTCTACTGCAGTAACAGTACCGTTAACTAGTACACCTTTCTTCTTCTCGCCAACGTAAGCATTGAATGGGTCATTTTCCATTTGCTTAACGCCTAGAGAGATACGCTCACGCTCAGCGTCTACTGCAAGTACAACTGCAGAGATTTCGTCGCCTTTCTTGTATTCACGTACTGCTTCTTCACCTGGAACGTTCCAAGAGATGTCAGATAGGTGAACAAGACCGTCGATGCCGCCTTCAAGACCGATGAAGATACCGAAGTCAGTGATAGACTTGATCTTACCAGAAACTTTGTCGCCTTTAGCTTGTAGCTCAGCGAACTGCTGCCATGGGTTAGCTTTACACTGTTTCAGGCCTAGAGAAATACGACGACGCTCTTCGTCGATTTCAAGAACCATAACCTCAACTTCGTCGCCAACATTAACAACTTTAGATGGGTGGATGTTCTTGTTAGTCCAGTCCATTTCAGAAACGTGTACAAGACCTTCAACGCCTTCTTCGATTTCAACGAAGCAGCCGTAATCAGTTAGGTTAGTAACACGGCCAGACAGTTTGTGACCTTCTGGGTAACGCTTAGCGATTGCTACCCATGGATCTTCACCTAGCTGCTTAAGACCTAGTGATACACGAGTGCGCTCACGGTCAAACTTAAGAACTTTAACTAGGATCTCGTCACCAACGTTTACGATCTCAGATGGGTGCTTAACGCGTTTCCAAGCCATGTCAGTGATGTGTAGAAGACCGTCAACACCACCTAGATCTACGAATGCACCGTAGTCAGTTAGGTTCTTAACGATACCTTTAACTTCGCTGCCTTCTTGTAGTGTTTCAAGAAGCTCATCACGCTCAACGCTGCTCTCAGATTCGATAACTGCACGACGAGATACAACAACGTTGTTACGCTTCTGGTCTAGCTTGATTACTTTGAACTCTAGCTCTTTGTTTTCTAGGTGAGCTGTGTCACGGATAGGACGTACGTCTACTAGTGAACCAGGTAGGAAAGCACGGATACCGTTTAGTTCAACAGTGAAACCGCCTTTAACTTTACCGTTGATAACACCAACAACAGTTTCAGCTTCTTCGTAAGCTTTCTCTAGTACGATCCAAGCTTCGTGACGCTTCGCTTTCTCACGAGAAAGCTGAGTCTCACCGAAACCGTCTTCAACAGCGTCTAGCGCTACGTCTACTTCAGAACCAACTTCAACTTCAAGTTCGCCAGCAGCGTTCTTGAATTGCTCTGCAGGGATAGCAGACTCAGACTTAAGACCTGCGTCTACAAGAACGAAACCGTTCTCGATAGCTACTACAGTACCTTTAACGATAGTACCTTGTTGGAATTCAGTCTCATTTAGAAACTCTTCAAAGAGTTGAGCAAAAGATTCAGTCATTATTCAATCTTCAATAATTTAAACGTCCACGGGTGTCCTACCACATGGGGTTATTAACTTCGCCAGTCATCATCCTTGCGACCGACGTCCTGAGCTGAACGGCCTTAGCCCTTCAGTTTAGATTCGATATATTCCATAGCTTTTTCAACAACTTGGTCGATAGACATACTTGTTGAATCAAGCAAAAGCGCATCCTCTGCCGGACGCAGTGGCGCAACCGGTCGGTTACGATCTCTGTGATCTCGGTCTTGGATCTCGCTCAAAAGGTGGTCAAATTTAGCATCAATGCCCTTTAGTTGCAACTGTTTAAGGCGTCGCTTCGCCCTCTCTTCTGCGCTGGCGTCGAGGAAGATTTTTACTTCCGCTTCTGGGAACACAACCGTACCCATATCGCGGCCGTCTGCCACTAGCCCGTTGCCTTCTGCAAAGGCGCGTTGACGGCGTAAAAGCGCTTCTCTTACGCGTGGAAAAGCCGCGACCTTGGAAGCGGCTGTACCGGTCTCTTCTTTGCGCAGTTCAGTAGAAACATTCTCGCCTTCTAAAATGACTTTGACTAAGTCTCCCTCGGCAATAAACTGAACGTCTAAATGCGTTGCCAAAGGAACCAAAGCGTCTTCTGACTCTGTATCAACACCGTGGTGAATTGCTGCTAATGCCAACACTCTGTATATCGCACCGGAATCGAGCAGTTGGTAACCCAAGCGATTTGCAATCAGCATGCATAGGGTACCTTTTCCTGCGCCACTAGGGCCATCTACAGTAATAACTGGTGTTTTAGAAGACATGTTCTGCTCCAGATTAATTCTTATTTTCTACGCTAGGGTAGACCATTTTTCGGCGTTGAATTATATAGAGATTGGCGTTCTGAGGCTAGCTTAACTTTCGTTTGATTCTCGACTTTGGCCTCCCTATCACGGGCTCAGAAACACGGTTGATTTTAGTACCTCAGTCTCCCTTGATTATCGCTGACCAGCTTGCTGCCGATGCCCTTCACTTTCTGAAGGTCGATAGCATCTTTGTAAGGCCCGTGTTCTTCTCTGTACTTAACAATCTCTTGTGCTTTTTTTGTACCCACGCCTTTTAACAGCTCAGCAAGCTCTTCTGCGGATGCTGTATTGACGTTAACCGTTATTTCTATGCCTTCTAGCTTAGGATCGGTTTGAGCACTTTGCTCGGCAAAAGCGAAAACAGGCATAAGTATCAGTACAAGAGCAAGAAGTAATTTCATTATTGATTCCTCGTTTAGTTTAAAGTCCATATAAGTCTGCTCTTGACGCTATGACGTAGAAACACAAAATATCGAAAAACAAAAAGGGCTGCCGAAGCAACCCTTTTTAACAATACTATCAATTACATAAAATGCAATTTACTGACTTACTACGTAATACTCAATTTCAGTATTGTTGCGCAGTACACCAATTAGACCTTCTAGGTCGAGCTGAGCATTAATCATGGTTAGCTGCTGACCTATCTGAGCTTTGTACTGATCGTTAACCGTTTCCGTAACGCCCACTAGCTCCACGACCACAACATCACCGTTAAACTCTTTTGCTTGAGCGTAACCTAGGTTGCCTGCTTGCGGCTTAGCCATAGCGAACACAACATCAGCCAACGGAGAACCACGGTCAATTTTCTCTAACTCACCAAAAGTGAGGTTTTGTGCATTTAACTCAGTTTTATTGCCTTCGCCAAGCTCTGTTACTAGTGTTTGTGCCAGTGTCAGTGCCGTTTGCTCTGCTTTAACTTTGGAAAGCTGTGCTACGACATCGCTGCGAACTTCTTCTAATGGCAATACGGTTTCATCGCGAACCTCTTCCACTCGAACGACAATAACGTGTTCTGGAGCGACTTCGATCACTTCTGAGTTAAGACCATCTTCTTTTACTTCTGGGCTTAAGATAGCTTGATAAACAGCGGGTTGCTTAAGTACCGCTGGAGCATCCACTTCCGAAATGAAATCCGTGTGTTGAATTTTGCCATCAATGGCTTGAGCAGCGTCATCAAGAGAGTCTGGGAACTCAAATGCTACCGTTTCTAGTTCGTTTTGCAGTTCGTAGAACTTATCAACCGCTTGCTGATCTTTAAGCTCGTCTTTAATTGATTGGGCAACCTCGTCATAAGGTTTGGCAACCGATGCTTTCAACTCGTCGAGTTTAATAATGTGGTAACCAAATTCGCTTTTTACTAGACCAGTAGTATCACCCACTTTCTCAAGAGCAAACGCCGCATCTTCAAAGGCAGGATCCATTACATCGCGTTCAATCCAACCCAGAGAACCGCCCTCTTCAGCACTACCGATATCTTGCGATTTTTCTTGAGCTAGCTCTGCAAAGTCTACGCCGCCACTCAGTTCATCCAAGATAGCTTGCGCTTGTGCTTGGTCATCACCTTGTACAAGGATATGACTTACTTTGCGCTGCTCTTCGGTTGAGTACTTAGCGATATTGTCTTGGTAGAAGCGTTCTGCTTGCTCGTCTGAAATGGTAATTCCATCTCTCAACTGCTGCGCAGATAACTCGATATAGGAAACTTTAGCTTGCTCAGGGCGAGTGAAGCGCACGGTATTTTCTTGGTAGAAGGCGTTGATCTCTTCTTCGCTTAACTCAACCTTTGCTTCAAACTCTTGCAGCGGCAAAACAATCTTACGGATGTCGCGAGTTTGAGTAATCAACTTGCTTTGCGCGTCCACTTCGCCTGGTAGAGTGAAATCACTTGCTTGTACTGCACTAAGCAGTTGGTTACGAACCAAATCGCGGCGTAGGTAGTCTGCAAAAGTTTCTGCAGAGAAGCCCGCACGGCGCAATGTAGCTTGGTAGACGTCTTGATCAAACTTGCCGTCTACTTGGAATTCTGGCATCTCTAGAATCAGAGTTCTCACTTGAGCATCACTCACGCGAAGACCCAAACTTTGTGCGTGCTGTTCTAATAGAGCGTCGTTAATCATACGATCTAACACAGACTTTCTAAACTGTTCTACGTATGCAGGGTCACCTAGAAGATTGGCAAAGTAATCCCCTAGCTGAGATTGTCTGCGGTTGCGCTCGTTTTGATACGCCTGCTCAAACTCGGCTCGACCAATCTCAATATTGCCTACTTTAGCTGCTGTATTACCTGCACCGCCAAAGATATAACCACTCACACCTGTAAATACAAAAGACAGGATAATTAGGCCTAAAATAATTTTGACCGCGATGCTGTTTACGCCTTCGCGTAGCCGCTCCATCATACTAAAACTACTCTCCACGTAGGTCATCGTCATTCAGCCAACTGAAGCGATTAACCATAACTAAAATTCTATAGCGCGATGATATCAGAAAAAGAAATGCGCATCAGTATGATGCGCATATTTTCAAAAGGTTCTAAAAACGACTTGTAAAAATTAGTTGCAAGCGTCTTTAAGAGCTTTACCTGCTTTGAAAGAAGGTACTTTAGCTTCAGCGATTTGGATCTCTTCGCCAGTCTTAGGGTTACGACCTGTACGAGCTGCACGAGTACGTACGCTGAAAGTACCGAAGCCAACTAGAGCCACTTGGTCACCAGACTCAAGTGTACCGCTTACTGCTTCAATAAATGCGTCAAGAGCACGACCAGCTGACGCCTTTGATAGATCTGCACCGTCTGCGATTTTTTCTACTAATTGAGTTTTATTCACTGTGATTCCCCTTTTTGCTGCCTGCTTATTATTTTTAACGGCAGCTTTCGTTCCATTTTAGTTTCAAATCTAGCTCAGACCGTTATCTAACAAGGCTTTGAGCTATAGAGGCTAACGTTAGCGCCCAAAAAAAACGCTGACAAGCCTTTTTTGGGCTAATCAGCGTAATCTTTTACTTATTTTTGCTGCACATCACTATTTTACAGCTTCAAATTCAACACCTATCGGGTCTTTTTCAAGCGCAACCTTAAGAACATCGTCGATCCATTGAACTGGAATCACTTTTAGATCGGCGATTACGTTATCTGGAATCTCTTCCAAATCGCGTTCATTGTCTTTAGGAATCAACACTGTCTTAATACCACCGCGGTGAGCGGCTAACAGTTTCTCTTTCAGTCCACCAATAGGTAAAACTTCACCGCGAAGGGTAATTTCACCTGTCATGGCAACTTCTGCTTTAACTGGGTTACCTGTCAAGCTAGAAACCAAGGCTGTACACATTGCGATACCCGCACTTGGCCCATCTTTAGGCGTAGCGCCTTCTGGTACGTGCACATGGATATCGCGTTTCTCATAGAAATCGCTATTGATGCCCAGTTTATCTGCACGAGAACGCACAACCGTCATCGCTGCTTGAATCGATTCCTGCATCACATCGCCAAGAGAACCGGTTTGAGTTAGCTTGCCTTTACCCGGCATCGCTTCCGTTTCAATGGTAAGCAGATCACCACCAACTTCGGTCCATGCCAAACCAGTCACTTGACCAATGCGGTTGCTATCGTCTGCTTTGCCGTAGTCGTGGCGTTGAACACCTAAGTAATCTTTTAGGTTTTCCATTGAGATAGTGACCGTCTTAAGTTCGCTATCCAATAGAATGTTCTTCACTGCTTTGCGGCAAAGTTTTGATATTTCTCGCTCTAGACTACGCACACCCGCTTCACGTGTGTAGTAACGGATAATTCCGATAATCGCTGAGTCTTCAATTTCAATCTCATGCGGTTTCAGACCATTGCGTTTCACTTGCTTCTCAACAAGGTGGCGTTTAGCAATATTCAGCTTTTCATCTTCGGTGTAACCCGATAGGCGAATCACTTCCATACGGTCTAGTAATGGGCCTGGAATGTTCATTGAGTTTGACGTCGCGACAAACATTACATCAGATAGGTCGTAATCGACTTCTAGGTAGTGGTCGTTAAACGCATTGTTTTGCTCTGGGTCTAACACCTCTAACAGTGCCGACGACGGGTCACCACGCATATCAGAAGACATCTTGTCGATCTCATCCAATAGGAAGAGCGGGTTCTTAACACCAACTTTCGACATTTTCTGAATCAGCTTACCTGGCATGGAACCGATGTAAGTGCGGCGATGTCCACGGATTTCCGCTTCATCTCGTACCCCACCCAACGCCATGCGTACGTACTTACGTCCGGTTGCAGAAGCAATAGAACGCCCCAGAGAAGTTTTACCAACACCAGGAGGACCAACAAGACAGAGGATCGGGCCTTTCAGTTTATTAATACGATTTTGAACCGCGAGGTATTCAAGAATGCGTTCTTTCACGCGCTCTAGACCGTAGTGGTCTTCGTTCAAAACCTCTTCTGCTTTGGCTAGGTTCTTCTTCACTTTAGAACGTTTGTTCCAAGGAACACCAACCATCCAGTCGATGTAACCACGCACTACGGTTGCTTCCGCAGACATAGGTGACATCATCTTAAGTTTCTGCAGCTCTTGCTCGGTTTTCTCACGAGCTTCCTGAGGCATTTTCGACTCTTCAATCTTCTTCTTAAGCGTCTCAAACTCGTCTGGCGCATCGTCCATCTCGCCGAGTTCTTTCTGAATCGCTTTCATCTGCTCGTTCAGGTAGTACTCGCGCTGAGATTTTTCCATCTGCTTTTTAACGCGTCCACGGATGCGCTTTTCAACTTGCAGCAGATCGATTTCCGATTCCATTTGGCCCATTAGGAACTCAAGTCGTTCGCTCACGTCTAGTATTTCAAGTACGTTTTGCTTATCGTCGAGCTTGAGTGGCATGTGTGCCGCAATGGTATCCGCTAGGCGAGCCGCCTCGTCGATGCCATTGAGTGATGTTAATACTTCTGGCGGGATCTTCTTATTGAGCTTGATAAAGCCTTCAAACTGATTGATCGCACTGCGAACAATCACTTCTTGTTCTTTTTCTTCTAGCTCAGGAGTGGTTAAAAATTGGGCTTCCGCCAAGAAGAAATCATTTTCAATAAAGTGATTAATTTTAGCGCGTTGCTGACCTTCAACTAACACTTTCACTGTACCGTCCGGCAGTTTCAGTAGTTGAAGAATAGTGGCAACAGTACCAACATCAAACAGATCTTCTTTTGCAGGTTCATCAGTTTCAGCTTGCTTTTGAGCCACAAGCAGAACCTGTTTATTGTTATCCATTGCTGCCTCTAGACAGGCAATCGATTTTTCCCGGCCAACAAACAGTGGAATGACCATGTGCGGGTATACCACTACATCTCGTAGAGGCAGTACTGGGATCTCGATACGTTCGGAACGTTCCAAGTTCATATTCTTCTCTCTTCCGCTTAGTTCTTAGAGCAGTATATGGGGGCTAATTTATTGGATTCAATAAAAGAATAAAAAAAAGGAGGTATTAACTACCTCCTTTTTTAAATCGCTCGCTTTAGGACTCTGCGCCTGCTGCTTGATTGTCTGAATTGCTGTAAATCATCAATGGCTCAGACTCGCCTTTGATAACAGATTCATCGATTACTACCTTGCTGACTTCCGGTGTTGAAGGTAAGTCATACATGGTTTCTAGTAATACGCCTTCGAGAATTGAACGAAGACCACGAGCACCCGTTTTACGCTCCATCGCTTTCTTAGCAATAGCACGCAGGGCATCATCGCGGAACTCAAGCTCAGTGTCTTCAAGTTCAAACAGTGCCGCATACTGTTTTGTAAGCGCGTTTTTAGGCTCGCTCAGGATTTGAATCAGTGCGTCTTCGTCCAGTTCAGTCAAGGTTGTCGTTACTGGAAGACGACCAATGAACTCAGGAATAAGACCGTACTTAACCAAATCTTCTGGTTCAACTTGTGTAAACAAGTCGCTCAGAGACTTACTCTCTCTTTAGAACGGATATCCGCTCCAAAGCCAATGCCTGAACCGGTTTCAACACGCTGCTCAACCACTTTATCTAGACCGGCAAACGCACCGCCACAGATAAAGAGAATCTTAGAAGTATCTACTTGCAAGAATTCTTGTTGAGGATGCTTACGACCACCTTGTGGCGGAACCGAAGCAACAGTACCTTCAATCAGTTTTAACAGAGCTTGCTGAACACCTTCACCTGAAACGTCGCGCGTGATTGATGGGTTTTCAGCTTTGCGAGAAATCTTGTCGATTTCATCGATATAAACGATACCACGCTCAGCTTTCGCAACGTCGTAATCACATTTTTGCAGAAGCTTCTGAATAATGTTTTCAACGTCTTCACCTACATAACCAGCTTCGGTTAGCGTAGTTGCATCAGCCATGGTAAATGGTACGTCTAGGAAACGGGCCAAAGTTTCAGCCAGCAGCGTTTTACCACTACCTGTAGGACCAATAAGAAGAATGTTACTCTTGCCGAGTTCAACACCTTCACTGGTCGTGTCACCATTTCGTAAACGCTTATAGTGGTTGTATACCGCAACCGCTAGCACTTTCTTTGCGTAATCCTGCCCAATCACGTAGTCATCAAGGTGTTCGCGAATATCTTTTGGCGTTGGTAACGCCTCAGATTGCTTCTTCGGTAGAACATCTTTGATCTCTTCGCGGATGATGTCGTTACATAAGTCCACACACTCATCGCAAATGTATACGGAAGGGCCGGCAATTAGCTTGCGAACTTCGTGCTGGCTTTTACCACAGAAAGAGCAGTACAGCAGTTTATTACTACCACCCTCTTTGCTTTTATCAGTCATTCGCTAACCTCTTAGCCTTACTCTCTATGATTTGAGTGTATATCAATTTAATCCGAATTGCGCTAAACAATTTGCTGTTATTCTGTTGGCGCTCGGCTTAATACTGAATCCACCAAACCGTATTCTACAGCTTGATCTGCTGACATAAAGTTATCGCGATCCGTGTCGCGTTCGATCACTTCTAGTGGCTGACCAGTGTGCTCTGCAAGCAAGCCGTTCAACTTCTGTTTGATCGAAAGAATCTCTTGTGCATGGATTTGAATATCCGATGCTTGCCCTTGGAAACCTCCAAGTGGCTGGTGAATCATTACGCGTGCATTTGGCAACGCATAACGCTTACCCGGTGCGCCACCAGCGAGTAGGAAAGCACCCATTGAGCATGCTTGGCCCATACACACTGTACTAACATTTGGCTTGATGTACTGCATTGTGTCGTAAATCGACATACCCGCAGTCACACTGCCACCAGGCGAGTTAATGTAGAGGAAAATGTCTTTGTCTGGGTTTTCAGACTCTAGGAATAGCAACTGAGCAACAACGAGGTTTGCCATCTGGTCTTCTACCTGACCGGTCAGGAAAATCACACGCTCTTTGAGAAGGCGAGAATAAATGTCGTAAGAACGCTCGCCGCGGGATGTTTGTTCTACCACCATGGGTACGAGGGCATTCACAATGGGTGACATTGCGTTTTTGTCTTGGTAGCTCATATTCTTATGTCCCTAAAATAAATGGTCCGGATGATGTTTATCATACGGACCATTGTTAGCAGAATAGTTAACGGGTCGTCAACCTTCTACGCAATATATTGCTTATTGACCAGGTTGGTTCATTAGCTCGTTGAAAGCAACTTCTTTTTCAGTTACTTGAGCTTTAGCAATGATCGCGTCGATCGCTTGTTCTTCTAGAGCTACGTTGCGCATGTTGTTCATCATTTGCTCGTTCTGCTCGTAGTAAGAAACTACTTCGCTTGGGTCTTCGTATGCAGTCGCCATCTCTTGGATAAGCGCATTCACTTTTTCGTCGTCAGCTTTTAGCTCTTCAGACTTGATTACTTCACCTAGAAGAAGACCAACCACTACGCGACGCTTAGCTTGCTCTTCAAACAGTTCACGCGGTAGCTGCTCTGCTGCTTCTGGGTTACCACCGAAACGCTGAGCTGCCTGCTGACGCAGTACACCAATTTCTTGGTCGATTAGTGCTGCTGGTACATCGATGTCGTTTTCGTTTACTAGACCGTCAAGCGCCTGCTCTTTGATGCGGTTCTTAACAGCTTGCTTAAGCTCGCGTTCCATGTTCTTGCGAACTTCAGCTTTAAGTGCGTCAACGCCACCTTCAGCTACACCAAATTTAGCAACAAACTCGTCGTTTAGCTCAGGAAGTTCACGCGCTTCAACTTTGTTTACTTTAATTGCAAACTTAGCTTCTTTACCTTTTAGGTTTTCAGCGTGGTAGTCTTCTGGGAAAGTAACGTCGATTTCAAATTCCATGCCAGCAGTCTTACCTGCAACACCGTCTTCAAAACCTGGGATCATGCGACCAGCGCCCATTTCTAGAGGGAAGTTGTCAGCTTTTCCGCCTTCAAACTCTTCGCCATCGATAGAACCAACGAAATCGATCGTTGCACGCTTGCCTTCTTCTGCCGCTTCTTCAACTTCAACCCAAGTTGCTTGTTGCTTACGTAGAGTATCGATCATCTCTTCAACGTCTGCATCTTTAACTTCAGCTTGAGGCTTTTCAACAGTGATATTTTCTAGGCCTTTAAGCTCAACTTCTGGGTATACTTCGAAGCTTGCGTTAAATACTAGGTCTTCACCTTCTTTGGTTTCAACTGGTTCAAACGTTGGTGCGCCTGCTGGGTTGATTTTTTCTTTTACAATCGCTTCGATAAAGTGACGCTGCATCACTTCACCAAGAACGTCTTGACGTACTGCCTTACCGTACATCTTAGCAACCATTTTCAAAGGTACTTTACCTTTGCGGAAACCATCGAAACGACGGTTTTTAGCGATGTTGCGTAGTTCAGCTGTAACTGCATCTTCGATGTTTGCAGCTGGAACAGTAATGTTCAGACGGCGCTGTAGGCCCTCTAGCGTTTCAACAGTAACTTGCATTATTTCATAACCTCAAAAATGGCTCAGCTTGGGCTGAGCATATGAGTCGCTGGTATAAACTCAACGACTTCATCCTTGTTTGTACTCATTTGAGTACTTACATTAAGCGAGAATCGACCCCATCACTTGGAGCCGCACTAATCAGCGATATCTTCACTATTTAACAGTAAAGGTATCTCCCATTAGTCTCAGGATTAAAAATTTAGACGCAGCATTCTAACGACCTGTTTCACCTCTGTCGAGACGTTACCGGAGATAGTGCCGCCAAACTCCTAATTTCTCATTCAACTGGCTCAAAAAACACCAGCTTTAAGCACCTATGGACAAAGAAATGGGGACATTACCCCGTTTTTCAAGAGAAACGAGGCTTTTTTTTAAGTTTCGCGGAAAAAAGAGATCTTTGTCCTGTTTTGATCCGCATTATTGTCATCTTTTTAAACAGATGAGCAACAAAAACCGATAGGCTGTATATCTATAACGGATAGCAGTCGAGGCAAGGAGGGCACACTGGATTATGCGCAAAGCCAATCTCTATCTTTTTGTCTTGTATCTTTTATGTCTCGGCGTTGGAACAAAATTGGTTTGGGGACAGCTCTACCAAGACTTGCTTTTGCAACATCAAGCGCAACTGGACCGCTTTTCCAGCCACATCGCTACAAAACTAGACAAATACGCCCATTTGCCTAGATTAATATCGAAAGATCCCGAAATCAGCGATGCGCTGTTAGATCCGAGCAACCCCGCACAAATTGAAGTAACCAATCGATATTTGGAAGAAGTCAACCTCGTTATCCAAGCTGCTGATACCTATTTGCTCAATATCGACGGTCAGACTATTGCTTCAAGTAACTGGAATATAGAACGATCATTTGTGGGTAAAAACTTTGCTTGGCGACCGTACTTTAGCAACGCGATGGAGAACCGCAGTAGCCAATATTTCGCGCTGGGCTCAACTTCAGGACAACGCGGTTACTATTACTCCTACCCAGTGATACTCGCTGCCGAAATTATCGGGGTACTGGTCATTAAAATGGACTTATCCGCCATTGAAGAGAACTGGGTAAGTAAGCAAAACACCTTTGTCGCGACAGATACTCACAACGTGGTGTTTATGTCGAGTAATCCGCAGTGGTTGTTTAAGAGTTTGGTTTCACTTCCCGAGTCTGTTCGCACCAAAATTAGAAATAGTCGCCAGTATTTAGATGCGGAGATACGCTCATTGGGTTTGATTGGGGATCTCGACCAACCCGTAGCGGAGCTAGTCAACCCCTATCAGGGTGGGTGGCATGGTGACTTTGTAGTTTCATCTCGAAAGCTCAATGAATTCGATCTCGATATTAGAGTATTGAGCCCTAAAGTGCGTTTGCTTTGGTCTGCGCTTGGGTTTGGTATGATCCTTACACTCGTGTTTGCCATTGTGTTTTTGCTGCAATTGCTCTCCCAGCAAAGAAAGCTCAAAAACCGCATGTTGCAGCAGATGCAAACGGAAGCTAAACAAAAGCTAGAGTTTCAAGTGATGGAACGCACCGCTGAACTTCAGGCGGAGATCCATGAACGTTCAAGAGCTGAAACCGCTCTGAGACAAACTCAAAATGAACTGGTTCAAGCGGCAAAGCTCGCCGTATTGGGTCAAATGTCAGCCAGTATCAGCCACGAACTGAACAACCCTCTCGCTGCCATCCGCAGCTTCGCAGACAATGGTCAACGCTTCTTGGCAAAAGAAAAATATGACCGTGTGGATGACAACTTAGGCAGAATATCGAAACTGACCGACAGGATGGCTAAGATCAGCGAGCAGTTAAAATCTTTTGCTCGCAAAACAGACAGTAGCGAAAGAGCCCTTCTTAACATCAAACCTGTAATCCAATCGGCCTTAGAATTGATCGCTGCGCCAATCAAATCCAAGCAAGTCCAACTCGTCACGGATTTGACCGCAGCCGATACCCGCTCTGATATCAATGCTATTCAGCTAGAGCAGGTGATCATTAACCTTATGACCAACGCTATTCAGGCTTTGGAAGACACTTCAAAAAGAGAGATACACCTCTCTTGCCGAATAGACACTGGAAAACTGATGATCGATATCGATGACAACGGTCCTGGGATAAGCAGTGATGTAAAGCCACACCTGTTTGAACCCTTTTACACCACCAAAAAAAATGGGCTCGGGCTCGGGCTATCGATATCGCAACAGATTTTACAAGCCATGGATGGGGATCTCACACTAGCGAGATCTCCATTAGGTGGAGCGAGATTCACTATCACTCTCTCGGTGAAATGTGAATAGATAATGAATTTGGGACTGCCATATGTACGACGTCTTTTTTATCGATGATGAAAGCGATATTCGCGAAGCTATTTCGCAAAGTTTCGAATTAGAAGAAATAAGCGCTAAGTTCTTTGCTAATGCTGAAGAAGCGCTACTAGAGATAAAACAACAACAAATGCCCAAGGCTATCATCACGGATATATGCCTACCCGGTTTATCTGGCGAAAATATGCTAACTTCGGTTTTGCATCAAGATTCCGAGGTCCCCGTTATTTTGATAACAGGTCATGGCGACATTTCTATGGCCGTCAACGCCCTGAGAAATGGCGCTTATGACTTTATAGAAAAACCTTTTTCTATCGATAGGCTGCTAGACACGACTCGACGAGCCATCGATAAACGCAACCTCACTCTTGAAAATTATGAACTAAAACGCAGCCTAAAAGCCAGTAAAACTCTCGGACCTAGAATCATTGGTGATCACTGTGCCATTCAACAACTGCGTGACACCATAACAAGTATTGCAGATACCGATGCTGACATATTGCTATTTGGCGAAACAGGCACGGGTAAAGAGCTGTTCGCCCGTTCTATCCACGAGCAAAGCTCTCGCAGGGAGCACAACTTCGTCGCTATCAACTGCGGTGCTGTGCCGGAAAACTTGATTGAAAGCGAACTATACGGCCATGAAAAAGGGGCATTTACCAGCGCAGATAAACAACGTATCGGCAAACTAGAGCACGCACAAAACGGTACCCTTTTTCTCGATGAAATAGAGTCAATGCCGATGCAAGCGCAAATTCGTTTATTGCGCGTGTTGCAAGAGCGAGTATTCGAAAGAATAGGTTCTAATGAGCTTATTCCTCTCGATATTCGCGTCATCGCCGCGACCAAAGTCGATTTAAAACACGCTGCTGAAAAAGGGGAGTTTCGACAGGACCTCTACTATCGACTAAACGTCGTGACCTTAGATTTACCAGCACTTCGCGAGCGCAAAGAAGATATCCCAGCACTGTTTCATCACTTTCTGTTAGTCGCTGCCGCCCGTTATGGCAAAACCGCCGCTGCAATATCGCCCAATGAGATGCACCAACTTATGAACCACAATTGGCCGGGTAATGTTCGCGAGCTTCGCAACGCTGCCGAAAGGTTTGTGTTACTAGGCAAGCTAGATTTAATAACCGAACAAGATCGACAGACTGACATTTCAACCAGTCTTTCGGAACAAGTAGCGGAATTTGAGAAGGGAGTGATCGAACAAGCCCTGATTAGCCACCAAGGAAGCATCAAAGGCACGATGGAATACTTACAGTTAGCGCGAAAGACGTTATACGACAAAATGCAAAAATACGGATTAGAAAAGGAAAATTATAAGGGGGAGTAAACGCCCCCTTAATAACATGTCACACACCAGTAGCAAGGGTTATTGCGCTGGTATGTGGACAGAACAATGGCCACTATTTGGTGTGTGCCGCGAATCCGGTTTTACAAAGGCTAGGCAAGCGTCATCAATATCATCGCTTGGGTTTGTCCCGACAAATTGTCCATACCCTTCAGCTCCAGAAATTCTCAACCCAAATTCGCCGTCACCTTTGTAATAATAAAATGCTCTTGTTCGACTTACTGAGCCCGGATTAATACTCGCTTTAATTACATTGCTGATTTCGTCCAAAGCCACCTTAGTCGATGCTAACCCAGAATCAAGAGATGACCCAGTAAACATTGATAAGTCATAATAACCTTGGCTATTTTCCGTCACATAAAATGTATTAAATGGCTCGTCGTCGTGAGGGATAGCTGGTACACCCATCATCCCCCCTCGCCGAGAGAATCCGTCACTTTGTATATATCTCGAAAACCCACTGAACTGTTTAAATAGTCGCGTACTGCGGAGTCATTGTCAGACAAATTTCTAGGGTCATTAGAGTCCGGAACGTAAAACTGAGTCGCACTGCCATCGTAGCTGGTGGACTCATACGGCACCGTTCTATTGGTATACCAATACCAAGAATCGACACCGTTATCCCCTTCAAAAAACACGGTTTCGATAAAGGGAAATACATGTTTCATCACGCCTTTTTTGCCGACCAAATGCTCTAGGCCATCGACCGCTGAATAACCATTTACACCGTCCGAGTTAAAAAACATGAAAGAACCATCTTTCATCACCAAACGTTTATCATATTGGTCCTCTGTAAGTTGAGAGACATTTAACCCTTGGTAACGCAAACAAGTGTTCCAATCGATATCCGCTGAGCTATAAGAAGTCTGATAGCGATTATTCCATTGCGCAATATATGGTTCAGCATCGAGTTCATTGGTGACCACATAAAAGTCAGGCTGTTCAACAAACCACTTTGATGAGCAAAACTCTGTGAGATCAATATCTGCAATTGGTGGGTTTTGGCCAGTTTTCACTAAATAGTAAATTTGGTCATCGGGTGTCACAACTCGAATACCATCGTACTGGCGGTCTTCTCTAACTGGCTGCCAAGGTGAATAGGCTTTGTAGTCGATCCGGTAATCCCAGTTTTGCCCATCAGCACGAGTAACATATTCACCATCAGATTGGGTCAACACCGTGTTGCCACTAGCCGTTCGTTTGTACAATTGAACGCCGTCTACACCATCTTCATCGCTGTCGCCATAAACATACAAATGACTACCTGCGTCATAGAGCCTAAAATCAGCCCCCTGAAGATCGACGTAAGGGTTAACTGGTGCCTTTTGCGCCGAGATAACATCCTCTAAAAATGTGCAGACTCCTTTTTGGCACAGCAGCGATCCCTCTTCTGCGATTGCCGTAAAACTTCCCGACACTACCGTGTCCGACTCTACCCCTTTTTCTTCGCGAGACATGGTTAATGCAAACGCATGTTCAGCCTTCGAGCCAGAAGTGCCCGAGATATCAGGAAAGGCCCTTATCCAATTTAAATCCTGATAATGATGATTAACATACTCGCAAGTATCGTATGCTTGTGCAGGCATCGCGGCTGATCCCCTCGCACCTGAGCCACGAATACAGACTAAACGCTTTTTCTCCCCTGGATAGGCAAGCAGCACAAAATAGAGGCTAGTATTATACGTGTCGTGGTCTTTTACATCGAGTAGCATCTCTGTTTCAACATTTTTGATATACCAGTTACCTGCAGAATCCTGCGCTCTATCTTTTTCTGGTAATGTTGACGCGATATTGACCTGCGCATTGTATCCATTGAGATAGGTTCGTCCATCCTCAAGAGTCATAATTGATACCCTTTCGTAGGCTCGTCCAAAGATGATTTTCTCCAGTCTTCCTTCGATTAACTCTTGCTTATTGAAAGTCATTCCTCGGCTATCAAGTTCAATGGGACGATGCAAAAGTGTGACATTTTTTCCCGCTGGAGAAATCGCCGTGACTTCTCTAATGTGGCTAGTGATTGGGTAGTTAGTCAACATGGTTCTCAAGAGTGTCTCGCCACCGTCATTGAGTATTTTTTTCAACACGCTATCGTAGTGATGTACATCTGCGACTATCGATGGAACCACTCGTTTTGAAATGCCCCATCCATCAAAGTCGATGCCGTACTCTCTTTCAAAATTTGATGCCATTGAACTCACTACGGCATCAGATGCCACACTTGAAAACGGCGTATTAATGGTAGTAGAAACACCGTTGGCAACCGAAAGGTGAGTAACAATAGGAGCGATCACCACTTCGCCATCATCAGGTTTAACGGTATTGAGTTGCTCTTCTATCTTGTTATTGTTTTCATCCAAGTAAACGACTTTTGATTGAGCCACTGCGCCCGCCACTACTTCCCCATTGATCTCAAGCTTACTGTCAGCCTGATAATCACTCTCAGCGACGACGGCCTCGCCTTGAGGATTTTGACCTCTTACCACCGTTTGTTGCTGTATAACTTCACCATTCGCATCTGTTTTTACAACGGTGATCTCCTCAACGTCACCCGATAATTTCCCACCAATAGAAGAGCTGGATTGTTCGTTTGGTAAATCGAATTTGATCGTCTTATTCGCTGTAACGACGCTACCATCAGCCATGGCGTTAAATTGCACAGCCGTTGAAGACACGCTGCCATCGGGCAATGTTATAGTAGTCTCTTTCACGCTACCGCTAAGACTATCTAGAAGCGTTAGTCTGTCTGGCACGTCAGAGGCAGGCGCAAAATCATAGGCATCAGACCGATAACTTGTTTCAGTAATCGCACTGGTTTTAACGACCCCATTTTCTTCAAACGATATAGTCGAGGTTTTCGCAGTGGAAAGCGTAATGCCATCTTGATTTTTGGTGACCACTTCATATTGAGTAACTTGCGCAGACCCTTCGTCCACTTCGATACTTTCCGGCAACAAAGCAATCGCGCTTTCTTCATCTTGCTCCAAAGTCGGTACAAAGCTGACTTCCGAAACCTGATGGTTTGTGGGATTGTAAACAACGGCTCCCGTGACTATTCCAGTATCATCAGTTACAAACTCTATCGCACCTTGTGCTTCACTATTAGTGCCAGAGTTACTAGCGTCGATGTAATGCGTAAACTGTGAAGCGCTAGCGGGAATACCTTGAAAGGTAATTGGAACTCTAACTTCGAGTACATCAGAATTGTTGGTATTTAGAGGCGTAGGATCGTAACTGACAATAACTTCATTGTCCTGCGGTTGACCGTTGTTTTCAATCTTGGCACCTAAAACCAACACCCCATCACTTGAAGTAGAGTTGGATATATTCACCTCAATGTGTTGGGCATCGGTTGCATTGGAATCCGCAATACTGGCACTCACACTGTCTATATTTACGTCAGTAAAACGGTTACCAAATTCATCGAGAACCCCAATCAAAGCTATTTTTGTAACACCAGTTAGTCCTTGATAAACGGGGGAAACAGCACCGATAATCGAAAGTTCTGAAATGGTGTTATCTCGAAGGTTATTATCAATCTCAAAAGACTGGTTAAAGAGTTCGACAAAATCGACATATGCATGAAGAACAACTTGTCCCGGTGTGACAGAGAAAACGGAAACATCAAAACGGCCATTAGAATCAGTTTTCACCGATATCGTTTGCTTGGATTTATCGTAGTGATAGTTTTTAAAATCAACGTTGTCTCTATTACTAAACGCACTTTTTTCATCAAATTCAGCGTTGCCTTCTAGAACCAAGGTAACGATCTGATTTGCAATTGGTAGTCCATCTGATGAATAAAGGGTATAGGCCAGATTATTGCCGTCTTTTGAAGGCGCAAAAGGTTCTGATACTTGAGTATCAAGTGACAGAGTGAACGCACTATTATCAACATCACTAGGCTCACTATCTGGCTCACCATTGCTTTGTGTCGTATCTGAGGTGTCACTGCTCTCCTTACCTGAAACAACAACATTGACGTCAGACGCTTGTCCTTCATCTGATTCGCTGCCACAGGCCACAAGTAGAAAGCAGATCCCCCCAATCAATAGCCCTTGACACATTAACACTATCTTTTGCTTAAAGTCGTTAATTGTTAAACAGAGCATTTCGTTCATTTTAGCCTCCCTAATTGCCTATTGAACGTATGCTAAGAATTGAAGGGAGATCGAACATTATCTAAGGCATTGTTGGTTTTATGTTTAATTAACTGCCTATTATTTTTTGTAATTTATTTAATGGCTCCCAAGTTGCGGGGCTATGGGACGACATTGAGTAAAAATCAAACATAATTGAGGTGAAATTAGAAAAGTATTTTTAGACAAAAAGACAAAACAAGAGCCATTTGAATGATGATTTAAAGTTTTTGCCTTCATGCAAAAATGTCAGCCTTCTAGGCTGACATTTACCGATAGCAGAAAAAGCGCTCAATATCGCAACATAGCGTCTAACTGATCCACCAGTTCCGCCCAGTCTGCATCTTCATCAATCGCTTGTTTGAGAAATTGTGACTGGGAGTCTGTCCAGAAAAACGCCTCGTGGATAGGCGTTCCCACAACTAAACCACTGTGTTTAGCAATAAAATCTTTGATCTCCCAATCGGTACTCCCCAATCCAAGCTGGTTAAACAGATCTTTAATTGAATGCTGATGCATTTCCATTTTTAATGCCTCCGGATAGTTGCATCGTCGACAATAAATATAGCCGACAATCGCCGTATTTGCCTTTGCAAAAAGAACGAGAAAATGCAAGTTTCTTTGCCGTTTTAATTGGGTATAAAACAGAGCGCGTTGCAGGTTTTAAAGTTGTAGGCACTAAGCAAAAAAAGCCCAGCTGGTGGGCTGGGCAAGATGTCATGGATGGCCTTTATTTAGTAATTATTTCTGGCCCCATTAGTGTGGTTGGTAACCAAGTGGATACCCAAGGTACGTAAGTCACTATGATTAGGAAAAGGAACATGACTGCCAGCCATGGTAGAGCAGCTTTAACCACGCTCATCATAGACATTTTCGCGACCCCTGCGGTGACAAAGAGGTTAAGCCCAACTGGAGGCGTAATCATCCCAATCTCCATATTTACCACCATCATGATGCCAAGGTGAATAGGATCGATACCCAGTGCTATTGCGATAGGGAACACCAAAGGCGCGACGATAATCAGCAAACCAGAAGGCTCCATAAACTGACCACCGATTAACAGCAACACGTTCACAACAATCAAGAATGTAATCGGCCCCAACCCAGCTGACAGCATGGATTCGGTAATCATTTGCGGAATGCGTTCTTCTGTTAGCACGTGTTTTAATATCAACGCATTAGCAATGATAAACAGAAGCATAATGGTCAGTTTACCGGCCTCATAGAGGGTATGCTTAGTGTCTTTGTGTACAAAAGTTTGCATCACTTTGACCAGTGCTGGCTTGGTATTCTCTTTGTCGGCAAACGGTCCCATATCTTTGTAGATAAAGTTGGCGATCAAAAATGAATAAACTGCTGCCACGGCCGCTGCTTCGGTAGGAGTAAACACACCACCATAGATACCACCTAATATGATAACGATCAGCAACAAGCCCCAACTTGCATCTTTGGCGGAATCAAACATCTCTTTCCATCCGACAAAGGGTTGCTTGGGTAAGTTTTTAAAGCGAGCAGCGATATAGATAGCAATCATTAACATGACGCCGACTAGCAAACCGGGTATCACCCCACCTAGAAACATTCGGCCTACTGAAACATCTGTCGCAGCGGCGTATACCACCATTACTATAGACGGTGGAATCAATATACCTAGCGTCCCCGCATTACAGATCACACCTGCGGCAAACTCTTTTGAGTACCCATTTCGAATCATACCCGCGATAACGATACTACCGATTGCAACAACGGTCGCTGGTGATGAACCGGACAAAGCAGCAAACATCATACAAGCTACGACGGAAGCCATCGCTAAACCACCTCGGAACCAGCCGACCATTGCAATGGCAAATCGAATAATTCTTTTCGCCACTCCACCTGTAGACATAAAGCTAGAAGCGAGAATAAAGAACGGAATAGCAAGTAGCGTGTAGTGACCAGCAAAGGCGTTAAACAGGGTCTGAGCGACTGAGGCCAAAGACGCATCAGAGTGCATCATCAAAAACAGTATGCTCGATAAACCCAATGAGATGGCAATCGGCACGCCAATCAACATAAAGCCGATAACCATTACAAACAACAATAAAATATCCATCGATTATGGCTCCCTGCGGTTATCTGACTTTGGTGACATCGCATCTCCGGCTTCACTCATTTCCGCTTTCAATGCTTCCAGATCTTCTTCCGCCTCGTGGCCAGCAATTAAGCGATCTAACTTTCCAGTCGCTATCTGATAAGTCGCTTGCAGAAAACGCAATGTCAGTAATGCCATTCCAATAGGCAGTGCCATATAAGGAATAAACCGTGGCATCTTCTCGTACCGTTCGCCTTCATTGAGCCAATCGGCTAAGAATTGAAGCATTTCTGGCATGGGAATGTCATCGGTCTCATACCAAGCTCTTTCTGTTGCAAATGGATACCAGTAGTTCCATGACCCGATAAGAAGTAACAATGAGAACGTGAGACAACATAATGCGGCTAAGACAGCATAGGTCTTGCGCAGTTTCTCTGGGGCTAAATTGATAACGACATCGACACCAATGTGAAAGTGCTTCTTGACTCCATAGGACGCACCAACCAGTACCATCCACGCAAACATAAATACCGTTAGCTCCAGTGCCCAAAGGATGTTGTCATTAAATACGTAGCGAAAGACAACGTTAGCAAAGGTCAGTAACGTCATTCCGCCCAAAAACAGCGCTATCAAGGTTTCCTCAATAGCATCTGTTACTTTTCCAACTTTAGAAAAAATAGACTGTTTCATACGACTACACTCTAGAAAAAAGGGAGTACCTCTTCCCGATAAGAAGTACTCCCTAAACAACAGCAATTAGTTATTTGAAGCCAGTGCCGCTTCAATCAGATCGGCACCAATGTCTTTTTCAAACTTCTTCCACACTGGTTGAAGTGCCGTTACCCACTCTTGACGCTGAGCCTCATTGAGTGTTCTCACTACACCACCTGCATCAATAATGTTTTGCTTGTTAGCCATATTAACTTTGGTCGACTCCGCATTACGCGTCGCGGAGACTTCTTGAATAATGGTGTTTAAGTCGTTGCGAACATCCTCTGGAAGACCTTTCCAAAAGTCGTTCGATGTCACCACTAGATAGTCCAAAATACCGTGGTTGGTTTCGGTGATCCCATCTTGAACTTCGAAGAATTTTTTACCGTAGATGTTTGACCAAGTATTTTCTTGCCCATCGATAACCTTAGTCTGCAAGCCGCCATAAACTTCTTTAAATGACATTTTCTGAGGGTTTGCACCTAGCTGCTCAAACTGAGCAACCAATACGTCAGATGCTTGAACTCGGAACTTCAAACCTTCTGCATCTTGGGGAGATAGCAACGGCTGATTTGCCGACATCTGTTTCATGCCGTTATGCCAAAACGCCAAACCCTGTAAACCGCGACGTTTCATCGCGTTTTTCAGTTTCTCTCCTGCTTCAGAGTTTTGGAAACGGTCGACAGCAGCAACGTCTTCAAACAAGAAAGGGAGGTCAAAAATACGGTATTTTTTGGTGAATTTTTCAAACTTAGATAGAGAAGGAGCAGCAAGTTGCACGTCGCCGTTTAACAAAGCTTCCAGCACTTTGTCATCATCGTATAGGGTTGAGTTAGGAAAAACCTGCATACAAACTTTTCCATTTAGTTCATCGTTTACACGTTGTTCCAGTAACGAAGCAGCAATACCTTTAGGGTGTTTATCTGTATTGGTTACATGGCTGAACTTAATCACGGTTTCACCGGGGTCACAGTTTGCTGCGGCGGTAAAACTGGTCGCTGCTAGTACAGATACAGATAGTAGAGTCAAAGGCTTAAACATTATTATTCTCCTTGTTGAATGAACAACCCCATCTATGGGTGTTGATATTTCTTACAACGCAACAAGCGAGCCAGTTTGCACATTTTATTAACATTCAATATATATCAATAACTTACAAACTCTCTAAAGGAGGGATTACTCAACGCCTTCCTAAAAAAAGCAACCAAACGGGTGAAAACACACACACAAAAAGACTCAAAATGGGTAGAAATCCACCCACTGTTGTATGAAGGGAGAAGCCCCTGTGATTGATTGTCGATCACCCTGTTAATTAGGTAACGGCAACAATAAAAAAGAGCCTAAGCTTGGCTCTTAAGGGTGGAACAGAAAATGTGAGGAGAGGGAAGTGGCCGAAGGAGACAAAAACCGTCCCTCTCCTCCATCGCTTGCTGGTTAACACAAATCGCGTGTATACCAAATCGTCTGATTCTCAACATCCCTAAATACCCACTGCAGATCTAGGTAGCTCAGGCGTTGTAAGGGGAATCATTACTCCTAAGTATAGTCGCTATTGATAATTTTATATCCAATGATTAGCCCTAAATGGTTAGACATTGAATATTCGATAAATTCTTCTCTCACTCTCTTCACTAAAGCCTAGCTTTAACCGCCGGCCATTGAATTATATAGCTCGACCGCACACAACCGAGTTCACATCTTTAAAAATAGCTAACCCTTTGAAATGAGTAACACTACTTAGTCCGATAATCCCGTCTACACTTGTTAGAAACGATTGCATATGGAGGCAAACATGAAAGCGGTGCGAAACTTATCCATCACTGGGTTACTGGCGTTAATATTGGCCTCAGTCTCGTGGTCAGTTATTGCTAACACCCCACCCTATTCCATCGCACTGTCTTTGTGGACTGGCTATCCCAACAATTTGCAAGGCTTTAAAGACGGCCTAAAAGAGAGTGGCTTAGAACCCAATAAAGATGTCATTTTCATCCAAGGCCCATTGACCAGTGACCGAGCTCAGCAAAAAGCGTTTGCTGAAAGCTTGGTAACCCAAAACCCCGACTTGGTTTACTCGTTAACTACAAGTGGAACCGTTATCGTCAAAGAGTCTATACCCGATACCACACCAATCGTATTTTCCATTGTCACCTATCCAGCCGATTCAGGGTTGATCGACTCTTTCGAATACTCAGGCAATAATCTAGTTGGAACGAGTAACTATATTCCATTGCAACATTACTTGTCTTTGATTGACGATTTGGTACCAGAGACCAAGCGCGCAGCTATTTTTCATCGCAAAGGCGAGCCCAACTCAAAAATCCAAGCGGCCAACCTCACTCGCTTGTTAAAACGCAAAAACATTGATGTGATAGATGTGCAAGCCAGTGATCTCGAAGAACTGCGACAGAAAGCTGAGCTACTTACCGGTGATATTGACCTGTTTATTACTACCACAGATACCCTGTTGCAAAATGGTGGCGAAGAGGTACTTATTGATATATCAACTCAGTACAAGATCCCAATTCTCAGCTCTAACAAGTCAGGAATTCAGAACGGTGCGACCTTTGGCCCAGTATCTGACTTTTACGAACTGGGCAGGCAGGCAGCGTTTCTAGCGGCGGAGATCCTTACACAAAAGACAAAGCTACTTACCTCTCGTCATCGATGCAGACCCAACCGATATTTTTAATTAATCGCTCAAGCTTTGAATACCTAGAGCTTCAGCCGTCAGATAGCAGTCTCTTAAAGTATCAATGGTATTAACATGGGTTTAGTACAAAAACTGACTTTAACAATAGTAACCCTCACTCTCTCCATCATTTTGGCGATCAGCGTTTTTGCCTACTCCATTACCAGCAAGGCACTGCACAAAAACGTCTATCAGCAAATCACTGGAACACTTGAGTTAGTCACTGGCATTATCGATGAGTACAACGAAAAAATGCTCTCTATCTCTTCGTTAAAGGCGCAGAACCGCGAAGTTAAACGCGCTTTAGACAAAGGGATTAACCGAGGAATCGCTCAATCTCTTAACGATACAATAAGGACACACTCTTTCGTCAATTACATGTTTGTTATCGACAACGAAGGTTATGTGTTTTCAACTTCGACCATCACCCATCAGGGAGAAAAATATAACGGTGAAAAATGGCTGTATTCCAAAATTGAAAACTATCCCATGTTTAATGGCCTGTTCACCAATGTTTCAAATATTAGTAAACCCAATAGCGATCCTTTTCTTTCCGATCTAAAAACCTCTCAGTGGATCACCAGCCTATAATGGTCAGAAATAGGCTTATGGGCTGGGTGTTAATTTCTACCGATTGGCAGCAAAATTACCAAGAACTTTTACAAGATACATTTAGCAAACTCGAAGGGGCCTACTACCCCATCTACCAAATTTCTCTTACCCAAGAAGAGAACATGAAAAACCAAGTCGTTGTCGATGCAAACGAGTTGCCACAATCGATTACTCAGGAAAAAAAGACACTTAGAGTAGGACAATCTGGCTATCTCCTTTCTGTCGCTTATGACAATGATAAAGCGTTTAGCACCCTTGGCATGATGTATAAAATCGTTGGGATTGGTTTGCTGTTTGCAACTCTGTTGTTGCTCGCAACCATGTGGTACTCGCTAAGAGCACAAATCATCAACCCCATCACCTCTTTGATTGGCTATATAGACAAGCTAAAAAAAGAAGGACTTCAATATCGCATTCCTTCTCAAACCGTGAAAGAGGTCGATAGCATTGCTCAGTCTGTTAACCAGCTTGCCGAAAAACTCGAACAGACCACAACCTCAATTAACGAGCTTGATAAAGAGATTTTAGAAAAAGGCACAATAGTTCAAAGCCAGCTAGAGATGCGTCAACAGTTAGAAGCGATCCTTGATACTGCGCCCTACGGCATCATTACCATCGATACTAAGGGAAAGCTGCTCTCATTTAACCAAGCAGCTCAAACTATGTTTGGCTACACCGAAGACGAAGTGCTGGGAAAATCAATAGAGCTTTTAATGGGTAAGCGCTATAGCCAACACCATCAGGCCTATATCAACCACTATATGGAAACCAAAGAGTCGAGAATCATTGGGGTTAGAGATCAAAAAGGTCGACTGGGACGCGAGTTTGAAGCGCTGCGTAAAAGCGGCGAAATATTCCCGATTCAACTCTCTATTGCAGAAGTCAGTTCCTCAAAAGGGCTTATTTTCACCGGTATCATCAAAGATATCACCGACCAAAAAGCGGCTAACCAAGCATTAGTCGAAGCGAAAGAAGTCGCCGAAGCTGCAGCAAAAGCAAAAAGTGAATTTCTGGCAATTATGAGCCATGAAATACGCACGCCAATGAATGGTATTATCGGCATGCTAGAGCTGTTAATGGATAACCACCTCACTCATTCTCAGCACCATCAAGCTTACCTTGCACAAAGCAGTGCACTGTCCCTGCTAAACCTTTTGAACGATATTCTCGACTTTTCCAAAATTGAAGCCGATAAGCTGGAGTTGGACGAACACCACTTTAACTTGCGAGATATGCTCGGCACCTTTTCTGAAAGCATGGTATCTAGTTTAACCAACCCCAATGTTGAACTGGTTCTCGACACCATTGGTATACATGAATCCATGATCCTCGCCGACAGTACTAGGATACGCCAGATTTTCGCTAACTTGGTTGGCAATGCAATCAAGTTCACCGAGCGCGGCGAAATCGTTATCAAAGCAGAGATAGAGAACCACAGTTCATCGCAGTGGAAATTGGTCGGCAGTGTCAGGGACAGTGGAATTGGTATCCCAAAAGAGAGAGCAGAACACCTTTTCGATAAGTTTAGTCAGGTTGATGCTTCAACAACCCGAAAATTCGGCGGAACGGGTTTAGGACTCGCTATTGTGAAAAAGCTCTGTCAGATCATGCATGGCGACATTGAAGTCACCAGCGAACTCGGCAAAGGAAGTTGCTTTAAGTTTACTCTTTTGGTGGGTAAGTCTGAGCAATCGACAAGGGTTTTACCATCCACCGATATTAGCAAGCTTCAAGTATTGGTGGTGGATGATAACGCCATCAACCGCGAAGTACTCTCAAAGCAGTTGGAACACTGGGGAGCCGAGGTAACAGAAGCAGAAAATGCAGAGCAAGCATTAGCTGAATGCGAACGGCATAGCCAATCAGATGGCATGTCATTCGACATCGCATTTCTAGATATGCAGATGCCAGATATCAACGGCATTGAGCTAAGCCAAAGGTTACATCAAGGCTCGTCTACTCGTGATATCAAGCTGATAATGATGACGTCGTTAGATGCGATTGACGAGCAAAATACCTTTAAAAAACTGGGCTTTAGCGGTTACTTTGTAAAACCCGCTACAACTTCTGATCTATTGAGCGCCCTAAAAGTAATCGCCAGTGAAGACTTCCATGACAATGAACTGGTCACTCACAACTACCTATCCGGCCTTAGCGAGCAAACCACCAACCAAGAAGAGTTTCCACAAGGACTCAATATCCTAGTTGTCGAAGACAATCGAGTGAATCAGGTTGTGATATCCGGTTTACTCAAGCAGTTCGACTGTCAATGCGACGTCGCAGAAAACGGGAAGCTCGCCATTGAAAAACTCAAACAAAAATCTGATTACCACTTGGTATTGATGGATTGCCAAATGCCAGAGATGGATGGTTATGAAGCGACTCGCTTTATCCGACATGGTGAAGCGGGAGATAAAGCTAAAGACCTCCCGATACTTGCCATGACAGCCAACGCGATGGATAGCGATAGAGAAGCGTGTAAAGTGGCAGGCATGAACGACTTTCTGACCAAGCCAGTAAACAAAGCTCTACTGCGTAAAAAGTTAATTCAGTGGGCCAGCGACTATACCCGCTAAGAAGAACAACTGATCTCCATCCCTTTACCCCAATCAGGAGGCAAGCTGGCCAGTTTTTCGTGCTTAGGATGTTCGTCAAAAGGAGATCGCAACAGCTTAGCCAGACTATTAACCATTGAAAAATCGCCCTGCTGCGCTTTTTCAATCGCTTGTTGCGCTAGGTAATTGCGCAGTATGTACTTAGGGTTATGCTGACGCATTCTGTTGCAACGGGTACAATTTGTGACCACGTCACCCTTTTCATCGACCTCTAACTCACAACGTCTTATATAACGCTCTAGCCACTTACCCGCCATCGAGCGGTCCACGAACAAATCTAACACTGGCTGATATCCTTTTTGGTCTACCATAGCCAGTTGTCGCATAAAGTTTGTGTAATCCGTATTTTGTCTTTCAAGTAGCGAAAACAGGTCACTAAACAGTTCCGTATCCCCTTCTTGACGACTGAGCAAGCCGAGTTTATTGCGCATCTCGGAACTGAAATAGCGCCCCAGAAGGCCTTCATAAGCCGATAAAGCATTTTCCAGCCTATCCTTGCTAATCAGAGTCGATAGTGAATGAGCTAAAGCCGACAAGTTCCACAGAGCGATGCGTGGCTGTTGGTCAAAAGCGTACCGGCCTTCATAGTCGGAGTGGTTACAGATGTAACTCGGATCGTAGTCGTCTAAAAAAGCAAAAGGTCCATAGTCAAACGTTTGGCCAATTATCGACATGTTATCGGTGTTCATTACACCGTGGGTAAACCCAATCGCCTGCCACTTGGCGATCATCTTTGCTGTAGTGTCGACAACTCTTTGGAACATGCTTTCATAAGGATGGGCAGACATTCGGCATTCAGGCCAATACCAATCAATGACCTTATCGGCCAGTAACTTAAGCTCATCCCACTGTTGGGTATAGAAAAAGTGTTCAAAATGACCAAAGCGAATGTGGCTCTCGGCACAGCGGATCAAAAGCGCTCCCTGTTCCGCTTTTTCGCGATATACCGGAGTATCACTGACCATCATTCCCAGAGCACGCGTCGTCGGTATACCAAGGCCATGCATAGCTTCACTACACAAGTACTCACGGATGGTTGAACGCAAAACCGCACGCCCGTCTCCCGATCTAGAATAGGGCGTCATACCAGCGCCTTTAAGGTGTATATCCCAAACGGCTCCGTTGACATCGGTGAGTTCACATAAGAGCAATCCACGACCGTCACCTAAGTCAGGGTTGTATACCCCAAACTGGTGCCCTGCGTACTTCATCGCAATAGGAACAAAATTCTTCGGAACATCGGAGCCAGATAATATAGACATTAATTGCGGATGTGATTGGTGGCTTTCTGGTAACGACAACTGCTTGGCTAAAGCGGAATTCCACGCAACCCAACGGGTATTTTCAAGAGGAGTCGGGGCAACCTTGCTGAAAAAAGCTTCAGGCAAGGCTGCAAAGCGATTAGAGACAGAGCTGAAAGACCACATTAAGCGCGACACTTTGTTAAATTACACACTAAAAACCTAGCATAGAAATGACAAAGCTATCTACCACAAACCCAGTGTGGCTATACTCTGAAACGAATTGTGGTTTAAACCAGTGCAAAGACCCCAATAATTGAAATTAAAGCAAACAGACATGTACGGCTGATAATGCCAAATTGTGAAGGTTGGATCATTTCTTGATGCATAGGCGACTCTCCTCTTTGTTACACCTTAATTACAATATGATGAACAATCGGAGAAAAAACAAATGCATTCGCCATGAATTTTTTGTTACATCACCCATTTTTACTGAGCTAAAGGGACCTATAGCCCCCCTGTCGCATCAATAAAAGTGCCAGTAATATACGAAGCTTCATCTGACAATAACCAAGCAATTGCATTCGCCACTTCCTGACTGGTGCCCCCGCGCTTTAACGGGATTTTAGAAGACAACCTATCGACTCTTCCCGGTTCGCCACCATCTGCATGCATGTCGGTGTAAACCAAGCCTGGACGCACTGAGTTAACTCTAATGCCGCGTTCTGCGACTTCCAAAGACAACCCCTTAGTCATAGTGTCCATCGCTCCTTTTGAGGCAGCATAATCGACGTACTCAAAGGGAGAGCCTGTCCTTGCAGCACCAGAAGACACATTGACAATGGCACCTTGCCCAGAACAACGTCTTATCAGCTCGCGGCTACACAAAAAGCAACCGATAACATTGGTATTCAAGATTTTTTGGAAACGCTCAACAGAAACATCTTCCAGTTTAGACTGAGTAAACAAGATGCCAGCGTTGTTCACCAAATAGTTAACTGGCCCGAACAACTGTTCAGCTTGATCAAACAGCTCTGCCACTTGTTTTTCGTCAGCAACGTCCGCTTGAAGGGCAACGGCTTGCCCACCAGCTTGGATTATTTCAGCGACAACTTTTTCAGCGGCAGCCGTGTTGTGGTGATAGTTCACCACCACTTGATAGCCTTGTTTGGCGAGGTGAATGGCGGTAGCGGCACCGATACCACGCCCACCACCAGTGACTAAAACCGTTCTCATATATCTTGATTCTCTAACCAGTATTCTTTATCAATACGAAACAAGCAGTGTTTTTCTAATCGATGCCCATCTGGCACCTTTGGATGGTCGAAGTCCAAACCCGTATTGTGCATGCCGATCTTTTCCATCACTCGCTGAGAAGGTAGATTGAGTAGTGATGTAAACGCGTAAATCCGCGATTCACCTAGCGAGTCAAAAGCGTATTTTAACGCCGCTTTGGCCGCTTCAGGAGCATACCCTTTACCCCAATGCTCACGAGCAAGACGCCAACCAATTTCTACCATTGGAGTACAGGGGATCTGCTCTTCTTCCTGTCCGTGCAGACCAACAAAGCCAATAAACTGACCACTAGAGCGCTCTTCTACTGCCCAAAAGCCCCAACCATTTTCGTCAATCAGGTTTGATATCCTATCGACTGCGGCATCCGATTGTTTTGCGCTTAGCAAATTAGGAAAAAAGCGCATCACCTCTTGGTCGGAACCCATCTCCCGAAAAGGCTGTTTATCACCCTCAGTCCATTGTCTCAGCCTAAGCCTTTCAGTCACTATCTCCATTTTGTTCCCCCAAACTCAATTTGTCGTGACAAGTTATTCTCCTTAAAGTCGCCAAAAACCAACTTGAGAATGCGTATGCAATACCTTATTTTGGCGCCTAAAAAGCGTGCTAGATTATGCTAACAGAAACGGTTTACATTAGCGTACCCCGTTTTGAAAGGTTCGCGCCAGATTCACATCATCAGCGAAAATTAGCCAAGTGCTGGGGCTGAAATAACTGCCGTGTGAAAGGTCGATTAACTTTGTACCAATCCACCCAGTTTGCCCAGCATACGCGTTTCTCTGTCGGTAAATCGATAGGCAAAGTTGTCTGGCTGAACATGGAGAGCCTTTTGCAAGTCGCGGGGAACCGCATGATTGCACTCCTGCAGGATTAATATGAAGTCAGAAAGTGAAATGTTGTGTAATCGACGAACCTGTTTATCGAACCCACCCACATCAGATAGAGGCGTCGCGATGTCGTCACACTGGCGGTAAGGGCTTTGAAACTTGGCTTCAGAAGCCATAAAGTCGATATCTTCAAATCGAAACGTCGCGGCATCAGGAATTGCTTTTACTCGCGACTGACCCGCCAGTTGCTCCCAACTTACTGCACATACCGAAATTGAAAAAAGCGAAGGGACATTAGCGGTAGAGCGCGGTTGCGTCCAGTTGCCTTTCGCGAGTTCTCGACACAAAGGCGCCAAAGACTCTTCCGCAACCCTTTCGTAAGTCACCATGCCAGCTTGGCTTTGATAACAGAGCTTTAGAGTGTCAAGAAGGTAAAAAATGTGGCCCGATGAACGCCAAAGTGGCTGGGAACTGGCTTTATGTGCGTGACTTGGGTTTGCACGCCCCTCTGGACGACGAATCAGTTGGGTCAAGATCTCACGCATTATTCTTCCTCATATCACACTTTTCACAAAATATAGATCTAAATGAGAATGATTACCATTACTATTTTGTTAGTGATTTATTAATCGCTGCTCATTTTAATAACAACGTGAAATAAGAAAGTAAGGAGAAGCTTCATGAGTACTTTCATTGGAGTCCGTAATTTTACCTTAAAACTGCTCTATCGCGCGATAAGGCCACTCATTTTTCTAATGGACCCAGAAGATGCCCACTACAAGCTCAAAAAAGTAGGTGTAGCTCTGGGCTCTAATCCACTTAGCCGTTCCATTACATCAATGCTGTTTAACTACAACCACAAAAGTCTCAACACACAAGTAGATGGCATCGATTATCGCAACCCCGTTGGCTTATCTGCGGGGTTCGACAAAGACGGGGAGCTTACTAGTATTTACCCATCGATAGGATTTGGATTGGCAGAACTGGGGTCGTTTACCGGCGAAGTTTGCCCGGGCAACCCAGGCAAACGCCTGTTTAGAATGGTCAAGTCAAAATCCATACTCGTCTGGTACGGTTTAAACAACCAAGGAGCCGAAAAGATATCAGCTCGCTTGGCAGGAACCGATTTTGGTCCACTAAAAGTAGGAATAAATGCCGCAAAGTCTAATTTAACGCCCGAATTTGATTTACAGGACTCTATTGAAGACTACGTAAAAACCATGCGCTTGTTTAAAGATATCGGTGACTACTACACCATTAATATCAGTTGTCCAAACACCCAAGATGGCGAACCGTTTGTCGACCCAGACAACCTAAATGCCCTGCTTACAGCCGTTACTGAAAATCGCGTCGAGGGAAGGCCCGTTTACGTCAAGCTGGCCGCTGATTTAGAAATAGAAGAAATCAACACCATCGTTGATTGCTGCATGGAACATCAGATTGACGGCGTTGTCCTTACTAACCTCGCCAAACCGTCTCATAACCAAGAGTATGTCAAAGACGAGTTGCCCTACCACAAAGGCGCTATGAGTGGACTGCCTCTTCAACGCATATCAACCAACGTCATCCGCCACGTGTATCGACGCACGCGCGGCAAGCTTACCATCATTGGGGTGGGAGGCGTGTTCACGGCAAAAGACGCCTATGAAAAAATCACTTCAGGTGCAAGCCTACTTCATATGATCACCACCATGATTTTTGATGGCCCTCAGAACATTAGTGAAATAAACCGAGGCCTTGTGAAACTGTTAAAAGAAGATGGTTTCAATTCTATTGAAGAAGCGGTTGGCTCACGAAACCCACTGCCGAAATTGAAAGCGGTTGACGATGAGCCAGAAGTGAAAGACGTCGCTTAAAAAAATCCCCCGACAGGCGTCTAAGTCGGGGGAAAATGTCACTCGCTAGTTACAGTTGGGTTGTGACATAAACTGAATTTTCAAAGTTATCCGCTTTGTACTCTTCTTGTATTGTTAAATCTGACAAGGCTTGCGAACCATCGTAGTATCCAAAGAAACCAAGGCTGCCGACGTAGATTCGCCTATCAGATATACAGGTAAACTACGGTTGGGATCTCGACTGATCATATGTGCCAAAAGTTCACCATAGGCCGACGTTTGCTGACTTAAAACGATGACAATGTTCAAGTTCTCCTTTTCCGTGCCTGTGCCATTGGCAGCAACTGGAATCATTCTGCTTTCAGACAGGTGCTGTTGAAAAACTTGAGCGCCGACATTGACCAGTTCCGCTAGGCGGATTGCATTCGCCTCTGCACTGTCGTTCTCTGAGTGACTTGTCAAAGACAAATCGATGATCAATTTATCAAGGCTCTGATCAGCAATCTCTCTTAACGCATATTCACGGCCACTACTTTGGGACAAGTCGTTAATGGTTAACCAAAGGCTGCGGTTTTGTGTACCCAAAACCCAAGCATTGTTTAAATCGCTCGAGGAAAAGTCGAAACCCGTTAAAAGCGGAAGGTTACGAGGTTGGGATTCGAAATTTTGAAACGACATAGCAGCAGCACTGACTGATGAGGCTCCATTCACATTGATATTCACTATCTTTTCAGAAAAGTGATTCTTCCAAGCTATGGTGTCACCTTCAGCTCGGAACTTGAACTGGTAAGTACCAGCACTCATCATGCGGATCTGCGTATCTTTTGAATTAGGGGACAGGATCACTTGTTGACCACTACCGCTGCCTACGTACTTAACAAAATTCCAAGAATACTTAACGCCTTTATTGCCACCCCATTTGTATTCCACCTTTGGCGTTAAATTGACAACAGCGGCGCCATTGTTCATCGCGGTGGCATAGCTGCTGTTAAGCTGTGAAATTTCAGGGGCGAGTGCTTTTCGGATTTCTTCACTACTTCCTCCACACCCTACTAAAACAGCGGTTACCCCCAATAACACAACAGAGAACATTTTCTTTAAATTCATCGACCTTATCCTTGCTACTGATTACTGGAAGAATCATACAGATAAGGATAAGGGTGCTATGTAGAACATTCGTAGAAGTTATGTGACAAAGTGAGACGAATTAGGGCGAAAGCTTACAGTACGCTAGAAAGCAAAAAACCCAGAACTAGCTGAAACAGACTCTCTAAAAGGAGGCTTTTTTCAGCAAATTATCGAAATACACACTGAATACAAGAAAGACAAAGAAAATTGCATCTATACCGTTAAAAAGCGACGAATAATCGTGGTGCTTTTGCAGCCTTTCGGCTGCAAAAGTGGTCGGTGTCCGTGCGGTGAGGTTTTTATTGGAGATGTTGTAAAGACTCATAGTTATACTACTAGATCAACAATTGCATCGGTGAGGTGTAATCGGGTGATTTGAGACTCTCGAAGTCTGACTTTTAAGCACTCACATATACTGAGAAAGTCACTAACTTTTTCTGTGATACGGACTTGTTCATTTAGAGGAGGAAGCGGTACGTGCATTTCACCAACATCACTCAATCTAAAGCTATTTTTAATACCTCGTTGTGGAGCATCAAACTGATATTTAGCTAGTGGAGATCTCATAAAATCAGGGAAGTATTTTCCTTGGCATTCTGGCATAAATCGTAATAAGCACGTATGTTGGTTTATGTATGCTTCACCAAACTCTTCAGGAATTAATCCCAAGTTACCGACATCACCTGTTATGGAAATTAATAGATCTCGCGCCTCCAGTTTAGTTCGAGAGCCTTCGCCCCCTTTAGGTGGGCGTACAAACCTTAAATTGTCTAAACGCAGCTCGTAGCTGCCTCGAGATAAATTGCCCATGGTGACAAATAGAGCGCCAGAATCAGAGTAATATTTAGCCCAATCTCGAGAACCCGATGTAGTAAATAGAGCTACATCTTGAATTCGACACCACTCCCACCCATTCGGCAGTTCAAACGGCTTTTCATCTTCACTAATCGGCGGCAGCGCTTTTTGCTTCTTGATTCTCTTCTCTTTGACTAACTGCGCCTTTTCTTCAGCAATTCTTTTCAGTAACTCAGTGGCAGGCTCATCGCTTGGATCTTGTGGGACAAGCTTACCCATCACCGCCAGTTGTAGAATAGCTTGCTTGAGCTGGTCGATGCTTTCTTCAGTAGTGAATAAGGTATCGAAATGCTCACTGATTCGCGCCCAGTTTTGCATCAACTCGTCAGCATCGGCTGAGTTGGTGAGTGTGTCTAACAGAGTCGTTACCAGCACTTGATGTGCTTCAATGCTGCTTTCGGTCTGTTGCTCAAGCTGGTCGCAGAGTGCCATTAGCTCATCGACTTTGGCGACGATACGGTGTTGTTCTGGTAATGGTGGAACTGGGATAACAGTATTTGAGATTTTACCCACATTTAGATTTGGTTGTGCTCCACCCGCTGACTGACTTCTTAAGTCCAGATATGCCTTCCTAAAAAACAACTTAACGTAACTTCTGTGACCTTGAGATAACTCCACCAACTGTATTGCAGCACAAGCTTGGTTCGTGCCTGCACTGTCTAGAAGTTCAGTTATCTGTCCTCTAGTTTTTCCTTGCCCGTACATAGCAACAATTAGAGTACCTTTCGGGTAAATAGAAACGTTGGTCTCCTCTAGTGCCAAACCTGATATACGTTCTTTAGTTGCACTTACAAAAAGCTCTGAAGTTTCACCACTAGATACCCAGTTGAATTCTGCTGGTTCCCAGTATTCAGGTTTGGCGCGGGAAGGAGTAGCTCCTGTTCCAACAACCCCAAACGTACCAATGCGCTCCCAAGCCCAACCATTAGGCAATTGAAATGGTTGTTCATCTGTAGAAACTAATGGTAAAGCTTTTGATCTTTTGATTTTTTTCTCTTTCACCAACTGTGCTTTTTCAGCCGCAATTCGCTCAAGTAATACTGAAGCAGGCTCATCATTAGGATCTTGAGGAACAAGCTTGCCTCGCACTGCTAACTCTAGAATTAGCTCGCGCAGCTTCTTAACACCGTAAAGCTCAAGCTTTTTGCTGCTGCCACGACCAGAGGTCGATCTGGTCTTCACTACTGAAGTCCAAACATCAATATGCTCGGTAATTAGGTTCTCTACAGCCATTATTGCTCTCCACCTTGGTTTTTACCTTGAATGGCAGAGCTAAGCGCATCACCGAGAATGCCTTTCAGTTGGTCACGTAGTGCTTTGATGTCTTGTTGTTGCTGCTGATAGTTCGCCAGCAACTCTTCAGGATCATGGCTGACTACTTCATCCTGATAAGGGTTTTTAATATCAAGATTAAAATTGCGCTCGATAATATCCCCTATCGACACTTTCCAAGCTTGCTTGGTCTCAATGCGGCTAGCGAATCCATCTGCCTCGTTACCCCACCAATCGATCTCTTGCTGGAACTCTTCAAACTTCATCGGTTTGGTTTTGCTGTAGTTCTTCACGCCTTCTGGGTAAGGGTGCTCATAGAACCACACTTGTTTGGTCGGTTGGCCTTTGGTAAAGAAGAGAATGTTGGTCTTAATACCTGTGTATGGATTGAACACGCCATTAGGTAAGCGAACAATCGTGTGCAGGTTACACTCTTCCGTCAGCATCTTTTTAATCTTGGTTTTTACACCTTCACCAAACAAGGTGCCATCAGGCAATACCACACCTGCGCGACCATCTCTATCCAATACCTCCACAATAAGCTGTAAGAACAGATCGGCGGTTTCACGAGTTTGCATTTCAGAAGGGAAGTTCTTTTCAATCCCGTCCTCTTCAGTGCCGCCAAACGGTGGGTTAGTCGCAATCACGTTGATATTGCTATCCCAATTTGAAAGCGGTTTGTTAAGCGTGTTTCCATGCTTAATCTGCACAGGGACTTCAATGCTGTGGAGCATCATATTGGTGATACACAGCAAGTGTGGTAGTTGTTTCTTCTCTACACCATGGATTTGCTTTTGCAGCGTTTGGTGGTCGGCTGCGCTTGTCACGTAGTTCTCTTTGACGTGATCGAACGAGCAAGCCAAGAAACCGCCCGTACCGCAGGCGGGATCCATAATCTGCTCACCCAGTTTAGGGTCAAGACGATTGACGATAAAACGAGTCACTGCACGAGGGGTATAGAACTCACCTGCATTACCTGCGCTTTGTAGGTCGCGTAGGATTTGCTCGTAGATATCACCAAACAGGTGGCGTTCTTTAGAGTCAGTAAAGTCGATTTCGTTGAGCTTGTTAATCACCTGACGCAGTAGCGTTCCATTTTTCATGTAGTTAAAGGCATCACTAAAAGCTTCTTTCACGACAAATCCGCGTGGGTTAGTGTCTTTCGGCGCGGTTAGGTTTTTTAACGTCGGGAATAAGTCATCATTGATAAACTCCAATAGCTCATCACCTGTAATGCCTTGGTTATCTGCCGCCCAGTTGCGCCATAGGTATTTGGCTGGGATGGGTTCGCGGTAATCATCTAACTCGAACTCTAACTCTTCCTCTTGGGCATCAAACACTTTAAGGAATAAAAGCCACGACATTTGGCCTAGACGCTGCGCGTCACCATCAACACCCGCGTCTTTACGCATGATGTCTTGAATAGACTTGATAACTGAACTGATTGACATGGAGTTCTACTACTAACTGACTGAAAAAATTGGGGCAGATTATAGCAGAATTGATATGAATAACGTGAATTAGTCCATATGCAAAAGAGTGGTTATTTATGGCTCAATAAGCAATAATCAAATAAACATCAAATTAAATAAATTGATCAGTAGGTTGTCTAGGTTTCATGAAAATAGAATGCCCACATTGTCAAACCGACAATGATATCGAGTTTGCGGAAAATATTGCTTGTAAAGAGTGTGAGAAGAGTTTTAAAGGCTTCAAGTTCAGCAAGCGTAAGTTAGTGTCAGCGAGTACAGCATTAGCTGTAGGGTTGTTTGGCGGTTATAAGGTGAACGGTGCTCTAGAAGAAGAGCGTTACCCTATCGAAGTGGAGTATGCCATCGTTGATACCTGCATTAACTCAGCAAAGAATATGGTGTCGGTAAGTTGGTATGAAAGTAAGCGAGAAACGTGTTTATGCGCTCTTGCAGAAACGGAAAAGTCTGTACCGTATTCAGACTATAAATCGGATCAACAGTTGTTTTTAAGCAATTTTAAGTTGAACGCCAAAGGGTGTTCATAGATATGAAATGAGGCAGCGATGACTGCCTCAGAATGTTGCTAGCGTTTAGGAGTATTACCACGACCTTTGCCAGAAGGCTCGCCAGTTTTGCTTGGGTAGTTAGGATTTTCTTTACTCATGTTTATCTCCTTACTTACCTTGTTTTTGGTTATTAGCAGCAGCGCGTTGAGCACGGGCAGCGAACGAATCTTTAGATACTTGTCCGCCATTTTGTTTTGCTTGATTCGCTTGAATGCGAGCAGCGGCTTCTGGGGTCATTGGTGCTTTGTTTTTAGACATAATATTTTCCTTTTCGTTTATGAATGATTGTCTCCGCTGAGACCATTGCATAGTAACTAGTAGGGTAGGGACAAATGGGGACAGCCCAAAAACAACAGCAAATTCGAACCATGTTGGATGCCTTAGGCTGGAGCCATAAGCAACTGGCCGATGTTCTTTATGAAGAACTTAGGTGTTCTGAATATGAAGACATAGAAGATGCTTCTCCTGAGGAAATTCTTAAGTTCAGAGAGGCTGTCAAGAAGCAGTTACAAAGGGACTCTACACCAGAGAGTCGGCTTGAACAGTACGTGAAAATCATTTCGGAACATCCAGACTTTGTTGCATTGGGGTTGGATGTTGTGGTTCCAAAATACGTTAAGCATCGATGCTTGAATGACGATTCACTTGCAGGTTTAGCAGAGATATCCAGTTGGCTGGATGAAGATAAGAGCCGTTAAAGACGGATGCGTTTGACGTAGAATTATTTTTTCTGACTTTTACTAATAAATTATCGTTATTAAGAGGAGCGCAGGATGTACAAGGGGCATTGGTATGATGTTGTCGGGAAAGAGAGGACAGATCTCCGAGCAATGAGTCTCGACTTCGACTCATTAAAATTGGCTATAGATGAAGCAATGAGCGTTTTGCCTGATACACGACTAATCGTAATGAATGAAAATTTAGATTGGGGTCTCATCTCTATCGAGGAAACCAAAAGAATGCTCATTTGTAAGGATTAGAAGGTGACAAGCTAAGAAGAACTTTGTTGCTTTCCTCACTGTTTGATTTATAAGCAGTTAGTATCATAAAATGTCTTTGATACTAAAGAGGTGCTTTGCATGACATGCAGTTGTTGTAATAAACGTTTGAACGTAGGGATGATACACAAAAGAGATCCCCATACAGGCCAAAAATTTAAGTCCTGCCCTCACTGTTCCGATGCGAATGGAGGAGAGCACGTTTTTCATCCATATCCGTCGTCCTTTGGTAAAACACCTGCTAGAGTGACCGCTCGAAACCCTGAAGGATACCAAAGCTACTGTATAGATTGTCGTCGCCTGGATAAAGGAGTGCAATCTCAAACCTATATGAATGGGAAAGCATGCAGTAGTCTTGTTGTATAAAAATCTGATGAATTTATTCCATGTTGATGCTGTTAAATGGTTGTCAACGCTCGATACAGCGAGCGTTGATCTATTAATCACCGACCCTCCCTATGAGTCCTTAGAAAAACACCGAAAAATTGGGACAACGACTCGGCTTAAGGTGAGCAAGGCGTCAAGCAATCAATGGTTTGAGATTTTTCCTAACGATAGATTTGAAGCGTTACTCAGTGAGGTCTATCGTGTGCTCAAGAACCACTCCCACTTCTACCTATTTTGTGACCAAGAAACGATGTTTGTCATTAAGCCGATAGCGGAGAAAGTCGGCTTCAAATTCTGGAAACCTATTGTATGGGACAAAGTGAGCATTGGTATGGGCTACCATTACCGTGCTCGACACGAATACATACTGTTTTTTGAAAAGGGTAAGAGGAAGCTTAATGATTTGAGCATACCTGACATACTAACCATAAACGGGTCTATAGAGGGTATCCAACTGAAAAGCCAGTAAGTCTCTTGGAAGTTCTGGTCGCTCAAAGTAGCAGAGAAGGCGAGCTAGTTGTTGATCCGTTTTTTGGCTCTGGCTCGACCTTGGTTGCAGCTAAAAACTTGAATCGTCAGTTCAAAGGAAACGATATTTCCTCATCTGCCCATGAGCATATTCGTCAGCGTTCGGATTTTTGAACCTAAAGGCGAATACAGTTAACGGCTACCTGAAGGTAGCCGAGTAGCAATGCTAAATTTGTTATGACACAGGCATTCCCAGCGACGAGAGTGGGCATCCTGGTACTTGAGGGAATTGTTCTATAAGGTTATTGACGTCATCAAACCAGCAAGAACTTGGGCCAATTTGTTCAATTAAAAACCACATAACACGGATCACGCCGTATAGACGAGACAGCGTATTACCGTTTTCCTTTATGTCTTCGAAAGACTCGTGAGATGTTACTTTTAAAACTTTAGAGGATTGTTGGTTCCATATCCTAGTATGGTGAGCGCATCGGTTACGTAAAATGTTCATTTCCATAAGCCAGGCTCGTAATACATCGGTTTCAGTTTTATCTTCGATTCCTAATCTTGAACAGATGCGCTGGCGATATTGATCTTTGAGCATACCGTAATACTTGGACATTGTTCCAAAGTCCCAAGCTTCGATAACAACCCAAAAGGGCATTTCTTTCTCGTTCTTTTTGTGCCAAACAATACAGTCTTCTTGGCTTCTTTCAATGAGTTTACTGTGTTTGTTTTGCCACTCTTCCCAAAGGCTTGGTCTATGTCCTCGCTTCTTGAGAAATTTGCCATTGATGTAATCAGAATCTTTCCAAGCTAATGGTTCAGGAATATCCTCCCCCGTGCCTGGCTGTTTCTTTTTGCCTCGGCCTAATTCATGTGCGATAACTGAACGGACAAATATCTCTATGCGCTCAAGGCCATCAAGCATTGCTAAGCGGAGTTTTTTATCAAAAAGGTAAAGATTGAACACTTGGTCAAACTCGGTGCCTTGTTGAAAGTGATTGAGCCGCTTTGGTCGTTTTAAGTGTTCACACTGGATGGGTTGATATGATTCGTCTCGTTCGATAACTCTTGCTGGATACCAAAAACCACTCAGTCGGTAATATCCCACCTGTGCGAGCTTTCTTATAGCTCTTTCACGACTGTCTATCACCATGCCTCTTTCTATGAGAATATCGATGAGCTCCTCATAGTGTTTGAACTGCTTAGGCGGGGTTAGTGACATCCTGTGTCCTTGATTTTCCTTGCTGTAAAAACGAGAACGCCCAGCCTTGATTCCAAAGTCATCTCGAAAGATAACTTCAGAAACAGGGGACTGGGCACTATTGCGGTGAAGTATTGTCTATCTGATGTGTATAGTCAATGTGAAATAGTTCACACAAATCTTCTATATAAGTCGTGCTTGAAAACTAAAATACAATATCTATGTTTTTTGTGGTTATTGTTTTCTATATGTAGTGTATTAGGCGATTTTTTCAATTTGTGACGGAAATCTTATGCAGATTGATAAATTTCGGCTTCCAGTTCAGAAATCGCTTCTAAGTACTGCTCTTTTCCGCCAAAGCACTTCTTGACGATCTCAGCAGGACGTCCCATCTCGTCAAAAGGCTTAACTTTGAGTACATGAATATTTTCAATCTCTTGAACGCCCTCGTCTGCGTACTTGTCTAGTAAGTTGTTCAACACCTGCTGAGCCGTTTCACCGTACTTAGTGAAGTAGTTGCGCTTTTTGACGTTGTCAGCCCGTTCTTTTCTGGTGAGTGCTGGTTGGTCATACACGACATGACAAATCATGTCGAATGGGTCGAGATCTTTGCCAACTTCTAGCTCTAACGCTTCCCAGATAATGCCTTCCTCTGCTAGCTCATCGATGATTGCTTGCTTTTTATCGGCATCTTGCCAGCGCTTAACAAAGTCATCCATCGAGGTGAACTGTTTTGCCATCGTCTTGCGGGTATAGTCTTTGAACGATTCGGTTACGAGTTTACCGTCGGCATCGTAGTATTGAACACGTTCGGCAATGGCTTTCACCGTTACACCGTTGACATAGAACTTTCTAACTCGGTGTTCATCCTGCCAATCATCTTCGGCATTGCTAGCACCTGAAGGAGATGAACCAGAGTCGTATGAGGCTTCTGGTTCTTGGATGCTTTCAGGGTCGATATCTTCCCCTTCAAATGGATCATCTTGTTCAAGCTCATCCTCACCATCGATGATCTCATCGAGTCCTTCATCTGTATCAAAGTCTTCTGGTTTTGTCTCTTTAACTCGCTCAGGTACGCCATCAAAGCGCTCATCCGCAAACAGTTCAGTCGCCTTTTTGAAGTCGAGAATGGTAAACCATAGCTTTCCATAACGATCATCAATACGAGTACCACGACCGATGATCTGCTTAAACTTAGTCATCGACTGAATGCTCTGGTCAAGAACTACCAGTTTGCAAGTTTTTGCATCAACACCTGTTGACATGAGTTCTGAGGTGGTCGCGATAACAGGGTAAGCCTTTTTGGGGTTGATGAAGTTATCAAGCTGAGCTTTGCCGATTTCATCATCACCTGTAATTTTCATTACATATTTTTCATTCTTAGCAACTTGCTCAGGGTTGCAGTTGACCAGCGCTCGACGCATGCGCTCTGCATGGTCAATATCATTACAAAACACAATGGTTTTAGCCATAGGATCAATGCGCTTAAGGTAGCTAGTGATGGTCTGTGCAACAAGCTCTGTTCGCTCATCAATGACCATGGTTCTGTCGAAGTCTTTCTGGTTATAGATCCTGTCTTCGATAACTTCACCATGTTTATCGACTTGCCCTTTGGTTGGTCGCCAACCTTGTAAATCTACATCGATATCCACACGCACAACTTTGTAAGGGGCTAAAAAACCGTCTTCAATACCTTGCTTTAGAGAGTAGGTATAAATGGCATCGCAAAGTATTCGGTGTTAGATACGATATCGGTTTCTTTTGGTGTCGCGGTTAACCCTATTTGAGTCGCTGAACCGAAATACTCAAGGATCTCGCGCCACGCACTGTCCTCAGCGGCGCTGCCACGATGGCACTCGTCAACAACAATAAGATCGAAAAAATCAGGGTCGACCTGTTTGTATGCTTTTTGGTGTTCTTCTTGACCTGTCAGAGCTTGATACAAGGCTAGATGGATTTCGTATGCAGGATCGACATTACGCCCCGTGACTTTAGTCATAGCGGTTCCAAACGGTTGGAAGTCGTTGGTCTTAGTTTGATCGACCAGAATGTTTCTGTCCGCTAGAAATAGGATGCGCTTTTTAGCTCGGGACTTCCATAGTCGCCAAATAATCTGGAATGCAGTGTAAGTTTTACCCGTACCCGTTGCCATAACCAGTAATGCGCGGTCTTCTCCTGCTGCTACAGCTTCCACGGTTTTGTTTATCGCTTGTAACTGATAGTAACGGGGAGACTTTCCGCTTCCGTCATCATGATAGTCTTGAGTAATGATTGGAAGGTGCTCGGCTTTGTAGCCTTTCCAAACGCAGTACTTGTCCCATAGTTGCTTGGGTGTTGGAAAATCTTCAAGTCGAATTTCTGTTTCGAGTTGAGCAGGATTGTTTTATCGTGGAAGATAAAACCATCGCCATTTGACGCAAAGATAAAAGGAACTTCAAGTAAGCTAGCGTAATCTAGTCCTTGTTGCATACCTTTACCAACTTCATGCTTATTCGCTTTTGCTTCGACAACCGCTAGAGGCATACTCGGTTTATGGTAAAGAACTATATCCGCAGACTTAACTTTTTTCCTTGCAGCCGCTTGACCACGAACAATGACCTTACCGTCACGTAATTTTACCTCTTGACGAATTTGGGACATATCATCCCATCCCGCACCTTTGATAGCAGGAAGAATGAATTTCGTGATGATGTCGGTTTCAGATAGTTTTGACTTATTGATTGTCGATTCCATGCGATTAGCCAGCTCAATACAAATGCATTTATGTGACTATACCAAAGGATGCATAAAAGCAGAAAAGAAACTGATTAATAGAGAGATCTTGCGAAGTCGTGCCTTTCGCCTAAGACGGCTTCAAGATATTTGCCGACGACCTTGCTTGCTAAGGTAGTGAGGAACTATTGTTAGTGCAGTGGTTAGGCTAGACCTATAGCCAAAATTAGTTGGTCGTATTTCAAGCAACACGGCAATCTATGTGATTTTCTATTCAGAAATCGAGCACAAGATAGATAATGAATACTGCTCATACCGATAATCATCAGTGAAAAGTTATCTCAATCAACTCATCACTAGAACGACAGTTGAACATTGTCGTCTAGATGATTGAGAACGTGGGTAACATCCCAAATGCATTTCATCTAATTACGTTTAGCTGCAGCCTTACTAAACCCATTACTAGACCCAAAACTGCAAAAACGAAAAAGGGCGTAGCAAGTACTAACCTGCTACGCCCCGTAAAGAATGGCACGCCCTGTAGGATTCGAACCTACGACCACATCCTTAGAAGGGACGTGCTCTATCCAGCTGAGCTAAGGGCGCGCTACAGGGAAAGGATTATACGAGTTCGAAATCTGAAATCAACGTGTTTTACTAACATTCTGATCCAAATGACTAAAAAAAACTCAAAGTGGAGTCAGATGATTAAAAACAGCACAAAGCAAACGTTTGCGTATGGATGTTCTATAAAAATTTTGCGACAATGCGCAGCAAATAAATGTCGCCAATCCCATTTGAAGGAAAGTCATGACAGCTCAAAACATTGATGGAACTCTAATTTCACAAACCGTTCGTTCTGAAGTTGCAGCCCGCGTTAAGGCCCGCGTTGCAGCAGGACTACGCGCTCCAGGATTAGCCGTTGTTCTAGTTGGTGAAGATCCAGCCTCGCAAGTGTACGTAGGCAGTAAGCGCCGCGCTTGTGAAGAGGTGGGTTTTGTTTCCAAATCTTTTGACTTACCCGCTTCATCTACTGAAGAAGATCTACTCGCTCTTATCAACCAACTCAACAACGACGAAGAAATCGACGGCATTCTGGTTCAGTTACCACTGCCAGCAGGTATTGATGCCACTCGCGTCCTTGAGAGTATTATTCCGGAAAAAGACGTTGATGGATTCCATCCTTATAATGTCGGCCGTCTAGCCCAGCGTATCCCTAAACTGCGTTCTTGCACGCCTAAAGGGATCATTACCCTTATGGAACGTTACAACATCGATTTACGCGGCAAACACGCCGTGGTCGTTGGTGCTTCTAACATCGTGGGACGCCCTATGACATTAGAGCTTTTAATTGCGGGTTGTACGACGACGACTTGTCACCGTTTCACGAAAGATTTGGAAGGTCACGTTCGTCAAGCCGACGTTGTTGTTGTCGCCGTTGGCAAACCTAACTTTATTCCCGGCGACTGGATTAAAGAAGGTGCTATCGTGATCGATGTGGGTATTAATCGACTAGAATCAGGTAAGTTAGTCGGTGATGTTGAGTACGATCGAGCAAAAGAAAACGCAAGCTTCATCACCCCTGTACCTGGTGGTGTTGGCCCGATGACGGTAGCCACTCTGATTGAAAACACCATGATGGCTTGTGAGCAGTACCACACCAAGAAATAAACAAATAATAAAGGCTCCTTCTGGAGCCTTTTTCAATTCGGTGTTACCAGCGAATTCTATCAGCCAAATGACTGACGGCTAACGCAAAGTAGTAAGAGCGATTCCACTTCATCAACACGTTGTAGTTGTTGTAAACCAGATAGACACGACCATTGGCATCATCCGGTGCCGTCAACCACGCGGTGATATCCGTATCTAACTTCGGCAAAGGACGCCCATCATAGCGCGTTACCCCCAACTCCGACCATTGGGTTAAGGTTTTACCTTTGGCTGCCTCGCGACCTTGTACGCTTAAATCAAAGCCCTTTGGCACTTTAACTTGTCTTCCCCACGTGTAGTTGTCATCCCAGCCCGATTGGCTCAAGTAATTTGCCGTAGACGCAAAGACATCGGCTTTGGTATCCCAAATGTCCTTTTTTCCATCGCCGTTTCCGTCAGCGGCAAAGTTTAGGAAAGAACTTGGCATAAACTGGCATTGTCCCATTGCACCAGCCCAAGAACCTTTCATCGCTTCTGCTTTAATGTGGCCTTGCTCAAGTATGGTTAATGCTGCCATTGTTTCCTTGCGGAAAAACGCTTCTCGTCGGCCATCGTATGCCATGGTAGACAAGGCATCAATCACGCCATAACCGCCGGTGAACTTCCCGAAATTACTCTCAACACCCCAAAGTGCAACGATAAACCTAGGCTGGACGCCATATTCGTCACCAATGCGCTTTAATTCATCGTAATGCTCTTTATACAGTTCTTTGGCTTGCTTAACTTTCCACTCCGGCACTGCGCGCGGTATATACTCATCCAGCGTTAAACGCTTTTCTGGCTGATTTCGATCCGCTTTTATAGCGCGAGGCTTATAGGTTATTCCTTGAAAAGCTTGTTCAATGATTGGCTCAGAAATGCCCTTTTCTCTGGCCTCTTGCTTTAACCCTTGAACGTATTGTTCAAATTCCACGGGATTCGCGTTTGCGTGACCAGCGAGTGCTAATCCTAACGCAACTGACAGTATTTTTTTCAAATTGCCCTCCTTGAGCAACGAAAGCACGCCCTTATTCTGGTTGAGATTTTTGTCGTGCTTTTCTTTCTTTATGCTGTTCTAACAGATTTTCTGGAGGTGGCGGTAGTTGTAAAAAGAAACCATCTGTTAATAGAGACTCTTTTACTTTCTTAACGTCTACCTGAGCGAGTTCGCGACCATCCAGTTTTATCACCATTACCATGACAGGTTTACCGAACGTTTGCATTAATGCGTCGGGTACCCGAGAAAAATCATCTTTTTTGGGAATGTAGAGGAAGGTGCCTTCTTTTTTTAAACTCTTATAAATTGCACAAATCATGTCAAACCTATTGATTATGGGGCTGGTTTATTTCAGAAAAACGTCAAAGTTTCGCTATATTTGGCACTAAAACAACCAATTGAACTCTTGGTATCTTGCTGCCGCTAAAGTGTGAATATAACATGACTGCCCTACTCTCAGGCAACGCCATTTCTTAGCTGGCGAAGATTTAAATAAGGTTCATAGTCAAAGATGTCACTTACCCCAGACTTAAAAGGTAGTAGTTTTACTTTGTCCGTGTTGCACCTTTCCGACAACAAAGTAGAACAAGCTATTCAATTTCTTAGGCAAAAAGTGGAGCAAGCTCCAACTTTTTTCGCCCGAGCACCCGTTGTGATCAACGTTTCTAAAGTCGAAGGCGACTTGGCATTTGACCAACTTAGACACGGATTAGAACACGTCGATATGATCCCTGTCGGCGTCACGGGCTGTAAAGATAAAAGAACCGAAAACCTCGCCGCTGACGCGGGGTTCGCCATTATGTCTGCAAGCCGAACGGCTTCACAAGCTCCCGCCAAAATGGCGCCAACCAAGGTTGTTAAAACTCCCGTGCGTTCAGGGCAACAGATTTACGCCAAAGACGCCGATTTGGTGATTCTCAGCCACGTTAGCGAAGGCGCTGAAGTCATTGCCGATGGTTCAATTCACATTCATGGCACCCTAAGAGGCCGCGCTATCGCCGGCGCCAACGGCAACACGGGAGCCGTGATTCTCTGCAATAAACTGCAAGCTGAGTTGATGTCCATTTCTGGCCATTACTGGCTAACGGAACAATTTGATCAACAGTGCTGGCAACAAAAAGTCATGCTGAGCTATCAAGATGACTCGTTACACCTAGAGTCACTATCAATATAATAAGGAAACCATATGGCACGAATTATAGTTGTCACGTCAGGTAAAGGTGGCGTTGGTAAAACCACCTCTAGTGCCGCCATTGCATCTGGTCTAGCACTAAAAGGAAAAAAAACAGCGGTGATCGATTTTGATATCGGTTTGCGCAACCTTGATTTAATCATGGGTTGTGAGCGTCGCGTCGTGTATGACTTCGTCAATGTCATCAATGGCGAGGCCACTCTCAATCAGGCGTTAATCAAAGATAAACGCAGCGAAAACCTATTTATCCTCCCTGCTTCTCAAACTCGTGATAAAGATGCCTTAACTCACGATGGCGTCAAACGCGTTCTCGATGAGCTAGACGAAATGGGTTTCGACTTTGTTATTTGTGATTCTCCAGCGGGTATCGAACAAGGCGCGCTAATGGCCCTTTACTTTGCAGATGAAGCAATAGTGACCACTAACCCCGAAGTCTCTTCAGTGCGAGACTCTGACCGCATTTTAGGTATCTTAGATTCCAAATCGCGACGTGCCGAGCAAAATTTAGAACCAGTAAAACAGCATCTGCTGCTTACTCGTTACAATCCGGCGCGCGTGACTCAAGGAGAGATGCTTAGCGTAGAAGATGTGGAAGAGATCCTACATATTTCCCTATTGGGTGTTATCCCAGAGAGTCAGGCCGTTCTCAATGCTTCCAACAAAGGCGTTCCTGTTATTTTCGACGATCAATCTGATGCGGGGATGGCCTACAGCGACACGGTAGAGCGCCTTCTTGGTCAGCAGATCGACTTCCGTTTTTTAACTGAGCAGAAAAAAGGCATCTTTAAACGCCTATTTGGAGGATAAGTCGATGTCACTACTTGAGTTTTTTCGCCCTCAGAAGAAAACCTCGGCCAACTTGGCGAAAGAGCGATTACAGATTATTGTTGCCGAGCGCCGCAGCCAAAATGATCCTGCGCCCTCTTATCTTCCTGAGTTAAAGCAAGACATCCTTAACGTCATCAGCAAATACGTTGATATCGACCCCAACATGGTCGACCTCAGTTTTGAGCACAAAGACGACGACATCGCGGTATTGGAACTTAACGTTAAGTTGCCAGACGAAGACAAGTAAACCAAACCTTTATTTAACAGAGGCTCCGTTGGGAGCCTTTTTTGTTGCTGAATTTCTTCAACCATAAAAAAACCCCAACCATCTGGTTGGGGTTTGAACTTTTCCCGATTAGTCAGGTTTCGTGCTAGCGAAAACCTGTCTCAAAACGAAAACTTACTTAAGCTTCAGCTTTTTCTTTTTTCGCTTTAGGCGCATCTTTTTTAGCTACTTGGTCTGCTTTCTTTTTGATTACAGTAGTACCTTCAAAAGTTTCACCTTCAACGTATGGCTTACCGTAGTACGCCGCCAACATCACTTCTTTAATCTCGCTGATTAGAGGATAACGTGGGTTAGCACCTGTACATTGGTCATCGAACGCGTCAACCGCTAGTTGATCAAGGTGTGCTAGGAAGTCAGCTTCAGCAACACCTGCCGCTTGGATAGACTTAGGAATATCTAAATCTACTTTTAGCTCGTCCAACCAACCTAGTAGACGCTCAATCTTCTGCGCAGTGCGGTCACCAGGCTGAGTTAGCTCTAGGTGGTCAGCAACTTCTGCGTAACGACGACGTGCTTGAGGACGGTCGTATTGAGAGAAAGCAGTTTGCTTAGTTGGGTTGTCGTTCGCGTTGTAGCGTACAACATTGTCAAGAAGCATTGCGTTAGTCATACCGTGAGGTAGGTGGAACTCAGCACCGATTTTGTGTGCCATAGAGTGACAAACACCTAGGAAAGCGTTAGCAAACGCTACACCAGCGATAGTTGCTGCGTTGTGTACTTTCTCACGAGCGATTGGGTCGTTAGCACCGTTCGCGTAGCTTGAAGGTAGGTACTCTTTTAGCATCTTAAGTGCTTGTAGAGCTTGACCGTCAGAGTATTCGTTCGCTAGAACAGATACGTATGCTTCTAGAGCGTGAACTACTGCATCGTAACCACCGAATGCACATAGAGACTTAGGCATGCTCATTACCAAGTTCGCATCAACGATAGCCATTTGAGGCGTCAACTCGTAGTCCGCTAGTGGGTACTTAGCACCAGTTGTGTCGTCGGTAACAACCGCAAATGGAGTAACTTCAGAACCTGTACCAGAAGTAGTTGGGATACAAACCATTTCCGCTTTTTGACCCATTTTAGGGAACTTGTAGATACGTTTACGGATGTCCATAAAGCGCATTGCTAGGTCTTCAAATGCAGTTTCTGGGTGCTCGTACATTACCCACATGATTTTCGCTGCATCCATTGGTGAACCACCACCAAGTGCGATGATCACGTCAGGCTGGAAGCTCTTCATTGAATCCGCACCTTTTTGTACTGCAGACAGTACTGGGTCAGCTTCTACGTCAAAGAAAGTTTGAACTTCCATGCCGTTAGCTTTAAGGATGTTAATCGTCTCATCAGCGTAACCGTTGTTGAATAGGAAACGGTCAGTAACTAGGAATGCGCGTTTCTTACCTTCTAGGTCACCCAATGCTACTGGAAGGCTACCACGACGGAAGTAGATAGACTTAGGTAGTTTGTGCCACAACATGTTTTCAGCTCGCTTCGCTACAGTTTTCTTGTTGATTAGGTGTTTAGGACCTACGTTCTCAGAGATTGAGTTACCACCCCAAGAACCACAACCTAGAGTTAGTGACGGTGCAACGTTAAAGTTGTAAAGGTCACCGATACCACCGTGTGTAGTAGGGATGTTGATAAGAATACGTGCAGTTTTTAGCTTGTCGCCGAAGTATTTAACACGGTCTTGGTTCTTATCTTGGTCAGTGTATAGACCAGATGTGTGACCGATACCGCCGATCTCAACCATTGTTACTGCTTGGTCAACAGCGTCTTCGAAGTTGTCCGCGCGGAATAGACCTAGAGTTGGAGATAGTTTTTCGTGAGCGAAAGCATCTTCGTAACAAACTTTACCAAGACCTTCACCTACAAGAACTTTAGTGTCAGCAGGAACTTTAATGCCCGCTAGTTCAGCGATAGCTGTTGCTGGCTGACCAACGATTTTCGCGTTCATCGCACCATCGATAAGCAGGATCTTACGAACTTTTTCTGCTTCAGCTTTGCTTAGAACGTAACCTTTGTGAGAAGCAAAACGCTCTTTAACTTCGTCGTATACTTCGTCAACAACGATAGCAGCCTGCTCAGAAGCACATACTACGCCGTTATCGAATGTCTTAGACATTAGGATAGAAGCTACAGCACGTTTAACGTCAGCACTTTCGTCGATAACAACAGGAACGTTACCTGCACCAACACCGATAGCTGGCTTACCAGAAGAGTATGCCGCTTTAACCATGCCTGGACCACCAGTTGCAAGAATAAGAGCGATGTCATCGTGCTTCATCAGGCCGTTAGATAGCTCTACAGATGGCTGGTCGATCCAACCGATGATGTCTTTTGGTGCACCCGCTGCTACTGCTGCGTCAAGAACTAGCTTTGCAGCTGCGTTCGTTGAGCTTTTCGCACGTGGGTGTGGTGAAAAGATGATACCGTTACGAGTCTTCAGAGAGATTAGAGACTTGAAGATCGCTGTAGAAGTTGGGTTTGTTGTTGGTACGATACCACAAATGATGCCCGCTGGCTCAGCGATTGTCATTGTACCCATGCTGTCATCTTCTTCTAAGATGCCACAGGTTTTTTCATCTTTGTACTTGTTGTAGATGTACTCAGAAGCAAAGTGGTTTTTGATTACCTTATCTTCAACAATACCCATACCAGACTCTTCAACTGCTTGCTTAGCTAGCGGAATACGAGCTTGGTTAGCTGCTAGAGATGCTGCGCGGAAAATCTTGTCTACTTGCTCTTGAGAGAAAGTAGCGAATTCTGCTTGGGCCGCTTTTACGCGGGCTACCATTGCATCTAGTTCAGCCATATTAGTAACAGGCATAGGGAATCTCCTAAAATTAACAAATATTAAAAACTTTTTATTAAGGCTGCTGAGCCATAGTTCGTCACAAACTTGGGTGACTTAAATTACAACATTCTTAGTAAATTGTTTTCAGGGCTGAGTATAATATTTCAGACTATGAAAAAAATTGACTCAGATCAGTTCTGAAAAACTAAATACCACTAACTGGTTAGTTGACCATAAAAAAACAATTCATCTTGTTGTTTTTACGACACTTTTTCACATTCAACACTGTGATTAAAAAAAGCGCAATTAAAATAGCAAAAATAAAAAAACTACATCAATTTGTAAAAAAATTTCATTTTTGGTCAAATTTGCGTCTTGTTTGCTCAGTTTCACGTGCTACTGAGAGTATATATTAATGCTCTCTTACCTCTAGTGAGAGGTCCCCCTTTTTCTCGAAACTGTGCGAATGTTAACGATTGTGAGCCGCAAACCTTTGCGCCATACCATTCTACGTAACAAAGTATTTCAACAATATTTACCTTTCTTTCAATAATTAGTTTTTCTCACCTGACAATTCTGTCATTAGTTAGTTTTTTTCATTCGTGCAATTTGCCGTTTTGTCATACAGTACGCCCGATCCAATTTCCTTCCTATTTTGATTGAGTAAACGACGATGCAATCTTTTGAAATGGCGATTTATTTACAGTTTTTTCTCGGCTTAGTTGCTGCGGTGAATCCGGTGGGAATTATGCCTGTATTTGTCTCTTTAACGGGGCATATGACAGCAGAAGAAAAACACAAGACGGCAACAACCGCTAACCTTGCTGTCCTTATTATCCTGACGGTTTCCCTCCTAGCTGGTCAGATGCTTTTAGACATGTTCAGTATCTCAATAGACTCTTTCCGAGTTGCTGGCGGTTTACTGCTTATGAGTATCGCTTTTTCGATGATGAGCGGTAAGCTCGGGGAAGACAAACAGAACAAGCAAGAGAAATCTGAATCTGTCAGTCGTGAGCAAATTGGTGTAGTTCCGCTCGCTATGCCACTGATGGCTGGCCCTGGTGCTATTAGCTCAACCATAGTTTACGGTGCGCGATACCCTAGCATGTTAGACACGGTTGGCATCATGTGCACGGTCGCAATTTTCTGCGTGATGTGTTGGCTGCTTTTCCGTTGTGCCCCTTACATTGTTCGTTTTCTAGGTCAAACGGGTATCAACGTCATTACACGTATTATGGGTTTGATTTTAGGGGCATTAGGTATCGAGTTTATCGCTAATGGTCTTCGCAACCTATTCCCCGGCCTAGCGTAATTTATCTCCACTCTCGCCTAAGGTATGATGGTGCTAGATTTTAAAAACCGCGCACTATCATGCCTAGACAATCACTTAAACATCACCTCTACGTTATTATCTTCGGCACCCACACACCTGCTGGTCGTGCTTTTGATATTGCTCTTATCATTGCGATTCTCAGTTCACTGGCAGTACTGATCCTAGAGTCTATCCCCGCTGTAAACTCCAGTTGGGGTAAAGAACTTCGCTACCTTGAATACACTTTCACCGCCTTGTTTACCGTTGAGTATTTGTTAAGACTATATTGCTCTCCTAAACCCGCAGCTTACGCTCGGAGTTTTTATGGCGTCATAGATTTACTGGCGATTTTGCCACCTACTTGGCGATCATTTTCCCTTCTGCCTCTTTTATGGGAGTCATTCGCCTTCTCAGGGTGATGCGAATTTTCCGTGTACTCAAGCTGGTTCGGTACCTGCAAGATTCCAATATTTTGCTGCGTTCGCTTTTAATGGCCAAAAGAAAAATCTTTATCTTCTTCAGTACGGTAGCGATTTTGGTCACCATTTTTGGTGCCCTAATCTATGTGATAGAAGGGCCTAAAAACGGCTTTACTAGTATTCCTCAAAGCATCTACTGGGCCATCGTCACTATCACTACGGTAGGTTATGGCGATTTGGTTCCTCAAACCGCTTTTGGCAAAGCGATTGCTTCGATGACCATGTTGCTCGGCTACTCTATTTTGGCTGTACCTACGGGGATAATTACTGCCGAGTTAAATCAAGAAATGAGCTCACATAGAGCTTTGGTGAAGTGCCCGAACTGCTCAAAAGCGGGACATGAAGCCGACGCTTTGTATTGCAAACATTGCGGCGGTGAACTGGCCGAGCCAGATAAACGCGTCGTGACCCCAACAGAGGATTAACGCAAACACAAAAAAAGCGCCTAGTAAGGCGCTTTTTTCTCATCACTGGTTTTATTTTTTCTCAGCTAGGATAATGCGAAGTGTGCGACGCAGTGGCTCTGCAGCACCCCACAACAGCTGGTCTCCTACAGTAAACGCATTGAGGAAGTCGTCACCCATAGACATCTTGCGCAAACGGCCTACCGGAATTGATAGCGTGCCAGTTACTTTCGCTGGTGTAAGTTCTTGAGCCGTAATGTCGCGATCGTTAGGGATCACTTTAACCCAGTCGTTGTGGGTCGCAATCATCTCTTCGATTTCATCCATCGGTACATCTTTGTTAAGTTTGATTGTCAGGGCTTGAGCGTGACAACGCATTGCACCGATTCGAACGCAAGTACCGTCAATAGGAACTGGCGCATCTTGAAGACCGAGTATCTTGTTTGCTTCAACACCCGCTTTCCACTCTTCTTTGCTTTGACCATTGTCGCGTTTTACATCAATCCACGGGATCAGCGATCCTGCTAGTGGCACACCAAACTGGTCTGTTGGGAAAGAAGAAGAGCGAAGAGTATCTGCCACTTTTTTGTCGATATCTAAGATAGAGCTTGCTGGATTGGCGAGTTCTGAACTTACCGAGTCGTTAATTACACCCATTTGTGAAATCAGCTCTCGCATGTTCTTAGCACCAGCCCCAGATGCAGCTTGGTAAGTCATTGCGCTCATCCACTCGACCAAACCTTTCTCATATAGTCCGCCCAAAGCCATTAACATCAGGCTAACCGTACAGTTACCGCCAACAAATGTGTTGGTACCGCCGTGAATTCCTTGTTGGATCTGAGCCAAGTTAACAGGGTCTAATGTGATGATGGAGTCTTTGTCCATACGAAGAGTAGAAGCAGCATCAATCCAGTAACCTTTCCAACCCGCTTGACGCAGTGCTGGGTATACTTTTTCAGTGTAGCTACCGCCTTGACAGGTAATAACCGCATCAAGTTGCTTTAAGCTTTCGATATCAAAAGCGTCTTGCAAAAGTCCTGCATCTTTGCCTAGATTTGGTGCTGGAATACCAACTTGAGACGTACTGTAAAACACAGGTTCAATCAGGTCGAAATCTTTCTCTTCAACCATACGTTGCATAAGCACCGAACCTACCATTCCACGCCAGCCTACTAAACCTACTCTCATCGCATAACTCTCCATGTAAAACATTTAAATTTGAATTCCCTAATCTATAAAATTTTCTGGCTTAGAAAACAAGAAAAATTTTACTTTAGTTGTAACTTTTTACTGTCTTCGGTGGAAATCGCCATGAGGCTTCGTTTTTACGCGCTTTTCTTTTGAGGCACACAAACGACCCGACAAGAATTACTTCAACGTATTCACTTGTTAGTCGTCATAATTGGTCAGTGTGCCCCCTCGCGACTTTTGCTCGATCAAACTCGGTGCCGCAAAACGCCCTAGGCAATCGATTTTTATAGTCAGAGACAGGATTGATACGGCCTATCATGCGGTAGATATTGAAGAGGTAACGACTACGTTGCCGAATTGATTGGCATATCAAATAGATGACTAAATCCTCTATTTACCAGTCCAGTGGGGAGTTAATTGTAGGGTAATGATGTCATGTAACTTTCGTTATCTGCCTGTTGAAGGTGTAGCTAGGTAACCAAAACGAACTTTGCAAGCCGCATTAAACCGTCTCTCACTCGTAGACCCTTGCAGACTAAAAATAGGAGTAAACTCTATCAGTTAGCCAGTGCTTTTTTTTCACTATCACTATTGAGGTATGACTCGGCTTCACGAATCGCCTTATCTAGATGTTTAGAAAGTTTGTCTAAGTGATCTGCGGCATTCGACTCCCCTGTTTTGATCGACATTTCCAATGCATCCGCCGCTTCACGAAGCCCCATAGCACCAAGGCTACCACCGACGCCCTTTAGACTGTGGGCTTTTCTGAGCGCTAATTCGGTATCTTCGCTAAGACAGTCTCTAATCGCATCAACATCCGATTTGTGATCTTGGACGAACACTTCTAATAGCATTTGAACAGACTCTTTATCACCGTTTAACGACTCAAGCATCTTATCTAAGTCGATTTCTAGGTAATGGTTATTATTTTCTGTGTTCAATGGTTCAGACTCTTTAGGGGTAACGAAGGCATGGTCAATTTTCTGATTTTGTGGCTCAAAAATGGGCTCCATATCTGATTTGGCAACTTGCCCAGTATCTGCCTTTTTTCCCGATATTGGTTTGACATCAGTCGGTCGTGAAAGCTCGGATAAGTAAGTGATTACATACGTGCAAGCCAAAGCAGCAGCGCTAGTCAAAATAGATAACCAAAATAGAAATGAACTTGTACCGTACAGTTCATCCTCAAGTCTAGTGATTTGCTCGTGTACGGAATGGCTAGCGAGTTTGTCGACCAAGTAATTCCCTTGAGCGTAACCATTGAGGACCGATGAGGTCTTAGCTAAGACTCGTTGTAAGTCTACCTTATCTTCACCATTTAGGTTAAGAGACTCAGCAAACAACCGATCTAGGGCGCGATAGACCTGAGGGCTACTCGATTCGTTACTGTACATGGCTTCAAATACGTACGAACCCACCTCATAGTACCGCGATTGTGATTCCGGCTGATCGACATATTTCAATCGAGTAAGCTTAAGCTCATCCAATAGCTCCACTAAAGCGAGTTCATTGTCCAGCAAGGCTTGAGCTTGCTCGATAAACCTATCGGTTGTATAGAGGAGATGGCTGATGTCGGGAGTAAAGAGGTTAGACTGGTATTGTCCCTCTAGTTGAAGGCGCAAAGCATAGATAAGTTGTAAGTTTAACGCGAGATCATTACTACGTTGAGTTCGAAACGCTGAGTCAAACTCTATGGTACTTCTAAACTCATAAACACTGTTGCCAAGTTCCTCTATTTGCAAGAGGACATTTTGGTTGGTGCGGTAATAACCACCGATAGCCAGAACACTGCCTAACCATAGTACTGCAACGAGAATAGTGAATTTGTTGCGATTGCCGATCATCTAATGCCTAAAGTTGCACAGGTAGAATGATTACAGCTTATATCTAAAAAAGCGATCGTGCAGGACTAAGCACACAAATTAGCTATGAAAACTTAATCCTGCCCGCAATTTTGCTCTAACGATTGCGCGTTAGTTGATCTTTTAAGTTTGGAGGCGTGCCTTTGATGGTCAGTGTATCTGTCTCTGGATCGTAAAAAATACGTTCGCCCAAGAGTAAACTGTCAAAGTTAATACTCAAACCACCGCCAGACCCTACGTATTTAGTCAGTTTTCTTACCGTTGTGCGATCGCCGGGGAATGATTCTTCCAACTCGTAACCTTGCTCTTGGGTGTAATCGAGAAAACTGGTGCCGTCATCGGCTGGCGGTAATTCACCTGACAGTTCTCTCACATAAACTTCATCGCCAGATTTGATCTGCTCGTTGCAATACTCAAAGACTTGTTTCTTGTAGTTGTTAACGTCGTCTTTTTCCATTTTGGCGTCGGAACAGAAGTCGTCTACTGCCTGCATCAAGACTTGGTTTTGCTGCTTAGTATCTAAGCCAACTTCCGCTTGTAAGAAATCGAGGAAGAAATCTGCCACCTTTCTGCCGACTCTACCCTTAATGTAAGTCAGATAGCGGTTGGAGTCTTTGTCTGTTTCAAAACTAGATAGATCGATTCGAGCGGCGATGTCCATCTTGCTGATATCTAAGTAATCAGTGGCACTAATTTCCAGCCCTTCAGTAACCTTAAGGCTCTGATTAGATGGAATAATTGCCACAAACAGATAGTCGGTCGCCAGTGCCTGATACTCAGCAATAACCAAGGTTCCTTCGTCTGCAAACGGGTATTTCGCCAACTCTTCTTTCAGGCGATTTGCGCTATTTTGCGAGAAAGTATAAAAATCTTGATTACCTTGGCGTAACTCTTGCAACCAGATTTGAAATTCGCTGTCAGAACTAAAAGAACCAAAACCTTTGCCACCTTTTGAGTTAAAAACGCGGTGTAGCTCCGCGACTAAGTTTTCACTTGAACTATCATTGGCTAGGGCTTCAGATCGAAAGTTAACGCTGAGTTCGTCAGACTCAGATTTAGTCAACTGGTGTAATATGACGTTGGAAAGTTGCAGACTCATAATGAAATTAATCGTTGTTCGAGGTTTCAGTTGTCTGGCATTGTAGGTTATCATAAGCCGCTTTACTATCACCTATAGAGTCTTTATGCCGATTACTTCTAAATACAGTGACGACCAAGTTGAATCGATCCTGACAGAAATTGCAGCCGTGTTAGACAAACACAGCGCGGGTCCTGAGTTGTCGTTAATGATTGCGGGCAATATCGCTACCAATGTCTTAAATCAAGACGTTGCATCTTCACAGCGCAAAGCAATTGCTGAAAAATTTGCTCAGGCATTACTCTCTTCTGTTGAAGAAAACTTACACTAAGTCAAAACCGGATAAATAGAACAGTACATGGTAGATAACGGAAATTCATACGGCGAGCGCGTATCGCGTTTGGTAGGTTGGGGCCACTGGTTCGCCTTCTTCAACATTATCGCTGCAATGTTGATAGGTACCCGTTATATCACCCATTCGCCGTGGCCGGAAACTTTGCTTGGTCAATTTTACCTCGCCCTTTCGTGGGTTGGTCACTTTGGCTTTTTAGTTTTTGCCCTTTATCTACTGGTATTGTTCCCGCTTACCTTCGTTATTCCTTCTCGCAAACTTTTCAGACTCGTCTCTGTTTGCTTCGCCACAGTGGGATTAACCGTATTACTGATCGATACACAAGCTTATCGAACCATTAACCTGCACCTTACTCCTGTCGTTTGGGAAGTGCTGTTTAGTGAAGAAGCTTCGACGATAAAAACCGATCGAAACTATCTGTTTACTGTTATTCCGCTGATTTTCCTATTGCAGCTAGCCCTGTCTGAATGGGTTTGGAGAAAGCAGCGCCGCCTATCTCACAAACACGTAGGTCGACCAATTACCGCAGTGTTCTTTGTCAGCTTTATTGCCAGCCACCTGGTATATGTGTGGGCTGATGCGTACTTCTACAATCCGATCACTGCTCAGCGTGCCAACTTCCCCCTCTCTTACCCAATGACGGCGAAATCCTTTATGGAAAAACACGGCCTATTGGATAGAGAAGAGTACCTAAAACGTCAGGCAGAGAGCGAAAACCAAATCGATCTGGTTAGCTACCCACTTGAAAAAATCGAGTTTAATCGCCGTGCAAACCCACTCAATATTTTAGTTATCAGTGTCAACAACTTGCGCGCTGACATGCTAACGCGAGAGTTGATGCCTAACGCCTACCAAATGTCTGAAAATGGTCTAACTTTCAACAACCACTACAGTTCCAGCAATGATAGCTATGGTGCTTTTGGTCTTTTTTACGGATTGCCAAGTAGTTACTCTAGCAGTATTAAAGTGCAAGCAACTAAGCCTGTGCTCATCTCGACACTTGAAAATCAAGGCTACCAATTTGGGCTATTCAGCGGTGATAACTTCGACGAAAAACTCTATTCAGAAACGATTTTCCGTGGAATGAAGTTCACTGGAGTGGCGTTTGATAACAGCGAAAGTGCCGATTCTCAAACCGTGAAAGCATGGGCCGAATGGGCAGGCAAAGAAGCGAAAAAACCTTGGTTTAGTTTTATCGAACTCACTACCGTGGAGACCTTCTCTGAGTACAGCATGGAAGGCGGCTCTATGGAAGAGAGCATTGTTGCGGGTTACAAGAAATCCATCGGGCAGGTAGATGGCGTTATCGGCCAACTCAATCTGCAACTTAAAGATCTGGAACTACTCGATAATACCGTTATCGTGTTGACTTCTAATCATGGGGCTGAGTTTAACGAAACCAAGACCAACAGTTGGGGGTCAAATAGCAACTACAGCCGTTACCAACTTCAAGTGCCAATGGTTATCCAATGGCCTGGAAAAGTGGCAGCAAACTACCATCACCGAACCAGCCACCTCGATTTTTCAGTGACATTACTGCAAGAACTGCTTGGCGTATCTTCAAATCCTAGTGATTTCAGCAGTGGTAAAAACCTCTTTGACGAGCGCGGTCGCAAATGGATATTAGCGGGTGACGCACGCGAACTAGCACTCATTACCAGTAAAGACACGACCGTTATCGACAAGTTTGGTAACTACAAGTTGTACGACAATCAGTACAAACGCTTACCCGATCAAAACCCGGCACTACCCGTGCTTGCACAAGGTTTGACCGAACTGCAGCGTTTTTATACTAAGAGCAACTAAATCAGCGCGTTAGCTTGATTTAGTTGTTGACCCCTACCCACTTTGGGTTTAGATTGTGCGTATCGGACTGTAGCGCAGCTTGGTAGCGCACCGTCATGGGGTGTCGGGGGTCGCTGGTTCAAATCCAGTCAGTCCGACCATACACCTAGAAAAAGAGAGCTACGGCTCTCTTTTTTGCTTTTGGAGCATTTTGTTTTCCCCTTTGTAACGCTGTTTACTCTTGACCAACGACCTATCCTTCTTAGCTAACGCGCCGCAAAATCAATAAAAATTAGGTCTGATAAAATTTTTTCCCACAGATAGCACATAATTACAGCAAACAGCGAAATCAGGGGTTTACAAGCTCTCTTGAGGTCGATAATATGCGCCTCACCAACGGAGAGATGGCTGAGTGGTTGAAAGCACCGGTCTTGAAAACCGGCATACGTTAATAGCGTATCTAGGTTCAAATCCCTATCTCTCCGCCACATTTAAAGAAGCCCGCTGACTCGTTCGCGGGCTTTTTGCTTTCTATTTCCCCGCCTCTTTCTTCTCTTTGCCTTTAGGCACCACTGGGCATATCGGGACATTTATAAAATTATTTATACATATGTCAATTTTATACAAGAGCAATGGTTTGCTCGTGTTTATCATTCCGCTTCCAAAAATACTTCTCAAAAATGAGAGCATCTAATTAAGCAGTTGGAGAATATGATTAGAAAACACCATGCCGTCTTTGTTTTGGCTTTAGCCCTTGTTGGTTGTAATAACAGCAGTGGCGACAAAGGCACCACACAACTAGAGGTTATAACAGCGAAGAAAAATTGCGCTACAATTGAAGGCTCTGAAGTGTGTTTACCTTTGAGCATAGAAGCTCAATCCGGTGAACGAGTATATCTATCTGTAACGGGAAATACTAAAGCGGAACTGAGTTGGCACCCCAAGGAATCAGACAGTCTAAGAAGTCCTGTTCTTCAACCTGAAGGCAATGGCGTATTTATTACTGTACCTGTCACCAAAAATAATGGAAGTATCGACATTGTTCTTGAGAGCACAATAGGGCAAGAATCCGTTGAATTAACAACACAACTAGATGTCTCAGGTGCTTCAAACCTTATCGTTAACGGTATTAATTCTATCTTATTAAACGAAAACAGTTTCTTAGCCGTTGAATGGATGCCAGCCATTACCCCACAAAGTGCCGTCGCAACAGGCGTTACTTACACACTCAACGTTACTCGAATTGAAAACGGTATTCTGACTGATGAATCTAGAGACTTTTCTGGTCCGGAACTGTCGCAAACCGTAGATGTCAGCCTTGGAGAAACCTACAGACTCTTACTGTCTGTCCAAGATGCCAATGGCGTAACTACCTATACCGAGCATGTAGATTACCAAGTGGCAAATACACTACCTGAACTAGCGCCTGTTGTTACAGATCCTGTACCAGACATTGCAAATTATGATGAGGGGCAGTTAATTGATCAAAATGGCGAACTAAAAATCGTAAGAGTGAACCAACAGGGCGATAAATTTATAAGTACCGCTAAGGAATTTGAAGCGTACAAAGAAGAAGCGCCTTTGGTCGTATCTTTGAGAATAAAAGACCTGACTGAAGAAGAAATAGCGGTGTTAGGTTCGCCTTCCCGTTCGTCAAATGTCGCAATGAGAAGCTATAACACCTCGCCCATGCACGGTGACATTAAAATTTCGCTCCCCGAAGGCTATATCACACAGAACGAAGATGATTGGCTGGAAACCGCTGACCCATCTGCAGAGAAACTGTATTCAAACTCGGACCCAAGCCGTAAAAATACCAACCTAAGTGTTGGTACTAGCAGTGCTTGTCTTAATTACTCGCGTCCTGGAGTAAGTGCAAAGGCGTGTACTCGATATGATAGTGCTCGTCTGATATGCGATGCTGAGTTTAAGCTAAGTAATAAACCAAAAGTAGACGCCTCTTGTTATGTTACCGGTAGAGTTAGAGTCACTGCCGAAGCGTCAGCATCTGGTGTCAATTACGCCTTAATGTGGCCCTTCCCGAAAATAGAGCGAGATATTCAAGGTGCAAAGCTCGTCGTTGCACCCAACCTTGGTTTAAAGGGTAAGTTTCAGGTCCCCGTATCCATCAAGTCAGATTTCACTGTAACAGCCAGTGCAAAAACTGGCGCTAAATACGGAATTGGCGACTTTTACCTACCCTATGCACTACCTTACGGTTCTGCCCATGCTCGCTTATCAGCCAAAGATGGCAAACTGTTTAACGTGACTATACCGAGTAACAAAACAGGGACTAAGCTTACTTTGACGGCTGAACTCGGTGCATTTCCCGAAATAAAAATCGGCGACTTTTTTGAAGTTAGCTTAGAGGGCGCAGGTAAAGTAGAATCCGATGCCACCTATCTCAGGGTGGGCACTGACGAATCTAAAAAAACCAGCTTCCTAGACGCTAACATCAAGAGCAGCGGCTATACCAAAGTCGCGCTGAAATCTGCTGGACTATACTCAGACTGGCTTAACTACGCAGACACATGGAGTAAATCGACTCCAACTTGGACTTTGTATAAGCATCCAAAAAAATTCAACTATTCAGGCGTTTGGTTTAGCCAATGTTTAATGAGTGGTACTTACCCGTTTCTAGAATCGCCTATTGAATTGCCAGAGTACGGCACTCTAGATCACAGAGATCCTTATGGCTCATCTTTTCAACAGGAACATCAATATAGTTTTGGTGGTGTTACCTTGGTGTCAGTTAAGCCTGCAGAGTTTGAAAAATCTGAAGAGTTAGATATCCACGTTGGAGATAACAACGATCTTTCAATGAAGTATGAGGAAAAGACTGGTCCTGAAAAAATCGTGCCGGTATTTATTAAGTTAAAGCACCCTTCCTCTTCTCTCGGACATATTTTCCCAATTTACGTTGTGGATATGGTGTCGCTATCCCAATTCGGTGGCCCACCTTGGGTATGTTGGGGAAGTGGGTTTAACAAAGAAAAGTTAAGCAAAAGCGGTCAATTAACGCCTCTGCAAGCCGCTGATTTTCAGAAAATATACGACGGCCTATAGTAGGTCACGTAACAGCCATTAACAGATGCGCTTTAAATCAAAGCGCATTTTCTTTTCTATTAGGATAACCATATCACCAGCATATCAGGTTCAACACTCCCCAACTTCAATCACTCTATTGCTACCAATTAAGCGGACCCGTTATTAGTTTCAGGTGAATATTGGTTTTTACTCGCTAGGTTTGTCTAAATGATTGGTCTGCTCATCACTGCCTTGGACATAGCACCCCAAATGAAGAGAGTATGTTTTGCTTATGACATTTGGCACAAGGATATCGTGCAGATCACTTGGGTAGGTTCTTTTTTGTTTCAAAGATTTTAGTTCCACCCATTCGACAGCTTGAATAAAGTGCTCATCAGTCAAACCTTGCAGATTATTAATGTGTATCTCACCGGTATAACTGTCTATCTGATAAAAAAATTCGGCGTGATAGCGCTCGGGCTCTGCTTCGACAAACTCTCGAACACAAATGAGTTGCCCAACTTCGACTTTAAGTCCTGTTTCCTCTTCAAACTCGCGTTCCAGCGCACCCTTAGTACTGCGGTCACCCGCTTCTAAGCCACCACCGGGGGGAATCCAATACTCTCCGGTATAGTCCTTAACTTTAACCATTAAAATAGCGTCGTTGTTAAGCAGAATTCCAGCTGCGCGTATTCTATGTTCCATGTCGTTTTCTTATCTCCAAAGCTGCTTTAAAAAGTTGGCTATGGATCGGTACCAGATCCTGATGTTCGCTGCGGTATCCACCGCCTACAACACACGCAACAGGTAACTCCAACTCACTGGCCAACTGTAAAGTGTCGTGGTCACGCTGAAAAATACCCTCTTGAGAAACATTAAAATAACCGAGCTCATCGTCACTGTGAATATCGACACCTGCATCATAAATAATCAAATCTGGTTGATGGATTCGCAGTGCCATTTGTAACACCGATTTGTAACTACTGAGGTACTCCTCATCACTGGTATTACGGCTTAGAGCAATATCCATATCTGAATCTGGCTTTCGCGCTGGAAAATTCTTATCGCAATGAACAGAGAGGGTCACTATATCATCGCGACCATGGCATAGCGTCGCCGTTCCATCACCGTGATGTACGTCCACATCGACAATAAGTACCTTTTCTATGTCTTCGTGCTTTAACGCCTGATGAGCGGCTAATACTAGATCATTAAACAGACAAAATCCGCTACCAAAATCGTGATGGGCGTGATGGTAACCACCACTAAGGTGGATGGCGAGACCGTGCTTAATCGCTTGCTTAACGGTTTCGCATGTACCTCCGGCTGAGGTCAATGTACGCTCGATAAGAGTACGGCTCCAAGGAAAGCCTATTCTTCTCATTTTTACCTCAGGTAACGTACCACTGAGCAACTGACTCACATAGTTAGAACAGTGGACTTCCTCTACGTAAGCTTTATCAATCGCCTTAGGTGTCACCCAAGTATAATATTTTGACCAGTCTGAATTACGTTCAACTTCCTCGCAAAGCCAGCGATGTAAAAGGCGATATTTATTAATCGGATACCTATGTCCTTGAGGTAAATCTAGTTCTGAATAGCACTGGTGATAGATAAGAGGAATCATGTAAACAACAGATTGGATGATTTGCCTCATCTTAACAGCTTGCCAATACAGATCAATTTCGATAACCTTAATGATAACGGTTATCATTATCACAAATTAAAATGACTCAAACTCGATTTTTCCTCTTACTAGGCGTTATGGTTGGCTCTTTGGCTGCAATGGCTGCTTTCTCATTCACACTAATTAGTTCTTGGTGGCTGCTAGAATTTGTTATCCTCACTTAGTAATTAGCTAAATGCGGGAACAGCAATGAAACATGTATTAGTGACTGGCGCTAATCGCGGGGTGGGATTCGCTCTTTGCGAGTATTATCTGCAAAAGGGCTGGCGTGTTAGCGCAACCTACAGACACGCCTCTCAATCTCAAGAGTTGTTGAGCAAAGCAGAATCCGAGCCTCACCTGAGCTGCCACCAGCTAGATGTCACTGACTATCTTTCCGTTCAATCTCTTGCTCAGACATTTGATAGCTTAGATCTCTTAATCAACAATGCCGGTTATTACGGCCCTAAAGGTTACAAGTTTGGCTCTACCGATGTTGAAGAGTGGCGAAAAGCCATAGAAGTCAACACCATCGCCCCTTTAAAAATAGCTGAAGCCTTCTATCCTAGCCTGTCCAAGGGACAAGATAAGATCATAGCTTGCCTTTCATCCAAAGTTGGCAGTATGACAGAAAACACTTCTGGTGGTGGCTATATCTACCGCTCGTCAAAAGCGGGCTTAAATTCGGTAGTAAAGAGTTTAAGCAACGACCTATCGCCTCAAGGCTTCATTGCTGTCGCCCTACATCCTGGCTGGGTGCAAACAGAAATGGGCGGGCCAAATGCACTAATAGACACCAACACGTCAGCGGCAGGTTTGGCCTCGGTGATTTCAGGTTTAAAACTGGAAGACTCGGGAAAATTTATCGACTTCAAAGGTAATGCATTACCTTGGTGACGCTGGTTTGCGCTTGCTCGTGGTTTTACCTTTTGCAGAGTAGCGACGTTTTTTTCGATATGCAGGACGTTCTACTTTTGGCAAATGCCGAAGAGACTCAGGCACTTCCCCTTGCTTAACCTCATTGATCATCACATGAACACTTTGAGTTAACGCCTCCATAAAAGGTGAGTAAGCCTGATTCTTTTCTGCCATTCCTTGCAACTGGTGTTCCCAATTTGCCGTCATATCAGGGTATGTGGATGCCTTGGGTAAGGAGTGAATCAGCCCTCTTCCCGCTGGTGTACTGTGGATAGCCTTTCCCTGTCTACTGAGTAATTGACGCTTGAACAAGGTATCGAGAATACCTGCCCGAGTCGCCTCGGTACCCAATCCATCCGTTTCACGAAGTATTTTTTTCAACCCTTTATCTTCAACATAGCGGGAAATTCCAGTCATAGCTTGCAATAGGCTCGCTTCAGTGAACGCTCTAGGGGGTTCTGTTTTGCGCTGTTTAATTTCACCTTCTCTACATAGCAACTTCTCACCAAGGGGCAATGGCGGCACTTTATCCGCGTCAGTGTCGTCTTCTTCGGTTTTGCCTAACAGTTGCTTCCAGCCCGGCTTAATAAGTTGACGTCCTTTGGCGACAAATGTCCCTCCGGCTATATCAAAAACTAACTTAGCATCCGCGTATTCTGCGGCCGGATAAAACTGCATCAAGTATTGCCTAGCAATGAGTTGATAGACTTTACTCTCATCTCCAGACAAAGATTGCCCACCCGACTTTTTAGGTGTAGGATAATGGCATGATGCGCATCGACTTTTTTATCATTCCACGCCTTCGATTTGAGCGACAAGTTAGCCTGTTCCACCCAACTTTGAATAGTTGGAGCAACAGATGCTATGGCAGAAGTCACTGAACTCGCTTGCGACCAATGATCCTTTGGCAAATAGCGACAATCGGATCTAGGTAGGTGATTAGTTTGTGTTTCTCATACAAAGACTGGCATATATCCAGTACTTTCTGCGCGCTCATGGCGTATCGTTTCGCGGCATCGATTTGCAGTGATGAAAGTGAATAAGGCAAAGGCGCATTTTGCTTGGTCGTTTTGTGCTCAGACTCTTTAACTTCGGCTATCTGGCCTTGGATTCGGTTCGCGACATTTTCAACCAATTTTTGATTGAGAACGCGTTCCTCTTCATCTTGCCAAGGTTTACACGCCTCACTTGGCTTCCAACGCGCCCGAATATCAAATTTGTCTTGATAAGGAATCAAGGCATCAAGTGTGAAGTAGTCTTTCGGCACAAAGTTCTCAATCTCTTCGTCACGCCTAACGACTAACCCTAAGACAGGCGTTTGAACACGACCAACAGACAGTACACCTTGATAACCCGCTTTTTGCCCCAGTAATGTATAGGCGCGAGACATGTTCATACCGTAGAGCCAATCAGCCTAGAGCGCGCCAATGCAGAGACTGATAAAGGAATGAAATCGCGATTACTTCGCAAACTAGAGAGCGCTTTTTTTACCGCTGGTAAATTGAGATCACTGATCAGCAAACGTTGAGTCGCAGCTTTTTTAGCAGCGCTGACTTTGCAATAATCCAACACTTCGTCAACAAGAAGCTGCCCTTCCCTATCCGGATCTCCAGCGTGGATTATCTGGCTACTGGTTTTCAGTAGTTTTCGAACTACGCTAAGTTGCTTGCTCGCGGATTTTCTCGGTTTTAATTGCCATTGCTGAGGAACGATCGGTAAATCAGCCATGTTCCACTTTTTGTAGCGCTCGTCATAAACGTCTGGCTCAACCTGCTCTAACAGATGACCAATGCACCAAGTTACGATGTCATTGCCGCACTCGATGTAACCTGACTGGTTTTTCTTCTGACCCGGCAGCGCCGCAGCGATAGCTCGGCCCAAACTCGGTTTTTCTGCAATAAAAAGTCGAGACATAAAAGCGATAGAGTAGAAACAAATAAGGCCACATTATGCAATGTGGCCTTATGAAATCAAAGAAAAACTGTAAATTTAAACAGTATTATTCTTCACCGCTCTCAGTGCGTGCAGCGGCTTCTTTAATCAATGGTTGAAGTTCACCTTTCTGGAACATTTCAACAATGATGTCACAGCCACCAATCAGTTCGCCTTCAACCCACAACTGCGGGAAAGTTGGCCATTGCGCATAGGCAGGTAGCTGAGCACGGATATCTGGATTTTGCAGAATATCTACGTACGCGAACTTTTCACCACATGCCATCAATGCTTGCGATGCTTGAGAAGAGAAACCGCAGCTTGGAAGTTTTGGTGAACCCTTCATGTATAGAAGGATTGAGTTTTCTGCGATTTGCTGTTTGATTTTGTCGATAGTTTCCATGCTTCCTCTTACTGGAGTTACTGCAAGTTATGCCTACATTCTAAACCATTGCGCAAGAATAAAAAGCACAGATTCTTTGGGGATATAACTAAGTGATATCAATCGGCTTACTCTCTCTAATACCCCATGGAAAGCCTTGATTTATGGCGGTTGTTATATAAGCGATAGATAAATTTCACATAGAAAATGGTGAGCGACCCTTTTAATAAAGTAAAAACTTGCTAAACTATAGCGCAAGTCAGTCAATTGACTAAGGTCCGACACTGAGACCAATAAAATAATAAACATTGGAAGCAATCGAAAGAGTCCTCTCTTTCACACAAATGGAGAATCGAGCAATGGCATTTGAACTACCAGCTCTTCCTTACGCGAAAGACGCGCTAGAACCACATATCTCAGCGGAAACATTAGATTTCCACCACGGAAAACACCACAACACTTACGTAGTAAAGTTGAACGGTCTTATTCCTGGTACTGAGTTTGAAGGTAAATCTCTAGAAGAAATCATCGAAACTTCTTCTGGTGGCATTTTCAACAACGCTGCACAAATTTGGAACCACACTTTCTACTGGCACTGTCTAGCGCCTAACGCTGGTGGTGAACCAACAGGTGCAGTAGCCGATGCAATCAATGCAGCTTTTGGCTCTTTCGAAGAGTTCAAAGCTAAGTTTACTGATTCAGCGATTAACAACTTCGGTTCTTCTTGGACTTGGTTGGTTAAAAAAGCGGATGGTTCTCTAGACATCATCAACACTTCAAACGCAGCAACGCCACTTACAGAAGGCGTTACTCCGCTGCTAACTGTAGACCTATGGGAACACGCTTACTACATTGATTTCCGCAATGTTCGTCCTGATTACATGAACGCGTTCTGGGCACTAGTAAACTGGTCATTCGTTGAAGAAAACCTAGCTAAGTAATCTTAGCGGACGTTTCCTAACTAAAAAAACACAATGATTCTTCAAGCCTGCACTCGTGCAGGCTTTTTTACTGTCTACTTTTTACACTAACGCGTTACATTGCTTGTTAACTGCTGATTTTGTTCTAAAGATTTCTCTGTTTTAGCCGCTAGTAAAGGGGCAGTAAGAGAGGAATCTATGGTCATCCATACATTAGACAAAGCGGGCTTAATTAACGAGCTTCAGTGCGGCAGTGGCATTAACCACGCAGTGCACGAAGGTCGCAGGGCCGACTTTGCACTAATTTTGTCCATGTTTTCAAATGACGTTAGGGATAACACCCCTGTCGAACAGCTCAACGCGAAAGAGATCACCGAGTCATTGCTAAGAGAACGGTTTGAAATTCCCCCGCCACAACCGTTGCGATCCGATGAAGAGTCCTACCCAATATCAGCAAAACAAGCCGAGCTTTTTCACGGTGCGGGAATGTCGAGTGCCAAACTCAGTCAATATCTCCACCCAGAGCCTCTTTGCTATTTGCCCACTGATACTTTTGACTTACCAGAAGAGGTCTATCACAACCTTTCTGGCCATCAAAGGCAGCACCTAGCTCAACCCAAAGACAAGCCACTAATGGCTGTAGACCTTTATCCTCAAATGGTTACAGCCCAGCGTAAACATCAAATTAATACGCAAGTGTAGACAAGTTTTTGTTTTTTGCTGACTTGCTTCTTTGTTGCTTTGTTAACTGTGAATCAGAGCAAATATTAGGTGATCATTATATTTCACACACAAGTTATTTGAACTTATTCACACTTAAAACACAGTTAATCAACCATGCTATGTGAACAAATTTAGAACAACTACAGGGGGGAGTAGTATGAAAATTAATAGTGCTGTTGTATTGATTACATCTGCAGGATCTTTAATTGGCGGTACATTGGCAGCACACTTTGCTTCCCTTGGCGCCAAAGTCGTTTTGTGTGACCAAGCGTCGCCTCAACTGCAATTCAACTATCATCAATGCCGCACCATTTCAGACAGTGTTTATCAATACACCATCAAAGATCATTCTGTCACCGCCATTCATCAGGTGTTTGAATTTATCGATAGAGAACTGCATCACTCACCGGATGTGTTGATCAATGCCTTTACCGCCGATGCAATTCCAAGGATTTTAGATAGCAGCAGTGCCGACACATTTAACCGCAACCTTTCCGGCATGGCGAATGCACTCTACAGCTTTGGAAGAGCAACCGCAGAGAGAATGCGACTAGAAAAGAAGCAAGGGTGATCGTCAACGTCGTGAGTTACGCCGACGTGACCAACACCACGGGCTTTGATAACACGGCGTCGATTGTGGCTGGCCTTACCCAGAGTTGGGCAAAAGATCTAACACCTTTCAATATACGAGTCGCAGGTGTAGTACCGGCTTGCGAGATAGAAGAAATTCGATGGTCGGAGGTACAAGACGAACTTATTCGAAACACCGAGTACATCGTATCAAATGACTATTTTAGCGGTCGAGTAATGGCCGCCTAACGATGGCGGCCATTGATAAGAGATGAGGTTAACACTCAAGCAGAACTTTGTCGCTCGCCTCTTCTATCAGATCTAATACCAGCTCAAACCCTTTGTCCCCCCATAATAAGGGTCTGGTATTTCGTCGTAATCACTATCGATATAGCTGAGAAACAGCTTGATCTTTGGCTGGAGATGCGAGGGGCAATCTCTTTGTAGATCGGCGAGATTATCTTTGTCCGCTGCCAATATAAGGTCATACTCTTCAAAGTCTTGTGCAACAACTTTTCGCGCCTGAATACCACTAAACGAATAGCCTCTTTTTTCACCTGCTGCTTTCGCCCTCGGATCTGGTGGGTTACCTTGGTGATAACCAATCGTTCCCGCTGAGTCAATTTGGACGTTGACACCTTGTTCCTTAGCTTTTGCTCTTAATATCGCTTCGCCTGTCGGTGAGCGACAAATGTTGCCCATACACACAACAAGAATCTTTTTCATTCCATATACCCTGATTTTTCAATGGTTTTTGCCTAACGTTAGTTAAGCTATCATAATGTGAAATCCTCGCTTGATACCAGAACTCCAGTGACCAGTTGTCAGCTATTCGATGAGTTCTACAATGAGTTATGAGGCATATCCCAATATTAGAAAGGACGAAATAATGAATAACGAGGACAAAGCGCAACGCCACAAAGCTCGCCAGCAGAAGGTAAAAGAAAAAGTGGACGCTAAAGTCGCTGCGGCTCAGGAAGTAAAAGGACTTTTACTCGTCATAACCGGAAATGGTAAAGGTAAGTCCACTTCAGGGTTTGGCACTATAGCGCGCGCCGTTGGACACGGTTTAAACTGTGCAGTTGCTCAGTTTATTAAAGGCACGTGGGAAAATGGAGAGCGCAACCTGCTAGAAAAACTAGGGGTGGAGTTTCAAACCATGGCAACGGGTTTTACATGGGAAACACAAAATAAAGAAGCGGATACGCTTGCAGCTCAAATTATTTGGAAAGAGTGTCAACGCATGTTGGCCGATGAGTCTATCGACGTCATCCTCTTTGATGAACTTACTTATATGGTCAGCTATGGCTATGTAGAACTCGATGAAGTCGTTGAAGCATTAAATAATCGTCCTCCAATGCAATCTGTGATCATTACTGGTAGAGGCGCACACCGTACGCTAATCGAAATGGCCGATACGGTATCTGAAGTAAAAAACGTCAAACACGCATTCGAATCCGGCGTGAAAGCGCTAAAGGGTGTCGATTGGTAGTAGATAGGCCTTCTAAATAAAAAGAGAGCTATGCAGCTCTCTTTTTATTTATCTTGCTCATTAGCATTTAAGTGAGGCTTAGTTAAAAAGACCTTTGATCAAGCCGTTGATTGCGTCTTTGGTTTTCTCATCTTTTATCTTATCACCCAATTTTTCATCCAGCTTTTTCAGACCGCGATCGATCTCTTTTTTCGCTTTCTGCTTTAGTACATCATCAAAGACAAGTTTGAACTTGGGTTCGTTCCAGCTTCCTGATACGTTGATAGGAATGGTGACATCTTTAAGCTCATCGATATCCTTACCACCTTGGCCTTCTAATGAACCTACCACTGATGTACTTACTGTAAAATCAACGGTCTGAGCGATGTAATTCGCAGAACCTTGGCCGCGAATACGCAGTAACGGTGATTGCATCTGGAGGTCATCGGTAGAGACATTGCCTTTGTTTAACTTAAGCGTCGCAGTCAAAGCACTAAAGTCAGTCTTTTGCACACCTTCTTTATCATCCAACTTCTCTCCTTTGATCTTCGCGTAGTTTTCGCGAATCATCTGTGCGACGTTGATGCCATTAACCGCTCCGTCGGCGAAGTTAACGATTACCGTACCCAAAAGGTTCTTTTGAATCCCTGTCGGTGTCAGGCTTTTACCTTGAACGTCAACATCGATGCTACCAGTACCTTCTAGCTTATCGTTGTCTGACACATCGATGAGCAGAGGTTGAACTTTCACCCCTTTAATTTGCTTTTTCGCCACATAGCTAGCTGGTGACTTTCGCGCGTCCAATTTGGCAGTGGCAGAAATAGTGCCCTGATACAACTTTGACGTAAACTTAGTCAGTTCTGCGATACCTCTGTTTACATAAAAGCTCGCTTGTACCTCTTGCATGTGCGCATTGTTTGCCTTGAATTTGTCAATGCTAATATCACCACTAACATCAAGGGTCTTGAGCGCCGCGAGATCGGGTTCTACTTCTTGCTCTACTGGTGTCGATTGCTCTGTTTTTCCTTGCGAGGCAGTTTCATCACTAGTATCAGACGTTTCGGCGGTTGCGTTTTCTGCACCTAGCCCCAAGAACTCATCTAGGTCGATGTTTGGACTGTGAAGCGCAAAACGCACTTTGGGAATATCACCTAAGAAAACGTCTGCTTTACCATCTAACTCAATGGCATTGGCGGTCAGTTTTTGCAGCACAAAGTTCAAATGACTTTTGCTTAAATCAAAGCGCAAGTCAGAAGCCATATCCACTTTCATTGGAGACTGGGGCAAGCTATCACCTGCATAGTTGGCATCGAGAACCAGCTTGTTTAGCTGTACCAAAGAAATTGCTTTGTCTACCGTCAGTTCACCTTGACCTTTCATCGTCATATCAAGTCCAGCGGCCTGACCAACCACCTCATAAGTTAAGGCATTTGGCTTATCAAATTCGAACGTCGCCAAACCCAAGATGATTTTTTCAAAGTTATTCGCTGGCTCTTTAAAACTCGATTCTAGCTCAATATTGCGCAGTGCATATTCAGCAAGGCCCTCTGAAAGCTTGAGTTCCGCACTACCACTTGCCGAAAACGTTTGTTGATTGTTTTTGCCCTTAGCCGCAAAGGTCGCCTTTGACCATTTTTCTACCGCAAACTCTGACAGAGTGAACGACACATCAGATAAACGAGTGAAGCTCCCTGCTTGATGATCTTGTACGTCTAGTAGTGCATTAGAGACAGAGACACCTGCAAGTTGAATTGTCCATGCTTTTGAAGGATCCTGCGCCACTTCTTCGTTAGAAGACGGCGACGCGTTTTCAGCCGTTGCTGTACCGGATTCTGTTGCAGGCGCAACTTCGTTCGACTTGGTCAACACGTCGATATTTTTTCGGCCGTCTTTTAGGGTCTCTAAATAAAACTCTGCGCCATCTAACGTTACGTTGCCAATCTCTAATTTTCTATCGAGTAGAGGCATAACGGAAACATCAATGCCAACTTTGCCAACCTTAAACAAGTTTGCAGAACTGTACCCTTGTGGGTTTCTTAACTCGGTTTTTCCAAGTTCAAAACCGACAGAAGGGAAAAACTGCCAACTAATATCGCCTTCTATAACCAGCTCTAAACCCGTGTGCTTTTGAGCTTCTTCAACAATCATGGGTTTGAATTGATTGGGGTTAACAAATAGAACCAACGCCGCTATGGCAATAACTGGTATCAACAGCAAAAAGGCAACAATGAGGATAAGTTTCTTCATCAGCAAAATCCTTGCGTAAGTGACAGTGTCCGTAACAGTATTTACAAGCACATAGACTATAAAAAGAAAGTGGCACTAAAAGTGCCACTTATCTCATAAAAAATAAAGGTCTAATCGAATTAATATTTACGATTTTAGTAGTTTAGCAATATGAGCCTTCAACACATCAATCGCAATTCGGTTTTTACCTCCGCGCGGTACGATGATATCGGCATACTGCTTCGAAGGTTCGATAAACTGCATAAACATAGGTCGAACGGTTTCTTGGTATTGCTTTAATACCGATTCCATTGTTCTTCCGCGCTCTTCAACGTCGCGTTTCACTCGACGCAGCAAGCAAATATCTAATGGCGTGTCCATAAAGATAGTCGCGTGCATTAAGTCGCGAAGCCTTGGATCCGTTAGCAGTAAAATACCTTCTAAAATAATGACCTTCTTCGGCGTTACTTCAGTCGTGTTATCAGTGCGAGTGTGCTCCGAGTAACTGTACTCAGGTACTTGAACTGCTTCACCTTGAGTGAGCTGCTCTAAATGTTTGCATAGCAAATCATGGTCAAGAGCGTTCGGGTGATCGTAGTTGGTCTTTACGCGATCATCCATGCTTAGATGACCCTGATCCTTGTAGTAACAGTCTTCCGTAATGACGCCGATTTGGTGGTCGCCAACTTTTTCTCTGAGTTCATTGTAGATTGTACTAGCAATCAAACTTTTTCCAGAAGCAGATGCGCCCGCGATTCCGACGATGACGCATTGATTATTATCAGACATTACTCTTGCACCCGATGTTAAATAATGGTGATGGGTTTGAGCTCAATGATGCGAGCCCCAAATAAACCGCCTGATTATAGGGAGAACGACGTATAGATACCAGTGAGTAATTCACGAAAACCTACGATTTTTATCTTTTGTAATAAGCCGATAAAAAGCAATCGATTTCATCGCAGAGAACTCGTTGCAACCAAACTCATTCAGTTGCGTAGCTGGACTTAACCATGCATTCGCTACACTCACTACTCCACCATAGTAAATGAAATAGCATCAGGCTTTACCTTACCCTGCCAATACATCCGACTGCACACTTGCTGCGCTAAATCAAAATAGTGCTCACTGTGATCGGACGTAGGTCGGTTGATCACCGTTGGCTTGCCTTGGTCGATATCTTCACGCAATTTAATGTGCAGCGGTATTTGCCCCAACAATGCAAGCCCGTATTCGGCAGACATTTTCGCTGCACCACCTTCACCAAATATCGCCTCTTTTGCACCACAGTGACTACATATATGGTAGCTCATATTCTCAACGACTCCGACAACGGGCACGTCCACTTTATTGAACATAGCCGCTCCTTTTCGAGCATCTGCTAATGCCAAGTCCTGCGGTGTTGTCACGATGAGGGCGCCTGTCACAGGAATTTGCTGCGCTAGAGTTAGCTGAATATCTCCAGTACCCGGAGGCATATCGATAATCAGGTAATCGAGTTCTGGCCACTCGGTCTCGTTGAGCAGTTGAGCTAACGCTTTCGATGCCATAGGACCGCGCCAGATTGCCGCATCGTCAGCAGACACTAAATAACCAATCGAATGGGTATAGAGACCATGAGCTTGAATCGGTTGCATCCATTTGCCATCTCGTACATTCGGTTTCTGATTTACCGTTCCCATCATTAAAGGCAGCGAAGGGCCATAAATATCAGCGTCCAGAATTCCTACTTTGCATCCCGATTGTGCAATCGCCAAGGCCAAGTTAACCGCCGTGGTGGACTTGCCAACGCCACCTTTTGCCGACGTCACGGCGATAATGTTTTTCACACCGGAAACTTCAGCACTAACTTGGGTCGCTAGACTTTTAACATTAGTGACCACTTCAAAGCTAAACGGCGCTACCTTCTCAGATATTTGCTGCGAGACGACCCAATCACACAATGATTCTGACAACTCTTTAGCTGCAAAAGGTAGAGAGATTTGAATCCCCGTTGAGCCAACGGTCACTATGCTCGGCTGATCAGCCAACCTTCAATCAGGTTAGGGTGTTTAAATTCGTTTAACCAACGACATAAATCGGATTTAGAGCTGAATTGGGTCATAGGCCCTCCTTTGACTCTATGCTAACACCACTATTCCACGGACTGAACCCTTTAGAAAATAGGTGTTTTCTTTGCCTTGTGGGTTGCTATAACTGCAAAAAGGAATTTGGTTAGAAAAAATTCTTAGTGCGTTTTCACATGCCGCTAACAAAGGCATCGATAGCGGTTGTTTTTTAACCACCAAAGACAAAGAAGCCTTAGATTCCTTGGCGTAAACCGCCGCATCAGGTAATATTGGCAGTCATTTCATATATTCATAAGAAGCGATTTTAGAGTATGGCAAACGATCCAAGAAAACTATTGGTAACTTGTGCCCTTCCGTATGCTAACGGCTCGATCCATTTGGGTCACATGCTTGAGCATATCCAAGCGGATATTTGGGTTCGTTACCAGCGCCTGCGTGGCAATGTTGTAAACTTCATCTGTGCGGACGATGCTCACGGCACTCCGATCATGTTAAAAGCACAACAGATGGGTATCACGCCGGAAGAAATGATCGCTGCCGTCAGTGAAGAGCACCAAAAAGACTTTGCTGGCTTCGACATCAGCTTCGATAATTACCACAGCACCCACTCAGAAGAAAACCGAGAGCTTGCGTCTCATATCTATCTTGAGCTTAAGAAAAACGGTTTTATTTCAAGCCGTACCATTTCTCAGCTGTTTGACCCTGAAAAAGAGATGTTCCTACCAGACCGTTTCGTCAAGGGCACTTGTCCTAAGTGTAAGTCTGAAGACCAGTATGGTGACAATTGTGATGCATGTGGTGAAACATACAGCCCAACGGATCTGATTGAACCAAAATCTGCTGTCTCTGGTGCAACTCCAGTAATGAAAGATTCGGAGCACTTCTTCTTCGACTTACCGCAATTTGAAAGCATGCTTCAAGAGTGGACTCGTTCAGGATCACTGCAAACTGAAACCGCAAACAAGATGCAAGAGTGGTTTGAATCAGGTCTTCAACAATGGGACATCTCTCGCGATGCCCCGTACTTTGGCTTTGAAATTCCCGGTGAAAAAGACAAGTTCTTCTATGTTTGGCTAGACGCGCCGATTGGTTATATGGGTTCTTTCAAGAACTTGTGTGCCCGTCGTGACGATCTCGATTTCGACGAGTACTGGAGCAAAGATAGTAAAACTGAACTCTACCACTTTATCGGTAAAGATATTGTTTACTTCCACAGTTTGTTCTGGCCAGCAATGCTCGAAGGCTCGGGCTTCCGCAAACCAAACAACGTATATGTTCACGGTTATGTCACCGTCAACGGCGCGAAAATGTCTAAATCTAAGGGTACGTTTATCAAAGCAAGTACTTATTTAGACCATCTAGACCCAGAGTGCCTACGCTACTACTACGCAGCAAAACTAAACAGCCGCATTGATGACCTTGATCTTAACCTTGAGGACTTCACTCAGCGCGTTAATGCTGACGTAGTAAACAAAATCGTCAACCTCGCTTCTCGCAACGCTGGATTTATTACCAAGCGCTTTGAAGGCAAACTTGCAGACAACTTTGCAGAGCCAGAGCTTTACAACGAGTTTGTCGCTGCTGCTGACCGTATCGCAGAACTTTATGAAGCGCGTGAGTTTGGCCGCGCGATTCGCGAAATCACCGCACTGGCTGATAAAGCAAACCAATACGTTGATGAAAAAGCGCCTTGGGTTGTAGCAAAAGAAGAAGGAAAAGATAAAGAACTACAAGAGATTTGTTCGGTTGGTATCAACTTCTTCCGCGTGCTAATGACTTACCTTAAGCCTGTTATGCCAGCGCTTGCAGAACGTACAGAAGCTTTCCTCAATCAAGAACTTTCGTGGGATGGCATTGCTACTCCTCTGACAAGCCATGAACTCACTAAGTTTAAAGCCTTGTTCAACCGCATCGATGCTAAGAAAATTGAAGCTATGGTTGAAGCGTCTAAAGAAGATGCCGCAGCTGAAATGGCAGCTAAAGCCAGTGCAGAACCTAAACAAGAAACCGAGCTGAGCAAAGATCCGATTGCGGAAGAAATCGAATTTGATGATTTTGTCAAAGTCGACCTTCGCATTGCGAAGATCGTTTCTTGCGAAGCCGTGCCAAAAGCTGACAAATTGCTTAAGTTCCAACTCGATATCGGCGGTGAAATGCGTCAAGTGTTCTCTGGTATCAAAGCGGCGTACAAACCAGAAGACCTAGTTGGTAAACACACTGTTGTGGTCGCTAACTTAAAGCCTCGTAAGATGAAGTTTGGCATGTCTGAAGGCATGATCCTAGCAGCTGGCCCAGGTGGCAGTGACCTTTGGATCTTAGAGCCTCACGAAGGTGCTCAACCAGGTATGCGCGTCTTGTAAAAGACCTACTAGATGAAATTAAAAATCCCCAGAAGCACCAGCCTCTGGGGATTTTTTTGTGCATCAGTGCACCAAAACTGGTCACGTGGTTGCTAGCTATAATCTTATCTAACTGATTATAAAGGAGTAATTAACTGGCACGCTCCCTGCTGTTCCACTCAAGAGAACAGTAAACAAAAGGACTTGGTTATGTTTGTACTCATATCATTAATTGTGTCAGTACTCGTACTTATCGCACTTTTTCACTTTTCTAAACAACGACAAACCAACTTAAAACGCAAGTTCCAATTGCTCGTTTCCCTACGCGCCCTGTTACAACTGTGCCGCGAACACCGTAACGTCACCCACAAAGCTATCTCTACTGAGAAGTTTGACGAAAGTAAAGTCACCTTGTTGCAAGATAACATTCGTCTTCAATGCCAAGTGTTAATGAGTACTGCGCAATTTGAAAACCGCCCTATGTATCGAATTCTAGGATTAAAGCTACATTCATTGAGCAAAAACTGGACGGAGCAAACTGTCGCTCGAAACCAAGTCATTCACGGCAAAGCAATTCGCCATTGTCTCTTCCTAATGGACGAAGTAGTTTTGGCTTGGCTTATCGAAGCCGGGCGTGAAGAACTCAGTGATGAGTACCATTTGAACTGGCAAATAGTATTGGAAGCAATGGAAGCAGTTACGCAGCTAAGAATATCTTTTCAAGACTTTGAACATCACGACGGTTTACTAAGAAGCAAGTTTTACAGCGATAGGATGCGAAGGAAAATCAACCAGCTCGCCGTTATTTGTCCATTGACAGTCGCATCTCCAAACTGTTCTGCAAACTTGGCGACGTTATCGAAAATCACTAGCCAAGATTCATTGACGATTAGTAGAGACGAACTTTATCAATTGACTACGGATATCTCTCTTACAATCTGCCAAGTTTACGACCAAATGCTCAACAACCTAACTGAGACTCTGTATCAGCCATTGCCCAATTTAGCCATGTCATAAAAAAGGCCGCTATTACCAGCGGCCTCACTATCAATAATCGGCTTTTTAAAGCATCTTGCGTGCTGCTTCCACCACAACCTTGATAGAGCGCGCCTCTGTTTCTTTAAGCGTACTGTGGTCTGGAATTTCTTTCTGAGTTCGGTTGATAATAACACCAGCTACGCAGCCAGCCTTAAGCCCTGAACTTGCGCACATGGTCAACAGCGTAGCAGACTCCATCTCGAAGTTGAGTACGCCCATATCTTGCCACTCTTTCATAGAGCCTTGAAAACGCTTAACCACGCGACCGCTAAAAGTATCGTAACGCTCTTGACCTGGATAGAAGGTATCAGAAGAAGCCGTAACACCCATGTGGACAGCCGCACCACTCTCTTCTACTGCTTGTTTCATCGCGGTAGCGACGTCGTAATCCGCGACCGCAGGGAACTCCATAGGCGCGAAGTGCAGACTTGCTCCGTCTAGGCGAACAGAACCCGTGCTTACAATCATATCACCCACGTTTACATTGGGTTGGATTGCACCAGTAGTACCAACGCGTAGGAAAGTGCGAACACCAAGCTGTGCCAACTCTTCGACCGCAATTGAAGTAGAAGGACCACCAATACCTGTAGAGCACACTACAACGGGTTTACCGCTAAGCTCTGCGCGATATAGGGTGTATTCACGGTGACTTGCTAAGAAAACGGGGTTTTCCATTTCTTCCGCAATTTTTTGAACGCGAGCTGGATCGCCAGGAATAATGGCTAATGTAGCACCTGCAAGATCCGCTTCTGTAACACCTAAGTGGAAAACAGCTTGAGACATAGGAAACTCCTTATTTTCCGTTAACCAAGAGTTCAATTAAATTCAGTTAACGGTATTAGAATAAATTGGGTACACAACTAATGTACCCAAGCTCCCCAAAATAAAGAGTGAAATTGATCACATCTACACGAGCAATAAGAACAACAATTACAACACAATGTGACACCAATCACTGCAAGTGTGTCATTTAGTACAGCGTTGCATATATTCTATTGCTCTGGCTCAACTATTTATTATTGCTGTTTGGGTTTAAACCGCAACAGGCGTAAAGCATTAAGCGTCACCAAAGCCGTGGCGCCACTGTCTGCTAATACTGCTACCCACAAGCCGGTGATCCCAAATAAACTCGTCACTAAGAACACACCTTTCAACCCAAGAGCAAGCGTCACATTTTGTCGTATATTGTTCAAAGTAGCTTGCGATAGTTCAATCATCGCTGGTAACTCAGCTAAGCGGTTGTGAGTGATAGCAGCATCAGCGGTTTCTAAGGCGACGTCTGTTCCTCCGCCCATGGCAATACCAATACTCGCCGCTTTCATTGCGGGTGCGTCATTTATTCCATCGCCGACCATCGCCACATTAGTTGAGCGAGAGGCTTGCTCAACGTAACGAACCTTATCTTCAGGAAGCAAACTAGCTTGATAATCCACTCCGATTTGAGCACTAATACTTGCTGCACTTCGCGGATTGTCACCAGTCAACATTATCGAACGAATACCAAGCTTGGATAGCTGTTCAACTGCCTGTTTAGCATCGTCTCTCAGTGTATCTTGAAAGGCAATAATACCGAGTAGCTCTTGCTCACTTCGAATCGCAACAATGACCGTTTTGCCTTGTGACTCTAACTTTTCGATTTCCAAGTTAGCTTCTTTCGCTAATTCAAACTCTATTTTACTCGGAGACAGAAGTTGGTAGTGCTCACCGCCGATATCACCCACTACCCCACTGCCCACCAGCGCCTTCTTGTTTTCTGCTTCTGGGATCTCTATTCTCTGGCCGTTAACATATTCAACCAAAGATGTAGCGAGTGGGTGGTTAGATCCCACCTCTATAGCAGCAGTCATTGATAAGAGAGTGTTTTTGTCCATTTCTCCAAGGGTAAGTACGTCTGTCACTTGTGGTTTACCCTCAGTTAGGGTGCCAGTTTTATCAAACGCAATAGACTCCACTCTACCCAGTTGCTCTAGCGCCGCTCCACCTTTAATTAGTGCGCCGCGCCTCGACGCTGCCGCCAATCCTGAAGTGATGGCAGCTGGGGTTGAAATAACCAGAGCGCATGGACATGCAATCAAGAGAAGCGCCAATCCACGATAAACCCATGTTTCCCACGGCTGAGCAAAAGCAAGTGGTGGAATTACGACGACTAAAGCGGCTATCGCCATCATTAGAGGGGTGTACCACCGGCTGAATTTATCCAGGAATCTTTCTAACGGCGCTTTTCGGGTTTCTGCTTCTTCTATTAGGTGCAGGATGCGATCAATAGCATTTTCCCCCTGTTTAGAGGTCACTATTAGTCTTACAACTTTATCTACTACTACGGCTCCAGCCATCACGCTGTCACCTTTTTGGTGCTCAACTGGTAACGATTCACCGGTTAACGCGCTTTCATCAAAGCTCGCTAAATCTGCCATTAACTGGGCATCGGCTGGCAATCGTGAGCCCGCGGACACTTCTATAATATCTCCGGGAACGAGTGATTGAGCGGCTACTTCCACTCTTACACCATCGACAATCGTGGTCGCATTTTCAGGTACTAAAGCCATCAATGCCTGAACGCCACTTCTTGCTCGCGAAGCGGCAAAAGCTTCTAGTTGCTCACCAATCAAGAAGAGAAGTAACACCATAGCGGCCTCAACAGATTCACCGAGATAGAGAGCGCCCAAAGCGGCCACACTCATCAAAGTTTCAATCGCAAAAGGCGTCCCGTTTTTTGCTAGCGTGATTGCTTTCCTTGCAATAGGCCATAAGCCAGCTAAACAGGTAATGATAAATAGCCACTCGCTAATCGCGGGAGCATTGGGGGCAAGTAAACCAGCCATTGCCATTGCAGAGGCAATCGCGATGATATTGCTGTTTTTTTTGATTATTGCTTTCCAACTGGCTTCTTGCGGAGAAGGGTTTGAATTGGATTGAGAAGAAAAATCAAAGCCCGTTTGCTTAATGAGAAGTTCGACAACGGACGGATCTAAGGTGGCATCACCTTGTACTATGAGTTTTTCAGTAGCGAACATTACTTTAGCATCTACAACACCATCTGCTTTTAGTACCGTCTTTTCTACTTTGCTGGCACATGACGGGCAATCCATCCCTATCACTTTCCAGCTGTAACGGGAAGAAGCCTCCCTTACGGGCTCGCTTTCCTCATCCCCCGTGTCGCCATTAGAACATACTGTTTGGCAGCATATGTCGTTACCACTATCCATGTTCTCTACACTGACACCCACTGGTGCTACTGAGCACGTGTTTGGCTTTAGCTGAGTAAACTGAGTTTTACTTGAACGACATCCATCGTGTTTGGTGCACATATTTTGTCTCCTCTATTCTCTGGGTTAACCATCCTAATTCCATAGTACACCGTAAGCATAAACCTTGGAGTCGAGTCCAAGGTCAAGCCTTTTCTTTTAACCTAGTCTTAAGAACAGAGAAAAGCATGCAGTTGCGTAAGAACCATTAAAAAAAGAGAGGTTCAATGACCTCTCTTTTCGCTTCCCACAATGACAAACATTATCGTCAATAACAATGTTAAACCGGATGTTGAAAGCACTCGTTAATGTTTTTACCTATCGCTTGCAACACATCTCTACGGGTAATGATGCCAACTAGCTTTCCATTGTCTATAACAGGGTACGCTTTAGGCTTGCCCACTTTCATCATATCAGCCAGCTCAATGATGGAGGTGTTTGGCGAAACTGAGAGCACCTCTTTGTGCATGCAATCACCAACTAAGTGTGTGTCTTGACAGAAGTAGCTAACCTTAATCAGTTTATCCAACAAATCTTGTTCAGAGAGGAAACCGATCACTTCTTCTTTTTCATTGATTACCGGCCCACCCATATGTTGGGAGCGATTGACCTTCTCTAACGCGGCACTCAAAGACATTTCTGGCTTAAAGGTAACCGCCTGAAGGGTCATGTAGTCTCTCACTTTTAATGATTCCATTTTTTGTCTCCTTGCGATGCAACATAGCTTGCTGACATAGGATAAGTGTCGTCTAATTTCTTGTTTTTACTAAATGGAATTCACCTATTTTTTTAATAGGTGCTCTCTATCGCAATACAAAAAAGAAGCTCGATTTATCTCCTTGTCTTCACCATAGTCCTCCGCCTGTTAGAGCCTATTTCCTTCAAGCCCATGAAAGACGGGGTTCTTGAAATTAAGCATATTTTAAGCCAGCTAAGATCTGGACCTGAGTGAGCTCAAGATCCTTATAGAAAAAATGCAAAGTACTCTGCTGCAATAAGCGGTCTCTGGGTGCATTCTTCGCTCTTTTTTACTTTTAGCGACTAAACTTTACTCTATGCCCATTGACCTATTGGGGAAACATCAGTGAACTCCGTGCTATCAAAAACGTTAGCTAATAACCCGCATCTAATGCACTCTGTTTTTGAATCTTTACCAGAGCCTACGTTTTTATTGAACAAGAAAGGGGTGTATGTCGAGGCTTGGGGAGGGACCGACACTTCACGACACCACAATCCATCCACCTTGATAGGTTTGGACCAATATCAAGTGCTGCCAGCCGATAAAGCCGTGTGGTTTAGTCAGGTTATCGTTGATGTGATTGAGTCAATGCAACCTGCCGAACTAGAGTATGCTTTGGACCCTAAAGACCTGCGTTGCTTTGATGGCGTAATAGGACCGACAAGCCCGCAGTGGTTTAGCGCCCTCGTCATCCCTCTTCCCGATACGGAATACGTTTTGTGGACTGTAAGAAACATTACTGAGTACAAAAAGGCGCTTGATACTGTGGCTTCCCAGCAATTAAAGTTAGAAAAAATGACTCACTTAGATCATTTGACTGGGGTCTATAACCGTTCTTCCCTCGAATCGCTGTTACCTGATGCTCTTGCGTTAGCGAGACTTAATAGAGTCAGTGTTTCCATTTACATGATTGATATTGACGACTTTAAGCAATTAAATCATGACATGGGACACTTAAAAGGCGACGAGATATTGAAGCAAATTGGCGATACTATAGGGAACTGGATGAAGCCTGGTGAACTTGGGTTCCGCTACGACGGCAACGAATTTCTCATCTACTTACCGGGATTGTCAAAGCAGGAGAGCTTGACCCGAGCAACGGAACTGCAATCGCTAATTCACAGTTTGCAAATTCCTAACCCCAACTCATCAGTGGGTGGCTTACTCACCGTCACTCTAGGGGTTTATTATCACCCTCGGATCACACGACTTAACACTCTGGAAGAGTTGATCGGTTTGGCAGACAAAGCCTTGTTCAGTGCGAAACAAGGCCAGCGAAGTACGGTTCAGCTGTATAACTCCGAATAGAGATTGCTAATTCTCCCAACGCTTTGCCGCTTCTGCATCAGTGTCTCTCGACTCTACCCAACGAGTTTCATCGCTCGTTCGTTCCTTTTTCCAAAAAGGAGCACGGGTTTTTAAGTAATCCATGATGTATTCACACGCATCAAACGCCGCTCCTCGATGTGCACTACTCACGCCGACAAAGACAATTTGGTCTCCAATATCTAAATCGCCTACGCGGTGAACGACTGATACCCGTAACAGCGGCCATCGCAATACCGCAGAGTCCACGATTTCTTGCAGTGCTTTTTCCGTCATTCCCGGATAGTGTTCCAAGCTTAATCCCGTGACATTGTCTCCGAGATTCATATCTCTAACCTTGCCGACAAAGGTAACAACCGCACCCGCGTCAGTTCCAGAAGATAGAGTTTGATACAAGGCATTAATATCAAAGTCATCTGATTGAACAGAAATGGAAATCGCCATTTATCCTCCAGTTACTGGAGGGAAAAATGCCACTTCATCACCCGATTTTACAGGGTGGTCCAATGGAACGATGGTTTGGTTAACCGCGACAAGTAGCTTGCCCGTTTCTAACGCCATATCCCACTTGCCTGACCGTTGCGACAACTCAGCTCGAATCGATTCTACCGTTTGATAATCGCCATCCAGTTCAACTTGATCTTGGCCAACTAGCTCTCTGGTTTGAGCGAAAAACAGAACTTTTATCATGAGTTCACCTTAAAATGGCCTGACTTTCCACCTACTTTTTCTAATAGGCGAACTTGACTAATCACTATGTCTTTTTGTACTGCCTTACACATGTCGTAAATGGTCAATGCAGCGACAGAGGCCGCTGTCAAAGCTTCCATTTCCACCCCTGTTTTTCCGGCTAGCTTGCAAACAGACTCGATGCGAACGGCATTATCATCCGGTAATGCTTGCAAGTTCACTTCCACTTTACTAAGCAACAGTGGATGACAAAGTGGGATCAAGTCCCACGTTTTCTTTGCCGCTTGAATACCAGCGATTCGCGCAGTGGCAAACACATCCCCTTTGTGATGGTCGCCAGACATAATCAGGGCCAGTGTTTCCGCATTCATGTTAACAAATGCCTCTGCTCTTGCTTCGCGAACAGTATCAGCCTTTGCGGAGACGTCGACCATGTTCGCATCTCCATTTGAGTTAATATGAGTAAGTTGAGACATTGCGGTCCCTTATACACTTAGGTGAGGCATAAAGTTGCAAGGACGATGACTCGCATCCATTTGCTGCTTAATGATTTTTGTCCAACCCGTGCGACAAGCACCTGTCGAACCTGGCATAGCAAAAATCACCGTATGATTGGCAAAGCAGCTACCGCTCTTGATTGAATAGTGGATGTCCCAATTTCTTCATAAGAAACCATGCGGAATAGCTCGCCAAACCCTTCTACTTCTTTATCAAATAGTGGTTTAAGTGCTTCTGGGGTACTGTCTCTAGAGGTGAACCCTGTCCCGCCGGTGATCATAACGGCTTGAACGTCTTCGTCAGCAATCCACTGAGAGACAATAGCGCGAATTTTATACATATCATCGATAACAATTTTCTTATCGACCACCTTGTGACCTGCTTCTTTTGCTTGCTCTACTAAATATCCGCCAGATGTATCATTTTCTTCTGTTCTCGTGTCAGAAACAGTTAGTACAGCAATATTCGCCGCTTGAAATTTGCTTTCTGCGTGACCCATTATTTCACCTGTAGTTTTGTTGTTATTTTGCCTTCACGGGCAAATTTAATAGTTAACCGCCAATTGACGCCAAATGAGGCGTAATACCCGTATTGCCTTCATGTAGAAAGTGGCTAACGGACTTGGACTGTAGTTCGGTTTGAATACGATGGATTAACTGCGTTTCTTGAATGTCATCTTGCAGTAAATCTCTCAGTTCAATTCCCTGATCTCCAAAGAGGCAAAGGTGAAGCTTACCCTTCGCCGACACTCTTAATCGGTTGCAACTTTGGCAGAAATCTTTCTCATACGGCATGATAAGCCCTATTTCACCCTTGTAATCTGGGTGGAAAAAGACCTGCGCAGGACCATCATTCTTTGCTTTAGGTCTCAATAGCCAACCGTCCGCCATCAACTGGTTGCGGATTGCAGTCCCTGAAACGTGCCGCTCGTTGAACAGTTGGTCCATCTCACCCGTTTGCATTAACTCAATAAATCGAAGTTGAATCGGGCGTTCTTTGATCCAATGAATAAAGGATGGCAACTCAGTGTGGTTTAAACCCTTCATTAACACCACGTTGACTTTCACTTGCTCAAAGCCCACTTCAAAAGCTCGATCGATACCTTTCATCACCTGCTGAAACTTATTTTCACCGGTGATCTGATAAAACATTCTGGGGTCTAAACTATCCACACTCACGTTGATGTGAGTAAGCCCAGCATCGCGCCACAAGCCAACTTGCTTATCCATGCGATAACCATTGGTTGTGGTCGCCACCTTTTGGATACCTTGGGTAGACGCTACCGTATGGATGATATCGGGAAAGTCTTTGCGAAGACTCGGCTCGCCACCCGTAATTCGGACTTTCGACGTTCCACAATCGGCAAAAGCGCGAACCACGCGCTTGATCTCTGGTACGGAAAGAAAAGACGAGTTTTTCTGCCCCGATGGATGATAGCCATCAGGCAAACAATATGTACATTTGAAGTTACAAACATCTGTAACTGATAGACGCAAGTAATAAAACTTGCGATGAAATTTATCTTCGAATTGTTGCGCCACGGAACACCTTTCCAAACACGGGAGGCGCAACCATTTCCAATTGCGCCCTTGTGGCCTAATGCCACTGGCTGATTAGGCTTATCGTTTGACTTAGCCCAAGAAGCTCGGAGTTATGGCAACTGTTACTAGAACAGTGCTGAAACCTTGTGCACTTCTATCAAAATCAGAAGTACATCAACCGCTATAAAATACTTAATAATTGTGTGTGATTCTAGCCCGTACATCAAAAAAAACGTTCTAGGGGAATATTTACCCCCAAAGAAGTAGTTAAAGCTTAACCAATCACACGTTAATTACTACTGTAGCAGCACATATTTTCCCTAACTGTGATGGTTAGGCAGACATTAAGCTAAAATTTTTGATATACCCAACCTTAAAGTGAAACAGGTCAGTGAATTTCTCATCGACCAAGTACAATAAAAAAAACAGCCTATATGACAATTTATACAACAAAAAAAGTGGTCGCCATTGGCGGTGGTCACGGCTTAGGGCGAATGCTTGCTGCCCTTAAAGACTTTGGCAACAACGCGACGGGTATCGTTACTACCACAGATAATGGGGGATCCACCGGACGAATCAGGCATTGCCAAGGGGGGATTGCTTGGGGGGATACGAGAAACTGTATCAACCAGTTGATCACCGACCCTTCGATCAGTTCAATGATGTTCGAATATCGATTTAAAGGCACAGGTGAACTGGACGGTCACAACCTCGGTAACTTAATGCTTACCGCTTTAGATAATCTATCGGTTAGGCCTTTGGAAGCCACAAACCTGATCCGCTCAATGCTCGGTGTAGAAGTCAATATTATTCCTATGTCAGAGCACCCTTCTGATCTCAGTGCACTCTCTGTCGACGGTGCTTTAGTAACAGGCGAAACGAGTGTAGACGAAATGGATGAAGATCTGCAGCGTTTAGATTTGGACCCAGAAGTCCCTGCCACGTCAGAAGCGGTTGAAGCCATTGAGCAAGCCGATGCCATCATTCTTGGACCCGGAAGCTTCTTAACCAGCATCATGCCACCGCTGCTTCTTACCGAAGTCGGCAGAGCAATAGCCAACAACCTCAAAGCCAAACTCATTTTTGTGGAAAATTTATCACCGGAGTACGGACCTGCTGGCCGTATGTCATTAAAGCAAAAACTGGAATGGTGCGAACGTGCGTGCCAAGCGCGTAAAATTGATGTGGTTTTAGGTGACCAAGCTCATCCAGAGTTAACAGACTGGAACTGTGTAACCAAAGAGCTCGCATCGCCAAACAGAGATTGGCGACACGATAGAAGTAAACTTCAAGAAGCGATTGTCGACCTTTTACAAGCTTAACACCGAATAGGACGCGTGAGTGCGTCCTAAAACGTCAAGCATTTGCTTCTGGTATTCATTTTCAGCAAGTGCTTGACCAGACTTGCCTACAGCATCTATTTCAATCGCTAAAGCGCACAGGCTTCTGCACCAAAACTCGCCGCACTACTCTTTAACGCGTGGCTAATTTCTTTCAAATAACGATCTTTGTCATCTAGCTATCGCCGTTGAGATTGTCGATATACATAGTCAACTCACCAAGGAAAATGTCCAGTAAAACTGGCACGTTTTCAACGCCTATTTCCGCTGCTAGTCGTTCAATTTTATCTTGATTTAGTACTTCCATAAGAGTTATTGCACTTCCTTTTCGTTCCAAGCTTGTAGCTTGCGATAAATCGTTGAAGGGCTAACGTCTAAATAGCCTGCTGCTTTGGGTATATTGCCTTCACAAGCTTCAATTGCTTGCTCGATTGCATTCTTCTCAGTCAGCCACAACGGGAAAATATCATGTACCGTAATATGTTCTTTGTGGTTAGTCATGTCACTGACCAATCGGGTACTCGGCTGATTTAGAGGTGGCGGTAACATATTCAAGGAGATGTCTTTGCCATTGTTCAGTACAACGACATTTCTCAATACGTTCTGAAGTTGACGCACATTACCAGGCCACTCGTATTGAACAAACCTTTCTATCACTTCAGGAGAGAGACGCGAAAAGTCTTTCCCTTCCTCTTTAGACATGAAGCCGAGTAAAGAGTATGCAATTTCTATGACATCTTCCGCTCGTTCTCTCAAAGGAGGTAAGTTCAAAGGGATCACGTAGAGTCGGTAATACAAGTCTTCTCTAAATCGGCCTTCTTGAACTTCTTTCCAAGGATCTCGGTTAGTCGCACATACAAATCGAACATCAACACTCTTCATTTTTGAAGAGCCTACTTTCTGAAAGGTACCCGTTTGTATAAACCGCAATAGCTTTGTCTGTAAATCTAGGTCCATTTCACAGAGCTCATCCAAAAACAGCGTGCCGCCATCAGCAAGCTCGGCAGCTCCTTGTCTGTCTGTTGCCGCTCCGGTAAACGCACCTTTGACGTGACCAAAGAGTTCACTCTCGATAAGATCTTTTGGAATGGCAGCACAGTTGATCGCAATAAAAGGTTTGTCACCTCTTTTGCTAGCAGCGTGAATCGCCTCTGCACACACTTCTTTACCAGTACCACTTTCTCCGGTGATAAAGATACTCGCTTTACTGGAGGCAGCAGAGTCAATCGTTCGATACACCGCCTGCATTGGTAAGCTACTGCCGATAAAGCCTTGGTAACCTTTGCTGTCCGCATCGGGATCCAATAGGCCTTTGCGCAAGGCGTTGTTTACCGTAACCCTCAGACGGTCAGCTTCACAAGGCTTAATCATAAAGTCCTGCGCGCCATAGCGCATCGCTTCTACCGCCGTTTCTATAGAGCCGTGAGCCGTCATAAAGATGATCGGCACTTCAGGTTTTTTTTCTTTAACTGCGTGAAGCACATCCATGCCCGTCATATCCGGTAAACGCAGATCGAGGAGAATAAGATCAGGAACCCGGAGCGATAGACTTTCAATCGCATCTCGTCCAGTTCCCACAATATTGATATCGATACCCAATGGTGTCAGGTAGGAGCGGTACAAAGCCGCTACTGACGCTGTATCTTCTACCATCAACAAGTATCGGTTCTTTTGAGTGTCCGTTGTTGGTTGCATAACCTAGCCAAAAAAAGTTTGCAATTTGTATAAATGATTGCATTGCGCATTGCATTTTGCAAACTCTAAGCGCAAATATTATGTATTTGGCGCTAAATCCCCAATTTTGGGTGGGTAAATTATGGCACGTATTATGCGTAGTGTTCTAGTGACCCTTAGGGGTCACCTAGCCAACTGACGTTGTTAGTGAACTTAGTATTCACAAATAGATGCCAATAACTAATTGTTATTGGCTTTTTTTTGCCTGAACGTTAGACCAATTACACTGGTCAGCTATTCGCAATAAATTGCGCTCGTAGCTTTTCTATCTCATCGCGCTTCGCCGCAGCTTGTTCAAACTCCAAGTCTTGAGCGTGCTGATACATCTGCGCTTCGAGTTTAGCGATCTCTTTTTCCAATTCCTGAGGCGTAAATACCTGATAATCTTTAGAAGGCTCGGCAACTTTCGATAGCGGCACTTGTTTTGACGTTCTCGACTTTTTGGATTTAGCTATATCACCAAGCTCCATAATATCTTTCACGTTGCGTTTAAGTGCCTGTGGAACAATACCTTTTTCCTCGTTGTACTCTTCCTGTTTCGCTCTGCGTCGGTTGGTCTCATCCATTGCTCTTTTCATAGAGCCAGTGATTCGATCAGCATAGAGAATAGCTTTACCACACACGTTTCGAGCTGCGCGGCCTATAGTCTGGATCAGCGAACGTTCAGAGCGCAGGAAACCTTCCTTATCTGCATCTAGAATTGCCACCAGTGAGACTTCGGGCATATCTAAACCTTCTCGAAGCAAGTTAATACCCACCAGCACGTCAAACTCACCCAAACGCAAATCTCTAATGATTTCTACACGTTCAACGGTATCAATATCAGAGTGAAGGTAGCGCACCTTAACGTCGTGCTCAGTAAGATACTCAGTTAAATCTTCAGCCATGCGTTTAGTTAAGGTCGTAACTAAGACTCGCTCGTCTTTGTCACTACGGATTCGTATCTCAGACAGTAAATCATCTACCTGAGTCGCTACCGGCCTAACCTCCAACTCCGGATCCAGCAACCCTGTCGGTCTTACTACCTGATCTGCGATGTCTCCATCTGACTTTTCTAACTCGTAGTTCCCCGGCGTCGCAGAGACAAAAATGGTTTGAGGTGCAAGGGATTCAAACTCATCAAACTTAAGAGGTCTATTGTCTAAAGCTGATGGCAACCGAAAACCAAACTCCACAAGTGTCTCTTTTCTGGAGCGATCCCCTTTATACATAGCGCCTATTTGAGGAACGGTAACATGAGACTCATCGATGATTAGCAGTCCGTCATGAGGTAAATAATCGAATAGAGTCGGAGGCGGCTCACCTTCGCCTCTACCACTGAGGTATCTAGAGTAGTTTTCAATACCCGAGCAGAACCCGAGTTCGTTCATCATTTCAATATCGAACTGTGTCCGCTGGCTAATGCGCTGTTCTTCCAAAAGCTTGTTGTTATCTAGCAAGTGCTTTTGTCGAGAAGCCAACTCTTCTTTGATGGAATCCACCGCCTCTAAAATTCGCTCTCTTGGCGTGACATAGTGCGTTTTAGGATAAACCGTGTATCTGGGAACATCGCGCTGTGAAACGGCACCAGTCAATGGGTCAAAGATGCTAATGCAGTCGATTTCGTCATCAAACATCTCAATGCGCACCGCTTCCTGATCAGATTCAGCAGGGAAGATATCAATCACTTCTCCTCGAACCCTGAATTGACCGCGTTCAAAGGCCACATCATTGCGACTGTATTGAAGTTCTGCCAATCGACGAAGAATATCTCTTTGATCCATCACATCACCGCGACGGATATGAAGCATCATTTGCAAGTAGGACTGAGGGTCGCCCAAACCATAAATAGCCGAAACAGAGGCAACGATGATAGCGTCTTTTCTTTCAAGCAATGCTTTTGTTGCAGACAACCTCATTTGCTCGATATGAGCGTTCACCGACGCGTCTTTTTCGATAAAGGTATCAGTGGTCGGTACGTAAGCTTCTGGCTGATAATAGTCGTAATAAGAGACAAAATATTCAACGGCATTATTTGGGAAGAAAGCCTTCATTTCACCATAGAGCTGTGCGGCCAAGGTCTTGTTTGGAGCAAGCAATATCGCAGGCCGTTGGGCTTGGGCAATAACGTTAGCTAAAGTAAAGGTTTTCCCCGACCCCGTAACACCCAGTAGTGTTTGATGAGCCAGACCGGAGTCTAAACCATCTAATAACTGCTGAATGGCCGTTGGCTGATCACCTGACGGTTGGTAGTCGGAAACGAGATCAAAGACTTTACTCATATTTTCCTCTGCGGTTGCTGCTAAAACACTTTATTGTGCCTGTATATATATACAGAAACAACTTTCTAATAGAAATTAATCTCTGTTTTTTCATTTATATTGTCGATTGAGGTAGATCCCTGCTTTCTATCTTGTTATAGTACTTGCCCACCTGAGGAAACCATCCTTAAAAACAGCAAAAAACTAATCACATCTTATTCACATTTTTTGCTCTATTTCCCATTTATCTCACCTTTTTTATTTTCCGCCTAAACGCAAAACGCTGTAGATTACATAGCATTTCTTTATGAATAACAACATGTTAAACACAACACCCTATATGTGTGATATTTGTTCATGTTTTACTTATTCACTTTGCTCAAGTTTAATTAACACACTTATCCACAATTTTGGTGGATAAGTAAAACTAGCCCAGAAGCGCCAAGGGCTAGAAAAAAGTAAAGCATTTTTCTTTAAAAAATATCTAAAATTATCGCTGTTAAATTGTTGACAAGTAATAAGCCTGTCGATAAGATTCGCTCCGCTTAAAGCAATTCCCCCTTAGTTCAGTTGGTAGAACGGCGGACTGTTAATCCGTATGTCGCAGGTTCGAGTCCCGCAGGGGGAGCCAAATTCAAAAAGCTCAGTCGCAAGACTGGGCTTTTCTCGTTTTGGCACATCAGAAATTTTAACCAATTTTAGGTAAAGCTTCTCATCTCGCTCCTCTTCAATATCTTTTAGGCATACAATTTGTCGGAAACTGCCTAAGACACCTCTTCCAATTTTTGCTACTCGTGCAAACTGGTTTCAAGACCTCAGTACCAAAGGGGTCCCAAAGACAATGACTCCACCCACTAACACCTTTTTTTTAAGATCAAATTTGATCCCAATCATTAATTAATAATCAAATTATCATCAAGATTTTCTGGCTCAATCCACAAAAGGAAGCCAAATGAAAAATGTTATATGTTTAATTCTCCTCTTAACAAGCCCATATGCAACGGCACAAGATTCAACAATAATCAACGGATTAGATTTTGGCCCACTCGCCAAGCTAGTCGGTAACTGGAAATCAGATCAGACTGGAGGGGTAGATGTTGCTCCGGGCCAAGCAGGGACAGAAATAGGAAAAGGTGGTATCGCCGTCGAACCTTATTATGAAACTATCACTTTCAAACCTGCTGCCGACGCAAAAAATGCGAGCGACCAATATCTTGTAGCGCTGTACTACGAGCAAGAAGTGTTTCGAAAGCGCGATGATGCTAAGTTTCATGACCAGCGAGGATACCTAATATACGATAAAGAAAACCAACTGGTTTATAACTCGTACTGTATTCCCAGAGCGGTTTGTGTTGTAGCGGAAGGAAAAGCTGGAGAAGTGATCGAGTTTAAAACTCAGAAACGAGGAATTGCTGAAAGCAAATACATGACGCAACACGATACAACTATCGATTTCACTATGACTTTAGATTTAAGTGAAACAGACCGTTTGAAGTACTCACAAACTACCGCATTACATGTCTACGGTAAGCCTTTCAACCACTCAGATTCAGGCAGTTTAATCAGAGTTAAATAATTGAAATGGCATCTACTCGCGCGGAGCCTTTCATTGCTTCAAAAATTAGTATAATCCTAGTCTTAAACAATGAACAAAATCTCCGCGCATACCCTCTTCTCCCTCTCTGAGGTTAGTTCATCTTCGAAATTCTTATCTTGACTACCCTTTATGTGGAACCCTTACGTATAATTTTTATTCAAGAATATAAAACCTTAGCTTTCCTTGGTTGTTATTAAGGCGGCAAAACTGGATAATATCGGGATCGGAACATCGAAAATATATAATTATGACCGAATATTTTTTGTTGTTGGTCGGCACTGTGCTGGTTAACAACTTTGTACTGGTGAAGTTCTTGGGCCTATGTCCGTTTATGGGCGTATCCAAAAAACTGGAAACTGCAATTGGGATGGGGCTAGCGACGACTTTTGTCTTAACGCTAGCCTCCGTTAGCGCCTATCTGGTTGAAACCTATATCTTGACCCCATTGGGTCTGGGCTACCTGCGTACCATGAGTTTTATATTGGTTATTGCAGTAGTCGTTCAGTTTACTGAAATGGTAGTCCACAAAACCAGTCCGACACTATATCGCCTATTGGGCATATTCCTGCCATTGATCACAACCAACTGCGCTGTACTTGGTGTGGCTCTTTTGAACATTAATGAAAATCACAACTTTATCGAGTCCATTGTCTATGGGTTTGGTGCCGCTGTGGGTTTCTCAATGGTTTTGATCTTGTTCGCTTCAATGCGTGAAAGAATTGCTGCTGCGGATGTACCGGCTCCATTTAAAGGCGCATCTATTGCAATGATCACCGCAGGCCTAATGTCACTCGCCTTTATGGGCTTTACTGGATTGGTGAAGTAACCATGAGTGCCATTTTAATAGCAATCCTCGCCCTAGCTGCCTTAGCCGCGATCTTTGGGGCAGTATTAGGCTTTGCATCGATTCGATTTAAAGTCGAAGGCGACCCTATCGTTGAGCAAATTGATAGCATTCTTCCGCAAACTCAATGTGGTCAGTGTGGTTATCCCGCTGTCGCCCTTATGCCGAGGCGATTGCCAACGGTGACGAGATCAATAAGTGCCCCCCTGGAGGACAAGCAACGATTGAAAAACTCGCAGACCTAATGGGTGTAGAAGCGACAGAATCTGCTCACGATCTTGACAGCAATGTAAAGACCGTAGCATTTATCCACGAAGACATGTGTATCGGATGTACTAAATGCATACAAGCTTGTCCTGTTGACGCCATTGTTGGCGGAACCAAAGCACTACACACGGTTATCAAAGATGAATGTACTGGTTGCGACTTATGTGTTGCCCCTTGCCCGACAGACTGTATAGAAATGATCCCAGTGGAAGAAACCACAGCTAGCTGGAAGTGGCAAATGAACGCTATTCCCGTTGTTGATATTACCGATACTGCTGCTAAGCAGAATAGCGTGAATTGAGGACTGGTATGTTGCCACTAATCGAACAAATCAAAAATGGCGCACTCTGGGACTTCCCTGGAGGCATCCATCCGCCTGAAAACAAGCACCAATCAACTAAGTTTGGTATCGCGACGGCTTCCGTTCCAAAGCAAATCGTTTTACCCATTAAACAACACATTGGTAAACCGGGCATGCTCACGGTAGAGACTGGCGAGCACGTGCTCAAAGGACAAGCTCTAACCAAGTACGATACTAGTTTTACCCTGCCAGTTCACGCCCCAACATCGGGAAAGGTTATCGCGGTTGAGCCAAGAACAACGGCACACCCTTCAGGATTAACTGAAATGTGTATTGTGATTGAACCCGATGGCCAAGACACTTGGGTAGAACGAAAAACTATAAAAGATTTCACCCAGTCTTCTCCCGAAGAGTTGATAGAGGTGATTCGCCAAGCTGGCATCTCAGGAATGGGGGGAGCGGGTTTCCCTACGGCAAAAAAAATCCAGACAGGCCTTGCCCGCACCGAGATTTTGATTGTCAATGCCGCTGAATGTGAACCTTATATCACTGCTGATGATGTATTGATGCGTGACTATGCTGAAGAGATTATTCAAGGCATAGAGATAGTTGAACATATTCTCAAACCTCAGCTCACCGTTATTGGTATAGAGGATAACAAGCCAGAAGCGATTGCAGCGTTAGACAAAGCTGCCGAGCACAAAAACATTGTAATTCGAGTTATCCCTACTAAATATCCGAGCGGTGGCGAAAAACAGTTAATCAAGGTACTGACGAACAAAGAAGTGCCTAAAAATGGTATTCCAGCAGATATCGGTCTACTTGTTCAAAACGTGGGTTCGTTACACGCAATCAAACGCGCGGTAATAGATGGTGAACCTCTCATTCAACGCATAGTGACTCTAACAGGTAACTCTTTCCACAAGCCCCAAAACGTATGGACTCTGGTTGGAACACCAGTACAAGACCTGTTGAACGAGTTTGGCTACCAAGCCGATAAAAAACTGCAGCGCTTGATTATGGGTGGTCCTATGATGGGCTTTACTATACCTCACGCACAAGTTCCTATCACAAAAACAGCCAACTGTATCTTAGCGCCAAGTCGCAATGAAATAGCCTCTTCCGATAGCGAAATGGCCTGTATAAGATGTGGTGAATGTGCAGCAGTTTGTCCAGCGTCGCTACTGCCCCAACAGTTGCAATGGCATGCTAAAGCGCAAGAGTACGATAAATGTGAGGAGTTGAACCTCAAAGATTGTATTGAATGTGGTGCTTGTGCATACGTATGTCCAAGTGAGATCCCGCTTGTTCAATACTATCGTCAAGCGAAAGCAGAGATAAGAACTCGGACCGAAGAAGCGTTAGCTGCTGAGCGAGCAAAGATTCGATTTGAAGAGAAGAAAGCAAGACTAGAACGCGATAAGTCAGAAAGAGAGAATCGATTCAAAAAAGCGGCAGATAACCGACGCAAAGAGATGAAAGACTCAGGTGGTGATGATGCCATCGCAGCGGCAATTGCCCGCGTCAAAGCTCAAAAAGCACAATCAGAGCCAGCAAGCAGTGAAGTCAAACCCGCTGTTGCAGCCGCGATTGCAAAAGCGAAAGCGAAACAAGCGGCTGCCGCAAAAGCTGGTCAAGAAACGCCAGACAACAGTGAAATGGCCAAACTTCGCGAAGAAAGAAAGCGACTCGCGAGAGAAAAGAAAGCCGCTAAAACTGATCAACAACCCGAGTCCAAGGAAGATAAAAAGGCCGCTGTTGCCGCTGCTGTTGCAAGGGCTAAAGCGCGTAAGGCTGACCAATCAGCTGCCTCTGAAACAACTCAAACCGATAACAATCAAAAGACATCAGGCAACTCAAAACAGGATGCCGTTGCCGCTGCTGTCGCCAGAGCCAAAGCGCGCAAAGCCGCCCAGCAGCAAAGCGAAACAGTTGAAGAGCCTGCGCCTACTGAGCAAGTGAAGATCCGAAAAAAGCGGCCGTTGCCGCTGCTATTGCCAGAGCCAAGGCACGTAAAGCGGCTCAGAACAAACAAAATCAAGCAGATACTCAATTTGAGGAGAAAGAGTAGTGGCCTTTTTTATTGCCAGCTCACCGCATGCCCATAGCAGGAAGCGCACACCTGACCTAATGAAATGGGTAATGGTTTGCGCTATGCCCGGTCTAGTTGCTCAAAGTTATTATTTTGGACTTGGCACGATAATTCAGCTATTTCTAGCAGTGATCCTCGCTTGGTCTTTTGAGGCGGGTGTTATGTTACTGCGTGGTCGAAAACCTACCCTCGCTCTTAAAGACCACAGCGCTATGGTCACCGCTTGGTTATTGGCGGTTGCTATACCTCCTCTTTCTCCGTGGTGGATGATAGTGATAGGTATGTTTTTCGCTATCGTAATAGCCAAACATTTATATGGTGGCTTAGGGCAAAACCTGTTTAATCCTGCTATGGCTGCTTATGTTGTACTGCTTATCTCTTTTCCAGTCCAAATGACCAGTTGGATGGCACCCATCGATTTACAAGCAGCCCCCGTAACGATGGCAGATTCATTTGCGTTAATTTTTGGTGGTTACAATATTGACGGTCTATCCCTACAACAGGTACGTTCAGGTATAGATGGCATTACTATGGCAACGCCACTTGATGAATTTAAAACAGCTTTACGCGCAGGGTATACCAGCTCTGAAATTTTAACTCAACCGCAATTTGGAGCCTTCGCCGGTATAGGGTGGGGAGTGGTGAACCTCGCCTATCTGGTTGGCGGATTATTGTTAATTAAACTTCGCATTATCCAATGGTACATACCTGCGAGCATGCTTGCTGCACTTTTAGTGGTCAGTGGACTTTTTGCACTCTTCTCACCGGGAGAGACCGCAAGTCCATTGCTACACCTGTTTTCTGGAGCGACGATGCTCGGTGCTTTCTTTATTGCAACCGACCCAGTTTCTGCCTCGACAACAGTTAAAGGTAGACTTATCTTTGGTGCTTTTATCGGTCTGATGGTTTTTGTCATTCGCAGTTGGGGAGGCTTCCCCGATGGCGTCGCTTTTGCTGTTTTGCTAGCGAATATGTGTGTACCTTTAATCGATTACTACACCAAACCTAGAACTTACGGTCACTGAGGAGCGAAATGTTAAACGCAATTAAAAAGAACGGCGCGACGCTCGCTTTGTTTGCATGTGCTTCCACTGGCTTAGTCGCTTTTACAAACTTTTTAACCAAAGATACGATTCAAGAACAAGAGCAAGCACAATTGCTATCTGTACTTAATCAGGTAATCGCACCTTCCATGCATGATAACCGTCTGTATAAAAGTTGTACTCTGGTGTCTGATGAGCTTTTGGGCACCAGTGAACCTATGCCGACCTATATTGCAACCAAAGATGGTCAGCCCACAGCTTTGGCTATCGAATCGATCGCCCCAGATGGTTACAACGGTACTATCAAGCTTATCGTCGGGCTAACCCTAGACGGGACAATTACCGGAACTCGGGTATTGGCGCACAAAGAGACTCCTGGACTAGGTGATAAAATAGACTTAAGAGTAAGTGACTGGATCCTCACCTTTGCGGGAAAACGGGTCAGTGAAGAAAACCTAGCCGATTGGAATGTCCGCAAAGATGGCGGGCAATTCGATCAGTTTACTGGAGCAACCATTACACCTAGAGCTGTTGTAAAGGCCGTTAAGAACTCTGCTCTTTTAGTGAATAGAGATATCGATACTATACTGACACAACCGAGAAACTGTGGGGGAAGCGATGAGTGATCATAAAACATTGATTAAAAATGGATTGTGGGACAACAACCCAGCCCTAGTACAGCTACTTGGCTTGTGCCCATTGCTCGCGGTATCGTCAACGGTTACTAACGCTCTAGGCCTCGGTATTGCGACCTTGCTCGTAATGGTTGGTTCTAACGTAACGGTTTCTCTAGTGCGAGATTACGTGCCCAAAGAAGTGCGCATCCCAGTATTTGTAATGATCATCGCCTCTTTGGTAACCTGTGTTCAACTGCTAATGAACGCATATGCATACGGCCTTTATCTTTCACTCGGGATCTTTATCCCATTGATTGTGACTAACTGTATTATCATCGGTCGCGCAGAAGCATTTGCTTCAAAGAATGATGTACTGCCTTCGGCACAAGATGGCTTCTGGATGGGTATTGGCATGTCGGCCGTTTTAGTGGTTTTGGGAGCAATGAGAGAAATCATTGGCAATGGCACTCTATTTGACGGCGCGGATCTATTACTAGGCGACTGGGCGACAGCACTACGAATTCAAGTCTTTGAGGTCGAGAGTAGCTTTTTACTTGCACTACTTCCACCGGGTGCGTTTATTGGTGTCGGCCTGATGATCGCAGCTAAAAACGTGATCGATAAGCAGATGCAACTCCGTCAACCAAAAGAGAAAAAGCCTTCTATAGAAAGGGCAAGAGTGACCAATCAATAACAATATAAAATCGAAGGGTGCCAAAGTCCTTTAATCAAACGACCAGATGCAGCCTCACTTAGTCAAAGACAGCGCCACACAAGCTCGACGTGTTTTCGGGTGGCAGAATAAAACTTCTCAAGGTGTATAGCATGAGTACAAGCATAACCAAACAAGAAAAAGTCCAAGCGATTATCGAAATACTTGATGAATACTACCCAGAAGCCCCTATCCCACTTGATCACAAAGACCCGTACACTCTATTGATTGCTGTATTGCTTTCGGCGCAATGCACCGATGAGCGCGTAAACCAGATCACACCTAAGCTATTTGCTCGCGCTGATAACCCTTATGACATGGTGAAACTCACCATCGAAGAAATAAAGGAAATCATTAAACCTTGTGGTTTATCACCCATGAAATCAAAAGGTATTTGGCACCTATCCGACATGATTATTAAGCAGCATGGCGGTGAAGTTCCTAAAGATTTTGAAGCCTTAGAGGCCATGCCCGGTGTTGGCCATAAAACAGCTTCTGTGGTAATGGCTCAAGCATTCGACGTCCCAGCCTTCCCTGTTGATACGCATATTCATCGCCTAATGTATCGCTGGGGCCTTTCTAACGGGAAAAGTGTTGAGCAAACAGAGCGAGATGGAAAACGACTATTCCCTAAAGAGAAGTGGAATCAACTCCACCTTCAAATCATTTACTACGGAAGAGAGTATTGTCCTGCCAGAGGCTTCGATATAGACAACTGTATTATCACCAGCCGATACGGCCGTAAAAGCTTTATCAAAGAAGCGATTAAAGAGAAAGAAAAGAGAAAACAACTCAAAAAGAAAAAGAACTTTTTAGACTCAACCGCGCTTCACGGGAATCAGGTATAAAATATTAGATTGTCGGCTCATATTCGTCTACTGACATTGAGAGATGATTTAATCAACTAAAACAATAACCTTGGAGTCAACTATGTCAAATGGACGTATTCTACACACTATGCTCCGTGTGGGAGATTTAGATAAATCTATCGAGTTTTATACTCAGGTTATGGGTATGAAATTATTGAGGACCAACGAGAATACCGAGTACAAATACACACTTGCGTTTCTTGGCTACGGCGATGAATCTCAAGGTGCGGTTATCGAGCTCACGTATAACTGGGGAGTTAGCGATTACGACCTAGGTAGTGCATTTGGGCATATCGCAATTGGTGTTGACGACATCTACTCAACCTGCGACGCCATCAAGCAAGCAGGCGGGAACGTGACTCGTGAACCGGGCCCTGTGAAAGGCGGCACCACTCATATCGCTTTCGTCAAAGATCCCAATGGATATATGATTGAGCTGATTCAAAATAAGCACGCTTCTGCTGGGCTAGAAGGCTAAATCACTCTCAAAAAGTACCAATACAGCTTTCATTAAGTTACATAAAATATGGGATGGCGATTGTCGTCCCATATTTTTAACTTTACACGATAATTATTATCATTTACTCTTGCGAGTAATTGCTATCTAGGAGACTTTACGCCATGGGCATTGCTGAGTGGGAGAAACATACAATACTGGCTGATATCGCCCTTAAAGAAGACGATCATTTACGCAGTATTCTTCACTACCAACAAGCTCTTACGTTAAGTGAGCGCATCGGTGATTCTGAAGAACACACGGTTGACGATCGTTTGATGATCTCTGTGATTTCATGCCATAACCTCGCCTCTTTCTGGCGAAGCGTTGGCGACACCCAATACGAGCTCAAGTATTTAAAACTCGCTTCTGAGCGCGTACTCACATTAGTTCCACAATGTCCAAATACCACTTGTGAAGCTTTTGTTGACTCTATGGGTTGTTGTAAAAAGGCACTTCTTGAATTTATGAAGCGTCATCCAAATCCAAAGATCGCTCGTATGGTTCAAGACATTGACACCGCGACAAACTGCAATATGATTGCCAAGTTTAAACTGAACTAGTTCAGAACAAGAAAGAAAAACGCCAGCTTATGCTGGCGTTTTTTTTAGATTTGAGTCCGACCTAAAGAAATCACTACGCGTCGATTTCGATCCTTACCTATCGGAGAAGCATTGTCATCGATAGGACGTCTTCGACCAAAGCCTTGTACTTGAATTCTGTCTTCAGGTAGCCCTAACGATTGGAAATACTTTCTCAATACTTCTGCTCTCTGCTCCGATAAGCTTTGGCTAGCGCTTTTGCTGTCTTCTGCATCGGTATAGGTAGAGACCAGCACCAAGTCGATATCTTGATTGTGTTTGATGTATTCGGCAATCTGAGCCAAACGCTTTTGGGACGCCTTGTTTAACTCTACACTGCTGCGGTCGTAATGCAGTATGGTAAAGGCGATATCTTCAAAGCTGTAAGGCAGTAAGTTGGCAATACAATCGCTAAAAACGTTGTACTGGGGTTGGAACAGCACCGACGACAGTGCAATCTCGATGCGCTGATCTCTATCTTGCCACTCTTGGTAGCTGAATGTTGGGTACCGACCTTTTTCCAATTCACTTAAAATATTCCACGCAGTCTGACCTCCGACGTAACCATCAAACTGTTGAAAAAACCTTAGGTTGGTCATTCGGTCCGCAGAATCACCAGGCCGCCAACTCGGTGGTTGAGAAACCAGACTGACGTCTCGGGTTGCCCCCATCGGGCGACGCATTTTGAGTTCGAAATCCAAGTTGATTTTTTTGCTTGCCGCTGAAGAAAAAACAGCATCGCCGAAGTTGGGTATTGGGTGTACTAAACGACACTCTAACGGCGTATTCGAAACCATCTGCCACGTGGATTGATTTGGTGTAGCAACATAGCGTTTCTCCATCGCCAGCGAAGGCATGGACACGGTAATGCTAACTAATGTGGCAATAGTGGCAAACTTATTCTTCATCAATACTCATCTCGTTTAGTATCACTTGGCACGGCGTTTTTTTGCCGCAAACCTCAGTCGTTATTAGCGTATGCAAAAAGTTAGCCAGAAGCTGGGAAATATGTCTGCTTTAATTTGGGTAAAGAGTTTTTCTCCTATTCATAATCTGCAATAATGTGGCCTTAACTCACTAGATTTAGACAACATGACAGTAGAAAACGAAGCTTTGACGTTAAAAAAACGTTTTCGCGGCTATTTTCCAGTAGTAATTGATGTAGAAACTGCTGGTTTCAACGCTAAAACAGATGCCCTTTTAGAAATCTGTGCCGTTACCTTAGGCATGGACGACGAAGGCAACCTGCATCCTGCTTCAACGATTCACTTTCATGTTGAACCCTTTGAAGGTGCAAATTTGGAGCCAGAAGCTCTTGAATTTAACGGTATTCGCGACCCATTTAGCCCACTGCGCGGCGCAGTCACCGAATCTGAAGCACTCAAAGAGATCTATAAGCTTGTTCGCAAAGAGCAAAAAGCCGCTGATTGTAGTCGAGCTATCATGGTCGCTCACAATGCGACATTTGATCACAGCTTTGTTATGGCGGCAAGTGAGCGCAGCAAGTTAAAACGAGTCCCGTTTCATCCCTTTGCAACCTTTGATACCGCGACATTAAGTGGACTGGCCTATGGGCAAACCGTTCTTGCCAAAGCCTGTAAAACTGCTGGGATGGAATTCGACAATAAAGAAGCCCACTCTGCCTTATATGACACACAAAAAACGGCAGAACTGTTCTGTGGCATTGTTAACAAGTGGAAAGCCCTAGGCGGCTGGCCGCTGGTTCCAGAAGAACAGTAATAACAATCCCAACGAAACGAACATCGCTCAAGTCGATTGCTTTTTAAAACCGTCGATTCACTATTTTTTGCAGTGAAATGATTGGCTAAATAACCACTTTTTACTTAAGCGCTTCGATTTTCGTTGGATATAAGTAAACACAACTAACGAGTAAGTTATGAATCCTGTAGTCATTTCTGTATGTATCATGCTGGTACTGGCTCTGATGCGTGTGAATGTGGTCGTTGCCCTTACATTCAGCGCCATCATTGGTGGTCTAGTTTCCGGCATGAGTTTAAATGAGGCGGTTTCCGCTTTTGAAAGCGGTCTAGGTGGCGGCGCCACAATAGCGCTAAGTTATGCAATGCTTGGTACATTCGCCGTTGCAATCTCTCGTTCCGGGATAACAGATCTGCTAGCCCAATCTGTTATCAAGCGCATTCACGGCAAAGATAGCCAAACGGCGACAACTGGCATGAAATACGCGGTATTGGTCGCGCTAATTTTAGTCACTATGTCATCTCAGAACGTCATTCCTGTACACATCGCTTTTATCCCTATTCTGATCCCACCTTTATTGGGGGTTTTCGCTAAACTGAACCTTGACCGCCGCATGGTAGCGTGTGTTCTTACCTTCGGTTTGATCACACCATATATGGTTCTACCCATCGGTTTTGGCGGTATCTTCTTAAACAACATCCTGCTTAAGAACCTGCACGACAACGGTCTAGACAATGTTGTCGCTAGCCAAGTTCCTACCGCAATGATACTCCCAGCTGCGGGAATGATCTTTGGCTTAGCCACTGCGATTCTCTTCACCTACAGAAAACCACGCGAGTACAAAGAGACAGAACTTACCCACGTTGAAGAAAACCCGTCTAGCATCAACAAGAAAAACATCTTGGTTGCCGCTGCTGGTATTGTGGTTGCATTGGCGGTTCAGCTAGCCACTGGTTCGATGATTGTTGGCGGTCTTGCTGGCTTTATGGTCTTTACGTTTGGCGGAGTAATCGCTTGGAAAGAAACCCATGACGTGTTCACAAAAGGTGTACACATGATGGCAATGATTGGCTTTATCATGATTTCGGCCGCAGGCTTTGCCGCAGTGATGAAGCAAACAGGTGGTGTAGAAACGTTAGTTGAATCGCTATCTATCTCTATTGGTGACAACAAGCCCCTTGCTGCTTTACTCATGCTAATCGTTGGCTTATTGGTGACTATGGGTATTGGCTCATCTTTCTCTACTATCCCAATCATCGCCACGATTTACGTTCCACTGGCTGCGGCCTTTGGCTTCTCTCCAATGGCAACCATCGCCCTTGTTGGTACCGCTGCCGCGCTGGGCGATGCTGGCTCCCCTGCGTCAGACTCCACGTTGGGTCCAACGTCAGGTCTCAATGCCGACGGTCAACACGAGCACATCTGGGAAACCGTAGTTCCAACCTTTATCCACTACAACATCCCATTAATCGTCTTTGGCTGGATTGCCGCAATGGTTCTGTAGAGCCGTTTTAGATGTAAAAAAGCCGCCAGTAATCTGGCGGCTTTTTGCTTATTGGAGCTTGTATCCCAGCTATTACTCTTTATTTGCCAACGCGGACAATACTGGAACCATATCTTTCAGCAACGACTCTTCCACTGGTTTGCCTGCTGCATCAGTAATGTTGATTGAGGTACGGTTACCCAAATCACCAAACAGGAAGGTATACGTACCAGAGCTTAGCTCAATCGCTTAACGCCAACCTCTTCCCAGAATTCATCGTCTGGAGAAGCGTATTTCGCTTTTACTGTACCTTGTGATTGGTTTCTCTCTTCTAGAGCAAAACCAAGCGCTGGTAACAATGTTGGCAGACGTTGCCAAAGCACATTGTATGGAGTGCGAGCAATGATAACAGGTAAGCCGCTTCTATCGCTGCCCATAGTAATTGGGATCTGTTTCACCAACTCTTGTGCTTTTCGCTCGGCTTCTAAACGCAGATCTAAGTCATAGCGCGCAGTAACCAAGTTAGTCATCAAAGCGTTGTAACGCTCTTTATTGGTGTAAGTTACTGGCTTGTCACGCCCACCTTCACGCCAATCGATTAGAGATATTTTAAAGCCATAGCGATTATTCGCTTCGACTTTAGTGATCTCATAGCGACTGCCAATCTCACCGTCTTCATCTTCAGAACGCCAGCCAACCCAACCTGTTTCTATACGGTTAGGGCTCTCTTCGCGGATAGAAATGCTATTTTCCCGCAACATGGTCTGAGCTGTGCTCCAAACTTTTGCCAATTCTTGTTCGCGCAAAAGCCACAGTGTTACTTCACCATTGCTCTTTTCAGCACGAGCACCAGGAATTAACTCCAGTACTTGTTGAGGTGGTCGAATATCGACCTCTGCACCTATGCCACCTTGGAAATCCCCTGACGGAATTTGGAAATTAGGATAAAACTGAGGCTGGGAGCCATCTATTGTGCTCCACTCCTGCATACGCGGTGTGTTTAGATATTCAAAATCATCTTTCGCTTGTCGACGCTGCGACGCGTCTCCTGAACAAGCCGATAAAACGAAAACAGCCAGTGAGCTAACCACTAGCTGGGGTGCAAGTTTCATTGATACTCCTGAGTACATCTTTGCCGAGTTGCCCCGACACAGTCGCTATCTTAGTAAATACAGGCTTCTGTCATTGACTTAGCCACAACGGGACGAGCACTGTCTGACAACTCGGTCAGCGGCAGTCTAAGGCCACCGTGAGCAATTAAGCCCATTTTATGTGCTGCCCATTTAACTGGAATCGGACTAGATTCAACAAATAAGTTTTTGTGTAGCGTCATAAGACGCTCATTGATCACTGCGGCTTCGTCAAAGTTACCTTCTAGAGCTAACTTCATCATATCCGCCATGTCTTTTGCAGCGATATTATTAGTTACAGAGATAACACCTTGGCCGCCCGCTTTAACAAAATCGAGCCCCGTAGAGTCATCACCACTTAGTAAGATAAAATCTTCGCCACAAAGTTCACGATGTTTTGCAATTCTGCTGAGATCGCCCGTCGCATCTTTGAGTGCAACAATACTTTCGATCTCAGAAAGTCTTGCCACTGTCTCTGGGAATAGGTCTACCGCGGTACGACCAGGTACGTTATACAAGATCTGCGGAACATCGCTCTCTTCAGCGATGGCTTTGTAGTGTTGGAACAAACCTTCTTGAGTCGGTTTGTTGTAGTATGGGGTGACACTTAAACAACCCGCTATACCAGAGTTGTTTAGCAATCGGCTAAACGTGACCGATTCATGAGTGGCATTCGCGCCAGTACCCGCAATAACAGGGATACGACCATCTGCAAACTCAACCGTTTTCACTACTACTTTGACATGTTCTTCTACCGTCAACGTGGCAGACTCACCTGTAGTACCGACCGCAACAATTCCATCTGTACCGGCTTCTACATGGTAATCCACCAATTTCTTGAGGCTTACGTAGTCTACTTCGCCATCAAGATTAAACGGTGTGATAAGTGCTACGATACTTCCTGAAAACATGTCTTTCTCCCTTAATTTGTTACTCTCAGCATGGTATGTAAGGCGCTACAAAAACACAAGGGAATAATCTCGCTTAAATGTCTTAAATAGGTGAATAATTATCAGATGTTGTAGCTTCATCACCCATGCTACTAATTTGACCACTTACACGGTGTTTTCTGACTTCGGCAGAGTACGACTGACCATAAAACTAACCACTTGCTATTTGTACAAATAACAATCAAAAGTTAAATTTTTTCGAACTGATTGACATTTTTCGCGAATTTATCTGTGCTAAGCTATCTCATTAATAATGATAACAATGCAGAAGAGATAAAATGACTCAACATCTGGTAATCACTGCGGTAGGGACAGACCGCCCAGGAGTCTGCAATAAAGTGGCTCATTTGGTAACCCAATCAGGATGCAATATTGTTGACAGTCGCATTGCTCTTTTGGGAAATGAATTCACCCTAATCATGCTTTTATCAGGAAACAATGCTGGGATCACAAAAGTGGAAACCACTTTGCCCCTTTTAGGCCAGCAACATGATCTCATTACCATGATGAAGCGTACATCTACTCATTCACAACAAGATAACGCATACACGTTAGAGCTGTTTGTTGAATCGGCGGATAAACCTGGGCTGACGGAAAGCTTTACGCAATTTTTTGCCGACAGAGCAATTGGTATGTCTTCGTTGAGCGCTCAAACTATTTCGAAAGACAAAGTTCAAACAGAACAAGACCAGTTTCACATCGCGATTACCGCTGCGGTCAGCTCAGACGTTAACCTTATGACGTTACAAGAAGAATTTGACACATTGTGCTCAGAGCTTTCAGTTCAAGGCTCACTTAACTTTATAAAAAACGGCCAATAAAAAGGAAAAATAATGAACACACTAACTGCGGGCTCGCCTTCACCTGCTTTCTCTCTGCCTGATCAAGATGGCAATGTAGTTTCACTCGGTGACTTTAAAGGAAAAAAAGTACTTTTCTACTTTTACCCCAAAGCGATGACTCCTGGTTGTACAGTGCAAGCGCAAGGACTTCGAGATGTCAAAACTGAGCTAGACAATCACAATGTGGTTGTTCTTGGAGTGAGCATCGATCCCGTTAAGCGTTTAGGCAAATTCATCGAACGCGATAACCTCAACTTCACCCTGTTGTCGGATGAAGACCACGCGGTTGCTGAACAGTTTGGGGTTTGGGGCGAGAAGAAGTTTATGGGCAAAGTTTACGACGGCCTTCACCGCATCAGTTTCCTTATAGACGAAAATGGTGTGATTGAGCACGTGTTTAACAAGTTCAAAACCAAAGACCACCACGAAGTAGTACTGAACTACTTTGATCAGCAGTAAGCACCATTGATAAAAAAGCCAGCTCAAAAGCTGGCTTTGTTAACTTTAATGGCAATGTTCTAGACAATAAACTTGTTGAGAATAGAGTCTTGCTCTCGTACGTTTTCAGTCTGAACTTGCATTGCAGAATTGGTCCCTTCTGCGGCATCCGCCACTTGAGTCGACAAATCTTTGATTTTCACAGTATTACTGTTAATTTCTTCCGCCACGAGACTCTGCTCTTCTGCCGCAGAGGCAATTTGCATATTCATGTCGGAGATCTGTTGGATTGAACCGCGAATTCTTGCCAGTGCACCGTCTGCCGCTTGCGCTTTTTCAACCGCGTCCTGAGCGGTCTCTTTACTCTGACTCATCGCTGACGAAACCGCTGTTGCACCAGATTGTAGTTGTTCAATCATAGAGCGAATTTCCGTGGTAGACTCTTGTGTTCGCTGCGCCAGTGTTCGGACTTCATCGGCAACCACAGCAAAACCGCGACCAGATTCACCGGCCCTTGCAGCTTCGATCGCAGCGTTCAGAGCAAGTAAGTTGGTTTGATCCGCGATATCGTTAATCACCTTCAAAATCGTTTCAATATTGCTGGTTGCAGACTCAAGGCCTTGCACCTGCTCGACAGCCAAGTCAATCGTCGCTGACAGGTTGTCGATGGAACTTGCAGTCACACTAACCACTTGGGAGCCGTCCTGAGTCGCTTCATCCGCTTCTTTTGCTGCCGCGGCTGCTCCTTGAGCATTGTTTGCCACTTCGGTTGCGGTTACCGCCATTTCATTCATGGCCGTTGCTAACTGCTCAAGTTCCTGTAACTGGCTCCTCATCGCTTCAGCCGAACCTTTAGAACCAGAAGCGGTACGCTCGGTGTTGCGAAGGATTTCAGCACCAATCGCTTTTGACTGAGTAATCTGCGCTTGCAAGGTCTCAGTAAAGGTATTAAACCCTCTCGCAAGTTCTGAAAACTCTTCGTCAGTATCGGTGTCTAAGCGTTGGGTCAAATCACCATGTCCAGAAGCGACGTCTTTAATTGCTTCGTTTAACGCTCTTAGCGGTTTCATCAAAAGTCGAATAAGATAGCTGAGTATGAGTACGCTCAACACAACGCCAATAAATACGTATATGATAGAGCTAGTTCTCATTTTATCTATAGCGGCAAACGCTATAGATTCATCAACGATCGCACCGATGTACCAGTCTTCTGCTGCCAGTTTGTTAAAGCGAACGAGATAGTTGGTCCCTTCAATCTCAACTTCGCTGGTACCTTCTTGAATGGTCACTCCGGGTAGATAGGTATTGAGCTTTACGCCATTGAGTTTTGCGTCGGGGTGAGCAATGGTAGTGCCATCGGCCGTCACGATAAACAAATGACCAGCATCCAACAAGTTGACCTTATTGATTAAGTTGGCTAGACCAGATAAGTCTACATCGTAGGACAGGGCACCGACAAAGCTACCTTGGGTTTGAACTGGGTAGGCTATTGAGATAATAACACTATTAGTGGACGCATCGACATAAGGCTCAGTGACAATCAGTTTACCTTGCTCTTTTGCGCTGATATACCAAGATCGAGTTCTAGGGTCATAGTCATCTCCCGCTTCCCAGCCATCGAGGTTTTCTAACATCAGGCCGCTGTCTTCAAAGCCCAAACCGACCGCGAGATAACTTCCCTTTAGGTTTGGCGTTTCAATGACGTTTTGCACAAAGCTGTGGTTTCGCGGATCCATCTGAATCACTTCAGACGTAGATTGAGCAAGAGAAATCTTACTCATCATTTCGGCAGTAATTGTATTGTTTACACTTTCTACCATTTCTGAAAGGCTTGTATCTACAAGGCTTTCTACTTCTTTTTTTACCGTATTAAGCTGCTGGATCGACAACAGAGACACGGTGACTAGCATCAATGCCGACGAAGCGGCTACTATCTTTTGGCTAAATTTCATAACGTCCCTCAATCTAAAACATATAGTACATCGTATGTTGTATTCCCTGAAATTTTTAGCCAACTAGTTGTTATTATTAAAATATTATGACTTATTATATTTGCATAATGCAACGGTTAGGGTATGAAATAAGAATAAAAAAGGCTCCATCACAATAAATGATGAAGCCCGTGAAGAAATCGAGATATTAATTCAAACTAGCTCGTAATTTCTTCATCTTGACTTGGAAGCGCATTCCATACTGCTTTAACCAATGTGGCCAGTGGAATGGCAAAAAAGACGCCCCAGAACCCCCACAGACCTCCAAATACCAATACTGCGACGATAATGGCTACTGGATGAAGATTCACCGCTTCGGAGAATAAGACTGGCACCAACACGTTGCCATCAAGCGCTTGAATAATGCCGTAGGCAATCAGCAACCAATAAAACTGGGGGGATAATCCCCATTGGAAAAGGCCTACCATAGCTACCGGTACTGTCACGGCGGCGGCACCTATGTATGGGATCAACACCGAAAGGCCCACTGTAACGGCCAGTAGCACCGAGTAACGCAAGTCTAAAATGGCAAAGGTAATATAACTCACACCACCTACAATCAAAATTTCCATCGCCTTTCCGCGAATATAGTTGGAAATCTGCTCATTCATTTCGTCCCAAACTTTGGTCGCAAGTTTGCGATTTCTTGGCAACACGCCAGTACTCATTTCTAGCATCTCTTCTTTGTCTTTGAGTAAGAAGAAAACCAAAAGAGGTACCAGTATTAAGTAAACCGCCAACGTCGCCAAACTTATCAGCGATGCGAGAGAGCCCTTCAAAACGGTTTCACCTACGCCAATTACTTGGTTCTTTGCATTGGTAACTAAAGATTCGACAATTTCAAAGTTTTCTAACTCTGGGAATCGCTTAGGCAGTTCAGCGATAGCAACTTGAAGGCCGCTATACATGTTGGGGATATCGTTAATTAGGTTTCCAACCTGCTGCCATATCGTCGGGACAAGACCAAACACGGCAACCATCATTAATCCTGTAAAGGTTAAAATAACCAGGATAACGGATATCGTTCGCGGAATGCCCAACCGGCTCAACTGACTAACTGGCCACTCTAGTAAATAGGCCAATACGATAGCGACGAGGAGTGGCGCAATAAGGTTCCCAAAGAAGTAGATGGTTAAAAAACCAAACAATAAGATCGCCACTAGGCTGACTGCATGCGGATCCGAGAAGCGCCGTTTATACCAACGACTCAACATGTCAAACATTCGACGAATTTCCTATAGTTGCTACTAACGCGTAATAGCCTGTTAACTTCTGTTCATTGACTTGATAGCTTTGGCGTTCAAGAAAGCGAACAATATCTTTTTTAGATGCCGGGTCGGTGAGCCAAATGGTTAGCTCGCATGAGGATGTGTGTGATTTAACAAAGCGCTTCACCATCAACAAGGCCAGAGGACAGCGAACATCACGCAAGTCCAATTTTTCCCCTTTCATCACTCTATCCGATACCCATTGCAGAAGGCTTATTGTATAGTGTTTTTTTTGTAGCGTCAGCGCTTATCACTAAATCGGTGTCACGATAACTCAATCTGGTTAACAAGAACCAAGCCGATGGCAGTAACATAAAAAAGTAAAAATCAACCTCGTTGAGACATCGAATATTGGAAACCAATCTATCGATTGATTGTCCAAAGCGTTACTAACAAGGAGTATAGCCAACCCATTATGCTAAACCGTACTCGTTCGCTCCTATGCTTGAGCCTAGCAGTGACATTAAGCACCCCTGTAAACGCAAGTTCGATCAATCTTCCCGACATCGGAACGGCAGCCAGTAGCACCCTGACCATAGATCAAGAGTTACAGTATGGTGATGCTTACATGCGCATGTTGAGAAGTAGTCAGCCCATCGTCAATGATCCAGTGATCAATGAATATATCGACTCTTTAGGTCACCGACTGGTTGCCAGCGCCAATGACGTAAAAACACCTTTCACTTTCTTTATGATCCGCGATCGCAACATCAATGCATTTGCCTTCTTTGGCGGCTACGTTGCACTCCACTCAGGGCTATTTTTGCATGCCCATACTGAAAGCGAACTCGCCTCTGTCGTTGCCCACGAAATCGCACACATTACCCAGCGCCACCTTGCCCGAGCGATGGAGGATGAAGCTAGACGTTCGCCTGCGACTTTAGCCGCATTAGCGGGCTCACTGCTGCTTGCTATCGCATCACCAGAGGCGGGGATGGCTGCAATAACGGCGACAACAGCAGGCTCGGTTCAAGGCCGGATTAACTATACGCGAAGCAACGAAAGAGAGGCTGATAGATTTGGTATCAACACCCTCGCCAAGGCAGGTTTTGATGTTAACGCCATGCCGCGATTTTTCGGCCGTCTTGCCGACGAGTACCGCTATGCCAGTAAGCCACCGCCAATGCTGCTTACCCACCCCTTGCCGGAAGACCGACTCACCGACAGTCGAGCCAGAGCTCAAAACTTCCCTCCGCTTAGGGTTGGGCCATCTTTGGAATACCACCTTACGCGCTCTAGAATCGTCGCCAGACATGCGGGAATAGACCAAGATGCGGCAATGGATTGGTTCAACCGGACGGAGAAAAAAGCCGATGCGACGTTAAAGCCGGCTTACCAATACGGGCGCGCCCTTGTCTATTTAGACAGCAACAAAGCAGCCGATGCTTTGCCAATTCTAGAAAGCTTGCTCAAGGCAGATCCGCAAAATAACTTTTACCTCGATGCGATCACCGACACTTATCTCGCATTGGGTAAAAATGAACAGGCGACCGCTCGTTTAGAGCGCGCTTTAAAAGCGAAACCCAACAACGCTGTTCTGACGATAAATTACGCCAATAGTCTGATGAAACAAGAGAAAAATGACGAAGCGATTAGAGTTCTTCAGCGTTACACTCATGACAACCCCAATGATGTCAATGGCTGGCATTTGCTTTCGGAAGCCAATATCCATTTGGGTAATAGCGATGAGGACCTAGCCGCGCGCGCGGAAATATTGGCACTCAAAGCCAATTGGGGTAAAGCAATACAATTCTATACTCAGGCAAGTCAGCTCGCCGAATTAGGAAGTCTCAAACAAGCGCGTTACGACGCTAGAATTGATCAATTAATGGTACAAAGAGACCGTTTTTTCGCTCTACAATAAAGCCAAACTAAACAAAAATAAAATGGAGAAGTTATGTCTGTCGTTATCTACCACAACCCTCGTTGTTCAAAGAGCCGTCAAACTTTGGCGCTTTTAGAAGAGAAAAGTATTGAACCTAAAGTAGTGAAATACCTTGAGACACCACCAAGTGTTGAAGAACTCAAAGCGCTATTTAAACAGCTAGAACTCAGCGCCGTACGCGATATGATGCGAACCAAAGAAGACCTGTATAAAAGCCTTTCACTGGCCGAGGCTGACGACGAGGCTTTGTTTGAAGCAATGGCAAGCAATCCAAAACTTATCGAACGTCCAATAGTAGTGGCAAATGGCAAAGCAAAACACGGCCGTCCACCAGAGCAGGTGTTAGATATCTTATGATCACTGAGGTTGTAGTCTTATACTACAGTCGTCACGGGGCTACGCGTGATATTGCTCGACACATTGCGCGAGGAATCGAAAGCGTTCCCCAATGCCAAGCTTTACTGAGAACAGTGGAAGAAATCGACTCCGCAGCTAACAAAGACGGCGGCGACCCAATCGTTTCTTTTAATGAGTTAAAACAGAGCGACGGACTCGCTATGGGCAGTCCTGTCTGGTTTGGCAATATGGCGGCTCCTCTCAAACACTTTTGGGATAAAACCACCGCGATTTGGGTATCAGGTGAGCTGATAGATAAGCCCGCATGTGTGTTTACCTCCTCCTCCACACTTCACGGTGGTCAAGAGTCCACATTACTCAGTATGATGCTGCCGCTCTTTCACCACGGAATGATGGTGATGGGTACGCCCTATTCCGAGCCAGAACTGCATTTAACCCAAAGTGGCGGCACGCCATACGGCCCCACCACCGTTAGTGGGCACCAGCAACGAGTACTAACTAAGGAAGAGATCGCTTTAGCCCAAGCTACAGGTAAACGGCTAGCGACAACAGCTAAAAAGATGAAGGAGACGTGATGACGGAACCTACCGACGATATGCAAGCATCCACCAAACTCTATCGATTGCTCGCGTTATTTGCCAACTTAGGCTTGTTGGCGTGGGTGGCCTTGTGGCAACTTAAACTGTCACCTCATCCTCACCTGAGTCCTTACGCACTTGCCATTGCTTGGAGTATCCCTCTTCTACTACCTTTACCGGGCATTTTAGCAGGAAAGCCTTATACACATGCGTGGGCAAACTTTGTCCTTATGCTTTATTTTCTTCACGCCTTGACTCTGCTTTGGGTCGATGGTGGCGAAAGATGGCTAGCCCTTGTAGAGCTAGTGCTTACTACAGCCGGCTTCTTTGGCAATATTCTTTACGCAAGGACAAGAGGTAAAGAGTTGGGGCTCAAACTCAAAAAACTATCTGAAGTAGAAAAACAGGAAAGAGCGCGGTTTGACAAACACTAAAGCGCAACAGCAAAAAAGGAGCGTTTAGCTCCTTTTTCTATCATTCAGCTTGTTCAGAAAACTCAGGGTCTACTTCTTCGGTCACTTCGACTTTGGGTTTAGACATTTGGCTCGTCAGCCATTCAAACAGCAAGATACGCTCCGACTCCATTACGGGTAACTCAGGGGCCTGCTCTACACTCTCAGCTGGTTGAGTTTCGGCAAGGACTGGAGCAATTTCATCGTTGTACGCCGTGCTTTCAAACGTGTTAGTTTCAACTGTACTCGTTTCAACAATATCTTCAAGTTGCTTCACGTTGCGAAGTCTAGACACTTCCTGACTAAAATCACCCCTTGTGGCCAGTAGGTGTACATTAAACGTCACTTGTTCCCCCTGAATTTTGAGAATATCAAGAGAGGCCACTGAGCTCAGTGATTTTAATTGATTTTCTAGGGTGAAGAAGTCATAAGCCGTTGAGATACCCACAAACCTAGCCTTCACTGTTTCAGAGGATTCACTAGCTACCACTACCGCACTCTTTTTCGCAAAGTAGTCACTGACCTGATTGACCATTTTTGAAACGGCAGTTACACCATTGTTTGAACCAGATAAAGGCGCTTGTCGTGTAACGCCAATCGTCGAAGGTTTTTGATCATAAAGACTCCAACGCAATGTACTACCTTGAGCGCGAAGTAACAAAACTGCGTCCACTGGATAGCGTTGACTTGCTTGGCCTAAAGGCTGGGCAAAACCTCCCCATAAGTCAGTAACTGATACACCTGTGATATCGTCAAAATCGCCTGCTGGTACCGTAATAGGCAAGCCTCTAAGCTCTGCCTGGTCTCTTAACTCTTGCAAGAGTTCAGACGATGAGTGCTCCCAAGTAATCACGCGTTCATACTGACTTTCTTCAACAATCCATACCAGAACATTGGCACGAGTCGCAGGCCAAAATGGCAGTTGGGCTTGACTCAACAGTGAACGGATATGCGCCCCACTAAAGCCCATGCGCAATGATTGCTCACCGCCTTTTGTTGCATAACTCAGTTGACTAACATATTGGCTGTTTTGAGCTAAAGCCTTTGCAACTACCTCGTTATTGATAACGCCTGTATCACCAGATGCGCGAACAAGAACTTGTTTCATTCCTTCTTTTCGCGCCGCAGCATCAGGGTTAGAATCGTCTTTGTTTAAAACGACTTCTGCTTGATAAAGGTCAACCTTTGTCAAAGCCATCACTGGGGTCGCCATTAGGCCAATCATTAATAAAGCTAGGTAGCGCATAGTATTCCTACATTCACATCGCGAACTTGCCTTCCCGACCAAACCTATCGAGAAGCCACATAGCCTTAGATAATAAGCAACTTAGTCTAATGGAGCAACCAAACTGATAAAGGACAATCGGTTATGTCATTTTTTATTCAATGAGATAACGCTTCGCTTCCAGTAATCGAACAAAAATCAGACAGCTTCGCAAAAATTTCGAAGAAAGCGTGCCACTCAATAAATATTTGATCTATTTCAGATGGCAAACGTTTGCAGCAGTGATAGAATCCCGCGAATTTTGTATTTTTGCAGGGAGAAATCAATGAAAAACGCAATCCAAGGGGCACAAATGCTATTTGTGGCCTTCGGTGCCTTGGTGCTGGTGCCACTACTCACTGGCCTTGACCCAAGTGTCGCCCTATTCGGTGCTGGTGTCGGTACTTTACTTTTCCAATTTATTACACGCCGTACGGTTCCTATTTTCCTCGCTTCCTCCTTTGCTTTTATCGCACCGATTATGTTTGGTGTGCAAACTTGGGGTGTAGGCGCCACTATGGGTGGTTTAATGGCAGCAGGCCTTGTGTATGTTTTAATGGGATTGCTGATCAAAGTGCGTGGCGTGGAAATTGTTCACAAGCTACTGCCACCTGTTGTCGTTGGTCCGGTAATCATGGTGATTGGTCTCGGTCTAGCACCTGTCGCGGTTAACATGGCTCTGGGTAAAACAGGCGATGGCGCAGTTCAGTTAGTGGACGGCAACGCTGCACTATGGATTTCTGGAATCTCATTGGTGACCACTATTGCCATTAGCGTGTTTGCTAAAGGCTTTATGAAGCTTATTCCTATTTTCGGTGGTATTGTTGCTGGCTACGCGGTGAGCTTGGCCTTTGGTGTCGTTGACTTCACCCCTGTAGCCCAAGCGACATGGCTTTCAGTGCCAAACTTCACCACACCTGAGTTCAATATCAACGCCATCCTATTTATGATCCCAGTTGCTATTGCTCCCGCAGTGGAACACGTCGGTGATATGCTAGCAATTTCCAATGTCACGGGTAAGAACTACATCAAGAAGCCAGGTCTGCATAGAACCATTGCTGGTGACGGTGTGGCGACCATGGCTGCATCTCTAGTGGGCGCGCCACCAAATACAACCTACAGTGAAGTGACGGGAGCTGTAATGTTAACCAAAGCGTTTAATCCAGTCATTATGACTTGGGCTGCAGTGGTTGCTATCGTCTTAGCACTGGTTGGCAAGCTTGGTTCTCTTCTGCAAACCATCCCAGTACCGGTAATGGGTGGCATTATGATTCTACTGTTTGGTTCTATTGCAACTGTAGGTCTAAATACTCTTATCAAAAACAACGTGGACCTACACAAAGCTCGCAACCTAGTGATTGTTGCCGTGACACTTGTGTTTGGTATTGGCGGTATGGCTTTTGGTGTCGGTGACTTCAGTCTGCAAGGCGTAAGCTTATGCGGTATCGTCGCGATTCTTCTCAACCTTGTGCTTCCTCACGACCTTGGTGAAAACCACGTAGTTGATAACGCGCAGATGGAAGAAGAGCAACGTTAATCTCTGCCAATAAGAAATGGCCCGATGGGCCATTTCTTATCTCTCTTTTATTCTTATACGGCCAATTCCATAAACTGAGCTCTTGTCAGTGATGCTAAATCATCTGGTGCTAATTCGATCTCTAACCCTCTTTTTCCAGCACTGACGCAAATCTGATCGTGCTCCTTAGCACTGATGTGAATAAAAGTGGGCAGCGCTTTCTTTTGTCCTAATGGACTAATTCCACCAACAACATATCCCGTCACTTTTTGTGCAATTGTAGGGTCGGCCATTTCTGCTTTTTTGCTCTTTGCAGCCTTCGCCGCCATTTTTAGATTGAGCTTTTTATCCACCGGAATAACCGCAACGGCGAGATTCTTCGCTTCCCCATTCAAACAAAACAACAATGTCTTAAACACTTTTTCTGGATCTTGCCCCAGCAATGTGACCGCCTCTAAACCATAGCTTTCCGCTCTAGGGTCGTGTTCATACTGATGAACGGTATGGGTCACTTTTTTCTTTTTTGCCAGATTGATAGCGGGTGTCATGAGTTATGCTCCTAGCGTTTTGACGGGGGACCTACACTGGTGCTTACTTTGACAATTGACCGACCAATCTACAGGCGCAGTTAATGCCAAAACAAGTTTCTCAGATCAAAAAACGGCACGTGAACACGTGCGTTTTAGTTAATGCGATCAAACACTTTTAGTCAATCGCTTTTCTTCTGTTTACTTGTAAAGAATTTCGCCAGAAGGTGCGTAACGATTAACATCTAGCGGGCTATTTGACTCTAAGTATTCTTTCAATACTTCAGCATCAACAAAACCTGTATTAACGTGTCCCGGATGACCCGTTAATTTAGGATAGCCGTCTCCACCAGCCGCATTATAGCTCGGCACGGTAAATCGATAAGTCTCATCAAGGCGCAATTGCTTACCGCTAATAAATACGTTTGAGACTTCGCCGTTTTCTACCGTCATTGAAATACCAGCAAACTGGGCATAAGCTCCTGAGTCGACAGGTTTAGTCGCAACCACATTTAGATAATCTATCACTTCCTGACCGGACATATCCGTATAGGTAAGAATATTGGCAAAAGGTTGGACTGTCAGTACGTCTTTGTATGTCACGTCGCCGCCTTCAATTGAATCGCGTACACCACCTGAATTCATTACCGCAAAATCGGCTTTCGCTCTTTCCATATGTGCTGTGGCAATAAGGCGACCTAGATTCGTTTGCTGGAATCGCACGACGTTTCTATCTCCCTCTAGCTTGCCGTTTGTTTCAGAGATTTTTACGTTAAGCTGCGCTTGACCTTTTTCTTGGAAAGGTCGTAGAAACTCCAGTAACTCTTTGTCTTGAGCAATTTCATCTTCGATGAGAACACGCTTGCTCTGCCCATCTACTTTGACTTTCTTTTTCAAGTTTACTGGGATCAGGTCATAGCTCACCATAGTAAGTTCGCCGTTGCGGAACTCGTAATCAGCGCGACCGACGTATTTTCCCCACTCGTGGGCTTGTACTATGTAAGTCCCATTTTGCATATCTGGCTTACATTCATCACTAGGTCTAAAGTTTTTCTTTACTACATTAGGCGCTTCCATACATACGGGTTCTTGTGAGTGACCACCCACTATCATATCTAAGGCACCTTCATCTAAATAGCGAGCCAAAGCTACGTCACCCGGCGCATTGATTCCGCGCTTTCCATCTTCATAGTGGCCCATATGGGTAACGGCAAAAATGAGGTCTGGCCTTTCCGTCTCTTCTAATTCCGCGATAAGTTTTTTCGCTTCTACTTTTGGATCGACAAAATCAATGCTACCAATAAACTCCGGGTTGCCTATCTTCGCCGTATCTTCGGTTGTTAAGCCAATGACTGCAATTTTGATCCCCTGCTTCATAAAGATCTCATAGGCTTGGAACATACGCTCGCCCGTTTCTTTATCATAAATATTGGCAGACAGCATAGGGAAATTAGCCCATTCAATTTGCTGCTCTAGAACTTCTAGCGGGTTATCAAACTCATGATTACCTAGCGCCATCGCGTCGTAACCAATTTTGCTCATTCCTTTAAAGTCCGGCTCTGCATCTTGAAGATCGGATTCTGGAACACCAGTATTAATATCGCCACCAGAAAGCAACAACACACTGCCACCTTCTGCACGAATCTCTGATCGCAATTCATCAATCAGAGTTTTACGTGCGGCCATCCCGTACTCACCGTACTTGTTTTGCCAAAAACGGCCATGGTGATCATTGGTATGCAGAACGGTCAGTTGATATGTAGTGTTGGGCTCCCATTCTGGGCCTGACTGGGTAGCACAACCTGCCATAGAGGCGACAATTGCTGCGCTAAGTACGGTTTTTACTATTAGACATTGCTTCATTGGAATACCTTTCGAACTTATCAGTTCCACTGCTTTGAATTGTAGTCTACTCATTTCCAGTTTGCGGAAGTTGGAGTAACGGCGACGGATTTAGAGTGGGCACTTCAGTCAAATGCAAACTGGGATCGGTGAGATATGCCACGACCTCTAAAACATGACACAGTTTAAATTACCAATTAATTAACCATACGGTAATTTCATCTTTATGTAGATGAGATCACTTAATTGATGGTTTTTTGATTATTTAAAAGACAGTACTTTCAAACAGATAGACGAGAAGTCACAAGCAATTGTTTGGCTGTAACAATAAGGGAAAATAAAATTTGAGAACGAAATCGTTGCTTCAACACTAGGGGTTAATGTGTTTTTATCAGCTAAAAAATTGCCGCCAAAGAGGCGGCAATTTAGCGGTTAGCTTAGTATTATTTGATTTCTATATGCTCAAAGCTTTTGATCACATCATCAAGCGCTTTCATTTGAGATAAGAAAGGTTCTAGTTTATCCAGTGGAAGCGCTGAAGGACCATCGCATTTAGCGTTATCTGGGTCCGGGTGAGCTTCTATAAATAGACCCGCAATGCCAGTTGCCAGACCAGCTTTCGCCAGTTCAACCGTTTGCTCTCTACGACCACCAGAAGCGGCGCCGTTTGGATCGCGCATCTGCAGAGCATGAGTGACATCAAAAATAACTGGGCTGCCTTTGGACGCCTTTTTCATCACGCCAAAGCCAAGCATATCAACAACTAGGTTATCATACCCATGGCAAGAGCCACGTTCGCACAAGATGATCTGCTCATTGCCACATTCAGCGAACTTATCAACGATGTTTCCAACCTGACCTGGGCTCATAAATTGTGGCTTTTTCACATTGATAACTGCACCTGTCTTTGCCATTGCTTCAACAAGGTCAGTCTGACGAGCAAGGAAAGCGGGAAGTTGAATCACATCCACAACATCGGCAACTGGCTGACACTGAGCTTCAGTGTGCACATCAGTGATAACTTTGACCCCAAAGGTGTCTTTCAGTTCTTGGAAGATTTTCATACCTTCTTCAAGACCAGGACCACGGTAGGAGTGCACTGAACTGCGATTCGCCTTGTCGAAAGAAGCTTTGAATACGTATGGAATGCCTAGTTTATCGGTCACTTTTACGTAGTGCTCACAAATCTTCATAGCAAGATCACGTGATTCAAGAACATTCATACCAGCAAAAAGCGTAAAAGGTTTGTCATTGGCTACAGGTATGTCACCAACATGAACAATTTTTTGTTCCATTATTCTCTCTCTTTTGTCACTAGGATTAATGCAGCGTAACTTGCGTTTCGTTCATTGCACTAACTTGATTCTTTAGCAGTTCTGCTGCTGGGTCATCTGGACATTGCTCAATAAAGTATTGGTAGTCAGATTTTGCTGCTTGATGACAGTCTAGTTGTTGGTAGATGAATCCGCGGTCTCGAATTTCGTACGGGTCGTCAGGTACAAAAGTGAGCGCTAAATCCGTGCACCGCAACGCTAATGTGTAGCGCTCTTCTCTTAACAACGCGCTTTTTACCAACGCCAGCCAGCGACCGATAACCGTAGGGTTATCCGCCACTTCTAGATGTTCGGGTTTCAGTATTGAAAACGGGCCGCTATGTCCAATCAACCAAGCCGTTAATGTATGCTCTGATACGTATTCGCCATTAAATGGGTTTACGTACACTGGTTTTTCACCATACCAAGCTACTTGAATTAAAAATTGGCTAGGAAAAGTCACACCCGCAACCGGAAAACCGAGTTTTTTAGCAAAGTACAGCAATAGTGCACCGAGGCTTACAGGTATACCCTTTCTTCTTTCCAGTACTTTGTCTAGAAATGCATTTGCCGAATCAAAATAGGCTTCTTGATCCCCTTGAAAACCCCATTCGAAATAAAACAAACGGAGTAAGGCATCAAACCTTTGCTGCTCATCAGTGTAGTGAGACAGCTTCATTTCTGCTTCTTGAAATAGACGTTGAATTTCGTGCTTAGCCCAGTGGAATTCTGTCTCTGGGTTGATGGCCTTATTTAGGGCAAGAGCGCCTTCGGCCAGTTCCATTGCATCAAAATCTTCATCAAATAGCTCAAGCATTACCACTACCCTTAACTCAACCTATAAACATTGGTATTTTCGTGACGGCTACTTTACCCGCCATCGCCAACCAACCAAGTGCGCCAAAAAATGAAAATGTACGAAGCAGTTTGTTACGACCGAGTTTTAAAGCAAAAAAGCCCAAAGCGATGTAAGCCAGAATGCATGTAATCTTCTCAGTTAACCAAGGCGCTGCAGGAGTAAACGGAATAAATCCGGTGTAAAATACCAACGCGATCCCTGATAAAAGTAAAAAGGTATCATTAATATGAGGGAAAACCTTTAGAAACTTTTTCTCTAACAGCGATGAGTTCGCCATCATCAAGGCATATCGCACCGACAGTAAAGTGGCGCTTAGCGCAATGGTTAATAAATGAAAGTGCTTCAACCCTTCGTACATTACTCTTCTCTCTTATTATTGTTGTGAAAAACGACCCATGGTGACTCGGTCGTTACCTCCATAATCTTTTTCTGTCGAAACTCGCTCATAGCCCTGTTCAAGCAGTATTGCTCTCACGTCGCTGCCCTGTTCGAAACCGTGTTCGAACAACAACCAGCCACTCTGTTTGAGAAAGCGCTTGGCCTGTTCGGTAATCGTTCTTATATCTGCCAACCCGTTGTCTTTGGCAACCAGTGCACTACTTGGTTCAAATCTAACGTCCCCCGCTTCCAAATGGGGATCGTTAGCGTCAATATACGGTGGGTTGGATACAATTAGTGCAAACTTCGTACCATCCGTAATAGGTTCAAACCAACTACCAGACAGGAAACGAGCATTCGAGATACCCAAGCGCGAAGCATTCTCCGAGGCCAATGCCTGTGCTTCTGGTTTTAAATCGACACCGAGAACCTTTCTATCTGGCAACTCAGTGGCTAACGCTAAGGCAATGGCACCTGTTCCAGTACCTAGATCTAAGATATCACCTGACGTTTCCGGCGCTTTATCCAACGCCAGCTCGACTAGCCTTTCGGTATCTGGTCGCGGTATCAAGGTCGTTGGAGAAACCTTTAGTGGCAGCGACCAAAACTCTCGCTCTCCGGTGATGTAGGCGATGGGTTCACCTTTCTCACGACGAGCGACTTGTATATCTAAGGCGATGATTTGCTCTTCGCAAAGTGTTTTATCGGGCCAGGTGTATACAAATGAACGCGGCTTGTCTAACACGTGGCAAAGCAAGACCGCAGCGTCTAACGCTGGCGACTCACTGCCGCTCAATTCAAGCCTTTGAGTGACCTCCTTAATGATGAGGTCAACCCGTTGCTGCTTGATCATAGATTAGTTTGACTCGGCCAGTGCGGCTAGCTGATCGGCTTGGTGCTCCTGTATCACTGGATCAACTAAGCTTTGTAGATCACCTTCCATGACTTCGTTTAGGCGGTAAATTGTCAGGTTAATTCGGTGATCTGACACGCGGCCTTGCGGATAGTTATAGGTACGGATACGGTCGCTTCGATCTCCCGAACCCAATAGGTTACGACGTGTATCAGACTCTTCCGCAGCGCGTTTCGCCTCTTCTGCTTGAATAATACGCGCAGCTAGGACAGACATAGCCTTGGCTTTGTTCTTATGCTGAGAACGCTCATCCTGACACTCTACTACTGTGCCTGTTGGCAAGTGAGTGATTCGGATAGCAGAGTCGGTCGTGTTAACGTGCTGACCACCAGCACCCGAAGCGCGGAAGGTGTCAATTTTAAGGTCGCCAGCTTTAATTTCTGGGATTTCCGCTTCAGGAATTTCCGGCATCACAGCTACGGTACACGCAGAAGTATGAACTCGGCCCTGAGATTCGGTCGCTGGTACGCGCTGTACGCGGTGACCACCAGACTCAAATTTAAGTACGCCGTAAGCTCCATCGCCATTAACTTTGGCAATCATCTCTTTGTAACCGCCGTGTTCTGATTCGTTGGCAGACATCACTTCAATACGCCAGCCCTGTTTTTCTGCATAACGACTGTACATGCGGAACAGATCCCCAGCAAAGATACCCGCTTCGTCGCCACCGGCGCCTGCGCGAATCTCTAAGAAACAGTTGCGATCATCATTAGGATCTTTTGGAAGTAAAAGAATTTGAAGTTCATCGGTTAGGCTTTCAATACTTGATTTCGCTTCTTTGATCTCTTCAAGCGCCATTTCGCGCATCTCTTCATCGTCTTCTTTTGCCATCTCTTCAGCGGCAACAAGATCCTCTTGAGCTTGCTGATAAGACTGGAAGCACTTGGTGACTTCTTCTAGCTGAGAATACTCGCGAGATAATGCACGGAAACGATCTTGGTCATTGATAATATCCGGGTCACCCAGTAAATGTTGTACTTCTTCGTAACGCTCTACCAGCGTTTCTAGCTTAGTTAAAATGGAGGCTTTCATAGTTTAATAACTCGGATTTAATTCAATTAAGAGTCTTCTAGACCCAATGTTTGTCTGATGACGGCAAGTTTAGCAGGTTCACCTTGTTCGGCGGCAGATTGCAAAGCTCTTGTTGGCGTATGAATCAGCTTGTTGGTCAGCTTATTGCTAAGCTCCAACAACACTTTTTCTGGATCTGCGCCTGTTGCTAATGACTGAATGCTTTTTTGCAAGAGGTCTTCTCTCACTTCATTAGCGCTATTTCGATACTCTCGAATACTATCAACCGCTTGCAATGAGCGCATCCAACTCATAAAGGATGCACTTTCTTCGCTAACAATCGCTTCTGCTTGGATTGCTTCTACTTTTCGCTGCTCGATATTGCTATCTACTATGGTTTGTAAATCATCCACGGTATACAGATAAGCATCATCCAGTTCACTAACCTGAGATTCTATGTCTCTTGGAACTGCAATATCGACCATTAAGACAGGCTGGTTTCGACGTTTTTTTAACGCCGTTTCAACCATGCCTTTACCGATAATAGGCAGTGGGCTTGCTGTCGAGCTGATCACTATATCTGCTCTTGGTAAGTGTTGAGGAATTTCGCTTAAACTAATGACTTCAGCGCTAAACTCCTCAGCTAATCCTAACGCTCGTTCGCGGGTGCGATTCGCGACAATCATCTTGTGACACCCATTGGCTGATAGGTGTTTAGCCACTAACTCTATGGTTTCACCCGCTCCCACTAAAAGCACTGTCGAGGACTCTAAAGACTCGAAGATATGCTTAGCTAGTGTACAAGCCGCGTAGGCAACCGATACGGCATTGCCACCAATATCCGTTTCCGTCCTTACGCGTTTCGCGACAGAGAAGGCTTTCTGGAACAACTTCTCCATCGCAGCATCAACAGACTTGTGGTCTCTTGAGTCGGTATAGGCTTGCTTCACTTGTCCAAGAATTTGAGGCTCACCCAATACCAAAGAGTCAAGACCGCAAGACACTCGCATTAAGTGACGGATCGCTGCTTGTTCTTCATATATATAGAGGCTTGGTTTGAGCTCCTCTGGAGTCACTTGATGAAACTGAGTCAGCCAATCGATCACCTTACTCTTGCCAGAAGGTTTAACATCGCAATAAATTTCGGTGCGATTACAAGTAGAGAGAATCACGCTGCCGTTAACATTTTGGCTTTCACAAAGTTGCTGCAAAGCATTGGGCAGCTTATCAGGTCCAAACGCGACTTTTTCTCGCAATTCGACCGATGCTGTATTGTGATTGATGCCAATAGCGAGCAGAGACATGTATAAACGATTCTCAATTTTAGATGATTGATGTAACAGGGACGGAATTTTACTTGATGCCCCAAGTTATTAAAAGGGTATTAAGGATATGTTTTCCTTACTTCGTGATTTCAATGATATAGTTATCCCACTTCTGCGGTCAGATTGGATGTTTTTACAGCAATGTTACAAACAAGTTTTCGTCAGGTTTCTTTTTTTGTCGCCATACTGGTTTTTCTATCTGGTTGTTCTACTACGCCTGACAGCTTTACCAATGTCGAATTCGACTTACACCAACAAAGATTAGCATCTATCTCTGAATATCAAGCTTTTGGCAAAATTGGCTACATTTCTCCACAGCAGAGAGAGTCGTTGAACTTTCAGTGGCAACACAGCCAAGATGGTTCAGAGCTGCGCCTAACCACTTTTCTTGGACAAACCGTATTAAAACTCAATCTTTCTCCTAGCGGTGCCGAAGTCGAAACTTACGAGGGTGACATAATCAAGGACCGCGACGCTCAGGTCCTTATCTACCAGTTAACTGGACTGATGATCCCCATCGAGCCACTCAGTGATTGGTTGTTGGGTAAACCTAGCGGAGCAAAAACCTATGTGCTCAATGACACTAACACTCTGCAATCCTTAGAAAAACAGATCAGCGGACAAAAGTGGAAACTCAACTTTTTATCTTATCGAGACCACAATCACCAAGGTTTCCCATTACCTTTGCCCTCTAAGCTAAGGTTAGAACACCAAGACACTAAAATTAATATTGTAATTTCCAAATGGCTGTACCAATGATCACTGATACCACCCAATGGCCCTCTCCTGCCAAGCTCAATCTATTCCTTTACATCACCGGAAGAAGAGCCAATGGCTACCACGAGTTGCAAACGCTTTTTCAGTTTATTGAACAAGGCGACGAGATCAGTATAACCGCCAATCAAACAGGTCAAATTACCCTGAGCCCAGACTTAGAGGGTGTATCAACAGAAGACAACCTGATTTACAAAGCGGCTATGGCTTTAAAACCTTTTGCCGACGCTGAGTATGGCGCTGACATACACATTGACAAAAAATTGCCAATGGGCGGCGGGATTGGTGGCGGCTCTTCAAATGCTGCGACAGTATTAGTGGCCCTTAACTTTTTGTGGAAGTTGGGGTTATCGGAAGACCAAATTGCCGATATCGGCCTTAATCTCGGTGCGGACGTCCCCGTATTTACCCGAGGTTATGCCGCTTTTGCACAAGGGGTTGGCGAAGAACTCCATCGAGCAGAGCCAGAAGAAAAATGGTATTTGGTTGTACGTCCGAATGTTGCGATAGCGACCGCAGAAATCTTTAATCATCCAGATTTGCATAGAAGCTCGCCAAAACGAGCTCTGTCAACGCTTATGAACACACCATACGAAAACGATTGCGAAAAAATCGTACGAATGCTCTACCCAGAGGTTGATAAGCAACTTTCTTGGCTGCTACAATACGCGCCGTCAAGATTGACGGGCACAGGATCCTGTGTTTTTGCTGAGTTTTCTTCTTATCAAGACGCATTATCTGTGTTTGACCGTTTGCCCGAAGAGGTTTCAGCTTTTGTGACCCAAGGGAAAAATACGTCTCCGTTATTTGAGACACTTGCTAAGTACAACTTAGCCTACAATTTATCTATCTAAAACTGGACGCAACCCCGAGGTTTCCACCGTGCCTGATATGAAGCTATTTGCTGGTAACGCTACGCCTGAACTAGCCCAACGTATTGCTGACCGTCTTTACATTTCTCTTGGCGATGCAACTGTTTCTCGTTTTTCAGATGGCGAAGTCGCTGTACAGATCAACGAAAACGTACGTGGTAGTGATGTGTTCATCATTCAATCCACTTGTGCGCCAACTAACGACAACCTAATGGAATTGGTCGTTATGATTGACGCAATGCGCCGCGCTTCTGCTGGCCGTATTACTGCAGTTATTCCTTACTTTGGCTATGCCCGTCAAGACCGTCGTGTACGTTCTGCGCGTGTGCCAATTACAGCAAAAGTTGTTGCTGACTTCTTGTCTAACGTTGGTGTAGACCGCGTTCTAACCATCGACCTTCACGCAGAACAAATCCAAGGCTTCTTTGATGTTCCTGTTGACAACATCTTCGGTACACCAGTGCTTCTTGAAGACATGGAGCAGCGTGGCCTAGATAACCCTGTCGTGGTTTCTCCTGACCTAGGTGGTGTTGTACGCGCTCGCGCTACAGCAAAAGCACTAGGTGATATCGATATTGCTATCGTTGATAAACGTCGCCCACGCGCTAACGTTTCTGAGGTAATGAACCTAATCGGAGATGTTGAAGGTCGCGACTGCGTTATCGTTGATGACATGATCGATACAGGTGGCACTCTGTGTAAAGCAGCAGAAGCTCTAAAAGAGCGCGGTGCAAAACGCGTATTTGCTTATGCTACGCACGCTGTTTTCTCAGGCAATGCCGCATCAAACATCGGCAACTCAGTTCTTGACCAAGTGATTGTCACTGACTCTATTACTCTTCCTCAAGAAATGCTGGATACCGGTAAGGTAACTTGCTTGAGCCTATCTCGCATGCTGGCTGAAGCGATCCGTCGTATCAGCAACGAAGAATCTATTTCGGCGATGTTCAACTAAACATCGACGAGTTTTAGAGTGGAAGCGTCTCAATTGAGGCGCTTTTTTGTTTTTCTCCCCTGCCAAAATCTAATTCGCGATAAAGCCAAATCCCAAGGCTACTTGGCTGCATATTATTGTGATATGATACGGCGCTTTAAAATTTCCAGAGAGAGCCTACCTTGAGCCAAGAGATTAAATTGCTGGTTGGATTGGCTAACCCCGGTCCAGAGTATGCGAGAACTCGCCACAACGCTGGTGAATGGGTTGTCGAAGAGCTTGCACGAGTACATAACATTACGATGAAAAACGAAGCGAAGTTTTTTGGTCGTACTGGCCGCATAATGATGAATGGCCAAGACTTGCGCTTGCTAATACCTACCACCTTTATGAACTTGTCAGGCAAATCTATTGCAGCCTTAGCGAAGTTTTATCAGATTAAGCCCGAAGAAATTATGGTGGCACATGATGAGCTGGATCTCCCCCCCGGAGTCGCTAAGTTTAAGAAAGGCGGTGGTCATGGTGGTCACAACGGTTTAAGAGACACCATTAGCAAACTGGGAAATAGCAAAGATTTTTACCGCTTACGGATCGGTATTGGCCATCCGGGGCACAAAGATAAAGTAGCAGGTTTTGTGCTGGGCAAGGCACCAGCAAAAGAGCAAGAGTGCCTTGATGCCGTCGTCGACGAATCGGTTCGTTGTCTAGACATCTTGATCAAAGATGGTCTATCCAAAGCACAAAACCGCTTACACACGTTCAAAGCTGAATAAGGTTACTATCATGGGTTTTAAATGTGGCATTGTTGGTCTGCCAAACGTAGGTAAATCAACACTATTTAATGCACTGACAAAAGCGGGTATCGAAGCCGCCAACTTCCCTTTCTGTACTATCGAACCAAACACTGGTGTCGTTCCAGTGCCAGATTTACGACTAGATGCGTTAGCAGCTATCGTAAACCCGCAGAAGATCTTGCCAACAACGATGGAGTTTGTTGACATTGCGGGCCTTGTTGCTGGTGCCTCAAAAGGTGAAGGCCTTGGTAACAAGTTCCTAGCTAACATCCGTGAAACCGATGCTATCGGCCATGTGGTTCGTTGCTTTGAAAACGAAAACATTGTTCACGTAGCCGGCAAAGTATCTCCTATCGAAGATATTGAGGTTATTAACCTCGAACTAGCGATGGCCGATCTAGACTCTTGTGAGCGTGCGATTCAGCGCAATGCGAAAAAGGCAAAAGGCGGCGATAAAGACGCAAAATTTGAGCTAACGGTACTTGAAAAGCTTCTACCCGTTCTTACAGAAGGCGGTATGGCTCGCACTGTAGAGCTTGCCAAAGAAGAACTAACGGCAATTGGTTACCTTAACTTCCTGACTTTGAAACCAACCATGTACATCGCTAATGTCAACGAAGATGGTTTTGAAGACAACCCATATCTCGATGCCGTACGCGAGTTTGCAGCTAACGAAAACAATGTTGTTGTTCCTGTATGTGCTGCTATCGAGTCAGAACTTGCAGAACTTGAAGACGAAGATCGCGAAGAGTTCCTTGCTGATATGGGGATCGAAGAGCCAGGTCTTAACCGTGTGATCCGCTCTGGTTATGAGCTACTTACCCTGCAAACCTACTTTACAGCGGGCGTAAAAGAAGTAAGAGCTTGGACGATTCCCGTTGGTGCGACAGCTCCTCAAGCGGCGGGTAAAATCCATACCGACTTCGAAAAAGGCTTTATCCGTGCGGAAGTGGTTGGCTATGATGACTTTATCCAATACAACGGTGAAAGCGGTGCTAAAGAAGCAGGCAAATGGCGTTTAGAAGGTAAAGACTACATCGTAAAAGATGGCGATGTTGTCCACTTCCGTTTCAACGTGTAAATAGTCGATAAAACCGCGACCATCAGAGATAAAATGAAGCTGGCCTTAGGGCTGGCTTCTTTTTTATTGCTCGTTCTTTTCTGTGTAGTAATAACGGCAACAAGAGAGATAAAAAACCTCGTCTTACCAATATATTGGTTGCCGTTTATCCCATTCACTCTTTCAATTAACTCACTCTTCTACTGATAAAAACTTGTCAGTTTTCGATGATTAACACGCCTCTTTGTTTAAAAAGAAACCGAACGAGTCATTTATCCCGATTTATTCAAAAAAACTGTTGACGGTTCTCACTCAACTACGCATAATGCGCCCCGTTCCCAACAAGACGGCAACGTCTTAACGAGAACAAATTATGAAGTGGCTACGTAGCTCAGCTGGTTAGAGCACATCACTCATAATGATGGGGTCACAGGTTCGAATCCCGTCGTAGCCACCATTCCTAAGTGCTTTGTTATAGAGCCTTTAGGAAAGATGCGGAAGTGGCGGAATTGGTAGACGCACCAGATTTAGGTTCTGGCGCCGCAAGGTGTGAGAGTTCAAGTCTCTCCTTCCGCACCATAATTTCGATAGCATTGCTATC
>NZ_LJJE01000069.1 GCF_001854765.1 Vibrio sonorensis | reverse complement strand
GATAATCTCGGCGCGATAAACGTCGCACTCACATCTGGAGAACTCAATGATATCGAACACGCCCTGCGCCATTTTAAACCGGTAGGGGAGAGATACACCCAAGAAGGTATGAAGGGGGTTAACGTATGAGTTCCTCTTTAATAGTAGGGGTCAGAAAATGGTTTGCCGTAGTTATGCTTGGGTTGGCTGCTTTTACCGTCGTAGCCACAGAGCTGGCACCAATAGGCATGTTGTCTACCATCGCAGATGAGATGGGAGAAAGTACCAGTAAAACGGGTTTGGTGGTAACTATCTATGCTTGGCTAGGAGCGGCGACTGCTCTGATCTCTGTCACCGTGTTAAGCCATTTACCACGTAGACCTTTACTCGTTGGTTTGATGCTGTTTTTAGCCTTGTCTAATGTCATTTCTGCCTACACATCAAATTTTGAATTGTTGTTAGCGGCAAGGTTGCTAGGAGCAGTGGCACACGGTGCGTTTTGGGCGATGATCGGGTCACTTGGCGCTCAATTAGTTGCATCGAATCAAGTGGGCAGAGCGACAGCCATAATTTTTGGTGGAGTCTCGTCGGCAAGCGTCTTAGGGGTTCCACTGATCAATTGGATTAGTAGTTATTCAGGTTGGCGTTTGTCTTTTGTTGTACTGGCCGGGCTATCTGTTTTTACGGCGCTAGCCTTTGCGCAAGTTTACCTAGTGTGTCTGGCACTGAAAAACTGGGTAAAAAGCAATTCTTACCCGTTGTTAGAAACCATATGTTAAGGCGAGTCTATATCATCGCGGCATTAAGTATAGTGGCGCACTTTGCAGCGTTTACCTACATTGAAGTTTTGCTCTCTGGCGAGTACTCGGTGTCTAGTGAATGGGTGGTGATTTACTTGTTTACGTTTGGTGGTGCTGGCTTAGTAGGTAACGTAATTTGCGGATTATTTATCGACAGGTCTTTGGCTAGTGTACTTAGCACTGGTCTTTTAACTATAGGTTTGAGCTTTGGTTTAATCAGTTTAGTACCGCTACACAATGAGTACTTACTGTTAGTGGTAATTGCTGCTTGGGGATTAGGGGGGGCGATGCTTTTTGTTGCTTTGCAAACGTGGATTATTCGTTTGGCCAAGCATAACGCGCTCACCGCTTCGGCTATTTACGCGGCCATTTTTAACGCTGCGATTGGCACGGGTGCGGTATTGGGTTCTGGTGTATTGTCCATCTCCACAATCAATGTACTTTTTTTGGTCGCATCCTTTATTGTTTTAGTGAGTTTATCTTTAGTGATAACTAAGCACCATAGGACTGCAGACGTAGTAATCGATTAACTAGCGGCAATAATAAAGCCGAGCGACTGAACGTCTCTCGGCTTTCCTTTTACATTGACCTTTTAAAGCTCAGTGCCCAAAACGGATAAACACAAGGCATCAAAGGCTTGTTTGTCGTTGTGGAACTTTTCTGAAACGATAGCTTCGACGCTCTTACCTGATTGCTTCATCTTAACGGCATCGCGAATTTTCACCGCCGCAAAGTAATCGGCTGGTAACGTGTCGGTATGATTGTTGAACATTGTCGTCAAATCAGATTCTAGAAGTTCGGGCTTAATTGATGTGAGCTCGTGTTTAAATAGCGACAATATCGACTGACGATGTTCAGGAGAAAGCGTTGTGTTGCCCACAGAGCCAAACAACGCTTTTTGAAGTGGTGTTAACACGACGTAACCCGCTTGCTTCGGGAGTGGCAGAGAGAGTCGGCTTGATATCTGTATCGATTGAATCTCAGTCGATGGCATAAAGGTTAGAGAGCATAAGCAGTCGAAAGGGATCCAGAGGGCTTCACCTTCAGTTACGGCGTACTCTTTTTTACCGAGTTTGGCTAGTGCCAATCCACTATTTATATAGATAAGCTGATGTTTAAGCTGTTTTTTTCTCGGTGTCGAATAAAGGTACTCGTAGACATTACTGTGTTGTTCAATCGCTAGGTGCATGTATCCCCCTGTTATAGCGGCGATAGGGTACTCGGTATTCTTTTAAATGCCAACTGCTACTCGCGCTATTACCGCGTTTAAGCGCAAAGTTGGTCAATGTTATTCAGTCGCAGTATTGGGAACTACAATACGTTATTCTGGTCTGACCATAGTGTATATGAGACATGGAAAGATGCGTAAACCAGTAAGTGTGCGTAGAATAAGCCAGCTTTTTATTTGATGTAGTAACTAATGACAGACAACAAAGACCCTTTTGTAGAGATCCGTCCGTACAAGGATGACGAAATTCCAGCAGCCATTGATAGGCTAATCAACGATGAAGAGTTTATTCATGCTATATTGCAGCATAAGTTCAGTAATCGAAATGCGCTGGTTGAAAAACTGCTTAGCCCATTTGTTAAGGTTTACCTTAAGTTTAAGTGGGCCAAGCTAAACAGTGTTAACGCTATTCAGATGGAAGTTAAAAAATATCTGCAGCAAACACTGAACTCGACCACCAATGGGGTGACCTATTCTGGTTTGGACGCACTAGACAAAAACACGGCTTACTTGTTTGTTTCCAACCATCGCGATATTGCTATGGATCCCGCATTGGTGAACTATGGCTTGCACGAAAGCGGTCACAAAACCGTTAGGATCGCCATTGGCGACAACTTGCTTAAAAAGCCATGTGCGACTGAACTTATGCGTCTGAACAAGAGTTTTATTGTGAAACGCTCTGCTAAAGGCCCGCGTGAGATGATGAAAGCTCTAGGCACTTTGTCGGCTTACATCAAACACTCGCTAGAGACTGAAAACTCGATTTGGATCGCGCAAAAAGAGGGTCGAGCAAAAGACGGTAACGACTATACCGATCCGGCTATCTTGAAAATGTTCCACGTCGAAGGTCGCAAACAAAAAATCGCGTTTGGTGACTATATACAATCACTTAAGATCGTTCCCGTTGCTATCTCATATGAAAATGACCCTTGCGATACCGCGAAGGCGCTCGAGCTTTATCAAAAAGAGGTTAAGGGCAGCTACGAGAAAGGGGAATTTGAAGATATTGAGAGTATCATTCAAGGGATTGTTGGCAATAAAGGCAGGGTTCACGTTGCGTTTGGCAATGTTATCGATACCGCCTACGAAACACCAGAAGAGCTAGCTGCTGAGATTGATCGCCAGATCCACCAAAACTATCACCTTTTCCCTATCAACAAGTTAGCCGCTGGAGATGAAAGTGTCGACAGTGAGGTAAAAACTCTTCTTCAAGGTAAGTTAGACAGCTTACCTAGTGAGGCTCGCGACTACTTAATCGCAAGTTATGCTAACCCAGTAAAGAATCAAGCTTAATAAAAAGGACCGTTTAGGTCCTTTTTTTATGGGGCAACCGCACCACCTAAAGTGAGGTTGCTCGGCCATTTGGAGATTCTGTTTCCGCCTAAGAATATATTGCCGTTTACCGTCATTGTGTCGGGAAACTCGGTGATTTTTGAACCTCCAATATATAGGCTTCCTTCAACGACAATGCCTTCAGGCAGTTGCTCTAGAGGCGTTCTTATTACACTTAGGTCACCCTTGACTTTAAATCTAGGAGGCAAGCTAGTTACCGGAGTATCGGTTAAGTTAATGAATCCACCGACTTTGACACCGCCGGGCCAGCGTGTAATTTGCGAACCTAATAAGTTGGCGTACCCCTTAATTTTTACCCCTTTTGAAACCTTTTTAAGGCCGCTATTCGACGCGTCTAAACTACCTTGAATATCAACGCCTTTGGGAATAGAAGCAATAGCCGTTTTGGCGATATTCAGGTTGCCTTTGATCACCATACCATCGGGTAACTTGGTATAGGGCTTATTGCGCAAATCAAGATTACCGTAGTTGTCGAGGTGATTGAGAACACGGTATTGATCCAACATGACCGCCTGAACTGGCAAACCAATTAGCAGAGCGGAAAAGAGAGCGATTCGAATCAAAGTAACATCCTCAAACAGACCATTGTTTTTAGTATCTGCAAGTTAGCGATGGGCGTCAATGAAGGAGTGCGAGGATGTGGCTGGATAAGCGAGCTTGGTCCCGTATCTATGATAGGGATTGAGAGTACAACTTAAGAAAAAATGGATAAAAAAAGCCAAGCCTTTAGACAATATGGCTTGGCTCTGTTCTGATTAAACTCGGTAGGGTTATCTTGCGATAGAGCGAGATTTTAGTTCAAAGATCAGTTTTTCTGCGCTGACTTCAAACTTAAAACGTGCGGTAAGCTCTGTACTGTTGTCATCTACTGGAGTGACTTCGTGTTCAACGTTTTTACAGACTTCTTTGGCAAGAGTGAGGTATTTATCCAACTCTGCCAACAGGGTGTCTTTGTTTGGTCCATAAAGCGAGACTTCAGCTACGTCGTCGCCTTCTTTGATAATGAAACCCATCTCTCCGGCACAACCACAAGCTTCACATACTTGATTATCTTCTGCTTTTACGCTCATCTCATATCCTCTTACAAATTATGAGGGCATTCTAACCAGTAATTTGAAGTTTATCTAGATATTATGTGGGACGCCATACCGTTACATTAAGCGTATGCTATCTTGAAAGGGTGGTTCGAAAATATTGATAGATATATAAGAATGAGGTGACAATGTAGTGTGACAAGCTTCAAATAATAGCGAGAATGATTGCTATTCTTTACACCGTCTATCATTCGGTCAGTTGCGAGAAACGCTAATTTATAAGATTATCGACGACTTAATTATATCTACAAAATATATTAGCTTGCGGACCCATAAGTAGAGTTATTGCTCTAACTAAAAAGTCACTTAGCTTACACCGTATCGTAAAACAATATCTCGGCTTTTTATAATCGATATGGCAACTTCAGATGATGGGCACAAAGAATGCGTTATTCGAGGTTCGGCTAAGTAATAGCGGGCATCTTTTATTGACTCAATTTTGAGTTTAGATGGATTTACAAAGAGAAGAACCTGAACATGCCAAAGCGTAGTAAAGAAGATACAGAAATCACAATCCAAAAGATAATGGACGCAGTAGTTGATCAACTTCTTCGTCTTGGTTATGACAAAATGTCGTACACAACATTAAGTCAGCAAACCGGCGTCTCTAGAACGGGTATTAGTCACCATTTTCCTAAAAAAACAGACTTTACCGCGGCTCTAGATGGAAGAATCTACAAGATGTTTGTAGAACATTTGGATTTTGACAATGATATCGAAACGTTTTCAACAAGTTGGTTGAAAGCACTAGAAAGTGAAGAGTTTGTCGCTATTTTGCGTCTGCTTTTCCACCATATCGTTACAGCGGAAAGAGCACATGAGTTTGCTTCAAATGGTATCGAGCGTTTGTATAAAGCGACCGAAAGCCAGTTTGGTAACAGCAGTGCTAAAGAACTAGAGTGGCTTATCGGGCGTTCCCTGATCCGTATGGTAAGCTAAGCATAAAAAAGAGCCGAGATTTACAATAAAAATAATAAAAAGCCTTCATTTCGAAGGCTTTTTTAGTATGTATTGTTTATTGCTAATAAATAGTTAGTTGTTTCGTACCGTGTCCCGTATCTATCTGTTACACTTTAATAATTATGTAAACAATAAGTAGTGGGAGTCTGCATGTCATATCCGGTACTCATCTGTGATGATTCCGCATTAGCGCGCAAGCAAATGGCGCGATCATTACCGGCTTCACTTAACGCAGAGATAACCTTTGCAGTTCATGGGTTAGATGCCCTAGAAAAGTTAGAAGCTTCCACATTCAAGCTCATGTTTTTAGATCTCACCATGCCAGAGCTTGATGGTTTTGAAACATTAGAAGAAATTAAAAAACGCGGCTTGGATATACCTGTTGTTGTTGTATCCGGTGATATTCAGCCAAAGGCCAAAGAACGAGTGATGTCTTTGGGTGCAAAAGCTTTTATTCAAAAGCCAATTGATAAAGACGCTTTAAATGCTGTTCTGCGCGAGTTAGTGGAAAAGAAAGCCACACCGCAAACCTATGCTCCGGTTGCCCCAGTTGAGTTACCCATTCTCAAGCGTCGCGATATCTATATGGAAGTCGCGAACGTTTCAATTGGTCAGGCTGCCGATGCGTTGGCAAGACACTTTGATGTGTTTGTCCACCTGCCACTTCCTAACGTCAATATCTTTGAAGTGAGTGAACTGCATATGGCACTTCGCGATTTGGCTGACAATGACCAAGTATCTGGAGTGTGCCAAGGGTTTAGTGGGGAAGGCATTGCTGGTGAAGCACTGGTTCTTTTGAGCGACTCAAGTGTTGCTGACCTTAAAAAATTAATGAAGGTTCCTGCGGACAGTGAAGAGTTAGAAGAGCTTGAACTCTTGATGGATGTGTCCAATATTTTGGTTGGCGCATTTCTCAATGGATTGGGAAAACAGTCTGAAGTACGTTTTTTCCAAAGCCCCCCAGTCCTGTTAGGGCAGCATATCCCAATCGATTCAGTGATTAAAAATACAACGGGATCGTTTAGTAAAACCATGACGTTTGAGGTGAGTTACACCATAGATAAAACTTCTATTCGATGTGACTTGTTGTTTATGTTTGTTGACGAATCTCTGCCTCTGTTAGACAACAAGCTTTCCTATCTCATGGAGGATTTCTAATGACGAGCTTACCCGCGGAGTTTGAGCAGTTCCACTGGATGGTGGATATGGTGCAAAACGTTGATCTTGGCTTGGTTGTGATAGATAGGGACCACAACGTTCAGGTGTGGAACGGGTTTATGACCCACCACAGCGGTATTCAATCTCACGATGCAATCGGAAAGTCGCTTTTTGAACTGTTTCCAGAAATTCCAGCGGAGTGGTTTAAACTCAAAACCAAACCGGTTTATGACCTAGGAAGCCGAAGCTTTATTACATGGCGTCAGCGCCCATATTTATTCAAATGTCGAAACGTTCGCCCTGTTACTCAGCAGGCGGAGTTTATGTACCAAAACATCACTTTAAACCCAATGCGCACACCTACTGGAGAAGTTCGCTCTCTGTTTCTTTCCGTACAAGACGCGACGGCCGAAGCATTGGCATCGCAAAGCGGAAACTTAGTTTAGTAAAGGTCTGGTTAACCATAGAAGGTCGTATTTATACGGCCTTTTTTTTGGTTTTCACGATAGTATTAAAAGCCAAGCTTCAAAGCCCACTTTGATCTAAGCTATTGTTAATAAGAGCGATTGAACACCACCGTCAGGGAGAAAAGGCCAATGGAAACCACAAAAGGTTTGTATACAGCGCAACAGGTTAAGTTGGGAGAAATAAACGCAGCGAAAGCCTGTGAAATTAGCATGTATGCCTTGATGAAACGCGCGGGAAAAGCGGCTTATGAGTATGCTAGTAACGCGTATCCTCATATCAAAAAGTGGGTAATCCTGTGCGGTGGTGGCAATAATGGTGGGGACGGGTATGTTATTGCTCAGCTTGCAAAAAAAGCGGGTATTAGTGTCAGCTTAGTGGCTCTTGTTGACCCAAGTAAACTGACTGGTGACGCTGCAACGGCCAAAGATGAGTATCTGCTTCACGGGGGAGAAGTCCTGTCAGAACTCGACCATATCGATGGGTTGATCATTGATGCGCTATTGGGAACCGGATTATCCGGTGACGTGAGGGAGAGCGCTAGAGCGTGGATTTCGCGTGTAAACGAATCAACGTCTCCAGTAGTTTCTGTTGATGTGCCTTCAGGATTATGCAGCGATACAGGACGAGTAATGGGCAATGCGATAGTCGCAGACCACACCGTATCTTTTATAGGGGTTAAGCAGGGTTTAGTCACTGGAGCGGGAAGAGGGCATTGTGGGAAAATCGAGTTTGCAGGTTTAGGTGTCAGTCAGGTTTTTGAACAAGAGAACCAAGCGTCGGCCAATCTGCTGAGTAAACAACTACTCGTGAACAAGCTAAACCCTAGGCCCAAAAACAGCCACAAAGGTAAAAATGGCAAAGCGTTATTAATCGGGGGTAACAAAGGGATGGGCGGTGCTATTGTGCTGGCAAGCGAAGCATGTGCTCGTTCTGGTGCGGGGCTAACAGCAGCTCTGATGGCTAAAGAGAGCATGATGGCGTGTTTAACTCGCACACCCGAGGTGATGTCAGGAGATTGGAGTGGTGGGGAAGCACTGAATCACCGTGTCCAATGGAGTGATGTGTTAGCGATTGGGCCGGGTTTGGGGAGAACAGAACAAAGCGAGTCAAGATTTGAAGTGGCGATTGAGTTGGCTAAGGGCAAAGCCAAAGTAGTTGATGCTGATGCGCTTTGGCATCTGGCTCAATCGCCTCGTTGGAACGCTCAGTGGATTCTCACTCCCCATAGCGGAGAAGCCGCCATGTTATTAGGTTGCAGCGCAGAAGAGGTTGAAAATGACAGGTACAAGGCAGTAAGACAAATACAAAACCAATATGGGGGTATTTGTGTTTTAAAAGGACCGGGCACCTTAATTGCTGACAAAGATGCCGTTTACGTATGTCCTGCTGGTAATGCTGGCATGGCAAGCGGCGGAATGGGAGATGTGTTAACGGGAGTGATTGCAGCCATGTTAGCGCAGGGGCAGAGTTTGCTTGATTCCGCCCTATGTGGTGTATTGCTACATAGTATGGCTGCCGATGAGTTAGCCGAAAGTGAGGGGCAAATTGGCTTACTCGCAGGAGATCTCGCACCCAAAATTCGCGAGTTGATTAAATTTTATAGTGAAAGTAGCGGAAATAATTTTTGAAATAATGCGAGTAAGGTGTCGATCTGAAACACAATTTAACTAATCTTGGCGCGTTTGGCTGAGAAATAAACCGAGTAAACGTTTGAATCGACCTAACAGGATAGAGACTTAACACCTTTAGAAACCAAGGCTTGGCTTACTTGGAGAAGAGTTTAAAAGGACGCAGGTATGCAGATGTTCAAAATGGTATCACAAAAAAAATAGAATTATCAGTCTTGCGGGAAGTTAATCACGACCTATAATGCTGAAAACCGGAGCGTCTGCCAACGCTCCGGTTTTTTTGTGTCCGAAAAAAGGAAAGCTCGTCTGCCAACGAGTTGACCAACGCACTATGCAAAGACACATAAAGTTATGAATCAAGGAAATACACAATGCGTATCGAACAAGAACTTAAGTTGGGTTTTAAAGATGTCCTGTTTCGCCCGAAACGTTCTACTTTAAAAAGCCGCTCTCAAGTAAATTTAACCCGCGAGTTACATTCAAGCACAGCGGTCGTCAATGGTCTGGTGTGCCAGTTATTGCGGCAAACATGGACTCAGTAGGTAGCTTTGAAATGGCTGCTGCACTGGCAAAACACGGTGTGATGACCGCGGTACACAAGCACTACACAGTTGAGGACTGGGCAGAGTTTGTAAAGGGTGCAGACGCAGAAACGCTAAGTAAAGTGATGGTCTCTACCGGAACATCAGAAGCTGATTTTCAGAAGACTCAAGATATCTTATCACTGAGCAATGATCTGATTTTTATCTGTATCGATATCGCTAACGGCTATTCAGAACACCTCGTAGATTACGTTCAACGTGTGCGAAATGCGTTTCCGGATAAAGTTATTTCGGCTGGAAATGTAGTGACAGGTGACATGGTTGAAGAGCTGATACTCGCTGGTGCTGATATCGTAAAAGTAGGCATTGGTCCGGGTTCTGTTTGTACCACACGCGTAAAAACGGGCGTTGGTTATCCACAACTCTCGGCTATTATCGAATGTGCTGACGCTGCCCATGGTTTAGGTGGTCGAATTATCGGTGACGGCGGGTGTACGTGCGCTGGAGACGTTGCTAAAGCCTTTGGTGGCGGCGCAGATTTTGTCATGCTTGGCGGCATGCTTGCTGGACACGAAGAGTCAGGCGGCGAAGTCATAGAACAAGACGGTAAAACATACATGAAGTTCTACGGAATGTCCTCTCAGTCGGCGATGGACAAGCATTCCGGCGGGGTAGCCAAGTACCGCGCAGCAGAAGGGAAAACCGTACTATTGCCTTATCGAGGTAGTGTAGATTTCACCATTGAAGACATTCTTGGTGGCGTGCGCTCAACTTGTACATACGTAGGTGCATCAGCGCTTCGCGAGTTAACCAAACGCACTACGTTTATCCGAGTTCTCGAGCAAGAGAATAACGTGTTTGGTAAAGAGTAATCTGACGATTGTTTTGAAAATACGAATTAATGAGAGCCGCATTTTGCGGCTCTTTTTTGTAGCCAGCCGAATAAAATGATAAATGAAACCGAATAAAAGTATAAATCGTTTTCAGCATATATAGTGTCGCTCAGCAAGATTTCATTCAAACTTATCTATTTCTTATTTATTCTTTGTTCAGTAAGTTACAAAAGGCCGAATAGCCTTGAGAACCCATGAGTCCAAAGTTGCCACGTTTCGATACATTCGGAGCAATGTATCAAATTGATGCAAAATGGTTGTCTTAATAGCTATCTTGGCTTAGATTTATATCAAATTGATACAATTAAGTGGTTAACTCGACGTCTGTAAAGTGTGTAGTCTGACGGTATAAGTCTTGCTTGAATAGCTAAAAGGAAAACCTGACTATGACTAGAGATACCCAACCTCTGGCTGTTGCCGAGTTTCCACTAACGCCAACTACGGCAAGACGCATAGTTCGAGATTTAGCGACGAGTCATACAGGAAGAATCAAACTATCCAAACATGCACGACAGCGAATGAAACAACGAGATATCACCATTTTGCAGGTGATGAATGTGCTAAAAAGCCGTTCAAATCGTTTTCAGGAGCCACCTTTTGAACGACCTGATGGCAATTGGCAGATGAACATTGAAGGAGTGGCTTCCGGCTCAACCTTAAGGATACCCTTAGTACTGAGAAGACACGAAGACGACCCGACAGCATTTGTATTAACGCTCATAAATATAAAATAAACCACGATAATGTAACTGAGATTATTGAAACATGCTAAACGAGGCCACTTACATGGGCATAGGTTATCACTACATAGAGTGTGGTTTGCCTAATGTGTACCTGAAAAATGGATACATTTTAGAGACCTTTGATAATGAAGAGTACCTGAGTATCGATGATATGGATGCTCTACATGTCGCTATTGGCTCAAATCTGGCGAAAAAGTCGAAGCCTCTGACTGGTGCTGAACTACGGTTTTTGAGAGAAACCTTTAATCACTCTCGCCGTGTATTAGGTGAGATTATGGGAGTAGACCAGCAAACCGTGGGACGCTGGGAAAAGGGTGAAAGCGCGATACCCAAAACGGTCGATCTTCTAATGAGACAACTGTTTTTAGAGTCTATAGACGAAGACAGTAGCCTGAGGTTTTTGCTCGACAAACTTGCAGAGAACGAAGCGGAAACCGTGATGGGTGATTTGGTGGTTTTGGAAGAGCAAAACCATCACTGGTTGAGGGTAGCGTCTGCATGATAGTAAAAATATGAAAATGCTTAGAAATAAACCCAGTAGTTGGATGTTCCAATCGCTGGGGTTGTATGGATAACAACGTTGCTAGTCGAATTTTAGTTGAAGTATTAGATTCCATACAGATGGTAACAGTTCTGAGACTATGACCTTTTCCTCTAAATTAACACCATATCTTCTTAATGAATTATGCGGTTATTATTTCTATAGATATACATGCTTCAATAAGCTCCTCTGATACATGTGTCTATATGAGTACAAGTTATCAACACTCAAAACTTTATTGATCTGAAAACTCTCTTAGAGATTGATGCCAGATAACGAATTGCCACCAGAGTTATTGCTTAAATAACGACAAAGCTGCGAAAACTAAGAGCCGCTAATGCGGCTCTTAATCGTTAGTTAAACAAGCGGCTTAGCAGCTCATCAAAGAAGTCTAGGTTGAGCTGACTGTTTTTGCTGAGTTGGGAGTAAGATTGGTAGTCATTGCCAACCACTTGGAAATTCAGCATATCTAGTGCTTCTTGGTCATATTCAGGGTGTGTGGACGACAACAACCAAGTGCCACTACCGTATTGCCCAGTCACGACCGCTGCGGGTTGTCCGGGCAAGTCTGCAAATGTTGCTACCACCTCATAACCCTCTAGCGCGTTAGGTTGAAACTGGCAGCCGCCTATATAGAGCGATGCTACCTTTGAACCTTGGAAGTCCAACTGAACAACACGTGGGTTAGTACCGTTGTAATTGTCCCCTTGACCATAAGTGGTTATAGGGCCCACTGCGTTACCGGGGAAGAAGCCAAGTTCGTTCTTGGCGATGATTTCATAAGGTTCGCCTTTTGCCCAATAGGTCACTTGGCAGGCCATATAAGCACCGGCACAAATTCCTAAATATCGGCCACCGTTCGCCACGTATTGCTTGATTAACTCATTGGCCAAACCGTTGAGTTTGGCCGATTTGTATCGACTTGCGCCACCGGGCATCACAAACAGGTCAATATCCGTTGTTAATGCGCCGTTTAGAATTTCATTGGCATTAACAAAATAGATCTCTTCTTTACCTCGTAATTTACCCAAGGCGTAATAGAGAATGTGATTGCTTGTGACGTTATCGGTATAAATAAGTATTTTCACGGTCTTTAGCTCTCAATGATTGAGATAGTTTAAGATCGCGATAACACACTAGCTGGTCGAGCTTTAGCAATAGCAGAGGTCAACACACCTGCGATAATGGCTTTGAGAATATCACCCGGAATAAATACCGTTACCAAGGCTGCTGATTCAACAAAACTCTTTTCTAGAACAATTGACATCCCAGCAATACCAAACAGGTACATGACAAAGATCCCGCCGACAATCGATGCAACAGCGGCAACCATAGCCAGTGAACCATTGCGCCATTTTTCTACGATAAGGCCAGTGACGAATGCCGCGATTGGCCAACCGATTAAGAAGCCCGAAGTCGCTCCTGCAAAAACACCCAGACCACCACGGCCACCAGACAGAAGAGGTAGACCTAGCGCGACAAGTAGTAAGAAGAGTAGAACCGCTAGTCCACCGCGTTTAGCACCCAAAATTGTGCCACAGAGCATGATACCTAAACTTTGCGCTGTTATTGGCACTCCAAAAGCCAAAGTGATCTTAGGCACTAAGCCCAATGCTGCGATTAGGGCTGCAAATAGTGCGGTATATGCGATGTTTTTTTCCATTTTAATCTTTCTCCAGATTTGTCGTTCCACCACGTGCTCTAAGGGCTTCTGCTACGTGGTCAGCATCGTCTAATGCGACGACGGTAAAAGGTATTATGATTCTCCAGCCAGAGCGGCGTACCGAGCGCGCTTTCCACGCCATAGACAAATTTTGTCCTTTGGCGAGCAGGACAGGAGTCATACGAATAACCAATGCTATAGAGAGTTCCAATGCTCTAGTGTTGAGCCCTAGACGTTTAAATGGACGGGCTAGGTAATGAACGGCATCTATCATGTCAGAGAGACGAGTTGTCATTGTAACGAGGTTGGCTAAAGCCACTGCGGCGACCAATCTAATAATAATCGTTAAACCTAGTTCAATTTCTTGGGTCCAAAAATGCCAAAGGGCAACAACGAGAACAAAAGGCCATAGAATCATTAGATATCGCAGGCCTGTTGTAAAAAAGGCTTTTCCCGGTAAGGCGTATAACACCAGCACAAAAGCGAGGAAAAGGGAGTGTATGATAAGGCTTTCTACGTGAAACAGCCCGATAGTTGTAATGCATAGTGCTGCGAGTTTGTATCCCGCAGGCCAGCGGTGAGCGCGGGTTTCAGTTGGAGAGGTCAGAGATATCATCACTTTCTCCTAAACGGTGCATCTCTTCTAAATACTTGGGTAGAATTTCATCTTTACTGCCCATCGCCGCCACTTTTCCGCCCTCTAGCCAAAGCAGTGTTTGATAGTTTTCTAAGTCTTGAGGATCGTGGCTGATGTGTATCAAGCTGCCTTCGAACTTGTCTAAATATCGTTGCAGTTGTTTTTTGGTAGGAATATCCAGACCTGCAAAGGGTTCGTCCAAAATAATCAAGTTTGGATTCATTGCAGCAACGGCCATCAGGCAAACAAGGTGTTTTTGGCCTTGGGAAAGAGTGGAAGTGTGGACACTCTGCCAATGGGATTTTCCGAAGTTGGTCAATACGTCTAACGCCATTTGATCAGCTTGTTTCTTCTTGTTTCCAAGTTGACGAAGACCAAAAGCGATCTCTTCAAGAACAGTAGGAAAAATGATCTGGTGATCTGGGTTTTGAAAGAGCATGCCGATCTCTTGGATCGCTCTTTTTCTATCTTTGTACGGATTGATACCAGAGACAGACAGCTCTCCAGACTCTATTTCAACCAAGCCTGACAATACACGGCACAGGGTTGACTTGCCAGAGCCATTACGGCCTATGATACCCAACCTCTTAGCCTGCGTTTGGACTGTTAGGTTGTCCAAAATGGTTTTTCCTTCGATAGCAAAACTGACATTTGTCAGGTCGATAGAGGTTGTGGAACTTGAAGGTTGAGAGATCGGGTCTGTCGAACTAGTCATTTCTTTTATACAAGCTGGTATTTATTGAAAACTGAGCTTGTTCCTAACAGTAGTAAGTTGAGTGCTAACCATCGCTAAGTCGCACTGGTTGTGGAGCGCATAGTAACAACTTGCAATGGTTGGGTAAACCACTGAAAGATTGGGGCTATTGGCGTTAGCCATCATTCGATTTATATTTGTGCAATAGCGGCTTTGGGATATGACAGATGTCATCGGGGCAACGAGTTAACCGATCTTGATGCTCCTCATCGCTGGGGACGTAATTGCTAAGCGGTAACACTTCGACTTTAATTTTGTCCGCATCGGGGCGTCGATTAATATAGGCTTGGGCAGCTTCTAAGTGTTGTCGGCTGTTACTGTAAACACCAGTGCGATATTTCCGACCTGTATCCGGGCCTTGTTTGTCGACGGAGTAGGGGTCGATAATTTCAAAAAAGTAATCCATAAGCTTGTCGATGGAAACCGTTTTGGGATCGAAACGAGTCAAGACACACTCGGCGTACCCGTCGTAATCGGATTTGGTATCTGTTGCAGAACCGTTAGCCCGACCTGCTTGAGTGCCAGTAACCCCGGGTAAGTGTTTCAAGAATTCCTGCACGCCCCAGAGGCATCCGCCTGCAAAATAGATCTCTTCCATATTTGTACTGCTGTTTGTAATTGAACCCTTGGGTGCCAATGTAACGTGATTGAGTCAGAGTTTACAAGAGACGAGTTAGATTGAACGCCCAATGGTAGTGGACTCGATTAAATATTGGCTCTAGAGTGGTATATCCACTTGTAAAGGATAAAAAAATGAAAGCCGTAACCAAAGACGACAATTTTTACTTTTTGTTTTTTGCTTTGCTGGTGCTGTTTTTTGGTTGTGCGGTAATGCAGCAGTTTAACCCCGAAGGACAAAAGCCCTTTTTAGTTCTAATTGTGGCCACATTGGCGGTGTCAATAGCGGGGATCAATCGCAAAAGACCCCTCTATCGAACTTGGTATGGACTGCTGTTGATCACGGCAGCAATCACCGGAGGGTTTTCACTGTTCCAAGACTACAGTCTCGCCATTGTCACTCTGAGCTCCTTATTGATGTTTTTGGTTTCGCATATCTATTCGGCATTGAAGCAGGTGATGCAAGCAAAAACGATTACCCCAAATCACATCATTGGATCCATTTGCATTTACTTATTGATGGGAATGGCATGGGCGACGACTTATCTGCTAATTTTGGAAATATTCCCCAATGCATTTAGTGGCTTAGAGGCATTGCCTTGGCTTAGCAACTTATTTAATGCGCTCTATTTTAGTTTTATTACCTTAACAACAGTGGGCTATGGTGATATATCGCCAACACTGCCTATTTCTCAATTTTTCGTATTTTTAGAGTCTATTGTTGGCAGTTTTTATCTAGCGATTATGGTGGCGAGTTTGGTGAGTATTCGGTTGTCGCAAAATTCGACTGAATAAGTGCGGTTTGGGGTGAATAAAGTCCTTTAATATCAGATAATTATTCCTATTTTATGCTTTGTTTATTGTGATGGGTTGCTCATTAAAGCATCATATATGTCGTTACACTCGCTGTGAACATTCTTATTAATAAAAACGATAACCGCAAACACAACCATATCCATAATCCAGTTTCGGAGAACTACTATGAAAAAATGGTCTGTAACGGTACTAACAGCTGCCATAGCGGTGGCATTGAGTGGTCATGCAGTGGCCTGTACGGGACTTATTGTCGGTAAAGGTGCTTCTGTCGATGGCAGTATTATGATTGCCCGAAATGAAGACTTCGGTATTAACAATTGGAACAAATATCTGGAGTATCGACCTGCGCAGCAAAACAAAGCGGGAGATTGGAAGCTCGCTAATGGTTTAGTGGTTCCAATGCCAGAGCAATTTTATGCTTATTCGGCTATTCCCGATTGGGATGCCATTACCGTTGATAAAGACGGCAAATTTTACGAAGAGCGCGGCATCAATGAGTACAATGTGGCAATTTCTGCCACTACCAGTGCTGAAGTTAACGAAACGGTTTCCAAAATCGATCCTCTGGTGAAACAAGGCGTCGTCGAGTCGGTGATACCTAGTTTAATATTGCCTCAAGTAAAAACGGCGAAACAAGGGGTAGAGCTGCTGGGACACTATATCGAAACGTATGGTGCCGGCGAAGGTAATAGCCTCTACATTGCCGACGTGAATGAAGCATGGCTGTTTGAAGTGGGTTCAGGACACCACTGGATCGCGGTGAAAGTGCCAGATGACAGTTACGCCATGATCGCCAATGGTTTGCGAATCCACGGCGTAAACTTAAAAAGCGACGATGTTCTGCACTCTAAGGGGGTTTTTGATTTTGTGTCTAAACACAAATTGCTGGAAAAACCGAATTCCTCTTCATTCAATTTCGCCAAAGCCTTTGGCGTGATTGCGGACGAATACAATATAGACCGCGAGTGGCTAGGGCAAAAGATGCTTACGCCTTCTAAAGTGCAAAACACGCGCCTTGCTCAATACCCTCTATTCCTAAAGCCAGATGATAAAATTAGTGTGAGTGATGTTGCCCAAGTGTTAGGTGCAACATTTAAAGGCACAAAGTTAGAAAAAATAGGCAAGCGTCCAATGCGAGTGGAAAGACAGTTGGAGTCGCATATTATTCAGCTTAGGCCGGATATGCCACACGAATTTCAAGGCTTGATTTGGCAGAGCTTTGGCGTATTGCCTGAATCGGTGCTGGTGCCTCTCTATTCCACACTTACAGAGTACCCGAAAGCTTACAAAGTGGGTGATGACACCTATAGCGATGATTCAGCCTACTGGCAGTTTAGAAGCTTGACCTCGCTGGCTGCGGCAAACCCTGATAAATATTTGCCTTTGCTTAAACAGACTTGGGACAAAGAAGAAACTAAGCTGTACAAGCAAGTGGCAAACTTAGATCAGACCCTGATCGACATGTATAACAAAGACAAACAAGCGGCCGCTGATATGGCATCTGATTATTCCTATGGTCAGTTAGAGCGGGTGTTATCAATGGCGACAGATATTCGATATAAGATGATGACAGATTTAACCAAGAGCACGGAGAAAAAATACTCCAAGGAAGAGTTTGAAAAAATCATGAACCTTTAATTAGAAGCGGAGCCAAATGGCTCCGCTTTTTTTAGGTTGTTGGTTGCAATTTGTCAGGTTCCAAAGTCTGTTGCTCTCGTTTTTTAAAGGAGAACTTGGTGAGCAACTTAAACGCAGCTGGAACAAAGTAGAAAGAGAGTATGGTAGTGAGGGCGGTACCGCCCGCTATCGCGACAGCGAACGGTGGCCAGAAGCCTCCACCTGCCAAAATTAGTGGCATAAAGCCGCCAATGGTGGTGATAGTGGTCGACGTAATATGACGAGTACAGCTCATTACAGCGTCGAGTATTGCTTGGTTGTCTCCTCGGCTTGCCTCTGGGCTTGCCTCAGTTCCGCCAATATTACAATCGCTGCGTTAATGGCTAACCCCACTACACCCAGCAAGGCGATAATAACGGTAAAACCAAACGGGTAGTTGAATATCCAAATCGATAGTAACCCAAGTCCGGCAGCTAATCCGGCGACAAAGAATATAATGCCGCTCAGTCGGAAAGAGTTAAACGAGAGTACAACCACCAAAATCATCAATACCGTCACCATGGAGATATTCGCCACCAATTGATTGACGGATTCATCACGCTCCGCTGCTTCTCCACCGGTTTCTACTCTATATCCCGCTGGGAACTCATATTCTTCTAACGCTTTGTTAAATTCGTTAAGCACGGTTTGTGGCAATACACCAGCTTCAATGTAACCTTGAATAGTGTTTACCCTCACACCATCTCGTCGACTAATACCGCCGCTACTCGGTTGTAATTCCAGAGAAGATAGGTTCATTACAGACATACCCAATGGAGCATCAGGGGCAACCAGCGGAAAGCGCAAGTTAGCGAGATCCTTATAGCTTTGTCTCTCTCCTTCATTGATGCGGACACGGACGGGAATGGACTCGGTGCCTTCAATCAGGCTGCCACTCTCTCTACCGACTAAAGTTGATTGCAACAGTCCGGCAAATTGATTAAGAGTTACCCCGTTCATTTGAATCGCTTGTTCGTCAACCGTTAACCTAACTGGGGTATTCCGGGCGTTAAGCTTTCTTTCGTGTGCGTTACATGGGGTATCTGAGAAAGAATAAGTCGTATATCTTTGCCAATTTCTTTTAAGGTCTCCATATTGCGGCCGTAAATGCGCAGTTCAACTGGCGCGCTAAACGGCGGGCCTTGCTCTAGTTTTCTGACCAAAATCTGAGCCTGCGGCACGGCTTGATCTAACTTAGTTTGCAATCGAGGGATCAAGTCGTTGGCAGTTTTAAAGTTATCGGTCTTGACCATTGCTTGCGCAAAGTAAGGGGCTTTTTGTTGGCCGCCAACCATGTTGTAGTAAAACGAAGGGAACGAAGCCCCAACCATCCACTGAACTTGTTCGATGCCTTCTTCTTCAGCAATAAGTGTATTGATGTGCTCAGCCGTCCGCTTAGTGGCGTAGATACTGGATTGAGGTGGAAGGTAAACTTGCACTTCAAACATGTCTCGGTCGGATGGGGGAAAGAATTGTTCAGTCAGTTGCGACATGCTCCAGTACCCCGTGACAGGTAGAACCATAGCAAGCATCATAGCCAATACTGGGTGTTTAATTGCCCAGCCCACTGTCGAAGCAAATCCTCTACTCATCCATTTGACAGACAGCCCAGTTTGATACCACGACTGGCTACTTTGCTTGCTGGGTAAAGCAAAACTCGATAGTGCCGCTATGACCGAATGAGAAATCAAATATGAACCAATTAATGAGAAAGAGACGGTAAGAGCAATGGCACCGACAAACTCACCGGTTGGTCCCGGCATCAAGAAGATCGGAGCAAAGGCCAAAACAGTGGTTAGTGTTGACCCTAATAGCGGGATCCAAAGGTGTTGGATAGCGAGTACCGCAGATTCTAGTTTAGCCTTTCCTTTCAATCGATAACTCTGAATGGTATCGACCATAACAACAGCGTTGTCGACCATAATACCCAAGGCAACGATAAAACCAGTGACGGACATTTGGTTAATCGGTACACCCAAAAATCTCATTAAAGTCAGGGTCATTAGCATGGTTAAAGGCAAAGCGAGTGCAATGATTAAGGCCGCTCTGATACCCAGCGTAAACAGGAGCACAATCAAAACTAGGCTTAAACCGATGAGCAGGCTTTCGCTGAGCTCCGTTAGACGTGTTTCGGTGTACCCTTGTTGGCTAAATACTGTCTTTACCGCCACTTCACTTGGTAGCTCTTGGCTAAAGGTTTTTAGTACTCGCTCAGCGGCGGGTGTCCAGCGGTCTACCCTGAGTTCAGAGTTCATTCGCGCGCCGACCATAATGGCTGGTTTGCCATCTAAAAGCGCCATTTCATCGTAAGGAGATTTAGCCGCTCGACTCACTGTCGCAATATCGCCAATGCGAACGGTATGCCCACTTTCGTCAACCATGACAGGGACGTTTCTGATGCGCTCAATTGAGTCAAGGTTAGACGTCAGTTCTAGCGCAAACCTAGAGTTATTGTTAACTAATTCTCCAGCAGAGTTTTTGGCATCTGCCCCTTCTAGCATATTGGCAAGACGTTGGGCGGAAACCCCTAGTGAAACGGCTTTATTGATATCGAGATCAACCAGCACCTCTTCGTCAGGTGCCCCGTATTCATCTACAAATTCAGTACCAGAAAGGGTGCGTAGCCTAGTAGCAAGCTCTTTTGAATAGCGACCAAGTGTGAGTAGATCCGGTTCTCCTTCACCCTGCCAAGATAAACCAGCGAGCATTGTAAAGGCGTAAGCCCTGTCGCTATCGAATTCAGGAGCAAGGGCATCATCGGGTAAATGGGACTCGACATCAGAGAGCTTATCTCGAATGCGTGACCAAATTGGCTCTGGTTGGGTAATCGACTCTTTCAACTCTACTCTGACTGAAGAAATACCCATTCTCGATGTTGATGTGATCAAACTGACTTCGTCGATTTCTCTAAGCTTGTTTTCAATGACTTCAGTGACCAGAGACTCAACGCGGCTAGCGCTCGCTCCGGGAAATACCGTGGTGATCGACGCATTTCGGTTAGTGATGATTGGGTCTTCGGCTCTTGGTAAGGTGTTGAGTGCAGAAAGCCCAGCGACAATCAAAAAGGCCACCATCAACACCATTAAACGAGTGTTGGAAAGTATGGATTGGAAATTCATAACCCGTTACTCCACACTCAGTACTGGTTGACCCGGAACGACCTTGTGCAGGCCATTGGCAATGATCTCCTCACCGGACTGCAGGTTCCCTTGAACGTATACAGCGTCGTTGTTGGCGTAAAGTACGTTTACCACTCTTCGCTGTACGGATTTGTGATCAGGTTCTGGTGTGAGTGAATAAACGTTCCAAGTACCGCGAACTCCATCGGTTAAAGCGGTTGTCGGTATCCAAAACCCTGGCTCTGGATAAGATTTATTTAGATTTAAGTAAGCGAGTTCACCGTCCAATAAGGCGTTACTATCTTCTAAATAGAAGCGCAACGAGATACTGCGAGAATTACTGTCGACATTAGAAGCTTTAGAGATCAGCGTTGCTTTGTAGGGTTGGCTGTTTACCAAAACGGTAAATTGTTTCTGGTTTTCAAATTCAGAGAGGTCTTGACGACTCACGCCAATCACCGCTTCTTTTTGGTCGGTAGAGAGCAGAGACAAAGTCGCTGTTCCCGTTGCGACAACGTCACCAATGGAGACGAATCGCTTACTAATGATACCGGAGTAGGGGGCGCGAATGGTCGACTTGTCTGACTTTAGTTGGTTGGCATCTAGCGCTGATTGAATTCTAAGCGCGTTTGCAGCGAGAGACTCTTTTTTGCTGGTGAGGGTATCAATTTCAGATTCTGAACTAAAACCTTTGTCCTTTAACGCGTACTGACGGCTTAAGTTGGCACTATTAAGCTTTTCTTGTGAGCGAATTTCTTTGAGCTGCGCTAAAAGTTCTTGTCTTTCAGCAAATAACAGTTTGGTGTCGAGTGTGACCAAAGGTTGCCCTTGCTCAACGATATCTCCAACATCAACTAAGACGTTAGAAACTTTACCAGATAACTCAAACCCCAAGTTAGCTCTCTGACCAGAGGTGACGACGCCGACGTATTCTCTTTCCACTTGATACTGCTGACGAAGTACCACGGATTGAGATTGAACAGTAATTAGTTTAAGTGGTTGTTTTTCCTCGCCCTGTGACTCTGTGCACGCTGAAAGCACCAGAGGAAGACTAGCGACTAATAAAGAAGATTTAAGAGTTTTTCGGCGCATCGTGGGATTCCTTGTCTTGCCCAATCTTAAAATCAAACTAGACTGTCTAGTTTGATTTGATAATTAAACTACAACTAAACTGGACTGTCTAGTTTGATATTGATATTGTCACACTTACGTGAATAGGAGATGAATAGATCAATGACTTCTGCAAGTGAACGAAAAAGAAATCGAATTCTTGATGCCGCATCGGAACTGTTTGGCAATTATGGCTATGCCGTCAGCATGGATGCGATATCCAAATTGGCCGACGTATCTAAGCAAACTATCTATGCGCACTTCAAAACCAAGGATATTCTTTTTGAAACCTGTATGAAGGATAAATGCCTTGAGTATCAAGCCAACGAGGGCGGGTTAGACGTCACTCTACCTATTGATCAGGTTTTGTTTCAGTTTGCTAGAGGGTTTCAAGAGATGCTTCTTAAACCGGGGGCACAGCAAACTTATAGAAATGCGGTTGCCAATATTGAAACACATCCCGAGTTTACCGAAACGTATTTAGAATATGGTCCAGAAAGAACCACTAAGTCGCTGGCGTGCTATCTTCAGAAAAAAGTCGATGATGGAACGATTGAGCTTAAACTCAGCAGCGAAGAGGCCGCGGTTCAACTTCTACTTATGTTTCACGGCAAGGCCGTTTATTGGAACTACCTCGGCTGCGATATTGCACAGTCAGAGGAATCGAAAGAACGCTATCTTCGCGACTGTGTTGAGATGTTTTTAGCAAAAACCTTGAAGAGCTGCTGACACGGTTTGTCAGTAAGTTTGGTTAGTCTGACAAGATAGAGGATTAACAAAACAACTAGTCAGTCAAGGAACAGAGATGGCGGAGCCGTTTAAAAACTTACTCAATATCAAAATGGTGGCCGATGTCGCCAGCGTTATTCAAAAGCAATACCAAGAGTTCGACGCACAGGGCTATGTAGACCAGATTGCAAAAACGCTTGATTCGTTAGAACTAAAGCAACGCAGTGACCTTATTTGCCATACACTGGCTGATTTTCTGCCGACAGATTTTGAGCAAGCCGCTCAAATATTAGAAGCGAGTTTGGGACGTGAGCTCAAAGAGGAATGGGACGACTCTTCCATTGATGACTTGGGTATTACTGGATGGGCAGTAATGCCGTTGGCAGACTATGTTGCCTGTTATGGTCGAAACCATTTTGAAGTTTCTATGCATTTGCTCAAGGAGATGACCAAGCGGTCATCGTCTGAATTTGCTATTCGCCCTTTTCTTGACCTAGAAAGAGATAAGACCTTAAAACACGTATATCAATGGGCACTGGACAGCAATTTACATGTCAGGCGTCTTGCAAGCGAAGGCAGTCGTCCAAGGTTGCCGTGGGGGATGCGTTTATCTAAGTTTGTGCAAGATCCCACACCGATAGTGCCTATTTTAGAAGCGCTAAAAGACGATCCAAGCGAGTATGTTCGACGCTCTGTGGCAAACAATCTAAACGACATCGCCAAAGATCATCCTGATTTAGTGGCAAGCATTGCGGAGAGTTGGCTAGTAGATGCTAGCGCAAACCGAAAAAAATTAGTTCGTCATGCCTGCCGTACCCTGATTAAACAGGGGCATCAAAAAACGCTCGACGTTCTGGGATATGGAAAAGCTGAATTGGGCAGATGTCGACTTGAGGTCTCAGCTAGCCAATTGATTTATGGTGGCTCTATTCAAATCAACGCGATGATTAAATCGAGCGCTAAACACGAACAATCTTTGATGGTTGACTACATAGTACATCATCAAAAAGCCAACGGTTCTACGTCACCTAAAGTTTTTAAATGGCGAACCAGTCCATTAAAAGCCGGTGAAACTATTGAACTAACCAAAAAACACACCATTAAGCCGATTACGACCCGAGTTTATTATCCGGGTGTTCACAAAGTTGAGTTGCAAATCAATGGTTCGGTCGTGGCGCAAACTGAGTTTGAATTGCTGATGCCTAGCTAACTTATAAGGGCATTAGAATGAGTAGCTTGATTCTAATGCTCTGACTTGGTTAACTATGGCTCTCTGTTTTCTCAAAGCCTTATTTATGTGAGTAGTTACGTGAATAGCTACGTGAAAAGTTACGTGAAAAACCTTATTGCCATTCTACTCCTTGTTTGTTTTTGTCTTCCCGCATCGGCTAAGAAAACCAGTTATGGTGATGTTATGGTCGCGGCTGTCGTGAGTGTCTACGACGCAGATACTTTCCGAGTCAATATTCAGGGGTGGCCAGATGTCGTCGGGCAAAACATCTCTATACGTGTGATGGGGGTTGATGCGCCGGAAATTCGCGGTAAATGCGAGGCGGAAAAGATCGCCGCAAAAGAAGCCAAAGCCTTTACTAAACAAGCGCTGGCAAGGGCAACAAAAATCGAGCTAAAAAACATCAGGCGCGGAAAATACTTCCGGCTTCTAGCGGATGTATACCTTGACGACCAAAGCTTATCTCAGGCTTTGATCAATCAAGGACTCGCTGTCCCATATAACGGTGGCAAGCGTATCAATTGGTGCAAAAGGCTTTAAACATACTCAGACAGTAGGATTGCCGTGGTACCTTCCTCTAGTGCTTCAAACATATGCGGCTGATCGCCTGGGTAACTGATATAGTCGCCAATTTCTAAAATTTGCGGATCTGAGTTGAGTCCGAGTTTTGCTCTGCCATGAGTGATAACGATATGTTCGATCACGCCAGCATTGTGGGGGTCTGAGTATCTAGGCTCGCCTGGATTCACCTCCAACCAATACAAATCTCTTCGTGCGCCTCTAGGATTTGCGGCAAGTAATGTGGCCATATAGTTGGCTTTCTCTGCCGTCACGGATACACCTTCACCTCTTCTAACAACGGTAGTTAATGGCTGTGGTGGCTCAATTAAGCGAGAGAAAGGGATATCAAGGACTACGCAAATTGCCCATAAGGTCTCGATGCTGGGGTTGCCTTGACCATTTTCTAGCTGTGAAAGTGTCGATTTTGCAATTCCCGCTCGTCTAGCGACCTCGGCGATAGATAAACCCGTGCGTTGTCTTTCGTGATGTAGAGTACTGGCAATTAACTCTATTGGTGCGCTGTTGTCTTTAGTCATTCTTTTTGTTCAGTATAAAAAACGATCGTTTTGTTTGACGAACGAATTTATCTCGTTCAGTATATAAGTCACTCGTTCAATATATCATTTGTCACTTTAACGGTATGTGAAGGTGGTCAGTTCTTTACATCAAGCTTTGAAAAAGGAGAAAAAGGGTTATGGATTACCTGTTATCAGTCGCTTTGTTTGCTATTTCGTCTTCTGTTACACCTGGGCCAAACAATATTATGGTTATGTCATCAGGAGTGAACTTTGGCATCAAACGGAGTTTACCGCTGCTAACAGGAATATGTACTGGATTCACCTTAATGTTATTTCTCGTTGGGATGGGGTTTGGCGAGGTGTTTAAAGCGATTCCAGAGCTTGAACTTATTGTTAAAGTAACTGGCATAGTCTACTTGATCTATCTAGCGTATTTGGTGAGCCAGTCAGGGGAACCAGATAGAGCTGACGGCGAAGCGAAGCCGATGAGCTTTGTTAAAGGAGCGATGTTTCAGTGGGTGAATGCCAAAGCGTGGGTAATTGCCATTGGCGCGGTATCTGCTTTTACCACGGCAGGAGAATCGTTTTTTACTCAAAACCTCACCATTGCTACCACCTTCTTTTTGGTCTCTTTCCCGGCGGTGGGCGTTTGGTTGTTGTTTGGTTCCGTGTTAAGAAATGCACTGAAAACAAAAACGTATCGCTTAGCATTTAACTACTGTATGGCTGCGCTTTTATTGATTTCAGTGCTTCCTGTAGCGATGGATATCGCTGATCAAGTCTCTTTAATCTAAGATAATGCCAACTAACCAACCATATCTTTTTGATCGACTCTCACTCGGGTTGGACAAAAATCGATAATAGAAGAGAGTTCTTTAAGCCGCCTTAAGGTTTTTTGGTTGATGACCGAGCCTGCCTTAACAAGGCAACCACCATTGGAAACGCATATGTCGTCTAACAGAGTCATCCCATCTCTAAGTTCTGACATGCTGTTTGCAACGTGAAACTCAGATTGAATGCCATAGACTCGATTCCCTTCGACTCGCTTTGGTTTGACATTGGAAGGATTGAGCTCAATCTCAGTAGAAACCGATTCATACAGATGCTGCTGGTAGAGCTTTTTAGGTTCGGAAATGGCGAGTTGAATTTTCTCTTGTGCATTTTGAACGGTAATGGGTTTAACCAAGAAGGCGTCGACTTCTAGCGTCATACACGCGGCGATGGTAGCCGTGTCTTGCAACGTCGTTACTGCGATAATCCGCGTATATATCGGATTTTGCGTGTGGTGGGTACGAATGGCTTTGATTAGCTCAAGTCCATTTTTCACTGGCATGTTAATGTCAGTGATCACCAAGTCAACTCGGTTCTCATTGAGCTTAGATAGCGCATCATCACCATCTTTGGCCCCTAAGATGTTTTCATAACCCGCTCTCATCAACATGCTGATAAGGGCTTTACGTGAAAAACTGTGGTCTTCGACCACTAAAATGGTGAAATCTGTAGGGTCATATTCACTCATTGCGACGTCTCCGTATCTACATATCCATTGTCTACTAGGAAGTGTTCTAGTTTTTCCATTGCACGCTTCACTTGCTCAACGTGCTCGGTTAAGTCTTGCCAATCTTGGTCCATCGCATGATCCTGCAAGTACTCCATTAGGTCGCCAATTTGCAGCGCACCAGCACTGCGCGCAGCCCCTTTTGCCGCATGGGATATTTGTTGCACCCATTCCGCTTCTTGGTTGTTTAGTGCCGTTTGTAACAGTTGGAAGTCTTCCAAAATAGATTCCCAGTACCCTTGTAACAACGGCGCAATAACTTCCGGCTCGGTAGTACAAAGGATGTTTTCCAATGCTGTCAGGCATATTGGGGCCTGTGTTTGCTCCCTCTTTTCTTCGTCGGCTCGCAAGGTTTGCTTTGTAGGAAGGGGAGAGAGATGTAGCCATTTTTCTATGGTATTACCCAAGGTTTTCAGCTCTACAGGCTTAGTGAGGTAGTCGTCCATACCTGCGGCGATACATTGCTCGGATGCTTCCATCATGGCATTGGCTGTGATGGCGAGGATCGGCGTGTGCCCAAGGTAGAATCGTTTCTTTCCTGTTGGCGTATCGAACGCGATAACTCATAGCCATCCATAACTGGCATATGACAATCGGTTAGAATTAAATCGAAATCACTATTTTGCCATTGATTTAAAGCGTCTTTTCCATCTTCCGCCATTTGACACTCAAAACCGAGGTAGCTGAGTTGTCGTGAGATGACGTCTCGATTGGTCGGCTGGTCGTCTACGACAAGTATGCTAACGTCTTTTTTAGAAGAGCTAAGATGGCGACTACTGTTTGTCTCTTCCGATTTTTCGCTCGGTTTGCGAATTCCTCTAACAACTCCGACTGCTTGAATGAGTTGACTTGGTTTAAGTGGAGCGCATGAGACAACGTAGTGTTTATCTGAAATCATGCCTTTAACCGCAGCTGCTTCTTTGGTGAATACGATTTTTTTGATCTTGGCGCTACGGGAGTGCGAAGAGGCTTTATCTAGCTCTGCTAAATCTATGTCTGGGCCAACCAACAGCGCATCGTATTTGTGGTTGGCATTCTCGGCAGTTTGAAGCATTTCCTCTAATCTAGAGCTGGTTTCTATCTGGTTAAATTCGCAGTCATAACCCATCAGCATTAAACCAGTAAAAGTACTGATGTTGTGGTGTTGTGATAGCAACAGCAGCTTAGCGCCTTCCATATCTTCGCGGTCATTGTCTTCAGGAGGGGACTCTACTTCGATAAACGGTACTTCTACAAGGAATCGACTACCTAGGCCAAATTTACTCTCTACCTTTATATCCCCGCCCATTAACTCTAATAGAGAGCGGGTGATGGATAAGCCGAGCCCTGTTCCACCATATAGCCGCGTGGTACTGGTATCGGCTTGAGTAAATGCGTTAAACAGCTTCGACACTTGGTTTTCGGTCATTCCGATACCATTATCTTCGACAATGATTTCGATGCAGGGAGCGACGCCATTAGACTTAAGGGAAGCGGATATCCAAATCTTACCCTGCAAATCGTGTTTGTTTTCCGTGAACTTAACTGCGTTGCCGACCAAATTAAGCATAATCTGGCTCAGTCTCACGCTGTCACTCATGATCACTTTTGGAAGCTTACTGTCGTAAGTGACATACATTTCTATGCCTTTTTTATCGGCTTGAAGCCAAAGCACATCGACGGTTCTTTCCAGTAAGGCTTGAAGTTCAACAGGCACACTCTCCAAAGACATTTGCCCAGCTTCAATTTTTGAAAAATCGAGTATGTCGTTGATAATGTGTAGCAGTGTTAATGCGGAGTCTTTTATCGTAACTAGCATTTCACTTTGCTCACTATTTAAGTCACTTTCACTGAGTAAACTCAGCATACCGACCACACCGTTCATGGGTGTTCTGATTTCATGACTCATATTGGCAAGAAACATCGATTTGGCTTCGTTGGCCGCTTGAGCGATCTCGCTTTCATGTCTTAAAAAGGCTTGGGCATTTTTTTCTTTGGTAATATCGATATTGACACCACCCATACCAATTGGCTTGTTGGTCTCTTGGTCAAAAATGACATCAGCCGCTGCTTTTATCCAACGCACTTCCCCCGATGGGACTCGGATGCGAAATTCGGTATTAAACTGGGAGAGGTTTTCTCTTGCCTCGTTGAGGAGTTTTTCTGCGACTTCTGCGTCTTCGGGTAACACGCGTTTTTGCCACATGACGTAGTTGTTTTCACCATTTTCAGGGTCGACGCCATACATATCGTACATTCGCTCGTCCCATTCGAGGTTGTCGGTGATAAAGTTCCAGTTCCAAATACCAATTCCCCCCGCTTGAGTCGCCAAGTTTAAATGCCTAACGACTTCTTCTAGTTCAGATTGGCTTCTCGCTAACTCTTTTTCAGCGGATAGGTAATGGGAGATATCGCGTAGAACGACCACTACATAAGAACCGGACTTTAACGATACGTTACGGATGTATCCCATTAACGGCAGGCTTTCCGCGGTTCCGGAGCGACCGTCGAGCTTGGCGATTTGTACTTCCTGATATTTTTGCACTTGCGATAGCTTAAACTCGATAAAGTCGTCGCTTAAGCCGGGAAGCAGAGTGGTGACATGTTTACCGACCACTCGGTCTTTTTGGTACATAAACATGGTTTGTGCAGCGTCGTTGAGGTCGATGATATTGTTGTCTCTATCGAGCAGAAGCATGGAGTCGGCCGCTTGCTCAAACATTACCCCCATTTGCACTTCGTGTTCGGTTAGTCGCTCTTTCTGCGCTGCAATCATGGCTTCCAACTTGTAGTTGCTGTCGGTTAATGCTCCTTTGATGGCATGGTTTTCCGAAATGTCGCTTTGAGTAAATACAATGTATTCACTCTCTATTTTGGCGTTTTTGATTCGAATGGTGGAAACGCGCAACCACTTTTCTGGGTGACAGTGGCCGATTTCTATTTCAGTTGATTCACTGTCTACTGCGTGAAACAGATGGGTGAGTTTACTTTGATGGTGGCATTGACTGTTTACAAACTGGAGTAGGTTACTGCCTAGTAATTCACTTCTAGTGGTTTGGTAATAGCTAAGAAATGCACGATTAGCATAGTAAACGGAGTGAGAGCCAAGTTTGGCATCACATATTGCAACACCGTCCGGCAGTTCATCGAGGACGGCATTTCCAAACTCTAGTTGGGGCTCGTGGTCTGAGGGCTTTTGTTCTTCCCACAGAAAAGAGGTAAATGGATTTTTCATATTGTTCTGTCCGCATCGCCAACTTACCTGTTACATCATGTGCAACAATATGAGTAAATATAGGTGATGTTGTACGCTTTAGTAGCGGACAGATGAAAAAATGTTTTTTTATTAGGTCAGCGCGAGAGGCTAAGTAAGCCCGTGAGGAACTTACTCAGCCTAGTAGTCGTTAGTCTACCAGTTCGTTGCCAGAGCGCTCTCCGGCAAAGTGCGCCTTGATATTGTTTAGCGTGGTGTCTGCAATATTCCCCAAAGCTTCATTGGTTAAAAACGCCTGATGACCAGTAAACAAAACATTATGACAAGCTGATAGACGTCGGAAGACGTCATCAACTATCACGTCGTTTGATTTATCTTGGAAAAAGAGTTCTTTTTCGTTGTCATAAACATCGAGTCCAAGGGAGCCTAACTTGCCTTTTTTAAGGGCTTCAATAGCGGCTGCTGAATCGAGTAACTCACCGCGGCTGGTATTAATGACCATAACGCCATCTTTCATTTGATCAAACGCAGCGTGATTAAGAAGGTGATGGTTCTCTTCTGTCATCGGGCAGTGCAACGAGATAATGTCACTGTTTTTAAATAAGGTTGGTTTGTCTACGTACTCAGCACCTAACTCAATGGCGGCATCGCTTGGGTAAGGGTCAAAGCAAAGTACTTTCATTCCAAGTCCACGAAGGATTCGAATGGTTGCTAAGCCTATTTTACCCGTACCAATTACTCCCGCCGTTTTGCCGTAGAAGTTAAAGCCGACTAAGCCTTCTAACGAGAAATTAGCATCGCGAGTACGCTGATACGCTTTGTGTAGTCGGCGATTTAGACACATCATAATGCCAACCGCGTGTTCGGCTACAGACTCTGGAGAATAAGCCGGAACGCGCACTACTTGCAGTCCTAGAGACTTAGCAGCTGCTAGATCTACGCGGTCAAATCCAGCGCATCGCATAGCGATTAGCTTTACACCTTGTTCTTTTAATGCAGAAAGAACAGGTGCGGAAAGGTCATCGTTTACAAAGGCGCAAACTGCTTCACAACCGTCAGCCATACGGGCGGTTTTTTCTGTCAGTTGGAAATCGTGAAAGTGCAGTTTAAATTGATTGTTATTGTTGTTTTGCTTAAACGACTTTTCGTCGTAAGACTTAGAGCTAAAAATGGCTACTTGGGTCATAAATATCTCTCCTCAAAAGTTGGAGTAAAATGCAATTGCCTGTTATCAATGAAAAAGTTGTTTATTGGGCAAGCCAGTTATACTTATCACTAAATGCATCTATAAATAAACCACAAATTTACTGTGGCTTTATTGATTGTACTGAGGAAATTTTGATGAAGGCCATCTCCCAGCGAGGGGGCAAACGTAAAGGTGAAAAGAGGCCGCAATTACATGCGGCACATAAATGACGATATTCTCAGTGCTATTTTTTGCGTAAATAGCGTGACAAAGCGATGAAAATAAATAAACCAAAGCTGATGCTGCCACCACCACCTCCCGACTGGTTTGGTTGTTCTGCAGGTGAGGTATTGCCGTTACTTTGGTTGTTAGTGTTATTATTGCTTTCGTCATTGTTTATGTTTGTCCCTCCCTCGGGAATAGCAGGACTTTCGGAGTCGTTAACAAACTTTACTGGTATGGTGGTATTAGCATTGTCATTGAGAGAAAGTACGGCTTGTTGTTCTCCTGTCAGACCATTGTGTTCAAGCGTTATTCTACAAGAATCTATGTGTTGAAGCGTTACCTCACACCCGCTGACCGAGAAGTTTGCTGAGTCGCCAGTCATTGTAGGAGCAAGGGTGTCGGCGGTACCAGAAAAATTTTGAACTTCAAAGCTAACTACTTTATTCGTCAAGGTTAATACAATATCAGTTGGAGCGACTACTCTGTTAATAGCCGAAGCAAGAGCAGGAATGTACCAACTCAAGTGAGTAAATTGTACCTGGCGATCAACTGGTGAATTAACCACTTCTGACTTGATTATTGCGTACACCTCGCGGTCGCCGACCGGAGTGCCACTATCACCAGTTGTTGGTGTTGCCCCAATTCTTTCAGGCGTGGCTTGTAAATAATCATCTTGTCGGTAATAGCACTCTTGTCCATTACCACCATTGGTGCATCGAGTGTCGGTAAGATGATCCCATGCATTCAAAATGTAATAACTCGATGAATCGGTGTTGTATATGACTTTTGTTTCTTGCATTGTTAAAGGCTGAGTGCCATTTTCATCTAAACCCCATCCACGAACTATGACCCAAATAGGTTGAGTACTATAACCTTCACGCGGATTATAAAGTTCGTGTAATTTAGCGTGATGTTTTTGCTTTACCTTTGTGCCTAGCTTTAACAAGGCGATATCGTGTTGAAATGTCGATATCATTCGAGCGCGATTGTAATGGGTAGTATGATAAGTTAAACCAGTCATTGGAAACATAAAAATGAATTCGTTAATTTCTCTTTCTGCGGCATCATAAACGCTTGAGCGGTCACCTAAAAAATTAACGACGCTGTAAGTCGTAGAGGTCTGGTTAGACGTAGAAAACTCTATACCCTGATAGAGAGTTATGTCATTTGCAGCCCCATTATCTATCCAGAAATTATGAGAGTGGAATGTCGTATAAATGGGTGTACCAACGCATTGTGCAGAAGTGAGAATATACTCTCCTCCTATTAATAGACCGCCACATGACGACGTTACTCCAGCCGCATCTTTTATCTCGAAGCGTACGACATAGTCTTTGTAATTTGACTCTGAAACATTGTCTCCTAACCTAATCGCATAAGCGTTTATTGACAAAATAAGAGAAATGAAACTTATAATTAACACCTTAACCATGAGTAATTAATATCCTTTTAATTGTTTTAATAGACAAACATTATGCTGATGAATTAATCAGTAATCTTCAGACGAAGTAATCAATTGTTAATTTGGTGAGCTATTGAAGAATGTTAAAAATTGATGTCGAACTAAGTCAGGTATTGATAATCAACACTTTGTTTTTTTTAATTATTCCATTGTTCCTGCAAGATTAAGGTTTTTGAAGATTTTGTTTGTTATTTTTTTAATGTTTGAATTGCCGTCTATTATATTTGAAGTTTAATCTATTTAATTCTCAGTTAATTATTGCGGGTATGAGATGGACAACTGGGTATTGTAAGTTGATTGCTATTTGGGGTGTCGAAATAAGAACATTTGTAGTCGATTATAATAAAAACATAAATAATATCTGCGATCAATGAATCGGAGAGTCTAGGAGCAAAAGGATGTGTGGAAGACTAAACGTTATTGATGACCCCTTAGCTCAACAGGTGTTTGAGCAGTTAAAGATTCGCTTTACACCAAGTTCACTTGCTGAGGTTTGTCCGGGGCAAAATATTTCTGCTATTGCTAACGTAGAAGGGAAACTCGATCAGCGCAATGGTATCTGGGGCTTAAAACCAGAATGGGCGAACCGGCTCCTTATCAATGCTAAGGTTGAAGGTGTTGAGAGTAAGAGCACGTTTAAGGATGGATATGCAAATGTTCGAATCGCCATTCCATGCAGTGGTTGGTATGAGTGGCAACTCTGCGATGATAGCAAAGTGAAGTACCTATTTCGCGACCATAGCAATAATACCCTGTACATGGCCGCAATAGGTTTGAAAAATAGTCGATTGGTGACGTTAACGACTCAGCCAAATCTTCAGTGCTCCCCATACCACCATCGCATGCCACTTCTCTTACATGCGAACCAAGTCGAATCGTGGATATTAGGAAATCGTAGAGAGGCGGATAATTTGCTATCTACCGTTTGGAATGAACCATTAGACATTGTGAAATGCTAAGGTTTTAGTACTTATCTTAACGTTAAAGATTGATATCTTTAGCTACTGTGAATACTATTCCCAACCTCAAAACAGATTATGGAGAAGCGTTTTGGTAACGTTAACCCCGCTAACCTCAGATTATTCCGAGCAAGTAGCTAAACTCGAAGTGCATGACGATCAGTTGCCTTATGTAGGTACAATTAATGAAATCCTCGCTGTTGTGAACAATGATGTTCACCCGCACTTGATTTTGTCAGGCGGTGAAGTCGTCGGCTTTTTCCTTATTGATACCACTTACTGGTGCAATTATTCCTTCTGCGACGGTGAATCACTTGGACTAAGAGCCTTTTTTATAGACAAAAGAGCACAAGGTCGTGGGTTGGGCAAAGCGGCCGTCAAGTCTTTAGCTCAATATCTATCTCGGCAATACAGTGGCTTTGAGAAAATCTATCTCACTGTAAACTGCAAAAATCCCGCTGCATATTCTGCTTATTTGAAGGCGGGATTTAACGATACGGAAGAACTCTATCGCGGTGGGCCCGCCGGTCCACAGCATATTATGCTGTTGGGCTTGTCAGCGTAGGCTGGCTATCAACACGTTAAAATTATTGAAATATCAATAACAAATATAGTGTTGGTTTTATCAAAATTTCACCCCCATTCGCTGATTTCACTGCTACCTTGTTTAGAGATAACTAAAATAATGCAGCGTTTCGGCTAGGGGGTATTCCTTATGATTAAGGACAAACTTAATACGGTCTCGATTGCAACACGGGCTTGGATCATTTTGGCTCTGTTTGCAATTGGCTTGTTTGCCAATGCATTTTTAGATGCATATAAAACTCGCCAACATATGAGAGAAAATTTCGAAAGAGGGGTAGAAGTGTTAGTTGAGAGTGCTCACGGCATTGTTAGCTACTACCACCAAGAATTCTTAAACGGAAAATTGACAGAAGAGCAAGCCAAGGCAATGGCCATCGACTCTGTTAACGCCATGCGGTTTGATAACGGTAACTATGTATTTATTGGTGACAAAGACGGAATTCAACTCGCGTCTGGTGTCAAATCACTGATCGGCACCAATATCAAGCCTTTAAAAGATATGGATGGCTTTATGTTTGTAGAAGCCCTCTATGATATTGCCAATAAAGGTGGCGGATTTGTCGACTACCGATTTAAAAATCCCGATAGTGGAGAAGGCGCCCCAAAAACGAGTTACGCCAGAGGGTTTGCGCCTTGGCAATGGATGATCGGAAGCGGTATGAACATGGAAGCGCTTCAGGACTCTATTGAGCGTTCCGAGCTGATATCGATGGCAAACGCTACGATGATCCTCGTGGTACTTTCACTGTTTATCGGCTTCTTTATTAAGACTATTACGTCTCCCCTTAAGCGCACGGTAAGAGCGATGCAGGACCTCTCTAAAGGCGAGGGCGACTTGACTCAGCGTCTTAACGAAGAGGGAGGAAAGGAGCTGGTCGATCTTGCTAAATACTTCAATCAGTTCTTGGCGTCCATTCAGCAAATCATGCTAAGTATCAGTGCGGCTGGTAACCAAGTGGCGACTTCTTCTTCGCAGCTAACAACATCGGTTGAACATATCGATGTAAACCTAGAAAGGCAGCAAAATGATGTCGACATGCTGGCAACCGCCATGACGGAAATGCTTGCGACAGTCGAAGAAGTTGCGGGTAGAACGGTTGAGGCAAACGATGCCAGTCGACAAGCGGCATCGGAAACCCAAACCAGTCGCGATATCGTCGACCGCAACGTTGCTCAGTCAAATGAGTTGGCGGAGCGAATTGGTGAAGCGAGTGGCGAAGTGCAAAAGCTATATGACGACGCCAAAAACGTGGACACGGTGCTTGAGGTGATTCGCGGCGTTGCAGAACAGACCAATCTTCTGGCGCTCAATGCTGCGATAGAAGCCGCACGAGCAGGAGAGCAGGGACGAGGTTTTGCCGTTGTGGCAGATGAAGTTCGTACATTGTCTCAACGAACTCAGGAGTCAACCCTAGAAATCCAAACCATTATTGAAAAACTGCAACACGGTGCGAGCAGTGTGGTGAAAGTGATGGAGCAAGGTTCGAGTACCGCTAACGATGCTTCTGAGCTATCAAGTCAGGCTGGTGATGCCCTGAACAAGATCAATAAAGAAGTCCACACCATTGAAGAGATGAATCAGCACATTGCAACGGCTGCAGAAGAGCAAACTGTCACGGTGAATGATATCAACCGCAACGTGGTTAGCCTTCGCGATATGACGGCGTCGGTCTCTGAAGAGTCTAATCAAATGGCTCAAGCGAGCCGGGAGCTTAACCAAGTTTCAGAAACTTTAATGGGAATGATTAATCGCTTTAAGCTAGGTTAATAGTCTACATATCCCCAAGGCTTGTCGCCTAAGGGGGATATGTTAGAATCGCGGCAAATTTTCACTTTGCCTATTTATTTCCTGAGCTATGCGACACCTTAAAACTACTACGCATCCAGATGTCGAACATTTGGATCAAGCGACTATTCTGAAAAGACTTGCTACACGCGCCATTGTCGTTGATGGCGAAGACATTCTTTTACTCTTTACCGAGCGTTATCACGACTATTCACTTCCCGGTGGCGGTTTAGACGAGGGTGAAGACATTATTGCTGGGCTTGTTCGCGAGCTGGAAGAGGAAACTGGGGCAAAGAATATTCACGGTATTAAACCTTTTGGGTTGTTCGAGGAGTTTCGTCCTTGGTACAAAAACGATGCGAACGTGATGCACATGATCTCTTACTGTTATTCGTGCAAGATTGACCGCGAGCTAGGTGAGACGGCTTATGAAGATTACGAAGTGAAAAACGGTATGAAGCCCGTTTGGATTAATATTCACGATGCTATCGCACACAATGAAAAAACCATTGCAGAAAGTGATAAAAAGGGTATGAGTATCGAAAGAGAAACCTATCTTCTTCATTTGATAGCAAAAGAAATGTTATAAGCTGAACTCCTTTCTGAATCCAGTGGATCGTTTCCTGCTCGGATAAGGCCTGAACTGGATACTGATGCGATTTCTTCTATACTTATCCAAGTGATTGAATTGTTAATAGATTAAAAATTATTACTTGGGTCTAAGGAAGGATCGCATTATGGGGAAGTTACTCCGGTTTGCCTGCGCACCAGCAATACTGATTTATACTGTTACGTCACATGCTGCCGTTATCGAAACCACTTCGCTTTCCGGCTTTGGAAGCGCGAAATACGCAGATAATTTCTCCCATTTTGATTACGTCAATCCCAATGCTCCCAAGTACGGAAAAATAACCTACGGTCAAATCGGCACATTTGACAACTTTAATCGCTATGCCTCACGTGGGGTGGCCGCTGCAGCAACTGGTGAGCTGTACGATAGCTTAATGTTTAAACCCAGTGACGAAATTGATACCTACTACCCCTTAATTGCTGAAAAAATCCGTTATTCGGATGACTTTACTTGGCTGGAAATCGACATTAATCCAAATGCCCGTTTTCACGACGGAATGCCGATCACCGCCCATGATGTGGCATTTACTTTTGATAAGTTTATGACTGAAGGTGTCAGCCAATATCGAGTTTATTATGGCGATATCAAATCAGTAACGGCTGTTAATGATCGGACTGCACGCATTGATATGAAAGTGCCCAACCGAGAGAAGTTGTTTAGTTTCGCTCAGAGCTCACGGATTTTGCCTAAGCACTTTTGGCAAGACAAAAATTTCTCTGAGCCACTGTCGACGCCCCCTGTAGGAAGTGGCCCTTATAAGATAGCCGACTTTAAGTCAGGGCAGAGTGTGACCTATCAGTTGGTCGAAAATTACTGGGCAGCGGATTTGCCAGTGAGTGTTGGTCGAAACAACTTTAAGCAAGTTCAATATGACTACTATCGAGACGATACGGTTATGTTAGAAGCCTTTAAGGCCGGGGAGTTCGATTTCCGCCTAGAAAATTCAGCTAAGTTTTGGGCGAATTCATACACTGGGGTTAATTTCGACAACGGGTTTATTCAAAAGGAAGAAATTGCCCACCAAAAACCGGAAAACACTCAGGGCTTCGTTTTTAACATCCAAACACCAACCTTTAGTGACGTTCGCGTAAGAGAAGCGTTGACCTACGCAATGGACTTCGAGTGGATGAATCGCAATATGTTTTTTGGCCAATACTCGCGAACACGAAGTTACTTTCAAAACACAGAATATGAGGCAATGGGAACGCCGGATGGGGCAGAGCTAAAGATTTTGGAACCTTTTAAAAGCCAGATCTGATCGGGTTTTTACCGAAGAGTTTCAGCCTCCAGTGACGGATGGCAGCGGGCGAATTCGCAGTCAAATGAGAATCGCATTTGCTCTGCTAAAAGAAGCGGGTTGGGAGCTTAAAAACAAAGTGATGACCAATGTCGAAACGGGTGAACCAATGAGCTTTGAGTTGTTGATTTATAGTCCAACAACCGAACGCATGGCTATTCCCGTTCAGAAGAATTTAAAGCGTATGGGCATTGAGATGCGTATACGCAGTGTAGACACTACGCAATACATCAAAAGACTTCGCGACCGAGATTTTGATATGGTCTCGTCCGCCTATACTAATCTAGGTTATCCAAGCCCTAACTTATTGATTATGTGGCATTCGGGCTATATCGATTCTTCCTATAATCGAGCGGGGGTTAATGACAAGGTGGTCGATTCTTTGACTGAGCAGATTGCGCAATCTCAGCAAGACTCTGAGCAATTACTCGCACTGGGTAAAGCGTTAGACAGAGTGTTGCAATGGAATTTCTACTTGATCCCACAATGGTATCTAAGCAGTTATCGCGTGGCGATGTGGGACAAGTTTGAACGCCCAGAAACGATGCCCAAATATGACTTAGGTGTTGACACTTGGTGGATTTCAAAAGAAAAAGCCGCCAAGCTGCCTGAGAAAAGGCGTTAGTGGGAGGCATCATGGCCGCGTACATTTTCCGCCGATTACTTTTAGTTATTCCCACTTTGTGGGCAATTATTACGATTAATTTTTTTATTATTCAAATTGCTCCGGGAGGTCCGGTCGAGCAGGCCATTGCTCAAATGGAAGGTCATACTTCAGGCATAATGGAGCGATTTGCTGGCGGTGGTACTGAAGTTGACACGTCCGCAAGTTCACAAGAGGTAGGAACGACAGGTTACAAAGGCTCTAGAGGACTTGACCCTGAAGTCGTAGAAGCGATAAAAAAACAGTTTGGTTTTGATAAGCCACTTCACGAACGGTATTTTGAAATGCTGATCAATTACGCCAGCTTTGATTTTGGTGAGAGCCTGTTTAGAGGTGGTAACGTTATCGATCTGATAGTTGAGCGACTGCCGGTGTCTATCTCTCTTGGGTTGTGGAGTACACTCATCATCTACTTGATTTCGATACCTCTAGGCATCATGAAAGCGATACATCACGGGAGTAGATTTGATATTTGGTCCAGTGCGGTCGTCATCATTGGGTACGCAATTCCGGGGTTCTTGTTCGCCATCATTTTGATCATCTTTTTTGCTAGTGGAAACTACTTTAGCTGGTTTCCGTTGCGAGGTTTGTTCTCAGCAAACTTTGACCAAATGACTTGGTATCAGCAAGTTATTGACTATTTTTGGCATTTGGCACTACCCACGTTGGCAATGGTCATTGGTGGCTTTGCAACGCTCAGTATGTTGACAAAAAACTCGTTTCTCGATGAAATCAACAAGCAATATGTTGTGACCGCTCGCGCGAAAGGCTTAGATGAAAACGCCATTCTATATCGCCACGTGTTCCGCAACGCCATGTTGATCATCATCGCTGGCTTTCCCAGCGCCTTTATCAGTATCTTCTTTACTGGCTCAATGTTAATTGAAGTTATGTTTTCACTCGAAGGGATAGGATTGCTCGGCTTTGAATCAACCATACAAAGAGACTATCCCGTAGTGTTTAGTTCGCTCTACATCATGACATTGTTAGGTTTGTTGCTGAGTATTGTTTCGGATCTGACCTATACATGGGTAGATCCGAGAATTGATTTTGAGGCGCGATGATGAAAAAACTAACGCGCTATAAAAACCCTCTCAATCAAGCTCGTTGGCAACGATTTCGCAGCAACCGACGTGGTTGGTGGTCGTTATGGATATTTATGACCTTGTTTGTGATTAGCTTGTTTGCGGAGTTAATTGCTAACGACAAGCCGCTACTGGTGATATACGGAGAAAAGTGGCACTACCCAATATTTATCCAATATGCAGAAACAGAATTTGGCGGGGAGTTTGAAACAGAAGCTGATTTTACTGACCCCTATGTTATTGATCTGATCGAAGAGAGGGGCAGCATCGTTTGGCCTGTTGTGCGCTTTCGTTATGACACGATTAACTTCAACATCACTGGAGCCGTTCCATCGCCACCAGATGGCGAAAACTGGCTAGGAACGGATGACAAAGGGCGAGATGTGCTTTCTCGCATTATATACGGATTTCGGATATCGGTTTTGTTTGGTTTTGTTCTTACCTTGGTTTCGAGTGTTATCGGGGTTGCGGTTGGGGCAACACAGGGATACTACGGTGGGTGGTTTGATTTATTTGGCCAAAGGTTTATTGAAGTGTGGTCGGGTATGCCGACTCTGTTTCTTTTGATCATCCTATCAAGTTTTGTCGAACCCAACTTTTGGTGGCTGCTAGGGATTATGGTCTTGTTCAGTTGGATGAGTTTGGTTGGGATTGTGCGGGCTGAGTTTTTGCGTTGTCGGAACTTTGATTATGTCAGGGCCGCCCAAGCTATGGGTGTAAATGACCGCCGAATTATGCTTCGCCATATGCTTCCCAACGCTATGGTTGCTTCATTGACTATGATGCCATTTATTCTATCCGGCTCGGTGACGACTTTGACTTCTCTGGATTTCCTTGGCTTTGGTTTACCCGTTGGCTCACCGTCTCTTGGCGAGCTACTAGCGCAAGGTAAAGCCAACTTACAAGCTCCGTGGTTAGGTATTTCGGCGTTCCTAGTGCTGTCATTAATGCTTACTTTACTTGTTTTTATCGGGGAAGCGGTTAGGGATGCCTTCGATCCACACCAGCAGGGGCAACATTGATGAGTACGAGTCTAATCAAGGTCAACGGCTTATCCGTCGGTTTTAAGCGCGGTGATAGAACAATACCTGTCACTCATGACGTTAGCTTTGAGATTAAGAGCGGTCAAACTCTGGCGCTGGTGGGGGAAAGTGGCTCTGGAAAGTCGGTAACCGCCAATGCGATCTTGCGCTTACTCCCCCAAAACTCAGCGCGCTACCTTAGTGGCGAAATTGCCTACGGTGGTGAAAACTTGCTTGAGAGCACCGAGAGAAGGTTAAGAGGGATCCGTGGTGGTCATATTGGCATGATATTCCAAGAGCCTATGGTTTCATTAAACCCGCTTCATCGAATAGGCAAACAGTTGGTTGAAACCGTCGGCATTCATCGAGGTGTTAGAGCAACCAAAGCGAGAGACTTGGCTATTGAGTGGCTCAACAAGGTGGGAATTCGTTCTCCTGAACTAAAAATTGATGCTTATCCGCACGAGTTATCTGGGGGAGAACGGCAGAGAGTGATGATCGCTATGGCGCTTATCAATGAGCCAGAGATTTTGATAGCCGATGAACCCACCACGGCGCTGGACGTTTCGGTTCAGGCACAAATTCTCGATTTGTTAAAAAGCCTGCAAGCGGAACTAGGGATGGGGATGCTGTTTATTACTCACGATCTCAGTATTGTCCGTCGGATTGCCGATGAAGTCGCCGTAATGCAAAACGGTGAACTCATTGAATCTGGCTTATGTGACGACGTTTTTACCCGCCCTAAGCACCCCTATACTAAGCTGTTAATCGATTCAGATCCCAAAGGAGAACCGGTCCCAGCTTTGAATGAGCCGTATACCTTACTCTCAGTGAAGCAACTTCGAGTATGGTTTCCTATCACTGGTGGTCTTTTTCGCAGGGTCGTTTCTCATATTAAAGCCGTGACAAATATGGAGTTTAACTTGTTGCGGGGTCAGTCTATTGGTCTTGTGGGAGAAAGCGGTTCGGGTAAGTCGACCACGGGAATGGCCGTGTTGAGGCTGGTCTCTTCTGAAGGGTCAATTCAATACCTTGGCGAAGAGATACAGGGGCTTGACCGAAAAGAGATGTTGCCATATCGCAGTAAGATGCAGGTGGTTTTCCAAGACCCGTTTTCGGCGTTAAATCCGCGTATGTCAGTGGCACAGGTGATAGGTGAAGGCCTTATGGTCCATCACGACTTTGATCAAGAAACGGTCGACAGACTCATCGTTGAAGCGATGGAAGAAGTAGGGTTGGATCCCGACTCTCGCTTTCGGTACCCAAATGAGTTCTCTGGCGGGCAAAGACAGCGCATCGCAATCGCACGGGCATTGATACTCAAACCGGAGTTTATATTATTAGACGAACCCACTTCGTCGTTGGACAGAACCGTACAAGCACAAGTATTAGAATTGCTTAAAGAGTTACAAGAGAAATATCACCTTACTTACTTGTTTATTAGCCATGACTTAAACGTTGTGAAGTCGCTTTGTCATTACACGATTGTCATGAAGCAAGGTGAAATTGTTGAACAGGGTGAAACCGCTAAGCTGTTTAGCCATCCCACCCATGAATATACTCGGACCTTGGTAAACCTCTCATCTAGCTAAATGTCTTATGAGTCATTGCTCGCTGTATATACCGCGATGCTAGGTTTGGTCCACAGTTGTATTAGGCGCTGTGATAAATCGACTTCTGAGATATGAGCCGCGTGAAACGAGGCAAGCTCTAAAATTTCAGTTGTAGGAAGATAGACTTGCCCCAGCCTTATTGCTTCTACAAGCATGTCGGCTTGATTGCTGGTAAACAGTGACATATCGCCAAACGTGCTTGTCTTAAGTCTCTGTTTTGTTGCTTGGACGACGGTGTAATATTCATCGGCACTGACACTCATTGCGCTGACTCGATCAATATCTGCCTCGATCTTATCCTTAAGGGTTTGCAATGCTTGATTGGAATCTGCTGTCAAAGTAATTGAGAGTAGTGCTCTGTCACTTGTAAGATAACGGGTTTGCAGAGAAACCGCTTCGCCGTGTTCAAAACTCATCAAGTTAGCCAAGCGTTTAACCATTAACTCTGCCGCCATTTGGTCTAGTAGATTGTCTCTTCTCAAGGCTTTGCTGTCAGTATCCATAGTGATTTGCTTAAGCACGGAAATCTGTAGCCGGTATGGAGCGTCATTTTGATCCGCTACCGCGGCTTCACTAGCGAGTGAATACTCTGGTTGCATGGTTACCATTGGAGTACTGCGACGCCAAGATGCAAAGCGCATCTTAATGTCATCAGTAACAGAGCGGGTGTGAATGTCACCCACGACAATTAGGCTTGATTGATTGGCAGTAAAATAGGAGTGAAAGACTTGGTTAAAGTCTTGTGACGTTACTGTCTCTAATCGCTCTAACTTTGGCAAAAACTGAGTAATGGCTTGAGGATAATCTAGGCCTTCGACTTTAACCTGACTCGACGCTTGTGCGGCTAAGCTAAGTTTTTCGCTGGCTGCGGCAATCAATGTGTTGTTATCGAGTTGAACTAAACGATCGCTTTTGGTCAGCTTGTCAGACAGCAGCGCAAGTTGATCAAATAGCTCATGCTTATTCCTATCATCTAGATTCAGTGTAAAAACGGTTTGGTCTAAATGCTGTTCAACACTCCATTGTGTGTCGTTAGCTATTGATAGCGCAACCCATGTTGTAGCGAGCTTTTGCTGCGCATTTAAAGGATTTGCGTATCGAATACTCAGCCGTGCGGCAATCTGGTTTGGGTGGCGCTTTAGCGGTAATAAAACAAGGCGTAAGCCATTGTTTAACTGAGAAACTTTTGTTGGTTTTGGTAGTTGTAGATCCGTCGCGTCAAACCAGTAACCAGAATTGCTTTTTGCACTTGCGGTACTGATCAGCAAGCTAAATATAATCAAAGGTAAGACGAATAAACGTTTAGTAGACATTACGGGATCTCCAACTAGTGCATAAGGCTGCGCAAGCTCCCAGATGTGGGAACACTGCCCATTTGGATATCCATATCAGTTACCGACGTCCCTACGATATATGTCGGGGATGGGGATTTTGTATATTTACTAGTTATGTGTCAAGAATTTGTAATCAAACAATTCAAAAATATGACACTTTAATCAAAACATGATCTGTACAAACTGTAATAAGACTCTAATTTTATTGAACAAGTCCGAGCAACCTAAGATTTCATTTTTATTATTGGCATATGCAATATTGGCAAATATATTTGATGAACGCTATTGTTGGCCGGAGTGACTATGATGTACGCCATACCATGCACAAATGGTTGTGTTTCAAACCATTTTTCACGTGCAGATGAAATAACGGTGCTGGACGAGGAAGGGAAGGTCTTAGCTGGCTTGCCCTTTGTGGAAAATGGAAAAAACACCCAATGGAATTGGATTCTAGAGCAGTACGATATAGATGCAGTTGTGGTACGTAGTATTGGCAGAAAAATGCTGGATAACCTGTTTAGTCGAAAGATAAAGGTGTTATCCGTTGAAGGGAAAGTCGCCATCGAACACCTTGACGTTACACTGCTGAAAGAAGTTGAAAACCTCGCTTATGCCAAACAATCACGACGTCCAAATAGGTGCGATTTATAAGACTATCCCAAGTAGTCTAAACGTTGAACAATAGGCAATAAGCTAGACGTATGGAGTTGGGGCTTGTGTTAGCAATAGTGCGAGAAAAAACACAACCCCAGAGATGCTGTTAAAGCTTTTGTATGAATAGCGCTTGGCCTTTAACAATACTGGTGGCGACTTTGAGTCTTGCCGTTTTAACAATGTTGCCAAAGGTTTGTCTGGAAACCTGCATCTGTTTGGCGGCTTCGACTTGGCTCATTCCATCTTGGTCGCACAATCGCAAGGCTTCTAGCTCGTCTCGCAAAAGTTCTATTTGATCAAGCTCACCCATCGGAATGCCATTGGGCTTAAAGCATGAGTATTTAGTTTGTGTGCAAAGTCTACGAGGTTTTTTCGGTCGTGCCATTTTCGTTCCAAACAAGAATAAGGGATTTTATGACTATTGAGGTTCCAGTCCACCACAAAAAGTGCAAGGTATGCAGCCAAGCATTTTTCTCGGATACACCAATCCACTTTAAGGCCATATCTAGCCGAGAAATAACGGCTGAGATTGTACCAACAAGTCGCGTTGAGGGATACGATGGGATAATGCAGGGTGGGCTGATCACCGCCCTCCACGATAGCGCCATGTTGCACTGTTTGTTCCATAACAGCGTCTATGGGGCAGTGACGGTGAGTTTATCTTCTCGTTTCCACAAGTCGGTTCATATTGGGTTGACGGTCCAAGTTCGGGCTGAGTTGCTAAAAATTAGACGCAATGTGTACTACTTGCAAAGTCAGATATTCCAATCTGGAAAGGTGTGCTCTTCGGCAACGAGTCAGTTTATGGTGTAGTGCTCAACCTTCATTTTTGTTCTCCTGAAGAAAAATGAATGGTTTTAGGCCGCCTCTTTATCTAAGCCAAATACAAGGTTTCTACCAGACTTTTTGGCTTGATATAAAAACTCATCTGCTTTTTTCAGAGCTTTTGTCAGGGTGGAAGAGACGCATACATACCCACCGGAGATGGTTACACTTGGGGCATGGGTAAGCCGCTCAGTGTCAGTTCGAATACGGTTAAAAATTGCTTGTGCACTGTTTTCACTATGGGTTTTGACTAACACTACAAATTCTTCGCCGCCAATTCTAAACGCATAATCTGAAACCCGAATTCGACTTTTTATTATGTTTGCTACTCGCTTGATAACTTGGTCGCCCACATCGTGTCCATATTTGTCGTTTACGGATTTAAAGTGGTCTATGTCAAAAATAGCGACGTAGTAGTCTTTTCCGACGACTTGTTGTTTTTCAATTTTCTGCAAATAATGGCGATTGTGTAAACCGGACAAAGCATCGATATAGCTGATTTTGCTAAGCTCTTTCTTTTCGCTATGCAGTTTGTATAGGTAATAAGAGCCGCCAATAAAAAGGGCGAATAACAGTAGGATGCCGTAGAAGTATTGAGGGATAATTTCACCGCTATCAAGGACCATAATAATATAATGAGTTTGGTTGTTGAGGGTTTCTATTCGTCTAAATACGAACCCTTTGCCCTGATCTTCTAATAAACCACTTAACCTTTTTGCGCGCTTCAACTCGGTGAAGATAGTCGGGTAATGGGCTGAGAGGTTGTGATTGACCTCAATACCTTTCACTGAGCTACTATAGATATAACCATCTTGCCCAATCAGCAGAACTTTATCGCGTTTTGTTTCGGTAAACGCTTTTATGCGTATATCAATAATTAAAAAGCCAAGGAGCTGCTCACTTTTGTAGACGGGGGCTAACTCGGTGAGCAATCCGTATTCGGGGCGATAAAAGGAGTAAATTTTGTGCCGGTTTACATTGTCTTGGTAAAACTGCTTAGCTCGCTCTAAAACTTCGCGGTGCTTTAAATCATTTTGCTTTTTGCTGATGGAGACCAGACTGATGTCTTCGACTAGAGATTGCTGCTGCTTAATAGATTGAACAAGGTCATTAAAGAGAGCGGGGTGTTTAAAAGAGTTTTCTACCAACTGAGATTGACTAAATGACAAATAGCTACTGATTAGCGATTGCCTCATATGAAGGTTTTCAACAATAGATTGTAGTTGAAAGCTGAGTTCACGCTCTTTTGCTGACTTGATGAAGCCTAGAGGAGTGTTCACGATAAATATCACCGCCAGTGTGATCATCAGGCAGCGCAACTCAATATTGGGACCAGAACGGACAGAACGTGAGTAGTAAAGCGTCATTTAACCGTATGTGTTGAGCTATAAATGGAACATTGTATGGAGCAAGATCAACAATAGCTTTACATTGAGGTTAAGGTTTTATGACATATGGTAGGTATATGAGTATTGTCACACTTGAGTGTATTGGCTTGCACTGGCAATGGTGAGTGGCTTAGAAAACCAGTAACCTTGTAGGTAAGATACGCCCATTTCGGTGAATTTTCGCTGCATATCGGCACTTTCAATACCTTCAATAACAATATCGACAGAGTGCTCTTTACACAGTTGAGTGATGAACTTTAGGTATTCATAAGTGGTTGGATTGTCGACAGAGCGCCATGCAATAGACTTGTCTACTTTGATTTGATTGAGTGGTAAGTCAAAAAAGCTGTTTAACGAACTGTACCCAGAGCCAAAGTCATCCAATGACAATCTAAACCCGTATTCGCTGAGTTTCTTAAGTTGGCTTTGCGCACTTTTATTTCCATCCAAAATGATGGTTTCTGTCAACTCCAATACGATGGAATTGGTGTCAATACCGTGCTGCTCAGCGACACTTTTAACGGTATCAGGGAACTTCAAATTAAGTAGCTGCAATACCGAGACATTAACATTAACTCGTATTTGCTTGTTATGTGTCTTTTGGTAACGCTGAATAAACTGACAAGCTTTGTCGTAGACAAAGTAACCCAGTTCGATAATAAGGCCCTTTTTCTCTGCGACGGCAATAAATTCATCTGGGTAAATTTCCCCAATCTCCGCGCTTTTCCAACGAACCAAGCTTCAAAACTCGCTACTTGATTACTTTGAGCGCAGATAATCGGTTGGAATTTAACACTCAACTGTTCGTTTTTGATTGCCTTGTTCAGTTCGCGTTCAATAAAGAAGAACCTATCCACCATGGCCTTTGTTCTTCCGCTGTAGACCGCGATACCTGCACGATTTTTCTCGCCGGCGTATTGGCAAGTACGCGAGGCGATTTTAATGACCTCATCGGTAGGCATATCGAGGTCGAAAGTCGGATATACCCCAACACTAATATCAGTACCATACATAAAGCCATTCGACTCGATGGACTGCTTATAGTTTTTCAGTATTCGTTCACCGAGAACCATTAGCTGTGACGCTAAGTAATCTCCTTTGACTAGGATGATAAAGTCATCGGAACGCACGCGATAAATGTCGACAAAATTGTCTGGCAGCGTGTGCAGGGCGTCGATAAGCAGATTGACGAGGTTACTTAATATCTGCGGTCCATAAAGATTTAGATAGGACTTGATATCGTCAATCTGCAAGTAGATTAAAGAGTAGGCATCGTGCTCAGTTTGGCGAATGTCGGCAATGTCGAGAGCAAATTTGTTAGAGTTGGAAAGACCTGAAATATCATCGTGGAAAGCAGATTGCTGGATATAGGTCTCCATCAATTTACTGTCGGAGATATCACGGTGACAACCAATTAAAAAGTGTCGGCCATTTTTGATTCGGACGATGGCGGTGCCTTCTATCCAAATATACTGTCCGTCACTGCGCTTTACTCGGTATTGAGTAGAGAGCTTTGCATCGTCTTGTTGAAAGTGCCACTCGACACGAGATTCCAACATGTGCCTATCGATAGGATGCACGAGACTGAGCCAGTCTGACATTTTGGAAAAACCAGACTCAATATTGAACTGTTTATAGAAGCTTGGATTGTAGAAGAAAATTTCGTCGTCATCAGACATATAAAACAGTCCGTCGCTTAACACGTCGAACATATGTTTAAACTGATTATCCATTAACTCGTCTAGTTCGGCGCCGCTCAAAGACTCCAATGGTTTTGGAATCGCTTTGTCGACCTCGCACGGTGACACTAACTTAATGTTAGGTCTGGATAGTAGTCGCTGATTACTGTGTGACATTAACGTAGATGTACCTAATCCAATTATAGCGTTTGCTGTTCTGTTTGGTTCGCTAAATTTCTTTCTGAATTAATAACTTCCATGAACTTATACTTTCTACATGAAAATTTTATGAAGCTCCATAGCTAGAGGTACTCTTCGTCTGTCTATTGTCCATTTGTTCATGATTGTTCACAAAAACGGATGATTTATTGGCGTTTTTCTAAAGTAATTTGAGCTCTGTAAAACCTGTCTGACTATCAATCTCTCGCGAAAAGTGAAGTTGATCAAGCTTTGCGATGATGAGCTCTGCAGTTGTATCAATAACGGCGCCGTCGAGTAAATGTCCACCAATGACTTTTCCCTCACCATCGGCGACGCTAATGTGAATGTGCTGGTGGTCGGGTGTTAAGGTTCCCACCACGGAAACAATCTCAAATGAGGAGTGCAAGAAAAGGGTTTGAGAAGCGCCAGCAAGTCTGAGGTTGATAGAAGACAGAGAGCCGACGCAAGATAAAATAGTTCCCGCTTTTACTCGGTTGTCATCGACCAATTTCTTGATCGATTGCTTTAAATCGGAACCACGATGAAGTCGAATAGCAATTGGTGTGATCATGACGCTCGCCCTTTTAGTAAAATTAAAAGTGTTTCGAATGCCATTTCTAAGTCTTTTAAGCGTTTGGCTTTCGCCAGTACTCGCATCCCTTGCATATGGTTAACGATCAGTATTGCCAACGCATCTGGCGTAGCGGTGTCAGTAACTTTTTTACATTGCTGAGCTTTGCTTAACGCTTTTGTAAAAAGCAGGGTTAGGTGGTCAAAGAGCTGACCGCCCGCTTGTAGTACTTGGTCATCTTTACCTGCGTGTTCGACTAGGGCGTTCTGCATAAAACAGCCGTATGCGTCTTTTTTTTGAATTGAGACAAAACCTTCTAGGAACGCCAAGAGTTCGTCCCAACCTGCATCGCTTTTAGTCAGTAGGTCTAACTTAGGCATTGAAATTTTGGTGAGATACGCGTTTAACGCTTCGTAATAAAGCTGCTGTTTATCGCCAAAACTGTGATAAAGGCTGAAGCGATTGATTTGCATTTCGTCCACGAGATCGGAAATCGCCGTATTGGCATAACCCTTACGCCAAAAGAGCTGCATCGCTACCATTAATTTTTCTTGTCTATCAAAGCTCGCTTTTCGTCCCATTAGATTCTCAATTTTTACTTGACTGAACGTTTAGTTATTCTCTATTTTAATCTAAACGATCGGTTAGATAAAGGAAGAAACAATGAAATTATACGAAACGGCAATGACACCGAGTTGTAAACGAGTGTCTCTATTTTTGAAAGAGATAGGTGCAGAGGTGGAACGAGTAGAACTCAACGTGCGCTCGGGTGATAACCTAAAGGATGAATTCACTGCGAAATCGGTTAATGCAAGGTGCCGGTTCTGGAGTTTGAAGATGGTAGAAGTCTTTGTGAAAGCGTGGCAATTTGTCGCTACTTTGATGAAATTACGCCAAATGAGAAACACCTTTTTGGGCGAGATGCGGTTGAAAAAGCCCAAGTCGAAATGTGGCATCGCGTAGTGGAGTTTCAAGGACTTTATACGGCATTTCAATCATTTAGAAATACTACCGGTATCTACTCAGACAGGGAGACTTGTGTTAAAGCATGGGGTGAAGAGTCAAAGATTCGCGTTGAACAGTTTTTGCCGACACTCAACACTAGGCTAGAGAACTCGAAGTACGTGGCGAGTGAGCAATTTACGATTGTCGATATTACCGCCTTTATCTTTATTAATTTTTGTACAAAGGCGCTGGAAATTGCGGTGCTAGAAAGCTATCCGGCGATTGCCAAGTGGTTTGACTCTGTATCTCAACGTTCCGCTTTTCAATAATCTAAGTCAGCAACGATATGTCCTCTCGCCCTTGCGATATTAAAGCTCGATAGGGCGAGTCTGGCTAGGCTTTAATTAATCACAAAAATAGATACTTAATTTGCATTCGATACTTGTTTTTATTCTGATGATATTAAATCTTTTTCCCTCACACTGGCCGACACTATGAATAATGAAGTTGATTACAATTTGCTGGGCGTATTACCACTGCTTTATCAGCATAGGAAGTTAAAGCCAGTCGCAAAAGCATTAGGAAAAACAGAAAGTGCAGTGAGTAAGCAACTAACTAAATTACGCGAGCAGTTGGGGGATCCGTTGTTTGTACGCGGGAAATCTCACTATGAACCAACAGAGTGGCTAGAAGCCAATCTGCATAGAATCGCTGAGGGAGTGTCACTATTAGACTCGGTGACCAGCTTTCAAAGCTTTGACCCGAAGGAATATGACAAATGGGTAGTTATTTCTATGCCCAGTATCGCCTACTATTTTAAAGGTAAAGCGGTGTTGTTTGAACTGATGAAACGTTTACCTAAAGCCAAGATCAAGTTGGCAGCTTGGTCTCCTTCAACGGACCAAGACATAGTTAATGGTAAAATCGATATGGCGATCAACTATTTTGACCCCAGCTTAGATCAACGCGTTCATCAATTGCATTTAGGTAAATTTCGCCCAAGTCTAATTACGTCGCAAAGAAATTCACATCTCGATGCCTTTGAGCGACTAAAACTTCCCATGGTTACCCTGACGGTTTTAGGTTGGTCAGAAGACACCGAAAGAGTAAGGTATCGAATGATAGACGCTGGTTACGAACCCAACATTATTGCCACGGTGGAAAATTTCACACTGCTAAAAGAGTTACATCAAGAGCTGGATTGCGTCACTTATGTCCCTTTTACCCTCAATAGTATTTCTGGAATATCGGCTACTGTACTTCCCGATGAGCTAGGTGCGGATTTTTCCCCCAGTATAGTGGTTAAATACAAAAAGGAGTTCCACGGCAGTCCATTGCACCAACTGTTGTATGAGGTTATCGATCGGCAATTGAGTGTGAAACATCGTTCAACTGCCCAAAGGTATTCACTAACTCTATAATTGATCGAACATTGTGTTTTTTTAAGATACGAGACTTATAGGTACTGACGGTTTTTGAGCTTAGACAAAGCATTGCTGCAATGTCTTTATTGCTGTGACCATTAACTAGATAGTTAAACACAACGGTTTCTCTTTTAGACAGTTGGATGGGTTTATGCGAGTTGGAACAACGTTTGAACACGGTGTACCCGTGCATGACGTTTACAATACCTTCGCGAATTATATTGGTCGGCTCTGATTTCTCAATATATCCGTCAACATCCAGTCTTTGCGCCATTTCAGTGAACATCGGGTGTTGACTGCTGGATAAAAACAGTATTTTACCTCGATAACCAAAGGCTTTAGCGCGTCTCACTAGATCAAATCCATCAGACTCAATGAGGTTTACATCTAGGATTAGTAAACTCACGCTGTGATTCTTAATAATGTGCATCACTTCATTAGCATTCTGGCTAGGCAGTACCTCGGAGTAGGGAAGCACTTGATTGATAATCTGGGTGAGCGCTTCTCTAACGAGAGGCTGAGCATCGGCTACTACAATACGTTTAACTGGCATTTTAGACTCGCTTTGAATTTTCTATTTCTTAAGGCTATGTATTGAATCTAATTGATTAATCGATGATTGCTTGGAAAGGTGTGTTGCCAGATTGGAAAGGCTAACGAGTAAGGTATTCAGCGACGATCTGCTCAATGCGACCTTCGTTGATCATGGTTGTGAGGGCATTGTTGAACTGGTTTACGAAGTCTTCTTTGTACGGATAGCTTTGTTCGTTTTGATTGGTAAAGCCCAAATAACCATACTCGCTACTCACTGTTGCAGTGAGTATTAACTCAGACGATGCACTGATATCACCGCGATTAACTAAGTCACTCAATGCCCATAAAATGGAAAGTCTGTCATTGATATAGCAGTCAATTTCTTGCTGATATAGGCGCATGATGTTTTTGTGGTGGCCTTTAACGATCGATAGAGACACTTCTTTTTTATCCACCGCGGACCAAAAGGCTTCACCCCCTAAAGAGAAGCCTTCATTAAGACCAAACTTCAATTGATAGAAATCATTCGGCCAACGAGTAGTCCGTCGGCCCCGTACAGAGTCAGGGTGACAATAAACGACGACTTCTTCTTTTAAAATAGGCTTGGAATAGGGAGAGATAAAAGGACGCTGATGTTGGTAAAAATAGGGTGGGTATAAGGCGAAACCTCTCCCTGTTTCCAGCAGCTTTAATCCGCGTTTCCAAGGCACTGGTTGCAGTATCACGCGATACTCGGGCATCTTGTTAAAAGTTTCTCGCAAGATATCGGCGTAAATACCTTTGGCCACGCCGTTTTGCTCATAGCTGTATGGGGGATAGTCATCATCGGCATAGATGGTAACCATTGTTTGTGAGTAACATGAAAAGGCTAACCCCAGAAATAGTAATATCAACAGACCAGTAGGCTTCACTCGTACTTCCTTTTGCTCGCTTGTTATAACTTTAGTTTATTTATTTGACTCTAGCCGCTAGACTCTCTGGTAATTTGAACATGATCGGATAGATGTAGTGCAAGACGACGAGCAAGAGATAGAAATTGAAGCGATTGGGATAGAAGTGTCTAGCCAACCGATTGAGTTGTACAAGGTTTTTAAAATCGCCAACTTGGTGAGTGGGGGAGGCGAGGCCAAACACGTTATCTCTGAAGGTTACGTTGCGGTCAACGGTGAACTTGAAACGCGTAAGCGACGAAAGATGTATGATGGCGACTTTTTTGAGTTTAACCAAGAGTATTATGTCGTGGTCTGCGATGTACCAGTAGAGGAAGTGGTTAAGCCAGTTAAAAGTAAGCCCAAAGCAGAGCAGGCCGCTAAAAAAGACAAACCGCCACAGGAAGAAAAACCCCTAGAGCCGCAGGAAAACAAGAAGTCCTCAGGGCGTTCTTCGATCGATTTCTTTTAATCAAACCAGTGCCTAATCAAGATGGTAAGCAACGCTGTTTGCCATCTTATTCCCTTCAAATTCATCGTTTCAACTCGATAAAGCCTGAGTTGTTTTTCTGTATGATAAAACTATTTTGCTGTTTTTTATGAAAATTTACTGATGACATTAGGTTGAATCTAAATGATAATGCATAGCATTTTAATTATAGGGTAAATCCAATGAAAAAAGCAGCCTCAGTTATTCTTAGTGCTTTAGCAACATTCAGTGCTCACGCTGATTGGGTTGAAGTTGAACACTTGAAAGGTGTAACCAAAGTCGAAACGCAACCAGAACGCGTGGTTGTTATTGGTATGGGTGCACTAGATACAGTACACAGCTTTGGTATCGATCCGGTCGCTATCGCTAAAGTTAGCCTTTATCCTGAATACCTTGCTAAGTATCGCGATGGCGATTACGTAACTGTAGGTAGCCTGTTCGAACCTGATTTCGAAACCATCTTTACCCAGAAACCCGATCTGATCATTGTTGGTTCTCGTGGCGCCGCCAAGTACAACGAGTTATCAGAAATCGCACCAACAATTGTTTTTGCGGCTGACGACAAAAAAGGGTATTGGGAAAGTACTCAGGAACAATGGCGCAACCTTGGTAAAGTGTTTGATAAAAACGACTTTGTTGAGAAGAAGATCAGCGAGCTTGATGATAAGTTCCAAGCTATTCGCGATTACAACCAGTCAAACAACGTTGATGCACTAACGGTAATGAGCTCGGGCGGCAACGTAACGACTTTTGGTTCGCAATCAAGATTCTCTGCCATTTATAAAGACTTTGGCTTTCTAGAAACAGTGGAAGGCATCAAAGAGAGCCGCCACGGTGATTTGATCTCTTACGAGTTTATTCGAGAAGCGAACCCTAGTACTTTGCTGATCATTGACCGCGACAAGTTAGTAAACAAAGGAAAAAGCAAAACAAGAGAGTCGTTTGAAAACGATCTGGTTCAAGCGACCAACGCATACAAAAACAAACATATGGCTTTCTTAGATATCAACGCTTGGTATCTGTCTATTTCTGGTTTACAAGCGACTGAGCAAATGATTCAAGACATCGAAAGCTCAATCGGCTTGAACTAAGCAGAGAGCGCATAGCAGAGGTTAGCTTTGAAGAAGTTATTGCTTGTACTCTTAGTACTTTGCATTGCCTCAGTGTTTGTCGGGGTCGGGCAACTCGACCCCAAAGCGCTGTTGGAAGGTGATGAACAAGCGTGGCACCTACTCGTTACCAGTCGACTGCCTAGACTCCTCGCCATATTGCTCGCAGGGGGAGGATTGAGCATTGCTGGTCTTATTATGCAGCAAATCAGTCAAAACCGCTTTGCGGCTCCTTCGACATCGGGGACCATCGACAGCGCCATGCTAGGGTATGTCATCAGTTTGGTCATCTTTGGTGATGGCGAACAGATTTGGTTGATTTTCTTGGTGGCGATGTTGGGTACTTTGATATTCGTTACTTTTATCAATCGTATTCAGTTTAAGAATGCTATCTATGTGCCACTTATCGGTATTATCTTTGGTAATGTGATTGAGTCACTGGCGACGTTCATAGCCTATCGATACGACGCCATTCAAAATATGTCTGGTTGGGCGGTCGCCAACTTTGGCAACTTGTTACAGGGTGACTACGAGTTACTTTACATCGCGCTTCCCGTGTCCATTTTTAGTTACCTCTACGCGACTCGTATTTCTGCGGTCGGGTTGGGTAAAGACTTTGCCGTTAACTTAGGCCTTAACTATCAACAGGTCGTTGTTATTGGTGTGCTTTTAGTCTCCGTAATGTCTGCTTCGGTAGTTATGATTGTCGGGCTACTGCCGTTCCTTGGTTTAATCGTCCCCAACTTAGTCAGCCACTATTTTGGCGATAACCTCAAACGCAACATTCCGCTGACCGCGATTGTCGGCGCGATGATGGTGCTGATATGTGACGTGATAGGACGACTGATAATCTTCCCTTATGAAATTCCGATTTCGATGATCATTAGTGTTGTCGGCGGTGTTCTCTTCTTGTTCTTTATCCTAAGAGGAGAGAGACATGCGAGATAGAACTAAACTGTTCGGCCTTGCGCTGATTGCACTTTTGTTTATGGCGCTTTTCATTGGCATTGGATTAAATGCTGATAACTATCAGTACTTTTTGTCGCGGCGCGTACCAAAAGTCTTGGCAATGGTACTAGCTGGTATTGCTCTTGCTCAGGCAACGTTGACCTTTCAAACGATCACGGATAATCGAATACTCACGCCGAGTATAATGGGCTTTGATAGCCTGTATCTTTTGACTCAAGTATTGGTCGTTGCCGCATCGGGAAGTATGGGATACTTCACGGTCAACGAGTACGCTAACTTTGCACTTTCTCTAACCGTAATGGTTGGGTTTTCAGTTGTTTTGTTTAGTTTTTACTTTAAAGGTGAGCGGCTGAACTTAATGATGCTGTTATTACTCGGCGTTATTTTGGGCCAACTCTTCGGCAACTTGTCGTCCTTCTTTATTATGATGATGGACCCCAACGAGTTCGCATCAGTACAGGAAAATATGTTTGCTAGCTTTAACAACGTAAAGGTTGAGTTAGTCTATATCTGTGGCCCTGTATTGGCGCTGGTTACTCTGCTTCTTTACAAGCAGCACCGAACTCTAGACGTTTTTTGGCTCGGTAAAGACAACGCAATGGGACTCGGTGTTAACGTAAAAGCCGTTAGCATGCGAGTACTTGTTTTGACTGCGATATTGGTGTCGATTTCTACCGCACTTATTGGCCCGATTATGTTCTTTGGTTTTTTGGTGTGTAACTTGACCAGGGAAATGTTTAATACCTACGAGCATAAAACATTACTTCTAGCAAGCTCACTACTATCAGTGGCAGCCTTGCTTAGCGGGCAGTGGATTATTGAAAATGCCTTTGGTTTTTCAACCACCTTAAGTGTGGTGATTAACTTTATTGGCGGCATCTATTTCTTATCGCTGCTTCTTAGAAACAAAATTAGTTAATACATATGATTACCATTGAAAACGTAAGTAAAACCTTTGGTCAAACCGATGTTGTAAAAGAAGCGACGACGGCCTTTGACAAAGGGAAAGTCACGGCAATTATCGGCCCGAATGGAGCAGGGAAAAGTACGCTGCTCTCCATGGCCAGTCGATTACTATCAAAAGACAGTGGCCGTGTGATTATTGACAGCAAAGAGTTAGAAGAGTGGGACACCCGCTCTTTAGCTAAGAAACTGGCGGTATTGAGGCAGGCTAACTCCGTCACTATGCGATTTACGGTGCGAGAACTGATTTCGTTTGGTCGATTTCCTCATAGCCAAGGCAAGCTTAATAGCGACGATCACGCTGCCATCGACAAAGCGATAGAGTACCTCGATCTCTCCACTATTTCCGAACGTTACTTAGATGAGTTAAGTGGTGGTCAAAGACAGTTGGCATTTATTGCCATGGTCATTGCTCAAGATACGGATTTTGTATTCCTCGACGAGCCATTGAACAACTTGGATATCAAACACTCATTGCAAATTATGCGCAATATTCGCCGATTGGCCGAAGAGATGAATAAAGCGGTAGTGGTGGTTATCCACGATATTAATTTTGCGGCTTGCTACTGCGACACAATCGTGGCGTTAAAGAAAGGGTCAATTGTTGCACAAGGCGACGTCGAAGAAGTCATCACTTCTTCAACATTAGAACGTATTTATGAGACCCCGTTTAATATTATCGAAGTGAATGGTCGTCGTATGTGTACCTATCACTAACATTGCTATTTGGTTAAATCATCAATGATCGGGCACGTACTTTCTGCGTTGCCCGGACATGCATCTACCCATTCTGCCAATTGCTTTTCAATCTCTTGAAGGTGAGCAATCTTATGTCTTACTTCGGTAAGCTTTAACGCCGCTTTGGTTTTTACTTCACTGCTCTTGCGGCTTGGATTGTTGGCCAGTTGCACAAACTCTTTGCATTCAGCTAAAGAAAACCCGGCATTTTTTGCACGTGATACCAAGTTAAGTTGTTGAAGGTGTTTTTCACTGTATTCTCGGTAACCAGATTCAGTTCTCGGTGGAGTGGCAATAATTCCTTTCTCTTCATACAGCCGAATCGATTTTGTCGACAGTCCGGTTATTTCCGCTACAGTACCAATGTTCATATACCACTCCCATTTTAAAGCCATGAGCCAACTAACTATTCAAACCAAATGATTTTGTTGTCAGCTCGTTTAGTTTATCCCTATTTGGGTTTAAGCACTATCGCTTAGCTAACTGTGCTGGAGGGACTCCATAAGCTTTCTTAAATGCGATCGTGAAGTTGGCAGGGTGGTTATATCCCGCTTCGTATGCGGCTTCGGTAATGCTCACAAGTCCGCGCTCAAGGTGTTGCTTGGCAACATCCAGTCTTCGACTGCGAATGTAGCTGTTGACGGTCACGCCGATCTGCTGTCGAAACTTGCGCTGTAGGTTAGATACGCTCATCGCAAATTTTTCTGCTAAGGACTCTAAGGTAAGTTCGTCGGCCAGATTAAGCTCTATGTAGCTAATAATATCTTCGACACTGTTGCGATGCACTTGTGATAAACCGTCGTCGTGTGAAAGTACTTTGGTGTGCTCAATCTGCTCGATGACCTTCGACATGATTAATAGCGAGAGTGATTCAAATTTTAGTGTGCCTTTAAGGCCCGTTTCCTGTTTTGAATCCAAAGCTTTTTGAATGAGAAGCGCAAGTTCTCGGTCAATAGGAAAACGGATATGGTTTAGGTGACCAGAAGTCAAAAGGTGAGTTGGGCAGTCTGGGTCCGTTCGGCTATCTAGCCAATCCGGTGCCATCATCAGGTTTATTTTAATGATGTCGTTGTTTTTAAAAATACGACGACGGAAGTTTACCGGTTTGGCAAGGTTGACCAATACACCCATACCACCGTGTATGGCGTTTAGGTTAAATTCCAGCTCATCATAACTAAAACTAAGCCTTCCTTTGAGCAACAGAGTGATAATAAAAGACTTTGGCGCAGTTGATACCACGTTCGAATCAATCAACTCATGGCTGCGGCTTCCGTGCATGGTAAAGCCGTCTTCGCAATGATGAGAGATAAACTGGCCTTCTACCAGTGCCGCTCGTGCAGTCCTCGTTTGACCGACTATTATCTGTTTTTCCGATTCTTCTATTTTCTCTGTAATCGCCACCTTATGCATCTTGGGGCGTACAACTTGAGCTCTTGTCATTGGTTGTTTCTCATAACTGCTATGCGATTTTGCATAACTAAATTACCTTTCCGTTAATAGGAATGAAACTTATCATACCTGCGAATTATTATCATTTGTATTTGAGAAGAAACTTCATGGAAACTATAAAAAAAACTACCCTAAGCAAGTCAGTGGTTTGTTTAGCGGTAGGTATGGCACTCTCAGCCGGTGCCTTTGCCGAAGAAACTACCCAGTTAGACGAGGTTGTCGTTTGGGGTACAAAAGTAACTAGTAGCTCAGAGTCTCTGGTTTCTGACGATATGTCGCTAAAGCAAGCGGACCATATGTCTGATTTATTGCGCGAAATTCCTGGTGTCGACGTGGGTGGTACCCACTCAGTTAACCAAAGTATCAATATCCGTGGTCTGCGCGAGACGGACTTAGATATTCGCCTAGATGGCGCGTCACAGCACGCTAACATGTTCCACCATATCGGTAACCTTACTTTAAACCCAGATATTTTAAAGTCTGCGGATATTCAAGTAGGTAACAACTCAGTATTGCAAAATGGTCTTGGTGGTTCGGTACTATTTGAAACCAAAGATGCGAAAGATTTGCTATTGGGCGACCAACAGATTGGCGCACGTTACTACGGTGGCTTCGCTTCTAACGATTTAGTTCAAGGTTCGATGACTGTATATGGTCTGCTTTCCGATAGAGTTGACACTTTGGTATACGGCCAGTTTGTTGAGCGAGACAATGCAGAAGATGGCAACGGCGTTGAGCAGTTAGGTGCTGCTGGTAAACAACACAATATCCTAGCGAAACTTGGATTTGAGCCGTCTGATGGTCACCGATTTGAGTTTACTCTAGACTCTTATCGCGATGAAGGTAATTACAACCCGCGCCCAGATATCAACGCCGAGGGTAACTACAAAATCTCTAAGAACAGTACGCTGCCAACTACTTACGAGCGTTTAACGCTTACTGCCTCATACGAACTTGATAAAGAGAACCATCGCGGTAAAACGGTGTTCTACTCGACCAAAACTAATCTTGATCGAGACGAAACTCTTGCTGGCCCAAGATTTGGAGAAAGGCAGTCACGAAACAAGGCTTCAAACGAAAACCAAGGTATCAATGCGATCTTTTACGCTGATTTGCCACTAGGTTCACTCCAGAATGAGCTGGCCTATGGTTTAGATTATATGAAGAAAGAGAGCTCTAATACTCTTGGGAGCACTGGTGAAGAGATAAACGAAGACTCTGTAGCAACCGCAGTCTTTGTCGAAGATACGCTTTATGTATTGCCTTCTCTTTCGTTTACTGCAGGCCTAAGGTTTGACGACTACGAACGAAATGCTGTAGTGGCAAAAAATGACTTCGATGAGTTGACGTGGTCACTGGGTACAGAATGGTATATCACTGATGACTTTGCAGTGTTTGCTAACGCGCGAACTCTGTTTAAAGGTCCTGAACTGATGGAATCTTTCATCTACTACCAAGATACCGCTGTGGTTGCCGATGATTTGAAAGCAGAAACTGGTCTTAACCGCCAAATTGGCTTTAAGTACTCATCTAAGTTCGATGATCACCGAGTTAGCGCAAACCTAACATTATTCAGAACAGATATTGACGACTATATATACGACGCTTATCAAAGAGAAACGCGCAACTACTATCTATCAAACATAGATGATGTAGAGATGGATGGTTTTGAAGCCAGCTTAGGTTATGCGTATCAACAGTTTGCTGCAAAACTATCTTATGCGAAATCTGATATCGCTTATGAAAGTGGACTACCAGTAACACACGTTTCTAGAAGCCAAGATGTAGGTGACAGCATTAACTTTAGTGCTGACTACTATGCAGATTCAGTCGACTTACTACTGGGGTGGAATTCTCAGTTTGTACGTGAAGAAGATAACGTTAAGCAAGGAGCAAAAGCGAAACCTTCATATCATGTTCATAACTTGTATGCTCAGTGGATCCCAGCGGATGTTGATCAGTTAACGGTGACCTTTGGTATCGACAACATCTTTGATGAAACGTATTACTCGCATGCTTCACGTTCTGGTGTTGCGGGACCGACGTTTGCTGACGATTACGAACCCGGTCGTAACGTTAAGCTATCACTGGCTTACCAGTTCTAATCCATATAAGTCCATATAATAAAAGTTGATAACGTTGAGCTTTGCTGCCCGAAAACGGGCAGCTTTTTTTTCTGGAGTAATAATGAAAACGACAAAAGCCGTGATTCAGGCTGAGCAATGCAGCAAGTATCTGGTTGTGTTATGCAGACACTTTGCAAGAAAGGTGAAATCGGAATGGACGGAGACTCAAGGTGAAGTGGAGTTTCCAGTTGGCAAAGCGGCGATGGCGGCCGATGAAAACGCGCAAACTCTTACCATAGTCTGCAGTGCAGAAAATGAAATAAAATTGAAACAGGTTCAATCAATCATAGATTCTCATGTTTCTATGTTTACACGTCGCAACCCAATCGTTCCCGGGTGGGTTGACGTTTAGTTCACATGCTTTCTCTATATGGCGTCTTTAGTAGTAAAGGGCGCCGATTTTGGTCACTGCTCGTACACTCTTTTCTCTGCCATCCCTACCACTTATTGATAGTGTTCAAAGTCTAGCTGTTTAATCTAGCGCTATTTTCCGTTGTAAGCTTGCACTTCTTTTGCTGTTGAGATTATTAAATTTTAACCTCTAAAAAATAACAAATTTGCGGTAGATCAAGAAAGTTGAATATCGATTATGTCGGCTACTAAAATAAAGTTGAAACTATCAAAAAATATTGAATAATGGTGTTGTTCAACGATGAAGCCACGCTTCAGCCTTTATTTTAAACGGGATTCTCTATGTCTAATAAGTATGTATTAGTGATTAATTCTGGCAGCTCATCATTAAAGTTTGCCGTAATTAATGCCGAAAATGGCGAAGCGCCAGTCACTGGACTGGGCGAATGCTTTGGTCTTCCTGAAGCCGTAATCAGTTGGAAGCATCAGGGTGAAAAGAGTGAAGAAAAAATCACTTCCGATGGCGACCATCACCAATACGCGATCAACCGTATTGTCGGATTGATGGAATCTTTGGGTTTTGACCGCGATATCGTCGCAGTGGGCCACCGAATTGTTCACGGCGGAGAAAAGTTCACCTCTACGGTTAGAATTGACCAAAAAGTACTAAAAGAAATTGAGTCTCTATCAGACCTTGCTCCGCTCCACAATCCAGCAGGTGCCAAAGGGATTGAAGCAGCGATGGCGGCGTTCCCTTCACTGCCACAGTTCGCCGTGTTTGATACTGCATTCCACCAGACCATGCCTAAAAAAGCGTTTACTGGCGCTATCTCTAATGAGCTGTACAAAGAGTACGGGATCCGCCGCTACGGTTTCCACGGCACGAGTCATTACTACGTAAGCCGTGAAGCCGCTAAGATGCTCAATAAACCTATCGAGCAATCGAGCTTTATCTCCGTACACCTCGGTAACGGTGCGTCCGTATGTGCGATTAGCAACGGTAAATCTGTCGATACTTCAATGGGCTTTACCCCATTAGCCGGACTAATGATGGGAACGCGCTCTGGTGACCTAGACCCTGGTGTTATCGAATTTTTGATTAAAAAAGGGTGGAGTACTGAAAAGGTATTTGAAACCTTGAACAAAAAATCAGGCTTCTTGGGAGTGTCCGGCTTAACGTCAGATGCCCGTGGTATTTTAGAAGCGATGGAAGAAGGGCATGAAGACGCCAAGCTCGCTTTTGAAGTATTTACTTACCGTGTTGCTAAGTATATTGGCTCTTACCTAATCCCACTTCAAAACCTAGATGCAATTATCTTCACTGGCGGCATTGGTGAAAACTCATTGCCAATTCGCAGAGAGATCTTAAACAATCTAGCGCTATTAGGTTTTAAAGAGGATGTGGCGGGTAACGAAGCCGCTCGATTTGGTGATTCAGGTGTTATCGCACATTCAAAAACTCTTGATGCGGTCGCAATGGCGATCCCAACCAATGAAGAGTTTGTCATTGCTCAGCAGTCGGTAGAACTGTTGTAACCCTTCAGGCAATCAAATCAATAAAAGCGAGCTTAGTGCTCGCTTTTATTATTTTTGGGATTATTCATTGATGGTTTTATTCAACTTAAGCGGGTAATAAAGGTTTGCTCGTCATCGACGAAAGCGACAAATCCGCCGTGGTAGATAAAGACCCTGCCGCGCCCTTCAACCAGACAGGCTAGCTGTGGGTTCAAATCTTCTTGGATCTCTTGGCTTTGCAAGGTTCCAGTATCGGTGATGACGCCGCTGTACTTAGGCAAATAACCGTAGGTGCGCTTGGCTTGATCAATTAAGCTCAATTCGCTAGAGGTAGAGAAGCAAGAAGGGATCTTACCAGCATCTTCGATAAACATAGGTTTTATTTCTTCAAACGCTGTAATCACCAGCCAGTCGATGCCGTTAACATGATGAATAAACATAGAGAGTCTCGATAAAGCTAATGTTGCGATTGTACCACTACCACGGCAAAACGCAGTAGAGATTCAGCTATAAAAGACCATCATTGGCGGTAACCTGGAACATTTACAGAGTAACTCGTCTCAATCGAACGTTTTCGATTGTGATGAAAATTACCACTGTCGCTGTATGGTGACATCTTTTCGCTTTGTGACCCTTTCGTGCGGTCTTAATCTGTGACTATTTAAATGAGCTAATATAAAACACTGATGTAAAGTGCAGTGCATGGGGACCGCTGGTTATTTAATATGTACTGGATTTTCATGGATAGAAGGGGAAGTGGGAGTGGAAGTTAGAGCAGGGGAAGTCAGTGACGTTGAGGCTATTACCGATATCTTTAATTTTTACATCGAGCATACTAACGCGCGCTTTGAAGAACGAGCGTTTACGCTGGAAAATCGTCTAAGTTGGTTCTCTCAGTTTTCGTGTAATAGCAAGCATCAACTTTTCGTCGCTACTCAAGATGGTGAGTTGTTAGGTTTCGCTTGTTCGCAGCCTTATAGGGATATTTCAGCGTTTGAAGATACAGCTGAAGTGACGGTTTACCTTGCTTCAAGTGCAAAAAGGAAAGGTATTGGAGCAGAGCTATATCGGAAACTGTTCAACTCAATATCTGAGTGCGGAGTTCACAGGGTGTTGTCAGGTATCGCATTGCCTAATGACGCCTCAGTTGCGTTACACAAACGTTTTGGTTTCAGAGAAATCGGCGTCTTCAATGAATATGCGAAGAAAAATGGTTTGTACATCAGTTCAGTGTGGATGGAAAAGGGGCTGAACTAAAAATCCTTATTGGATTAACTTTCCTTATAAATACCACTACTTGCGTTGGCTTTGTACCACATCATTTGGCTCTCTGTAACCCAATGTTTTTAGATTTTGACCGTGACTGGTGTTTTTGATAAATCGCCACAGCGAAGCGAGAAAACGTTTGTCTAACTGGTTTGGTTTAATCCATTTATAGTAGAGAGTCAGGTAAGTGACTGAGAATGAGATTAGAGCTAAGGTAACGCCCAATATCTCACTTGTGGTTAATGTATTCATGTTGGAGCCAATAATCGTTTGATAGATTGAATCTATCACAGACTATTCTTGAGTGTAAGCGTGGACTTTTCTACCTATTGTTTACAAAAACTTCAACACAGATTTCAGCTTGTTGACCACGTACAAATCGTGAGATTCGCGCAACCTTTCACCTATTCTGAGCAAACATGGTAGTACCTCATTTTATTGTCACCCTCACGGCAAAACTAAAGAGAAAATTAGAGCCTTGTATCGTCATGGCCATTGACAACGGGCTAAATTTCTTCGTTTACAGTTTAATATTGACCGTTATCACAATACACTTTTCTGTAATTGAAATGCCTAACTTATTGTAGATACTGGATAAATCAAAATAATGAATAGTTTGGCAGGGAGTGAATTCTTGCGCTAGTCACGGTGTGGGCCCAACATGGTGGTCGCACAAGCGCAGGATGGCTAGATAATGAATTCAGTACATGGAACTTGTTCGAAATGTAGGGCTGTGAGTCAATGAAGCAGCTTACTTCGTTTTTGCAAACGAGCTTTAAGCGGTATTACTTCGCGTTTTTGTTCATTCTATTAGGGAATGGGCTGCTCGTTTTATCTGTTGTTTTTCATGCCAATAAAGAAGTGGCATCCTCAAACTATTTGGCACTTTCTAAGGTTGATCAAAATCTCAACCGAATTAAAAACTCTTTTGGCTATCTTCTGCAAAACCACCGTCTTGAACAGAGTTGTGATGAGCTTTTGGTAAAGCTCAGACAAGGGGTTTTTAACACACGAATGGTTAAGGAAGCCGCGGTCTTTAACTCCAATGGACGTTTTTTCTGTTCTAGTAACAAGGGCCACGTCTCGTTCCCGCTATTTAATCAATATCGAGAAGCTTTAGTAGAAAATTATCCTAAACCCACGTTGTCGTATTTAAAAACAGCGATCATTCGTTCTCACGCGTTAGCGTTAATGTTTACTGATGAGTCTGGTTCGGGCATTAGTGTATTGATTCCACCGAGTTACCTTTATCAAATCTTGAACACTGGTAATGACTCTCAAAATTTGTACTTTGAGTTAACGATTGGTGGCAAAACATTAAATGCCTACGAAGGTAAGTTGCCAAAAGTTTTAAATTGGCACCAAGCAAAATCGCAAAATTTCGCAATTGAGTTAACCAACAAGGTAGGCTTTGACTATTACTTAGACCACTTAGCGTCTGCGGTGTGGCTGAATATCTTGTTGACGAGCTTGATTATCACGGCTTATGTAATGGGTCAAAGAAGTCAGATTTCTAGAAACAGTTTAGAATTTGCACTGACCAATGCGTTAAGAAAGGGCTATTTCGAGTGCCATTATCAGCCGATATACAGAGCGCAGGGCAAACAGCTTATTGGTTGCGAAGCTTTGTTGCGTTGGAACGACCCCGTACGCGGATTTGTATCACCGGAAATTTTTATCCCGTTAGCCGAGAAGCTGAACTTAATCGATAGGCTTACTGAAATTGTCATCGACTTAACGATGTCTATGTTGCTTGAAAATCAACAGGCCTTTGCTGGTAAGTACATAAGTATCAATATTAGTCGTCGCTCGTTATTGAATGGTCGAGTGATAGATTGGGTTGAGATGTTAGAACTTAGATATCCAAAACTCAGACATCAAATCGTGTTTGAAATCACGGAAAAAGGTGAGTTTGATGAAAGGGATATGAAGGCGGCAAAACGGGCACTTGATGTCATAGAACGCGCAGGCATGCGCATTGCTATTGATGATTTTGGTACAGGGTATTCCGGTTTAGACTTTATTGCGCAACTGCCGTTTAGCATAATGAAAATCGACAGAGTGTTTGTGAACAATTTGACTAATCAATCGGCTATCGTTCCTGTACTTAAGTCAATGTTAAATCTGGCACAAAGCAGAAGTATGGCAGTGATAGTTGAGGGTGTCGAAGACAAACGGCAATTAGACATTTTAACTGATATCGGTTTTGAATATATCCAAGGCTATTTCTTTGATCGACCTATGCCGTCTAATCAATTGTTGGAAAAGCTGGATGTCAAAACAGAGGTCGACCAAGCGCCTGCTTTCTCCATATCCTAGTTATTGCTTAAAATGACTTGCTAGGCCATGCGCGATTTACTTTGGAAGCGGGGTACTTGCCTAGTTGTTGACAGATCTCTTTTCCTACTTGGATTAGCGCTTCTAAATTGATGTTAGTCTGAACGCCAAGACCGTCGAGTAAGTAAACTACGTCTTCGGTAGCGACATTTCCACTTGCGCCCGGAGCATAAGGGCACCCCCCAACCCCGCGACACTACTATCAACGACTTCTATACCCATTTGTAAGGATTGAAAGATATTGGTCAGGGCTTGTCCATAAGTATCGTGGAAATGAACGGCAATAGAAGAAGTAGGTATGTGCTGTTGCAAATGAGTAAGCAATAAACTGACCCGATTGGGAGTTGCTTTACCTAGAGTGTCACCGATGGATATTTCATAGCAGCCCATCTTGTGTAGTGTTTGCGCCAATTTAGTAGCTCTCAAGGGCTCGGTTTGCCCCTCAAATGGGCAGTCAAACGCACAAGATAGATATCCGCGAACGGGAATACCATGCTCCTTAGCCATATTCACCACGGGAACAAATCGTTGCAAGCTTTCTTCAATTGAGCAGTGAATATTGCGCTGACAAAAGCTTTCTGAAGAAGAAGTGAAGATGGCAATTTCATCGGCGTTATGCACGATTGCTTGTTGCGCGCCTTTTAAATTGGGTGTCAGAGCTGAATAACGCGTGTTGGCTTTTCTTTCTATGCCGTCTAATACCAAACTTGACTGCGCCATCTGAGGTACGCGTTTTTCAGAAACGAATGCACCAGCTTCAATATACCGCAACCCAGTCGCAGATAATTGATTGATGAATGCGATTCTCTGGCCGACGTCGAGCGAGGTTTCGTTTTGCAAACCATCTCTAGGCCCCACTTCTACGATTTTTACTTTTTTTGCAATACCCATGCTTCAATCCTTTGAGCGAGTAACCCAAATCGGTGCGCGTTTTTCTAAGAAAGCAGACACGCCTTCTTTACCATCTTTCGAAGCCCTAGCAAGGGCAATGGCTTGGCTGGTTAAGTCAATCAAGGCGTTATCAATTTTGCTTTCATCGCAATCAAAACACAGAGCCTTGGAGCGGCGTATCGCCTGAGGAGAGTTTGACAATACTGACTCAATAAGCTGTTGTGACTGTGTTTGAAGCTCAAGGTGGTCAGCACAAATCTGATGAAGAACGCCTAGCGCACGAGCTTGTTCGCCATTAAATGGGGTGGCGGTGAGCATGTAAAATCGCGCTTGACGCACACCCATTGCTCTGACGACATAAGGAGAGATAGTGGCAGGAACTAAGCCAAGTTTTGTTTCGCTTAGACAATACTGACTGTTAGTGAGGCCTATTGCTATATCGCAACAGCAAATGAGCCCAAGAGCACCGCCGTACGCATTGCCTTGAACTAGTGCTATTGTGGGTACAGGGAAGGTGTCTAACTTATAGAGAAGTTGAGCAAGGGCAGAGGCGTCGCTTAGGTTTTCATCATAGTTGGCAGCAGACATAGCCAACATCCATTTTAAATCTGCACCAGCGGAAAAGTGCTTTCCGTTGGCCCTCAGCACTAAACACTTAACCTCCGCGTTGTGGTAGTAAGTCTCAAGAGTTGTAGTCAAAAGGGCAATAGTGTTGGAGTCAAAGGCATTCGACTTTTCAGGTCGGTTTAATGTAATTAGCAATATGCCCCTGTTATCGAGTTCAGATAACACAGTGGATAGACGCTCAGTACGCTCTGATTCCATATAACACCTCTACATTCTAAAAATACCAAATTTTGTAGGCGCTTTTGGCGCTGTCTGACTGACATCCAAAGCAGTCCCTAGAACGTGCCGAGTCTCTTTTGGGTCAATAATGCCGTCGTCCCAAAGTCGGGCGCTAGCATAAAGTGGATGCCCTTGATTCTCATACTGCTCAAGCGTTGCTCGTCTGAGTTCTTTGAGTTCAGCTTCTGAAATGGATTGGCCTTTTCTTTTATAAGTATCCTTTTTAACCTGACACAATACGCTTGCGGCTTGTTCTCCACCCATCACTGATATACGGGCATTGGGCCACATCCAGATCATAGTGGGGTCATAGGCTCGCCCACACATGCCATAGTTGCCGGCGCCGTAAGAGCCGCCAATGATAACGGTGAACTTAGGTACGTCGGCACACGCCACCGCCATCACCAATTTCGCTCCGTGTTTGGCGATACCTCCGGATTCCGCTTTGCTGCCTACCATGAATCCAGTGATGTTTTGCAGAAAAACCAAAGGGATGTTTCTTTGGCAACAGAGCTGAATAAAGTGGGCCCCTTTTTGCGCGGACTCTGAAAAGAGAATGCCATTATTAGCGATTAATCCGACAAGGTGGCCGTGTATTCTAGCGAAGCCACATACCAAGGTGCTGCCGTACAGCGCCTTAAACTCGTCGAACTCAGAATCGTCAACGATTCTCGCAATGACATCTCTACTGTCGAACGAAAGGCGTAAATCTGCACTGACCACACCATAAATATCCTCTATGGGGTATTTGGGGTTTCGATACTCTTTCTGGGGAAGAGGGGAAAGGTGGCTGTTTTTAATGGCATCTCTTACTAGTTGTATGCCGTGAAGGTCGTTGTCCGCATAGTAATCTGCAACGCCTGACTTTCTGCAGTGAGTATCAGCGCCGCCCAGCAGCTCTTGAGTAACCTCTTCACCAGTGGCGGCTTTTACTAGTGGGGGACCGGCAAGAAATACACATGCCTGCTGTTTCACCATGATGGAGATGTCTGCCATAGCGGGAATATAGGCTCCGCCAGCGGTGCACAAACCGGATACTAGCGCGATCTGAGGTATCCCTTGGGCTGACATTCGGGCTTGGTTGTAGAAGATACGGCCAAAGTGGTCACGATCGGGAAATACTTCCGATTGATAAGGTAAGTTTGCTCCGCCTGAATCGACTAAATAGATACAGGGGAGGTGGCATTTTTCCGCGATTTCTTGAGCGCGTAGGTGTTTTTTCACGGTTAATGGGTAATAGGTCCCGCCTTTCACCGTTGGATCGTTAGCAAGGATCATACAATGTATACCCTGCACTAATCCGATACCCGCAATCACACCCGCGCAGGGAACAGGCTCGTCATAGACCTGCCAAGCTGCGAAAGCACCGATTTCAAGAAGCTCAGTACCGTCATCGATTAAAGATTCAATCTTCTCCCTTGCCGGAAGCTTTCCTTTGGCTCTTAGTTTGTCCTGTGCAGCTTTTCCCCCTCCCAAATGAATACTCTGCAAGTTGGAGTGCATTGAAGAGACCAACAGAGACATAGCTTCGAAGTTAGCCTGATACATGGGGTCGTCTTTGCGGAGTTTATCGGGAAGTATGGCCATACGGTTGCTCCTATCGACTTTCGTTAAATAGTTCTCGACCGATCAGCATACGCCTGATCTCTGAGGTTCCCGCACCAATCTCATACAACTTGGCGTCACGTAGCAGTCGACCCGCGGGGTAATCATTTACATAGCCATTACCCCCTAAGAGCTGAATGGTATCTAAAGCACATTGTGTAGCGAGTTCTGCGCTAAAAAGAATCACCCCAGCAGCATCTTTACGGGTTTGCTCCCCTCTATCGCAGGCCATTGCGACGCTGTAGACATAGGCGCGAGCTGAATTCATTTTGGTGTACATATCTGCTAACTTAGCCTGCACTAACTGAAACTCACCAATAGATTGACCAAACTGCTTTCTTTGATGCACGTATGGAAGGATTAAGTCTAGGCAGGCCTGCATGATCCCCAATGGGCCACCAGCTAGGACAACACGCTCATAATCGAGTCCGCTCATCAAGACGTTTACCCCTTGGTTTTCACCTCCTAGCAGCGCATGTTTGGGGACCTGACAATTTTGAAATACGAGTTCGCAAGTATTGGAGCCTCGCATACCGAGTTTGTCGAGTTTTTGTGCGTGGGAAAAACCCTCGTAGTTTGACTCTATAATAAATGCGGAAATTCCCTTAGACCCCTTGTCCAATTGAGTTTTGGCGTAAACCACTAAGGTGTGTGCATCAGGCCCGTTAGTAATCCACATCTTGTTACCGTTTAGCGTATATCCATGGGCCGTGGTGTCGGCTTTTAAAGTCATACTAACCACATCAGATCCAGCATTGGCTTCACTCATAGCTAATGCGCCAACATGCTCTCCACTTATAAGTTGAGGAAGGTACTTTTGTTTTTGCTCTTGGCTGCCATTTTTAAAAATTTGATTCACACAAAGATTGGAATGGGCGCCATAGCTTAAACCGACGGAAGCGGACGCTCGGCTTATCTCTTCCATAGCGATGACGTGGGCCAAGTAGCCCATGTTAACTCCGCCATACTCTTCACTAACCGTAATTCCAAGCAAACCGAGCTCTCCGAGCATTTTCCATAGGTGGTTAGGGAAAGCGTTGTTAGTGTCTATCTGGGCGGCAAGTGGAGCGATCTCATTGCTTGCGAATGAGTGCACAAGATCTCGCAACTGATTAAGTGAGGGATCGAGTCCAAAGTTAAGGGGAATATACGAAGAGTCCATATCGCCTCCAACAGGTCATTGCCCCTTTCTGAAGGGGGTTCAATGCCAGCGAAGGCGACAGCTTAGAAAGCGGTTAGGCTTGTTGCTCGGTTAGCGCTTGATGACACCGTGCCTTGGCATCGTCAAGTTCTTGCATTACCGCTTCGATATCATCGAGCTGACGCTGCAAGTGAGCCTGTTTGTCGTCGATTATTGCCAGCATTTTATTTAGCTGCACATCGCCGCGATTGGTGTCGTACAACTCAAAAAGTTCTTTAATCTCAGCAAGAGAAAAACCGAGTCGCTTGCCTCTTAAAATGAGCTTTAACCGGATCTTGTCCCGGCGTTCATAAATTCGAGTAATCCCTTTTCGCTTGGGATGGATCAGCCCCATATCTTCATAAAAGCGAATACTACGTGTGGTGACGTCGAATTCTTTAGCCAAATCGCTGATCTTAAATGTTTCCATCAATATCTGTCCTTACACTTAACGGCGACAGTATGCACTGCTTGGGCTTGAAATATTAAATATTGCTTGAACCAATTTGGTTTGGTTTTGTTATTTCTTTACGTTAACGTAAATGTTAGTGCTATGCTTACCAAGACGTCAAGAAATACTAAGCGTTATTTATAGCGACGGGGAGGCCACCATGCCTGACGAAGTTTGTATTCTTGCAGCAAAGCGAACGCCAATCGGAAGGTTTCAAGGTAAGCTCAAGGCTTACACTGCACCAGTGTTGGGTGGCTTTGCTATTTCCGCACTATTTGATTACCACGGATTGTCTAAATCTCTCATTGACGAGCTTTATTTTGGATGCGTTTTGACCGCAGGATTGGGACAAGCACCAGCAAGACAAGCGGGTTTGAAAGGCGGACTATCTGAAAGTACTCCCTGTTCAACGGTAAACAAAGTATGCGGTTCAGGGATGAAAGCAGTAATGCTGGCCTACGACAGTGTAAGATTAGGTGCGGCTAACCACATTATAGCTGGTGGCATGGAGAGTATGAGCAACGCTCCTTACTTACTTAGCAAGGCCCGTTCTGGATTAAAAATGGGGCACGCTAACTGCTTGGACCATATGTTTACTGATGGTCTTGAAGATGCGTACGAAGGGCATTTAATGGGGGTTTACGCGCAGCAAACCGCCGATCATTTAAATTACACACGCAAAGAGATGGACAACTGGGCGATTCTATCTGCACAACGCGCCAAACAAGCGCAACAGTCTCATGAGAGTGAATGCGAAATCGTACCTATTGCCACTAGTTCGAAAAGTGATGATGCGGAAATACTCGATCACGATGAGCACGCTACTTACATAGACATCGAAAAAATTGCAACGCTAAAACCCGTCTTTCACGAACAAGGCACGATCACTGCGGCAAACTCCAGCGCGATTTCTGATGGTGCAGCAGCGCTCCACATAACTTCGTTGGCAGAAGCTAAACGTCTCAATAAAGAACCACTGGCGCTGATAAAGGGCCACTCCACACACGCTCGCACACCTGCGGAGTTTACTTTAGCCCCTGTTTTTGCCATTGAACATCTTTTATCTCAATTAGATTGGCAAATTGATGAAGTGGACCTTTGGGAGATCAACGAAGCGTTTGCGGTCGTCACTCAACTAGCGATCAAGCAACTCGGTATCGATGGAGACAAGGTAAATGTCAAGGGGGGCGCTTGCGCTTTAGGGCATCCAATTGGTGCGACAGGCGCACGTATTATAGTGACCCTAGCTCACAGCATGAATGCGCTAAAAGAGCTGCAAATTCGAAACGGTGTTGATAAGCCGGTACGAGGTATCGCGTCGCTTTGCATCGGTGGTGGTGAGGCAACGGCTATTGCTATAGAAGTACCTTAATTCTAAAAAACGAAAGACTTAAATCCAGCTTATTGAATGAGTGAGGGAACGATAATGACACAACCCGTACCACTATTTATTGATGGGAAGTTTTGTGACTCATCTACGTCAGAATGGATGGAAGTGACTAACCCAGCAAACAACCAAGTAATCGCCCAACTTCCTTGTGCGACGGAAGCCGAGTTGCAAAGAGCGATCCAAAGTGCCTCGTCTGCTTTTGCGAACTGGAGTGAAACACCAGTTTCTGAACGGGCTCGTGTAATGCTTAGATACCAACATTTGCTAAAAAAACATCATGAAGAGTTGGCTTATGTCGTTTCCAAAGAAACAGGTAAAACCCAAGTCGACGCAAAAGGAGACGTGTGGCGCGGTATTGAAGTCGTAGAGCAAGCGGCAAACATCGCATCCCTCACAATGGGTGAGACAGTAGAAAATGTGGCCTCCGATATCGACTGCTATTCACTGGTTCAACCTTTAGGTGTCTGCTGCGGTATTACCCCATTTAATTTCCCTGCCATGATCCCTTTGTGGATGTTTCCGCTGGCAATTGCCTGCGGCAATACTTTCGTACTAAAACCTTCTGAACAAGTACCGCTAACGGCAGTCCGATTGGCGGAACTGTTTAAAGAGGCTGGAGCGCCCGACGGCGTACTCCAAGTGGTTCACGGAGGAAAAGAACAAGTTGACTATTTGCTGTCAGATTCGAACATTCGCGCGATTTCGTTTGTAGGCTCAGTCCCTGTTGCAAGGTATATCTATCAAAAAGGAACGCAAAACTTAAAACGAGTACAAGCTTTTGCTGGTGCGAAAAATCACATGGTCATTATGCCAGATGCCAATCCCGATCAGGTCGTAGACAATTTGGTCGGCGCGTCAGTGGGGGCTGCTGGTCAACGTTGTATGGCAATTTCAGTGGCTGTGTTTGTTGGCGACTCCAATCAGTGGATCTCAAAACTCGCCAAAGCGATGAAACCGGTTAAACCGGGCGCATGGAATGATAAAAAAGCGGCATTTGGACCTCTAATCAGTCAAGCAGCCAGAGAACGAGTACTAGGGCTGATTGAGCAAGGAAAGCAAGAAGGTGCTAACTGTCTGGTCGATGGCAGCGATTGTGAAGTTGGCGACTACCCCGATGGTAATTGGGTTGGTCCAACGCTGTTTAGTGGTGTTGACACAAAGATGGCCATCTACCAGCAGGAGATATTTGGCCCAGTACTTATCTGTATTGAAGTTGATTCACTGGATGAAGCGATCGAGCTGGTAAACGATAATCCATACGGCAACGGTACTTCAATATTTACTTCCAGCGGGGCGGCGGCCAGAAAGTACCAGCATCGAGTTCAAGTCGGTCAGGTCGGAATCAATGTGCCTATTCCCGTTCCTTTGCCATTTTTCTCCTTTACTGGATGGCGTGGCAGTTTTTACGGCGATTTACACGCATACGGAAAACAAGCGGTGCGCTTCTACACTGAAACCAAAACTGTTACCGCTAAGTGGTTTGACGACCCTGTTTCTAGTGGCATCAATATGAGCATACATCTCAAGTAGCTACTTCTGTGAGGAGGTCGGTATGGATTTTGAGCTAAATGAACAGCAACGCGCATTTGTACAGGCAGCACAGCAGTTTTCAAAAGAACATCTGGCGCCAAATGCCGCTCGTTGGGATAAGGAATCAATATTTCCCAAGGAAGTACTCGCAAAAGCGGGGGAGATGGGATTTATGGGTCTTTATTCTCCCCAAGAGTACGGCGGTTTGGAGCTGAGTAGACTCGACTCGTCACTGGTGTTCGAGCAGCTTTCAATGGGCTGCACCTCAACGACCGCCTACATGACAATTCACAACATGGTGTCATGGATGGTTGCTACCTATGGGACAGAGTCAGCGAAAGAGAACTTCTGTCCCGAACTGATTTCGGGTAATTGGCTAGGTTCCTATTGCTTGACCGAGCCCAACTCCGGTTCTGATGCTGCATCTTTAAAATCCACGGCGACCAAATCAGATAGTCACTATTACTTGAGCGGAACAAAAGCGTTTATCTCAGGTGCGGGGGAAACCGACGTCTTGGTGGTTATGGCGCAAACACTTTCAGATGACAAGCAAAAGGGTATATCGGCCTTCGTTGTGCCTGCCACTGCAGAAGGCATTACGTTCGGACGAAAGGAAGAGAAAATGGGTTGGAACAGCCAGCCGACGCGGAGTATTACTTTTGACGATGTTGCACTGCCAAAAAACGCCTTACTCGGCCAAGAGGGAGAGGGATTTAAAATTGCAATGAGGGGGCTTGATGGAGGCCGCATCAACATAGCGACGTGTTCAATAGGAACGGCGCAACAGGCATTTAATACCGCTGTTCAATACGTCAACGAAAGAAAGCAATTTGGGAAACCGTTAGCCAGTTTTCAGGCCTTACAGTTCAAACTTGCAGATATGGTGACAGAGCTTGTTGCTGCGAGACAAATGGTTAGATACGCGGCGTTTAAGTTGGATCAAAAAGCCATTGATGCTACCGCGTACTGTGCAATGGCAAAGCAGTTTGCGACTGATATAGCCATGCGTGTATGTGACCAAGCGCTGCAACTTCACGGCGGGTATGGATACACGCGAGAGTACCCCTTGGAAAGACATTTTAGAGACGTAAGAGTCCATCAAATTCTTGAAGGCACCAATGAGATTATGAGGCTAATCACGGCGAGAGAAGTGTTGAAGCAAGGCGCTAATCTTCTGTAATAGAGGAGTTTCGAAATGGATACAATTAATTGCGAACGAAGAGGAAACATCGCAATCCTGAGGAATAATAATCCTCCTGCAAACACGTGGACTTTAGAGAGTCTTATCGAGCTCAAAACTATTGTTAGTCAGGTAGAGCAAGAGAAAAATATCTACGCTTTGGTGCTCACAGGTTGTGGTGAAAAATTCTTTTCAGCCGGAGCAGACCTCAATGCATTTGCCGATGGGAGTAAAACAAGTGCATCTGACATGGCAACAGCGTTTAGCCAAGCCTTTGAAGCTTTAAGCCAGTTTTCAGGAGTGACCATTGCTGCGATTAACGGTTATGCAATGGGAGGAGGGCTGGAGGCCGCTTTAGCCTGTGATATTAGGATTGTTGAAAAACACGCGAAGTTGGCATTGCCAGAGGCAAAAGTGGGTCTATTGCCTTGTGCTGGCGGTACGCAGAATCTCACTATGTTAGTGGGAGAAGGGTGGGCTAAACGTGTCATATTGTGTGGTGAGACGCTTGATGCAGAGCGGGCTTTGCGCATTGGGCTGACAGAAGAGCTTGTCGAAAAAGGAGAGAGTTTGTCACGGGCTATCCAATTAGCGGATTCGGTGGCAGGGCAATCACCTGTATCAGTTGCTGCGTGTAAGCGACTCATTCAAGCACATCGCCATACATCCCATGCACATGCTCTTGTCAGTGAGCGCGACGAATTTTTGCGACTGTTTGACAGCAAAGATCAGAAAGAGGGTGTGAATGCGTTTTTAGAAAAGCGACAACCTCATTGGGCTAAAGACTAAGTATTGGAGTGTTTATGGCAGATACAGTGAGATTTGAAGAGCGCCAATGTATAGACGGGCAGAGTGTTTTAGCCATAGCTACCCTAAGTAACCCAGCTTCGCTAAATGCGCTCACCTACAAAATGCTGGATTTACTGAACGATAAGCTTAAGGAATGGCAGGAAAGGTCCGAAGTCAAAATGGTTTTCCTTCAAGGTGAAGGAGATAAATCATTCTGTGCAGGTGGTGATGTAAGAACCATGTATCGCGTTATGTCGCAAGGAGACGAAGAGGAAACCGTGGAGTTTTGCACGCGGTATTTCTCTTTAGAGTACGAATGCGACTACCGGATCCACACCTACCCCAAACCAATCATAGGCTGGGGTGAGGGGATTGTCATGGGGGGAGGGATAGGCCTGTTTAACGGTTGTAGCCACAAAGTGGTAACGCCCAACTCGCGCTTGGCAATGCCCGAAATTCATATCGGACTGTTTCCTGATGTAGGAGGTACTTGGTTTCTTAATCGCATGGATGAAGGTATTGGGCTGTTTCTGGGTTTAACGGGCGCGATAATCAATGCGCAAGATGCTCTGGACACCAAGCTTGCAGATTGGGTGCTACGTTGTGAGAACAAAGTAAGATTACTCAAATCACTACTCGGAGCAAACTGGGCAGCTCACGAACCAGAGCACATTATTAAACCTATTCTTGATGAGCTGGCGATAGAAACCCAACCCTACTGTCCAGAAGCACAACTACGTCCAGTCTGGAGAGATATACAAAACGCATGTACTAATGGTGATTTGATGGACGTAGTGGCAAATGTTCTCTCCCTTGAAGGGGAAGAGGAGTGGTTGCGCAAAGCGAAAAAAGGGTTGAGTGAGGGCAGTGCTATATCAGCTCACATCACTTATCGACAAGTAAGGAAATACGACCACCTAAGCTTAGAAGACTGCTTTAAGCTAGAGCTGATCCTCGCCGTTCGTTCGGCGCTTCTTGGTGAATTTGAAGAAGGGGTTCGTTCTAGACTAATCGATAAAGATGGCAAGCCAGAGTGGTTGTTTGATGACGTGTCTCTAGTAACGACTTCAACTATAGATTTGTTGTTTACATCATTGTGGACACCTGACGAACACCCGTTGGCGAATCTAGGCAGCAACAAGGATGAATAATATGAAAACCATCACTGTTATTGGCGTGGGAAATATGGGCGCGCCTATGGCTGACAACCTAATAAGTTCAGGCTATCAGGTAGTCGTTTTTGATCTCAACCCTTCACTGACCGCCCCGTTTAAAAGTCGGGCGAAAGTCGCTCTAAATACCGAGGATGCGGTAGCAGATAGTGACTGCGTGATCACTATGCTCCCCGCAGGAGAACAGGTCAAAAGTGTTTATTTGGGAGACGAAAATCAACACAACGGCTTGTTTGATATAGTGGAAGTAAAACCTTGCTGATCGACTCGTCGACAATTGACCCTGCTTCGGCCAAACAGGTGGCTGCCCGCGCACAAGAAAGAGGTTTTGACTTTGTGGATGCGCCAGTTTCCGGAGGGTGGCAGGTGCAAAGGCAGGAACACTAACCTTTATTGTGGGTGGTAGTGAAAAAGCATTTAAGAGAGCAGAAAAAGTGCTAAAACACATGGGTAAAAATGTGTTTCACGCAGGTAATGCAGGGGATGGTCAAATGGCTAAAATTTGCAATAACCTGCTACTTGGTATTTTGATGTCTGGGACCTGTGAAGCCCTCTCTCTAGGCGTGAAAAATGGACTGGATGCAAAAGTGCTGTCCGACATTATGCTGCAAAGCTCGGGACGCAACTGGGTTTTAGAACTTTATAATCCCTGTCCAGGAGTCATGGAAAACGCTCCAGCTTCAAATGACTACCACCCGGGATTTATGAGCAAGTTGATGCTAAAAGATCTCGGTCTGGGTATTGAAGTTGCAACCCAAAGCCAATCAAGTATTCCAATGGGGTCACTGGCTCGCAATATATACGCGATGCACAACAGCATGGGCAATGAAGAGCTGGACTTTTCAAGCCTATTCAAACTTTTTCAAGACCAAAGCTAACAAAAATTCCAACTAGCGCCTATTGGAGGTTAACGATGGATTTAAGTGGAAAAGTAATTGCGGTAACTGGTGCGGCACAAGGGATCGGGGCGTCCATATGCCAAGAGTTATCGGCCGCAGGCGCGGATTTGGCATTGATTGATCTCAACACCGACGGGCTGTTGCGAACTCAAGCATTGCTGGATACCGAAAGTGAAACCTATCCAATAGACATTACCGACGAATCCAGCGTAGAAGCGACCTTTGCACAGATTGTAAAAAAGTGGGGAAGGCTCGATGGCTTGGTCAATAATGCCGGCATTTTAGCTGATGGCTTGCTGGTAAAAAGAACGGATAAGTCAATCAGTAAAATGAGCTTAGCTCAGTTTGAAAGCGTAATTAAGGTCAATCTAATTGGAACATTTTTGTGTGGTCGAGAAGCGGTTGCCAGCATGCTTAACTGTCAGTCTAAAGGGGTCATTATTAATATCTCTTCGGTTGCGAGAGCTGGCAATATAGGACAGAGCAATTACAGTGCGTCTAAAGCAGCAGTGGCAACACTTGCCGTAGGGTGGGGTAAAGAGCTAGCCCGCCATGGGATAAGAGCCGCGGCTATTGCCCCTGGCGTCGTTAAGACTGAAATGATAGATGCACTTAAAGACCAAGCAAAAGAGAGGCTGAATGCCTCAATACCCCTAGGTAGGGTCGCCCTTCCTATAGAAATTGCCAAGGGAGTGAGGTTTATATTAGAAAATGATTACTATACGGCACGAGTCTTAGAGCTAGATGGCGGACTGGTGTTCTAGACTGGAATTGAATTTCTGCACGATTATGTGCTTATGACGTTCTGCTCCCTCACTTAATATTCTTTTATTGCAGCTATTTGGCATAAAACGATATCATAAAGGCCATTAAATCTATTTAGACCTTGTGATATGTCAGACGAAGAACTAGCGCTAGCGTGGATGCGTCAGCAAGCGAGCAAAATCGACCCTTATATGGAAAGCGCCACTTTTGACGAGTGTGCAGAGCTGCTTGCCCCAGCATTTAAAAAAGGGAAAAGTGTCGCTCAGCTACGGTTTTTACTCGGAGAAGCTGACCGCAGGGCTGGCGCGGCAGAACGCAAACACGCGGCGCTTAAATATGCCAAAGAAAAAAGTCCCAACGCGGGACAAATTTTGCGTTTGCAAAGCAAACTTCAAAGAGTTGAACTTGCCCTTAAACTGTCCACTGGTGATAACAATATGACGATATCTCAGTTTTGTGCGGAGTATGATGTTAGTAAGCGAGACGGTAACAATGCTTGGCACGAAAAACTCGTTCAACAAAATAAAAAGAGATAGTGTAAAGAAAATGCTTTTTTCTCTCGATCGATATGCGAGATTCAAAAGAATATTTCGGCGAAAACACGTTATTATCCTAAATACTCTGTTTAAATTTATTTAACTTTCCACTCTATTAACGCTTACCTGATAACGGATGATATCTAGTTTGAATTCCGTAACTTACCTAGGCACTATATCAAATCACCTTAAGGCGTAGCGGCGCGCTACGTATAATTTTTCACGGAGAGAAAAGATGATTGCGAGAGAGTGGAAAGCAACCTGCCCAAAGAAACATGAGGAGGGATTTATTGCCTATTTGTACGAAACAGGAATCAAAGATTCTTCCGCTGTAGAAGGCTTTAGAGGTGCTCAGATTTTTAAGCGAGATAAAGAGAACGAAATTGAAATCACCTTGATTACATATTGGCAAGATTTAGAGTGTATTAAAGCGTTTTCTGGTGAAGATATTGGTGTTGCCAGACTGTATCCAGAAGACGAAAAGTACCAACTGAAACCAGATCTTCATGTTCTCCACTATAAAGTGCTCGAAAATGAGTGGCGCTAAAACTGAAATCGACGGATAACGAACTGTACTCAAATCCCCATCACTTTTCACTTCCTATTTTCATACAAAAAGTAAAACGCTCCACTCGGTGGGGTGTTTAGCTGTTCATGCGCTTATTACTAGCGATATATTGGGCAGTAGATCGCATATGCGAAATATATAGCGGAATTATGAGAGCGTTCAAGTTAATCGTATTGTAAATACCTTAATATTAGTGTGGTTAATAAGATTAAGGTTATCAATATGTTGTATTTAGAATTTCTCTTTTTACTGATAATGCTTTACGTTGGTTCCCGCTTTGGCGGTATTGGCCTTGGTGTTATATCGGGCATTGGTTTAGTGGTTCAAGTATTTATATTTGGTATGCCACCAACGTCGCCGCCAGTGACGGTAATGCTCATCATATTGGCCGTTGTTACTTGTGCTTCGATTCTTGAAGCGGCTGGTGGGCTTAAATTTATGCTGCAAGTGGCAGAAAGGATATTAAGGAAGAACCCTAAAAACGTAACACTAATCGCTCCCTTTGTTACTTACACTATGACGTTTATGTTGGGTACTGGTCACGCCGTTTATTCGGTGATGCCGATTATTGGCGACGTAGCTCTTAAGAACGGTATTCGCCCAGAACGCCCTATGGCTGCAGCTTCAGTAGCTTCACAAATTGCTATTACAGCGTCACCTATTTCAGCTGCTGTTGTTTATTACCTTGCCCAGTTATCGGGGATCCAAACTGAACTGACCTTAGTTTCCATTCTAATGATTACGGTTCCCGCTACTTTGTGTGGCACTTTGCTTATGGCACTTTACAGTGTTCGTCGCGGTAAAGAGCTGGTGGACGATCCGGAGTATAAGCGTCGTTTAGAAGACCCATATTGGCGAAACAAAATCGAAAATACGACGGCAACAAGTCTCGATGAAGTGTTGCCAGCTTCGGCGAGAAACTCGGTTCTAATCTTTTTAGCCGCTCTGGTGTCTATTGTTTTTATTGCTATGTTCCCCGAAATTCGCACTGTTGTTGAAGGTGAGAAGCCAATCAAAATGTCAGTAATTATCCAAATGATGATGCTCGCATTTGGTGGTTTAATACTGCTTTTAACAAAAACGGACCCCAAAAAAGTTCCAGAAGGCGTTGTGTTTAAATCTGGGATGGTCGCGGCCATTGCAATATTTGGTATCGCGTGGATGTCAGATACCTACTTTAAATATGCATTGCCAGAGTTTAAAGAAGGGATCATCGGTATGGTTACTGAATACCTTGGTCTTTTGCCTTTGCACTATTTATTGTTTCGGTGGTAGTGAACTCACAAGCGGCGACGGCTCGTATGATGTTACCAGTGGGGTTAGGTCTTGGTTTAGAACCAGCGCTTCTTATCGGTATTATGCCAGCGGTGTATGGATACTTCTTTATTCCAAATTATCCTTCTGATATCGCGACGGTGAACTTCGATTCTTCCGGCACGACAAAGATAGGTAAATGGTACTTTAATCATTCATTTATGAGTGTTGGTCTTATTGGTGTAGTCTCTGCCTGTTTTGTTGGTTACATGTTGGGGCAACTGTTTCTAGGTTAATACGGAGAAAAACGATAAAGCCGTTCTAAGGAACGGCTTTATATTAGTAACATCACTCTATCCCTCACTTTTACCACCTAAGTAACTTCGTTCAGAAACCTGTCTTTTATTTGTTATCACACAATTATTTGAATAATCGAAAAGAAGCACATATACTTGATCAGTCAAGTATATGTGGAGTTTAATAATGAAAAAAAGTGCTACAGAGCTTATTTTAAGCCAGTCTTTAATGAGTACGACAATTAACAAAAAAATGGACTCATGCCTTATGCCGCATGGACTGAGCTTTACCGAGTTTTCGATCATGCATCAAATCGCTAGTTCGACTGCTGGAGTACTAAGCCGAATTGTTCTTGCTGAATCCGTAGGACTTACCGCCTCTGGTGTAACGCGCCTTTTGAATCCAATGATCAAACACCGAGTAGTGGAAAAAGTGGAGAATCCACGGGATGCTAGACAAAGTATGGTGGCACTGACACCAGTCGGAAAAGAGCTATATCAAGACGCTCTAGTATCAGTTAACTATGGGTGCGAAGCGATCTTAAACCTATTTAGTGACGATGAACTGATCCAGCTAGAAGCCCTGCTAAACAAGATCAAAGCTTAAGTATTGCGATAGTTTGGACCACCGCCACTCTCTGGGGGTGTCCACTCGATATTTTGTGAAGGGTCTTTAATATCGCAGGTTTTACAATGAAGGCAATTGGCGGAATTAATCTGAAAGCGAGGGTTATTATCCTTATCTATTACTTCATAAACCCCTGCGGGACAATAGCGTTGGCTGGGTTCATCAAAAAATGAAAGGTGTGTGGATATAGGCAATTGATGATCTGTTAAGTGTAAATGATTGGGTTGGTCCTCGACGTGCTGGGTGGCGGAAAGGTAAAGCGATGAAGGCCTGTCGAATGAGAGCACACCATCGGGCTTTCCATAGTGGATCGGGTGACAACGATCTTTCCCGCGAAGGTGTAAGTAATCTGCTTTCGGGGCCTTTATTGACCAAATAGGTTCTCCGTTAGGTAACAGTGGGAGCAGACGCTGCTCTGCAAAGTTGAGTGCTCCGCCAAATAATGTTCCAAATTTGTGGATGGTGCCAGTAAAGTTCTGGCTTTGTTTCAATTCGCGGTAAAGCCACGAGTTCTTAAAGTGCTTATCGTAATCGGGCGTATCGCATTGTTCGTCGCTCTTTAGTGCTTCTACGATAGATTCTGCTGCCAAACAGGCCGATTTGATTGCACAGTGTACACCTTTAATTTTGGCGGGGTTAAGTGTCCCTGCATCACATCCTACAACCACACCTCCGGGGAAGCTCTGTTTGGGTAAAGAATAAAGGCCTCCTTTTGTAATGGCTCTTGCCCCAAAGGCAATTCTCTCCCCTTGAGATAAAAGTCTGGCAATAATGGGGTGGTGTTTGAATTTTTGGAACTCCATAAATGGGTCTAAATAGGTGTTGTGGTAACTAAGATCGACGATTAAGCCTAAGCTAACTTGGTGATTAGCCATATGGTAGAGAAAGCCACCGCCAGTTGTGCCACTTTCATTTAAAGGCCAACCGATGGTGTGTAAGATTGAACCCTCGTTAAACTCTGTAGCGTCTTCAGGTAGCTGCCACACCTCCTTGATTCCCAGCGCATAATGCTGAGCGGTACACCCCTTGTCTAGCGCAAAGTGTTCAATGAGCTTTTTGCCCAAGTGCCCACGACAACCTTCTGAAAAAATGGTGTATTTGGCTGCTAGTTCAAGTCCCGCTTGAAAGTTGGGCTTGTGCTCGCCTTTTTCATTAACGCCAATATCTTTGGTGATTATGCCGTCGACTCTTTGAGATTCTCCCCATAACAAGTCTTGTGCAGCGAAACCCGCAAACACATTGACGCCCAACGATTCGGCTTGTTCACCCAACCAGCGACACAATGATGACAAGCTGAGCAAATAACTATTTGGGTTTTTAAGCGAGGGGGGGGTAAAACAGTTGGGAACTGCAGTGCAGCGATTTTGGTTGTGTAAATAGACCAAGGCTTCGGTGTTGGCGTGTACTGCGTTAACGGCATCGGCTTGGTGCCAGTTAGGTAGTAACTCGTCAAGAGCTCTAGACTCTACCAATGATCCAGAAACGATGTGTCCACCAATTTCACTGGCCTTATCGAGGACGCATATCGACAGCGAAAGTTGGTGCTCCTTTGACAACTGTGCGAGCTTTATCGCCGCTGTTAGCCCCGCAGGTCCGGCTCCTACAACTACTACGTCGAACTCCATACGTTCCCGTTTCATCTGTACACCTGCTTTTACTGATAAGGATAACTATAAATATAGTCCAGTTGACGTAAACGTAAACTAAGCTAGTCTCAAACTATATATGTTAAGTGTTTATACGACCTGTTCATTGACTTAACGAAAGGTTAAGCAGTGATTGTGTGCCGTAGGTGCGTAAAGGGGAGGGGACAATGAAAATATTAGTTTCCATTAAACGCGTGATAGACCCTTACTCAAAAGTAAGGATTAATAAGGATAACACTGATGTTGTTCAGCAAAACATGAAGATGGTGATTAACCCGTTTTGCGAAATTGCACTAGAAGAAGCGATAAGACTCAAAGAGCGGAACATAGCACAAGAAATCGTTGTTGTAAGTATAGGGTCGTTAGAAGTACAGGAACAACTGCGAACAGCTCTAGCACTTGGGGCTGACAGAGCAATTCACATTGAATGTGATTTAAAACTTGAGCCGCTAAATATCGCCAAACTCTTAAAAGCAGTGAATGATAGAGAAAAAGCACAATTGATATTAATGGGTAAGCAATCTATTGATAGCGACAATAATCAGACTGCACAAATGTTGGCGGCACTAATGAATCGACCACAAGCAACGTTTGCTTCAAACCTTGCAGTTTCAGACGGCTGGGCGAAAGTGACAAGAGAAGTGGATGATGGGTTAGAAGAGTTGGCGATAGAACTACCTGCGGTCGTTAGCACCGATCTGAGGTTAAACGAGCCGCGCTATCCAACATTGCCAAACATTATGAAAGCGAAAAGCAAACCTCTCGATACTCTTACGCCTGAAGACCTTAAAGTGGTGATAACACAATCACAAAGGGTACTTGAAGTCATACCACCACCACAAAGGAGTGGAGGGGTGAAAGTTGAGAGTGTTGACCAACTGGTAGAAGCGCTGAAAAGTCGCTCAGAGCTGTTTAGCTAAGGAGCAAGTGATGGAAACCACCAAACCTAGAGCTTTGGTTATTGCAGAGCACGATAACCACACTTTGTTTAATCACACACAAAAAGCCGTTTCAGCAGCGTTGACTATCGATAAAGACATAGAAGTCAGTGTTCTCGTGATTGGATACAATGACGATACTGGCACTGAGTTGGAAGATACCGTCGCCGTGCAAGCCTCGAAAATACGAGGTGTTGATGAAGTTATACAGGTAAACAGCCCCCAGTATGGCATGCAGCTTGCAGAAAATGTGTCTAAAGTTGTTGTTGATGTGGCGAGAAATTATAGCCATGTACTTTGCTGTTCTACGACCTTTGGAAAAGACCTACTGCCCAGAGTTGCAGCCTTGCTCGACGTGGGGCAGATATCCGATGTTTTACAAATTTTGGATAAGAATACCTATGTACGGCCCATATACGCGGGAAATGCGCTTGAAAAAGTTACAAGTGAAGATAAGCATCAAGTGTTTACAGTTCGCTCGACTAGCTTTGTTTCGTTAACCGAACAAGAGCAGTGCCCAGTTAAGGTGCTTGAATGTGTATATGAGTCATCTATGACAAGGCAAGTCACCAAACAAGCAAGCATTTCTGAACGGCCTGATTTAATTACGGCAAAAGTGGTTGTTTCAGGTGGGCGTGGATTAGGCAGTAAAGAGCAGTTTAACTTGGTGGAGAAGTTGGCAGATAAACTGGGAGGTGCCGTGGGTGCGTCTAGGGCTGCGGTAGATGCAGGCTACATTTCCAACGACTATCAAGTCGGGCAGACTGGTAAAGTGGTTTCCCCTGAGCTCTATATTGCAGTGGGAATTTCTGGTGCAATTCAACATTTAGCGGGAATGAAAGACTCAGGTGTCATCGTGGCGATAAACAGTGATCCAGATGCTCCAATATTTGAACTTGCAGACTATGGTTTGGTTGGAGACCTGTTCGATATCATGCCTAAACTGATAGAGGCGATCCCTGAGATAAACAGTTAACGGATATCGATAATTAACAAAAGGGGCATAAGCCCCTTTTTAATGCTGTGCTACCGCTTGTTTTGCAGGTGCATACTGAGCGCTTTTACAAACCTAGCCGCTTCCCCGCCAGTACAGGCACGGTGATCAAATGTTATCGAAAGTGGTAATGATTTGATTGCAACCACTTGGCCTTCTCGAATCTGAACTTTGTCCATTATTCTACCCGCACCGACTATGGCTACTTGTGGCGGTGTTACAACAGGCGTAGCGAACAAACCAGCAATCGCACCAAAGTTAGATAAGGTAATGGTGGCATGTTGAAGTTGCTCGCGGCCTATCTTTCTTTCGCGTATCCCTAGAATGGTTTTGTCGAGCCACTTTCTAATCTGTTCGGATGAGTATTCGTCCGCAGCTCGAAGCACGGGAACGTAAAGGCCGTGTGAGCTGTCAACGGCTATGCTATATTCACATGAGAGTGTACACAGCGCGTCATGGTTTGCGCGTCAAACCACGCGTTCAGCGCTGGTTCTTCCTGGCAGGCGTATACGATGGCCTCAATCAATCGGCTTGATATGTCCTGAGTTCCAAACCAGTCAGTGATATCTGCCTCTTCGGTGATGGTAACGGCGGCAACGTGTTTGTGAGACTCCGCCATGGACGCAACCATAGTTCTCCGAGCGCCTTTTAGTACTTCTGTCCCCGGTTTTTGCTTGTCGCACTCCCGATAGATGTCTGCATCAAGGATTGTCCCATCAGGCCCAGAACCGCGTACTTTGCCAAGGTCTACCCCCAATTTTTGCGCTAGTAAACGAGCCGATGGAAGGGCGCTGATGAGAGACTCATCGATTTCATTGTCGTTTCCCACCCAAAATTGGTCGACATCCACATCACAACTTTGAGCCGCCACATTACCGACAACTGTTGCTGCATCAGACTTGTTGACGGCTTCAGCTTGGTTTGTGTGGTCATCAATTTCCAATAGTAAACTACCCACGCCTAACACGTCGCCTACCTCGCCGTGCCGGCTAATGATCACTCCAGTACAAGGGGCGGGAACCTCGACGACGGCTTTAGCGGTTTCTACGGTCAATACGATTTGGTCTATCTCAACAGCATCACCGACATTGACGTGCCATTTAATAATTTCTGACTCAGCTAAACCCTCTCCTAAATCGGGAAGTGCGAATGCATTCATAGCCAGCCCTCCATCATGTCTTTTACTTGTAGAACAATGTCTTGTTCTTGAATTAGAAACAGGTCTTCGTTTCGATAGTAGGGCATTATGGTATCCATTCCCGTCAAACGTTTGGGCGGCGCTTTTAGAAGGCACATCGCTTCTTCACATACGCGTGCAAGAATTTCTGATCCTACACCGCAATTTTTACTTGCTTCGTGCACGACAAGAAGACGCCCTGTTTTTTGAATTGACTTTAAAATTGTCGCCATATCAATGGGTTTGATACTCGCAAGGTCAATGACTTCAGTTTCTATTCCTTGTTTGGAAAGGGTGTTTGCAGCCTGCAGGGATTCAACGACACAAGCTCCCCAAGTCACAAGCGTTAAGTCTCGCCCTTTTCTTAACGTATAACAGGTATCTAATGGTAAGGCTTGGCCATTGTCGTCTACGTTTGATTTAACAGTGCGATAAATTCTCTTGGGTTCAAAAAACATCACGGGATCAGGACTTCTTATGGCTGCGAGTAAAAAGCCGTATGCCCGCTGAGGAGAGGAGGGAATGACCACTTTAAAGCCCGGTATATGGGCAAAAAGGGCCTCAACACTTTCTGAATGATGCTCTGGTGCATGGATACCACCGCCGAAAGGCGCTCGAAATACTGCCTGACAGGTCAATCTTCCTCGGGTCCGATTTCGCATTCTTGCTGCGTGACAAATCAAGTGCTCAAGCGCTGGGAACACAAAACCTTGGAACTGAAATTCAGCGACAGGTTTAAGCCCTTGAGTAGCCATGCCAACTGAAACGCCGCCAATAAGCGCTTCTGCCAGCGGTGAGTCGATGACTCTGCGCAATCCAAATTTGTCCTTTAAACCTACAGTTGCTCTAAACACGCCGCCGTTATCACCAACGTCTTCGCCAATAACAATGACTTTCTCGTCCTTTTCCATTTCGTAATGAAGTGCGAGGTTCACCGCTTCAACTAAAGTGAGTTCAGCCATGTTTGCCTCCTTGAGTACGGAGCGACTTGCCAATGATATAGTCGCGCTGTTTGCGCAAATCTGGAGTTAAGGATTCATAAAGGTAGTCGAATCCGGATTCTGGGGGTTCTGGAACTAGGGATAGGTAGTTTTCCACCGCTGTTTCGATGATTGCTTTGCACTCTTGTGACCAATCTTGTTCTTGGCTTTCATCCCATAGTTTTTGGTCCTGCAGATACTGTTTTAGTCGTGAAATGGGTTCGTATTGCCACGCAGTATCGAGTTCGTCTTGTTTTCTGTAGCGAGTTGCATCGTCTGCGGTTGTATGGTCACTAAGTCGATAGCTCACCGCTTCGATTAATGTGGGGCCCTTTCCTTTGCGTGCTTGATCTAGGGCTGTGGTTACTGCTTGGTACATTGCAACAACATCATTGCCATCGACAGTAACACCAGAAATACCAGCCCCTTTTGCCTTTTCAGAGAGAAAATCGGCGGCGCACTGTAGAGAGCGAGGTACGGAAATCGCCCATTGATTGTTGTTTACGACAAACACCAATGGTAGGTTCCATGCCCCTGCACAGTTTATGGATTCTAAAAAATCCCCCTTAGAGGTTGCGCCATCACCACATGTCACTAGAGCTGCGTGATGGTCACCTTCAATTTTTAACGCAGAAGCAACGCCGACGGCATGAGTACATTGGGTAGCAATGGGGACACAAAAAGGGAGGTCGCGACACTTTTCATCTGGAGAGGGCGCAACCTGAATTTTGGCTGATTGATTGGGTTGGATTGAAAAATGGCTACCTCTTTCGTCTCCCCCCCAGTATTGAAGGTTTTTTTCCATTGCGATACCTCTCACCCACATGGCGGGCATGTCGCGATAGTAAGGAATAAAAACGTCATGGTGTGATAAGGCGTACCCAACAGCTATTCCAACGGCTTCTGCACCAAGATGTGAAGGATAGGTACCTAGTTTGCCTGTCCGTTGCAGTGCGACCGCTTTGTGGTCATAAGCGCGGGTTAACGCCATGTCTTTATAAAATCCAATTAGCATCTCTGGGGTAGCCCAATCAGGTAAAGGGCGAGTCAATTTGCCAAGGTGGTCGACATAGCGGACCATAGGTAAAGATTGTACATTCATACTGATCTCCTAATCGCACCGCAAATGATTACGGTCACTGTCTGACTATGGAAATACCGAATTCATTATCGATGACGTCTAGTTGTCGCTGTCTTGAGCCGTATAATTGACTTCTACTGCAAATATCCCTGATAACGAAACAGAACTTTGGCATCACCAGTGGTTTAAGTGTAATAACAATGTAAATAACGTGTTAATTTGCCGGTTGATTAAACAGTAAAGTTTTGCTTACACTCGAAATAAAAAAGTGAATTAAATGCCATTAAAACATCAAGGTAGAAATGATCTATACGCCAAAGGTCAAAGGTGGTTAGCTGGTGATAAATGTTAAATCTGTATGCTTTTAACTGGATGCGATGGCTCAATTTTGAGTTTTATTCTTCACCTGCCAAAGCGATAACACTGTCAGAAATTAGGTGAGATGAGTCTAGGGTTTGACAATGAGAGGCAGATAAATATGGATTTAGCATAACATTCGCCATAGGCCGTTAGTTTCTGTCTCTCTTCTCAATATCTTTATGAATTATCGTCAAAAAAAACAGAAACAACGAAAGTCATAGGTGGTTTTTGTATTATGTGAAGCGCAAAAGTGAGTAGCTTGTGGTGACTGGTTGGCTAACCATTTGAAAATGCACATTAATATTATATGTATGGTTTAGGTTTTTTGAATCATTAATAATGATAACTAAACTCGTTATTAATGAGCTATCACATACAGCTTCTCTCCACTTCGTCACTCTCAAGTTCGTCAATGGGTAAATTGTTGGAAATTACCACTTTTTTGCTGATCGCGATTTACAACTTTAACAAACGCTAATCTATACTAATTTATGAAAAGTATTGTTGTGTTGTCATTGCTGTTCTTACCCAAATAGCGAGTCCGTATGTGGGACCTAAGGAAACAAAATGGGAAGACGAAATCAAACCATTATTGACGAAGAAGTTCTATTCGAGGAAGAGCTAGTTTCTACTACCGATTTACGTGGAGTGATAACATACGCCAATCCAGCCTTTTCGAGAGTATCTGGCTTTCTGCTCGAAGAGTTGGTTGGAAAAAATCACAACTTGGTTCGCCATCCCGATATGCCAAAAGCGGCCTTTAAAGACCTTTGGTCAAACCTTCAAGCGGGACATTCATGGCGAGGAGCGGTAAAAAATCGATGCAAAGACGGTCGTTACTATTGGGTTGATGCTTTTGTTACTCCGATTTTTAAACAAGGGAAAGTCATTGGCTACCAATCGGTCCGTCTTCCACTCGATGCTAATATCAAATCACAAGCCTCAGAGCTGTATAAAAAGGTCAATTCTGGCAAGCGTATTGTTCCTATTTTCTCAGCATTTAGTCGCAGACTTATCGTCTTTGCAATACTGAGTATCGCATTAATTGTCGGGACATTTTACTACTCTTGGTTGGCACTTGGCCTACCTTTATTGCCGTTTCTCATGTTTTATTCGGAGCTGCTGAAAGCGCCCGGTTTTTATGCAAAATTAGCTTCTGACTACGATAGTGTATCTAGGTTTGTGTACAGTGGACACGAACCCTACAGCCATGCAGATTTTCATTTAAAAATTCAACAGGGCAAGCTGAGAACTATAGTGGGAAGAATCACTGACAGTTGCACGGACTTACAAACCAGTGCTAACAGTCTCAAAGGGGCGGCGAGTTCCACCAAGCAAGGCGTCGAGAAAGAAGCAGCAGAGCTTATTCAAGTCTCTACAGCGGTAGGAGAAATGGTTTCAACGATTGACGAAGTTGCACAAAGTACGACAACCACTTCGCAACGAGTCGCTCAAGCGAATAAAGAGTGCGACGATGCAAACAAATTAATGCAGCAAACGATGCAGACTATTCAGGAACTTTCGACTGAAATTGAACAATCATCTCAATCGGCAGGTGAGTTGACCGAGGAAGCCGAAAAGATCGGTGGGATCATGGATGAAATCAAAGGGATCGCTGAGCAAACCAATTTACTGGCACTAAATGCTGCAATTGAAGCGGCGAGGGCGGGTGAGCACGGAAGAGGGTTTGCGGTGGTTGCCGATGAGGTGAGACAGTTATCGAGTCGTACAAACGATGCAACTGAGCAAATTCAAACTTCGATTAGTGAAATTCAAACCACTCTAAAATCATGGGTTGAAGCCATGACAAAAGAAATGACGGCGGTAGAGAATTGTGTAGAACAAGCGCAGAGTTCTCAAGAAGCTGTCAATCGCGTTACCGAGCACATTGATGATATTTCTGGTTTAGCGATGCAGATTTCCAGCGCAGCGGAAGAACAAAGCCTAGTATCACACGAAATAAGCCGAAACATAGTGAATATTAATGATTCTTCACAAGACAATGCCAAGCAAGCAGATATAGTCAGTGATGAGAGTGGAGAAATTACAGATAAGATCGATTCGTTAGCCGGGTTAGGCAAAACGTTTGGGGTGAAATAGAGTCGGGGACGAAGAACTGGGTTTGCTCAACGTCCCCGGTGTGAGTTCTGTTACGCGTTAATAATTTCGCTATCTTCAACTAGGTTATTAATCCATTTTTTAGATTGGATTCTTTGGGTGAGTAACACGACTTTGACTGCTTCATCAAGTAGCATGACACTCAAAACCCAATCAAGTGGCCATCCCAGTATTAATCCTGTGTAATAGGCAAGTGGAATACCGACTCCCCATTGACCAAACAGGTCGATAAAAATGGTGTAATTGATATCGCCACCACTTTTTAATACCCCACCTATTCCTACCATATTAAAAACTTTCAGCACCAGCCCAAATGCCATGATGACGCAAACATTGAGAGCGGTATCTAAATCGGTCAGAGTTGACTTTGAAAGCAAGTATTCGATATAGGGGGTACTTGCCAGTACAAATACGGCCAAAATAGCGGCCAAACCTGTGCTTATAATGACGTACCACCAAGCGGTTTGTTCAACTCTTTGATACTGTTTTGCACCAATTTCATTACCTAAGATAATTGAAGCTGCCACGGAAAAACCGAGAAAGGCTGAGATAAGGACACCTTCGATAGGCAAGAGCAAAGAGATAGTTGCCAGTGAAGTGACGCCAAGCTGACCAATAATAATGTTATACATCATTGTTCCTGCGCCCCAAAAGGTGGTTTGTAGACACATTGGGGCGGCGATTTTAATGTAGCGTTTAAGGTTTGCTACTTTGCGCCCTAATTCTAAGTCACTTAACGTGGGAAACAGCCATAGCTGATTTTTACGAGCGATGTAGAACAAGGTAATGGTTTGAAACAGTCTAGATAGGCTAGTACCAATCGCCGCTCCAGCTACGCCAAGCTCTGGGAAGCCAAACATGCCAAATATGAGTAACGCATTTAAAATAACGTTGACGACTATGGTGACCAAGCTTACATAAGTGGGCATCTTGGCAATACCCACGGCACGTAGGGTACTTTCAAGCGGTACGACGGCAACCGTAAGAAAAAGACTTGCACCAGTTAATAGCAGATATTCAGAAGCTAGAGGCAGATATTGCACATCGTCTGAGGCAAGTGAGACCACGCTTTGGGGGGCGACTAGATAGAGTATGCAAAATGGAGTGGTAACGAGTAAGGCTGCTATCCACGACTGTGCTAATGTTACGCGAATTCCAGTGTTGTTTTTTGCACCATAATATTGAGAAGCTAGCACGCTAACCGCACTGCTTACTCCGAAAATAACCACGAGATTGAAAAAGAAGACTCGATTTCCAACCCCGACAGCGGCAGTGGCAGCTTCGCCTAACTGCCCCACCATAAATATATCGACAACACCCAAAAGAGAGAACATCGCTGACTGCAAAGACACTGGGAATCCAATAGAGACCAATTTAGACCAAAAATCTCTGTCGAGGTGACGTAGTGTGTTTGTCATCGCATAACTCCTCTTATCAAACTGTAAAAATTGTAAAGAACAATCAAAGTTATGTATGTTCTAAAAACATCAAAAAGTATTGCGAAACTATCAAATGCACGAAAAGCAGCAGAGCCTTAACATTTCGGAAAAAACCCATCATGAGTTTATCAGCCATGATCAAATTTTGGCGATGGAAGATGCTGGAATTTTGCAAACTGGAATTGCCCATTGCCGAGAGAGCTTTACCGTAGCGCGTAAAGGGTATAACTGTATTCTTTTGCTTTACACTGTAAAAGGGAAGGGGAAGCTCCATGCAGAAGGGCGGAGTTGGATCCTTGAAGAGGGAAGCGTTGCAGTTATCCCACCCGATATTGAATATTGCTTTCACATATATGAAGAGGAGTGGCAAATCTCTTGGTTGTTTATTAACCCTCAATCAGAAATTGGGTGCACTTACCCTAAACACGTTTACTACAGGCTAACCAGTGTTTCAGAAGCCATGTATGCGGTTATTTTACTATTGCTGAGGTCGCGGAGTCTAACAGCAGAAGTGAGTGTTGCTATTTGTCTTAGTGCAATAGAGCAAATGAAGTTGTTACTTAGTAAGGTCAATGAAAAGAAACTCAGTGATAAGGCTCTGAAGTTAAAGAGGGTTTTTGACCATGTACAGTGTCACCTTCACAAAGAGTGGGATGTAGAGCAACTTTCGGCACTCTATCCTTGTTCAGCTCCGCACTTTCATCGGTTGTGCTTAGCAAATTTTGGTCATAGCCCTAAACAGCATTTGACGCGAATGCGCATGGAGTATGCATCTAGACTGCTAACCTCTACCGAGTGGCCAATACAGCACATTGGAGAAATTGTCGGCTACCCAATCCCTGCAAATTTTGCGGCGCGCTTTAAAACTTGGAGCGGTTCTACCCCAAAAGAATATCGTACTGTTAACAGAATAAATCTATACTCAGATGTGCGTGATGATGCTTAATCTGGACAAAGTGGAGTTCGGCTATAAACTTTAAATATAAAGTTTAATAAAACTTCTAATAAATAGTAACAAACAGCTAGTTGGCTTATCACCTATACATGGATAAATAGGCGACGCATATTTGGGAAGCGTCGAAAAGGTAGGACGATGAAAATAGCTTCAAAAATTGTATTGGCAAGCACACTGCTTTGTAGCCTTGCCGTTATTGCGACTGGTACATTTCTCGGTTGGAAAGCGAAGCAATTAACCGAGGAGGCGTTGTTTAAGAGAGCTTCCGATCAACTGATTTCAGTAGAAACAATTAAAAAGAGTGAAATTGAAAGCTATTTCCAACAGATTAAAGGCCAACTGCTGACCACGGCAAATAGTGTTTCTACGCAGGATGCAATGGCGGCATTCACGCAGGAGTACAACCGATACCCAACTAACAGGGTTACGGCTAACGACCACGGCAAATTAAAACAGTACTACCAAAGCCAGTTTGGTAAAACCTACCTCGATGCCAATAATGGTCAATCGGCCAACGAGTTAGATATTTTCAACAACCTCAGCGCAAAGGCCAAGGCGTTGCAAAGTCGGTATATTGGCGTCAATTCTCACCCCCTTGGCAGTAAGCACGAACTATTGGCTGACGATCTAGGCACGGGTTACGACCAAGTTCACCAAAAATATCACCCCAGTATTAAGGGCTTCTTGGAAGAGTTTGGCTACTACGATATTTTCCTCATCGATTTAGATGGCAATGTGGTTTATTCCGTGTTTAAAGAGTTGGACTACGCAACCAATCTAAATTCTGGTCCCTATCGTTCAAGTGGCTTAGCAACGGCATATAAAGGTGCACTAAGCAAAGGAGGGGGCGAATACCACCTAGAGGATTTTTATCCCTATTTGCCTTCTTATGAAGCGGCCGCTTCTTTTATTGGCACGCCAATAGAAAAAGATGGGAAAACCATCGGTGTAGTCGTTTTCCAAATGCCGGTGGATGAAATCAATAACATCATGACCTTTAATCAAAAATGGGCGGATTCGGGCCTCGGTGAGTCTGGAGAAACGTACTTGATTGGCCCAGATCAACTGCTGCGCAGCCAATCAAGGTTTTTAATTGAAGATCCAGACAGTTATTTTGAACTCTTATCTGACGCCGGAGTAAGTCAAAGTGTCCTCGCGCAAATCAAGGGTAAGGGTTCTGCGATAGGTCGACAAAAAATAGACAGCTCCACCGCAAACAGTGCATTGAGCAACCAAACGGGAGTAGAAGTGGTTGTCGACTACAGAGGCAAAGAAGTGCTTTCTGCGTACGCGCCCATCGATGCAGCAGGACTGAAATGGGGCATCCTAACGGAAATTGACAAAGACGAAGCTCTGGCGGAAATGTCTACTCTTATCAGTTCAATCATAGTGACGGTTTTGGTTTGTATCGTAGTGGTTGTGATTGCCGCTATAGTGCTCTCATATCTTGTTGGTAATGGTATTGCTAAGCCGATTAGAACGGCGAGCCAAAAAATTCAATCAATTAGTAGTCACAACGATTTGACCCAAAGATTAGCAGAAGACGGTAAAGATGAAGTGACTATGCTGGCGGTTTCTCTTAATCAACTGTTTGCACACTTACAAAATATTATTAGTCAGTTTGGAGAAGCAACACACAATCTGAATTCCGACACTTCTTCAATGTCAAACAATATGAATACAACGCGAGTGGCGGTCGATGACCAAAGCCACCGCTCAGAGTCTGTTGCAACGGCAGTGAATGAGATGAGCGCCTCTATTGCGGAAGTTGCGCAGTTTGCTACCCGCGCCGCTGACTATGTGAAAATGGCCAATGAAGCAGGCAAAGAAGGGGTGACGGTCGGTAATGACTTGGGGAACGAAATTGGTCAACTGAGTGAAGAGATGCAAACCGCTGTTGATGCCATCAAACGCTTGAGCACGGAAAGTCAATCTATCGCAGAAGTGCTAGATGTGATTCAGGGTATCGCAGAACAGACCAATCTACTTGCCTTAAACGCTGCCATTGAGGCGGCACGCGCTGGGGAACAAGGACGTGGCTTTGCTGTAGTAGCTGATGAAGTTAGAAACCTAGCTGGAAGAACTCAGCAATCAACGGAAGAAATTCGCAATAAAATAGATGCATTGCAAAAAGAAACCAGTGACGTATCGCAAAGTATCGAGCACGCCAACGCTACGGTAGTCACTGGGGTTGAATCGTGTGAAAGGAACACGGAAAAACTAAATCAAATTGTCGGTATGCTGGATGAGTTGAATGAAATGAACATTCAAATCGCCGCAGCAACGGAAGAGCAGAAAGCTGTTACCGATGAGATAAGCGGAAACATAACATCGATAGCCGATGCGTCTGCCTCAGTCTCTTCTCAGGTGAACGATGTGGATTCGGTATTACAACAGCTCTCTGCTCAATCTAAGCAACTGAACAGAGAAGTCGATCAGTTTAAATACTAATAATCCTATTCTGCTCGACTGGCAAAACGGATCGAAAAGTAGCAGATGGCCGCCAAAACAAACGGAATGACGGCGGCCGTCCATTCTGTCCATGCCATATGCGCAAAGCTTTTAGCTAAGATCAGGTGTCCCAGCACTAAGAGTAATGCGCATACGATAGCGAGTACCATAAGGGTCATTTGTGAGCGTACTGACATTGGTTTCATTCTATTGCTCCATCTTTAATACAGGGTTATTGAACCATAGTTTTAGATAACAGAGATAGAACAGTTGAACGTATAAAAAATAGAACAGTTAATTATTTGCCAGCTTTGCTAATTTACCAATGGCCTTAGATATATTTTCGTCAAATGTATACGACGTATTAAGGCGAAGGTGGTGAGAAAACGATTGATCGCTACTGAACATAATACCCGGCGCGATGGAGATACCTTCCTTTAAAGCGCCTTCATACAACTGTCGAATATTGACTTGTTTAGGTAAAGACAACCAAGCAAAGTACCCACCGTCTCCGGAATAGACTTGCGCCGTATCGCCGAAGGCTTTCTGCAAGCAATTTACATGTTGTTCCTTGCGCCTTGCTAGGCTAGTTCTTAGTTTTCGCAAATGGTGATCGAAACTGTAGTAGGTCAGGTAATTGACGATACCTAATTGAGTCGGTACGCCACTGGACAAAGTGGACATAAGTTGGGCGCGTTGGATTTCTTCACTTCTTTGGTTGGCAACCACCCAGCCTACTCGAAATCCGGGGGCCAATGATTTCGAGAAAGAGCCGCAAAGCAAAGAATCACATTGAGCGGACAGCGCTTTTATAGGAAGTGGAGGATTGGTGCCTGAATAAAGCTCGGCATACACGTCATCTTCGATCAGAGGCACTTGGTGTGCATTGAGAATGGTAGCGAGTTGCAGCTTTTTCTCTGTCGATAACGTATATCCGGTAGGGTTTTGCATGTTGGTCATCAACCAACAGGCTTTAATTGGCAAGCTCGATAGCGCAGCCGATAGCGAGGAAACATCAATGCCTTCGATAGGGTCAGTGGGGATCTCTACCGCTTTCAAGTTGAGTCTTTCAATGGCTTGAAGCGCACCGTAAAACGCTGGTGATTCAATGGCAACCAGATCGCCTGGCTTGGTAACAGATTGCAAGCTTAAAGAGAGCGCTTCCAGTGCACCGCTAGTGATGACAATATCATCTGGGGTTACATTCAACCCCTTCTCACAATACCTTCTGGCGATAAACCGGCGAAGGTCTATGCTGCCGGGAGGAAGGTTGGCGATTGAACTATCACTGGGCATGTTTCTTGTGGCATTAGCAATGCAACGCGAAAGAGTGCGATGGGGAAATAAACTGGGATCTGGGAATGCAGAAGCGAAAGGTACCAGTTTCGGATCTTTGCCCCTTTGAAGTACGTCGAACAGCAAGTCGTTAATTCGAACTTCTTTAGATACCAAGTTTTCTGAACAGGGCAAGGTATCTTCTGCATGTTGAGCGGTGACATAGTATCCAGACTGAGGTCTAGACTGAACCAATCCTTGGCTTTCAAGCATTTGGTATGCTTGCAGTACAGTGGCAATACTGCTGTCATAACGACGACAGCTTGCGCGAATAGACGGAAGTTTATCTCCGCTTCGCCAAACACCGTTCAAGATCATGTCTTGTAACTGCTTAGCGATTATCTGGTACTTGGGCATAAAAGTGGGATTGAATAAGAATTTGTTCTAACAATACCGAGATGTCGCAGGCAAGCACAGAACTATTGCCGACAGAGGTTTAACAGTGTGTAGCACGTCACAGTGTCACATACCATTTATTGGGCTTCATCAACCTCATATCTCTGATTATTGTGCTAATACTTATTAATAGAAAGTAATACACAAACAGAGGCAGATAATGTCACTTTTTGCGGATAGAAGAAGCCCGAAGCAAAGCGACCAAGTAGATACTGTTAGAGTTTTTACAGCAGACCCTTGGAAGGTGTTGTTGGTGGATGACGACCAGCAGATGCACCAGATCACCAAACTGGCTTTAAATGGGTTTGAATTTCAGTCACGTCCCCTAGAGCTTATCTCGGCGCTGTCAGCCAAAGAGGCAAAAGAGCACTTAAAGACAAACAGTGATATTGCCCTGGCACTTATTGATGTGGTGATGGAAACTGAGCATGCAGGGTTAGAACTGGTTCACTATATTCGCAAGGAGCTTAACAACTCTCTAATTAGGCTTGTTTTGAGAACAGGGCAGGCGGGTAGTGCGCCTGAGGATACAGTGATCCGTGACTATGAGATTGATGATTACAAAGAGAAGACAGAATTAACAACGCAAAAGATCAAAACGCTGCTCTACTCTATGCTGAGATCCTATCGAGATTTGATGTTGATTGAAGTGCAAAAACAGGGGCTAAGCCAAGTTATTCAGGCCTCTGCCAACGTCCAAAACACATCAAGTTTGCAAACCTATGCCTCGTCGGTGTTGAGTCAAATGACTTCCTTACTGAAACTCAAGTCGTCAGCATTTTACTGTTTGGTTCAACCTAACCCTCAAGGGGAGCAATGTCGCGCTTTAACGTTAGCCGCGACAGGGGGCTATGTGAACTTTGCAAACCAGTGCGATATGGACTTGTTCCCCGAACAAGTGGCTCAGCGCTGTAAACAAGTCTTACAGCGCAAAAAGAGCGAGCAATTTGGTGATGCCTACGTATTGTTTTTTGGTGATGACAATGGGGTGGACAATTTGCTCTATGTAAACTTAGATCAAGAGCTTAGTGAACTCGACCAGAGTCTATTGCATATATACATGCAAAATATAGGATTGACGTTTGAAAACATTAATTTGTTAGATGACTTAAGAGAGACGTCAAAAGAGTTGGTATACAACCTTGCCAATGCCGTAGAAGCGAGAAGCAAAGAGACAGGTGCACACGTTCAACGGGTGTCGCTTATATGTGAACGCCTTGGTGAGTTGTATGGCTTAAGCGAGCAAGAAACCCAACTACTAAAACACGCTTCCCCCCTTCACGATGTTGGAAAAGTAGCTATTCCAGACGCAATACTCCACAAGCCGGGCAAACTGACCGAAGAAGAGTGGAAAATCATGCAGCGCCACGTCGAATTTGGTGTGGAGATACTTAGTCAATCTAAGCGAAAGCTGATCAACTTCGCAAAGGAAATCGCAGCCTATCATCACGAAAAGTGGGATGGAACGGGCTACCCTAATCAACTTAAAGGGGAAGATATCCCCGTCTGTGGTCGAATCGCGGCTTTAGCCGATGTATTCGATGCGCTTGGATCTAAAAGAAGTTACAAAGAGCCGTGGGCAGAAGATGACATCATGCAAGAGATCTTGGCGCAAAAAGGTCGGCACTTTGATCCAGTTTTAGTTGACTTGATGGTCGACAACTGGAATGAGTTTGTTGAAATTAGAAGTCGTTACCCAGATTAGAGCTATGCTTTAACACTGGGTAAAAGCACTTGGTTCTATTGAGAAAGGTGACAGGGAAGTACTAATGTGAAGTGCACTCCTTGCCCAAGTTTAGAGTCAAATTTTAATTCGCCATCTAGCTTTTGAGTGACAAGGTTAAAGACCAGATTCAGTCCTAGTCCTGACCCGCCTTTGCCCCGTTTTGTCGTATAAAAGGGTTCAAATATTCGCTTGTGATTCTCTTGTTTTACTCCAATGCCATTGTCCATATATTCAATCACTAGGTTGTCGTCTTGTAAGTAGTAATGAACTTGAATACTGGGGCTTCGAACATCGGAAAACGCGTGATTGACGCTGTTTAACACCAAGTTTGACACCACTTGCGTGAGGACGCCAGGTAAGCTGTAGACAACGACCGATGGGTCTCCGGAAACGGTTGGAGCAACAGGGACTTTTCTCGTTTCAGGGTGTAAGCTTGCAATCAAAGCGGAAAGAACTTGATTAACATTGAACTCGCATCTGGCTTCCGATACTTGGTCGACAGCAGTTTGCTTAAAATCTTGAACGAGTTTGGCTGCCCGATTTAAGTTGTTTTCGAGAAGATCAGTGCTTTGATGCATGGATTCCAATTGGCGAGCAAAGTGGTCACTGGTAAGGGTATCTGCGTCAAAGTGTTTGGAAAGAGAGTCTAAACTGTCTTTGAGTATTGACGTCGCAGTGACTGATATCCCAAGTGGCGTGTTTACTTCATGGGCGACTCCTGCCACAAGCCCACCTAATGCCGCTAGTTTTTCTGATTCGATCAACTGCTCTTGAGCTCTAGTCAGTTGTTCTACCTTTTCATTTAAGTCTAAGGTTCGCTCCGCGACTTTGCGCTCTAGTTCTTGGTTGAGGTTCTCTAGTTCGATTTGGCTGTTTTTAATCTCAGTGATATCAATAGCGCTTCCTCTAAACCCCATAAACTTATTCTTTTCAAATCGAGCGTAACCTTGGAATATTTTAAAGTGCTCAAAACCGTCATAGGTGATAGGGATTTCCACTTGCTGAAAGCTTTGTTGCTTAAGCAGTTGAGTTCGAAATATCTTCTCGTTTGAAAAAACGGGTAAATCAAGTAACAACGGGTGGCTAAAGACATCAATATCTAATGCCGAAGCCATGGAATCCGAGCAGTACCTTAGCGTTCCCAGCTCATCGGTTTCCCACAGCCAATCAGAGGAGACGTGCGCGAAATCTGACAAACGTTCTTGTTCCTGTTTTATGCTGCGATAAAGCAAGTGGACATTAGACGATATTTTGTTGGTTTCTTCACCTAGCCAATCGAGCTCATCCCCTTTCTCCATCAACCAGACGTTGTGACCGACCTCTAATGGTTTCGCTGGGTGACGGGGATTGAATTCGCGCAAATATTTGGCAATGCGGAAAATTCGTCGATTAATACTCTCGTGGAAGACAACAAGAATAAATCCACATACTAAAGTGGTTTTTATCGCATTGAGTATCAGTGTAATAAAAAACTGTTTGAACAATAGAGCATAGATTTCATCGGCATCAGACTCGACAAAGACAGTACCTACGTGTTCGACCTGCTCATTGGTCAATGTGACCACTAAGGGAAATTGGCTTTTAACGGCATTGCCTCAACAGCAGTCCCCGCGCTAAAAGCGTATTGTTGCGACTTAATTTGTAAATATTGAATATCTGGCAAGTTGACTAAACCATCAAGACGCTGCTGTAACAGAACTAAATCAAAGCTCCACATAGAGGTAGCCAGAAGGGGACCGTGAATGTTTGCGACTTCATAATGCCGTTGGTCTACGCTGGAAAACTCTGCCTTGTAGTCCCAGTAAAACTGCAGCAAAGACATCATCAGTGTAAAAGCCCCGCTCAGCAAAATCAGGATCAAAATGATGCGTCGGCCGATTAAGCTATACAGGGGATTGTTGAGACTATCTTCGAATTGTTGAGATCTACTCATTGACCTTGATAATGATTTTGTCATTTAACTAAAGTATAGCCATAGGTAGCGTGTAGTATTTAAATTATCAATTTATTTAAGTATCTAGCGACTAACTAGCGAGTGGAACTACAATTAATAATAAAGGCCAGTTTAGGAGTGAAGGTGTTGAGGGGTTGGATACTAGTAATATGGATTTTTACTGCTTCTGTTCAAGCTACAGATATCCTTGTTATAGAAAGCTACCACAAAGAATTTTTATGGGATGCGAACTATCTAAAAGGGATCACCAAGGAAATACCCAGAGAATATAAAATTGAAACCTTTGAAATGAATACTAAGCGTTTGCCACGAGAGTTGTACGAAGAGCAAGCGCAAAAGGCTTTTCAAGTCTACAAAGAGCACAAACCCAAAATAGTTATTCTCGGTGATGACAACGCGTTGAGTTTTATGCTTCCCAAGCTGTACGACGAAGAGATCAGCATCGTCTTCTTAGGGGTCAACTCAAACCCGCGAAAGTTGATGCAAAACTATCAAGGGAGAGCACAAATAACAGGTATATTGGAACAGCCATTATTTATTCGAAATGTCGGTGAAATAGGGGCGTTGTTGCCACCGGATAAAAAGAAGATAAAAGTCATGTTTGACTCGGGCGTTACCTCTGGGATTGCCAATGACTATATGCAGCAACAGTACGACATGATAAGTCGGTCATTGGGAATAGAGGTCGAGTTATTTACCATTGCGACTCAGCAGGATTGGAAAGAAACGCTACTTTCAGCCAAAGACGACGACACCGGCGCCGTGATAGTTGGGCTTTATCAAACCCTAGTGGATGAACAGGGTAAAAGTGTGGATGCTGACTCAATACTGAGTTGGACGAATAAACACTCTCCAGTTCCTCTTTTTGGTTTTTGGGATTTTTCTATTGGTGAAGGCAAAGCGGCTGGTGGGGTAGTTTTGTTTGGTGAAAGCCAAGGTAGAAAAGCTGGGCAAATCAGTCGAATGATTCTCGAAGGGGAAAAAAGTGCACAAGAGATCCCTATCCAGATTGGGATACACGGCCGTGCGATTTACAACATGGTAGAGATGCAAAGATGGGGGTTAGTGCCGCCAGATCATTGGAAACACCAATAATCCTTGGCTTAGAGTTTTATATTTTTGCGAATTGTCTTAGACTCTTTCGTTCGAAAAACACGGAAGATAAATATGAAATCAGAATTCTTAGCAAAACTGTCAGCGTCACCAGAAACCATCGATTTTAACGATACTATGGCGGTGATTGATGCAAATTACGACTTTACCCCGTCCGCTTTTGTAAATGGTGATACGACTAATGAAGCGGGTCAAAACAACGGTTCTTGTAAGCTATTTGCATTTGCACACCTCAACAAGCTCAATGAAGAGCAGACACTAGCATGCTTTGGAGCGTTTTACCGCGAGGACGTGTTAAAGAACCCAAATGGGGATGACCACCAGAACATTCGCAACTTTATCAAAAGCGGTTGGAGCGGGATTAAGTTTGAAAACCAACCACTGACCGAAAAGTAAAAAAGGCGCGTAAGCGCCTTTTTTACTAGTGTGTAACTCTAGGTAAATGATTATCTAAGCGGCAGTTGTGACAAGCAGCGTCGACACATACAGCTCCCACATTTTTCAACCTTTGAGGTATCACGCCTTTCAATATCAAAGCACCAACAGGTTTCCTTTCCTTGACTGATATCGCAATGGGTAGGTTCACCACAGGTCGGGCATTCGTGTGTTGATTCGCTTTTGTCCAAGCGGTTCATAATTTGTTCCCGTTGCTCATCGGAAAAAGACTTCCAGTTGATAATTTCATCCATGGTTCGATAGCATCCACTGCATATTCCACCATCGTTCTTACACGCTGCTACACAAGGAGTTTTCAAAATGCTGACTCTTTTGATTATTTGTGGCGAAAGATAACGTGGATACACAAACAAAAGCAAAAATAATTATTGCTAATGAGAATCGTTTGCAATAAGATTAACTCAGATACCAAACACGAATATGACGATGATACCTTCGCTTGCTTCAGCCGTCTTTATCGCCGGCCTCGGGAAAAAACTTCGCTTTGCTCACTGGATTATTTCCAGTGCAATTTTTATTACTTTGTTGGTAACGCTTGCGAATCCACAAAACTCACTATTAGTATTAGTGGTGCTTTTTGTTACGGCTCCCTTTTTGGTTCATCTGCGTCTCCCTATGCGTAAATTGCAAATCTTTACGCTTTTACTGGTTATTCCCAATCTTTACTCTGTTTTTACTGCGCTCTAGATAACGGTTGCTCGTTAACCATTGCTTTGCGAACAGCCTCGCGGTTGATCTTCTACAGGTGCGCGATGCATAACTAACTGATCTCGCCCGTTTTCTTTCGCCTGATATAGAGCAATATCGGCGCGTTTCATCCAAAACTCTATCGGTTCCCCTTCTTGATACTTGGCAATTCCCGCACTAAAAGTGACGGTTCCCCCAGAGGGTAATACTTGCTGTCGCGTTGAATCAGACACATTTTTGAGTTTGCTTAAAACACTGTCTTGCTCAGCCACGGGGAACAAAATAAGAAACTCGTCTCCACCTAATCGGAAAAGCACATCACTGTCGTCGAGGTACTCCTTGGCTATTTCAGTAAACTGTTTGATAACTCGATCTCCGGTATCGTGACCGTGTAAGTCATTGATGGTCTTAAATTCATCTATATCAATAACAGCGATGGCAGGTGTTGAGCTTGAAACGCTTGCCTCGGTAAGGTAACTATCCATTTGACTGCGGTTTAGGGCTCCGGTCATGGGATCTTGTGCGGACATCACTTTGAGTTCTTCTTGTAAACTTCTCACCGCCTCAACGATAAAGTGACAAATCGTAATACAAACCACAAGAGACACGACTAGCCGTAGCGTGATCGCTGAGTCTTGATGAGGATGGATGACCGCCGCGGTTAGCAGAATGATAAGCGAGTTTATCGCCACATATTGTGTTTTGGGTAATAGGAAAACTAACGTCATGACAACTGGGAAAATCCAGTACGACGCAAGTGTACCAAATATGTGCACTGACAATATGATCGAAGCGACGAGCAAAAAAATCGGCAATGAGGGGTGAATCAGCATAGGTCGACAGTAAATAATACATGTGATTTCGGCCAGTAAGCTAAGTTCAAAAGCAAGTAGAACCGCCCCCAGCATCAATTCGCCAATCAATAGATTTTTTATGCCTAAAGGGACAAATATGATCAGGGTAATTAAGGCTATGACTTTCAACACGTGTTTTTGCTGCGTCGGAGCCAAGATGCCCGAATGTTTGTATTTGTCGTTATTAAACTGGTTGTGGGAGACCATTGACTCTATCACTCGATGTACATCTTAAAATAAAAATAAGACGAGATCGGGACGATTGCAAAGGCGTAAGGGGCAGATAATAGTAGATGTATCAATATTACTTGTTGAAAATAAAAGAATAGCCGGAAAAATCCGGCTATGTAAATTAAGTTCTGTAACGGCTTAAAATATCGCCTAAACTGACCGTCGCCTTAGTTAGCGAGTTGACACCAAATGAAGACTCTTCAGCCAACTGTTTAATCGCGTTTGATTGATTGCGAACATCGGAAAGCTCGCTGGCAATGTCATTGGCAACGGCACTTTGTTCTTGCGCGGATGACGCTATATGCAGGCTCATATCACTGATTGATTGTGCCGAGTCAGCAATCGATTCTATGTCTTTGCCAATGGCACTGATTAACTCGTTACTGGTTTGCGCTTGAGAAACGGTTTGCTCAGTAATAGAAGCGATGCTCTTACTCTCAGATTGAAGTTTTTCAATGGTTGCTTGAATTTCGACGGTTGCTTCCTGAGTGCGGCTTGCCAGTGTACGTACTTCGTCGGCAACAACCGCAAAGCCTCTACCTTGCTCTCCAGCTCTTGCGGCCTCAATTGCTGCGTTTAGAGCGAGTAAATTAGTCTGCTCTGAAATTCCGTTAATCGTGGTGATGACCTCAGAAATCTGTGCAGTGCTCAGATTTAAGGTATCGGCAGAACTTGACGCTTTCTCGATTAACAGACTTAACGCGTTAATTTCATCGATGGCCTCGTTAACTCGTGTCGAGCTCTCTTCAACCTGTTTTTTATCTTTCTCGGTTGTCTCAGTCGCTTGGTGAGCGACGTTGGTCACTTCATTAGCAGAGGCTGTCATTTGCTCCATTGCCGTTGCCACGGAATCAAGGGATGCGTATTGCTGAACGATTTGATTTTCACTCTGAGACATACTTTCTTCAAAAGAAGAAGAGGTTTCAGTGAGCATGGTAGCGTTCGATTTCACGGTGACAACTAGGTCAGTCAGGGTGTCCATTGCGTTATCTAGTGCGCAACCTATTGTTCCAAACTCGTCTCTTCCGGGATGAAAACCGAGTCTTGATGTTAAGTCTCCATCAGCAATTTTTTGAGTTGTGGTATAGAGAACCCAAAGCGCGCCGCCAATAAAAGTCGCTACCCAGTAAACAAATACAGCAAATGGAACGACCCACAGATAACTGAGCATAAGGCTGATTAACGCATCGGATTTAGCGCTCTCAATGGATGATTGATGGGATTGAGTTAGCGAATAAACCTCGCCGTCACTAGCGGTTTGATATGCTGTGACGAGACCTTGTTGAGTTATTGTTGTCGGTTTCGTGGAGGTGGCTTTTACAAGGCCAGAAATGCCGTTTTCGGCAAAGCCTTTGACAGAGAGAACACCTGCCAGTTTGTTTTCCACATTGGAAATAGCAGTGAGCTCGGCTTGTCTGATAGTAGATAGGTAACGATCAATTGAAACAAAAGAGAGGGCGGTTAAGAAGAGTAATAAAATGACCCACATCTTGTCGTTGATCGACATTTTTATAAATAGTTTGTCAATAGAACGAAATTCAACTTCTTTCATATTGGCTCCCGCAAGCAGCAAAAGTTAGTGATACAAAACAGCCAACTGCGTCGTATACATGCGGCATTAAACACAAAAATATGTAATGGAAGGCCTTTTATGTCTCATATGTGTGAACAAGATCTAGAATAAAACAGAACGAGTGGCGTTAACCACTCGTTATACGAGCGTTATCCTAAAGAAGGAAGAATACCGACGACGATGAGGCCTTGTGCTACAACGATTGCCACGCCCATTAGCGCACATACAACCAGTCCCTGACTTCCGCCAATTACCCGATACGAATCGCCTTGAATAGGTTGCTTTCTCACTTTGTGAACTAAGGCGACGGGCAAAAATATCGCTAGTATTACCAGTGCAACAGCAGCGTAGCCCAATGCGGCAATGAATCCTTCTGGGTAAAACAAGGCAAACATAAGTGGTGGCGTAAATGTGGTTAAGGCGACCAATAAACGCGAAGAAATGGCGTCTGAGGATTTAAAGGTGTCGCCTAGAAATTGAAATAAACCGAGACTCACACCTAAAAATGACGTTAGCAAAGCGAGATCGGCGAAGATACCAATTGCTTGAGAAATTGCACCAGCAGAAACCGTTTGTTGTAGTAGTAGAATCAGTGCGCCTAAACCTTGATTGTTTACCATGGTTGATTGGTCAACAACACCCAAAGTAACAATCTGCCAAAAGAGGTAGACCATAAGAGGGATAGCAGACCCTACAAGCATCACTAACTTAAGGGATTTAGTGTGACCATCTAAGTATTTCACAATAGCGGGAATACTGCCGTGAAAGCCAAAGGAAGTGAATATTACCGGTATGGCAGCAAACAGAAGACCTTGCTCTAACGGTAAGCTAAGCAGGTAGCTGTGAGTAACGTTAGGAGCCAAGAAAAACAGTACTGCTGCCATCGCGATGATTTTACAGGTGAACAACACTCGGTTTACTCTGTCGACGGTTAACGTGCCTATGGTTACGACACTCGCTACTAGAAATGTAAAAATTAGGGTTGCCGCGGTTGGGGGAAGTTCTACTGCGAACAAAGATTCAAGCGTTGTGCAAACTGATTTCCACCGCCGGCAATGTATGCTGCACACAAAGCATAAAATAGGAAGAACATGGCGAAACCCGCAACCAATTTCCCCTTAGTACCAAGAAACTCTTTTGCCAAGGTGTGTAACGTAGCCGAGCTGTCGGAATATTGATGAACTTCGACCATCAATAATGCGGTATAGGCCATTAGAGCCCAAAGAACGAGCATAATGATTAACGAAGGGATAAATCCAATGCCTGCCGATGCGAGTGGAAGAGCAAGCATGCCCGCGCCTATGGTTGTTCCGGCGATAATTAGTGTGCTGCCAAATACACGAGAAATATTAGTGTTCATCAATGTTTACAACTTTAACTGGTTTGATAAGCCAAATGATTAATAAATAACCGAAGATAATACTGTCATGCTTAATAATGCCGGATGAAAGATGGCGTGGCAATTTATGTGTACATTTAGTTGGACGTGAGTGTAAATATATTTGTACATTAAGGTTAAGCGTTAAAGTAAACGTTTACTTGAGAGGCTATTCAAAAACGTGGTGCATGAGGATAGGAACTTAACCCTGTTGTCATATATGGTCTGTATATCTGGTAAACGTCTCTAGACAGAGTAACTGAAAGCGATTTTTTGGTATGGAGGTAAGGAGTTTAAGATGATGGAACAAAACGAGAGTGAAGAGTGTTTAGAATGGCTAGATGCCATGGAAATTGGTACCCGCTTATCTGACTATCAAGAGCAATCAACAACGAGATCTACAGAAGATTAAAAACACAACTCTACGGCATCTTCACGTTCGTTTATACTAGCGCTTAGTTCAGCTTAGGTAAAAACGGTCGTCAATATGAATTATCTTGCCCATCTTCACATCGCGGACAACTGTGAGTCGAGTCTATTGGGTAACTTGCTTGGCGACTTTGTGAAAGGAAATCCAGAAAATCGTTTTGCTTCTCCTATTGTTAACGGGATAAAGCTTCACCGATTTGTTGATCGCTATACTGATAACCACCCACTAATGAAAAACGCAAAGCAGTATTTCCCATCTAAGTTAAAACGCTATGCGCCAATTGCGCTAGATATGTTTTGGGACCACGGCTTAGCTTTAAATTGGAATCAATTTCACTCCACGTCTTTGACAAGTTTTTGTCGTTATGCCGAATCTAGCGTAACTGCTGAAATGGTACCGGGTCTTCCAGACAGGTTTATTATTCTCCATCAGAATATGTGGAAGGGTAAATGGCTGAGTTCATATCAAGATATAGAGAATATTGGCTTCGCTTTGCAAAAAATATCCCTTCGTTCTCCGCGTATGGCTCCACTTAGCTTTTGCTACGATACACTTTATGACAATCGAGCAGAACTCAATGGAATATTTGTAGAGCTATATCCAGATGTGTTGGAGAAAGCGGCGAACTTCTCTGGTGAAAAAGAAATGTGATTTCGTTATCGCACTCACTGGTGTAGAGTGTGCGTTTTTAAAATCTTCAGTAGTTTGAACATGAGCAATAAATTTTCAGTACTTGGTCTATCGCAGCAACTATGTCAAACCATAGAAAATTTGGGTTTTAAAGCGCCAACCCCGATACAAGAAAAGTCCATTGAACCTATCTTAAGCGGTGAAGACCTGTTGGCAGCGGCTCAAACGGGTACAGGGAAAACGGCTGCATTTGCCCTGCCAATCATTGATAAGCTCGCACAATCTGAAGCGGAAACTCCCAATAGAAAAGTAAAGACGTTAGTGTTAGTTCCTACCCGTGAACTTGCACAGCAAGTCTATGACGCATTTATTAGTTTTTGCTCGCATACCGATTTAAGATGCGTCGCCGTATACGGTGGCACTAGCATTAAAACGCAAAAAGAAGCCCTCGCTTTGGGGTGTGATATCGTTATCGCCACTCCGGGGCGTTTGTTGGATCATCACCATTGCCGTCATATCAGTTTAAAGCATGTTGAATATTTTGTTTTAGACGAAGCTGATCGAATGCTGGATATGGCTTTATGCCCGACATTCAGCGAGTGTTACGCCACTTGAACAAAGAGCGCCAAACCCTATTTTTCTCAGCGACGTTTAATACCCAAGTGAAAGCGCTAGCCTACAAACTTCTTAAACAACCTACAGAAGTCGAAGCGACGCCGCAAAACAGCACCGCTGCGACGGTAAAAGAAATGCTCTATCCGGTTGATAAACAGAAAAAGGCCGCACTGTTAGCCTATTTGATCGGTTCTCGAAATTGGCAGCAAGTACTGGTGTTTACCCGCACAAAGGAAGGCAGCGATGCCTTGGCGAAAGAACTAAAATTGGATGGCATTAAAGCGGTATCGATCAATGGTGACAAGAGTCAAGGTGCGCGAACCAAAGCTCTTGAAGACTTTAAAACAGGGGCAGTTAGGGCTCTGATTGCTACTGATGTCGCTGCTAGAGGCTTAGACATTCCTCAGTTAGATCAGGTGGTGAATTTCGATATGCCTTTTAAGGCCGAAGATTATGTTCATCGCATAGGCCGAACTGGAAGAGCAGGGCGCGAGGGACTTGCTGTATCGCTAATGTGTCACGACCAAGAGTATCTACTAGCGCCCATTGAACGGTTGTTAGACCGCAGACTTCCCCAAGAGTGGTTAGCGGGATTTGAGCCAAGTGCAACTCCTGTGGAAGAAAAGGAAAAACCCAGTCGTCGAAGAGGGCGCAATCGCGATAAACAAAAGATGAAGGCGAAACTTAAGATTCACGCAGGTCGCGGTAAGAAAAAATAAGAGGCCTAGGCCTCTTATTCACAGTTATCAAATTTGAGGTCTCCCCACTCACACGGGACGTGGTAAACCAAATCTGCCACTTTTTCTGCGTGAATGACTTCACTTTCCTCAATCTGAAAAGTAAGCGCCATTTGACGGTTAAACATTTCCCAGTGGTTGATTAAACACTGTTGAACGGAATCCGTTTCTTCGCTCCACGTCTCTTTCATAAATGGCTCCATACTCGCCGCGCCGTGAGAGTACATGATCAATTGCCATTTTATTTCCCAAACGTTGATAGGCTTTTCGGGGTGAGCGTTGTTGTATTGATCCGCCATGGCCTCGACTAGGCTTTCTATCTCTCCTGAATTGTCGATTAGATAGTCAAAAAGCTTTTGCTCCTGACGCATCGCATCAGCCATTAACTGAATTGGCTGTTTGAACTCAAGCAGCATAGCGAGCATTCGAACGACAAACGTATACAAGGCTACATTGGGTTTACATGTACTCGGTATATGCTTGATGACCTCAAGCATATAGGTGCCAATATAAGCATCCAGTCCATCGCTTATCGCATACCAGATTTGTTCTTTACTACCGAAGTGGTGACGTATAAGGCTATGTGACACTCCCGCCTTATCACTTATATTTCGCAGCGATACGCGCTCGAAACCAAGCTCGCAAAACATGTCAGCCGCAACTTGCATAATGAGCGCTTTAGTTTTTAGTGCATCTTGAGCACTTCGACGCCCCTGTTTTCTCTGATTCATATTTTTCATTGTTTACCCGACCCGCGCGTAGTTGTAACAGACTTTGCAACGTATTTCATCTGTCGATTTAATTATACAGTTGGAAAATATATTGATCATCGCAATATTTCAATTATACTGCACGAGTGGACAGTTAAAAGTGTAAGTAAGGAATTATGGACCTAACGAATAGAGAAACAAAAAAGGCTGGAGCACTTTTGGTGCTTACAGGTTTGTTGGCAGGTTGTAACCATGCGGTCTCTGAACCGATAGAGTTGTCTGACTCTCCAGTTAAGTTGATCACTATCGATATACCTAGCGACACAACACAAAGCGATATGATTGCCTACCTAGACGCGGGAGAGCGTTCGGATCTGTCTTTTCAGGTGCCAGGCTATTTAAAGAAACTGCATGTCACTATGGGGCAGAAGGTAACGCAGGGCGATTTGATAGCAGAACTTGATGCGCAAGATTACCGACTGGCAGTCACGATTAAACAAGCAGAGTTTGATTTGGCCAAGGCAAGTTATGCTCGTTCCAAACGCCTATACAGTGAAAGATTAATTAGTAAAGATGCTTACGAAAATGAACTTTCAGCATTTGAATCGGCACAAGCGCAATTGCGTATGGCAAAAAAAGATCTGAAAAACACACGTCTATATGCTGATTTTTCCGGGGTAATTTCGTCTAAGTCAGTTAGTAGCTATCAGGTGGTTGGTGCGGGGCAAACCATTGTCTCACTGGTCGACCCTAACATCGTTGAAGCAACAGCGGTGTTGCCCGTCGACGAATATAACCAAATCGGCAAACAGGCGCTTCTAAGCGGAAAATACAAGTTGACGTTAGCAGGAAATGGCAAGCCATCTTTTAACGCCAAATTTAAAGAGATTTCAAATCAACCTGATTCCGATACCAACTCATACCAACTCACTGTGTCAGCGCAAAGTGCTGATGATATCAAATGGGTACCGGGCATGAGTGCCACTCTGGCTTTGTCGCAATCTACCAATACTAAAGCGCTAACCATACAAGATTCGGCATGGGTAGATAAGAGCGGGCTGACTGGTACTCTGTTTGTCTACGACCCAAGCAATAAAACGGCAGTAAGACGCACCGTTACGCTAGACGAAAATGGCGCCGTGACAGGTGGCATAGTATCGGGCGATCTCGTGGTTGTTGCAGGGGCTCAAGAGCTAAATGACGGTCAATCCGTTCGTCCTTGGGTAGAAGAGGGAGGCATCTAAATGAAGGCATTTGCAGTATCCGCGTTAGCGCTAGCCCTTGTCGCCTGTTCAGCAGAAGTCACACACCGAGCTAAACCACCTGTATTAGTTGAAACGATCGAAGTGCAACAACCTTTAGAGACATTTGTCCGCCAAGTCCCGGGCGTAGTGGTTGGCGCAGATCAAACGCTGATCTCTTTCCGTGTAGAGGGGCGAATCGAACGTTTGATTGCTAAAGAAGGTAAGGCAGTTAAAGCTGGTGACGTTTTAGCCGTTCTAGACGATGTGAAAATAAACCATCAGTTAGATGAAGCGAAAGCGAACCGAAGACTGGCAGAAAGCCAGTTAAAAAGAGCTGAAAAGTTATACAAAAAGGCAATGCTTTCTGATTCGGAACTCGACCGAGCAAAGGCAAACTACGCTCTGACTAAAGCAAACGAAGACCTTGCTAGACGACAACTTAAGTTTACTCAATTAGTTGCGCCAGTCGATGGTGTAGTTGCACAAACATTTGTGGAAAATCGAGAGTTTGTGGAACCTGGAAAACCGGTTTTGGCTCTTTACCGAACCGATAGGTTGGACGTTGAACTTACGGTTAGTGACACCATGATTACTCAGTTAGGTGGGCAGAGCGCTGGCCAGAGCTACCAAGTTCTGCTGAACAGAGGAAGCGAAAGCGACACTGTTCAAATGGAGTATTTGCAACACACGTTCCAACCCGATCCAGAAACGAATAACTATCAACTTTGGCTTTCGACCAAGAACTATCCGTCTTCCATCACGCCGGGTACACGCGCGCTAGTCACGATTCCTCAGCAGGCAGGCTCAGCGAACGCATTTTTGATTCCGGCGACAGCATTAGACGGCCAAAAAGACGAGTACCACATTTGGGTTATAGAAGGGGAAACGAGTCGTTCGATGGCGGTCAATGTCATTGATATCAGATCAACAGGTGTATTGATCGAAGCGCCAATTCAAAAGGGTATGACACTCGCTAATTCGGGCTTACGCAAGTTATCGGACGGTCTAAAAGTAGTAGGGAAGACGCAATGAACATTGCAGAATATTCAATAAAAAACAAAGTCATCAGTTGGCTATTTATCGTTTTACTCGCCTTTGGTGGTGTCATGTCTTTCCTCGATCTCGGAAGGCTTGAAGACCCAGCGTTTACAATCAAAGATGCGATGGTTATTTCACCGTATCCCGGTGCAACCGCGATGGAAGTGGAAGAGGAACTGACCTATCCACTAGAAAAAGAGATTAGGAAACTGCCTTATGTCGATAAGGTGACTTCGATTTCATCAAATGGTTTGTCGCAAATTATGGTCAGTATGGAAATGACCTACGGGCCAGATGAGCTTCCTCAGATTTGGGATGAAATGCGACGCAAGATTAACGATATTAAACCTGCGTTACCACCGGGAGTGGGGGATATCTTAATCTACGATGATTTTGGTGACGTTTACGGCATCATGTTGATGCTGACTGGCGATGAGTTTTCGCTAGCAGAGCTGGAGCGCTATGCCGATCAACTTAGACGAGAAATTGAGCTCGTGGATGGTGTCGGCAAAGTCGATATAGCGGGGACTCAACAAGAACAGATTCACATTGAAGTATCGCTAGATAAGCTGGCATCGCTCAATATGGATATGAGTCAAATTGCCGGCATGATCAACCAGCAAAACAGTGTACAGCCTTCCGGTGAGGTGATGATAAATGGCCAAACCATGACGATTAGACCTGATGTGGACATGAGTAATGTGTCTGCGTTAGAAAACCTAATCGTACACGGCAGAGATACCGGAAATCTGATTTATTTAAAAGACGTGGCATCTGTCAGCCGAGGAATTGCGGAGAAACCAACTAACTTGGTTACTTACGACGGCCATCCAGCAATTAACGTCGCTGTCTCTTTTGGATCCGGTATAAATGTCGTCGATGTGGGCAAAGCCATTGAAGTCAAGTTAAAGGAACTCGAATCCATCAAGCCTGTTGGGTTAAACATTGACTATTTTTACAACCAATCCCAAGAAGTAGAAAACTCGGTCAATGACTTTGTTATTAGTCTTGCAGAAGCGGTAGGTATCGTGATTGTGGTTCTGCTGTTTGCAATGGGACCGAGAAGCGGGATTATCATAGGTGTTGTCTTACTATTGACCGTGTTTGGCACCTTTATTCTTATGAACTACAACGATGTTGAGTTACACAGGATCTCCCTTGGTGCGCTTATCATTGCACTAGGTATGCTAGTGGATAACGCCATCGTTGTGGTGGAAGGTATTCTCGTTGGACTAAAGAAAGGTCGAACTCGTGTACAAGCCGCAGTAGATATTGTTAAACAGACGCAATGGCCCCTGTTAGGTGCTACCATCATTGCCATCACGGCTTTTGCTCCTATTGGCTTATCAGAAGACGCTACTGGTGAGTTTATGGGATCCTTGTTCTGGGTACTGTGTTATTCACTTTTCCTCAGTTGGGTAACAGCGTTAACTATTACGCCGTTTTTGGCCGATCTGCTACTTAAAGAGAGTGATACCGCCGACGAAGATAGCGACCCGTATAAAGGTGTACTGTTTGTCGCGTTCGGTTTCTTGCTCAAGCAGGCCATCCGGTTTAAATGGTTGACTATTGTTAGTATGGTAGGCTTGTTGGTCGCGGCCGTTGTTGGTTTTGGCGCGGTTAAACAGAGCTTCTTCCCACCTTCAAATACCCCAATGTTCTATGTGGATCTGTGGATGCCTGAAGGGACGGATATACGAAAAACAATTGAAAAGACCGATGATGTGCAGCGTTATATCGCAGCAAAGGAACACGTTGAGTTTGTATCGACCTCAACGGGACAAGGCCTGCAGCGATTTGCATTGACGTACGAACCACAGAAGTCTTATCAGGCATACAGTCAGTTACAGGTTAGGGCCACTGACAGGGAAGTGATGTTCGAGATTTTGAAAGAGCTAGATAGAGATCTCTCCAACGAGTTTCCGGTGCCAGATTTCCACTTTAAGTTGATGGAGTTTGGGCCATCACCAGCTTCGAAAATAGAAGCTAGAATCAGCGGTTCCGATCCAAAAGTATTGAGAGAAATAGCGCTGCAGGTTGAAGATGTCCTTAACCAAGATCCGGGCGCGAGAAACGTGCGACATGACTGGAGAGAGCCGGTTAATCGCATCGTTCCTCAGTTTAATGAGAGCAAAGCGAAGCGACTTGGTATCTCCTCACAAGATCTTGCCAATACGCTACAGATGTCCTTTGGTGGAACACCAATTGGCGTACTTAGAGACGGCACGGACCTATTGCCAATCATAGCGAGACTGCCATCAGAAGAGAGAAACAACTTTGAATCCTTACACAACGTAAGAATTTGGAGCCCTGTAAGTCAAAGGTATGTACCAGTTGACCAAATCTTGGATGGCACCGAACTGCAAGCGGAAGATTCACTTATTCTAAGACGTGATAGGAAGCGAACTCTTACGGTGTTAGCAGACCACGATGTCTTGGGCGAAGAGACGCCTGACAGCTTGTTTAGGCGAGTAAAACCCTTGATAGAAGAGATAGAGCTACCTCGAGGTTATGCTATTACTTGGGGGGGGGAATACGAATCTTCTAAAGACGCACAAGACGCACTGTTTGGATCGCTGCCAATGGGCTACTTGTTTATGTTTATCATCACCATGTTCTTGTTTAACTCGGTGCGCAAACCCATTGTTATTTGGTTGACAGTGCCACTATCAATAATAGGTGTTTCATTGGGGCTACTGGCCACTAACATGCCATTTAGTTTTACGGCTTTTCTCGGCTTGCTGAGTTTGAGCGGTATGATTTTGAAAAATGGCATTGTCTTGTTAGACCAAATCAACATTGAACTTGCGAGCGGTAAAGAAAAGTATCAAGCGGTATACGACAGCGCAATATCTAGGGTTCGCCCAGTAAGTATGGCGGCACTTACCACCATATTAGGTATGATCCCACTGCTGTTTGACGCCTTCTTCGGCTCGATGGCGATAACAATAATGGCGGGGCTAGGATTTGCTACGGTACTCACCTTGATCGTAGTACCCGTTTTGTACGTGATTTTCTACCGAATTAGGACTCCCTAAACCCTAATTTTCAATGTTATAAAATAATTTTAAAGCCCAGACATTTCGTGCTGGGCTTTTTTTATTCGTCTTATGCATATTAGACTTTAGTCTATATATCAAACCGAACGAAATACCACATAAATTAGGTGGTTATATTTATCGAGATATTAAATGATGAAAAGAATATTTAAATGATAAGACTAAGGTGTAATTAAAATAAATAAGCAAATTAACCTAATTGTAATTAAATAGTGTTCCGTAAACTTGGTGCAATTTTAGCGTTAAATTTTATGAAATTGCATGAATACTCGAAAAGTACTTTATTAAACAATAATTTAGCGATAAGTGATATAAATGTATACTAAAAATAAAACCATAAAAACAACGACTTATGTACACTTAACAATTGGATAACATTTCACTACATTTGAGACTCCGCTCAATTTTATTCAATGAAATTAAAAAATAATTTGAAATGTAATATATGAGGTTTAGCTTTAAATATTAGAAAAGCTCTTGGTTTTACTATTGAGAGAATAACTAATAACGTTGGTTGGCTTATTAAGCTGTTGAGCCATTCTATCGCTAGTAAATGTTTGTTGTTGCTGTATAAGAATGGAGTCTCTTAATGAAAAAAGTCGCTTTGATCACTGGATCAAAAGGCGGAATCGGTTCTGCTATTTCCTGCAAACTTGTAAAAGAAGGTTACCGAGTTGTCGCAACCTATTTCACGGGCAAACAAGATTGCGCCCGAAAATGGTTTAACGAACAAGGTTTTACTGAAGAACAAGTGAGGTTATTTGAGCTGGATGTGACACACACGCAACAGTGTGCGGAACGCCTGTCTCAGTTGCTACAGGAAGAAGGAACTATTGACGTACTAGTAAATAACGCGGGTATCACTCGCGATGGTGTATTCAAAAAAATGTCGGCGGATGCATGGAAAGCAGTCATCGACACTAATCTAAACAGTCTGTTTAACGTTACCCAGCCATTGTTCTCAGCAATGTGTGAAAAAGGTAACTGTCGTATCGTAAACATATCATCTGTCAATGGCCTCAAAGGTCAATTCGGACAAGCTAACTATTCCGCGGCGAAAGCGGGAATGATTGGCTTCTCGAAAGCATTGGCTGCGGAAGGAGCAAAGAGCGGCGTAACCGTCAATGTCATTGCCCCGGGCTATACAGCAACGCCAATGGTTGAACAGATGAAGCAAGAAGTTCTCGATTCAATCACTAGCACTATTCCTCTTAAGCGCCTAGCGAAACCTGAAGAAATTGCCGATGCAGTTCACTTCCTGGTGAGCGACTCCGGTGCATACATTACAGGTGAAACCTTGTCCGTCAATGGCGGCCTATACATGAATTAAGGGGAAGAAAATGAAAAGAGTTTACATTGTAGCGGCTAAGCGTACACCGTTAGGTTCCTTTGGCGGAAGCTTAAAGGTGTCAATGCAGGTCAACTCGGTGCTGTCGCAATTAAAGCGGCATTAGAGCATGGGCAAGTTTCGCCACAAATCGTGGACGAAGTGATAGTGGGTAACGTAGTCGGTGCTGCTCAAGGAATGAGTGTTGGTCGACAAGCATCAATTTATGCAGGAGTACCAGAGACAGTACCAGCATATACGCTGAACATGGTTTGCGGCAGTGGTATGAAAACGGTCATGGATGCGGTTTCTCACATTCGAAGTGGAGATGCAGACGTTGTTGTTGCTGCAGGTGTTGAAGTGATGTCGCAAATCCCTTACGCCGTACCAGCGTCGGTTCGCGATGGACACAAAATGGGCAACATGACGTTGACTGACCTGTTAGTCAACGATGGCCTTACCGATGTGTTTAATCAATATCACATGGGTGTCACCGCGGAAAACGTGGCTAAGCAGTTTGGTTTGACCCGCGAGGAGCAAGATCAGTTTGCGCTAGCGAGTCAGCAAAAAGCGGTTGCAGCCATCGAGGGTGGGAAGTTTGTAGATGAGATTGTACCCGTCGAAGTGAAACAACGTCGCGAAACCGTGTTGTTCGACACCGACGAATATCCAAAAGCGAATTCAACTCTTGAAGGCTTAGCAAAACTAAGGCCAGCATTCGATAAGCAAGGCACAGTTACGGCTGGCAACGCCTCAGGTATTAACGATGGCGCTTCCGCTTTTGTATTGGCTAGCGAGCAAGCCGTTGAGAAAAACAATCTACAACCTATCGCCGAAATCGTTGGTTACGCGCAAAGCGGTTTAGATCCAAAAGTAATGGGGTTAGGGCCAATTGAAGCCGTGACCAAGGCACTGGAGAAGGCCGAATTAAAAGCGGACGAAATAGACTTGTTTGAACTTAACGAAGCCTTTGCGGCGCAGGCTCTCGGGGTAGTTCATGGCCTATCGGAAAAACATCAAATTCCAGTGGCTAGTATTTTAGAAAAAGCGAATGTTAACGGCGGTGCTATTGCCCTTGGACACCCATTAGGTGCCTCAGGTAACCGCATACTCGTCACTTTAGTTCACGAGCTTAACAAGCGCAAAGCAGATTATGGTGTTGCCTCGCTATGTGTGGGTGGCGGCATGGGAACAGCAGTAGTAATTAAATCGATTCACTAACTTTAAGATTCATTAACCAGGAGTAATTATCATGTACACGGACTTTTTCAAAACTTTTACAGACCAAACTGAAAAATCACTAGAACCATACGTGAAATTCAACAAGTTGGTCACGAAGAACGTTGAAGTACTTACTGAGCTACAATTGAACGCTATTCGCACATACAGCGAGGTGGGCTTAAATCAAATTAAAGCGGCTAGCGAAATCAAAGATGTGACTTCTTTGACTGCGTTCAGCGGCAACCAGTTAACAGTTTTGACTAAGCTATCTCAGCAAATGATGGACGACAGCAACAAGCTGCAAAGCATCGCAAAAGAGTTTAAAGACGATGTTGAGAAACTGACTTCGGAAAACCTTAAAACAGTGACTCCTGCGTAACACTGTTAATTTGTATGCCGCCTGAAAGGGCGGCTTTTTTTCCGAATACAGGAGTAGCAAAATGTTTCAACACTTCTTTTCGGACTATCTTGTGAAGCTCCAGGAGACCAACCAACAGTGGTGGCAAGACCTTGAGTTAAGCAGGGCAGCCGTCAATACGCCCCTTAACAAGGCGATGCAAGAAGTCAACTTTGAAGACAGCGCAAAACTGTTTGAACAAGCTGCAAATCAACCTGCAGCAATTTTAAAAGTCCAAGCAGAATGGTGGCAACAGCAACTTCAAATTTGGCAAAACGTTGCACTCGCGGGCAATACTGAGTGTTTGGTGAACGCAGAAAAAGGCGACAAGCGTTTCTCTAATGAAGCGTGGAGACAGGAAATCGTCTTTAACTTTATCAAGCAGTCTTACCTTCTTTTCAGCAAATCTTACATGGACACGATCGATGCCATAGAGGGTTTAGATGAGAAGACTCGCGAACGAATCACTTTCTTTTCTCGACAAGCGATTAATGCGCTTTCTCCAAGCAACTTTATAGCGACTAACCCAGAGCTGCTTAAGCTTACGTTAGAGCAGAATGGTCAGAACCTTTTGGCGGGTTTAGAACAGCTTAAAGAAGACATGGAATCAAGTGCAGATATTCTTAAAGTGCGTATGACAAACAACAACGCATTCCGTGTAGGCGAAGATGTCGCAAACACGAAAGGCGATGTGGTCTTTAAGAATGAATTGTTTGAGCTTATTCAGTACAAACCGCTGACGAAAAAAGTGAATGGCACACCGTTACTGATCGTGCCTCCTTTTATCAATAAATACTACATCCTTGACCTAAGAGAGAAGAACTCTATGGTTAAGTGGCTATTAGAACAAGGTCACAGTGTATTTATGATGTCATGGCGCAACCCGGGTGAAGATCAGGCTCAAGTAGAGTTTGGTGATTATGTCACTGAGGGTGTAGCAAAAGCGGTGAGCGCGATTGAAGATATTACAGGCCAAGACCAAATCAATGCCGCTGGCTATTGTATTGGTGGTACTGTCCTCGCTTCAACCGTCGCTTACTATGCAGCTAAGCGTATGAAAAAGCGCATTAAGAGTGCGTCGTTCTTCACGACACTGTTAGACTTCTCTCAGCCGGGTGAAGTTGGTGCGTATATCAACGACACCATCATCGGTGCGATTGAGGCGCAAAACAGTGCTAAAGGCTATATGGACGGTCGCTCGTTGAGTGTTACCTTCAGTTTACTTCGTGAAAACAGCTTGTACTGGAACTACTACGTCGATAACTACTTAAAAGGCCACAGCCCTGTAGATTTTGACTTGTTGTATTGGAACAGTGATAGCACAAACGTTTCTGCGGCGACTCACAACTTCCTGTTGAGACAGCTTTACTTAGAGAACAAGCTTGTTCAAGACAAGGGAGTGAAAGTGGGTGGGGTTTGGATTGACTTGAATAAGATCAAAATCCCAAGTTACTTTATTTCTACTAAAGAAGACCATATTGCCTTGTGGCAAGGGACTTATCGCGGCGCACTGCAAGTGGGCGGAAATAAGACCTTTGTCCTTGGTGAATCTGGTCATATCGCGGGTATCGTCAACCACCCTGATAAGAAGAAATATGGTTTCTGGACCAGTGACACTCTCGATGAAACGGCAGATGAGTGGATCGCTAATGCAGAACATCAGGAAGGTTCTTGGTGGCACCATTGGCACAACTGGCTATTGGGCTTCAACCCCAAAGAGCAAGTGGAACCATTTAACCAAGGTAGTGAGCTCTTCCCAGTATTAGAGAAGGCACCGGTCAATACGTTAAACAGGTATTGCCGGTTGTTTCAGAAAAAGCGAAAGAAGAAGCAGAGACTGCTTAGCGCAAGAATGTGCAATAAACAAAAGACCGACTTGGATAAAGTCGGTCTTTTTTATTGCTATTAAAGACAAGTTTTGTTTAATTAATTGTTACAAATAGGAGCCATTCTCAAAATGAGCTCTGAGCAAGGAGGCCTAATGAAAACGATTGGTGTGATTGGCGGCATGAGCTGGGAATCAACGGCTAGCTACTATCAGCTTATAAATCAGGGCGTAAAATCGAGCTTGGGTGGGCTACACTCAGCCAAATTGATACTCAATAGCGTGGATTTTGCGAGATCGAGAAGTTGCAGAAACAGGGAGACTGGGATTCGTCTGCAACGATTCTAGCGAACTCAGCCCAGTCATTGGAAAAAGCGGGTGCGGACTTTATTTTGATTGCCACTAACACCATGCACAAGGTTGCGCCTCAAGTGGAGGAAGCGGTCAACATTCCTCTACTGCACATTGCCGATGCGACTGGACAAGTTTTAAAACGTGATGGTGTCACTAAAGTAGGTCTTCTGGGCACTGCTTTCACTATGGAGCAGAGCTTCTATAAATCTCGTATTTCAGATAACTTCGGGATTGAAGTTATTGTACCCAATGGCGTTCAACGCAAATTGGTGCACGATGTTATTTACAACGAGTTATGCCTTGGGGAAATCAAACCCACTTCCAAGGCTGATTACCTAGAAATCATTGATGACCTGATTGAGCAAGGGGCGCAGGCAGTGATCCTTGGGTGTACGGAAATTGGGCTTCTAGTTCAAAATCACGAACGCGTGACCCTGTATGATACGACCAAAATCCACGCTCAAGCCGCCGTTGAAAAATCTCTAGAATGATTCCAGTTTCGATAAAAGAAGTTTCCGCCGATCAAACATTGAGTATTCGTCAGAAGGTACTTTGGCCGGACAAAAAGGTCGACGAACTGAGACTCGAAGGAGATGATTTGGCTTTGCATTTGGGGGCTTTCTCAGAGCAAACTTTGGTTTGCGTGGCTTCGTTCTATTTCGATGGAAAAACAGCGCGCCTGCGAAAATTTGCGGCGCTCTCGGCGTTTCAAAATCAAGGGATTGGCTCGCAGGTTTTACAAGAAGGATTGAGGCGCCTAGCACAAAAACGAGTAGAGCTGCTGTGGTGTGATGCAAGAGAAGCTGCACTCCCGTTTTACCAACGCTTGGGTTTTACGCTTGATAGTGAGCGATTTTTTAAAAGCGAGGTGCCGTATTTTAAAATGAAAAAATCGTTAGATACCAATTGTGAGGATAAACCCATTGACTAGACATGTATGGGTACTATCCCTTTGCCAAGCATTACTGATGTCGGGAAACATCTTGTTGATTTCAATCGTGGGCTTAGTTGGGCAGCAACTCGCTCCCAACGCGAGCATGATTACTTTCCCGGTAGGTCTACAGTTTGTCGGACTCATGTTGGCCACGGTTCCTGCGTCCATGATTATGGCAAAAACAGGTAGAAAGGTCGGCTTCTCCATAGGCAACCTCGTAGGGATTTGTGGCGCTGCTTTAACCAGTCTGGGCGTCTATCAAAATAGCTTTATTGTGTTTTGTGCCGGCTGTTTACTGTTAGGTATTGGCATAGGCTTTGCGACCTTGTATCGCTTTGCCGCCATGGAAGTGTGTGAACCAGAAGCTAGGGAAAGAGCGCTCTCCATTTCAATGGCTGGTGGTGTACTTGCCGCGCTTCTCGGACCAAACTTAGCGCTGTGGTCGAAAGGCCTCATTGTCGGTCATGATTTTCTTGGGGCGTTTTTAGCGATCATTGCTCTTAATATTGTTTCGATGATTATTTTGCAGTCGGTGAAATTTAAAAGCATTCATTCAACGCTAGCAGACGAGAAGCCAGACCGGTTAAGTGACATTATCAAAGCGCCCAACTTCCTGTTAGCAGTGGTCGCTGCTACAGTCTCTTATGCTGTTATGAATATCCTTATGACAGCGACTCCATTGGCGATGATCGGGTGTGGTTTTGATTTCTCAAAAGCCGCAGGGGTGATCGAATGGCATGTATTGGGCATGTTTGTTCCAGCCTTTTTTACTGGTCGACTTATTGAAAAGTTTGGCAATACTAAGATGATTGTGGCAGGGGGCTTACTGTTTATTGTCTGTATTGCAATCAATATTCATGGTGTGAGTATTTGGCACTTTACCATGGCGCTTGTCCTACTGGGCGTTGGTTGGAACTTTATGTTTATCTCTGCCACCAGCCTTTTTAGCCAAACTTATCTCACTAAAAACCGAGCAAAGGCGCAGGCGTGTAACGAATTCATCGTATTTAGTAGTGTTGCATTAACGGCAATGTTATCGGGTTGGCTGGAAGCGACCATAGGTTGGCAAGCGCTTAACTTATATGTACTGCCATTTGTCATCGCCGTGATCTTGGGTATTATTTTCGCGTCGAAGCGCAATGTTGAACGGACGGCATAAAAGTAGAGTAAATGAAACTAATTGAATTTGAGAAAAAAGACATCCCTATTTTACAAAATTGGATCGATACAGAAGAACTTTGCTACCAGTGGGCTGGTCCCAATTTCAGTTTCCCTTTAAGCGAGCTGCAAATAGCTCGGCATATAGCGGACCCTGATAACAATGCTTTTCTTTTGTTAGATGGCGACCAAGTTCTTGGTTACGCCGAATTAAACAATAAAGGAGAGCAGACTTATCGAATCTGCCGAGTGTTTGTCTCACTGGATCACCGTGGTAAGGGTATTTCAAAACACTTGATTCAAGCAATTAAATCACTGGGGGAGAATGAATATCGCGCCAAAAAAATTACCCTAGCGGTATTTGAGCACAATAAACCCGCATTGGCTTGTTATTCCTCACTCGGTTTTAGGATTGTCAAAAGGGTTCAAAATTCGGTTCAAATTGGCGAGCAATACTGGCATAAACTGGAAATGCACCTAGACGTATGAAAGGGGCAAAAGCCCCTTTTTTTAATAGACTGGGACGCTTATGCTTTAGAGTGTAGATAAGTGCGATAGCCACCTATGATGTTACGTGCTTTGTAACCGCGATTAGTCAACTGACGCGTGGCGACATTGCCTCTTAACCCGACAGCACATAGTACTAATAGCTCTTTGTCCTTTGGCAGTTCTTCCATACGATCTCTTAACTCGTCGACTGGGATATTGACAGAACCACTTATTGTTCCCAAGTTCTCTATTTCACTTGGTGTTCTAACATCTAGGACCATTTGGTGATCGCCCACGGTTTCCAGCTCTTCAAAATGAACTGGCTGTATGTCGCCGTTTTCTATATTGCTAGCAACAAAAGCCGCTTGGTTGATGACATCTTTTGCACTGCCATAAGGTGGTGCATAAGTTAGCTCCAAATGTTGTAGTTGATCAATTGTCATACCAGCTCGTTGGGCAACCGCTAAGATATCAATTCTTTTATCAACGCCATCTTTACCGGTTGCCTGGGCACCGAGAATTTTTTTCGTTTCAGGACAGTAGATTAACTTCAAGGAAACGACTTCTGCACCGGGGTAGTAGCTCGCGTGACTGGCAGTGTGAACATAGACTTTCTTGTATGGAACCCCGGCTTTTTTTAGAGATTTCTCGTTCTTACCGGTGGAAGCTATTGCTAAGTCGAATATTTTACATATAGCCGTTCCTTGTGTTCCCTGATAGGCCTCCTTACGACCTAGCATGTTATCCGCAGCCATTCGCCCTTGTCGGTTTGCGGGGCCAGCTAGTGGAACCAGTGTTCGCTCGCCGTCAACGAAGTCCTTTTCTTCTACTGCGTCTCCTACCGCGTATATTGAAGGGTCGCTCGTTTGCATAAACTCGTTGGTATAAATGCCACCTAGTCGGCCAATCTCTAAGCCAGCCTCTTGTGCCAATTTGATTTCAGGACGAACCCCGATTGCCATGATCAGGATATCGGTATCCAACTGATTTCCGTCACTAAGAGAAAGTTTCAAATGTCCTTGTAGATGCTGATGTCCGTCAGATTGACCTGCATCTGGGCTTGCGATAGTTTGGTTGGGAACATATTCAATAGATGAGAGTGCCACATTTAAGCGCAAATCCACGCCTTTATTTCGAATCTCGTTATGAGCAAACCCTGCCATTTCGCGGTCGACCAGTGTCATTACTTGATCTGCCATCTCTACCAAGGTGGTTTTGACTCCAAGTTGGTGGAAAGCCTCCACCATTTCAAGACCAATAAAGCCCCCGCCAACGACGGTGGCGTGTTCAACTTTGTTAGTCTCTATCGTTTTGATTATGCGGTCCATATCAGGGATATTACGCAGGGAATGAGTGAGAGGGTTGTCCACGCCCGGAATGGCAGGAACAACCGGAGCTGCACCTGGGCTGAGTAAGAGATAGTCATAATCTAGGCAATATTGGCTACCATCTAATACGCTTTTTACGGTAATAGATTTGTTTTCGCGATCAATGGCTGTGACTTCGCTAAGTACGCGAACATCGACGTTAAAACGAGCGCGAAAGCTTTCAGGGGTTTGCAACAACAACTTGCTCCGCTCTTCAATGTCACCGCCAATGTGGTAGGGCAAGCCGCAGTTTGCAAAGGAGACAAATGGTCCACGATCAAACATGATTATTTCAGCGGACTCGCTCAATCGCCTTGCACGCGCTGCTGCGGATGCACCGCCAGCAACGCCACCAATTATTACTATCTTTGTCATTTTTGACTCCACAATTTTATTAGGAAAGGCCAAGTTTGGAGAGAATCGTTCTCGCGGGGCATATTCCGGTAAAAGCACTTTGAATTAGGTTAAAGCCGATGAAAACAGTAAACCAAATAAAGCCACTGTGAACAAATGCCGTCAGTCCGACTGAGACCAAAACCATAATACCTGCAAACACTCGAACTCCGTTTTCTAAAGTCATATCTATCTCCTGAATTATCAGTGTTGACCTGTTTACTATAACACGCACTTTAGCATTGTCTAATGTTAATGAGTCTAAATTTGAAATAACTAAATTAGACTTGACTAAAGTACATTGTTTAGCTGAAACTAATATATGAAAGTAAACCAGCGAGACGTTTTATGAGTGATATAGACGTAGATGTAATGCGCAGTAATGCGATAGAAGCGGCTGAAGTTTTAAAGATTATGGCGCACCCAGAGCGATTGATGGTGCTATGTAAATTGACTCAAGGGGAAGTAGGCGTTGCTGAGTTGGCTGACCAGTCTGATCTAAGTCAATCGGCTTTTTCACAACACCTTAGTGTGTTGCGTAAACACAATCTAATCAGTGCTAGAAAAGAGTCCCAGCAAGTTTTTTATACTTTGCAGGACAAGCGGGTTGAGGCTTTGATCTCAAGCCTTCAAACCGTATTTTGTTAATTGGTGATCGAGGTAAAAATGAATCAAATTGTGCCAATTCAAGCCCTAATAGGTGGAGCGCTTTTGGGGCTTTCAGCGCTAATCTTGTTGCTGTCAGTAGGGAAGATCGCAGGTATTAGTGGCATCGTTAATGGCGTTATCACACCTCAAAAGCAAGGAATCAAATGGCGAGTGGTGTTTCTTGTTTTTTTGGTGGTAGGAGGTTTATTGAGCTCAGTGTTGTGGAACGTTGAAAAGACAGACTACAGCGCCAGTTCTTTGCCGTTACTTGTACTGGCGGGATTGCTCGTTGGGTTTGGCACTAAACTTGGGAATGGATGCACATCGGGTCACGGAATATGTGGCATAGGTAGGTTGTCAAAGCGCTCAATTGTCGCGACGTTAATCTTTATGGTTTCGGCCGCCTTAACTGTCGCCGTTCGATATCACGGGTAACTAAAATGAATAGATCTCTTCTTTATGTTTCGTTAAGTGGCCTGTTGTTTGGCTTAGGGATGGGATTGTCGGGCATGACAGATCCTAATAAAGTTTTGGCATTTTTAGATGTACTTGGCCCTTGGGACCTAGTTTAGCCTTTGTTATGGGGGGCGCTTTACTGGTATTTGTTCCGGGGTATTGGTTAGTGATTACGCGCAGACAGGCCCCTCTGTACGAGCAAAGTTACGACATTCCAAGACATAAGCAATTAGATAAAAAGCTGGTAGTTGGAGCGGTGATGTTTGGCATCGGATGGGGATTAGCAGGTATTTGCCCGGGACCAGCAGTAGCTAGCGTGGGTTTTGGCAGCTATGAAATAGGGGTATTTATCGCCGCTATGTTAGCGGGTTCTCTACTGGCAAGCCGAACATTTAGCAGTAGTGATAATCAAACACCAATCTTGATCAATGAAAGCTAGCTTTTGCTGGGGGAATTATGGCAAAGAGTGAACAAGGAAGTGGATTTATAGCGAACGTGAAATCCAGCTATTTTCCCTCAATATTTCTCTTCTTATCCATCGTCATAGGTAGCGTCGCGCTTTGGTTGACGCCAAAAGAGGAAGACCCTCAAATCGTGGTACCTATGGCGGACGTGATTATTCACGCTCCGGGGCTTTCGGCTACACAAGTGGAGAATCAAGTTACGGAACCACTGGAAAAGCTGGTTAGTCAGATTGATGGTGTTGAGTATGTCTACTCCGCTTCAATGAGCGGTCAAGCGCAAGTTATTGTGAGATTCTTTGTCGGTGAAGATAGAGAGCGAGCCTTGGTAAGACTGTATAACAAACTATTTTCAAATCAAGACAAAATACCTCAAGCGGTTTCGCAGTGGATGATTAAACCAATCGAAATAGACGATGTACCGATTGTCGTTGCCGCACTTTACTCAGAAACACCCGATAAAATTGGTCTTTATGAACTCAGGCGTGTCGCTGAACAGGCGAGCTTGGGCTCAAGTCTATTGAGGATACAAATCAAGTTAAGGTGTTTGGTGGAGAGCCAAGAACTGTCAATATTGAACTAAACGCAACGGCGATGGCAGCTCATCAAGTTACTATAGATGATCTTGAATTTGCTTTTAATGTTAGTCACGACCTACGGCAAATTGGCGACATCCGAGAGCGGGGTATCAACTATCAATTTGAAAGCGGTAGTTGGTTAGAAAGTTCACAAGATGTAGAAAACCTTGTTATCTCAGTGAACAACGGAAATCCAGTTTACTTAAGAGATATTGCCAAGGTGAAAGATGGCGCTCGCTCTTTGTTAAAAGATACATGGTATCGGACGAGAGATGACTTGCTTGAGAAACCCGCAGTGTTCATTTCAATAGCAAAGCAGAAAGGAGCAAATGCGGTAACGGTTTCAAAACAGGTGAATAGACACCTTGCGAATTTGGCTGAAAACCAGTTACCTGAAGGCGTTAAGATAGCAATAATCAGGGACTATGGTCAGACCGCGTCTGACAAAGTTAACAACCTAGTAACTAGCTTGGGTATAGCGGTTGTAACGGTCGTTGTTTTTGTGGGCCTAACGTTGAACTGGCGTTCAGCAATGGTGGTGGCGATAGCGATACCTGTAAGTTACGGTGCGACCTTGGGTGTTGATTGGTTATTTGGTTACACTATTAATCGTGTAACACTATTTGCGTTAATTTTGTCCTTGGGACTTATTGTCGATGATCCGATTGCCAGTATTGATAACATTGAACGGTATCTTCGCAAATCAAACTACTCTGCCACTAACGCCATTGTATCGGCGATGAACGAGATACGCGGCGCATTGCTCATGTCTACTGTTGCGATAGTCATTGTGTTTACACCGATGTTTTTTATATCAGGTATGATGGGCCCATATATGGGACCTTTGGCTTTTAATGTACCGATTAGTGTTCTGTTTAGTACACTCGTTGCCTTTATGATCACACCTTGGTTGGCGGGTAAACTTCTCAAGCCACAGGCAAAGCAAAGGCCAAAGAGGATTCTTGGCTAATTCAAAATTATCAAAAACTGCTTTCTCTGTTATTAGATCGAAGACGTTTGTCTTGGGGATTTCTCGTTGTTGTAGCACTGCTATTTATCGTTGCAGCTGCCTTGCCTGCATTGCGTTTAGTTCCACTTAAGCTTTTACCTTACGACAATAAAAACGAGTTTCAAATCGTGGTCGACTTGCCTGAAACCAGCAGTTTCACCGACACTAATATTGTTCTTAAGTCGATATCCGACTATTTGGTAACGGAACCTGAAGTGGAAAGCGTTTCTGGTTTTGCTGGCTTAGCTTCCCCTATGGACTTTAATGGAATGATTCGCCACTACTTTTTGCGAGCAAAAGGCAATCAAGGAGAGGTTCGCGTTGTGCTTGCTGATAAGTTGGAACGCTTTACACAGTCCCATGAAATAGTGACTAGGCTTAGACCTCAAATTGAAAAGATAGCCCTAAGACACAATGCCAAAGTTAAATTAGTAGAGCTCCCTCCCGGCCCCCCAGTGATAGCGACGATTGTTGCAGAAGTCTACGGACAAGAAACAACGAGCTATGCAGACATTGAAGCAGCAGCGAATCAACTAGCTAATCGATTGAAATCTGAGCAACACGTGTCTGAGGTTGATGTAAGCTCAGATCAACATTTGGAAACATGGCGGTTTAAAGTCGACCAGCAAAAAGCGGCGCTATCAGGAATATCGGTATCTGATGTTAATAACGTTCTAGCAAGCGCGGTAGGTGGAAAAGTAGTCGCTTATTTAGCAGACGAGGAAGAGGTCAATCCCTTGCCCGTGATCCTAAAGCTACCTCGCTCTTTACGGGATAACCTAAGTAAACTTCTGGAGTTACAAGTAAGAGGGCGAAGCGGTGTGGTCAAAGAGACCACACCTCAAGGTTTGACCGATGCTCCGCAGCCTATGGTGTCACTTTCTGAGTTAGGTTATTTCGTAAAAGAAGCGGCAAATAAGCCCATATATCACAAAAATTTGCGCCCTGTTGTTTACGTTTACGCAGAACCCATTGGTAGAGTCCCCGGTGAAGTTGTGTCTGACCTTATTGCCGACCAAAACAGAGAGGTAGGTTCAGAGTTTGTTCCAGTGAAAAGTCGACACTATTTAAATAACGGGGCGGGGATAGGTTGTCTGTCGACGAAGACATAGATGTGGTTTGGAGTGGTGAGGGAGAATGGAAAATCACTATCGATGTCTTTATAGATCTTGGTCTAGCATACGGTGCGGCATTGTTAGGGGTTTTTCTTGTCATCTTGATTCAAACCGGTTTACCGGCCGTTTCTGGCATTATTATGTTAGCGATTCCATTAACGGTGATCGGAATAATGCCAGGTTTCTACTTATTGAATACTCTTGCTCAACCCATTGGAAACTACACCAATCCTGCGCTTTTCACCGCAACGGCCATGATAGGGATGATTGCACTGGCAGGTATTGTTGTACGGAACTCACTTGTTCTTATTGAATTCATTGAGCAGTCCAGAAATAAAGGCTTGGAACTGAAAGAGGCGTTACTTCAGGCAGGAAGCGTCAGAATGCGCCCCATACTACTGACTGCTGGTACGACATTATTAGGCAATTTGGTCATTACGCTAGACCCTATTTTTAACGGCTTGGCTTGGGCAATCATCTTTGGTATTGCCGCCTCGACGGTATTTACATTATTTGTCATACCGCTCGTCTATCACCTCGCATATTCAGACGAGCAACAGAACCGAGAAGGAGTTGAGCATGCTTAAACAAAAATGGCTACACGCATTGTTATCGTTTGGGTTTTTAGCTCTGGTGTTTGCCTACATGTCTGGTAGCTTTAATGAAAAGGTTGATGGAAGGGAAAGTAGGCTAGACGTTACAGATCAGCTTGCACAGGGGAAAGCGATGACCTTAGTGTCTGAACAAGAATTTACCTATCGCGACTTTCCCGCGTCAGTTGTTGCGGCGCAACAAGCTAACATTGCCAGTCGAATTACTGCAAAAATCTCGGATGTTTTGGTTAGTGTTGGCGATACGGTTCGGGCTGGTGATATTCTCGTTCGGCTAGAGAATCAAGACCTCGATGCGAACGTAGTACAACAAGAGCAAGCCCTTGTCGCAGCTCAAGCGCGTTTATTCACCTCTGAAAAGGAGTTTAAACGCCTCTCAGAGCTGAGGGGAAAGAAACTCGTTTCAGAGTCTGATTTCGATAGGGCGGAAAACCAACTCAAGATCGACTCGGCAAATTTGCAAAAGATCCGAGCCCAGTTGCGTCAGGTAAAAGCGACCTTTGGTTTTAGTATATTGACCGCGCCGTTTGATGGCGTCATAACTGAAAAGCGCGCCTATAAGGGTGAAACCTCGACACCTGGGATGCCAATTCTTGCAATGTACAATCCTGAAAGTCTTCAAGTAAAAGCAGATATTGCCGAATCTAGTATGCCTTACATCGAGATAAACACGCCCATTAAGGTTAACTTGCCAAGAAGTGAAAGCCACTTTATAGGCAACGTAGTAGAAATCACTCCAGCGGCCGACGACGGATCACGAAGTTTTATTGTTAAGGTTGATTACGACCACAATGTTCAGGTCTACCCAGGAACATATGCCAGTGTCTCGGTTAGAGAAAGGGAAGTGAATGTACTTAGGGTACCGGAAAACGCTCTGATTAAAGTAGGACAACTGGATTATGTTTATGTCATAGAGAACGGCAGTGTTCATCGCCGGCTTATCGAGTTGGGAGAACAGGGACGTGTTAGAAGCGGTATAACTGACGGGGAAACCATTCTTCTTTATCCTAGGGAAGTGAAATTTCAATATTGAGAGGGCAGTGGTCGCTAAGTTTGTGCGTCAAAACGTCGTGGCTTGTAAACACCGTCTGCACTGGCTTGTTAGTCTCTATCGATGGAGACACAATGATGTGATCAATTAAAGAACGAAATTGGTGGGTCTTATTTGGGTTCTTACGAGACCTCACTTTACACTCTGCTTTTGTGTGGTAAGTGGCTAGTTTGGAGCGAGATCCTTTGACTAAAATTTCCCATAACCAATCTTTGGGGTAGCTGAGATTGTGATTGAAGTCGCCAAGCACCATGTAGTTTTGATTCTGTTTGTCCATTTTTCGTATCCAATCGTTAAGCTCTTCTCCTTGTTTTTTTAAGATGTGACAGTTGTTACTGCTTTTAAAGCGTCCACTGCACCCCGCTTTGAGATGTACAGAGAGCAAGTGAAGTGTTTGGTTAGATTCGGTCTCTACTACAAGATAGCTAGCAAAACGCAGTTTGCTTGATGGACGAGAATCTAGGATGAGGTCTTTTCGGTTGCTAACAGTGAACGCTTTGTTGACTGCGAAGCCAGTGTATTGGTTTATACCGTTGAACTGGTTAGAGCGAAAGGATTGATCGGCTCGATCTGACAATATGATCGCATAATCACTTCCCACCACCTTTTGTATTGCTTTTATATCGTTGATTTCTTGAAATGCCAAAATATCAGGTTGAGTTGTAGAGAAGTACTCAGCGAGTTTTTGGTAGTCATTTTCCGTCCTTTTAGCTTGAATTGGGGTTGAACCGGATTGGCTAGCCAGCCACTCGATGTTCCAACTCATTAATTTTACAGAGTTTTGTGCAAATACCGCACTGCTGTGGATAAAAGTAGTGAAAACAATTATTAAACAAAGATTTTTCAATTTAGTCATCAATATATAGCCCAAAACACTGAGTCCTTTATTTTACAAGGGATGAAGAAATTGCAACCCCAAAAACGCTCATTTTTAAGATTTTCATTCATTTCTTTTGATGTGAGATCAAGAGCCACAAGATCGATTTGATCTTCATCCTGCCTCCAACTTTATTGATCTAAATCAATGCTTGAAAATAGTTAAGGACTATAAATACGGGCACAATATATAGTGTCAGTCGGATAAAAAATAACCCCATATAGTGTGTTTGTGGATAACTCTGTGAGTATACTAAGGGTAAGGAGAAATCGTGAAACCCATCGTAATTAAGCGCGACGGTTCGAGAGCGCCTTTCAGTAGGGATCGTATTCAATCAGCAGTAGAAGCAGCTTCAACGCATATCGATAAAGAGACCGCCATTTACGCGCTTAATGTCGCCCTTGCAGTACAGTTGAAACTCGATGAACAGGACGAAGTCCATATTCACGAAATCCAAACCCTAGTAGAAAATGAATTAATGCAAGGGCCATACAAAGCACTTGCTCGTTCTTATATCGAATATCGACACGATAGAGATATCGCTCGTGAAAAACAGAGTGCACTCACTCGAGAGATCGAGGGTTTGATTGAAGAGAGCAACCTCGACCTAATCAATGAAAACGCAAACAAAGACGGTAAGGTTATTCCAACCCAGCGAGATCTGTTAGCAGGGATTGTAGCGAAGCACTACGCCAAGACACATATCCTGCCAAGAGATGTCGTTCAAGCACATGAAGATGGTGATATCCATTACCACGATCTTGATTACGCGCCATTTTTCCCAATGTTTAACTGTATGCTAATCGATCTACAAGGCATGCTTACACACGGTTTTAAAATGGGCAACGCCGAAATCGACACACCAAAATCGATTTCAACGGCAACGGCGGTTACTGCGCAAATCATCGCTCAAGTGGCAAGCCATATCTACGGCGGTACGACCATTAACCGCATCGATGAAGTGCTAGAGCCTTATGTAATGACAAGTTACGACAAGCACCTAGAAACGGCTCAAGAGTGGGATATTCACGATCCACAGGCGTATGCGCGAAGCTGTACGGAAAAAGAGTGTTTCGACGCATTTCAGTCTCTGGAATACGAAGTGAATACCTTACACACTGCTAACGGCCAAACGCCATTCGTGACCTTTGGTTTTGGACTTGGTACAAGTTGGGGTTCACGTCTGATTCAACAATCTATTTTGCGAAACCGCATTGCTGGCTTAGGCAAGAATAGAAAAACTGCAGTGTTCCCGAAATTGGTTTTTGCTATTAAAGACGGCTTAAACCACAAGCCTGGTGATGCTAATTACGATATCAAAGAGTTGGCACTAGAGTGTGCGAGTAAGCGCATGTACCCAGATATTCTTAACTACGAAAAAGTAGTAGAAGTGACTGGCTCATTTAAAACGCCAATGGGTTGTCGTAGTTTCCTTAACACTTATGAGGAAAATGGCGAACTTATTCACGAAGGCAGAAACAACTTAGGGGTGGTTAGCCTCAACTTGCCACGTATAGCGCTTAAGGCACAAGGAGATGAAAGCCGTTTCTGGCAGATTTTGGACGAGCGTTTAGCCATTGCGCGCAAAGCGCTGGAAACTCGTATTAGCCGCTTGGAAAATGTGCGCGCACGCGTTGCCCCAATCTTGTATATGGAAGGGGCGTGCGGTGTCAGACTTAAAGCAGACGATGCAATTTCTGAAATCTTTAAAAATGGACGTGCATCAATTTCACTTGGATATATTGGCCTGCATGAGACTATCAACGCACTGTATGGCGACTCAACACACGTTTACGACAGTACAGAGTTGCGCGAAAAAGCTGTTGAAGTGGTTAAATACCTGAAAGCTCGCGTAAACGAGTGGGCGGACGAAACGGGCTATGGATTTAGCTTGTACGGTACGCCTAGTGAGAACCTATGTAACCGTTTCTGCCGAATTGATACCAAAGAGTTTGGGGTTATTGATGGTGTAACCAACAAGGGTTACTACACCAATAGTTTCCACTTGGACGTAGAGAAGAAGGTTAACCCATACGATAAAATCGATTTTGAGCTCCCTTACCCAGAAGTCTCTAGTGGCGGATTTATCTGTTACGGTGAGTTCCCGAATATGCAGAAAAACGTGGAAGCATTAGAAAACGTTTGGGACTACGCTTATAGCCGCGTTCCTTACTACGGAACCAACACCCCAATCGATGAGTGTTATGAATGTGGATTTAACGGTGAGTTTGACTGTACGAGTAAAGGTTTCACTTGCCCGAGTTGTGGCAACCATGACTCCACTAAAGTTTCGGTTACACGGCGAGTATGTGGCTATCTAGGTAGCCCAGATGCAAGGCCATTTAACTTCGGAAAACAAGAAGAAGTTAAGCGAAGAGTAAAACATTTATAACTTTACAAGGCCGCAAACTATGCGGCCTCTTTTAACACTATGAATTACAACCAATACTACCCAGTTGATGTTGTCAACGGACCGGGAACCAGATGCACACTGTTTGTTGCTGGTTGCATCCATCAGTGCCGAGGCTGCTACAACCAAGCGACGCAAAGGTTAGATTCCGGCGATCTTTTTACGCAAGAAGCCGAAGACAGAATTATCGCTGATCTGAACGATACGCGTATTAAAAGACGTGGACTTTCTCTTTCGGGAGGTGACCCGCTTCACCCGGCAAACGTGCCCCACGTATTAAATTTGGTCAAACGCGTACGAGAGGAGTGCCCGGGTAAAGACATTTGGGTGTGGACAGGGTACAAACTGGATGAACTAGACGAAGCGCAACTTGAAGTCATTCAGTTTATCGATACATTGATCGATGGAAAATTTGTCCAATGTGAAGCGGACCCTTCTTTGAAATGGCGCGGCAGTGCAAACCAAATTATTCACACGTTTGATCACTTCTGATTGCTATTTAATCAGTTAACAAATATTTAAAATTTCCATTCGGTTTTCAGACGCGAGCATGTTAACTTGTTAGCTGTTTTCGAATCTTGAATTTCAAAGGGTTGTGACTTTCATGTTCTCACACTTACCAACTCCAGCATTAGATCCCATTCTTTCTCTAACGGTTGCATATCGCCAAGATCCTCGTCAGGAAAAGGTAGATTTAGGCATAGGAGTTTATAAAAACAGTGCTGGTGAAACACCAGTAATGCAAGCGATAAAAGAAGCACAAGACGTTGTTATCGCCAACCAGACGACCAAATCTTACGTTGGGCTTGCTGGCTGTGAAGAGTTCAATCAGAGTATGGTTGACTTGCTGCTAAAAGGAACGTCAGCAATGGATCGCGTTGCGGCTATTCAAACACCGGGAGCGAGTGGTGCACTGCGCATGTTGGGCGATTTAATGAAAGTTGCTCAACCAAATACCCGTGTTTGGATTTCTAATCCCAGCTATGTTAACCATAAACCAGTCATGGAAGCTGCGGGGTTAGAGGTAAAGTTCTATCGTTATTTCAGCGCAGATACCAAGCAGGTGAATGTTGAACAGATGATGGAAGATTTGAGCCATGCTGGTAAAGACGACGTGGTATTACTTCACGGTTGTTGCCATAACCCAACTGGTGCAGACATCGATTTTTCAGCGTGGAAAGCCATAACGGAACTCGCTACTAAACAAGGTTTTACTCCATTTGTCGATATCGCATATCAAGGGTTTGGCGATGGCTTAGAGGAAGACGCTTTGGGCCTACAACACATGGCCAACAACGTTGAAGAAATGCTTATCACCACATCTTGTTCAAAGAATTTTGGCCTGTATCGAGAACGCACTGGTGCGGCGATTGTTGTCGGTAAGTCTCAGAAAGACGTTGGCAATGCGAAAGGCAAGCTTATGACGCTGGCGAGATCGACCTATACAATGCCACCAGATCACGGTGCAGCATTAGTGAAAACGATTCTGCAAAACGAGACGTTGACCAAGACATGGCGCGCTGAATTATCCGAGATGCAACAAAGACTTGTGAGTTTAAGAGCCTCTTTGTGCCAAGAACTGAGAAATATTCACGGCAGTTCTCAATTTGATTTCATCGAACATCACAAAGGTATGTTCACTATGTTAGGCTATTCACCAGAGCAAATGGCGCGCTTGCGTGAAGAGTTTGGTATTTATGGGGTTGGAGATGGCCGCATAAATATTGCTGGGTTGACGGAAAAAGATATCTCGTATGTCGCGGATGCTATAGTTAAAGTCAACTAAAAATGATTCTAAAAGGCCGTTGCGTGATAACGGCCTTTTTTATCGCTTTTGAAACTACAATTTGTGAGTAGTTTTCGTCTCATAGTTATTCTTGTGATTTGAAAATCTAGTGGTGTAATTGTTAGAGGACCCAATGAAAAATACATGGAAAACACTGCTGCCCATCCTTCTTAGTAGTACACTAATCGCTTGCGCACAGACAGGGCAGGACGCAAGCGAGAACACAGATTCGAAAGCAGAGCAAACAACACCAGAAGTTACACCAGATACGAAACCAGAAGTCGTTCCTGAGCCAAAACCTGAACCAGAGGTGAAGCCTGAAGTAAAACCCAAACCGCCAGCAATCCAGAAGAAGACCAGTGATGGAAAGCTTATTTTAGGTGAACAGGAGTGGGTTTATATCCCCGGCTTAGAGCAGAGTTTTAAGGCGCGTATTGATACCGGAGCTACTACGTCGTCAATCAGTGCCACTGAAATCATCGCCTTTGAAAGAGATGGCAAAGACTGGGTGAAGTTTAAGCTTGAACACGCAGGGAAAAAGAGTAAAGAGATAGCGCTGCCCGTTCAGCGTTGGGCAAAAATCAAACAGTCCTCAAGTGACAAAGCAAACAAGCGAGCTGTTGTGGTCGGCTGGATTCAAATTGGCGATCTAAAAGAAAAGACAGAGTTTACCTTGGCGGACAGGACACATCTTGAGTTCCCAATCCTTCTTGGCCGAAGTTTTTTTAAGGACGTTGCAGTTATTGACGTGAGTAAAAAATACGTTCAAGAGAAGATTAAATAGAAAAAAACCGCCGAAAGGCGGTTTTTCTTTACTGAATTTCAAGCAATTCGACTTCGAATATCAGTGTTGCTGAGGGCGGAATCGGTCCGGTACCACTTTTGCCATAGGCCAGCGAACTAGGAATATAGAAACGGAACTTATCGCCTTCAACCATGTGTTGAACTCCTTCCGTCCAGCCTTTGATTACTTGATTCAGACCAAAGGCAATTGGCTCACCGCGCTCTACAGAACTATCAAATACGTTGCCGTTAATCAAAGTGCCGTGGTAGTGAACTTTTACTTTACTGGTTGCCGTTGGGTGCTCGGTGCCGTTGCCTTTGCTCAGTACTTCGTATTGAAGGCCAGACTCAGTGGTAATCACCCCTTCCTTTTTGCCATTTTCAAGTAAGAAGCTTGGCCAAGAGCGAGGTTTTCTTCACCTGCTTTGTTATTACTCCAAGTCCGGTAAACGAAAAATGCAGCCAGAACTATTATGACGATAGGAAAAATTATTTTAGTCATTGAAACTTACCATTGGTTATTGTTGAGCGTTTAAATAGTTAATTGTTTCTGCCATAGCTTCGACACTGGAATGTCCAGAAGTAAGGATCATATACTTGCCTCCCACGATAAAGGTAGGCACTGAGTTTATTTGTCCTTTAACGGAAATTTCCGAAGCTTTAGCCACCAAAGCGAAAAGCGCTGTCTGTTGCTCTTTGTCTAATTGATAGGGGCTAGCGATGTCGTACTTTTTATAGACGTTCTCAATTGCCACCTGTTTCTCTTCAAGAGTTGAGCCGTCGTTCAATTGGACCGCTGCAAACAGTTCCTCCATAAAGTCATGTGGAGGTGTTCCACCCAATTGCATTTCCGCGGTGTAATACATCATTGCTGCGACGCGCGCACTTTCATTGAAGGTAACGTGCACCTTACCAATAGGCTCTGAGGTTAAAGTTTCAAGCTGAGGGATAACGGATTCCATGCTTCTGCAGTGACCACAGGTCAGTGAAAAAACTTCGGTAACCGGCGCCAGATTGTATTCGGAAAGATCAACGGGCAAGGTTTGATATTGCTCTCCGAGTTTTGGTGTATTGTCGGAACCACATCCAGTGGTGAACAGAAGGGTTAACAAAACAAAAACGAAAGAGAACGCTTTAATTTTCATAGAGAAAGTGCCTCGATTTGGCGTCAAAACTAAGAGATAAATTTTAGCCTGACTTTAACTAAAGGAGTAGCAGTATCCACAAAAAATAGGTGTAAAAGTTATCTAAGAGTTAAGTCTAGCCAGCCTTGTAGAGGTTTTGTGATATAGATCTATATTTTATTTAAGGAGCTAAAGTATTCGCCGCACGGCCGATAAAGAACATGTAGCGAGAATACAAAGATGACGGTGAAAAAATGAAACACTTGGCCTTATGTTTAACACTTATTCTAACAGGATGCGGTACACTTCCTACTGAATCACTTCTGTTTGGCGATAATATGTTAGATGTTGCTCCTAAAGGGGATTTAGATGTTCGAAATCCTAAATGGGGCGAAGCGACTATCGCATCAAATTCCGGTGTTAAAGGGCCATTTGGACAGAGCCGAACTCATAGCTACGACTCACTACAAAAATTTCTAACTTCTAACGGTGTTGACTACGAGTTATTACCCGGCAACCACGTAATGGTTAAGCTGAAAGATACCATCAAATTTAATACCGGTTCTGCTCGTGTATCCTCGGAATCTCAATATTGGCTCGATATGATGGGGAGGTATCTTTCCACCGAACCGGGTATAGATATTGTGATTGACGGTCATGCGGACAGCACTGGAGCGCCAAGCTTTAATGATACGCTGTCGGAAAAGCGCGCAAAGGCAGTTAAACAAAATTTGGTTCGCAATAATGTCGCAATGCACTCTATCTTCACGCGTGGCTACGGTGAATACGTGCCAGCATGTACCAATAGAACTAAGCAAGGTAAAGCTTGTAACCGTCGTGTAGAAGTTCTGTTTATCGTTTCTAATAATTAAGAATTACAACGAGCGTATGACGAATACGCCTAACCGCTAAGGTGTTTCCGGCCGACTTTATGTCGGCTTTTTTTTGCGTAAAACTTAACGGGTAGCGAGTACAAAAAAGCCTCGCTATTGCGAGGCTTTTGTCTATTTACCGTGAAATTAGTCCAGTAA
>NZ_LJJE01000068.1 GCF_001854765.1 Vibrio sonorensis | reverse complement strand
TTTTGTTATAAAACTTCCGCTGGTGATAAGCCTCGCTAGCTGTGTTAGTTTGCTCTCTCGCTCGGTCATTTACTGATGTAAACTCCCTTGCTCGACTCACAAACTGCCTTGCTATCGAACCTTATTCCTGCGCTACCTATGTAGCTAGGAAGGTTTATTAAATCTGGAAAGCTTATGTTCTCTACACATTCACGTGTCTGGTATTTGAATCCTTTGGTTTGATTGAGCTAGGTGCTTGGCTAAGAAGATGATGACACCAGTCGCGCAACATACTTAGGTATGTGAGCAACGCAGTAAGTCAGCTTCAACGCCAACACGACGATTCAATCAAATCCAA
>NZ_LJJE01000067.1 GCF_001854765.1 Vibrio sonorensis | reverse complement strand
TCCCCTTACGATTGCTCTGTGGTAAATAAGCCACCCAACTGATCACTCAGCTCTTTTCTTTCATGTTTGGCCTTTTCTAAGTAAGGCTGAAACGCTTTCATCACGATTCGGAAAAGAGAGCCTGATTCGTGATACTCACCAAACTCATCACAGTACACGTACAGCGTCCATTCTTCTGCGTTACCGTCAGACGTCAAGCGAACATCGATAGCAAAACGTTGTAGTGCATTAAGCATCTGAGCAACGTCAAACCCTGCGTAAATTCCTGCCATATATTCCCCTTAAAAATCATTGTTGTGGTGAAAATCCAAAATCATCTTTATCACCTAAGAAGTTGCAAGCATCTTCACTCACGCGAATTGAGCCGTTCAGAGGTCTAATTGACACTTCCTTGTCACGCTTATGTCTTTGCGTAACGACCATTAGAGTCCCCTCTGGGAAAAGCTCACCCGCTTTATTTTGGATGCTTCTATTAAGCTGTACGACTCGCTGAATACAGTCTTTGTTGAGTTCTGGAAAAGGCTGTCTCTTGCGCTTTCCGTATAGTTCAGCGCGTAATCGCTCTAACTCTTCCATCATTACATCAAACTCTGTCGTTCCGACCTCATACGGCAAAGCCTCAAACTCGACGTCATTTTCTGTGTGATATAGTTCATGCGCTATTTCGCTAACATCCCCGCTCTCGGCGGTACACACTAGAACTATGTGGTCTTCATGTTCGTTAGTACGTGCTGAGTAAGTAAGCTTCTGAGACATGGCTACATTTCCCCTTATTCACTATCTAAACTGTCGTCACCAAGATAATCAGCAAATTTGGTTTCAAACTCTACAAGTGCTGATTGTTTGGTAGCCTTTTTTCTACTTTGAAGAGCATCAAAAACATGCTGTTCAAGTGCTTCTGAAACTAACTTTTCAAGTGTTTGTGCGGCTTGGGATTGTGGCGTCAAAAACCCTGTTTTATCGCAGTATTTTTGAACTACTCTTTTTGCTCGTTCACTGGATGACAGCACGAATTTCCCTCTAAGTTTCGTTTACTAAACGCGCTTCAATTTTTTTTGCATCGAGTCGTAGTTTTTTGGCGAGCTTTTCTGCTTCTGAGCAAAGCAGATCGAAATCTTCCAGTTCATTTTCGAAAGTTTCTGAACTACTTGCTCCTGTAGCCTGATCTTCAATCCATGCCGCAGCATGAAGCAAAACCTTTACTCTTGCATCTGCGCGCTCTTTGCTAAGTCTCGGCATCTATTCCCCTGATTTTTCGTTGTTCGTGAATGTTCCAAAAACCGTGATTAATGCATCGACAAACTCACCCGCTTTTGTGTCACCAAGAAAGTGTGGTTTAAAGTCTGGGGATGCTATGTATTTTCGTTTTGCAGGCACATAAACCATAGAGTCGGGATTGGCCGCTAAGTAATCTTGAAATACCTTGCTAACTTTCTGCCTACCAAGCCCAAGGTGGCGATAAACGTCTTTACTGGTCACACTGCCATTAAGCGCAAGTTTTGCGTCTATCAGTTTTAAAACCGCATCATCAAGCAACGCTTTTGACATGCTTTTTTCCCTCACTGCTTCCAAACGTTGCGAATTTCATCAATAGCAGACAACTCTAACTCAAGGGATGCTACTGGTGTTTCATTCATAAACATACGCAACTCAATTTCACCTTCATCAATTACGAAATAATCAAATCTAACTACCAAGCAGCCCGAAACCAGTAAAAAAATGGTTTTTTCATCTCGGTTTTCGTAAGACTTTATGAGGTGCTTTTGACCACCTCTGTCCTCTATATGGAGTGATTTTTCTTTCATATTTTCCCTCTCTGAGAGC
>NZ_LJJE01000066.1 GCF_001854765.1 Vibrio sonorensis | reverse complement strand
TGAATAGCCACCGACTTGATAGACACCTTTTAGTTAGACAAAATGACTAATAGAGAGGTGCTTATGAGCAGCAAGAGATATCCAGAAGAATTTAAAATTGAAGCCGTCAAACAAGTGACTGAAAAAGGTCATAGCGTGGCTGATGTTGCAGCGCGACTTGGAACAACGAGCCATAGTTTGTATGCGTGGGTTAAACGCTATGGTCCTAACTCCTCACAATACCAAGCTCAATCTGATGAAAGTGCTGAAATTCGTCGACTTAAAAAGGAATTGCAGCGAGTAACAGAAGAGCGAGACATA
>NZ_LJJE01000065.1 GCF_001854765.1 Vibrio sonorensis | reverse complement strand
AATTCATGCGTTTCACATTTGAGGTTAACCGTTGCTTTGATGATCCGAACAAAGATGAAGTTCACGAATTTGGAACGCTTAAAGCTATGCGTGAATTCATTGATATTGATGACTGTTATCCGATGGAAGTAACCGTTTATAAAAATGGTGAGCAGGTCGTTACGGTGCCACATTCTTGCTACTGGCATAAAGACAAGCACCCAACACTAAAACAACTAATCAGTTAACGAGGGAAAAA
>NZ_LJJE01000064.1 GCF_001854765.1 Vibrio sonorensis | reverse complement strand
GGCTTTGTTTCCTAACTCGAATTCAGGTAAAAACGTACTTAAAATGGCTAACCATTAGGCGATCACTGTCGTTTTAGGCATACCTAGCCCCGTCAGCTTATTTAGTGCTTTTATCATGGCATAAGTCTCGCCAACCTGAGCATTGTCATTTCTTAGGCTTAATGTGCCACCGAGTCGTTTCTTCACACGAAACATCGCAGTCTCTGAGAGTGAACGCTTATGGTAGCCGTCCCTCTTTTTCCAATGCTTGTTTGAACCATATAGCTTCTGGCAACCTACCGCTAGATTACGTGGATGACCTCGCTCCCAAAAAGCAGCGCCTTTTCGCGGTGGTATGCGTGGGACGGCTCGTTTGATGCGAATAGCTTCGTAGCACAGCCTTGTATCGTAAGCGCCATCGCCTGATATTTCATTGATTCTTCTGCGGGTCTGTTTGAGTAAATTCGGTAACACTTCACCGTCGGTCACATTCGACAAGCTTAATTCAGCGGCAATGAGTTCATGCGTGTCAGTATCGACCGCTAAAT